>NZ_JQCR01000002.1:1394864-2789729 GCF_000757885.1 Paenibacillus wynnii | reverse complement strand
CTTGTTCTGCGCACCGTTATTCGGCATACTCCCGCAATAACTCCGGAGTCTGTTCCTAATGTATATCCGGTCAATACTTGAGCAACTGCTGCTGTTCCATACTCACCTCCTTCACCCTGTAAGATAAAATTTCCAGTGGTTGAATTGTACCTGATGGTATAGATACTCCCCGCCTTCAAGCTACCACTCACCAGCGCGCCTCCATTGGACTTCAGCACCGGTTTAACGCCAAGACCGTTTACATTTATCGTTACTGCTCCTGTATTTAAAATAGCATTTTTTGAACGCAACAGGTAGCCCATCAACATAAGCTGTTGCGGCAGGGTTAAGAGTGACTACTTTGGCATTTGCTGTACCTGTATCCGGTGCATAACGAACATGTGAGGTATCCACCACATGAGTATCAACAGTCTGGTCCATTGCTTGCAGTCACATTCCCCCCTTTTGTAAGAGGAAATAAATTATCCCATGCTGTATTTGCGCTGTTGCGTTGTGTCATTTGAAAGTTCTTATCTGCCATTATTAAACCTCCTTATACCAAAAATCGCCCGATAATGGGCTTGTTGGTGCTAGTGTTGCCATGGTTATTTTGGCCAAATTCGTAGGTTTGCTAAGTACATTCGCCCATTCCACGCTATCGGCCACAGCCGCTCCTGGTTCCCCCTGATCCCCTTTAGGACCCTGAGGGCCGGTTAATCCAATGTTCCCCTGTGCACCAGTGTCTCCCTTTGGTCCAATTGCACCGGTGTCACCCTTCACTCCTTGTAATCCTTGGAATCCTTGTGCCCCTTGTGGACCTACTTCCCCGATGTCTCCCTTCACGCCTTGGATGCCCTGCAGACCCTGAATCCCTTGAGCACCTGTCGCACCCTTGATATTGCCTCGAAGCGTCCACACTGCTGCGGGCTGTTTTTCTCGGATATCCCACGTTGATGTATTAATGTGAAAATCTCCACTGACTCCAAGGGTATTCGCGGAACAGCTGTGCTTGAATACCATGTTTTTCCGTCAGCACCCTGCGCACCAGCCAATCCCTGTTATCCCTTGTATCCCTTGTATCCCCTGCGATCCTGTGTCTCCTTTCAAACCTTGCACACCTTGTAGTCCGGTATCCCCTTTTTCACCTTTTAAGCCAATGGTTACATTTACCGTTTCAATGTATTCGACCAGTATATCCGTCCCGGTCATAACACCTACAGGAATTTCAAAGCTCGTAGCTGAAGTCTCTACCAAGGCAGCGTTCACTTGCTTCTGACCGTGCAAATACCAGAAAAGCGTATTTGTTCCTGGATTATAGCTACCCTTTGTTAAATTAAATAGGGTTTGCCCAGCTTGGACCGTAAAGATTTCCTGTTTAATCGTGATGCATTCCGGATTACTATTGCCGTGCAAAGTTCCGTCCGAAGCTATGGTTAAATTATTACCTACCTTCACGGCGCCTAAGGTTGTTATCGTAGCAATATTGGTAGGTCCCGCCGGTCCCTGGGAACCCGTATCGCCTTTGTCCCCTTTTACACCCTGAATGCCCTGATCTCCTTTAGCCCCCGCCGATCCGGTCAGTCCTGTATCTCCTTTGGGTCCCTGAACACCGGTTGCTCCAGTATCACCTTTTACGCCTTGAATGCCCTGCGGCCCGGTATCACCTTTTGGACCCTGGACACCTGGAGCGCCCGTATCTCCTTTAACACCAACAAGGCCCTGCGCACCCTGGATACCAGGATCTCCTTTAAGCCCCTGCGGCCCAACAGCACCCGTATCCCCCTTTGGCCCTTGTAGACCTTGAGGACCTGTTGCTCCGGGATCTCCCTTAGGGCCTTGTAAACCGATTGGACCTGTGTCGCCCTTGGGACCCTGCGGTCCTGCTGGGCCCTGTTCTCCTGTGCCCCCAGATTGTGACATGATCTGCGGGCGTTTTATTTCGCTCTGCAACTGACGGACTACAGTAGTGATGGTCGGGATCTCGTCACCAAACTGCACCTCTACTTTATAATCCTCTTCGTAGATTTCCCGCACTTCAGTGATGCGGGTATCCATTGAAACACCCCAATGGGCATCCCGTAGAGTAACGATGTCACCTAGGAACCAGTCCTGCTCAAAAATGAAACTACCCGTCTCCACCACAGCACCCTCAAAGGTTTGCACACGCTTATACTCCGCGAGCTTCTGTTGACCTATGGTGGTCAGCTCATCGACATCCTCTGCGCTTGAAGCATCGATGTATACCTCTCGGCGTTCAATTCCCGTGCCGGCACCAACGGCAAGCACAAGCTGATCCGCTTCCTCGCCTTTTCCCGCAGCATAACCTACATTCCTGAATTGACTATCCGAATCCACAAACTTTTGACTGGTGACATTTTCAAACTCCGTCGAGAAAATAACGGGCGGGTAAATGTCTTGCTTATCGGTGATATTCCGGCCCGTCAGTATGTCGAAAGTGACTCGTTTCGTCAGTACATTCAAACTTGTGAACCAACCCATATCGCAGAAACTCGCAATCTGACCGGTTACCCCTAGTAGTGGCTCATACCTTGTCTGCCAAGGCGTTTCTATTCCTCGGCCTTGATCTGTGGCAATATCAAAAAACGGAATCTTCCGCGCGGCGTAGATGCCGGTTGCGTAAGTTCCGTTGACAAGGTGATTATTCACATAATGCTTCATGACCGTTTCTGCCGGCCCCCGAATGCGATCATAGGTATCGGACACCGTGACACGTCGGTCCAGGATACCCCCTAGTGTCCTACCTTTTACGACAACAGTCTCGATTCCCTGCTCTGTAAGGTACAACTCCCGGCCCTCAATCATTCCGGATCGTTGGCCGTCATTATCAATCATTATGAAACAATCTTTTTGAAGAGCATCAGCATATTGTTTATTTACGGCGATGTGCAGTTCAAATTCTCCTTCACGGTAAAAACGCCGTGTAAACTGCAGGCTTTCATGGTTGTCAATTTCACCAATCCAATTGAATTCGATGTCGTAAATGCGTACGATTCCAGCCACAGCTTACACCCCCGTATGCATCCAAACATCACCCGCTATAGGGTTTGCTGGTGCTGTATCCCCTACAGCAAGCCGATTCCCGACCGTATTCTGTATGGTTGCAAACCAGCTATCCCAGGCAGACTGTATGCTGGCTAAAGAGCTGTTCCAGACATTCCACATTTCTGCTGCTGGAATGCTAATTAAGCTCGATACCAGGCCAGCGGATGTAAGGCGCTCATCGGTGATATCCGCCACAGATAGTGTAGTTGCCCCTTTTCTAACATGAATTTGAGCTAGCCCTAATTCTTTGACCGTGGCTGTAATTGTTAATGCGGGCACCACAGGGTTACTTGCTGCGATTCCTTTCTTAATGACAACCTTAATCTCTCGGGCAACCTCGTCAAATCGCAACGCGACCCGATCAATACGGTCAAGCATGGTGTCTGCTGGCGCAAGGGTTTTGATCAGCAACGAATCATTATGATACATGTACCCCCGAATCAACGCGTAGCCACTCTCAATGCTGCAGTTTAAACCTGCGTCTGTTACTACACGTAAGCCCGCATTGCCATTTTCAGTATACAAGCCGTCCGACAAAAACAATCCAAAGTACTCAGCATAGTCGGCTGCTGTATATTCCCGAATATCCGATTCCGTGGAATTAAAGAACCTGAACTTCTCCATATGTCACCCTTTCTACGCCCCGAAATATCGGTTGCGATAATTAATAGATATCGCAAACGGTTCAATTCCTTCTGGGTCGTCGCTTGTGTATTTCACAATATTATCCCCAGGCTGCAAACTCCAAAGGGAACTGTTTGGATCTATCCAGTGGAGCACATTAACTTTGGATCCGTTTGGCGCTTGGATCTCTACACGCTTATTACCGAAATGCGTGGTAATCGTGAGTTTGTCCCCACTAAGTAATACTCGGTTTACTTTGATATACCTATCAATACTATGATTAGTGATACAAGGGTTTGTGGCGGGTCCATAGATTTCAATCCTTACCGGAGTATCAACATCACCCTCATTTATCACATTTACACTCTTTGCCCCGCGGGTAGCGAATTGGTTCGGAAACCGAACCGGAAAACTCAGCCCACCAATCCATGTCGCAATAAGATCCGAAGAATCAAATTCATCCAGTAAATACGGATCCGGACAAAGGAACGAGGCGGTGAACAACTGGTTATTTGCATATCGTTCCCCCCATATAGGGCCCGATTCAGCAATACCACCAATCGTATAGGCCCTGTCATCATTTTGATAAACCAGTTGTCCCATTATTTTTGGGTTAAGAATTTGAGACAGTTGGCGACGAAGGGCATAAAGCTCATCCCTACTATTTGCCAATATCGCTCCCTGGATAGAGAGCAAACGGTCTTTAATCGCTACCCGGTACACCGTAGATCCATCCTGGAAAGGACCAGTCGTCTTCCGGACATCCGTATCCACACTTCCTATTCCATCAATATGTGAAAGAATAAAAGGTCGGAGATTCTCAAAGACAACCTTACCCCCTCGGTCATTCGTATAGCTTAATTTCTGCATTGTTCCTCCTCCCTACACAAGTGATTGTGCTGCTAAACGTGCCGCTCTAGAAATATCAGATGGGGAAGTCACCGGCGTATTAAATGTTTGGCTGACCGATACTACTGTGCCCTGTACCACTGGTGGAACAGAGTTGACCGCACCTTTAGCCTTTTGCTCAGCTGCAGCCTTTTTGGCGTCAGCAGCCTGATTAAGAACGGCCATTGCTGAATTCCTAGCGGCGTCGATCTGAGAGTTAATACCGGCAATCAAGCTGCTGATCTGATCCACTTTAACCTTGAAACCTTGGTACATCTTCTCTCCCAATGTCTGACCCGTGATATGGTAAGAGTCACCAAAATCCGTCAGTAACTTCAGAATATCCTTCTGCTGGTCTTCAATAATCATTTTCTCAGCTTCAGCCTGCAGGTTTTTGGCTTCCAATAGTTTTGCATAATGAGCCTGCGTATCTATGAGTTGTTTTTCCAGAGAAGCCTTCTGAGCCTCATAGACATTATTAATCCGGACTTGGTCCGCTTCGTAATCAGCTTCCATGAGTTCCTTCTTGTCGAGCAGTTGCTGCTTAATGGCATCGGTCTTTGCCTTTAGCTGATCTTGCAGTGTTTTCTTCTCTTCGTTAAGAACATCTTTCTTATCAGACAACTGTTCTTCCTGACGCCGCTTCTCTTGCTCAGCCAGGACCCTATTTAATTCCTTTTGAAGTTGTGCCCGATTGTAATCGTCATGCTCGTAATCAATTTTTGAAGTAAGTTGTCCAATTTTCTTGGCATCCTCAGCATCAACATCGGCTCGATTCTTCTGCTTTTGAGCATCTTCAAGGGCATCCAATTCCGCCTGAATCGCATCGATTTGAGCATTGAGCACTCTGTCCAGTGCGGCAATTTCAGCTTCTGAAGCATCCTCAGCAGCTTTTACTCGGGCTTTGTAAGCAGACTGGACAACTTCAAGTTGTGCCTTCTTCCACTCCTCATTTGCCGCCTGCGCTGCTTTAATGCTGTCTTCTTGTAATCGTTTCTCTTCGGTGTACTTTGCTTTGAGAGCATCCTGAACGCCTTTAGCGAGGTCATTGATACCATCGATTTGAGCTTTTTTCGTGTCCTCAGCGTAATCCTTTTGCAGTTGCAGTCGTTCATTTGTGGCCAATCGGATTTCCTCAGTAATTTGTCGCTCAATTCCCCTTTTCTCAGCCGCGGTATACCTATCATCAGCAAGTACTTTTGCTAGATAGGATTTATTTAAATAGATTTGATCATTATATAGTTTGTCCTTCAGCTTATAGGCTTCAGTATCGGATAAATTCTCACGAGCGACTCGATCCTCATAAGCTGCCTTTAACTGATCGCTTACATATTTAACAGCATCTGTACGGGCCTGTTTCTCGGCAGCAATCTTTCTCTGAGTGACTTCAAAAATCATATCATCAATTTGTTTACGTTCTTCTGCAGAGTCGGCATATAATTTCCGAATCCGTTGTAACCGTTCAATCTCCTGCGCCTCATTTAATTTACCAAGTGTCACAGACCTGTTGTAATCATCTAGCGCTTTCTCTAAGGACGCGTCACCCATTGTCTTCTTGACTGCATAAATCCGTTCTTCGATATCCATCCGCTCGTCGCCAGTCTTCACATACTTCGATTGGATGTTTTGGAGCATCTTCAGTTCCTCCGCCACGGCGAGCTGATCAAGGGCTTTCAAGTGTTCCAACTTCTTGTAGGCTTCATCTAGTGCCGTGTTTTCGTAGGCTTTAGGGGTACTTGTCTTTGTCTTAGGGATGTCAGGGTACTTAGGTGCAATGACTGGGGTAACTCCATATCCCTCGACTTTAGTTGGATCGGGAGCTTCGACGAGAGCTTGTAAAGCAGCCGCTTCTCCGCGTAACCTCGCAAGTTCATCGTTCATTCTTTTCAATGCTGCTTCAGCCAACCCCGAACTTCCGGTTATGTGTGTAATGGCGGTTGCTATCATAATAGCGGCCTCTTGCTTAGCTATGGCTGTTTTTGTTTCTTGGCTAGCCGATATTGCTTTTACTTTAATGCTTGCCCATTCTAGTGCAACCTCGCGCTCCTTAACAATGAGAAGGCCTTGAATAGCATCCGCGTTTATTCCTACCGCTGAAGAAAACTGAGGAAACTGCTTGGCTAATTCTTGTTGAGCTGATGTCCAGTCTGCCGTACCTTCTTTCGCTGCCTTATATTGCTTCAGTAAGTTTTTAGACTGAAGGATTTCAGCTGCTTTTACGGCTACTGTACTTGCACTATCGCTAACTTGGGAAGCAGAAAGAATTTTTGACTTTTTAACCGCATCGTCTATCGCTTTGTTTAAATCCATCTGTACATCTCTTAGTTTTTGCGTGGTTACCGCAGCAATCTTCCCGTTCTTGTCAATAAAATCCAGAGATATTCCGAACTTATTGGCTGTCTCTTCAAGATCTTTCATGGAGATATGCAAATCGCGAGCAGCAGAATCCAATGCGCCGATGTTATTACCCATAGCAGCTGAATCGCTTTCGGCAGCTACGCTAGTTAAAGCTTCGTAATACCGGATCAGTTCATCGATGGCGGCAACCTTTTCTTGATAGACATCTATTTCATTCTCTTGAATACCCTTTTCCTAAACCCGTTGTAGATCATCTTGAGCCTTTTCTAATTCTTCAGTTGCAACCCTATTGTTGTGGATAGCTACTGTAACAGCGGCGAATGCAGCAGCAACTCCTGCAAGGATGAGGATCACAGGGTTTGTAACTAGACCTATCATGGCAAGCTTTGCTGCTTCCGTAGCAGCTCCGAAAACAGCAATCAATCCCGTAAAGGTTGCGCCTAATGTTGTAATTGCCGCCACGGCCTCAGGATTATCTTTAACAAAAATGCCGATGGTATCAATAACTGGCTTAATCACACCTACCAAAACTGATAAAACAGGTATTAGTGAAGCTCCAAAATTCTGCGCAAGAACCAACGTGGAGGCTCCTAACGCTGCCTGCTGTCCTGAGAAAGTTTGTGTGTATAAAGCAGCATTGCCTAGCTGATGCTGCGTTTCTTTCATAATGCCGTTATACTCGGCCTGCCGCTTCTCCGCTAGGGTTAACTCCATATATGACTTGCCGAGTTCTTTAGCGTATTCTTTCCACATCACCGACACATTCTTGGTTACACCAGCATTATCAACGAGAATTGAGTTCTCATTTTTTAGACCCTCAGTAGCTGACTGAATGGCATACCCAAATGTGAGTGAGGCTTGCCGTCCAAAGGCAGCTGAGTCCTTGAAGCGATTCATGATATCAACGGCTTCTTCAAGACCAAACCCTCGTGATAATAGATTTTTAAGTCCAGTAGCAGCATTGGAAACTGGCATTAAACCATCTGAAGTTAATTGAGCCATTGCCTTTTGCAAACCAGACACGCTATTACCCGTATTCTCAGCTATTGATTTCAAGCCCAACATGGCGTTTGTTGACTCATTATAGGCGGATACGCCTTTCATAATTGCCGCAACGATCATAGCAAATGCAGCAGCGCCCACTACACCTGTTTTCGTATAGGCCGCTTGGAGTTCTTCTTGGTCAGCCGCTCGGCGGGTCTGGTCTTGGAGACGCTGCAATTCCCTTCTTGCCTGTTCCATCCCTCGCTCCAGCGCATCGGTGCGTAGTCGGATGTTTACTATCATATCGCCTAAATCCATATTTCCACCTGCCTTTTTGACAATAAAAAAGAGCCTTTCGGCTCAATCGATTACAATGTATCGTTCTCCCTGTGAAACAAGCCTCTTTTTACATGTTGGACATGTGACCCCAGTTTCATTGCCTATAATGGAAATGGAATGGCTGCAAGAAGGACAGATTAGCTTTTTAGAATTCCTCATATGCAATGCTCCATATATAGGCATGCCAATTGAGGCTAAGATAAGAGGGATACCAAGCAAAGCTCCTATTCCAGTTAAAGAGAGCACTATTCCAACTGGAATTCCGAATATCAGGCACCCTACTCCAAATACAAAACCTTCTTTAGTTTGCTTGAATTTATCGGCATCGTTCAATTCAGACTTTTGCCCTTTTTTTCTCTCTAAATGTTCCTTGAAATAATCGATTGTTTCTTCCTTCTCGTAAGGAATAGCATCTTTAATCGAGGCGTTGCAGTTTATACAATACATATCAGAACCATTATTTTTAGTACCACACTTAGCACAAAGCTTATACGCCATATACATTCCCCCGGCACAATCAAATTTTGAATCTATTGTACCAAATAAAGGAATAGCGGGATATTAGAAAAGTTCATCAGCAAAGACTTCTTCATCGTTCGGTTTCTCTGAGGGCATCTGCATCTTATTATGCTCCTGGAGGATTACCATAAACTCATCGAGATAATAGTCTTCTAGTAATGCCCGCTTCCCAATTCCGATAGACTGGGCTGCGGCAATTATTTTTTGGAGCCAAGCTTCAGAGCCGCCAGCGGATTTGCTTTCCATCCCCCCATCATCATTTTGATTTGGACGAAAAAATCCGTCATATCATTAACAGCCCAAAAAGCCCGCAACACCTCCAACAGTTCTTTCGGTGTCAAGTTGTCCTGGAGATGTTCAAACTCAGTATCGATCAGCTCCGCCACAAGCCGCAGGAACTGCTCCGGCACTACACGCAGCAATCGGGATACCAACTGATACACCGTATCTTCGTCAATGGCCTTCAGCTTGTCGAGGACCTGATCGGGCTTCATCCCCGGAAACAATTCCTTCAGCATGATCTCAGGCAGGTTCTCTATAGCATGCAGAGCTTTGATATATTGACCGAGTGGTAGCTTCTTCACCTTAATCCCGTGCAGCATCTGATCTTGTGGCAGGGAGGCGGTAATACTTTTGTCTCTCTTAAAATTGAACATTTATTTACCTTCTTCCATCGTAATTTTACAAAGAGAAAGAGCCCGACAATAGCCGAGCTCGATTGTTTATTTATGCAGGGATAGGAGTGAGTGTTTCCAACCAAGTGAGATCCGCAGCCGTTGTGGTATCCTTCA
Organism: Paenibacillus wynnii; assembly: GCF_000757885.1. Classification (NCBI taxonomy): domain Bacteria; kingdom Bacillati; phylum Bacillota; class Bacilli; order Caryophanales; family Paenibacillaceae; genus Paenibacillus; species Paenibacillus wynnii. The sequence goes on along the minus strand of NZ_JQCR01000002.1, from coordinate 2,780,184 downwards.
TGTCTTTTACCAGGTTGTTCTTTTTCACTTGAGTAACCTTGCCTTTAATCTCAATCGCTGTAGCAGAGTCTCCAGTACCTTTAGTATTGACTGCATCAGCGATGGCAGAGCATCGAAGAGCGTAGACCTTGAACATCCGGTAATTTCCGTCAGAAGTGAGCGCCTGAAAAGAGATTCCAATCTCAGGAGCTACGTTATCCGCATGGAAGGAATAGACCTTCGATGTTGTATCGTAGGTTCCACCTTCGAAGTGAGCCCGGATCTCCAGAGGCAGTTCCGCAAGTGTAAGTGTAAAATTGAATCCATTCAAATCCGTTCCTGCTTCATAGACAGAATCATCCGCGTTAATGGACCAATCAGAGGAATCTGGTTCCATGCTGCACGTTTGGGCACCTGAAACGGGTACCGCCACACCAGCTGTATATCCTGTGGCATCATTCTTAGTAATCGGGAACAACTTCAAATTCTTAAAACCTTTCAAAATCTTAGCCATTGTCAGGCCTCCTTCATAATGGTATATCTCAGAATCTTTCGTTTCACTTCACCAGACAAGTCATCCGTTCCAAATGTACGCCAGAATCCCATACCCTTCATAAGCTCATCCACGCCCTGTGAGAGAGGTTCAATTTGTTCCGTACCATTTCCCCAGACTTGGATATAAAACTCGATGTATGCCTCTGCCGCTTCGTCGTCGCTGGCATTAGCGTCTTGGTTAGTCGCTTCATAAAAGGTAATGGACGGCAACGACGGCATAGACTCCGGGTAATCGGTTGTAACCGGGTAGCCCAGTGTTTTTAAAGCCTCTTTAATAGTCGGCTTCATATTAGTCATCATTTTGCTAGCAGCCTCCTCAGCTCAGCGGCGACCGCGTATTTAACGTTGTATTCATTTCTCCGAAGTGCCGGGAGTAGGAACGGCTGCGGTTTCATCCCTTGGGTGGTTACCCACTTGCCGTTTGGCAGTTTAAATCGCCACGGTGTTTGTCGGCCCTGGCCGTTGGAGGCATGAATACCGGTACCCAGCTCCACATAAGGGGCATAATGGACGTTGGTCCCAACCTCACAAACAATTTCATTTCCTCTGTCGATAACCTTGCGACCTATCCGCGCTCTTAGATGGCCTGTATCACCAACCGGTGCAAGCCGCTTGGCATCCCTTTCCACAATAAGCCCGCCTTTATCCATAGCCTTTAGGGATAAAAGTTTCACATCTTTGCCTGCTCTCAGTAACTTTGCCAAGGTGTCTGATATATCGATCTCTATCTCCACCGTTACCGCCTCCTCAGCAAGCACTCATAATGTTCAGGCCAAGGGGTAACACTCACTACAATGTAATCTGGCTCACCCTCTCGATTTGTCAGGTACGCTCCAACTCCTTCTACCAAACTGTCATTGGGCCGGCAGAAAATCCGGTCTTGGCAATCCAATTGAAGGCCATACTCCTGCAGTGCTAGAGCGCTACTAAATGGCTCCTTGTATGCTTCGGTGTAATCCGAACCCGACCAGACCGTAACCTCTCCACCGTGCGGACCGTCCTCCAATGTGCTGGACTTGAACCACAACTCAGCGTTTTTGATTAGCGGAAAGATAGTGGTAAAGTACCCGCCCCCTATCATAACGTCCTCATCCGGCGGTAACGGTTAAGCTGCGGACGAAAGGCATCAATCATTTGATCAATGCCTCCGCCGCTTTTGTTGTCAGCAAATTCTGTCCGGACTCCCCCGACCGTGATTGCCTTAACTGTCCGCTCTGTGTTGGTATCCATTTGCTGGCTCCGGTATCGTTTAAGAGTAATCTCTATTGCCACATCCTCTAGCCCAGGCGGTAACTCCGAGAGATTACAGTAATTCAGGATTTTTCGTACCGTGCTATTCAGTAAATATTCAAGGAGATAGTCTTGATCCGTCGCTCCATCCAATTCCAATCCCAGCAGCAGTTTAAGATTTCTCAGCATCGGGATCAGCTCCCTTTTCCTTCTTTGATGTTACGGCGGGTGCTGTCGCTTCGTCCATAGCGAAACCCCGGGACCGAAAGTAGCCTAACGCTTTGGCATCCTCCGTTTCACCAATGCCATTTTCAAAGCGGACCCCCGCGATCACTCCGGTAAATTTCTTATCAGCCGCCTTAACCTTTGGCATCTTACTCGTCCTCCTTCGCTTTCTCCGCCTCATGGATGGCTTCCTGGATCACTGCTAGCACTTCATCTTTCTTGCTTGCTTCCCCAAGATCGATATTGTTCTCCTTAGCGTAAGCTTTAAGAGCCGGAAGCTTCATTTCTTCCAGAGATACGTCTGCCTCATCAAATTCCGGCACATCATCACGGCGGATTACACCGTCCTTAATAAGGGCATCGATTTCAGTAGGTAAGATATGAATAGATTCTCCGGCTTTATAAAACCGTTTGTTGTACTTGGCCCCGGTAATCAATGGAACTTCAATACGTTTCTCGGACACGCATATCATCCTTTCAAATAAAATAGGAGAGGCTAAGCCCCTCCTTAAACAACCTTGGCAATAAAGATGTTGTCGATAGTCTCAAACGACGGCAACGTGATCGCTGAAACAATTGTTTCGACGTTCACAGGGTGCGGCTGTTTAATAGTAGTGATAGCAACGCCGGTGTTAACAATAGAAACTTCTGCGCTGGTTGCACCGCTCATCAGGTCGGCTTCTTCTGGAGTTGTACCAAACCATGTTTTTCCCAAAAATCCATCCGGAATTAACGTGAAGTAATCATCTGGGTAGAATAAGTGATTGCTGCCATCTTGCAGAGCATACTTCTTGTTATATACTGCGATGGTCACTCCCAGTTTAGTCTCCAAGTATTGCCGCATAAGCGCATCAGTCATAATGATGTTTTGTCCACCCAGCGGATTCATGTCCAAGCGGATTTTTTCATTTGCCAAGATGTTATTCCATGTTTTACGGGTACAAATTGCCTTAGTTGGCCGGACACCTTGCTCATCTTCGATCGTATCCTGCCACTCCTTAATATCTGCAACGATATTAGCGGTCGGATCATCCCATTTATCTGTGCCTGTGAGAGTGGTCTTGTGTCCCGCCTTCATCTTGTAATCATAATCCAGATCGATCCGATTAGCAGTGATTCGAATCTTGCCAGAAGAGAGGAGTTGCATGCGCATGCGTTCTGCATTGACTTCAGCTCCGCTTACCAGGCTGGCTCGGTCATCATAGATCTGTTTGATCAGAGATTCGACATAAGCGCCATTCTGAGACTCTAATAGTCTCATCAACTCTTGGCGGTCCTTCTCTTTCAGGAGCATAGCTTCACGGAAAAACGGCATTTCAGTCTCTACTTTGCCAAATCCGATTCGATCCCTCAATGTAGCCTTTGTATCAAATTCTGAAGGCATCAGAGCGACTGGCAATCCACCTGCACCTTTGATCCACCCGAGATCAAGTCCTAGTTTCTTCGATGCTGGGAACAGCGTGGCACCCAAATACGGGATTGTGTTTGATGGATTAGCAGCGATATAAGCCGCGATCTCTGGAGCTCTTACTAAATCTTGAATATTCATAGTTAATTGTCACCTTCCCTTTCTTAGTCGATGAATGCGATCTGCTTCAATGCTACAATTTCCTCAGCGGTAGGAGCAGTCGGGATTTTATTTTTATTAATGAACCCATGAAGAACAAGAGCACCTGGAGCCGGACCGGACGTTACATCGGTATCGTTCAAAAGCACGCCCTCGGCGTTCGATACCCCTGTTGTAGTGGTTGCTTTAACAGCGAGTACAGTATCGTCAGCAAGAATTCCCCCTCCAAGGATGGTGCCAGCACGAACAATTTTCTTGCCGTCAGCATTTGCCGTAACGCCAGCGTTACTCACAGTGATTGCTACCGCGACATAGTGATCAGGGAATTTAAGAATTTCTTTCTTGTTTCCGTATGTTGTTTCTATGAATTTACTCATTTTGATTTATCCTCCGTTCTTATTTGAAATAACTTTCTCGGGCCGTATCCAGCCCTTCATTACCTTTAGTGGATTCAGCCAATTGCTTTCCAAAGTAACCGACCTTATCATCACCTTGATCGCCCTTGGACTGATCCTTACCATCCAACAGTGAGGTCCCTTTAAATTTGAAGCCTCCACCGCCGCCCTTATCCTCGTTTTTAAACAAGTAGGCATCCGACGTTTGTAAAACTTTGAGCTGATCGTCCAGTCCAACCACCTTACCGTCATCGCCGATGACCAACTTCCCTTTATCAATCAGCCCGGTAACAACCTTTTCGTTATGCACTTTGCCATTAAGGGCGGTTGTGATAGCATTGTTGAGCGCCATTTCCTTGAGATCAGCGTCATACTGCTCCTTTGCGGTCTTATTAGCGTCCTGCAGCTTCGTAATTTCGGCTTTCAATGCCTCCGAAGCGTTGGCATCTTTACTGAGCGCTTCAAGTTGTGTATCGCGGTCCGTGATGTCTTTCTCCAGCTTCTTCTTGGTTTCAGACAGATCGTTGTACTGCGACTTCGGTACAAAATGCTTAGGGATCTCCTTACCAGCATCCGCAATGGCTCCGTCAATCTTAGACTCTTCAACGCCCAACTTCTTCAATAATTCCTTAAGCCAATCCATATATGATCAACCTCCATAGATTTATATAGCTGCTCTCCAGCTTTGGGAGTGAACCGATATGCTCCGGTTCATGAGCGAATAGGCCCTCGGTAGTCTCATCCGGGGCCTAACGTTTCTTTTCTCGCTTCCAAATATCCGAGATTACCATGTGGTTGCCTATTGGCGTCTTCATAATTCCTACCCTATTTAACCAGTGATACAACTCTACCCGACACGAACGGAAGGCTATGAAAATAAGCATGAAGGGATAAGCCCACCATCTACATAAACGCAGCATGCGCGTCCAGTAATCAATTTCCCACGCAACCCACCCAATGCTGGGCGGCTTACTTCTAAACTCATCGAAGCTAATCTTCATAGCATCCTCCTCTTAGCCAATATAAAAAGCACCCTCGCAGTTGGAAGGTGCCTTATATAAGAACTTTTATTTGATTTGCCTGTTCGTCAGTGATTTCCTCATACTCTAGATCTTCACCAACGAAAATCTTGCATTGATCAGGATCCGGTATCCATGCCTTGCTCGCCACATCATATCGTTCAAAGTTTCCATCAATGAAGCGATACATCCGCAATGCTGTTTCCTCTTCTTTTTCATATCCATATACAAAATAAAAGTCTTCTGGCATGCGTTCGCCTCCTTATTTGATCTTGTCGATATTCCTAGGCTTCTCCAATTCAGCGGACATTTTAAACATTTCCTTCGTTAGTTCTGCCCGGCGTGTCGGCGAGGTACTGTCTAAGCGGTATTCCTCATAAAGCTTATGAAGTGGTCCGTTCTTGAGGTCAAAGCTCTGCGGTGTATGAAACTGCACCTCAAACCGTTGCCCTGCAGGACTGGTGAATATGGCGTTAATGCCCTTGTAGGGATTCCTCTTGTCTTCCCAGGTGTTTTTCATCTTATGAATAGAGTATCCTTTGGACTCAAGTTCTGATTGAATGCGGAAGTACGAATCAGTCAATTTATCACCCGAAGTCTGATAGGTGTATCGTATAACATCGTTTGTGTTAGCGATGGTATGACCAATTATCTTAGCATCAAGGCTATTATTACTGTCTGAATTGACTTTGCGTAAGTAGGACTCTTTAGTTTTCAACCGGTATTCCAGTCCAACCAGCTCTGTCTCTGCCTTCTTAGCGATCTCCTTCAGATGAGCGGTAATTTCCGGTTCATTTGCCGTGATTTTCGCATAGGCATTCAGCTTCCGATAATCGCCTTTAGCCTTATTCCAACCCTCAATATTAGTATACTTCAACTCTTGGAACTTGGAAAACGCTCTTGGTATTTCCTTACCCAAAATTCCTCGATATCGGGTATGCTGCTTTTCATCAGCCGCTTGATTCCTGAGTTGAAGTTGTGCCAGATCCGCTTTATCTTGTCCGTGCTTATCGATAACATATTGTTTGTACCAGTCAGGGTACTTCATATCAGCCGGAACAAGATCTACCTTACCTGTTACTGGATCTCTTGCACGTCTTTCTCCAATGCCTGCAGTTTCATCAATCACTGGGATCGTAGTGGTTCGGCAACGCGCATGAAAAGGTGGATAATTGCTCCCTACTCTGACTTCAGACACTCTGTACCGTCTGCCATCTTGCTTACGGCAGATTTGGCTTGTTCGTCCATCCAGGGTAGCCAGTATCTGATATTCATCCAATCCCGCTGACTTATAACCCTCAGCTGTCCCTTGGCCGGCTACATACGCTGTTTCAGTCTGCACAAGAGTAACGGCATGATGCTTGGATACTTCCATCTTGGCAGCGAGCATTTCAGCCATTTGATTCGCACCCAAGCCTCTTACAAAGCCTTGATTGAGGGTATCCTGTAGTGTAACAGCCAGCTTCTCTTTATCCCGCCATATACGGTCTGAGAACTTCGCTCCGCTCCACGGGTAATTAAGAATCTCCTTAACTCTCTCTGGTTGTGGCAATAGAAATGAAGCACCTATACCTGTAAACTGCTGCACGTTAAAGATCGTCATAGTATAGGCATCCTTGAATGCTTTTTCCAGTAATGTAGTCATCTTCCGCTGCTCAATATCTCCTAAATCCCGCAGTTGGTCACCAATCTGCCGCTGAAGGGCGTTCAGCCGATTCCCCTTAACCGCATCCACATGCCTAATTGGAGCATCCCCTACAAACGTACGTGCATAGAAGGCCAACATCTCCTTCTGTACTGCGTCCAAGGCAGCAGCGTAAGCCTGAATCATCTCAGCTTCTACAATGGCCGCTGCTTTCTCAGCCTGTATGAGGACCAGTTCAGACCGCTTCTCCCAGTACTTCTGGTTGTTCATTCGTCATCATCCTCCGGTGGATCTTTCTTCCCACCGAATTCACCATATCCAGAGTATTTCATCTCAACTTCTTTTTGTTTTTTAATCCGGTTGAGTTCTTCTTGGGTGTCGCTGGTCCATGGATGATTGGCGACAATGGTTTCATCAGATATGACGCCTTTGCTATTAGAAGCATTGGTAATGGATTCTGTTTCATTGATGATAATGTCTCGGTTGAATATGAACTCAACGGATTCCTTCTCGAAGTCACCTTTGCCGGTATTAGCTAGATGCTGATTTACAAACCATAGCAGTTGCTCCATACTGGCCTGGAACTCCGTCTCGATGATGTTGGCATCCATGTCTAGATCAGCAAACAGGAAGCGTAGTGCTATACCGCTTGGGCTATTGCCCAACTTATCTGATTGCGTATCCACGCCTCGACCGAACTCATAGATATCCTTCCGGGTTTGGCTGAGATGTGAGTTAGCGGCTTCCACATTAATGTTCAAGTTAATGGATTCCACTCCACCATCACCCTGTACCTTAACCATCCGGAGTACCGATATGTTCCTCCGAGCTTCAGCTAAGTCAGTGCCATCATAGTTCTTGAGCACATATATACTTTCAGGCAAGTCTTCGAGGTTATTGGAATTATCGGAGCGCCGGCGATCGTAATCATCCGACAGAGACTTTACCATTTTGACGAGCGGTATTTCCTCATCGTTGTACTTGAATGGGATGATCGGTATCCTCTGCCAGTTCAGCTGCACTTCTTGATCCACTTGTACCGCCTTGAAGTGGCTGCCGCTTTGGTTATCTGGATCCTCAACAAGCTTACTCCCATCCTGCATGTATCGCTTAACGCCGGTAGCGTCCCAGAACTCAACTTTCTTCACTGTCCGCTTTCGAGTGCCTTCGTAAACCTCGATCTCATATACCCGAATGATCGCCTGCAGCTCTGTGTGAGCAGCGTCAATCCATAGCGGGATAATTTCTTCAGACGGCAAAATTTTGAACCTTAATTCACTGGCATCATTATAGTATACCTGGAGCCAGGCTATACCCTTGTTTATCGCGCCTTTGCCAACGTTTTTCAACAGCCGTAAGAATCCTTTATTAAAGATTTCTTTAAGCAGCTCCTGATATTTGGTGTTCTCGGTCTGAATACTCAGCGGTTTACTCAGTAAGTAGCCAACCTTCTGATCCACCAGCTTCCGAACAAATCCATGAGCCAGTTTATTATTGGATAGGGTTTTGATTTCAATCTCCGCCCCGCCCTCTCCTATCCCAGTTCGCTTCCGATTCAGGATATCAAGGTTCATTTCATAATATTGCTGGCCGGTTATCATGAACTTGCGCTGTTCCTTACCTTCCCACTCCGATACTTCCCGCTGAATGATTTCCTCCAGCTTCATCGGAGCGTTTGATTCAATTATCCGGATGATTTCTTGAGTTATGCTCAATATGTTTCCTCCCTTCCTTTTAATTAAAAGAAACTTCATTGCCTTTACGGATCTGTTCCATAGCGTAGCGTAACGCATCCATTGCATGGTTGAAGTCATCGACTGGTCTGTTCAAGAACTTTCCGGCCTTGTTCTGTTCCCACACATAACTGGATAGTTCAATGCTGATATTCGGACAATTAAATTTATGAACGATGATTTCAAAGCCTTTAATGAATTGAATGCCGGCTTTAATACTATCTGCACCTTTTTCAGCGGCTCTAATTCGACTAATGCCTCGGCCCCGTATTTCATCAATAGACTTCGGTTCAGAAGAGTCTGCGATGATCTTCTCTTTGGAATACCCTTTTCGCTTCAGCATATCGGCAATGTCGTTATTCAACATGCTGTGCTCATAGTGTTCATCGAAGATATATAGCTTCTTCTCTTCTTTGTTTACTAGGGCACACACAAGTGCACTCGGGTCATTGGTATAACCAAAGTCAAGACCGAACACAGCTCTATATCCCGGCTTCTTGGAGATAGACTTATAATCAAAGTCCTCTTCTCGCCAGTCTTCATACACGGCACCTTCGGCAATACCCCAGTCTCCGTCACCCTCTACCCTGTGCCGCTTCGGCTTATGCTTCTTCATCCACTCGAAGAGCTTTCGATCTTCGTCTCCCAGAAACTCATTACAGCGGTACGTTGTGGTATCCACGAATGTATCTGGGTTAGGGATATCAAAGAAACGGTGTTTGAGCCAATGCTTTTCATTCCAAGGGTTAAACGTAATGGTGATCTGTTTGAAGTACCCTTCCGGCATTTGACCCCGAATGGACATATCCACTTTATCGAAGTCATCCTCATTAAGGATTTGATAGGCTTCTTCAAACCACGCCCAGCACAAATAGCCGCTGTCCACCGTAATAGAGGTGATTGACATCGGATCGTCTAGGCCGCGGAATAGTATCTTTTGGCCTGTTGGCTTATATATGGCTTCTAGTGGCGACTTTTTAAATTGCCACTTGCTACCGACTCCTAAACGGTTCGCTGCCCATTTAAGCTGCGCCCAAGTGGAGTCCTTGTGAGTATTGAAAGTCTTGCGAAGAACCAGAGTATTCGCCAGCGGATACTCCATCATATTTTTGATAACCCAGAGCGCCGCTGTTACGCTCTTTTTAGAACCGCGACCACCTTTAACTACCCGATAACGGCCTTTAAAATGCCAGAACTTAGCGTATCCCTTCCCGACTGTCTCCTGCAGGCTAATAACCTTACTCATGGAGATCATCCTTTATGAAAACAACTTCCGATTGGTCGCCCTTGCCCATCACCGCTACTTCAAACCTCAACTTATCAACCTTCAGCTTTGTTTCCTCGTCCAGATACCCTGAGTACTTCTCTAACTTTTCCAGAGCTTTCATTTTATCGTGCATTTTAACCCCGACGCCATCTTTGCCTTCTTTCACTTCAGAAAGCGCAGAACCGTCAATTTCATCATGATTCAATAGGTCAACATAGTTCTGAGATACCACTTTTTGTTTACCCGTATCCTCATCAATAATGGGGTCTCCCTTTTTCGTAAATACCGGGAATTCCTTTTTACCGAAATGGACGTAGTCGGTAATGTTGGCGAAGGCTATTTTCAAATACTCTGCTATGATCCGCTGGATGCTCAAGCCAAGTTCACTGGTCATGGATTCTTTATATTCAGCTATTTTAGCCTGAATTTTAGGTTTTCTAAGGTTTTCCCACCCTATGACATATGCAGTCCGCTTGCTGTAACCTGCTGCCATCGCCGCTCGGGTCGCGTTAAAGTCTCGGAGATATTCGAGAATGAATATTTCTTCCTTCTCGGTCAATTTTGCCGATTCAGTTTTCGGTGGGTCTCCCCTAGCCGCTTCCTTCTGTTGTTTTATGACCTTGGGCTTCTTTTGTTGTACAACATTCTTTTTAGGTTGTTGTACAACGTTATCAGAGGATTGTTGTACAACAATCCATTTGTCCCGTTGCTTCCATACGGCAACCTTCTTTTCATCAATACTCAGCTGCTCGGCTATCTGCCGGTTTGTTATGTCTCCCCCGTGTTCACGCCATATCTCTAGTGCGCGGTCCCGGTTAGGATCCCGTGCTTTTGGCATTACATTATCACCACCCCCATATTTAAGGCATAAAAAAAGCACCCGAAGGTGCCCTCATTGCATTAGTTAAACAATAAGAAACGGTAATTACGTTCCCCATATTGATGTGCCATACTCTCAGAATCCTTCGGATACTGAATTAAAGGCTCATCCGATACTCCAACCCAATACTTTTTCATATTTGGGTGTAAATCATATTCAAAATCTTTTATTCCCTTAATGATAAATTCAATATCCTCGTTCTCCTCAGACGTTAAATAAAAGTGGATATATGCACCCGCATATTCATGACCCACATGAGCGTCCTTAAGAGTGTATTTTTTTTCATCTTTAGGGATGTCTGGCTCAAATCCTAATTCAATCTTCTTACCGATATTATTTTTAATATCCATCATCATATCTAAATAGCTTCCCACACCGATAACAGAATTTATATTTCCCTTATATCCCATCATCTCACCTCCTTCGACATCATATTTCGACGTAAAGGAAGTTATTCCCTGCTTACCCATGTACCTTACTTCGCCGTCACCTCTCAGCTTTTGGGGTTTAAATTATGGGGATTTATGTACAACAAAAAGAGCCGCTTCTCAGCGACCCTGTGATTTAAGGACAATTTACCTATTAAATTAACCGAAATGAAAATCTGACTCTACTTTCTCAGTGTAGTATACCAACGCAGTAAATACACAATATGGATCTTCAATGTTGTGACTATCAGTCACAGTAGTGATAGCTGCACTGTACTTTATATCAATGACACTTCCAACTTCATCTCCATTGATAAATTCGTTAATATCCTCTTCAACCGAACCAGTGTTTTCTCCGACAAATATCTTTACTTTCGCCATCATCTTCACCTCCCCATATCATATTTCGACATAAGGGAGAATTTACCTGCTAATAATTATACGGTATGCCACTCTACCCACCTGATAAGTAGTAGCGACATACCGTTTGAGCAATCCACGCACCGCGATATTGGTTTTGGGTCACCTTAACGATGCGTGTTTATTGCTGTTGATTATAAGTGAGGACTATGTAATAAGTTCCTCCTATATATAATGGGCGTTTGCTAGACAAAAAACAGGGAATTCTCTACGGTATCACTAATCTTTCGCTGTGCCCGCTGCACATACTCACTCACGCTACCATAGGTTATTCCAAGCATCTTAGCTATTTCAGAATGCGGAATGCATTGACCGTGTGCCAGTGTGTAACATTCCCTTTCTCTTTCACTCAATTGATTAAGCGCATACTCCAATTGGAACCGCTGATCGTCTGAAAGATTTGCGGGGCTGCCTGCCTTTGAATCACTGGCGAAAGCCTGCATGCGGATCGGGTCCAGGAGGATTTCCCTCTCATACCCTGCCCGCCGCTCGATCCCACGCTTATTTCCCGGCCGCCGCCCGGTAGTTAGCCATTCTTCAATGAATTCACAATCACTGACCATTCCTGAAATTACTTTTTTATCGTCAGCGTCAGCACGTCTATATGCCCTCTGGGCGATGTTTCGGGAAAGGTGATAGTTAAGGGCTGTTGCCTCGCCTAAGTCAGTGTACGCTACTACAGGCTTACTCTTTACTGTGTTCATCCTCATTCCCCTTCGTGTTATAATTTGGTTAGAGGATTTTAGCTATTGCCCTGTTGGTTCAGGGCTTTTTTTATTTTCTGTATAAGTGCCGGTTACTGACATGGAGAAGGTTCTTATGTTAGTGCTAATCGGATATTTATTGCCCGGGATTCGAAAGGTTACCCAGCTAGGAGCCCAGTCTATAACCTCAGCAGGTTCTTCGCGATTAGGCCGTTGAAACAGCCGATGTCCATCTGCAAGTGCTGCTTGTAGCTCTTTTACCATCATAGGCTGTTGCTCTTAGGTTTCTTCTTGGGAATATGCATAAAGCTTCGATTACCAGGCTTACTATTTGGAGGTCCATATTTTTCAATGACTGCCAGCCGCTCCTCTTCCATTAATACGGATTTCTTATATGTGTCTTTCATCCGCTGCCCCTCAGGGCTCCGTTCAGCTAAGGGAAGCATCTCTACTTGTGCATAACGTGGGGATAACGGCTGTTTATTCTTGGCTGTCATGATTTCCCGTCCACCTTCCTATTGGTTTATTCCGAGTTGTTAATGCCATCCAAAACAACAGTGTGAACTCACCGATCACTATACCAATACCGATTCCAATCCATAACATTCTTATCTCCCCCTTATAAGTTAAGTACAGCTAATAAAGCAGCCTTACAGCGCTGTTCAGGCGTTGCATGGATCATATTAAATCCATTACTTCCGACGATTAAGATTAATTCCGTCATGTAATAGCCGATGTGCAGTGGTTCATCTTTCGCCATCTCCTTGATTTTTTCTTCTACTTCCCACGCTGCCGATATGTCCTCTGATGGGCACCAGTCTCCATACTGAACAACTCCGGGATCAAAGCACATTATATTTACTGCCACCCATTGGTTTAATATTTGACCCGCAGGCTGATTAAGTATCTCTTCCCTTGTGAGTGTCATTACTGTCATTACTTCGATTCCTCCAGTGGCTCATTTAGCCAGTTCATTATGCGGTCATACATGAGTTCTGTTTCGCCGTAACCACAGCTGAAGACTTTCTTTCCCGGATCGAATTGGATTGAGAAGCACAATCCATCTCGCATATCCCAGTTTGGGCGGACGTATTTAATGTGTTTGCTGTGTTCAAATTTTGAACGGACCCATCGGTGGTTCTTCCATATCTCCTGCATGATCGCTTTATATTGATCCAACGTTAACGCATCTGATTCTTCCTGTGTCATTGGTTATCTCCTTCCTCAACCGTAACTTCGACTTTCCATCCACATTTGCACGTTCTCCGGAACATATTTCCTTCGATTCTCACCGTACCTTGCCCGTTTCCAACATTTTCGTTTCCGCATTCAGCACAATTGGCGTACCTTTCCGAAAGTTCCACCGCCTTCTTAAACTTCATGCCTCGCCCTCCTTGGGTGCTGGGGCTACAGGAATCACGATTGGTGTCCAGTGCTTGTGATACTCCGGCCAATCTTCATCCAGTGGAGTTCCGCAGTACGGTGGTTCTTCTATTGGGAACGTCCACCAAAGCACATCACCAAAATCTTCATGCCATTCGTCAATTGGTCTTGCGGTCTCTAATTGTTTAATTTCAGTTGTGGGTGCTTGGTTATCTGGGTAAAGGGTGGATAAGACGCGCTGCAACTGTCCTAACACAACGTTCGCCGCCAGTATTTTGTCACTCCATAGTCCGAGATCGTTAACCGCAAGCTGTACCACCTCTTTTAGTTGTTGTTCTTGTGCTTCCGCTGCGTCTGCCCGTTCTTTTTGCTCTTTGGCTTCTTGGAGCCAGTAGGGAAGGGACGTACGGGCTTCGGCTGTAAATATAGCTTCTGTCATAACTCCCCATCCATAACGCCCGAAATTAGCAATGTTAGGCCCTTCGGTAGACGCCTGAACTTTTACATCACCATCGTCTTCCCATACTTCCCACGGCCCTGGTGTAGCCGCCTCGCACATCTCCATATCCTTTTGCCAGTCTCTCGGTGTTTGGGTCATTGGGGGTTTACCTCCTCATCCCTCTCTATTTTCTCGATAACAATAAAGTCGCTTTTGTCGAAATGTAATGCAGCTGCTGGCTCATAATCTCCGTTCTTCCAATCAGCGTCAAAGCGATTGCGATCATCAATGTAACTTCCGAAAAAATCATCTTGCTCTATCCAGTAAATAAGTTCCTTAAATTTTTCATCATCCTTATCATCCCATGCATATAGACTGTAACTATGAGGACTGTACGGCCATACCGCACCAATAACCTCGGTGTCATTCAAATTACGAAACGCTTCAGCCATCTTCTCTAAAACTTCTGTTGATGGAGGAGACGGATCATAATTGGCTTTAATTTCATCAGCATTTTTACTCGCAGTGTTGAACCTCAGTTTATAGATTTCCATGGTTATATATCCTCCTTGTGTAGGGAGAGGCCCACCCAATAACCTCTCTAATCCTTTGATCCGGCTGCCGCTGCGCTGGGTGGTTCGGTCTGACTCGAAGCCCTTCGGACAAGTAGTTACATTCGCTTTAATAGTTCCATGTCATACCCAGATTCAATGAACTTGATAGCTAAATTACGATTCACATCGTTTCCCAACCGATCATAGATTTCATACATATCATCTTTGCTGAAATGCGTACCTAAAACCTCATTAAAACTTTCTAGGACTCGCGGCTTCCAATATTTGTTCAGTCCCTTAGCAATTGGCCGGGAAATCCAAGCAAACATTTTGCATTTGAAATCAAGTTCTGTATTTACTCCTTCCAGTCGGAAATACACATTATTTCTTGGTTCAAGGATGATTTCATTGCTATTGTTGATAAAGGACTTTGGGAATGCGTGTAATGCTTTATTTATGATGCTGCTCAGACCCGCCTCATCAGATAATTGGTATGCCGTGTTACTCATATCCTCTCACCCCTTAATAGATTGGAAATCCGCGTTAATTCCCTGTCGAGCAAACAATAAATGGTTTGCCGTTCCAATAAGTATCTAAGATTTCTCGGACAGAAATCCGTTCATCATCTTCTTCACTGTTGCGAACCTTATAGTCTAGAGAAATGATCTCTATATCTTCGTGTTCATACAATTCCGATTCAGATAAACCAGTGATTTCCTTGTACCAATTAATAGCTTCTTCTAGCGAATAAGCTGCTACTGCATCACACTCACAAATTTGAAATACATGTACATCTTTAAGTCCTTTTTCTTCGGCAACCTTTAATTCTTCCATCATCAACACTCCTTAATAAATTGGTATTGTGGTGTTTCTTCGGACTGCGAAACTAAAAATCCATTTCGAACTGTCCAGTTACTTCCTTGACATGGTCGCTCCATGCAATTTGACCGTTAAGATAATGGTTTGAAGCCGCAGGCGCAAAATAGGCTTGTTTCAGATTCCTACCGCATCCATTTGATCCGTACCATACTGAAATTCGTTTCAATGCAGTCCCAACTTTCCAACCAAACAGGGCTTCATAATTCGTGCAAGTATTATCGATCAAGATATATTCTTCTTGTTCGTCTGGAGACAACATTTCAGAGCGTTTCACGCTTACACCTTCCTTCGCCATCTTTTCGTACTGTGCACTACTTAATCATTTGAAAATAATCAATCTTGTAAAGAAAGAAATGAATACGCTGAAAAAAGTTATCCCTAAATAGTGTTGATTGACTTCTTTAGAAATCTCGTATCAATGACCTAATATTCAGGGTTTTCTGTGAATGGCCGAATCTCTCCCAAATCTCGACGATGCACTTATAGTAGTTTGCTTCATTTCTGTTCCCTTCCTTGGGGCTATGGCAGCCCTCTATAATCTCAAATAAATACCACTCTGCGGACGAACCTGTTTGAGTAATCGCATAGCATATCTCAAAAACAATTGGAGGTATGCTTTATGTCACAGTTTCTTGATGCCCGAACATCACAAAATGCAAGCTATGGTAATACAATCTCGATCCCTTTTCCTGCCAATACCCCTGCACCAATCGGGCAGGTTGGCCTCAATGTAACTGGTGCAGGTGGAAATATACGAGTGCAATTTTCCGGAATTGCAGAGTTGGCATTTCCGGAAACTCCACCATTTGACTCAGTCATTGCATTTTCCGTTGTGAGAGGCGCAGAAGTTTTTCCTGTCGCTTATGCTCTTTACTCGGTAAGTGTCAACGAGGCAAATCCAAACGCTGTACAGGTCGTAACTATAGAAGCTTCTGATTACAATGTTCCTTTGCCAGCATCGAACGAATTGGTCTATACCTTGTATCTTTTTTGCACTGCAGATGCGACTCGGATAGGTATTGAGAGTTTTAATGCTGTTGCTTACTCCGATTAACTCTTGGTTGGTTTCCAGTTAAGGGGGCTATGTCAGCCTCCTTAACTTCTTTATATAATCGAAATCAACCGCTGCGTAATCTCTTCGATCTGTGATTTTTTGCGTATCGCTTGTATCTTTTTTTCTATCAGTAGATCTGTCATCTTCGTTTATCCCTCATGCACAGTTTGCGTCCACTACTCATTTACTTGGCTTAGTACCATATAAGCAGCCTCTGCCCTCTCTCTGGGGGTGGCAGTAAGCAGATCGGCAACAATGTTTATACTGAGATGAGGCCAATTTGCAATATCGCTAGGTTTTATATTTACTCCCGTTTTGGTTTTGACCCGAACCACGTACAGACATAAAGCAAACTTCCTTGCGTCTACCTCTATTGCCTTTATCTGTACCTCTAGAGAGGCGACAGGGTCACCTGTAAACCAAGGTGCGTCAAGCCAAGCTATTGTCTCTGTAGGTCGCTCTATCACGCTGTAGTCGCCAACAGGATCTACCAGCATGTAATAACAGCGCTCTGGAACGTCTTTGTCGTAATGATAGACTGTTTACCCCATCAACTCTGCTAGCGCCCGGTTAAGTTGCTGGTCACTCATTGTCTGTAACTGTGTCATGAATGGGCCTCCCTAAGCTTCGATACTTGACTCACATAAGAGTCGTAATGCTTTGTGATGATCTCTTTGGCCTTCCTTGCAGCCTCGTTATACCGTTCATGGCTGTACACTTTGGTTCCGGTAGCAACATCTGACACGGTCCAGAAATCGAAGTGTTTTCCTTCCGTAATATGGATAAAAAAGTCGTGCTCACCGATAGTGAACACTTTCTCACCGGTTACTGGCTGGAAATCTCCGTTCATCATCCGTATTTTAAATTCCTCTGGTTTTTTCAGCTTCCGAACTGGCGGACGTGGCTTCTCTTTACTTTTTCTCGTTCTTCTTGGTGTGGCTTTCTTTAGAGATGCGGCAATTTTGTTGAAGTCATCCGCAGCAATTCCCGTCATTTCAATGAGTTTTCGCTCGACTTCCTTGAAGTGCCGACTGTGTTCGGTTACTAAGTCAAGTTTTGAATTGCTGTCCATTTGCTCATACCACCAAGGTCGGAAGACATTGTGATATTGATTATCTGCGAACAATTGGACGCTTTCGACTAACCTTTGAGCGTGGAAACGTGATACTGCTTTTCCTTGATGGACATTTTGAGCAACGATCCTGAACCATTTCTTCTGATTCCGTCTTTTGTGTTTGCGCATTATATCTCCCCTTCCTTATTTCCTTCCAACTCAGCCCGGGCGCGTCTACCTTCATCCTTCATCACTTCTGATTGGACAACTTCATCCAGTCCACCCACCCACCAGCTATTGTTTTCTTCAGCAGCGTAAAACTTCAAAATCTTCTGTTGCCGGGCTATGGTCTGCTGTGCCTCTCCCAAAGCGTTGTTCTTATCTACAAATTCGTCCCGCCATTGTTTAGCTTCTTCTTGCCATTCTTTGACCTCTTGCTGTGCCTCTGTTAGAGCATCCCTAGCAGTTTTAACATCAGATACTAGCTTTACAATGTTTCCACGCGCTATCATTCCTTCGTACTCCGGTTCAATGGGATATCCTTCGCCATCTGTGGGCATTGTCCGATATACACGACTCAATTCGTCTAACTGTTCAATAGCGAAATAAAATTTAATCTTTTCTGATACAGGGGTTCCACAGTTCCCGCAAAAATCGTATTCCGTACCATCTTCGTGATAATCCGTTATATATGAATCATCGAATCCGCATTTGGTGCATGGCTTGCATTTTTCATCAATCATTCCGCTTTCGCCGCCTCTCCCTGAATAGGGTTGAACTCACCAATATCCTCGCCGTACGATCCTTTGTAAACCTCTCGGTCATGATTCCAGCAATGCCGGCACATCCGCCCTCCGATTGCCATGTCAAACGTGTGTGGATGGCTCAACTCCAGGGTTTGATTGTCGCACCAGTCAAAGACACTCAATTCCGGCAAGCTGGAAATCCAAACTGTTATGTCCATAGCTAGTTGCTGATTATCGATTGACTCTGCATAGGCCATCAGCGCTGCTCGTGCCGCAGGATCAGCAGTAGGCTTAAGCACAAAGTAATTACCATCGGCCTCTTGCCCAGTCTCCCGATTAATAATTTGGTATTTGTTATAGAGTCCTTTTTGGTCGCTCATACTGGTGTATCCTCCCCGCTATTTTCTCCTTTTTCCCATTTCGCCCGATCTGCTTCATAAAGCTTTTCCCAATACAGTGCATCGACCTTTTCCTTATGAAGTACAATTGGTTTCATAACCGCTCTGGGCAGTAAGGATAATGGACAAAATTCCAGGTGGTCCCTGTTCAGCGTGCAACCCGCATCATATTCGCCCCAGTAATCGACATTCTCCCAAAATGCCGGACACTTCTCGCAACGGCGTTCTGTTATCTCGTGAAATTTCTGCAGAACAATTGATCCCGCGTCTTTAATTGCTTCAATCGGTCTCATACTAGCGTCTCCTTTATGGGTAGGTGGTTAACCCTCAACCTTCTTCAAAAATTCAGTTGCGAACCCGCCTGATTTACCTTCCAGCAGCACAACCTCCGACCCGCAAAGATCCCACGGCTCCGATCTAACCGCCCATACCTTATCCTTGTTTTCTTCTTTACGGGCCTCATAGCAGCTGTGCATGATTACCTGATCACCCGGCTTCAATCCGGACTTCTTCAACTTTGGTTGTTTTGCCATATCGTTTATCTCTCCTTATGGGGCTATGCCCGATTAAAATAACTCCATTTGTCCTATCTCTAGATCAGTGAGCTTAACTAGATTCGGTGCTTGCTCCCATGCGTCTCCACCGTAACCCCTAAACTCACCATCGCGCCGAATATATCCATCCTGAGTATCAATTAAGTAGCGTTGTAGACTTCCATTTACTAGACACACACAGCTATTCTTATACAATTGGTTTATCGCAACCAACTCAATATCTTGTTTCTTAGCTGCTATAGTTTTCTTGATCTCCTCTGCATGCAGGAGCATTTGTTGTTTGGTAGCGCGTACTGCATGCGGTGAATCACCATAAAAGAAACAGCTCATGAAGTTACACCTGATCTCTCTTTCAAACGGCGATGCTTAAAGTCAAATCCCATTCTCTCGAGCTTCCCGCGAACTCCTAGTCCACTCTTACCGATTGTTTGACCGATCGTTTCATAGCTATATCCTTCCTGAGCCATTCGGAGCAAAGTTTGTACCTCTTCGAATGTGTACTTGATATGGTTTTCCATTCGTTCAGGTCGGACTTTCACGCCAAGGTCATGCAGTCGCCGCTTAACCGATGCTTCCGATCGATCAAAGAGCCTGGCGACCTCTGGATATGTCATTCCTTTTGTCCCGAGGACCTGCACTAACCTCTGATCTTCTTCCGGAGTCCAGTTAACAGCCTGAAAGGTTTTCTGAGATCTCATTTTGTCTGCTTTCCGTTTCACCTTTGCCCAGTCCGGCTCTGCTCCCAAGGTGTTAGGATCCATCTTGGCAAGGTTAAGGAGTTCTTTATGCTGCTCAGCCCATTTCCAGAATTCTTCATATCCAATGACCAGGACCCTTGCAGTATTTGCAAAGAGTTTCCTTTTGACCGGCAACCCGTAATCCGGTACCCAATAATTAACGATTTGCCCATATGATTTATCAAGAGCAAGGGCTAATTGATTGACTGTGATTCCGTCAAAGTTCATCCGCGAGTCTCCGAGCCCTAATCTGCCAGCTTTCAGTTTTACCGCATCGATGCTCCGACCCAAGTTTGCAGAGATTGATTTCAAACTGATCGATCCCCATTTATCCTGGAGGTAATCAATCTCTTCTTTTGTCCAGTTTTTGGCGCAACCCAATGATTACACCCCCACCTGTTTTAATTCTGCTGCCTCGGTGTCATCCATTGTGATTGTTGCCATTCCGTCCCACTGTTCCCGTATTTCCTGAGCCTTGGCTTTGACAGCTGCTGCTTGCTTCGGCTGGAGAACGATGCTCATAGCCTCTTCATAGTGCTGCTGGGCTTTGGCGTACGCCCGGGAGTGGATCATGTTCATCCAAGCCCAAAACTTCTGATTCGTGAATGATTTAATTTTTTGAAACGCTCTGCGGCGCTGCTCTTCGGTCATGAGTTCCCATCCTTTCACGTACTATCACGTACAAGTTTCTTCCCTAACTCCTGCAGTTGCTTTCCTACTGGGCAGACTTTATTGCAATGTCCATCGATGTAAGAGTAATTATTGTTGTGGGCTCGGCTTAGTTCGATCCGTTTCAGGCAGCCTATACAATTCAATTCAATGATGTCTCCTATTTCATAAACTGCCTGAACCCGATTCATAAACGTCATACCTCCGTTGTTATATGCATTTATTAATCCTCAAATCGATCAAGGGCCCGATAAGTTCCCTGGGATGCATATCCGTTTAAGGAGTCAGTAATCATTCCGGTAAATACTTGGAGTGCCTTGGGTTCTAGTGATTGCAACAACTGCAATTCTTTTACTCTTAACGGTCGCCCCGCTGCGGTAGTGATTAAGTCAGCCACAGGTTCAATCTGCTGCCTGCGGACCTCCAGTTCTCTCTCTGACTGCTCCTGTGCCGCCATTTTACGGTTGTGTTCTTCCCAGTCCAATTCGTCATACCAAAAGTATTCGCCGTATCGATCCCGGAAGACTCCAATCCAGTATTGCAGCAGCTCATCAGTCGTTTGGATTAAGTCGTGACACAATCCGCATAATCTTAGACCGTTTGTTTTTACACCGCGTCCCTTCCGGCCTCGAGGCCAGACATGGTGTGTGGTGGTGTCCGGTGCTGATCTGCAGTGCTGGCATACTTCGCCAGCTTCAGCAATTAACTCGGCAACTATCTTGCGAGGGAATTCTGCTCGATCAGCACTACTTTTTCCGGGAGTATGACCGGCGAATAAATCACGTTTCCACTCCGAAACTACTTTCTTTTCCTTTTTGTGCTGTCCCAGGCTGCTTGTCTTTTTCGGCTTTTCTTGCTTTTCCGGTTTCCAAAAAGTTTGGTGAGTCACCGAACTATACTCCGACCGATTGGAGCTCAGCCGCTTCCGTATCATCCATGGTGATCGTTTCCATGCCGTCCCATTGCTCTCGAATTTCTTTGGCTTTAGCAAGTACAGCAGCTGCTTGTTTTGGTTGCAGGACAATCGACATAGCTTCTGTAAAATGCTGTTCAGCTTTGGCATAAGCCCTGGAGTGAATAAAGTTCATCCAAGCCCAGAACTTCTTGTTACTGAATGACTTAATCTTTTGAAATGCGCGGCGGCGCTGCTCTTCGTTCATATTGACCCGTCCTTTCTAGCTTCCATAGCATCAATTTCTTTTTGTAACACTCGTTGTTCGAGATAAGTGATTTTTTTAATGTCCAGTACATCCAAGCTCCTATGATAAAAAGGGGCGTATCTGTAATCTGTTTTAGTTTGGGCAATGTACATATAGGCGGTGGCTTGTTCATCATCTACTGGGCAGCCCAGATCCTTGCAACGCTTTCGTGTAAGTAAGATACCTTTATCTGGTGGAGAACCGTACCATTTACCCGTAAACGCTCCAATAGCGTCTGGTATAAAACAAGCGGCTCCTGTATCCATCATTTCATTTTTCGTGAGCCATCCGCGGTGATCGGGCAATTGGATTCAGCTCCTTATAAGATGGGGCAGCCGAAGCCGCCCCGATATGGTTTGTTATGCGATAATGACAACCCGGTCTGATTTAACTTCCTTTTCAAGCGCAACTAGTAAAAAATCTTTAATGTTTGCCATTGCCTGTAGCTTCCAAGCGCCACCATCCGCTTCAATCAGTGCAGCTCGAGGCCCATCCTGCAGCCGGAACACAAAGTCACAAATAGGTTGCGGCACTTCGACGAATGTTCTGAATGGTTTAAGTGAAACTGGATTCGGTACTTTCTCCTCTGAAACAATCTTGACACCGCCAGATGTTGTTACCGCCTGGGATATCCCATCGTCTCCAGTGCTTCTCACTTGCTCTTCTTTTATGTTCCCTACAATCCGCAGCATTGTTGCTCGATCATCATTTGGAACAAAGCAGGACTGAAGGAGAATATTGAATTCCTCAACGTTGATAAATTGCTTAAAAGGAATTGTTGGCAGGAGCGCTTCGGCTTGAACAAGTATGTTCCGGTTCATATCTCGATTGAATGAGCTCATAACCTTAACTTCTGTAGGACTTTCAATGTGAATCATCACTGGTGGCTGTCCATCATAGTCGTTTTTGATGTAATCAACGATGCCCGATAAATTTCTAACCTTAAGCGGGCTTGGTGTTGCTTCTTGGATCAATTGGAAAGCGCCCGTGGAAAACTTTTGAGTTCCTACTTCTTTAATTTCCTTGTTTCCGAGCCCAACAATATACTGAAATGCTTCTTTTAACATGAATAATTCCTCCTATGATTTGATTATCTAAAACCTACTACGTTACTATCTTTCTTGACTTCGAGCTCAGTGACAGGGTTACCAGTGTCATCTCTCACGGATCCATCGTTGGCAATGTAGGTTTGCCCTTTAGTTCCAGACTTCAACTCTTTTGCGGCCACTTTTCCTCCACCATCACGACCCATGACGAAAGTGGTTCCGACACTCTTTATAGGTGCGGTGATCTTGGCTGTGGAAATATCAACTTCTACGATATCCCGTTTATCATTTGCTTTAAATTTCAAGGTAAGTTTGAGCTGTCGGATTTTCTTTGGATCTGTGTTCAGATCTGCAATGTTCTCGAGGATGCGTTGTAACTCGAGTTCAACGACCTCAGCAACTGCTCCATCTGCCAGAGTTGAGAAATCAATATTCATACTTAATCACTCCAATTTCCGTATTTTGTATTAATGGGTACACCAGATCGTTCTATACCTGCGGAGGTGCCCGGTCCCCTGTCATGTATGGGTACCTACGCTGTTTCCGTGAACCAAATTTTATCGACCGTTGCCAAGTAATCCAACTGCACCCGGCCCTGCATAACTTCGTAGGCATCCACCTCAAAGTTATCAATAGTCATGCTCTTTCGCCCACCCCGAGTAGCCTCTCCTTTGTACGCTCGCAGCGTGGCGAATGGTAACAGATACGTTTTACGCTGTCTGCGAAACTCCACAAGGACAAAACATACAGCTCCTACTGCGTGGCACTTTTCTAGATGCTCGTACTGGTGATCCTCAACTCTCTTTAAATCAAATCTATCAAGCTCCTGCGTTGATTTGGCCTCGAAGAATATCGCACGACCTCGATATATACCGTCATAGTCTACAGTGGATTTTGCTTCATAAAATCCTGCGAGTACCTTGGTACCTTTGCTTCTGGTGACTTTTACAGGAGTAGAACGTTTATTAATGACTGCCAGTTTTCGGTTTTCGTAAATTTGATTTATATAATTTATCACTGCTTCAAAGCCAGACCCGCGATTTCCGTATACCACTGTTTTCATGGGTTCACCACCAAATCTTGATGACGCCAAGGCATATAAGGAGCAATGGAATAGATAAGTGTTCGATCCTCGGGCAGCAGCTTCTCAGCGTAATAGTCTAGTTGCTCCGTAGTCAGTGTTTCCTTGCAGTGCTGACACACCGGAATTGTAGCCCAAGTATGCTGAGCAAATGTCTTGCATCCAGGAATCTTACAAGATGGCCACCGTCGACGCATGCGTTCCTCTTGTGCCTTAATCCGAATGTCATAGTCCAAAGATTCATTATTTATAATCTCCAGCAATTGCTTGTCCGTTCTCCAGTTCAAAAAGTTCATCGTGTCCCTCCTTGATTCTTTGCTTCTTTAATTTTTTTTGCATACTCCATCGCAGCTGCCAACTCTTCCGGAGAGCTTTCCGTGCCCCCACCTGGTTCCACTACGGGTAGATGCGGTTTACCGCTTGGTGCACCACCAGTTCGACGAATTTTTTGCTGAACTCGCATATGTGTAAGTATTTTTGGATAATGCTCTCGTAGATTGGCAGGACTAAGAATAATTGTTCGGTAAAATTGTTCGGCCAGAGCATATTTGATAACTTCGCCCAACTCTGACTCAGGGATTTTGTCCCGTTCAAGAATGAGTCTGAAAGTATCAGACCACTTTTGAAAATTAGCATTCTTGATTAAGTGGCTGGTTCCTAGATCCACGGCATTCTCATAAGCAAGTTCATGAAACCTTTTAGCCAGCTTGTATACCCTGTCATCCTCGGAATAAACGCGCTTAGCGTTTTTTCGAGTGGAAGAATCTTTTATCCTTTCTTTCTTAACATTTATATCTTTGTTATCTTTCTTATTATTGTTCCATCCCTGTTCCAACTCCGTTCCATCCCCGTTCTCAGTGCGTTCCAACTCCGTTCCAACGCTGTTCCAAGTTCCCTTTTTATAGTGTTCAAAGCCTTGATACATAGCATAATTGACAACTGTGAACAGCGTTCCAAGTTCGGAGTCTTCAATTTTCAATCGTTCTTCCTTAACAAGTTGTTCAACTTTTCTCGAAATAACTGAGATTGAGTATCTTTTGATTGAACGATTCTCAACATATTCCAAATCCTTTGAGAGATTGCGGTATGCTCGGAGGTATTGACCGCGTTTCACATGCACGCCAGAAATCGTAATCCCTTCCTCCGCAAACACTGCATTCCCAACGATGTAAAAGAAGATTCGAAACTTAGGAATGTCCTGCCATATTGGATTTTCAAAGATTTCTCGACTCGTCTGAAAAGCGCCTCTCATGCTTTCACCTACTTATTTTGTGCATTTTCATAGAGTGTCTTTTGATAGTTTTCTGCCCATGACTTCCCTTATGCTTAAGTTTTGGAACGGAGGTGAAGACCGAAACTAGGCATAAGGGACACCTAACTCCACCCAAAAGGCACATTTCTGACCGCAATACCTAGCAGCTCCCCATCGATAAGCAGTTTCTCCTAACTTCTTCCCGCAATTGTGGCAATGTGTAATTCCATTTGCGTGTCCAGCTGCCTCGCCCTTAGTTGCTACTTTAGGCGACTTCAATCTTTCCAGATCCTGCCGGAGGGTATAAAGTCTTCGCTCGAGCCTGATGTGCTCCTTTGTATCGCCAGCCGGAATCAATTCTTTCCGGAAGTAGATTTCACGGATTTCCTTCTTAAGGTTTGCCTGTTGCTCTTTATGGACGGTTGCCGTCATCAATCTCCGCCTCCTAATGTGTTCATATCTACCCGTACCCGCAGCCTTAGTTCATAGATGTACTCACGTAATGAGGAAAATTCGTTCTTCCACATCATTTTTTCTTCGAGAGCGTCAGCCTCTAGCATACGTAAATTCTCAATTGCCAGATCGCCAGCTGTTTCCTTTTCTCCTCGTGGTGCTTCCTTACGTGCCTTTGCATAGGCGTTCTTACGGGCAGCATATATCCGAGCATATTCACCGTCTCTCACAGCAGATACACGGCCCATTAACATATGAGCCGCCGTTAGCAGCCGTATCTTCTCCATGATCGCTCCTGGAGCATTATCACTGTAAGCATCTGCTTGAGTTCTAAATTTCTTAATTTCCCGAATGTACTGTTCAACGTCCATGGTCTTCACACTGCTTTACGAGCAACAGCCCGTGACAAGCCCTGTCACAACAAATGCCACCCTTTACTTTAATTACCTTGCGACCGACCTCAAGAAGTCCTCCACATCCGGTGCAGTGTGTATTCCAAGGTAGAGTCATACCCACGGGCTCTATCCGCTTCAATAGGCGCTCAACCGCACGAACTCGCTTAATCTTTGGGGTTGACGCAAACAGCGATATATCAAAAGTGACAAAGAAACTTTCTTCTAAAAACTTCTTACATTTAGCGATTTCTAGATCATTTTCAGCAAGTAGTTGCTCGGCTAATGACGGCGTTGTGTCGCTGTTAGCTGCATTTGACATTGCGTTTATCCTCATACGATGTTAATCTAGTCTTAATTATTATTTTGAAACTCAGTGACGGTCTTCCGGCTCCTAACCCGGCAGGCCGTTTTTCGTTTTCAAGAGCTTGCAGATACAAATCATGATAAGCACGGTATTGCTTTTCTGCCCACTCAGCTGTCTTCGTTTCCCCTTCCATCTCTGCGCGATCCTTCAAGGTTAAAAATAAAGCCATTATATTTCGAAGTAAGTTAATTGATAATTTCATTTGATTTTCCTCCCTAATTCATAGCTCCAATACTTAATTCTTTAACAATAATTGTGTATATCTCTTTCAGCCGTGGTTCTGATTCGATCACATCTAACCGATTCGCTTCTTCTACTTTGCTTTTAGTGGTTCCGGAGTCTTTCAAACGTTCTTTTAAATTACTCAGACGTCGACTCAAGTCGCAGCGGGCGCGTTCTTCGAGCATTTGATAGCTAAGTGTGCGCATGTCCCTATGTGACATACCACGGCGTGCTGTAGCTCCGTTAAGCAGTCCTTTCATCTTGACCCGCCAATCTTCATCCCGATCCAGGAATGTTTCCTTTACGATAGCGAGCTGCCGATCTGTATTGTCCTGTCGTTGTTCAATCTCTTTGATGCCTTGTTCCATTTGTATGAGTAACTGCAGTTGCGGGCTAAATTGACTCATGTTAACTGACGCACTTTTAATTCTGTAATAATCATCCACTAAGGCTTCGTATGCTTCCCACGCCTCATCGGTGTTTAATGATTTCGCGTGCATCCAAGCCCCTTTTTCTGTCCATAGATAAATGACTGGAGCGAATTTCAGGTTATCGTCAATTTGACGAGAAGCTTTGAATTCCCTAAGCTCATCACCTTGGAGTATGAAAAAGTGTTTTCCCAGTTGGTAACGATGTTCGTTTCTCTCAAAATTCTTGCTGATTATTTTTGTTTCAGTCCCAAGTGAAGCAGCCAGATCGGTTGTCATGATAACTCTAAATCCAGAATGTTCAATCGGTGTAATTACTGTCATGGCGTTTTTCCTTTCTAGTAGGTATTTCATTTCCTCCTGTCGAATATTGGTAGTTGTCCAGACTCACAACAATTTAGGAGGGATAACAATGCCGCTTATCGAGTTTTCCGACCGAGACACGCTGTTCATTTACGGTCACTTTATGAAAAAGCTAAAAACTCTTGAAAAAATTAAATCTTCACCCGACAATCCAATCCACCCGGAAAGTGTTGATCAAGAAATTGAACTATACTCTTCCGTAATTTCCACGATTGAGAAATTTAAGCCCGAGATTAAATTATTAGGAAATCTCATGTAGTCTTTTTTCAAACTTTTCAATCATCTCACTGGCTGGAATGTACTCTTCGATATCAATAGATACATTCCGGTTTCCCACCTTAATAATCCGAAAGTAACTTTCCTGTTTTCTTAACAAGAATCTGATCAGAAGTTTAATCAACAAACTGCTCCACTCCTTCCAAAGAAGTTATATACCTTACTTCCAAATCATCGATGTAAGCCAACATTGCAGGCTTGTCCAACCAAGTACGTCGGAACATTGCGATCAATTGAGATAAAAACTCTTTTCCTGCTCCTATGTCGAAACATGTCTGTACGGTGTTAAGGATATTTTCTTTATCTTTGTTCACATCTCACTGTTACCTTTGTAGTGACTCATATTAAAATTTTCCGCATCACCAGCCCGTGCATTTTTCTTTTCTTCAAGATCTAAATACCCTCTGACTCGACTTCTCTTCCCTTAATGTATTTCCGATCACTTCTAATCGCTCGATAATTTCAGATACCATCTCAACAGCCTGCTTTCCAGCATCACCATGCAAATATCTGATTTGACTGATCCCCACGCCGCAACGAATTACTGCTGATAATCCCTGAATGATTTGATATCTGTAGGGTCCATATGTGTCAGAAAATTTATCTTCGACCATAGCTTTTATTTTCTCCCAGTCCGATGAATAGCTTGGTTGCACTTGCTCCTCTTGAAGATCCTTTTTTAATTGTGCTTTAAGCTCTTCATACTTTTCAGGGGTTAGAACTATATAGTTAGCGTCCATGATTCGCATCTCCTTACCTGTGTATACTTTTCGAATAAGTGGTTATGAAGGCTGAGTATTAACGAATCAGCTTTGAAGGCGACTTATTTAATGACTCGAAATTCATGTCAAGAAATCTAATCATTTCAGAAGCACGAAACATCCAACGACCGCCTTCGCATCCGTTGGAGCACGAACGCATTTCTTTTTTAAAGGCTGGATTCAGTAGAATGTTTGCAAGCAGCCAATCCCTCTTACGGCACGTTTCTACTTCGAGTCGCTTCATATCCCACCAAATACCGGGGCTAAGGTCTTTCATTTGCCGTTTGATTTCAGCCTCTGCTAGTTGTCGGACATAATCCGGATCAATCACAACTTTAATGATTGGGGAGTTCACACGTCTCATCTCCCTCTAGTTCTAAATTTGTTGAGAATAGACGTTCCATATCGCAATCCGAAAAGAAAATTCTTTTAATTTTAAGGGCTTCATCATAGTGAAGTCTAAACTTCCCATGAAGTTTGTCGCTTACCGTTCCGCGTCTCATTTTTAATTCGCGAGACATAGCCGAAATAGTCACACCTCTCCTTTCCATTTCTGAACTTAGATTCGTATAAATCATTCATCTCTCCTCCTTAATGTGCGTAATTGCGTTCGGTGTAATTTGAACTATATACGCAATGACGTTCAAGGTCAAGAGGATATTTCAAAGATATATACTTAATTTCGTTCATTTTATATTTACAAAGATTTTATTGTGATGTAATATGTACCTATATACGGAATAGCGTACATAATATAATGGGGGTATGGAGATCGTGGAGAGAGCAAAAATTATATCTCGCTTAATCGAAGAAAAGGGATACAGCCGTCGCGCTTTTGCAGAACGCATTGGTCTACCTCCAACAACCCTGCAGTCTATGTTAAACCGCGGAGTAGGCGGGGCGGCTATCGATAACGTCCTAAAGGTTACTAAGGGTTTAGGTATAACAATTGACGAACTTGAAGAAATGGTCGCTAACGAAAAAGGCTTTATAGAAAGTTCAGAACGGCAAGATGCACTTAGTCCGGCAGAATTAGCCGAATTCGAGGCATTTATTAACAATCCTGAACATGGCATTTTCTTTAAGAGTTACTTAGATGCACCTGAAGAGCGAAAAAAAGACCTACAAAAGGTCTGGGAGATTATTAAACGCGCTTCTGAAGACGAAAAATAAATTCTGTAGCATCAGCTATCAGGCTGGTTCTGCACACCCATACATACGAACAAATGATCCTATTGGAGGGGTATTATGTTTAAATATTACAAAAAAACTCATCTTGAACAATTTACAGAGCAACTTTATATAGGGAATGACATCCTGATTCCTAAGAATATTACAACTGACTTTATTGCAGACAGACTCGGAATATCAGTTGTGCTTTTTAATTCAGAAAGTCTATCTCATGAAACGAATAACGGCAAAAAAATTATTTTTCTTGATGACCGCAAATCGGTTTTGGAGCAGAGAGAGGATTTTCTACACGAGCTGTGCCATTTATTGCGTCATGCCGGAAATCAGGCTACCCTACCCTCACCATTTGTAAAGTATCAGGAAGAAGACGCAGAGTTGTTCGTCCTTTACGCTTCCCTACCCTATTTCATGATTGAGCAACTAAATTTATCTCCTGATCATGGACAAGCTATCAAACAAATTTCAAATGCCTTTTCTACCAGTATTAAATTGGCAAAAAAACGATATGATCAAATTTTGCGCCGGGAATACGAAGGAACTGTGTGTACTAAGACTTCCGCTACATGTCAACCGCGAAAGGAGGTGAAATCGAATATTGGCGATAAAATGGAATGTGCGGTTTATTACGATCCTTCAGGAACGATTGATGGCCCCTCTCAACTTATTGTCACCCTAGACGAATGGACCCTTATGAATTGCCGGGAAATTGAATTACCAATAGGTGAGCGACTACCAGAGGTCGACCTTGAAGAAATGCATCAGATCGAGTGTATCCCAGCTCTTAGTAGCGATGTTTTTTGTTTTGATGGAATTATTACGCTGCAGGTCCATCAGCTTTTGTACAGGCATGGATTAAAGAAGAATTGCTTTATTATTCAAATGAACGATATTGAAATGAAAATTGCACGTGATCAGGCAATGACACGGAATTTAACATGGTAAGGAGGATTAGTTATGGCAAGCTTTCAAAAATATACGACTAAAGATGGCGTTCGCTGGTTGTACAAGTATTACGGTGAAGTCAATCCAGAAACCGGAAAGAAGAAGCCTTCAACCAAACGTGGATTTAAAACGAAAAAGGAAGCTCAGTTGGACGCTGCTCAAACTGAAAAAGAAGTTGCTGACGGATCGTTCGTAGCTCAGGACAAAACTACAACATTCCAGCAGGTCTATGAACAATGGTACGAAACTCATTCACCAAACTTTAAACCCAGCACAAAGAAGGCTGTCCTCTCCAAATTCAAGAAGCAGCTGCTCCCTCACTTTGGAGCAATCAAGATGCGGGATATCACCCGCTCCTACTGCCAGGAAGTCATAAACAAGATGGCGAAGGATATCAAGACGATTGCTAACATGAAAATGTATGCCAATCAGATTTTTGAGTATGCAATTAGGATGGATATTCGGACAACCAACCCGATGAAAGGCGTTGTGATTCCCATGGATGAAAGTGAACATTTGGCTGACGAGGATGGTATACAGAGAAATTTTTGGGAAAAACACGAAATCCGGAGATTTCTCGGTATTGTTAAGAAGGATTGTTCCCAACGCGATTACATGTTGTTCCATTTGCTGATCTATACCGGCGCACGCAAAGGGGAGATTCTGGCACTTCGCTGGAATGACATTGACTTCAAGAATAAGAGTCTTACATTGAACAAAACTTTGTTCCAAGATAAGACAGGCTTCATGTCTCTGACCTCCAAAACTGCTGCTTCCCGCCGTGTCCTTAGTTTGGACGACACTACTCTTGGATTACTACGAAAACGCCGCTCTGAGCAAAACAGAGGCCCTGTAGCGCCTATCGGGTCAAAGGATGATCGTTATATCTTTGCACGGGAAGATGATACGCCTCTTCGGCTGGCCTATCCTAACGACAAGCTGGCTGAGATCATACGCCTATACAATCTTCACCCTGTCACAGTCCACGGGTTGCGTCATACCCATGCTTCGCTACTCTTTGAGGCCGGAGCGAGCATTAAGGAAGTCCAAGAGCGCCTGGGGCACTCTGATATCAAAATGACCATGAACATCTATACGCACGTAACCAAGTCAGTGAAAGAGAAGACTGCTGACCGGTTCGAAAAATTCATGGAGACTGATGAACAAATTACTGGTTCGGATGTGGTCACGAATGGTCAGGAAGAATAAATATGGTCAAAATATGGTCACGGCCAATTCAGAGGGCAAAATTAAAGCCCCTGACCATGAAGGCCAAGGGCTGAAATTCGTTGATATGACGGGCTTTTTAACGTTTCGAGAACTGAGGAGCACGACGTGCTGCTTTCAGACCGTATTTCTTACGTTCCTTCATACGTGGGTCACGAGTCAGGAAGCCTGCTTTTTTAAGTGATGGACGGAAGTCCGGATCAGCTTTCAAAAGTGCACGGGAGATACCATGACGGATTGCTCCGGCTTGGCCAGATATTCCGCCGCCATGAGCGATAACCAGAACATCATAATTGCCCAGTGTTTCAGTCAGTGTCAAAGGTTGTTTGACGATCATCTTCAGTGTTTCCACACCGAAATATTCGTCCATCTCACGTTTGTTAATGACAATGCGTCCTTCACCCGGTATGAGGCGAACACGTGCTACCGAATGTTTACGACGACCTGTCCCATAGTATTGTACTTGTGCCATGAAACTGTCCTCCCTTATCTTATCCGCGAAGTTCGTAAACTTCTGGTTTTTGTGCTGCGTGTGGATGCTCAGCGCCTGCATAGACTTTCAATCTCAGCTTCATATGGTCGCCTTGACGAGTCTTAGGAATCATACCGTGAACAGCAAATTCAATCATCCGCTCAGGTTTAGTTTTAATCAAATCTTCAGCAACAGTGACTTTCAAGCCACCTGGATGCATCGAGTGACGGTAGTATTTCTTGTTTTGCATTTTCTTGCCTGTCAAGTGAATCTTCTCAGCGTTGATAACAACTACGAAATCTCCTGTATCAACATGTGGAGTGAATTGCGGTTTGTGTTTGCCACGGATCAAAGCAGCGGCTTCACTGGCCAAACGACCAAGAGTTTTGCCTTCGGCGTCGATGATGTGCCAATTGCGCGCAACTTCGTTCGGCTTCGCCATATAGGTGGTACGCATGAATGTTTCCTCCTTGTTCTCGTACGAAAATCAGCTGTTTCGTATATCTTGTTTCTCATTGAATTACGATTATGTGAGTTAAGTAAAGCATTTGTTTGGTGTAATCTCGATCGGGGCTGTGGGATAGCCATCAAGAAAACACAACTTTTATATTACAGTATAAACATACCAAGTGCAAGCATATTTTCATATAATTCTGTGCTTTTTTAAAATAAAAAAACAAGAGTGATAAACTCACTTTTCAGTCTCACCATACTCGACATTCCAAAGTGCCAGACCTTTTGCAATAGCAGTCGGACCAGCTGCGGCCCGATCGCATGCTGCTAAAATATGAGCAACATCATCAGCCTGACATTTGCCTTCTCCAACGTTGATCAGAGTCCCCATTATTATGCGAACCATGTGTTGAAGAAACCCACTGCCTGTAATATAAGTATGAATAACCCCTTGATCCGAGGATCCCGGTCGGCACATACTTCGGTCCACTTCCATATGAGTCTCAAAGATTGTTCGTACGTGCGAAGTCTTTGTAGACCTACGGGAAGCAAACGACGTAAAGTCATGTGTACCTATAACATGAGCCAATCCTTGCTCCATAGCCGGTATATTTAAAGCTACTGGATGATGATACTGCCAGCGCCGCTGAAAAGGATCAGGGAACCGATTACCGTTAATCAGATAGCGGTAGGTCTTTCGCTTCGCCCCCCTGCGGGAGTGAAATGAAAGCGGAACCTCACAAGCTTCTGTAACCACGATATCTTGCGGCAGCCTGGTATTCAGCGCTAGACACCAACGTTCTATAGGTATACGTGATGAGGTCAGGAAATTAAACGGCTGTCCGTAAGCATGTACACCTGCGTCTGTCCGGCCTGAAGCTGTAATCTTAAGGCCTTCACCCGTCAGATGATGTATTGCCTTCTCCAACTGATCCTGAATCGTATTGCCCTTAGGTTGAGTCTGAAAGCCATCATAATGGGTTCCGTCATAATTGACCTTCATGAATAGATTGCGCATAGCGTTCTCCTTCTTCTATCAAAAAAAAAGAGCCCCGGCGGGAGCTCCTTCCATTGAACCAAGGTGATCTCCGCGGTTTACTGCACAACAGGCTTCCGCCCAAGCAGTACAGTAATTCTGATCTTACCCCTAATCCATTCTCCGAAGAAAATGGAAATAAGGGTACAATCGGAAATCATAACTTGTTACTACGCGCGGTCTACCAGTTCAAGATAAACCATAGGCGCAGCGTCACCACGACGAGGTCCGAGTTTCAGGATACGAGTGTATCCACCTGGACGCTCTGTGTAGCGAGGAGCAATTTCAGCGAACAATTTTTGAATTGCATCTTGTTGACCGTCAATAGTCTCGCGACGAACAAAAGCTGCTACTTGACGACGAGCATGAAGATCGCCCTTTTTCGCCTTAGTGATTAGTTTCTCAGCGATGGAACGTACTTCCTTCGCCTTGGCTTCCGTGGTTTGGATACGCTCATATAAGAACAGGTCCGTTACCAAGTCGCGAAATAACGCTTTACGCGCACTGGAATCACGGCCCAACTTTTGGTATGCCATGTTAATTCCCTCCTTTACTCTAGCAATCTTGTGCTATTCTTCAGTCCGCAGTCCTAAACCGAGTTCCTCAAGCTTTTCTTGTACTTCTTCCAAAGATTTGCGGCCCAAGTTACGGACTTTCATCATATCTTCTTCAGTTTTAGTAGTCAGCTCTTGTACGGTATTAATACCAGCACGTTTGAGGCAGTTGTACGAACGAACAGAAAGATCAAGCTCTTCGATTGTCATCTCAAGCACTTTTTCTTTTTTGTCTTCTTCTTTTTCAACCATAATTTCGGCGTCTTTCGCTTCATCCGTAAGTCCTACGAATAATACGAGGTGCTCGTTCAAAATTTTGGCTCCGAGGCTTACAGCCTCTTCCGGTCTGATACTGCCATCTGTCCATACTTCCAACGTTAATTTGTCATAGTTAGTTACTTGACCAACACGAGTGTTGTCTATGCCATAGTTAACGCGTGAAATAGGAGTGTAGATAGAGTCAACTGGAATAACACCAATAGGCTGGTCATCATGCTTGTTACGGTCCGCTTGGACGTAACCGCGACCGCGGCCTGCAAAAATACGCATGTGAAGTCTCGCGCCAGGTCCCAGCGTTGCAATGTGAAGATCCGGGTTCAGGATCTCGACGTCGCTGTCCGCACGGATATCACCGGCGGTAACGACGCCTTCCCCTTCAGCATCAATCTCAAACACTTTTTCTTCGTCTGAGTGAATCTTTAAAGACAAAGCTTTCAGGTTCAAGATGATTTCTGTCACATCTTCCATTACGCCAGGAACGGTCGAGAACTCATGCAGAACGCCGTCAATTTGGACCGAAGTCACTGCGGCTCCTGGAAGGGAGGACAGCAGTATCCGGCGAAGCGAGTTCCCCAGAGTTGTGCCATATCCACGTTCCAACGGTTCAACTATAAATTTCCCATAGGTTCCTTCATCATTCGCTTCTACGGTCTCAATCTTCGGCTTTTCGATTTCTATCACGAGTGTACCCCTCCTTCAAACGTCGCTCCTATATGAAACTGTCACCCCATCAGGTGGATCATGTAGTATGCCTAAACACCCATTATTAGCAGTTAGTGCCGGAAATATACCACACATCTCATTGCTGATTTAACTATACGCGGCGACGTTTCGGTGGACGGCAACCATTGTGAGGAACCGGAGTAACGTCTTTGATAAGGTTAACTTCTAGGCCTGCGGCTTGAAGTGAACGGATGGCTGCCTCGCGGCCCGCGCCCGGTCCTTTAACCATAACTTCAACGGATTTCATGCCGTGTTCCATAGCTGCTTTAGCTGCTGATTCAGCTGCCATTTGCGCTGCAAATGGAGTGGACTTACGGGAACCTTTAAATCCTTGGCCGCCGGAGCTAGCCCAGGAAATTGCATTTCCGTGAGGATCCGTGATGGTAACGATGGTATTGTTGAACGTGGAACGAATGTGTGCCACGCCGGATTCGATATTTTTACGGTCGCGACGTTTTGTACGTACGACTTTTTTCGGTTTAGCCATTGTCTCTTATCCCCCCCTATTATTTTTTCTTGTTAGCTACCGTACGACGCGGGCCCTTACGGGTACGGGCATTCGTTTTGGTACGTTGACCGCGAACAGGTAATCCACGACGGTGACGAACACCGCGGTAGCAACCGATCTCGATAAGACGTTTAATATTCAAGGAAATTTCACGACGCAAGTCGCCTTCTACCTTGGCTGTTTTGTCGATCGTTTCACGCAGTTTGCTGACTTCATCTTCCGTCAAATCACGGACACGTGTATTAGCGCTAATGCCTGTTTCGTTAAGAATTTTCTGGGAAGTCGTTTTACCGATTCCGAAAATATAAGTCAAGGCGATCTCAACGCGTTTATCACGTGGTAAGTCCACTCCAGCTATACGAGCCATTTTACGCTACACCCCCTTCTTATCCTTGTTTTTGTTTATGTTTCGGATTTTCGCAAATCACCATAACAGTCCCTTTGCGGCGAATTACTTTACATTTCTCGCAAATGGGCTTTACAGAAGGTCTTACCTTCATGTTAATTACCTCCTATAAGTTTTACGTAAGTAAAACTGGGTTCGAAAGCCTATGCTTAGGTGAAGCAACAACTTTCTTTGTGCTTCCCATCTATTTACGGTAAGTTATACGACCTTTTGATAAATCATAAGGCGATAACTGTACGACTACTTTGTCTCCAGTCAAAATACGGATAAAGTGCATCCGAAGCTTGCCGGATACATGAGCAAGAATTTGATGACCATTCTCCAATTCAACCTTAAAGGTTGCATTTGGCAACGGTTCAAGAACGGTTCCTTCTACCTCAATAACGTCTTCTTTAGCCACAGTTAGTCTCCTTTCTCATCAGCGCTTTTGTCGGTGGATTTCAAAAACTTCATAACTGCAAAACGCAGCTTTCCATTCGTAACCCGTCCGCTTTCTTTCAAACTGTTCACAACCTCACTGCTGACGATAGGTAAAGGCTCCAGATGAAGATTACTCTTCTTCTTCGGCACGTCAAACTTACGTTTGTCCCCGTCCGCAATATACACAAACCTGCTGTCTACTACATTGATAACAACGGCAACCTCTCCAGCATCTTTGCCTTTAAGGATTCTCACCAATTGACCAACCTGCGGGCTGCTCTGAGCATTCAACTAAGATCACCTACGCATTCAGTTTCGTGAAAATTTCCATGCCGTCCGGAGTAACCGCAACCGTATGCTCAAAGTGAGCGCACAGTGAGCCATCAACCGTAACGACTGTCCAGTTATCTTCCAGCGTTCTGACATAGCGTTTACCTACGTTAACCATTGGCTCAATCGCGAGTACCATACCCGGTTTCAGCCGCGGTCCGCGGTCCGATATGCCATAGTTCGGGATTTGCGGTTCTTCATGCAGTTCTGCCCCAATGCCATGACCGACATACTCGCGTACAACCGAGAAACCAGCCTCTTCGATGTACATTTGGATAGCATGGGAGATTGTAAACAAGCGCACATCCGGTTTAACTAACGCCAGTCCTGCGTAGAGAGAGCCTTCCGTAACATCCAGCAGCTGCTGTGCCTGTTCCGAAATACTACCCACTCCGTAGGTCCAAGCGGAATCACCGTGATAACCACGATATTGCGCACCGATATCAAGCGAGATAATATCGCCTTCGATCAACTTGCGTTTACCCGGAAATCCATGCACCAATTGTTCGTTGACTGAAGCGCAAATGCTGGCAGGAAAACCGTTGTAGCCTTTGAAAGATGGCACGGCACCTTGACTGCGAATGTATTGATCGGCGATGCTGTCGAGCTCTCCGGTCGTAATCCCAGGTTCAATGGCCTGTGCGATAAGACGGTGGCTCTCGGCAACAATTCGACCAGCTTCCCTCATAAAGGCAAGTTCCTGTTCGGATTTACAAATGATCATTACATTAACCCCGCAGTAAAGATACAATTTCAGAGGAAACGACATTAATTTCGTTTTCTCCGTTAACCTGACGCAAAAGACCCATATTCTCATAAAAAGCAAGCAACGGTGCAGTCTTGTTGTCATACTCATCCAGACGCTTGCCTACACTTTGTTCATTATCATCCGGACGTTGATATAGTTCACCGCCGTCAACATCGCAAATGCCATCTTGCTTCGGCGGGTTGAAAATCAAATGGTAGGATGCCCCGCAAACATTGCAGATACGGCGTCCAGTTAGACGCGCCATCAGCAAGCCCCGGTCCACATTCAAGTTGATTACATGATCCAATGAAGTATTTAAGCGGGCTAAAATTTCATTGAGCGCTTCCGCTTGCGAAAGAGTTCTTGGAAAGCCGTCCAATAAAAAACCTTTTTCGCAATCGGACTGCTGCAACCGCTCTTCTACAATTCCTATGGTCACATCATCTGGTACAAGTAAGCCTTGATCAATGAAGGATTTGGCCTTCAGACCCACAGGAGTACCTTGCTTAATAGCTAAGCGAAATGCATCTCCTGTAGAGATATGAGGTATTCCAAGTTCCTTCACGATCTCTGCTGCTTGTGTTCCCTTGCCTGCCCCAGGAGGGCCCATGAATAAAATGTTCACGATTTCTCTCTCCCCCCAAAAGTTCGCCACCAAGCAAGAAACAGCACAATAGGTGCCGGGAAGGCAGTAAACTCAAAGCTTCTCCGGAACCTATCGCCTATTTATTAATGAAGCCTTTGTAATGGCGTTTAATCAATTGGCTCTCGATCTGCTTCATAGTATCCAATGCCACACCGATTACGATCAGCAGTGCAGTACCGCCGATTTGAACCTGTCTTGGCAACCCAGAGAAACTACCGAAGATTACTGGCATTACAGAGATAAGAGCCAGGAACAACGCACCAGACATGGTCAGGCGGGACATTACCTTGGTCAAATACTTCTCCGTTGCTTTACCAGGCCGAATACCAGGTATATATCCACCGTTCTTCTTCATGTTATCAGCCATCTGCTGTGGATTCATCTGAACAAACGTGTAAAAGAACGTAAATCCAATAATCATCACAACATACAGAAGCATGCCGAGCGGTGCGTCCATTGCCATATACTTGGCAATCCACTTCGCCCAACCATGTGTAGACCAGAAACTGGAGATAACAACTGGAAACTGAAGTAGTGAAACTGCGAAGATAACTGGAATTACACCTGCAGCATTAATTTTCATCGGAATGTGGGTGTTTTGTCCACCGTACATTTTGTTACCGACTACTCGTTTAGCATATTGCACTGGTATCTTACGAATACCTTGCTGCACGAAGATAACTCCTGTAATAATCGCAATTATCACAATAATCACAATAACCACTTTAAGAATATTCAGGAACACCTGATCCGGCTGAATAAAGCTTGATTGTGCCGTACTCGTGATATAACCCGGTATGGCAGAGACGATTCCAGCAAAAATCAGGATCGAAATCCCGTTTCCTATTCCCTTTTCTGTAATCTGCTCACCTAGCCACATCAGGAAAGAAGTACCTGCAGTCAATATAATAGCTATGAGCAGGTAATCCGCAAAGGTCGCATTCGGAATCATTTCAGTGCCATAAATCCGGTTAAACCCGATTGAAGTAGCAAAACCCTGGATTAGAGCCAATACTACTGTACCGTATCGGGTAATCTGCGCCAATTGTTTTTTTCCGTGCTCCCCTTGTTTTGCCCATTCAGCAAACTTAGGAACAACATCCATCGATAATAATTGTACGATAATGGATGCTGTAATGTACGGGTAAATACTGATCGCAAATATCGAAAAGTTTTTGAGCGCTCCACCCGAGAAGGTGTTCAAAAGACCCATCAAAGCGTCGCCGCTCTGATTCGCTGTTTCCAGTACATCTTTGTTCACGCCTGGTACTGGTACGAACGAACCAATCCGATAGATGAACAGAATAAACAGGGTGAACAGGATCCTTTTGCGCAAATCTTCAACATGCCATATATTCTTAAGCGTCTTGAACATTAGATCACCTCGGTTTTACCGCCGGCAGCCTCGATTTTCTCCACCGCAGATTGAGAGAACTTATTAGCTTGTACAGTCAATTTAACGGACAATTCGCCATTACCAAGAATCTTAATACCGCTCTTAGAGTTCTTGACAACGCCTGTTTCAAGCAACAATGCAGGGGTTACTTCAGTACCTTCTGCAAAGTTGTTGAGTTCTTCAAGGTTCACAATCGCGTACTCTTTACGGGTAGGATTGACGAAACCACGTTTAGGCAGACGACGATAGAGTGGGTTTTGACCCCCCTCGAAGCCTAGACGAACACCACCGCCGGAGCGGGAGTTTTGACCTTTATGACCGCGGCCGGACGTTTTACCGTTTCCACTACTAGGACCGCGACCTACGCGATTGCGTTCTTTGCGGGAACCCGGAGCCGGAGCAAGTTCATGTAACTTCATCGTTTGCACCTCCTTATGTCTGATAATTTATACGAGGCATTTAGCCTTCGATTTCAGTAACTGCTAACAAGTGGCCCACTTTATTGATCATTCCGCGAATCGCGGGAGTATCATTATGAACCACGGACGAGTTAAGTTTACGCAGGCCGAGCGTCTTAACGGTAACACGTTGTGTTTCCGGACGTCCGATTACGCTGCGAACGAGGGTAATTTGCAATTTTGCCATTGACGTTCCCCTCCTTAACCGCGTAATTCTTCGACAGATTTGCCGCGAAGTTTCGCGACCTCTTCAATGCGCTTCAAGCGGGAAAGTCCCTCCAAAGTTGCATTGACCATGTTCATGGAATTCGAAGAACCCAAAGATTTTGTCAAGATATCGCCAACGCCCGCCAATTCCAATACTGCACGAACCGGACCACCAGCAATAACGCCGGTACCTTCTGATGCTGGTTTCAGCAACACTCGGCCTGCGCCGAAATGTCCTGTAACCAAGTGAGGAATCGAAGTTCCTACGATTGGAATGTGGATCAGGTTTTTCTTAGCATCTTCAATGCCTTTACGGATGGCATCCGGTACTTCGCCGGCTTTACCGATTCCAGCACCGACGTAGCCATTGCCATCGCCGACAACTACCAGTGCGCTAAAGCTGAAACGGCGTCCGCCTTTTACAACTTTAGCAACACGGTTGATGTGTACAACTCTTTCTGTCAGCTCTAAACTGTTCGGATCTACACGCAAGTCGTTAACCTCCTTTTAAGAAATATTCTAGAACTCAAGACCAGCCTCGCGAGCTGCATCAGCCAATGCTTGAATCCGTCCATGGTACAAGTATCCACCGCGGTCAAATACAACCACTGCGTATCCTTTTTCTTTAGCACGTTCAGCGACCAATTGGCCCACTTTACTTGCAGCTTCAACGCTACCGCCATTACCGATTGTAGCACTCAGATCTTTATCACGTGTCGAGGCGGATACGATTGTAACGCCAGTCACATCATCAATCAATTGAGCATAGATGTGTTTCGAAGAACGGAACACATTCAAACGTGGACGCTCAGTAGTACCCTGAATTTTCTTACGAACGCGCAGGTGTCTTTTGAGGCGAGCCTTGTTTTTATCGTCTTTTGTAATCATGACTTTCCTTTCACTCCCTTCAGTTGCCGTAGGGCAGTTTCACATTAAGATGCGCGGGGTATTTCCCAATTAAGGCTTAGCCGATTATTTCTTCTTACCAGCTTTACCTTCTTTGCGGATGATACGCTCGCCTTCATATTTGATACCTTTACCTTTATACGGCTCTGGTTCACGTACGGAACGAATTTTAGCAGCATATGCGCCAACGCGTTCTTTGTCGATCCCTTTAACGATGATTTTCGTGTTCGCAGGAACTTCGAACTCGATACCTGGCTCCGGTGAAATTTCAACCGGGTGGGAGTAACCAACGTTCAGAACGATTTTGTCTCCGGATTTGCTGGCACGATATCCGACCCCTACCATCTCCAGAGATTTCGAGAACCCTTCAGTAACACCACTCACCATGTTGTTGACAACGGAGCGGGTTGTGCCGTGAAGTGAACGATGCAATTTGTTGTCCGATGGGCGAACAACTGTGATTTCGTTATTTTCAATCGTAATCTTCATGTCTTTATGAAGCTCACGAGTCAAAGAGCCTTTTGGACCTTTTACTGTAATAACGGTGTTATCCAAAGTGATATCTACACCGCTAGGTACTGCGATTGGTTTGCGACCAATACGAGACATGTGTTGCACCTCCTTATCTTGTGACGTTTATTACCAAATGTAGCAGACAACTTCTCCGCCGGATTTAGATTGACGAGCTTCTTTATCGGTCATAACTCCCTTAGATGTGGAGACAATCGCGATTCCTAGACCGCCGAGTACACGAGGAACTTCATTGCTCTTCGTGTAAACGCGAAGGCCTGGTTTACTAATTCTTTTCAAACCTGTAATTACACGCTCTTGGTTAGGGCCGTATTTCAAGAAGATACGGATAATCCCTTGTTTGCTATCTTCAACATATTCCGCATCACGAATGAAACCTTCACGCTTCAAGATATCAGCGATTTGTTTCTTCATTGTCGAAGCAGGCATTTCTACGGTTTCGTGACGCACTGTATTGGCGTTACGAATACGAGTAAGCATATCTGCAATAGGATCAGACATAGTCATGTGTGTAAACCTCCTTCCCGTTTATAAACTTCTTACCAACTTGCTTTTTTGACGCCAGGAATCTGGCCTTTATAAGCTAACTCACGGAAACAAATTCTGCAAATTTTGAACTTTTGCAGTACTGAATGTGGACGACCACAACGTTCGCAACGTGTATATGCACGTACTTTAAACTTAGGCGTACGTTGTTGTTTAACTTTCATCGAAGTTTTTGCCACTTTAGCCTGACACCTCCTAAACAGTTTCGGAAACCGAACTTATTTTGCGAAAGGCATTCCCAGCTGACCCAGCAGCTCACGGGATTCCTCATCCGTCTTTGCCGTCGTTACAATAACGATGTCCATACCGCGAACTTTATCAACCTTATCGTACTCGATTTCAGGGAAGATCAACTGTTCTTTCAGTCCAAGTGTGTAGTTACCACGACCGTCGAAAGCTTTAGTCGAAACACCACGGAAGTCACGTACACGTGGAAGAGTTACATTGAACAATTTGTCCAAGAAGTAATACATACGCTCGCCGCGCAGTGTTACTTTAACCCCGATTGGCATATTTTCGCGCAATTTGAAACCGGCGATAGATTTCTTTGCTTTTGTGATTACTGGTTTTTGACCAGCGATCAGTTGCATGTCATTAACTGCAGCATCAAGTACTTTCGAGTTCGATACAGCGTCACCCACACCCATGTTGATGACAATCTTCTCAATTTTCGGCACTTGCATTACAGTCGTATAGTTAAACTTCTGCATCAAAGCAGGTGTAATTTCGTTAAGAAAACGTTCTTTCATTCTTGCCGCCATGAAGATTTACCTCCTTTCCTTAAGGCTATATTAGTCGATAATCTCTCCGGATCTCTTAGCAACCCGAACCTTTTTACCGTTGTCCAATACTTTGTAACCGATACGAGTTACTTTACCGCTCTTCGGATCAATGTGCATTACGTTGGACACATGGATCGAAGCTTCTTGCTCAATAATTCCACCCTGTGGGTTCAGCTGGTTCGGCTTCTGATGTTTCTTCATCATGTTCACGCCTTCTACCAGAACGCGATTTTGGCGAGGATAAGCAGCGATGACACGGCCTTTTTTGCCTTTGTCTTTCCCGCTAATCACAAGCACCACGTCGTCTTTCTTCACATGCAGTTTATTGTTATGGGATTCCAGAACTTTTTTCACTCTAGGCATTTATTACACCTCCTATGACTAGCCTTCAGCTTGTTATCGCCGTTTATTTAGATAACTTCCGGTGCCAAGGAAACGATCTTCATATAGTCTCTATCGCGAAGTTCGCGAGCAACAGGTCCGAAGATACGTGTTCCACGTGGGCTTCTGTCGTCTTTTACAACAACAGCTGCATTTTCGTCGAATGCGATGTAAGATCCATCTTTACGGCGTACGGAACGTTTAGTACGAACAACAACCGCTCTAACAACATCGCCTTTTTTGACAACGCCGCCTGGTGTTGCTTGTTTAACGGAACAAACGATCAAATCACCGATTGCTGCTGTACGGCGTCCAGTACCACCTAGTACGCGGATACACATCAGTTCCTTCGCACCAGAGTTGTCAGCCACATGCAAACGTGTAAATGGTTGAATCATTATAATTTCCTCCTTCCGATAAAAGGGTTACTAATCATCTTAAAGGATGATCGCTTTTTCAATCACTTCAACCAGTCTCCAGCGTTTGTCTTTAGACAATGGACGAGTTTCCATGACTTTAACGACATCACCAATTTTAGCCACATTCTCTTCATCATGTGCTTTGAATTTCTTCGTAGACT
This sequence comes from Paenibacillus wynnii, assembly GCF_000757885.1. Classification (NCBI taxonomy): domain Bacteria; kingdom Bacillati; phylum Bacillota; class Bacilli; order Caryophanales; family Paenibacillaceae; genus Paenibacillus; species Paenibacillus wynnii. The sequence continues at coordinate 2,736,108 of NZ_JQCR01000002.1, read as the reverse complement.
TGATGCGTTTGTGGTACAGGTTATGTTTTTTATAGGTTTCAACAGCAATTACAACGGTTTTATCCATTTTGTCGCTGACTACTTTACCAACGAGCACTTTACGTGCATTCCGTTCTTCGGTCATTGTTAGCCTCCTTCCTGAATACGGATAATTAAATCCGTCTCACTTAACTAATCCCAAGTACTCTTTGATGGATAACGGTTTTAGCACGAGCTATTTCCTTACGCACATCACGAATTCGAGTAGGGTTATCCAGTTGGCCTGTTGCCAATTGAAAACGGAGATTGAATAGTTCCTCTTTGAAACCAGCGATCTTTTGTTCAATCTCTGCAGTGGTTAAGTTGCGAAGTTCATTAGCTTTCATTTGCTTCACCACCCAATTCTTCACGTTTCACAAACTTAGTCTTGATTGGTAGCTTGTGAGCGGCAAGACGCATCGCTTCGCGAGCGATCTCTTCCGACACGCCTCCGAGTTCGAACATAATCTTGCCCGGTTTAACTACGGCTACCCATTTCTCAACGTTACCTTTACCACTACCCATACGAACCTCAAGAGGCTTTTGAGTAATTGGCTTATCAGGGAAAATCTTGATCCATACTTGACCGCCACGTTTGATGTAACGAGTCATTGCTATACGGGCAGCTTCGATCTGACGGTTAGTGATCCAAGAAGGCTCTAAAGCTTGCAGGCCGAATTCGCCGAAGTTTAGTTCTGTACCGCCTTTTGCCATACCCTTCATGTGACCGCGTTGTTGCTTGCGGTGTTTAACGCGTTTTGGTACCAACATGATTAGTTGCCTCCTTCCTGAGCAGCGTGTTTCTTAGCTGGGGGAAGAACTTCTCCACGGTAGATCCATACCTTTACGCCGATAAGGCCGAAAGTTGTATGTGCTTCAGCCGTTCCGTAGTCGATATCGGCACGAAGCGTATGAAGTGGAACTGTTCCTTCGCTATAACCTTCTGAACGAGCAATCTCAGCGCCGCCAAGACGTCCGCCTACTTGAGTTTTAATTCCCTTTGCACCTGAACGCATAGTTCTTTGGATTGCTTGTTTCAAAGCACGACGGAACGATACACGACGTTCCAATTGTTGTGCGATACTTTCAGCAACAAGAATTGCATCAAGCTCAGGGTGTTTGATTTCATTGATGTTGATGTGAACTTTTTTGCCGCTAGCGATTGTAGTAACTGCGCTGCGAAGTACTTCTACTTCTGCTCCGCCTTTACCAATAACCATACCAGGTTTCGCTGTGTGAATGGTAACATTCACGCGACTTGCCGCTCTTTCAATCTCAATGTGGGAAACAGCGGAATCCTTCAACTTACCTTTAAGGTATTCCCGGATTCTGACGTCTTCCATTAAAAGAGTACCGAAATCTTTGCCTGCATACCATTTAGATTCCCAATCGCGAATAATCCCGATCCGGAGTCCGACTGGATTTACCTTTTGACCCACGTGTTATCCCTCCTTATTTCTCAGATACCACTAATGTAATGTGGCTAGTACGTTTATTAATCCGGCTTGCACGACCCATCGCGCGTGGACGGAAACGTTTCATTGTTGGACCTTGGTTAACGAAAACTTCGCTAACGAACAAGCTGTTCACGTCCAGAGAATAGTTATGCTCAGCATTCGCAATCGCTGAATTAAGCAATTTCTCAACAACCGGCGAAGCGGATTTCGGAGTGTGGCGAAGAATTGCAATTGCTTCCCCCACTTGCTTTCCGCGAATCAAGTCAATAACCAGTTTCGCTTTACGAGCGGAAATCCGCACCGATCTTGCATGTGCTTTTGCTTCCATTGTTTTCCCTCCTCTCAAACGAAGACCTTTTAATTATCTTCTTGTTTTCTTATCGTCACCCGCGTGGCCTTTGTAAGTACGCGTTGGAGCGAACTCGCCCAACTTGTGACCCACCATATCTTCCGTTACGTATACAGGCACGTGTTTGCGGCCATCATATACACCAAACGTATGTCCGATAAACTGAGGGAAAATAGTTGATCGACGTGACCAGGTTTTCACAACAACCTTTTTCTCAGCCTCGTTCAGTTCTTCAACTTTTTTCAGCAGGTAACCATCGATAAATGGTCCCTTTTTTAAACTGCGACCCATGTGTGTATCCTCCCTTCATCAACTGTTCAAGCCGCGAATCGACGCTTCGGGCTATTACTACTTGCTAGAAGCGTCTTATTTTGTGCGACGACGAACGATGTATTTATCAGAAGCTTTGTTTTTCTTACGTGTTTTGTAGCCAAGGGTTGGTTTGCCCCAAGGAGACATTGGTGATTTACGACCGATTGGAGCGCGTCCTTCACCACCACCGTGTGGGTGATCGTTCGGGTTCATAACTACGCCGCGAACTTGAGGACGATTGCCAAGCCAGCGATTACGTCCAGCTTTACCAATCTTGATCAACTCGTGATCTTCGTTACCTACGGAACCGATTGTTGCACGACATACGCTCAAGATTCTACGAACCTCACCGGAAGTCAAACGAACGGAAACGTATTTTTCTTCTTTACCAAGCAATTGAGCTTCTGTACCAGCTGCACGAACAAGTTGTCCGCCTTTTCCTGGTTTCAACTCAATATTGTGGATAACTGTACCAACTGGAATGTTAGCCAGTGGAAGACTGTTACCAATTTTGATGTCGGACGCAGGACCAGACTCAATCTTATCCCCAACTTTAAGGCCTTTAGGAGCGATAATGTAACGTTTCTCTCCATCAGCATAGTGGATCAAAGCAATATTGGATGTGCGGTTCGGGTCATACTCGATCGTAGCAACGCTACCTGGTATGCCGTCTTTAGTCCGCTTGAAATCGATGATACGGTATTTACGTTTGTGTCCGCCGCCGTGGTGACGAACCGTAATTTTACCTTGGTTGTTACGTCCCGCATGTTTGAACAGCGGTGATAGCAACGATTTCTCAGGCTGGTTGGTGGTGATTTCTTCAAACGTAGACACGGACATGTTACGTCTGGCCGGAGATGTCGGTTTGTACTTTTTGATTGGCACTGTATTCCCTCCTTACTTCACAGAGTTTTATTCTACCGCTTCAAAAAACTCAAGCGGCTTACTGTCTGGACTAAGTTTAACGATGGCTTTCTTCCACTCCGGAGTATAACCGGAATATTTACCATAACGTTTCAATTTGCCAGGTACACGCATTGTGTTCACATTGGTAACTTTAACTTTAAAGATAGCCTCAACAGCTTTTTTGATTTCGGTCTTGTTAGCACGAATATCCACTTCAAAAGCGTATTTCATTTCGCTCATGTATTCGGATGTGCGTTCCGTAATAACCGGACGCTTGATAATATCACGAGGATCTTTCATTACGCGAACACCTCCTCTACCTTCAGAACTGCTTCCTTGGTGATGATCAGTTTGTCGTACGTCAGTACGTCAAGAACATTAATGCCTTCAGCCGCTACGAATTTCACCCCAGGGATGTTACGTGCGGAAAGTGCTACGTTATCATCATAACCAATAGCTACGATCAACGCTTTACGATCAACTTTCAAGTTGCTCAAGATTGCCGCGAATTCTTTCGTCTTCGGAGCATTCATTGTCAAGCTATCCAATACGATGATCTCATTAGCAATAACTTTTGAGGACAAAGCGGATTTGATGGCCAAACGACGAACCTTCTTAGGCAATTTCCAGGAATAACTGCGTGGTGTTGGTCCGAAGACAACGCCGCCGCCTTTCCATTGTGGAGAACGAATGGAGCCTTGACGAGCACGACCTGTACCTTTTTGTTTCCAAGGCTTACGTCCGCCGCCACGTACTTCAGAACGTCCTTTTACTTTATGTGTACCGCGACGAAGGGAAGCTCTTTGCATAAGTGCAGCTTCATGCAAAACGTGTACATTCGGTTCAATACCGAATACTGTATCACTCAGTTCAACTTCGCCTACTTCGGCACCACTCATATTAAAAAGTGTTACTTTTGGCATTTCATGTTCCTCCTTTCTTTGACTATTTCTTAACGGTTTGTTTAACTTTCACAAAGCTGTTTTTAGGACCTGGAATAGCGCCTTTAACCAGCAATACATTACGTTCTACATCTACTTTGATAATTTCAAGCTTTTGAACCGTTATGGTAGTGTGACCCATATGTCCTGGAAGGCGTTTGCCCTTAGGTACACGGTTAGCTTGAATGGAGCCCATGGAACCCGGTCTTCTGTGGTAACGCGATCCGTGTGCCATTGGTCCGCGGCTTTGTCCCCAACGTTTGATAACGCCTTGGAAGCCTTTACCCTTTGATGTACCAGTTACGTCAACAAATTCGCCTTCAGTGAAGACATCAGCCTTCAGCACTTGTCCAACCTCGAATGACCCGAGGTCAATACCGCGAATTTCTCGAACGTAGCGCTTAGGTGTTGCATTTGCCTTTTTGGCGTGACCTTGTTCAGGCTTATTGGAGCGACTTTCTTTTTTATCAGAAAAGCCCAATTGCACTGCTTCATATCCGTCGATATTCAGGTCTTTCTTTTGCAGAATGACACAAGGGCCAGCTTCGATAACAGAAACCGCGATCACGTTACCTTCTGGAGTAAAGACTTGAGTCATTCCGAGTTTTTTTCCTAAGATACCTTTCAATGTTGACACCTCTTTTCTTTTCCTAGTTCTTTAATAGAAGAATTACAATTTGATTTCGATATCTACACCGGACGGTAGATCCAAGCGCATCAAGGCATCCACAGTTTGTGGTGTTGGATTCACGATATCAATCAAACGTTTGTGAGTCCGTTGTTCAAACTGTTCACGGGAATCCTTGTACTTGTGTACCGCACGTAGAATAGTAATGATTTGTTTTTCAGTCGGCAGCGGGATCGGTCCAGATACACTAGCACCCGAACGTTTTGCTGTTTCAACGATCTTCTCTGCGGATTGATCAAGAATTCTGTGGTCGTATGCTTTCAAGCGAATACGAATTTTTTGCTTTGCCATTTTAGTCCCTCCTTCTATCGCCCAATTTATTATCGGACATACTCCGCGAAAATTTTCCGACATCGACCTCATGGCAAAGGGGCCGGGTGTGTCAGTAACCTCTCGCATCATCGCAACGTCTCAGAACAACATTTATTATTATATATAATATTGGGCACTATTGCAAGAGCTAATTAAAACAACGCATATTTTTTTTCATGCGTTGTTTTTCATTGCAGATATAGTGTTATAAACTCGCTGTCGCTGACTTAAAATACTCCGCTGAAGCTGCTGTCTGCGCAGTAGAAGATCCTATTCCTTCTATAGTATGAATCAGTAGTTTGATCTCTTCCTCCACAGTAACAATCTCATGAGTACTGCTCTTCATAGAGTCCACAATATCGGAGAATAACCGGCTAGTCTCCACCGATTGAAATTTACCGCTCTTAGTAAGTTCCTGAACCGTTCGAATTTCATTTACTACCTGTGATGTCAACTTACCGGATTTATTTGTTAATTCACCAATTAGAATTACAGTGCTCTTGGTTTCTTCCGCTAATCGACTGACCTCTTGAGCTACTACCGTGAATCCCCTTCCATGCTCTCCTGCCCTGGCAGCCTCTATAGTAGCATTTAAAGAGAGGATTTTAGTCTGGTCTGCTATCTCTTGTACAGCACTTACTATCTTTTGTATTTGTTTAGAGGACCTGCTTAATTCTTCTATTGAAAGTTCCATCTCATTTGTACTCTCAAAAATACGATTAATCTGTCCGCTAAGATCAGTTAGCTGATCACGTCCATCTCTAGCCATCTCCTGTGACTCCAGAGCGGAGGAGGCGGTTCGTTGGAAAGATGTATTCACCTCATTACTGCTCGCCACCAGCTGCTCAACAGCGGCATTAGTATCGATGCTCAGATCAATGAGTTCACCGCTAAACTCAGCTATTTTCTGTTTCAGCTCATTTTTTACGATTTCGTACTGCTCTTCCTTCTCACGTATGTTTTCTTTCTCGTAGGCTTCCAAAACAAGCTGCTGTTCCAGATTAAGGAGCTTGGTTACCGTTTGTACTACTTTCAGTCGATCCATTTCAATATTCGTCTCATTATAAATAACTTGAATAAAAACATTCTGTAAATTCTGAAAAGCGGACAAATACCATTTCGGTTCAAGTCCTACCTTTTTATGAATCCTTGCTATAACCAAGCGCTTAGCTATATATGCTTGATCTACCTTGCCGTCAAAGATCTCAATAATATGATCACGCAGTGTCTTTTTAAGACGGTCTATACTACTGTGTTCAATGATTATCTCTTCCAGCTTCTCCACACCCAACACCGAGTTGTAAAATTGATTAATAATATACTCAATGTTACGTTCCACCGACGGCTTCATCTCACGCAGCAGGCCTAAATCTTCCTCAGTAAGAGCAATCATCTTCATTTGTTCATTTAACTCTTCATGACCCTCAAGAGCGTGAAAAGAAGAACCGGTAATGAAGGAGTGTGCGTTAGAATCCATATTGGGAGCGGCGGGAGAATTCATATCTTTTTTCTGTGGAACTAAAGCGTGCATAAATGCAAACGGACATTTTTCCATAGTACCACTCTCTTTTCTCCAAATATGTTATATAAGCAAGGGATATTGTCTTTTGTCGAATAATGACGGAAATTAAGATAATTATAGTTATCATCGGTATATATGAATCTAGTATGAATATCTTTGCTACAATTTTTAAATAAATTTTTAGAATAATCTCCACAGAAAAAAACCGCCTCATTCATGAGAGAATGAAACGGTTAACTTAACTGCGATTTGTACCAGCTAAATGCTGCAGATCCTCCAACTCAAGGATGTGGATAACTCTTCTGCTAACTTTAATGAGATTAAGCTCTTCGAATTGATTCAACTTACGGCTAAGCGTTTCAGCGGTTGTCCCAATCATTGCTGCTATCTCTTTTTTGGAAGCCGGCAAGTTCACCTTGCTATTTAGTGTATCCTTAGAATGAAAATACAGTAGAATCTTAGCCAAACGTTTATCGACCTCCAGCATATGAAGGGCTGCGGCCCAATCCTCAGCATGATGAAGCTGTTCACTCATGGATAATAGGAAGTTATAAGCCAGAGTTGTGTTGTTTTCTAATAATGGGATAAAGTCCTTGCGATGTATAAGGCACACCGTGCTGCTTTCAATAATCTCTGCATTCACATAGTTTTGTTTGTTTTGGAGTAACGCGAACTGTCCAAAGTAGTCCCCCGGGAAAAGAAACTTCAATATATGCTCCTTACCGTCGCGACTACTCTGTGTGAGCTTAATCAGACCCTCATTCACTACAAATAATGAGTCTGATCTCTCCCCTTCTCTAAAAACAAAAGCCCCTTTATCATAAGGTCTTGAATCTACAAGGCCTTCAATTTGATTGATTTCAACATCGGAAAGTCCATTAAACACAGGTACACGACGGACACAGGATGCTGAATCGCAACAACTGGAACAACCCATACCACCGCCCCTTTCTAACTGATACTTATACTAACCTTATCAATGAATGTCCCAGCTCCTTGTGATCACCATCACAAAGTAAATTATTATTACTTGATCTATATCAAGGTTATCGTCTCCCCTCTATGTCACAATACGTATATAGAAGATGTAGTAAGAGAGGGATGAACATATGCTATCTTATTCTTTTGAAGATATGAAAAAAATGAATAGGAAGATCCTTGGCGATACCGTTCCGCTAGAGTTATTCCGCACGATCAGGCTAATCGGTATGAGTCAGGGTTTACCATTAGGTGGTAAAGGAACGACCGTAACCATTGGCCGAAAGATTGGCGAGAACTTGCCCGTTGAGTCAATCGATGATTTATTGCAATTATTTGAGCGGTTGAAAATTGGCATTCCACGTATCGTTTATCAAGATGAGCGTAGAATAAATATTGCTGTAGAGGATTGCTTTTGTATAGGACTTCCCCTTCTAGAGGAAAAAATGATTTGTGATTTAGAAGGCGCTATGCTGGAAGGTGCATTATGCAAGATTCTGAATAAGAAGGTTTCTGTAAAGGAAATAAAGTGTAATGTAACGGGGCATGAGCATTGTGAGTATGAAGTCAGACTCTAAGTCTTTTCACAGGAGGTATGAAGTGTTAGACGTAAATTATAAAGGTGACGTTGCCATTCTGGATTTGCGTGAAAGCGTCTTGAGGGGAGAACACCCTAAGCAGGAGCTCATGCAGTTTGTAAGTGAAGCGAAGCAAGGCACTGTAATCGAAATTCATTTACCTCATCGGGCAGAACCGCTTGTTGCAGCGCTTGAATCTCTTGGAATCTCATCCATAATCAATCAGCTGGAGGACAATCATTTCCGTTTAATGTGTGTAAAGATGTAATTAGAACACCCAAAATCGAGGAGGAATTTTATCATGGAAAAGAAACAACTAGTAGTAGCTGTACAATATCAAGAGGAACGCTTTACGAAAAAAATATTGTTTCAAAAAGGTGAGAGTGTTGTATTTATCTTGAACTTTATGCCCGGTCAAACCTTACCTACTCATAAACACCCTGGAACTGATGTATATATTTTGGGACTTGAAGGGAACGGAACGATGACTGTTGATGGAGAAGACACTCCCCTGATGAAAGGAGAAACGATCCACATTGGTGGTGAAGAAGCCTTTGCCTATAGTAACAGCGGTGATGCTCCTGCTAGTCTGCATGTTGTTCTATGCAAAATACCAAGTCCTATATACGCTCAAGAAGTGTAGTCAATCATTAAAAAGTCTGAGCTGGTATTATACCAGTCTCAGACTTTTTGCGTTATCAATATAAAAAAACAGAGAATCTTCGTGAGAAGACCCTCTGTTCTAAAAGTTTCAGTATCTATCCATTAAGGATAGACTGAAATTATTTTTGGATAGATGCTACAGTACCGGCTCCAACTGTACGGCCGCCTTCACGAATGGAGAAACGAGTTCCTTCTTCAATAGCGATAGGGGAGATCAGGGAAACAGTTACAGTGATGTTGTCACCAGGCATAACCATTTCAGTACCTTCTGGCAAGTTGATGATGCCAGTTACGTCAGTTGTACGGAAGTAGAACTGTGGACGGTAACCAGTAAAGAATGGTTTGTGACGTCCGCCCTCTTCTTTAGTCAGAACGTAGATTTGTGCAGTGAATTCAGTGTGTGGCTTAACGGAGTTCGGTTTAGCCAATACTTGTCCACGCTCGATCATAGTACGGTCAACACCACGCAGCAATGCGCCGATGTTGTCGCCAGCTTGAGCGGAATCAAGCAATTTACGGAACATTTCAACGCCCGTAACTACTGATTTCTTAGTTTCTTCGTGAATACCAACGATTTCGATTTCTTCTCCGACTTTAACTGTTCCGCGTTCTACGCGACCAGTTGCCACAGTACCGCGGCCAGTGATGGAGAATACATCTTCGACAGGCATCAAGAAAGGTTTAGCAGTATCGCGTTCTGGAAGCGGAATATAAGTATCGATTGTTTCGAACATATCGATAATATTTTGTGCATATTCGCCTTCAGGATTTGCAAGAGCTTCACGAGCAGATCCACGGATGATTGGAGTATCGTCACCTGGGAAGTCATATTCGTTCAACAAATCGCGTACTTCCATTTCAACCAATTCCAAAAGCTCTTCGTCTTCAACCATGTCGCATTTGTTCAAGAAGACAACGATGTAAGGAACACCTACTTGGCGGGACAACAGGATGTGCTCGCGAGTTTGCGGCATAGGGCCGTCAGCTGCGGATACAACCAGGATCGCTCCGTCCATTTGCGCTGCGCCAGTGATCATGTTTTTAACATAGTCGGCGTGACCAGGGCAGTCTACGTGTGCGTAGTGACGGTTAGGAGTTTCATATTCAACGTGAGCTGTAGAAATAGTGATACCGCGCTCGCGCTCTTCAGGAGCTTTGTCGATTTGGTCGAATGCTACAGCAGCACCACCGTATTTTTTGGACAATACAGTTGTGATTGCAGCAGTCAGAGTCGTTTTACCATGGTCGACGTGACCAATAGTACCGATGTTAACGTGCGGTTTGTTACGTTCAAACTTTGCCTTTGCCATTTGAACAGTTCCTCCTTAATGTGGGGTTCCTTATATTGGAGCCGTCCGTTGTATGCTTAATCTAGGGTGACTTAGTGGTTATACCCGGACGGCAAATCAAAACAAATATTATTCTCCGCCTTTGTTCTTAGCAACGATCTCATCCGAAATGGATTTAGGAACTTCTTCATAGTGAGAGAGTTCCATCGAGAATACGCCGCGTCCTTGTGTACCAGAACGGAGGGTTGTGGAGTATCCGAACATTTCGGAAAGAGGCACCTTAGACCGGATAATTTGCGCTCCACCACGGGAATCCATACCTTCGATTCTTCCGCGACGGGAACTCAGCATACCCATTACATCGCCCATATATTCCTCAGGAACAGTTACTTCCACTTTCATGATTGGCTCAAGCAGTACAGGCTTACACTTTTCTTTAGCCGCTTTGAGTGCCATTGATCCGGCAATTTTAAATGCCATTTCGTTGGAGTCAACATCATGATATGAACCATCTACGACAGTGGCTTTAACATCAACAAGCGGGAAGCCTGCGATGACACCATTTTTCATAGCTTCTTCAATACCAGCAAGTGCAGGAGCGATGTACTCTCTAGGAACCGATCCACCGACAACTTTACTTTCGAATGTATTGCCAATACCTGCCTCGAGAGGTTCAAACTCAACCCATACGTGACCATACTGACCGCGACCGCCGGATTGGCGAACGAATTTACCTTCGACGCGAGCTGGTGCCTTGAAAGTCTCACGATATGCTACCTGTGGTTTACCAACGTTAGTCTCAACGTTGAATTCACGGCGCATACGATCGATAATAATTTCAAGGTGAAGTTCACCCATACCTGCCAGGATGGTTTGGCCAGTTTCCTCATCAGTATGTGCACGAAGAGTTGGATCCTCTTCAGTCAACTTACCGAGAGCAACGCCCAATTTATCTTGGTCGGCTTTGGTTTTTGGTTCAACAGCGATTTCGATAACCGGATCAGGGAAGTTCATTGACTCCAGAATTACTGGATGCTTCTCATCACACAGTGTATCACCAGTACTAGTATCTTTCAAACCTACAGCTGCAGCGATGTCACCAGAGTATACAACGGAAATCTCTTGGCGGCTGTTAGCATGCATTTGCAGGATACGTCCAATACGTTCCCGTTTGTTCTTAGTAGCATTCAATACGTAAGATCCGGATTCCAGGACACCTGAATATACACGGAAGAACGTAAGTTTGCCGACATAAGGATCTGTCATGATTTTAAATGCCAAAGATGAGAACGGCGCTTCATCCGAAGATTGACGAATCGTTTCAGTTCCATCATCAAGGTGACCCGTGATAGATGGTACATCGGTAGGAGCTGGCAAGTAATCAATAACAGCGTCCAGCATAAGCTGAACCCCTTTGTTGCGGTATGAGGATCCAACAATTACAGGGAAAATCTTAACTTCTACTACGCCTTTGCGCAGAGCTGCTTTGATTTCTGGAACTGTAATTTCTTCACCTTCCAGATATTTCATCGTTAGATCTTCATCAAGTTCTGCTACCTTCTCGATTAACTCAAGACGCAATTCAGCAACTTGCTCCAGATATTCAGCTGGAATATCTGTTTCTTCAACGTCGCGGCCCATATCATCTTTGAAGATATGTGCTCTTTGTTCAACCAAATCGATGATTCCAATGAAATCATTCTCAGCACCGATTGGAAGTTGAATAGCTACTGCATTCGCCATAAGACGTTCGCGCATAGCTTGAACAACGTTAAGGAAGTCCGCACCAATGATGTCCATCTTGTTTACATATGCGATACGAGGAACGCCATAACGGTCAGCCTGTCTCCATACGGTTTCAGACTGAGGTTCAACGCCTTCCTTCGCACTGAATACGCCTACTGCTCCATCCAATACACGAAGGGAACGTTCAACTTCAACAGTGAAGTCAACGTGTCCCGGGGTATCAATGATATTAATGCGGTAGCCCTTCCAAGCAGCGGTAGTAGCAGCGGAAGTAATGGTAATTCCGCGCTCCTGTTCTTGTTCCATCCAGTCCATTGTAGCAGCACCTTCGTGAACTTCACCGATTTTGTGCGTACGGCCTGTGTAGAAAAGAATCCGCTCTGTGGTAGTTGTTTTACCAGCATCAATATGAGCCATGATCCCGATGTTACGTGTATTTTTTAAGGAGAACTCTCTTGCCATGAAATGGATCTCCTTTCAAAATAGAAGTTATTTGAATGACTATAATCCTACCAACGGTAGTGAGCGAACGCTTTGTTTGCTTCAGCCATTTTGTGTGTGTCTTCACGTTTCTTAACGGAAGCCCCTGTGTTGTTGGAAGCGTCGATGATCTCAGCCGCCAAACGCTCTTCCATAGTCTTCTCACCGCGGTTGCGTGAGTAGTTTACAAGCCAACGTAATCCCAAAGCAGTACGTCTTTCAGGTTTAACCTCAATCGGCACCTGGTAGTTAGCACCACCGACACGGCGAGCTTTTACTTCCAAAACCGGCATGATATTCTTGATGGCAGCTTCGAAAACTTCCATCGGATCTTTACCCGTACGTTCTTGAATTAACTTGAACGAATTGTACAGAATGCTTTGAGCGACACCTCTTTTACCACCCAGCATAATGCGGTTGATCAAACGAGTAACCAACTTGCTATTATACAACGGATCTGGCAATACGTCTCTCTTAGTAACTGGACCTTTGCGTGGCATGGATATCCCCCTTTCTTAAATGGTTATTATTCTTATTTGTCTTTTGTCTTACTTTTTAGCTTTTGGACGCTTCGCGCCATATTTAGAGCGAGCTTGCATACGGTTAGCTACACCTGCTGTATCCAAAGCGCCACGAACGATATGATAACGAACCCCTGCAAGGTCCTTTACTTTACCTCCGCGAAGTAATACAACACTGTGCTCTTGTAGATTATGTCCGATACCCGGGATATAAGCTGTTACCTCGAGACGGTTCGTCAAACGAACACGGGCATACTTACGAAGTGCTGAGTTAGGTTTACGTGGAGTCATAGTACCTACACGAGTGCACACACCGCGTTTTTGCGGGGCGCTCAAATTTGTACTCTCACGCTTAAGGGCGTTATAACCTTTTTGAAGAGCGGGAGATTTAGATTTCTCGATTTTGGCTTGACGGCCTTTACGAACCAATTGATTAATAGTTGGCATGTTGTTGCCACCCCCTTCCTGAAATGATTATCTAGTTATAAACCTCATTATTAAGTCCACAGACCCAGGTGGTTCATAAAAAGACAAATGAAAAGTCCTTGCATCCGAAGTATGTACCCCCGGTACAAAAACGTTTCTAGAGCTATTGTTTTAAGACGGCTGCCATAGCAGCGCCCACTTCAATTCCGCAGGCTTTGCCTAAATTCAGCATCGTATCCACATAAGTGACTTTGACGCCTTGTTTACTACAAAGCATAACAATCTTGGAAGTAAGCCGTTGATCTCCGTCCTCTGCCACATAGACTTCTGCGGCTAGGCCCATCTCAACCGCCTTGACGGTTTGCTTGGTCCCGATCTTGACTTGAGCATCCTGTAGTCCTCTATCATCAGTCATTATCAATTCCTCCAATGAAAAAGGATAACATGGCTACTCACGCACCTTAAACATTTTAGCATCAACACTCGATGATGTCAAGAATTTAAGGATAAAATTTATTATATTCATAACAGGCAACCACGCTATGCCCCTAAAAGGGACATGGCGTGAGATGCTCTGATGTGATTATTACATTATTCAGCCGGAACAGTCTCTAATGACTCTTTCGAGCTTTCTTCGTTGGCATTGCTTAGTTTTACATTACGGTATCGATTCATACCTGTACCGGCAGGAATCAACTTACCGATAATAACATTTTCTTTCAGTCCAAGCAACTTATCCACTTTTCCTTTGATCGCTGCATCTGTCAAGACACGTGTAGTCTCTTGGAAAGATGCGGCAGACAGGAAGGAATCTGTCTCAAGCGATGCTTTGGTAATACCGAGCAATACAGGTTTTGCAACTGCTGGCTCTTTACCGGATAGAATTGCTTCTTTGTTGGCAGCTTCATATTCATGAATATCTGCAAAAGCACCTGGCAGCAATGTGGTATCACCGGCATCAATAATGCGGATCTTACGCAGCATTTGCTTGATCATTACTTCAACGTGCTTATCATTGATTTCAACGCCTTGGTTACGATATACACGCTGCACTTCTTGCAGAATGTAGTTCTGTACCCCGCGGATACCTTTAATACGCAGCATTTCCTTAGGATCGATAGAACCGTCTGTCAGTTCATCACCAGCTTCAATTTCCTGTCCAACGGTAACACGCAGGCGTGAGCCGTAAGTGATAGAGTAAGTCTTGGATTCTGCTTCACCTTGAACCTCAATTTCGCGACGGTCCTTCGTTTCACGGATTTCCTTGATTACGCCGTCAACCTCACTGATTGTCGCCTGACCTTTTGGATTCCGGGCTTCAAACAACTCTTGAATACGCGGCAAACCTTGGGTAATGTCGTCTCCGGCAACACCACCGGTATGGAACGTACGCATGGTAAGCTGGGTTCCTGGTTCTCCGATAGATTGTGCTGCGATAATACCAACCGCTTCACCAATCTCAACGTGTTTACCAGTAGCCAAGTTCCGACCATAGCACTTCTTACATACGCCATGACGGGCACGACAGCTCAATACTGAACGGATTTGCAATTTGGTGATGCCTGCATTGATAATTTCCTCCGATTTATCGGAGTCAATAAGATCGTTGCGATGTACGATGATCTCACCTGTTTCTGGGTGGCGGATCGTTTCGAAGCAATAACGGCCTTCGATACGGTCATATAGATCCTCGATAATCTCTTTACCATCTTGAATACGTGCAACCATAAAGCCTTTATCTGTTCCGCAATCTTCCTCACGAACGATAACGTCTTGCGCTACGTCTACGAGACGACGTGTCAAGTAACCGGAGTCAGCGGTACGAAGTGCTGTATCGGCTAGACCTTTACGCGCTCCGTGAGTGGAGATAAAGTATTCCAAGACCGTAAGACCTTCACGGAAGTTCGCCTTAATTGGAAGTTCAAAAATCCGACCTGATGGTGTTGCCATCAGTCCCCGCATACCGCCCAGCTGAGTGATCTGCGATTTGTTACCCCGTGCCTTGGAATCAACCATGAGCATGATGGAATTGAAACGATCCATCGATTTCAAAAGTACGGTAGTAAGATCATCCTTAGTTTTGGACCAAATCTCAATGACACGGTCATACCGCTCTTCATTGGTAATCAGACCGCGGCGATATTGGTTAGCAACCACATCGACCTTATCTTCGGATTCTTTCAGGATTTGAGCTTTCTCCTCCGGCACGATAACGTCCGATACGGCAACCGTAACACCGGAACGTGTGGAGTAGGTGAAGCCGAGCTGTTTGATCTTATCCAAAATCACAGATGTTTTGGTCGTGTGATAGGTTTCGAAGCAGCGGGCAATAATCAGACCCAAGTATTCTTTACCTACAGCACTGGCTTCCGGAGCATCCATAATCAACTGACGGATATCCGCGCCTTTTTCATAGATAAAGTATTTCTCAGGTGTGCCGTGCAGCAAGTTCGTTTTGGTAGCTTCATTGATGTACGGGAAGCTGCTCGGATAGATCTCATTGAAGATAATCTTACCGACAGTCGTAATCATCATTGCGCCTTGTTGCTGTTCCGTAAAGCAAGTTTTACCTAATGCCTTAACAGGAATAGCTACACGGGCGTGAAGACCTGCTGTACCCCGTTGGTAAGCTGAAACAGCCTCATTCACGGTACGCAGAATCATTCCTGTGCCTTTTTCCTCTTTGTTGTCCATGGTTAAGTAGAACGTACCAAGGACCATATCCTGCGAAGGAGTAACAACCGGCTTACCATCTTTAGGGTTCAAGATGTTACCGGATGCCAGCATCAAGATACGAGCTTCCGCTTGCGCTTCTGCAGACAGAGGTACGTGCACCGCCATTTGGTCACCGTCAAAGTCGGCATTGTAAGCCGTACATACGAGAGGGTGAAGACGAATAGCATGACCTTCTACTAGAATCGGTTCAAAGGCTTGAATACCGAGACGGTGAAGTGTTGGTGCGCGGTTAAGCAGTACTGGATGCTCTCTAATAACTTCTTCAAGTACATCCCATACTTCAGGGCTTACACGCTCAACTTTGCGTTTAGCGCTCTTTATGTTATGAGCCAGTCCTTTGTTAACCAACTCTTTCATGACAAACGGCTTGAACAATTCTAGAGCCATTTTTTTAGGCAGACCGCATTGGTACATTTTCAGGTAAGGTCCAACTACGATAACAGAACGACCGGAGTAATCCACCCGTTTACCTAGCAAGTTCTGACGGAAACGTCCTTGTTTACCCTTCAGCATATGGCTGAGGGATTTAAGAGGACGGTTACCAGGACCCGTTACCGGGCGGCCGCGACGACCGTTGTCGATCAATGCATCGACAGCTTCCTGCAACATCCGTTTTTCATTTTGCACGATAATATCAGGAGCACCGAGGTCAAGCAGTCTTTTCAGACGGTTGTTCCGGTTAATTACACGGCGGTACAAGTCATTCAAGTCAGACGTAGCAAAACGGCCACCATCCAATTGGACCATCGGACGAAGCTCCGGAGGAATAACCGGAAGAACATCCATGATCATCCAATCCGGTTTGTTGCCGGAATTGCGGAATGCTTCAATAACTTCCAGACGTTTAATCGCCCGGTTACGACGTTGGCCTTGAGCCGTACGCAGCTCTTCTTTGAGGAATTCCAACTCTTTGTCGATATCGATATCTTGAAGCAGTTTTTTGACGGCTTCTGCACCCATACCCGCGTGAAATCCGTATCCGTATTTCTCACGGTAGCTGCGATATTCCTTCTCGGACAACAGTTGTTTCTTCTCAAGAGGAGTTTCACCTGGATCAGTTACAACATAAGATGCGAAGTAAATGATCTCTTCCAGAGATCTTGGAGACATATCAAGTGCCAGACCCATACGGCTCGGAATACCTTTGAAGTACCAGATATGCGATACAGGAGCTGCCAGTTCAATATGACCCATACGCTCACGGCGTACCTTAGCGCGTGTTACTTCAACGCCACAGCGATCACATACAACGCCCTTATAACGGACGCGTTTGTATTTACCGCAATGACATTCCCAGTCTTTTTGCGGTCCGAAGATGCGTTCGCAGAAAAGACCTTCTTTTTCCGGTTTCAACGTACGATAGTTAATGGTTTCCGGTTTCTTAACTTCTCCGCGGGACCAAGAACGAATTTTCTCCGGAGATGCAAGTCCGATTTTCATAAATTCAAAATTGTTAACGTCCAACAAGGAGCAACCCTCCTTAACCTAATCCTGATTTAGTACCGCTTAACCCTCCCTTGATCCGAAGATCAAAAGAGGGCGCACGGTTCTTTTTAAATGCAATTTATATATCGTGTATTTATTCTGCTCCGACTTCTGCGCCTTCTAAATTGAGGCTCAGCTTGTCGCCTGACGTCTCGTCCTCATCGTCCAGTTCTCTCATCTCAATCTCCTGCTCGTCACCGCTGAGGATTTTGACATCCATACCCAGTGACTGCAGTTCCTTGATTAATACTTTGAACGATTCTGGAACACCCGGTTCCGGTACATTCTCACCCTTGACGATAGATTCGTATGTCTTCACACGACCAACCACATCATCAGATTTAACGGTAAGAATTTCTTGCAGCGTATAGGCAGCACCGTATGCTTCAAGTGCCCACACTTCCATTTCCCCGAAACGCTGACCACCGAATTGAGCTTTACCACCCAGCGGCTGCTGCGTAACGAGAGAGTAAGGTCCTGTTGAACGGGCATGAATCTTATCATCAACCATGTGCGCCAGCTTGATCATATGCATAACGCCAACTGTAACTTCACGTTCAAAACGCTCACCAGTCCGGCCATCATACAATACGGTCTTACCATTACGCTGCATGCCTGCTTCTTCCATAGTGTCAAACACGTCATACTCACGAGCTCCATCAAATACCGGTGTTGCTACATGAATACCAAGACGCAATGCTGCCATCCCGATATGGACTTCCAACACCTGACCGATGTTCATCCGTGAAGGTACGCCCAACGGATTGAGGACAACCTGTACAGGTGTGCCATCCGGTAGGAACGGCATATCTTCTTCTGGAAGTATACGTGCCACGACACCTTTATTACCATGACGTCCGGCCATTTTGTCACCTTCAGAAATCTTACGTTTCTGTGCGATGTAGACACGAACCAATTGGTTAACGCCCGGAGGCAGTTCATCACCATTCTCACGTGTAAATACTTTAACGTCGACGATAATACCATCACTACCATGAGGAACGCGTAGGGATGTATCACGAACTTCACGCGCCTTCTCACCGAAGATCGCATGCAGCAAGCGTTCTTCTGCTGTAAGCTCAGTTACGCCCTTCGGAGTAACCTTACCCACGAGAATGTCGCCGGCACTAATCTCCGCACCGATACGAATGATACCGCGTTCGTCTAGGTTGCGCAGTGCTTCTTCGCCTACGTTTGGAATATCACGCGTAATCTCTTCAGGTCCCAGCTTAGTGTCACGAGCCTCAGATTCGTATTCCTCGATATGAATCGAAGTGTATACATCTTCTTTGACCAGTTTCTCACTCAGCAGGATCGCATCCTCGTAGTTGTAACCTTCCCAAGTCATGAACGCAACGACAACGTTGCGGCCAAGAGCTAACTCGCCCATTTCCGTGGAAGGACCATCTGCCAGGATATCACCTTTCTTAACAATGTCCCCTCTTTTTGCAAGAGGACGCTGGTTAATACAGGTACCTTGGTTAGAACGCATAAATTTGTGTAATTTATATTTAACGATATCGCCTTTGACTTCTTTACCTTCAACAGCCTCTACGCGGCGTAACCAAATTTCATTAGCCGATGAGCGTTCGATAATACCGTCATATTTGGAAACAATACATACACCAGAGTCTTTAGCAGACTTATGCTCCATCCCTGTGCCGACAAGCGGCGCTTTTGGAATAAGCAAAGGAACTGCCTGACGTTGCATGTTAGATCCCATCAGTGCGCGGTTAGAGTCATCGTTCTCAAGGAACGGAATCAGCGCTGTCGCAACGGATACAACCTGTTTCGGAGATACGTCCATGTAGTCGACACGATTACTTGGCATCGTTGTAATGTTATCTGAGTCTTTGTTGTAACGAACGATAACCATGTCTTCTTTAAATGCACCATTTTCCTCAATTTGAACATTTGCCTGAGCAATTACGTAGTTATCTTCTTCATCCGCAGTCAAGTAGTCGATTTGCTCGGTTACTCTGCCTGTCTTCGGATCTACCCAACGGTACGGCGCTTCAATAAATCCGTATTCGTTAATGCGGGCAAAAGTAGACAATGAGTTGATCAGACCGATATTCGGTCCTTCCGGTGTTTCGATAGGACACATACGACCGTAGTGACTGTGATGGACGTCGCGAACTTCAAAGCCCGCGCGTTCCCGAGTCAAACCGCCGGGTCCGAGTGCTGATAGACGACGTTTATGCGTCAGTTCAGCAAGTGGATTCGTCTGGTCCATAAACTGAGACAGCTGGGAACTACCGAAGAACTCTTTAATCGACGCAATAACCGGACGAATGTTGATCAGGGCCTGCGGTGTTATCGCATTGGCATCCTGAATGGACATTCTCTCACGCACTACGCGCTCCATACGGGACAAGCCAATACGGAACTGATTCTGCAAGAGCTCGCCTACGGAACGGAGACGACGGTTACCCAAGTGGTCAATATCATCGGTATTACCAACGCCATGCAGCAAATTAATAAAGTAGCTGATTGAGGAGATAATATCAGCCTGAGTAATGTGCTTGATTGACTTATCGATATTACCGTTAGCAATCAGCTTAAGAACACGGCCTTCTTCGATTGGCGAATGAACGTCAATAGTTTGAAGAGAAATGTCTTCGCTGTCAAGAACTCCGCTTACGCGATAGTTTTTGAAGCCAACTTGCTTGTCAAAATAAGGCAACAGCTCATCAAGCAAGCGACGGTCAACCATTTGTCCAGCTTCTGCAAGAATTTCTCCTGTAGAATCATCAACCAAAGGTTGAGCCAGACGCTGATTAAACAGACGATTCTTGATGTGAAGCTTTTTGTTGATTTTGTATCGACCAACATTGGCCAGATCATAACGCTTTGGATCAAAGAAACGCGCGACTAGCAAGCTCTTGGCATTATCTAATGTCGGAGGCTCGCCTGGACGCAGACGCTCATAGATTTCGATAAGCGCCTTCTCCGTGGAGTCGGTGTTGTCCTTATCCAGCGTATTTCGAATATATTCATCATTACCAAGCAGTTCCAAAATTTCAGCATCACTGCCGAAACCAAGAGCACGAAGCAAAACAGTAACCGGGATTTTACGAGTCCGGTCAATACGAACATACATGATGTCCTTAGCGTCGGTCTCAAGCTCCAGCCAAGCTCCGCGATTCGGGATTACTGTGGCGGTATAGGTTTTTTTGCCATTCTTATCCACTTTCGTGCTGAAATAGACGCTTGGAGAGCGAACCAACTGGCTGACAATAACCCGTTCCGCACCATTGATAATAAAAGTGCCGGTCTCCGTCATCAGCGGGAAATCTCCCATGAACACTTCCTGCTCTTTGACCTCTCCGGTCTCCTTATTGATGAGCCGCACTTTAACCCGTAGAGGCGCCGCATACGTAACGTCCCGCTCTTTCGCGTCGTCAACCGTATATTTCGGTTCACCAAGGCTGTAATCAATGAACTCTAGTACCAAATTACCTGTGAAATCCTGGATCGGCGAGATGTCCTGAAACATTTCCCGCAATCCTTCCTCCAAAAACCAATCATAAGATTTTTGTTGGATCTCGATCAGGTTCGGGACCTCGAGTACCTCGTTAATTCTCGCATAGCTCCGCCGAGTGCGTCGACCATACTGAACAAGATGTCCTGCCAACTTTACTCACCCCTCATGTCTACTCACTTAAAAATTGATTGCGAACCCCTGTTTGGACCATTATAATGGAACCAAGGCAGTAGATTCATCCATAAATAAAGAAAAGCCCTTATCGAAATCTTCGAATAAAGAGCGCACTTATCCATGGTCAAAATACCCCATATCCAGTAGATTTGCCCAAAACGTACATATTATACGTCACCAAGCAACAGTTTATGCGCTGCCGCTCCCAAATTGTCAGGGCATAATGCACCTTAACAGTTAACCTAGAGAACAAAATCCGCAAAAACTTGCCGTACGGCATGCGCTTACCGGGCGACAATATACCACTTGACATTTCAGAAAACTAAAGAAATGGAGCCTATCTTAATACTGACATTTTATAATAATAACACTATCAATAGTAGAAGTCAATGACCCCTACCTATTTATTTTTTCGCTTTAAGAATTCGATAGCCTTTGTCTTTCGCCACTTCTTCCACACTTCCAAACAAACTCTCCAGCTTAGCCGCTGCTGACGGAGCCCCTTGTTTCTTCTGAATTACAATCCAGAGAGTCCCGCCTTCATTAAGATGTTCATAGCTTTGCTCGAATATCTGATGGACTACAGCCTTCCCGGCCCGTATCGGTGGATTCGTGAGGATTACATCGAATGTCTGTCCATCCAATGCCCCGAGCATGTCGCTTTCCATTATAGTAACATTCCGGATACCGTTATTCAGAGCGTTCTCTTTAGCCAGTTCAACTGCCCGACTATTGATATCAATCATTGTCACATGCCCTTTAGGGATAAGGTGGGCAGCTGTAATTCCGATGGGTCCATATCCACAACCCACATCCAGCACCGCAGCACCTTCAGGTATATCCATTGCTTCTATTAGAACCCGGCTGCCGTAATCAATATCCCCTTTGGAGAAAACACCCGCATCACTTGTAAAGCGAAGACTTTTTCCTCTAAGGACTGTATCAATGGTTCGTCTGTCATGACGAGCTCCCGGTTGTTGTGAGTAATAATGCTCCGACATGCCAATCCTCCATTTCCATGGTTTATATTAAAAACAAACCCCTTGAACAAGTTCAAGGGGTTTGCCGTAAGAGAAGGAATTACTTCACTTCTACAGATGCGCCTGCTTCTTCTAATTTTGCTTTTGTTGCTTCTGCTTCTTCTTTGCTTACTTTTTCTTTGATTGCTTTTGGTGCGTTGTCTACAACGTCTTTAGCTTCTTTCAAGCCAAGACCTGTGATTTCGCGAACGATTTTGATTACGTTGATTTTGGAAGCGCCAGCGCCTGTCAAAATTACGTCAAACTCGGATTGCTCTTCTTCAACTGCTGCTACTGCGCCGCCAGCTGCTACTGGAGCTGCTGCAGTTACGCCGAATTCTTCTTCGATTGCTTTTACCAGGTCGTTCAGTTCCAATACGCTCATGCCTTTAATTGCTTCTAAGATTGCTTCTTTACTCATGATTGAACCTCCATTTTTTATATTAAAATTTTTGTGTTTGGTGTTGATTATACTGCGAAGATCAAAGGCTTACGCGCTTTGTTCTTCTTTCTCAGCCACTGCTTTAACCGCAAGCGCAAAGTTGCGCATTGGAGCTTGCAGAACGCTAAGCAACATGGAGAGCAAACCATCGCGGGACGGAAGTTCCGCCAATGCTTTGATTTGGTCCGCATCAATAACACGGCCTTCTACAACGCCGCCTTTCAATTTCAAAGCGTCGTTCTTTTTGGCGAAATCATTCAAAATTCTAGCTGGAGCTACTACGTCAGTATTACTGAACGCGATCGCAGTTGGTCCTGTTAAAACTCCGTCCAATTCAGTCAACTCAGCCGCAGCAGTTGCGCGACGAAGCAATGTGTTTTTCAGAACTTGGAATTCAACGCCAGCTTCACGAAGCTGCTTACGCAGTTCAGTCACTTGAGAAACGTTCAATCCACGGTAGTCAGCAACAACAGTAGTAATACTGTTTTGCAATTTAGCTGCAACAACGTCTACCGCGTCCTGTTTTGCTTGGATTACTTTTTCATTTGCCAATGTATACACCTCCTGAAAATTTATGTGACAGCATCATTTCCGAAGAACCTCAGCTGTTCCTACGCAGGCATTAGAAAAGCCTCCGCAGAATCACGAAGGCTTGATAAACGTTAGTTGCACGGGCGAACCCAGTAGCATCTTGTTTCTATCACAACACCTCGGTAGGAAATTAAGCCTTAGGGCACCTACTGTCTACGGTAAGCATATTCAAGTTAAAGAAGGATAACCGTTAATCTTCTTCACAACTGCTATAGATTATCAAAGATGACTCATAGAGTCAAGCTTTAATTATTTGAAGTTAGCTGTGTTTACACGAGCGCTTGGTCCCATAGTCGAAGAAATCGAAATGCCTCTAAGGTATACACCTTTAGCAGCAGCCGGTTTCGCACGGTTAAGAGCGTCGATAAGAGATTTAAGGTTCTCGTTCAATTGATCAGCATTAAAAGACACTTTGCCGATTGGCGCGTGAATTTGACCTGCTTTGTCGAGACGGTATTCAATTTTACCGGCTTTAATTTCTTGAACAGCCTTGGTAACATCGAATGTAACTGTGCCAGCTTTAGGGTTAGGCATAAGGCCTTTACCACCGAGCAGACGACCCAGTTTACCGACTTCACTCATCATATCAGGTGTAGCTACGCAGACATCAAAGTCAAACCAGCCTTGTTGGATTTTATTGATCATATCTTGATCGCCTACAAAATCCGCGCCAGCAGCTTCAGCCTCTTTCGCTTTTTCACCTTTTGCAAATACAAGCACGCGTTGAGTTTTACCTGTGCCGTGAGGCAAGACTACTACTCCGCGAACGGCTTGATCTTGTTTACGGGGATCTACTCCCAAACGAACTGCTGCTTCAACGGTTTCGTCGAATTTCGCAGTCGCTGCCTTTTTAACAAGCTCTACAGCTTCTGAAGGCTCGTAAGTTGCTTCGCTGTTGATCAGCTTAGCAGCTTCTTGGTATTTCTTACCATGTTTAGCCATGAAAATGTTCCTCCTTTGTGGTGTTAGCGGAAATTCCTCCCACATATTAAGGTCACGAATGACCGATCCTCGAAGACCTATTAGTCTTCGATTGTGATTCCCATACTGCGAGCAGTACCTTCAATCATAAGCATAGCAGCTTCAACACTAGCAGCGTTCAAATCGGGCATTTTTTGCTCAGCGATTTCACGAACTGCAGCGCGGCCTAGCTTACCTACTTTTTTCTTGTTTGGTTCGCCGGATCCTTTTTCTACTTTCGCAGCGATGCGAAGCAAAACAGCAGCCGGTGGAGTTTTGGTGATAAAGGTAAATGAACGGTCTTCAAATACTGTAATTTCAACCGGGATGATAAGACCAGCCTGGTCAGCTGTACGAGCATTGAATTCCTTACAGAATGCCATGATGTTGACACCCGCTTGTCCTAACGCCGGACCTACTGGAGGCGCTGGATTCGCTTTCCCTGCAGGGATCTGCAGTTTCACCATTTTAATAACTTTTTTAGCCATGAGTGACACCTCCTTGCGTAAATAGTGGTCTTCGGTACGCTTACGCGCCCTCCCACAAGAAACCCTTATGCGTAGTTATATCTTCTCCACTTGAGTGAAATCCAACTCTAGCGGGGTTTCCCGTCCAAACATGTTAACATGTACTTTGATCTTGCTCTTATCCACCAAAATTTCTTCCACGGAGCCCACAAAATTCGCAAAGGGACCAACCATAATGCGTACCGATTCCTTGATTTCGAAATCAATCTTAGCCTTAGGTTCAACCATACCCATATGCTTCAGAATTTGTTCTACTTCTTCTGGAAGCAGAGCCGTAGGCTTCGAACCTGAGCCTGTCGAACCAACAAATCCAGTAACGCCCGGCGTATTGCGGACAACATACCAGGAATCATCAGTTTGGACCATTTCCACCAAGACATATCCAGGATAAACTTTACGCATGACCGTTTTGGTCTTGCCGTCTTTGCTTACCAGTTCTTCTTCCATAGGAACAAGAACACGGAATATCTTGTCTTCCATGCCCATAGACTCAACGCGTTTTTCTAAATTGGCTTTGACTTTGTTCTCATACCCTGAATAGGTATGAACGACATACCATCTTTTTTCCATATCAAGCCACCTGGGACCTCTCTAAATAATCGCTTCAATCACAGCGGAAATACCGATGTCCAGAACCCAGAAGTAAACAGCGACAACTACAATTGTACCGAGAACGATCAATGTATAGTTTGTCAGTTCCTTACGGCTAGGCCAGCGAACTTTTTTGAGTTCACTCCAGCTCTCAGTGAAAAAGGAAAACATTGACTTGAAACTACGTTTCACGCCGACTACACCTCCAAAGACTATCTGGTTTCGCGATGAGGAGTTTGCGAGTTACAATACTTGCAAAATTTCTTCATCTCCATGCGGTCGGGGTGATTTCGCTTGTTTTTGGTTGTCGCATAGTTTCTTTGTTTGCAACTTGTACAAGCCAAAGTGATAATTACCCGCATGATGTGCACCTCCCGAGACGTTCTTCTAATATGCAAATTAGAAGACGCAAATATTGATCCCAAAAAGAAAGGGTGTTGACGTCCTTATTAGAACGGCATCCTATCTCTTTGAAATATCAAAAAAGAATGGAGCAGAGCTCTATCTTTCCGATATTTTAAAAAAAGCCGCGAATTTAGGCCTACCTAAAACACTTTAGCATAATGTCAAGGTCTGTGTCAACGAAAGAATTGCCTTCTATGTTGGGTGAATTTAGGGAATGCAACATCTTTTACGCTCGTTGTCTTTGCTATAGTCTTTTCCTTTTCACTCCGCTGTGATTCTTACATTATGATGCATTACAGCTATGAATAAACATAGGGACCCTGATCACAAACTAAAAAAAGACTCGAAGTCCGAGCCTTTCCCTGTCATTATATCATTAATTGTCACGCACTTCCAGATATCTTTCCAATTTCCGCTTAACCCGCTGCAGTGCATTGTCAATCGACTTCACATGTCTCTTCAAATCCTCAGCAATTTCCTGATAGGATCGTCCGTCCAGGTATAGCATTAGAACTTTACGTTCAAGATCACTGAGTATCTCAGCCATCTTGTCTTCCAACCCCATGAATTCTTCCTGATTGATAATCAGTTCTTCCGGGTCCATCACCTGGGTTCCGCAAATGACGTCCATAAGTGTACGGTCGGAATCTTCATCATAGATGGGCTTGTCCAATGAAACGTATGAATTAAGAGGAATGTGCTTCTGACGGGTCGCAGTCTTAATCGCAGTTATGATCTGCCGCGTGATACATAGCTCGGCAAATGCTTTGAACGAAGAAAGCTTATCCCCTTTGAAATCACGAATTGCCTTATAAAGGCCAATCATACCTTCTTGTACAATGTCTTCACGGTCGGCACCAATTAAAAAATAAGAGCGAGCTTTGGCGCGGACGAAATTGCGGTATTTATTAATCAAGTACTCCAATGCGCCACTGTCGCCACCACGGAAAACCTCGACAATATCTTCATCGCTGATGCAATCATACTCGGATAGCATTAATTCCTTGAGGTCGACACTCACCAAGAATCCCCCCGGCTGCAACGCAAGACACATCGTTACTTCTCGAAATATACGAACAGTATATATTATGTTACCTTACACCGTCAACCGAAGTTTGTCCAAAAACAATCATCAATAGCATATTATGGCATTTGTGAGGACTGATGTTCCTTTTGCTTACTCAAGACTTTCTGCGCCAATCTTCAAGCTTGCTGCGCACTTCAGGGGGGAGCTTATCTTCTAGAGCATGCCGGGAGTTTCGAGCACCCGGCTTGTCGATGGCCTTTTTAACTTCCCTTTGATTCTCGTCTATCTCCAGACGCAGTTCTCTGGCAGAGAGTCGCAAGGCACCGTGAGCAAAAATAACATGCTGTTCCACCAAGTCACTGGTTGCCACATAAATCTGCCGGCGCCGGTGACTGAGTTCACCTACCAGCCGTTCAATACATTCATCGGCGGTTTCTTTTTCTTTTGTGAAATAAACCTGCACCTTCCCCTGAACAAAAGCCCGTCCGAGTCCAGGAACACGATAAGCATCAAATACAGCGATGATGCGACGGCCCGAAAAGGCCTGAAAATCAGCCAGCATATCCAGAAGTCGGTCTCGAGCTTCCTTCATGCCGGTATGCGATAATTCCGCTAAATCTGGCCAGCCGCCAATCATGTTATAACCATCCACAAGAAGCACGTCCCGCCAGTCAACCATATTATCCCTGTCGCCGACGCCGTACGACTTCGTACATAATAACACCGGCAGCTACAGATGCATTCAGTGAATTTATTTTTCCGGCCATCGGTAATTTAAGCAAAATATCGCATTTTTCCCGAATCAGACGACCCATGCCTTTGTTCTCATTCCCGATCACTACTGCTACAGGTCCCGTGAAAATATCAGACCCAAACAGATCTTGATCTGTATCCACATCTGTTCCAACAACCCAAATCCCCATTTCTTTGAGACGATCTATCGTCTGTCCGAGGTTAGTGACTCTAGCTACTGGAACATACTCTACTGCACCAGCTGATGTTTTCGATACCGCGGCAGTGATCTGAGCGGAGCGCCGTTTAGGGATGATAACGCCATGAACGCCAGTACAGTCAGCCGTACGCAGAATTGAACCCAAATTATGAGGATCTTCAATTTCATCCAGGAGTAAAAGAAATGGCGCTTCACCTTTGGCTGCAGCTACAGCTAGAATATCCTCAACTTCTGCATATGCATATGGTGCTGCCTGCGCAACTACCCCTTGATGCTGAACATCCGGTGCAAGTTGGTCAAGCTTCCGCTTATCAACATGCTGAATAACAATCCCGGCCTTTCTTGCTTCAGCAATAATAGGTGCTGTTAAATGCTTTTGTGCCGTTTCAGCGATCCATATTTTATTGATTGTACGGCCTGCACGCATGGCTTCTAACACTGAATGCTTACCGGCCAATATTTCTTCTTCTGTCTTCAGATCTTCTTCCATCTTTTTATTCCTCCAGTTGTATATTCCGACGGTTACTGCTTACCGGCTATTCATAAATTCAATTCCACTGTGCACTAGTTTCTGTATTCTTTCCTGCTGACCCGTATAGTATAGATGACCAATTAAGCATTCAAAAGCCGTCGCATGGCGATATTCTGCCACATCCGCATTTTTAGGTACGGTTCCTGATTTAGCATTACGTCCCTGACGTGCTACATCCCGTTCTTCTTCCGTAAGCATAGAGCTATCTAGAAATTGAAGTATCGTGCATTGTGCTTTGGCGGATACAAGACCCGTAGCTGAACGATGTAAATGATTAGGGCGCAGATTCGGAAGGGAAATCAGATACTGCCTCACCGCCACTTCATAAATTGCATCTCCTATATAGGCTAAGACAATAGGCGAAATCAGCTTTACTGGCTTGGATGGTTCATAAGGGAACCATCCGTCTACGGCTGGAGTTTGGGGATTCTCACTGTTCATTTTCTCCGCCACCGCATTCCCTGCGGCGTATCCTCAAGCAGGATACCCATAGCACTAAGCTCGTCCCGAATTTCATCGGATCGGCTCCAATTTTTATTCTGACGAGCCTCTATCCGCTCAGAAATAAGCCGCTCTACTTCTTCTCCTGCCACTTCCTCCGTAAGCTCGGGCGTCAAACGGAGCACCGAATTCATTTCGTCAAAAGCCTTCAGTAATGCTGTAAGATCAGCAGCGGCAGCAACTTCACCAGCCAGCAGTCCGTTAGCTACACTGACCCAATCAAAAACAGCTGTGATCGCATCCGGTGTATTAAAATCATCCTGCATTCTATCATGGAAATGTTGAAGAATCTCAGACATCTTGGCCTCTATTTCACTGCTGACTTCAGATTCAGCGCTACTGCTATTCAGTTCAAGACGGTGTTTCACGTTGGCTGCTGCTACTGAAATACGTTCAACACTTTTCTCTGCAGAAAGCAAAGCTTCTTCCGAGAAATTAAGTGGGTTGCGGTAGTGGGTTGAAAGCATGAAATAACGGATGGGTCCTGCCTTAAAGCGCTGGCGAATTTCCTTAACCTGCATGCCGTTCCCGAGCGATTTCGACATTTTTTCATCACCGATATTAATAAATCCATTATGCATCCAGTAGTTTGCCATCGGCTTGTCAGTTAGCACTTCGGTCTGTGCACATTCGCACTCATGATGAGGGAATTGCAGATCCTGTCCACCACCATGGATGTCTATGGTATCGCCAAGAAATTCCCGAACCATAGCTGAGCATTCAATATGCCAGCCGGGACGTCCTTCTCCCCAAGGGCTGTTCCAGGAAACCTCGCCCGGCTTCGCCGCTTTCCACAGCACAAAGTCCTCCGGGTTCTCTTTTCGCGAGTCTACATCCACACGAATTCCAAATTGCAGCTCCTTCAGATTCTGCCGAGACAGCTTGCCATAGCTTTCAAAGGTGGAAGTCCGGAAGAATACGTCACCGCCATTTTCGTATGCATGCCCTTTTTGCTCCAGTTCTTTGATGAAGTCAATAATTAGGTCCATGCTGTCCGTTACCCGCGGATTCATAGTAGCCGGTTTTACTCCGAGGCCTTCAATATCCTCACGGTACGCATCAATAAATATTTCTGCAACCTTTGCCACAGTAATATTCATCTCTTCCGCTTTACGGATCATCTTATCATCCACATCTGTGAAATTTGTAAGAAACCGCACCTCGTTGCCAAGCTGCTCCAAATAATTACGGACTAAATCAAAGACAATAACGGGTCTAGCATTCCCGATGTGCATATAACCGTAAACGGTCGGACCGCATACATACATTTTTACCTTGCCAGCCTCGAGAGGTTGAAAAGGCTCCTTACTTCGAGACATCGTATTATATATTTGTAAAGCCATGCTGTTACCCATCCTTTCTGTCTAAATTTCATAGTCTCCAATGTACTGTTGGCTTTCTATTCTTCTTTGTTCCGTTTTTTGCTTATCTTCCGAGCCTAGCCGTTCACGCAGCTCTTCAATCTCTTTTTGCAAAAAACGAAGAGAATCGACAAGCGGGTCGGGCATCTTGGCATGGTCCAACCGATCGGACACTCGCTCCCCATTGCGCTTTACCACACGTCCCGGGTTGCCTACTACAGTGCTATTATTAGGTACCTCGCGCAGAACAACCGCATTGGAGCCTATATTTGAATTATCGCCTATACGGAACGAACCTAACACTTTTGCACCCGAACCAATAACTACATTGTTGCCAACCGTTGGATGCCGTTTTCCCTTTTCTTTACCCGTTCCCCCAAGGGTGACACCCTGATAAATAATAACGTCATCACCAATCTCACAGGTTTCCCCTATAACAATCCCCATGCCATGGTCAATGAAGAGCCTACTGCCAATAACAGCTCCGGGATGAATCTCAATACCCGTCATGAACCTGCTAATTTGCGATACCATCCGCGCCAGCGTATACCATTTATGCTTAAAAAGAAAGTGGGCTACCCGGTGACACCAAACAGAGTGCAGCCCCGCATAGGTGAATACGACTTCAAACCAACTGCGCGCAGCCGGATCATTGTCAAATACTGCCCGAATGTCAGACTTGATATTGTTAAACATCACGGTTCCCCTCTTCCTGATTCCTTGCCTCCTGTTTACAGGTACACAAAGAAGGTATTCTTCAGCCCATCTGTCTCATAAATGAATATGCAGCAAATCCAGGTTTGTTGTTGTTTGCTGAAATTAATTAATTCCCCTTAAATTTCAACAAAAAACGCCCCTGCAGCATAATGCTGCAGAGACGTTTAAACGCGGTCCCACTCTGCTTGGACGATATTAATTCTATTGCTAGTACTAGCAATAGAATTAATATCGTCCCACTTGGCGTCTTTAACGGCAACGTTCCCGGCACGAACTAACAGGTCTCTACTGAGACTCGCTCAACCGTGCAGCTCACAGGCGCATGTTCCGCGGTGGACAAATGAATAACTCTCAGCCTGAAAAGGAAGACCTTTTCCTGGTTATTCTCTCTGGCATCTGCCCTTGTACACGTACTTTTCCTGATCAATGCTATTCTAATATTCTTCTATCTTAACTAAAAGGGTAGGGACTGACAAGAGGGTCTCCGTACCTTTAACACATTCTTAAGCCCCTTTAATCTGTGATTTCAGGCGCTCAACAACACGGTTTTTGCCTAATAACGCAATCGTCACATTAAGATCACGACCGTGGGTTTGCCCCGTCAAGGCCACGCGAATCGGCATGAATAATGCCTTGCCCTTGTGTCCGGTCTCTTTCTGCACTTCCTTAATCAGGACTGCCATATGAGCAGAAGTGAATTCTTCAGTTCCTTCAATTTTGGCAAGTAATGCAGATAGAACTTCCGGGACCTGGCTCTCAGCAAGAATCTGAGCCCCTTCAGAATCCAGCTCCAAGTGACTACGGAAGAACATCTCCGACAAACCTACAATATCTGAAGCAGAAGTCATTTGCTCTTGATAAAGTGCAACAAGGCTCTTAGCCCAAGCCTCTTCTTCCTCGTTAAGCTTCTCAGGTAATCGTCCAGCCTTCTGCAAATGCGGAATGGCTAGTGCAGCAATCCGCCCAAGATCAGTATGTTTGATATAGTGGTTATTTAAGTGCGCCAGTTTGTTTGTGTCAAACACGGCCGGGCTCTTAGATAAACGGTCTGTATTAAATATAGAGATAAGTTCTTCTTTGCTGAATATTTCCTCTTCTCCCTCAGGAGACCAGCCTAGAAGAGAGATGAAATTGAACATCGCTTCAGGCAAATAACCCAATCCATCATACTGCTCAATGAATTGAATAACAGACTCATCACGTTTACTCAACTTTTTGTGGTTATCCCCAACAATTAGCGTCATATGGCCAAACAAGGGCGCTTCCCAGCCTAGGGCTTCATAAATCATAAGCTGACGAGGTGTATTTGAAATATGGTCTTCCCCACGGAGAACATGAGAGATTTTCATGAGATGATCATCAACAGCAACCGCATAATTATAAGTAGGAATGCCATCCTTTTTCACGATAACAAAATCGCCCATTTCCTTAGTTTGGAAGGAAATACTGCCTTTCACGATATCATCGAAAGTATAAGTGCGGTCCTCTGGAACTCTAAAGCGAATGCTCGCAATACGGCCTTCGTTCTCAAATGCCTGGCGCTGCTCTTCCGTCAAATCACGGTGCTTACCAGAATAACGCGGTGTCTCTCCTCGTGCAGTTTGTTCTTCCCGCTCTGCTTCCAGCTCTTCTTCCGTGCAGTAGCAACGGTAGGCTAAGCCACGATCCAGCAAGTCCTGCGTATGAACACGGTATAAATCAAGCCGTTCAGTCTGCCGATAAGGGCCGTATTCTCCGCCTACATCAACACTCTCATCCCAGCTCATGCCCAGCCACTTCAAATACTTCAGCTGGCTTTCTTCGCCGCCTTCAACATTGCGCTTCACATCGGTATCTTCGATCCGAATAATAAACTTACCGCCCATATTACGGGCAAATAGATAGTTAAATAGAGCCGTTCTGGCATTTCCGATATGTAAATGTCCCGTAGGGCTTGGTGCATACCGCACCCGGACTTCATCCGCCATTTCAATCCCTCCGCTTCATATGTTTAAAACTACTAGTCGTAATCTTCCATCTCAAGATGATATCACATCTTGAAGCAGACAGACAATAGATTGGGCAGCAATGCCCTCGCCCCGTCCTGTGAAGCCAAGCTGTTCCGTAGTGGTTGCTTTCACATTCACCTTGGATGGATCCGCACCCAATGCCCGGGCTATAATTTCCGTCATTTGCGGAATGTAAGGCGCCATTTTCGGTCTTTGAGCAATAATGGTATTATCTATGTTCCCTAGGCGATAGCCTTTTTGAAGAGCCATTTCCCAGACCTGTTCCAACAATTTAAGACTGTCTGCATCTTTAAACGCCTCATCTGTGTCGGGAAAATGCCTGCCGATATCACCCAGACCAAGTGCGCCCAGAATGGCATCGGTCACTGCATGTAAAAGTACATCTGCATCCGAGTGACCCAGCAGTCCCTTCTCGTAAGGGATTGTGACACCACCAATGATACATGGGCGTCCCTCTACAAGCTGATGTACATCAAAGCCTTGTCCTACAGCAATCATGATTGTCCATCTCCTCTTGATCTTCTAGTATATTCCGCAAAGTCTAAATCCTCCGGAGTAGTTATCTTAATGTTACTGTAGCTTCCCTCCACTACAGAAACTGAGATCCCCGCCCGTTCTGCTAAGCTTGCGTCGTCTGTTCCGACATAACCTTCCCGTTCTGCTAATTCATAGGCGACTTTTAATTCAGAAAGACGAAAAGTCTGCGGGGTTTGAATCGCCCACAGACTTCGCCGATCCGGCGTTGACACTACTCTGCCCGCGCCGTCCACCTGCTTAATAGTATCTTTTACGGGTACAGCCAGCACAGATGACCCAACCTGCTCGGCACGCCTGAAACAGGTTTCGATTTGTTCGGGTTGAACAAAGGGGCGAACCCCGTCATGGACCATTACCCACTGGGTTCCAAGTTGCAGCAGCCCCTTATAAACGGAATGCTGCCGTTCGGTACCCCCTGCTATAACAGCGATTACCTTGTCCAACTTATAGTCTGCGATCCATTCCTTGCAGCGATCTATATCCTCTTCACCGGTAACCAGTACGATCTCGGAGATCAGCTCATGCTGCTGAAATATTTCAAGCGTATGAACGACAATCGGCTTGTCCTGCAGCAGCAAAAACTGCTTGCTCTCCGCCGTCCCCATACGTGTTCCTCTGCCTGCCGCCACAATGACGACGCCAACACTGTTTGACATGATCAAGGCTCCTGTCTTTCCCATATAGCCTTATCATAACGTGTTTAGCAGGCATTTCCAACCCCTTCTACTGACGGTTCTATTGTGCTTTTTCCAATAGCTTCGGTTTGGCGAAGATCATTCGGCCTGCAGAGGTCTGTAAAACACTTGTAACCAGTACCTCCATGGTTGTGCCGATGTATTCACGTCCGCCTTCCACTACAATCATAGTCCCATCATCTAGATAAGCAACACCTTGACCATGTTCCTTACCGTCTTTAATGACCTGAACTATAATTTCCTCACCCGGCAGAACAACCGGCTTTACAGCATTAGCAAGGTCGTTGATATTAAGAACAGATACCCCTTGCA
This sequence comes from Paenibacillus wynnii, assembly GCF_000757885.1. Taxonomy (NCBI): domain Bacteria; kingdom Bacillati; phylum Bacillota; class Bacilli; order Caryophanales; family Paenibacillaceae; genus Paenibacillus; species Paenibacillus wynnii. The sequence continues at coordinate 2,701,862 of NZ_JQCR01000002.1, read as the reverse complement.
GCTCGCATACTTTGTTGAGGTTGAAGTCATTTGTAACAACTTTACCGCGCAAAACCTTGGCTAACTTCACCAACTTGCTGTCTACCTCGGAAATTTCCTCGAAATCCCCTTCATAGATCAATACTTTTACATCCAACTCTTTCTGGATTTTGTTGAGTATGTCCAGCCCGCGCCGCCCGCGATTACGCTTAAGCAAATCGGATGAATCGGCAATATGCTGTAGTTCTTCGAGTACGAATTCCGGAATGACAATCGTACCCTCAATAAATCCCGTCTTGCAGATGTCGGCAATTCGCCCGTCAATAATGACACTTGTATCTAAAATTTTGTGTTCTTCCAAGCCGCGACCTTCAGGCTCTACAGGGGGACCCCAACGTCCGCTTGTCCATAAAGATGCTAATTCTTCTTTTTTTGCCAGACTTACACGCAGCCCTATGTAACCGCACGCTACAGTTAGAACCACCTGAAGCAGCTGTCCCGCTGTTCCCATCCAGGTCATACTAGGATAAAGCAGGAGCGACAACAAAAGTCCTCCTATGAGTCCCGTTACTCCCGCGGCCAAATCATTCATTGGTATACGAGAAGTATGCAGGACTGCCTCTTGGAGCTTTGTTCCTCCCCATTCCGCGCACAGAGTTCCAGCAAACAAAAAGATAATGGCACCCAGCATCGCAAACACAATGCTTCCTTCCACTGGCAGACCCGCAGATAATCGTTCCATTCCAGCAGGAAATCCGTTTACTGCCATATGGTATAACGAATAACCGAACCATCCCCCGCACAATCCGGCAAAAGACAATATTACTTTTTTCCACATTTCTTTACGCACCTCCTTTATTCTTCCAACCAAGTTGGTCTACTCCTCACCAGTATGTTCCAATTTTTAGGACGGTAATCGTACAACTCGTATTTTTTCTAACATAAATGGTCTTCTTGGAGATAAAGTCTTGTGTATGCCTTATTCCTTGTTGAAAAGATGAGGTGGAGTGGCATATAATGAACTCAATTATGAACCCAGGGGTGAATGAATAATGAGCGCACCAAGTTTACAGGCCTTTCAGGATCAAGTTTCCGAATTGCTGCTCCGTCACCGAAGTCTTCTGGATGTCCTGTCCAAAAATGGACAAAGCAGCGCTTCTGTCAACCGTGCCGTCGTTAAAGCAGTCACCGAATGCGGTTGTATCGAACTGCATGCATCCAAGCAGGTCTTTGAGCCTGGTGATACTCTCGAACAGGCAAAGGAAACGGCTGGTACTCACGTGGAAGGGGAACTGTGTGAGAACTGCCGCGAAGTCATCGGTTCCGAACTCGGTCGTGAACTATTCTACATGTCAGCGTTATGCAACTTACTCAATATCGATATGGACGAGGTTGTGGTCAAGGAATCACAAAAATGTGCCACGCTCGGACTATTTAATCTTTCCTAAGAGTATCTTCTATGATCTCTGCACAAAAAAAGGCTTTGCCATCCTCATCGGATGGCAGAGCCTTTTTATAATGTACCCATATTTTATTAGAGTGAATATAGATTTATGCTTAGCCGTTCTTAGAGTGATATAGCTTCTCTTCAGAACGTCTTCTGCGGCGGTGACGGCGTCTGGCTGTCATTCTATCCACATTTTGCTTTAGACCGTACAAGGCATACAGAGCCAGAAGAACAAAGATCAACTTGGCAATTTGCTCAGGAAAAACCACTGCAACTGCTACCGCAACTACAATAACTAAAGGTGCACCTACAACCGCCTTTTTGGGTAATCCAATTTTTTTGAAATTTGGATATTTAACAGTGCTGACCATCAGATAAGATAAAAGCAATGTAGCAACAATCATAAATGGGGCAGAAACATCGTTATGAAACAGCGCTAATGTCGCTAACACGCCACCAGCAGCCGGAATCGGCAAACCTATAAAATACCCGGGAATCCCAGGCCGAACGTTAAAACGGGCCAGGCGTAAAGCTCCAAAAACCGGGAAAATTGCAGTTACTGTCCAAGCTAAAGCTGGATTCAAGTCATTTAGGCTTGTAACATACATAATAAAAGCAGGTGCTGCGCCAAATGAAATAACATCGGATAGAGAATCCAGCTCCTTGCCAAATTCACTTTCCACTCCAAGCGCGCGGGCGACACGTCCATCCAGCCCGTCTAAAAGCATTGCAATAATAATCATAATAGCGGCCATGCTGAGCTTACCGTCAAACGCCATCATGATTGCAAACATTCCAAGCATCAGATTACCTATGGTAAACAGACTCGGAATTGATTTTGTTATCATTTCGTCACCTCTATACTTTCATTGAGCCTTTAACGTCTCCAACATTACGTGATTGTATGATATTTACATTTGTCTGTCAATAAGAACTTGCTTTTGCAATCGCTTTAGTCCGTCCTGAATGTTGCGTGCACGAACTTCCCCTATACCATCCACTTCATCCAGTTCCGCTATGCTCGCCCGCATTAGATTCGGCAGCATTTCAAAACGCTCCACCAAATTATGAATGATGACATTTGGCAGCCGCGGTATCTTATTCAGAAGACGATATCCCCGTGGCGTTACCGCTTCCTCTGATGTAACAGCCGTTAGAGAATACCCTAAAAGACGAGCGATATGGTTGTCGTCCATCAGTTCTTCATCACTGGCTCTTTTTAGTCCGGCAATAATTTCCCGAATCTCTTCTTCTTCCTCTTCTCTTGCATAGTCTCTGTAAAGAAGCCATGCTTCTTCCTCTGTATTTCCAACCAGTTCTTCCATTTGCATGCTAATTAATCGGCCTTCATTGCCCAACTCATTGATGTAACGCTTAATTTCCATCTTAATTCGAAGAACCATTTCTACACGCTGGATCACACCCACTACTTCAGGTACAGTCACAGCTCCCTCATACTCTGACGCGGACAGATTGGTAAGTCCTTGAGTCAGGACGGCTTTATATTTCTCAAGCGTCTGGATGGCCTGATTTGCCTTCGCTAGAATGGCCCCGATTTCTTTCAGTGCGTAGCGGATAGAGCCCTGGTATAAGGTGATTATATTCCGCCTTTGTGAAATGGATACCACTAGTTTACCCGTTTGTTTGGCTACACGTTCTGCTGTTCGGTGACGAATTCCCGTTTCAATGGATGAAATCGAGGAATCCGGAATCAGCTGTGTATTGGCGTACAATATCCTCTTTAAATCTTCACTAAGGATAATTGCTCCGTCCATTTTGGCCAGCTCATACAAGTAGTTGGGCGAAAAGTCGCAGTTAATGGAAAATCCGCCATCGACAACTTCCATCACCTCCGGACTATATCCGACAACAATCAGTGCTCCAGTCTTTGCGCGAAGCACATTCTCCAGACCCTCCCGAAAAGGTGTCCCAGGCGCTGCCAGCCTGAGCAAGTCATTCATATTATCCAGTTGGTTGTATTCTTTCATTATTTCCTGTGCCCCCTAATCTAACGCGACCGATAGTGCATCTGCTACAGTGCTGACACCAATAATCTGTATATCCTTTGGGTGCTTCCAGCCTTTCAAGCTTTTCTCGGGCATGATCACCCGCCGGAAGCCAAGCTTTGCAGCCTCTTTCACACGCATTTCCGCGCGCGAGACTCCTCGAACCTCACCGGTTAGCCCTACTTCACCGAAAAAAACATCGAATGGCTTCGTCGGAATATCGCGAAAGCTGGAAGCGATACTAATGGCAACTGCCAAATCGATGGCAGGCTCATCCAGCTTCACCCCGCCGGCTACATTGACATATGCATCCTGGTTCTGAAGGAACATTCCCATGCGTTTCTCAAGCACGGCAATAATAAGTGCCATACGTTGGTGGTCCATGCCCGTACACATCCGCCGAGGTGAAGGAAAGTGTGTGGAAGCAACAAGGGCCTGCAGCTCTACGAGTATCGGGCGCGTACCCTCCATACTGGCTACAACCGTTGATCCAGCCACTCCCAAAGGACGTTCGGACAAGAATAGCTCCGAGGGATTATCCACCTCTGTCAGTCCGATCTCACCCATTTCAAATATGCCAATCTCATTCGTGGAACCGAAACGATTCTTCACAGCCCGGAGCAATCGATACGTATGATGACGTTCTCCTTCAAAATAAAGTACGCAGTCAACCATATGCTCAAGCAGCCGCGGGCCAGCGATCGCGCCTTCTTTAGTGACATGCCCGACAAGCACCGTAGCAATCCCGCGAATTTTGGCAATACGCATAAATCTTGTCGTACATTCCCTCACCTGCGTCACACTGCCCGGAGCACTTGTTACCTCCGGCATATAAACTGTTTGTATGGAATCGATGACAAGAAATTGAGGCTTAATCTGCTCAATTGCTTCCTCGATGCTTTCCATATTGGTCTCACAGAGTACGTATAATTCAGCGGAAAGGGCACCCAAACGATCAGCTCGAAGCTTTGTCTGGCGTACCGACTCTTCACCAGATATATACAAGACCCGCAAACCTTGCACAGTCAGAGCATGCGAAGTCTGCAGCAGCAGTGTCGATTTACCGATGCCGGGATCTCCACCTACCAGCACCAGTGAGCCTGGAACGATGCCTCCGCCGAGCACACGGTTAAGTTCTCCGATGCCGGTAAGAATACGAGGCTCCTTGTCGCTTTCTATATTTATGATCGATTGCGCCTTTTCTTTACTCTGAAATATAGGAGCATTCATTCCTTGGGTTTTGACGGCACTGCTTTCTACTTCCTCTACCATGGAATTCCATGCCTGGCATCCCGGGCATTTACCGAGCCATTTTGCCGACTCATAACCACATTCCGTGCATTGAAATTTAGTTTTTACTTTAGCCATGTGTTCTCCTTCGATTTGAAGGCGGAGGAATCAACCAGCTACCTCCGGCTTACTACATTATTTCACAATTCTCAATGCTCTATGATGTTCAAACTTAAAATTGTGGATATTTTTATCTTCCTTCAAAGTTTACCATTTCTGTCCCTTCAACGAAAGGTTATTTAATAAGTGGATTAATACCAAACCAAGAAATGGATTCATAAAAAAGCCCCCGAACCAAATCGGTTCGAGGACTTTCTAATGTCAGTTATTCCTTTTCTGCTTGCACTTCAGCTTCTTGAGTTACAGCTTCAATCTTCGTGACTACAAGCTCACCATTGACTTCATCAATGTTAAGTGAGTCACCTTTTTGAATGTTACCCTTTAGCAGCTCTTCGGAAAGTCTATCCTCAATGTGCTTCTGAATAGCGCGGCGTAGAGGCCGGGCACCAAAAGCAGGATCATAACCTTCTTTGGCGAGGAAGGCCTTTGCTTGATCCGTGAGATAGAAGTCAACATCAAATTCCTTCAGACGCTTGCGCAGCTCTTCAGACATAAGAGTAACGATTTCGGCAATATGTTTCTCATCCAAGGAGTGGAAGACGATAATCTCATCGATACGGTTAAGGAATTCGGGACGGAAGCTCTTCTTCAGTTCTTCCATTACTTTGCCCTTCATGTTACCGTAATCCGCGCCCGCATCTTGTACTGCCGTAAAGCCAAGTGTCGAGTTTTTGCGGATAGCTTGCGCTCCCACGTTAGAGGTTAGGATGATGAGTGTATTCCGGAAATCAACAACCCGTCCCTTGGAATCGGTCAGACGACCGTCCTCAAGTACTTGCAGGAGAATATTAAATACTTCCGGGTGAGCCTTCTCAATTTCATCGAGCAGTACAACGGAGTAAGGTTTACGACGAACTTTCTCAGTTAACTGTCCGCCTTCTTCATATCCAACATACCCTGGAGGCGCTCCAACCAGACGTGAGGTAGAGTGTTTCTCCATGTATTCTGACATATCGATACGAATAACGGCATTCTCATCACCGAACATGGCCTCTGCGAGTGCGCGAGCCAATTCAGTTTTACCAACACCTGTAGGTCCGAGGAAGATAAAGGAACCCATAGGACGTTTCGGATCCTTAAGTCCTGCACGTGCTCGGCGAAGTGCCCGGCTTACTGCTTTGACAGCTTCATCTTGACCAATAACACGTTGATGCAGCAAAGACTCCATATTAAGCAGGCGGTCCGTCTCTTCTTCCTTCAACTGGCTTACTGGAATGCCCGTCCAACTAGCCACGATCTGTGCGATATCTTCCGGTGTCACTTCGGAATCCGTACGACCTTGTTTTTCTTTCCATTGGTTCTTAGTGGTATCCAGCTCTTCACGGATTTTTTGTTCCGTATCACGAAGGGCAGCTGCTTTCTCGAACTCCTGGCTTTGTACAGCAGAGTCCTTCTCCTTGCGGATATCATCCAGACGCATTTCCAATTCCTTAAGATTCGGTGGAATCGTATAGGAGTTCAGTCTTACCTTGGAGCCCGCTTCATCGATCAAATCAATCGCTTTATCCGGCAGAAAACGATCTGGGATATAACGATCGGACAGCTTCACAGCTTGCACAATAGCTTCATCTGTAATTTTAACCCGGTGATGGGCTTCGTAACGGTCACGCAATCCGAACAGTATTTGTACCGCTTCCTCTGGTGAAGGCTGATCGACACGAATCGGTTGGAAGCGACGTTCCAATGCAGCATCTTTTTCGATATATTTACGGTATTCATCCAAAGTTGTCGCGCCTATGCATTGCAATTCTCCACGAGCCAAAGCTGGCTTAAGGATATTGGAGGCATCAATTGCACCTTCTGCGCCACCAGCACCGATTAGGGTATGCAGCTCGTCAATAAAGAGTACAATGTTGCCCGCTTGACGGATTTCATCCATAATTTTCTTGAGACGGTCTTCAAATTCACCGCGGTATTTCGTACCTGCCACCACTGAACCCATATCCAGCGTCATGACACGTTTATCACGCAGTGTTTCCGGTATTTCGTTATTAACAATCTTTTGCGCCAATCCTTCAGCAATAGCTGTTTTACCAACACCAGGTTCGCCAATTAACACTGGGTTATTCTTGGTACGTCGGCTGAGGACCTGAATAACACGTTCAATTTCCTTGCTGCGGCCTATAACAGGGTCTAGATGGCCCTCTTTGGCATAAGCCGTTAGATCTCTCGCCAGACCATCCAGCGTTGGTGTGCTAACGTTGACAGGCGCCCCACTGTGGCTAGATACGGAATCGTTACTGCCCAGAAGCTGCAGAACCTGTTGACGGGCTTTATTCAAGCTGATTCCAAGGTTATTCAGAACGCGGGCAGCTACGCCTTCTCCTTCACGGATAAGTCCGAGTAAAATATGCTCTGTACCTACATACGTATGTCCCAACTTGCGGGCTTCGTCCATGGACAGCTCAATAACTTTTTTGGCACGTGGAGTATAAGCAATGTTCGTAGGTTGTTCCTGGCCTCTGCCGATCAATTGCTCTACTTCATCTTGAATTTTTTCAAGACCAAGACCCAGACCAATCAATGCCTTTGCAGCAATGCCGTCTCCTTCACGAATTAAACCGAGCAAAATATGTTCTGTGCCGATATTGTTATGTCCCAAACGTACGGCTTCTTCCTGCGCCAGCGCCAGCACCTTTTGTGCCCGTTCCGTAAATCTTCCAAACATCATATCTCCTGCACCTCCATGAATAATAAATATCTATAATTAATTTTTGGTTCCCAAAGTTTCCCTGAGCAGCTTCGCCCGGTACATATCTCTTTCGGTAGTGCTCATTTCATCGCCGAACATCTTCTCCAGAAATCCTGGCTGCGTCTTCACGTTCAGCTCATTCATTATTGAAACTGAAGGGCCTTGAAGTATACCCAGGTCAACTCCTAACCGTATATCAGACAATCGCTGTGCCGATTCCTTGAGCTCAAGTACAGCTGCATACGATAAAATACCGTAGGAGCGCATTACTCGATCAGTTATTCGCAGCGCGGAATCGGCAAGCAGACGTTCACGTGCATTTCGTTCATGTTCTATAATTTGCATAACTACACTTTGAAGATTGTCTATAATTTCGATTTCGGACTGGCCCAGTGTGATCTGGTTGGAAATCTGAAAAATATTCCCGACCGCCTCACTGCCCTCTCCGTAAATCCCTCTTACCGTTAAGCCCACTTGGTTAACCGCAGACAGGATACGATTGATCTGGTGGCTCATTACCAAAGCAGGTAGATGCATCATAACCGAAGCCCTAAGTCCTGTTCCTACATTCGTGGGACAACTGGTTAGATAACCTCTTTTATCATCAAAAGCATAATTAACAGTTTCTTCAAAAATATCGTCGATAGCTGTTGCACGTTCCCAGGCCTCTTGAACCTGAAAGCCCGGAAACAAACATTGTATGCGAAGATGGTCCTCTTCGTTAATCATAATACTGACGGACTCATCTTCATTCAGCATGACGGCCCCACCCTTTGATTCATTGACCAGACTAGGGCTGATGAGATGCTTCTCCACCAATACCTTTTTATCCAGATCCTCTAAATCAACAAGTTTCACCAACTGAAAAGAACCGTATTCCGTCGCCTCTTCTCCGCCAAATACGGGAGTAAGCTGCTCCAGTACCTCTTCTGATTGCTTTAATGAAGCCAGCAGTGGAAAAGGAATGTGCTGCAAATTGCGGGCGATCCGAACACGGCTGCTAATGACAATCTCGGAATGGCTTCCGCCGCCACTGCGCATAAAGTCGCTGAGTGCTTGTTCGGTGAACCGAAGACTTGGCATATCGTGTCCTCCCTATATATCAAAGACTTTACTCTTGTGCAATTTCTTTTTCAAGTCGGCGTATGTGGTCCCGAAGCTCGGCAGCCTTCTCGAACTCTTCCTGCAAAATACTTATTCCGAGTTCCTGCTTCATTTCCTCAATCTGCCGCCTTACCACAATTTGTGCACCGGCTCGTTTGGGGATTTTTCCGACATGCAAGGTGCTTCCGTGTACCCTCTTGAAGAGAGGATCCAAACCACTGTTAAAATATTTATAACAGGAGCTGCAACCGAAGCGCCCCAGTTTACTGAACTGGGAATAAGTCATACCACATTCCACGCAGGCTTGCGTTTGTGCAATCTTGGATGCGGCTGACTTTTCTTTGCCCGGGCCTTCCAGGTCGAGCAATCCCGACAGCAGACTGTGGATGGAAAAGCCTCCCGGGGTTCCTGGAATTAATTCACCCTTTTCTCGAGCACAGCTCTCACAAATATGAAATTCTGTTTTCTCCCCATTCACAATTTTGGTGAAGTGGAGTGTTGCTTGCTTGACACCGCATTCCTGACAGAGCATAACGGCGGAGTCCCTCCCTTAGATTGACAATTATTTACCCAATAACGAAATGATCATCGCCTTCATAAGTTTGGCACGAACCTCATCCCGGTACGGAAGCTTGATGGTCAGGCAATCCCGGGAAACGGCGGCACGTAAGAGACACGCTTCCCGTTCGCTTAGAAAACAGGCTTCCTCCAGCTGATAAATCAGCCCCTCTGCAGCACTTTGGTCAATTTCACTGCCTATCGTGTGATTAAGATGCGCATACAACGCCACATTCTGAGGAAGCTCAAAGCGTTGTATCCGAATATAACCACCGCCGCCGCGTTTACTCTGCACCAGGTAGCCTTTTTCCAAAGTGAAGCGCGTACTAATAACATAATTGATCTGTGACGGTACGCAGGAGAACTGGTCCGCCAGATCATTACGCTGGATTTCCACCGTACCTTCAGGACTTTCATGCAAAATATTCTTCAGATATTGTTCGATAATATCGGAGATATTACGCATCACTCATCCTCCAGTGTTATAAGCTTAGAGTCCAACCGACCAACCGCCTGTAAGGCGAGAACCTATAAGGAAGCTTAACCAAAGAGTAAAATTTCGAATCCAGGCTACTAATTAACCGTATGAACTGAAATCATTCCTTGATATTTGTGCATTCGACCTTCTTAGTGTGACCACTTCACGGTACTTCACATACTCAGTGGGTATTAATTAGGTTATTAGCATTTCCTTATTGTCCAGTTGTTGACTCCGTTGACTTTGACTTTCTTTGACTTATTTAATATTATAGCATATTCTCTGGGAATGCCAAGAGGATGCCTCTTATTTTTTCATTTTGAACAATGAAATGACACCCTATCTATTTAAAAATAGTCCAATAAAGCGGTTTGTGCCCGCGGAACAGCCTTTTCCAACCAGGATACCGCAGAAGGGTCACCCGTCAAAGCTCCAAAACGGTACATCTCCTCTGGGCGTTTATAGCCAAGCAAAAGAACCGTAAATGCTCCAATATCACAGATCAAATCCGCTTGGGAAGAATCACCCTCAGAACGCACCAGGGACGATTGACCTTCACCTGACACATTCCACTCCCACAATCCGGCATTCCACGGAGCATAATCATCCTTAATACAAAGTGTAGCCTTACCCTGAACTCCTTCAGCAAAAGAATATCCTTCCACAAATGCTTTAGCATTCACAATTCTCGCCATAAAGTAAGGAAAATTCTCTTGAGGAATGCGCGGATCAGGAAGTAAGTAGGGAAGGCAATCGTCAGCCGGAACCAACTTCAGCAAAGCCTGAGAAATCATGGAGTCATGATTGCATAGAAAGCTCCACAATCCTCGGCGGGCTTGCTCATTTAAATAGATGAACTCATCAATAATCAGCTCTTTGTTCTCTATTTTATACAGCACATAACCTTCTGGCTTACCTAACGTTGAGTAAAAAACCGCATCATGGCCTTCCTCATTCACAATTGCATTCTCCCACCAGTCCTGGCTACGGTCCAATGTCCCGTTATACTTGGAGGCAAATTCAGTATATAAAATACTCATTACATTAATATCATTCACATCACGCTTTACTTTGCCTTCAATCTCGGTCTTCAGCGGAAATTTTGCAACAGGAATAGTGTATTTCTTATATTCACAGTAGATTTCCCAACCAAACTTACGATAGAAGGGTACGTAGAACGGATGTAAGAAGGATAACAGTTGTCCAGAATCATTCATCTTTTCAAGCGCATGCGTAAGCAACTTAGCCACAAGACCTTGTCTACGGTTCTCGGGCCAGGTCGCCACACCTGCAATACCACCCATTGGAATGACTCTCCCTTGTACGAATACTTGCAGAGGCAGTAATGTCAACTTAGCACTTAGCTCTCCCTCATTAAAAATACCCCATACCCGCTCGGGTTTGAATCTTTTCTGCGCCTTTTCTCTAGCCTTCTCTGAAAGAGTGTACTGAAAAGCATACTCAGACAACCTGATACTGGATTCAAATTCCTCGGGAAGCAACTGCCTGATCTTCAAAAATGTCACCTCATTAATATGTATTTATTCTTATTCTATGGATGCAGATCCAGATGCGCAAGGCCACTTGTGCAAAAGATCAAACCATCCAGTTATTCATAGAAAAAGTTATCAACAGGCTCTGTTTTAAGTTTCAAATTAATCGGCGTAAAGAACACCCGCCAGACGAATTATCAACATCTTAGAAGAATGTATCCACAACCCCATTCACCTATACACATTGATCCGTGGATTACTTGTGTTTTTCATAAAAAAATACCCGCAGAACCCTGCTATACCCACATATTTGGCGTTTTGGGTCGATTAAAAGATGTATCCACATGTTTGTAAGTTTTCTGTGTTTTTCTGCAATTTATCCACAGCATTTCCACAGGTAAAAAGAAAACACAAAAACCACTGTTGAATGAATCAACAGTGGTCTCATGTGCTTGGCAACGTCCTACTCTCCCAGGACCCTTCGGTCCAAGTACCATCGGCGCTGGAGGTCTTAACGGTCGTGTTCGGGATGGGTACGCGTGGAACCCCTCCGCTATCGCCACCAAACATGATTTTTCGAAGCTTGCGCTTCTCGAAATCGCTGCGAGAAAATATCAAACCATAAAGGTCGACATCTTGCTCAGGCTTGATCGCCTGAAAACTGAATCCGAAACAAATCTGCGTTTAGATATTTGGATAAGCCCTCGACCGATTAGTATTGGTCAGCTCCATGCATTGCTGCACTTCCACCTCCAACCTATCTACCTCGTCGTCTTCAAGGGGTCTTACTAATTGGGAAATCTCATCTTGAGGGGGGCTTCACGCTTAGATGCTTTCAGCGCTTATCCCGTCCGTACGTAGCTACTCAGCCATGCTCCTGGCGGAACAACTGATGCACCAGCGGTACGTCCATCCCGGTCCTCTCGTACTAAGGACAGCTCCTCTCAAATTTCCTGCGCCCACGACAGATAGGGACCGAACTGTCTCACGACGTTCTGAACCCAGCTCGCGTACCGCTTTAATGGGCGAACAGCCCAACCCTTGGGACCTACTTCAGCCCCAGGATGCGATGAGCCGACATCGAGGTGCCAAACCTCCCCGTCGATGTGGACTCTTGGGGGAGATAAGCCTGTTATCCCCAGGGTAGCTTTTATCCGTTGAGCGATGGCCCTTCCATGCGGTACCACCGGATCACTAAGTCCGACTTTCGTCCCTGCTCGACTTGTAGGTCTCGCAGTCAAGCTCCCTTATGCCTTTGCACTCTTCGAATGATTTCCAACCATTCTGAGGGAACCTTGGAACGCCTCCGTTACTCTTTAGGAGGCGACCGCCCCAGTCAAACTGCCCGCCTGACACGGTCCCCGTACCCGATTAGGGCACTAGGTTAGAACCTAGATACGATCAGGGTGGTATCCCAACGTCGCCTCTGCAGAAGCTTGCGCTCCTACTTCTCTGGCTCCCACCTATCCTGTACAGATCGTACCCAAATTCAATATCAAGCTGCAGTAAAGCTCCATGGGGTCTTTCCGTCTTGTCGCGGGTAACCTGCATCTTCACAGGTATTAAAATTTCACCGGATCTCTCGTTGAGACAGCGCCCAAGTCGTTACGCCATTCGTGCGGGTCAGAATTTACCTGACAAGGAATTTCGCTACCTTAGGACCGTTATAGTTACGGCCGCCGTTTACTGGGGCTTCGGTTCACAGCTTCGGATTGCTCCTAACCGCTCCCCTTAACCTTCCAGCACCGGGCAGGCGTCAGCCCGTATACTTCGCCTTGCGGCTTCGCACAGACCTGTGTTTTTGCTAAACAGTCGCTTGGGCCTTTTCACTGCGGCCCCCTCGTGCTATTCACACTACCGGGGCACCCCTTCTCCCGAAGTTACGGGGTCATTTTGCCGAGTTCCTTAACGAGAGTTCTTCCGCGCGCCTTAGAATTCTCTTCTCGCCTACCTGTGTCGGTTTGCGGTACGGGCACCTTCTCCTGGCTAGAGGCTTTTCTTGGCAGTGTGAGATCATGACCTTCGCTACTACAATTTTCGCTCCCCATCACAGCCTGGCCTAATAATGTGCGGATTTGCCTACACATTAGCCTCACTGCTTAGACGGACACTTCCATCAGTCCGCGTCACTACCCTCCTGCGTCACCCCATCGCTCATAGCGGATTACGGTGGTACAGTAATTTCAAACTGTTGTCCTTCGACTACGCCTTTCGGCCTCGCCTTAGGTCCCGACTTACCCTGAGCGGACGAGCCTTCCTCAGGAAACCTTGGGCTTTCGGCGGATCAGATTCTCACTGATCTTTTCGTTACTCATACCGGCATTCTCACTTGTATACGCTCCAGCACTCCTCACGGTATACCTTCAACGTATATACAACGCTCCCCTACCCCAGATACTTAGTATCTAGCCATAGCTTCGGTGGTGTGTTTAGCCCCGTTACATTTTCGGCGCAGAGTCACTCGACCAGTGAGCTATTACGCACTCTTTCAATGGTGGCTGCTTCTAAGCCAACATCCTGGTTGTCTGTGCAACTCCACATCCTTTCCCACTTAACACACACTTGGGGACCTTAGCTGATGGTCTGGGCTGTTTCCCTTTCGACAATGGATCTTAGCACTCACTGTCTGACTCCCGGCAATAAGTATATGGCATTCGGAGTTTGACTGATCTTGGTAACCCTTGCGGGCCCCGCAACCAATCAGTGCTCTACCTCCACTACTCTAATACCGAGGCTAGCCCTAAAGCTATTTCGGGGAGAACCAGCTATCTCCGAGTTCGATTGGAATTTCTCCGCTACCCCCACCTCATCCCCGCATTTTTCAACATGCGTGGGTTCGGGCCTCCAGTGCGTGTTACCGCACCTTCACCCTGGACAGGGGTAGATCACACGGTTTCGGGTCTACGTCCACATACTCAAATCGCCCTATTCAGACTCGCTTTCGCTGCGGCTCCGTCTTCTCGACTTAACCTTGCATGTTAAACGTAACTCGCCGGTTCATTCTACAAAAGGCACGCCATCACCCATAGATAGGGCTCTGACTTTTTGTAAGCACACGGTTTCAGGTTCTATTTCACTCCCCTTCCGGGGTGCTTTTCACCTTTCCCTCACGGTACTGTTTCACTATCGGTCGCCAGGTAGTATTTAGCCTTAGCAGATGGTCCTGCTGGATTCATACGGGGTTTCACGTGCCCCGCACTACTCGGGATCCGTCTCGGAGAGAACACAGTTTAGATTACAGGGCTTTTACCTCTATCGCGGGCCTTTCCAGACCTCTTCATCTACTGTATTCCTTTGTAACTCCATGTGAGACGTCCCACAACCCCAAGGGGCAAGCCCCTTGGTTTAGGCTGTTCCGCGTTCGCTCGCCGCTACTGACGGAATCACTATTGTTTTCTCTTCCTCAGGGTACTTAGATGTTTCAGTTCCCCTGGTCTGCCTCTACATACCCTATGTATTCAGGTATGAGTAACTGCGAATTACCACAGCTGGGTTTCCCCATTCGGACACCCCCGGATCAAAGCTTGCTTACAGCTCCCCGAGGCAGTTTCGTTGTTCGCCACGTCCTTCGTCGGCTCCTGGCGCCTAGGCATCCTCCGTGTGCTCTTATTAGCTTAACCAACGCTTTGATGTTTCGTTTGTTTACACAATCGAAAATCTCCGCTAAGCCATAATTTCACTTCACTTGTTTGCACAAATTACAGTAATAAGATGTTCTAAAACGCAAATTCGTTTCGGTATCCAGTTTTCAAGGATCAAGTTTCTGTTAAATCTTAACGAATATTACCGTTAAAATTACAGACGGTTTCTTGCATTTTTAGTTATTTTAGACATACAAAATAGATGGTTTATTGGTGGAGCCAAGCGGGATCGAACCGCTGACCTCCTGCTTGCAAGGCAGGCGCTCTCCCAGCTGAGCTATGGCCCCTCAAATTCCATCAAAACTGAACAAATGGATACGCGTTTTTTAGAAGCTTACGCTTCTGTTCGAATGTTTCCGTTACAGGAAACGATTCTCCATAGAAAGGAGGTGATCCAGCCGCACCTTCCGATACGGCTACCTTGTTACGACTTCACCCCAATCATCTACCCCACCTTCGGCGGCTGGCTCCCTTGCGGGTTACCCCACCGACTTCGGGTGTTGTAAACTCTCGTGGTGTGACGGGCGGTGTGTACAAGACCCGGGAACGTATTCACCGCGGCATGCTGATCCGCGATTACTAGCAATTCCGACTTCATGCAGGCGAGTTGCAGCCTGCAATCCGAACTGAGACCGGCTTTGTTGGGATTCGCTCCACCTTGCGATTTCGCAGCCCGTTGTACCGGCCATTGTAGTACGTGTGTAGCCCAGGTCATAAGGGGCATGATGATTTGACGTCATCCCCACCTTCCTCCGGTTTGTCACCGGCAGTCTGCTTAGAGTGCCCACCATAATGTGCTGGCAACTAAGCATAAGGGTTGCGCTCGTTGCGGGACTTAACCCAACATCTCACGACACGAGCTGACGACAACCATGCACCACCTGTCTCCGATGCTCCGAAGAGGGGCACTATCTCTAATGCTTACATCGGGATGTCAAGACCTGGTAAGGTTCTTCGCGTTGCTTCGAATTAAACCACATACTCCACTGCTTGTGCGGGTCCCCGTCAATTCCTTTGAGTTTCAGTCTTGCGACCGTACTCCCCAGGCGGAGTGCTTAATGTGTTAACTTCGGCACCAAGGGTATCGAAACCCCTAACACCTAGCACTCATCGTTTACGGCGTGGACTACCAGGGTATCTAATCCTGTTTGCTCCCCACGCTTTCGCGCCTCAGCGTCAGTTACAGCCCAGAAAGTCGCCTTCGCCACTGGTGTTCCTCCACATATCTACGCATTTCACCGCTACACGTGGAATTCCACTTTCCTCTTCTGTACTCAAGCCACCCAGTTTCCAGTGCGACCTCAGGTTGAGCCCAAGGTTTAAACACCAGACTTAAATAGCCGCCTGCGCGCGCTTTACGCCCAATAATTCCGGACAACGCTTGCCCCCTACGTATTACCGCGGCTGCTGGCACGTAGTTAGCCGGGGCTTTCTT
Organism: Paenibacillus wynnii; assembly: GCF_000757885.1. Lineage (NCBI taxonomy): Bacteria > Bacillati > Bacillota > Bacilli > Caryophanales > Paenibacillaceae > Paenibacillus > Paenibacillus wynnii. The sequence goes on along the minus strand of NZ_JQCR01000002.1, from coordinate 2,685,619 downwards.
CTCAGGTACCGTCACTCCGATAGCAGTTACTCTACCGGACGTTCTTCCCTGGCAACAGAGCTTTACGATCCGAAAACCTTCATCACTCACGCGGCATTGCTCCGTCAGGCTTTCGCCCATTGCGGAAGATTCCCTACTGCTGCCTCCCGTAGGAGTCTGGGCCGTGTCTCAGTCCCAGTGTGGCCGTTCACCCTCTCAGGTCGGCTACGCATCGTCGCCTTGGTGAGCCGTTACCTCACCAACTAGCTAATGCGCCGCAGGCCCATCCCTCAGTGACAGATTACTCCGTCTTTCATTCTCTCCTCAGGTGAGGAAAGAAATTATCCGGTATTAGCTACCGTTTCCGGTAGTTATCCCAGTCTAAGGGGCAGGTTGCCTACGTGTTACTCACCCGTCCGCCGCTAAATGATTTTGAAAGCAAGCTTTCAAAATCACTCCGCTCGACTTGCATGTATTAGGCATGCCGCCAGCGTTCGTCCTGAGCCAGGATCAAACTCTCCAAATTGTATTTAGAAAGAGCGATTGCTCATTTTGAAACTGACGATTCATTAAATGAATCTATTAAAAATTAACGCGTTCCATTTGTTCAGTTTTCAAAGAACTTGTCTCTGCAATCGAGTTATTTCTCTCATGCACAGGAATCATAGTATAACATATTTCATTGTATTTCGTCAACTTATTTCTTCATCGCGTTTGCTTCACATCAACGATGCCTCATAAGCACAAGAAATAATATACCATGCGGATTGAATCTTTGCAACCCTTTTTTGATAAATAAATCTTACCGACCCAGTTTCCATAATAACTATACATTTAGGTTTCCATAATGCATCACAAGTGGCTAAAATAGGGTTATTGAAAGTTCATACATTCATAGACTCATTATATAGTACGAGAAGGAGCTAAAATGAAAAATAACTCAACACCCATTGCTTCCCCGAAAGGGGTTGAGGATACAGAGTCCCGTAATTTGCAGCAGGCAACGATATACCGTATTTTACTGGCCGTTAGCTTTGTTCATTTATTCAATGATTCCATTCAAGCTGTCATTCCGGCGATCTTCCCGATTCTAAAAGAAAACATGCTGCTATCCTTCGCTCAAGTAGGCTGGATCTCCTTCGCCCTTAATATGACATCATCCGTGATCCAACCTGTTATTGGGTATGCCGCAGACCGCAAGCCTCGACCGATTCTGCTTCCGTTAGGAATGTGCTGCACGTTCGCGGGAGTAATGCTTTTAGCTTATGCCGGCAATTATACACTCGTCCTAATCTCTGTAATGCTCATTGGAGTGGGTTCGGCTACATTTCATCCGGAAGGCATGCGTGTCGCTCACATGGCTGCCGGTCTGCGCAAGGGACTGTCTCAATCCATATTTCAGGTAGGTGGAAATGCAGGTCAATCATTGGGGCCGATGCTGACTAAGTGGATATTCATCCCCTTCGGGCAAATGGGAGCGTTAAGTTTCACCATAGTCGCAGCAGCCGGGGTAGCGGTTCAGACTTACGTAGCCCGCTGGTACCGAGATATGCTTAAAGACGGTTATACCTTCCGCAAGAAATCATCTGTCCGTAAAATCGATCCCGCCCGTAGCAAAAGTATTTTGAATGCAACGATCATTCTTGTTTTTCTGGTATTCGTTCGATCTTGGTACGGAGCTTCTATCGGTAGTTACTATGCGTTCTACTTAATGGATAATTACAAAATGTCTCTAGATAATGCTCAAGTGTATATCTTCATGTATCTGGCTGCTGGGGCTGTGGGTACCTTCTTCGGCGGGCCGCTGGCAGACCGATTCGGACGTCGGAATCTAATCCTTATGTCAATGGTAGGAACCGTTCCGTTTGCATTGGTGTTGCCTTTTGTTAACCAGTTCTGGGCTGGTGTCCTGTTATTGATCGGCGGCTTTGTCCTACTGTCCAGCTTCTCGGTTACAGTCATATATGCACAAATGCTGTATCCAGGGAATATCGGTACCATCTCGGGTCTGATTACCGGACTCGCATTTGGGCTAGGGGGCATCGGATCTTTGGTCATCGGCAATCTTATCGATTATATAGGGATTACGAAGGTGTTTGTTGCCTGCGGTTTCCTGCCGCTATTGGGGTTATTAGCCCTGCTGCTGCCAGATGACGATAAGCTGGAGGAATGGGCTGCCGATTAATGATTAGGGGATAACGTACTTCAATCTACAAAAGAAAAGGCTCATCACTTCTCCTATGCAGGGAAGGATGAGCCTACTTTAGTTGCACTTTCTACACCTATTTGGAGCATATGACCAACTCCACGTGCGATAAGTGTATTCAGTACAACTATAAATTAAAAAAACACCTATACTCACCAAAAACCAGACAAATAACTGCATAAACTACATCTAAACAACCGACGCGCGGTAAGTATTCGTTAATAGTTGCACTTTCTACACTTAAAAGAAAAACACAATAAAACAGGCACCGGGAAGCCCCCCCAAAATACCTGTTTACCATGCCCTCGTACTGTTAGGATTACTCCCTGCTTTGTGTTACGAATATAATTGCTCTCCGTTACTTTGTATAACATCCCTGTACGAGTAAAAGTTGTCCTTCGGTATGCGCCTTAGCTCCTTGGGGTCAGTCTCGTCACGGTCTACATAGACGAATTAGCTGAGGCTGCCTGGAACCGATTTGGAGACACGGCCAGTAGTAATCGCAGTTGGTTGAACTGCAGGACGAATAACTTTCATTTATTTCACCTCCTTAAAAGCCCTCATATGAGGCTCTTGCCTAGGAGCTTCATTCCTTAACCTTTACACATTAGAAGCTTGCTCCTCAGCTTTACCTTGCAGCCAAATGGTCCGAAGTGTCTGCTTGATCTGCCGTTTCTCATAAGAACAAGGGCGGTTTCCCGTGCGCATACGGTACAACGGGCAATGATTGCCCTGACAAGAAGGACGGAAGAAGCACGATTGACAGTTGCTGTCGGTCTCTTCACCTGAGGTGGTCCACAGGGCCATTTTATCTAGATCAAGATCTAGAGTTCCGTCTTCATTAATACTTCCAAGCTGGTTATTCTCCTGGTCAATGGCTACGGAGCACTTGTACAACTGGCCGTCTGAATCCACAATCAACGAGTTCGGTTTAGCCGCATAACATACAGCTCCTGTAGGCAGAAGAATATCAGATATAAAAGAACTTACGGTTAATCCTTGAGCAATCGCCTGCTCGTTGAACTCCCAAATCTTCGTATCCTTGGTGATATCATCACATACGGAAAGGTTCAGATCGTTCTCGCCGCCCATACATCCCACGGGACGGAAGTAGACTTTGAAACGCGGGTCATCACCGAAAAGATCTTTTAGAACAGGAATAAACTCAGTTACAGCCTCAAGGTTGCTGTTATCGAAGTTCACGCGCAGGTTAATTTCAAAAGGTCGATCCACTGCTTTTAAGGAAACCAGATTGTCTACTATCCGCTGATAAGTATCTCCACCGCCGGTCAATGCGCGACGCTGGTTGTGTACTTCCGCATCCCCGTCCAAAGTAACCATAAAACGTTCTACACGCCAGTCCAATAGCTTGTCGAACATTTCACGATCCAGAAAGTATCCGTTAGTGGATATTTCTGCCCCATAAACGACTCCATTACGATCACAGGATTCGATGAAAGATTGCGACAGCCTCTCTATCACTTGCGGAGCCAAAAGAGGTTCGCCGCCATGCCAGCTAATCGTCAGACGGTTTAAGGTGGATACTTGAGAGGCTATATATTTTTCGAGTCCCGATGTTACCGTACTCTTCATCGTTCCTCTCGGGAAATATTCATAACAATAATTACAGCGGAAATTACACGCCTCTGTAGCTAGAAGCACAAGGTGCATGCTGTCTTGACGGTGCATCGACTGATGCAAATATAACGCCCGCCGCAGTTCATCCGTATCCTGACTAACTAAAAACCCGTGCTCCAGGAGATCCTCGTGTAAAGTGCAATCCCCATCAGGAACAGGGTCATCCGGTCCGGAAAGCAATTCAATAACTCTGCTGCTCTCCTCCGGCGAAAACGCCGCGATGGCACCCGTATAGCTGTTGTACAGCATGAGTCCCCCGTCATCCACTGTTGTTCGCGCGTTAAAACGCGATGGTTTCCATTGCACTTCTTGTTTCATCGATTGTTCCCCATCCCTACTGTTTCAGTTTAAACTTCATTTAGAACTTTATAATGATGCCTTTCTCTTTGCTAAAAATCAATGACTGTGGTCACGTTCAGCAACATTATTCATGGAACAGTTTTTGCGGTACAATTAGTTAAAAGTTGAACAATCGACTCGAACATACTGAAGGAGGACATCCCGGTGAAAAAAGGGTTAGCTCGTATTCGCAAGGGTTACGGGAAGAAACTGCTCTCCATTCATGCATGGAATGCCTGGCTGGTTCTGTTCTTGGCTCTTAGCGGTCTAATGCTGCTTGGCGGGTTCTGGCGGGAATTACTCGGGGAAGGCCGTGTGTGGCTGAAGTGGGGGCACATCGTAATCGGACTAGTGTTACTGCTTCCTGTTATTTATTATTTGCTGCTCGCTGCTAAGCATTGGAAACGCCTTAAAGGACGTACCTCGCAAAAAGCCAATGTACTTGTTGTCCTGGGGTTGCTTATAGGGTGGATCTTGTCAGGCTTAGTACTGTGGCAGTTCAAAATGGCTGGACCCCGGGCAGCGAATGCAGCACTTTTCATCCATGACCTACTGACTTGGATCGGACTTCCGTTGATCATCTACCACTCCATCACCCGGACGAAATGGCTCAAGGAACCGCAAAAAAGATCCATTGTTCCTGATAGTGATCTGGAAGAGAATACAGGAAAGTTAGTTGGTCGTGACACCCTCCCCCCTTCCCATCCGCAACCTTTTTATACGCGTCGGGGTTTCATCAAAGTTGCCGTGGGGGCAGGTATGGCATTAACCTTGGGACCTACATTTACACGTTGGGTGGGTCAATCCTTCAAACCGCCAAGCTTGGAAGACTATGTGGCAGATAATGCGAACACACTGCTCCCCGAACCCGTACCTCTACCGCAGTCTTCACCCCCGATTGGTGGGGGAGCGGACGGACATTATCGCGTATATACGGTTACAGACATCCCTTCTTTTAATAATGACAATTGGTCTTTTACTGTGGATGGTCTAGTGGATAAGAAGCTGAGCTGGAATTGGGAGCAATTCGTTCAGTTGAAGCGTGAAGTACAGGTCAGTGATTTTCACTGTGTTACCGGCTGGTCTGTCTATAAAAATACTTGGGAAGGCATCCCTCTCACTGCACTATTGGATATGGCTGGTGTTCAGAAAACGGCTGCAACTGTGAAGCTCTATTCCGGTGACGGGGTTTACACAGATTCCCTAACCATGGAGCAAGCACGTATGGCGGATATCATGGTTGCTGTGATGCATGACGGGATGCCGATTTCAAATCAGCTTGGGGGCCCTGTTCGTCTGGTAGTCCCAAAAATGTATGCTTATAAGTCTGTAAAATGGCTGAATAGGATCGAACTAATTGAGGGGGATCATATCGGCTATTGGGAACAGCGGGGTTATGATATCGATGCTTGGTTGCCTGGTGCCAAAAAAATCTGATGTGTCTAAGGACAACAAAAAGCTCCCAACTGAGTTCATCAGCGGGAGGCTTTTTTGCTATCTCTATTCGATTTCTTTGAAGGAGGCATCATAAAGGCGGAACATCGTCTTATATCCAGAATCATCGATTTTGATCCCCACATCCAAACGTCCAGTAATCTGTAAGGGACCTGATTTATATCTCAGCTTAACGTCTTCAGGAACAAATACGATCATAATCTTATTCCAATACGTTTCGTCACCATTATCAAAGGGACACTCAGCACCCGGCTCCGGAATGAGCAGGAACCAATGTTTATCAAAGGAGAGTACCTCTCCCATAAAGCCTTTTATGGTAACTTCACTGCCATGGAGATCCCAGAAGCGTTCTGAAGGCCGGGTCTGATCTTCACCGTCAAAGAACTCCGACCATCCGACTCCTGTTATACCCTGTATATTTGGTTTCACGGTGCCTACTGGGCTAGCTTTCGGTTCAGAGGACGATGTGGGCTTTACAGTAGGTGAAGTCAGTGAAGTCTGCGCAACCGTTGATCTCTTTGGTGTCAATGTCGGTGCAACTGATGGTGCAGCTGATGGTGCAGTTATAGGCGCAGCCGTAGGTTTTGTCGAAGGTACTGAAATCACCTCAGGAACCGAAGAAGGCTGCGGTGAAGAGGTTGGACTCGCCACTTTAACCTTATCCTGTATGGCTTTCTCATCGCTCGGAGCTTCGTGCGTAGCCGTTGCTAAAGTCTGCGGTGATACTGACTTGATTGTGGCATGAACTTCATTTTCAGTAAGCTCACTAGCCGCTGCGAAGGATTCCCCTTCATTTGGGGCCTGCTTATCCTGTCCGCATCCCTGAAGAAGGAGCAGGATAGCCACTGCCGCTACCCAAAGACTCAGCCTTATTCCCCTTATTTTCAAAAGAACAACCCTCCTAAGATTTAAAAAGAGCTAAAGGGCTAAGCCGGTACATTCTGAATGCGGGTCCTACAGAGGACATCAGTCCAATCAACAAGGTTCCTATCACTATCCTCAGGTGATTATCCGACAAATGAAACGGATCGATTTGAATCCCCGCTTGAGCAAATACAATATCTTTCAATATATAAGCTCCCAGATGTCCTAGCAATAGACCTATTACCAGTCCGGTTGTCGTAATCAACAAACCCTCGCCGGTCAACGTTATCCACACATAACCTTTAGATTTACCCAAAAGACGCAATAAACCTGCATCCTTGGTTCGCTCGCCTACCGCAGCAATCAAGGACAAAACAATAGAAATTGCAGCTAAAACGACACACAAAGAGGTCAGCACACCAACCAGACGCGAGCCTTGATCCACAGCATTTACAACATCGGATACAGCCTTACTGGTGTAAGCGGCTTGGACTCCATTGGACCCGTCTAAAGTTTCTTTTAAATCATGTGCCCCAAGCAGACTACCAGGCTTCACCAATATAGCAGTTATCTCTTTGTTCTTATCCTCCAAGCCATGTACAGCCCAAGCATAGTCTACTGTCGTAAAAATGGCCCGGTCATCAGGAGTGTTCAGATGAGGCAGAATGCCAACAATGGTGTATGTGAAGCTTCCATGTTCATCTTCGTGTTCATCTTCATGCTCCTCCTGTACAAGACCGTGCGCTCCGGTGAAGGTATCTCCAACCTGAAGACCTAGCGATGTTGCTACATAAGATCCGACTAAAGCTTCACCCGTATTTCGAAAAATAGAGCCCTGCTCAAGGTGTCGGTCACCATACCGAGTTAAGAAGTATTCGGGATCTATGCCAACTACCGGAAATCCATTATAGTTATCGCCAGTAGTCATAGCGTAGGCCTTATCCACCCCTTCATCCGCCTTGGCTTGCTCCAGAACAGTCAGCGGAATATTACCTGTGGGAGCTCCGATATGATAGAACGCGTTCAAGACAAGCTGGGTTTCACTCCCCTCGGCGCCGATGACAAGATCGAACGGACCGTAACCCTTTTCCGCTCCCTGCTCCACGCTGTCTTGGGCCAGTGACACCAATAAGATAAAAGCAACGGTAACCGCAACTGCGCTGATAGTGAGCAAGGATAAAAACCGCCGGTGCAGAACATTACGGAGCGTAAATTTAAAAAGACTCATGCCATGCTCGCCTCCTGCTTAGACCCTCGAATACGATTCACATCGTAAATATCAAGACAGACAGGAAACCGCCGCGCCATATTCAAATCATGGGTTACAACGATTAAGGTCTTCGTTTCCGCAGCACTTAAATTCAATAAAAGCTCCGAGATTTCATCCGCCGTTTCCCAATCCAAGCTCCCGGTAGGCTCATCTGCTAATACAAGTGGCGGATCATTAACAAGAGCGCGTACAATGGCTACGCGCTGCTGCTGACCACGGGATAACTGGGAAGGAAGGTGGGTGCTGCGATTCTGCAGCCCCACCTTCTCTAACCAACCCCCGATCAAATCCTTTTTTTGCTTAGCCGACAAACGCCACTTCAGGGCAATTTCTACATTTTCTTCTACGGTAAGTGAGGGTATAAGATGGAAATCCTGCAGTACATAACCGATTTGGGAAGCTCGAAGTTTATCCAGCTCCGCCTCTTTCAGCTTATGCAGGGGAGTTTCATTTATATAAATTTCTCCCCTATCCGGCCGCAGGATCCCGCTGATCAAGTGAAGCAAAGTGCTCTTGCCGGAGCCGCTGGGTCCCGTGATCGCTACCTTCTCACCCTTGGCGATGGACCATTCGGGAATATTCAGAATCGGGACGGTGCGGCCGTCGACTCTAAACTCTTTCTCTAGACTGCGAATTTGCAGCAAAACATTTCCCCCTATCGCAATATAATCCGTTCGGACAACGCATCCCAAAGCAGCGTTTTGCCCGTCAATTGGCTAAATGCAACAAGCGGTAAATACAATTTGCCATTATCGATGTCTACGGTGTAGGAAGCAGCCGCACCATTAAAGGCAGCAGTTTGCGCAGTCAAGTTTACAGTGACAGTGTTTTTCCCTACCAAAAGGTTGACTGCAGAGGTGTCTCCCTTGAAGGTACCGCCTAATGCAGTTACTAATGCTTCAGCAGGGTAAAGCACTACATTCTCGCGATTGACTTTAAATTTAGGAAATAAATATTTTGATTGCAGCTCTTTAGAACTTTTGGCGAGGTCAACTCCAATAATACTTGCTCCAACAGTGGCAATTTGTGTGTTGTCTATTTGGCCTTTGATCTTATCCGCTATTGGGCCGTATGCCCACACACCTACATCAACCGCCGAATGTCCATGACCGGACCAACCCACCAGCAGACGCTTCGAAATTACAGCATTGTATGCCCCCTCACGTTTATAAGAGGAGCCGTCACCCGCCATAATTTGCTTAACCTCTTCATCCGATAAATCAGTAATCCAAGTATTTGCAGTTACGATACTGCGGATTTCCTCTGGTGTCTTCGCGGCTTCCAGTGCAGCTGCTAAACTTTCGGAAGAGTGCTTTTGTTTATCCCAAAGGTCGATATTGATCTCATAAATATTATCTCGGGATAGGGAGAGTCCGCCCGTTTCATGGTCTGCGGTGACGACAACGGATGTGTTGCCATCTTTTTTGGCATATTCAATCGCTGTTTTGAATGCGGCATCGAAATCCAGTACTTCCTGTACCAGTGTCGGCAAATCGTTAGCATGTCCGGAATGGTCGATACGGCCACCCTCGATCATCATCACGAAGCCGTCTTTATCTGTCGAGAGGATGTTCAGCGCTTTGGAGGTCATTGCAGCCAAGCTTGGAATCTCAGCAGTACGATCAGGAACATAAGCTACGTGGGAGTTGCCGAATAAACCGAGTACTTTGGTAGTTTGGGATGGAAGAGCGTTCAGACTGGCCGTATTCTCAACCAGGGTATAACCCTTGGCTTGGAAGTCCGCTAGGATGTTTTTATCCGTCCGTTTACCCTTCTCCTCTTTCGTTACAAAAAACTGCTTGCCTCCGCCCAACAGGACATCGACACCACTATCGAGATATTGAGAGGCAATAGCAGACTCATTATCACGACTGCGGACATGGGAAGCATAGACGGCAGGGGTTGCATGGGTGATCCGGGCTGTTGTAACCAGTCCTGTGGCTTTGCCGTTAACCTCAGCCGCTTCTATTATAGAAGCAAAGGGTTTCGATACATCTTCGTTAGAGACGCTGATCCCCGCGTTGTATGTTTTATGACCTGTTGCAAAAGCCGTCCCCGCAGAAGCGGAATCCGTAACAATTCCTGAAACAATTTTGCCTCCGTCCTCACCACGATCCGCATATGTAGTGGCTTGCCCTACATAGTAAGGGTCAATATTAAGGTGACTGATTCCCTTCGTATACTGCTGGTAGTAGCGTGCGGCGGAGACTTGAGCGGCACCCATACCATCGCCGATCAGAACGATAAGGTTCTTGGATGTAGCCTTAGCAGGAATTACTTCCTTTTTCGGATTCTGTGCTGCTCCCACAAGGGTAGTACTTGATACAACGGCTACAGCAATTCCGCCAACAATCATACTTTTCATGAATGTATTCAATTTCATTCCCCTTTCCTTATTGTCGAGATCTAATCAAGCTTACCTCTCAAAGGTTAACGAATGATCAAAACAAGCCGTTGTTTGTATTAAATTTTCAAAACGCAAAACGTCCCGGCTCTATTCGCTGCTAAACGAAAGTGAACCGGGACGTTGTATGGGGATATGAAATTGTTTCGCTTCTTGTTCTCTAACTTTCCAGCAGGCGGAGCAGCTCATCTTCATCCTCAATAACTTGAATGCCCAGTTGCTGTGCTTTAGCCAACTTGCTTCCCGCCTTCTCTCCGGCGATCACAAGATCCGTTTTCTTGGAGACACTTCCGCTCACTTTTGCACCCAATGCTTCCAGACGTTCAGCTGCCTCATCGCGTGTGAGCTTGTGCAATGTACCCGTAAGGACTACAGTCTTCCCGCTAAAAAAGGAATTTGTACTTACCGGACGCGGAGCTTCCGGGGCCTTAGCCTCTACTCCGAGTGCCAGCATACGGTTGATCGCTGTGACCACAAAAGGATCTTTGAAATAGCTAACGATACTCTCCGCAACAATACCCCCGATATCCGGTAATCCAGTGAGTTCTTCGGCACTAGCCTCCATTACAGCAGTAAGGTCACGGAAATGCTCCGCCAACATCTTAGTCGTTGCTTTCCCGGTATTCGGAATACCTAGAGCATAGAGAAATGAAGCAAGGTCGCGGCCTTTGCTGTCTTCCAGCGCCTGAATCAAGTTGCTGGCTTTCTTGTCGCCGAAGCGATCCAGCTTCAACAACTGCTCAAAGGTTAGCTCATAGAGATCAGCCGGTTCACGCACATTAAGTTCTTCATGAAGCTGTCCAGCCGTCTTCTCGCTGAAGGTCTCAATATCCATGGCATCCCGTGAAGCAAAATGCGTAATTCGGCTGATAATTTGCGGCTTACAATCCAGCTTATTATTGCAAAAGAGGTGTGCACCGCGCATCTCCAACGGGAATCCGCAGGACGGACAATTCTCTGGGAAAATGATTTCTCCGCCATCACTCTCTTCCGTTACCTTGCCAAGGATTTCAGGGATTACATCATTGGAACGCCGAATGAAGACGCGTGTACCCAATGCGTGCTTTAAGTTCTTACGCTCAATATCCCCGACATTGTTCAGTGTGCAGTTCTGTACCGTAACTCCGGCAAGTTCTACTGCCTCCACTCGTGCAAGCGGAGTAACTTTACCCGTTCGTCCTACATTCCAGCTGACAGACTCTAATATAGTTGTCGTTTCTTCCGCTTCGAACTTATAGGCTACCGCCCAGCGAGGGAACTTATCCGTGTAACCCAGAGCTTCTCTTGTACGGAAATCCGTAATCTTGATAACTGCCCCGTCAATAAGATAATCCAAACCGGAACGGCTTTCCTCGATCTCCGCGAGCTGCTCGGTAACATCGTCAAAATTACTGTAATACGTAAGATAGGGATTCACCTTAAACCGGTTGTTCCGCAGAAAATCCATCATTTCCTGATGATCGGCGAACTCCACGCCATCCGCATACCCTATATTATAGAAGAACGCGTTGAGCCGGCGGCTTGCTGTTGTCTTTGGATTAAGGTTGCGGAGCGCACCGGCGGCGCCATTACGCGCATTTTTAAGCGGTTCAGCCGCTCGGGTATTATAATCTGCCAAAACAGACAGGTTCATAATTCCCTCCCCCTGCACTTCAATCACACCGTCTTCAAACGGAATCGTCAGCGGAACAGATTTGATCGTTTTCACTTGGGCTAGGATTCCTTCACCTGTGACACCGTTACCCCGGGTCGCCGCCTGGACAAGAACACCGTCCCGATAGGTCAAATTTAGGGTCAAGCCGTCATATTTCAGCTCTACTGCATAACATGGATCGGGCAGTGGATTTTCAGGGTTTCTAGTATTATATTCATTCACGAGTCGATGCACACGGACATTCCAGCTCCGAAGCTGCTCGATATTCTGTGCTTTATCCAGACTCCAGAGCGGAGCCAGATGACGGTGTGGGGTGAAGCCTTTGAGTAATTCGCCTCCGACCCGTTGCGTAGGAGAATCCGGTAAGACTGTGCCCGTCTCCGCCTCTAGGGCAACAAGCTTATCATATATAGCGTCGTATTCTTTATCACTAACCAGCGGCGTATCTAATGTGTAATAGTGATAATTATATTTATTTAATTCAGCCACCCAAGTGTGCATCTGGTCCATTCAGGGACACCCTCCGTCCATATATTCCTATCCTTATCGTGTTCCAAAAGTGAGGCAGTTAACCCCATTAGCCGCTATTCCACTTTGGTAATCGGTGCAAACCCAGCTAGCAGTCGCTTTATGCCAACCGGTGCGGGGAAAGCAATCTGCAGCTCCGTATCGTTGCCGCTTCCTTTGACAGATACCACCGTCCCGATGCCCCACTTGCCGTGAGACACCTTATCACCCGCATTAAAACCACCGGATGATGCAGTAGCTCCGGTTCCCGTAGTACGCTGAGGTCCTCCAGTGGTAACAACCACGCGGTTCTGGCCTGCTGCAAGAGGTCCGGTCCCTCCAGTGGAACCTGCTCCGTTTCGTGTGGCCGTAGAAGTGTTCCCTCCGCCAAAGTTGCCACGGCTTCCACCTCCAAAGCCACGTCCGCCATAGGCGCCGCCCACTTCAGTTCCTCCACGCCGGAAGCGATCGGAGTTCATGACCGTGTCTTCTTTCAGTTCTTCCGGGATCTCTTCCAGGAAGCGGGATGGCGCATTTGCCGTTGTTCGTCCGAACAGTGTACGCATCCGTGCACAAGAGAGGAACAGCTGCTTCTCGGCTCGGGTAATCCCTACATAAGCAAGACGACGTTCCTCTTCCAGCTCGTCATTATCCTGAAAGGCCCGGCTGTGAGGAAATACTCCTTCCTCCATGCCGACAATAAATACAGTCGGGAACTCCAGTCCCTTCGCGCTGTGCATCGTCATAAGCACAACGGCATCACTGCGTTCTTCCTCATCATTCACGCTATCAATATCCGCAATGAGGGCCAGATCGGTAAGGAAGGAAACCAGTGATTTGTCTTCATTATTTTTCTCAAACTCCATGGTCACCGATAGGAACTCATCGATATTCTCCAGCCGTGAGCGGGATTCGAGTGTATTCTCATTTTGCAGTTCCAGACGGTACTGGGACATCTCAAGAATTTTTTCCGTCAGCTCCGTCACGGACAGGAATTCTACCATCCGGTGCAGGGCTTCAATCATATCGTAAAATTCAACCAGCATGTTACGAGTCCGTCCGGCAAAACCGAGATCATCCACGGTTTGTAAAACACGGAAGATAGAGATTCCACGCTCTCCCGCAGCTGCTGCCAGCTTACCTACTGTGGTGTCGCCCAGACCGCGCTTCGGAACATTGATAATCCGGGTTAAGCTAATATCATCATCAGGGTTGGACAGCAGGCGTAAGTACGCTAGCAAATCTTTAATTTCTTTACGGTCGTAGAACTTAATGCCGCCCACAATTTGATAAGGAATATCAGATTTAATCAGGATTTCCTCAATTACCCGTGATTGGGCATTGGTTCGGTAAAGAATGGCATGATTTTGGTAAGCACTGCCCTCTTTCACATTTTTGCTGATTTCCCCGGTTACAAAATACCCTTCATCATGCTCGGAGTCTGCACGGTACACCTTGATCTTCGGCCCCTCATCCGCATCCGTCCATAGCTTCTTGGGCTTACGTCCGGTATTCAGAGCGATCACTCCGTTAGCGGCATTCAATATGTTGGAGGTAGAGCGATAATTCTGTTCCAACAGAATAACCTTAGCTTCTGGATAGTCTTCTTCAAAGTTAAGAATATTGGTGATATCCGCACCGCGCCAACGGTATATCGATTGATCGCTATCTCCTACCACACAGATACGGTGGTGATTATCCGCCAGCATCTTGCACAGCATATACTGAGCCCGGTTCGTATCCTGATACTCATCCACATGGATATACTTGAACTTCTTTTGATAGAAATCCAGTACCTCCGGGACTTCTTGGAACAATTCTATGGTCTTCATAATGAGGTCGTCAAAATCGAGCGAGTTGTTACTCTTCAGGCGTCTTTGATACATTTTATAAACCTTAGCGATAAGGCCTTCAAAGTAATCTCCGACCTTTTGCTCATACTGAGCAGGGGTGATGAGTTCATTTTTGGATGCGCTGATTACAGCTTGTACGGCCTTCGGCTCGAACTTTTTGGTGTCGATGTTCAGTTCCTTCATACAATTGCGAACAACGGACAATTGATCTGTAGAATCCAGGATGGAAAAGTTGGAGGTAAAGCCGATACGTTCGATATCCTTCCGCAAAATACGTACGCACATGGAGTGAAACGTAGATACCCAAATATCCCGGCCCTCGGGTCCAACCAATTTGGATACCCGTTCCTGCATTTCTCTTGCGGCTTTATTGGTAAACGTTATGGCTAAAATCGCCCAAGGCGGAGCCTTGCGGGTGGCAATCAACGAAGCTATGCGATGTGTAAGTACCCGTGTCTTGCCGCTGCCCGCTCCAGCCATAATCAGCAGAGGATTCTCGGTGATTTCTACCGCCTGCCGCTGAGGGGGATTCAGACGACTAACGGCTTCTTGTATGTTAACAGGTTGCATGTAGGACATGCTCCTTTCCAGTTGTAAATTAATCCACTATATAAGTTGAACTTAACATTTATCCACTTTAATTTGGGGCGTAACTACGGTGAATGTTGTACTTCCAGCCGCTGTTGTCTCCAGATTTCTTGATTTGTACCGCTTTTAGCGGCTGAAATCCGGATACAAAGGCGGACGCTACCGCTCTTCCAGTCCCAAAATTCCCCTCCGTTACTTCCAACCTTTTTGTCAATTTTTTAAGTTCAATCCACTAAGTGCTCTTCATAAAACTACTATAAATAAGTGAGAGGTTTCGTCATCTTGACAGCCGCCACAGTACGCAGTGCCTGCTGTATATCACGGTAGATGATATTGCCAACAACAACGGTGTCGCAAAGGGCTGCAGCCTGCGTTGCTTCAGCTTCACCGGTTATGCCGCCGCCATAGAAGAGCTGACTGTATTCCACATTCTCTCGGACAGTCTGCACCGTATCCATATCTCCAAACCTGCCGCTATACTCCAGGTAAACAATCGGCAGCTTCATTAGCTTATCGGCTATTTGTGCGTAAGCTGCGGCTGCTTCTGCGGTAAGTTCAGTCTCCGCACTTGTCAGACGCGCCACGGATGAGTCATCATTCAGCACAATATAACCTTCTGTAAGCAGCCTTTCCCATGGAATGAAACTCCCGTACCGTTCAATAGCCTGTCGATGGTGGCCGAGTATCCAAGCCGGTTCCGGTGAATTAAGCACCATAGGAATCATATACAAATCAAACCCCGGCACAACAGCTTCCAAATGAGAAACCTCAAGAGCACAAGGAAGCTTATACCGCCGTACTCTGGTTAGAAGATCCACGGTATTCTCATAGGTTACTCCTGTAGAGCCTCCTATTAAGATGGCATCGCTGCCCGACAAGCAGACGGACTGGAGATCTTCGTCGCTAATTAGCCGATCAGGATCCAGCTTGAATACATGCCGCCAAGGCTTGATCATTTGTTGAATTGATTGCATTCTTTTCCATCCTTAATATTCATATAGGCATAAGAAGAAACGACTTCATCGTCTTTATGGGACGACAGACGTTTCTCGTAAAAATAGAGGCTCTTTCTCGAAATGAGTGCTTGATTTTCCGTTTACGTCACTGTGGCCGGGAACGATTTCGATTTAACTTCGCCTGATGTTTCACCGGGTTTGGGGCAACTACGTCTTACAGGTAGCGAATCCGGGTTGCGGACCAGTCCTTCGGTGAATTAGAGGGGAAAATGCCCGCTAATACCGACCGAAACGCCATGAATATGAGATTAAAGGGAAAATACCCCTATATTCTTTTCCATACCGTCCCAAAAAGGTATATCTTCAAAATTAGCGGGCGAAATTCCCTCTAATTGCCCAAACGGGGTGGCGAGTGCAGAAATAGAGGGAGAAAACCCCTCTATTGGGCGTAATGGATTTCTGTCTTTCTCGTCACCTGTCAAGAACTGATTTTAGTTTTGAGCCAAAATAGAAGGATAATTTATAATGTGGAACACATAGATTTTTATATTTGGACAAAACGTCTTCTGCCACGCAAAAGATATAGATCTAGTCTATGCTAGCATTGCATACCTGTCAATTTGCAGACAGAAAAAAATGCGAACATTTTTTCGCATTTTTCCCACTATCTATGAATAGGATTCAAATCATTCTCAGCTACAAAATCAGTGTAAAATCCATCCACACCCATCCGGGACAACTTCTGTATTTGCTGAACGTCATTAATGGTATGAACATATACCCGTGCTCCTGAATTTTTAAGCGCCTTCACAAATTTTCTGGTGACCCTGTTTTCCGGCATGGTTACATCCACTCCGCTATCCTTCACAAAATCAATCACCTCTTGATCGCTGTCCTGGGATTCATAAAGAGTATATATAACATGAGAAAAAGGGTGGATCTCATGGATCTGCGCCAGCATAGAACGGCTGTAAATCTGCGGAATGATACGCTCCAGCAATGCTGGATCCCGACGGCTGGCTGCCTCCGTCAAAATTTCAAACTCCTTGATCATCAGAACCGGGTCCGCTTCCTTCGTATCTGTCACAATATAAGCATCGGGGTAGTGCTGCAGCAGATCAAGGATCATCTCCCAGTCCAAAGGAGAATACATTCCTTGTATCGGAGTATTCATGAATTCACGATAATTCAGGACAACTCCTTGTTTATTTGCAGGTAGAATCTCCAACTGTCCGAGCATCTCACTCATATGGGTAGTCCACTCATGACGCGCGACCAGCTTCCCGTCACCCGTCAACAGTAAATCGGTTTCAAATAGACGAGTGCCCTGCTCATAATTAGCTATAAACGCTTCAAAGGTATTGGTATATGGCAGTTCGTTAATACCGCCCATAGCATGCGCTACTATACGATATTCCGGGAAGTCAGTTCCGGAAACCTCCTCCTGATTTCCGAATGTAATCATTAGCAATACCACAAGTGATGCTGCAATAATGAGGGATGGAATTAGTCTTTTCTCATTCATAGTGTGTGGTTTCCTTTTCTAAGTTAGTTAACAAAACAATACCCCGTTCTGCCGAAGGCAAAACGGGGATCTTTTAACCAAAGTCAGGCCACCATGTACGATAAAGAATTAATAAGGGCTCAATCTTAAAATCAGAGGTTGACTTTACGAGCGAACAGAGCGGAGGGTCGGAGGGATTCTGGAGAAACGGCAGTGTTCGCCTTTAAAGCCCGATTTTCAACCTATAAATCATTTTACAATCAAGAAATCAGGCTTTAACAGCGATCGCAAGAACCCTCCGAACCCGTAGCGGTTTGTTTCACAAACGGTCAACCACTTTTTTTGGTTTTGATCCTTAATAGGCGTTATTATTCTTAAACCCATTACGGATCGTTTTGAAGATAATACGAATATCGAACAGCAGCGACCAATTCTCAATATAGAAAATGTCATGCTTAATCCGGTCTTCAATAGAGGTGTCACCGCGCAACCCATTGCTCTGAGCCCAGCCTGTAATACCAGGACGAACATGATGCTTAACCATATACTTGGGAATTTCACCGCGGAACTGCTGAACATAGAAGGGACGCTCCGGCCGGGGCCCTACGACGCTCATTTGCCCCATCAAGACATTAAAGAACTGTGGCAGCTCATCTAGACTAGTCTTGCGAATAAAGGTGCCAAATCGAGTTCTGCGTGGGTCCTCCGGTGTTGACCAGCCTGTATCCTCTTCGCCATCCTGCTGCATCTTCATAGAGCGGAATTTATACATCATGAACGAGCGTCGATTCAAGCCGACTCGCTCCTGCTTAAAAATAACCGCTCCTGCCGAGGTCAAACGCACACCCAAAGCAACAAATAACATCACCGGAGACATCATGATAATGGCGAATAAAGAGAATATAATATCAAATAATCGCTTCGCCATTTTATTACCAGCCATATCCAGTGGAATATCACGCACATTAATCATAGGCATACCTGCAAAGTTATCAAAGTAGGGTCTAGCTGGCAGATAATCAAAGAAATCGGGAATAATTAGTGTACGTACCCCAGCCTTTTCACAAGCGGCAATAATAGATGGGTATTTGGAATGGGCATCCAGCGGAAGAGCTAATATCACCTCATCCACAGGCAGCATCTCAAGCATCCCGGACAACTGATCGACCGTTCCCAGAATTGGCTTATAACGATGTTCTTCAATCCCGTCCCAAGTAAGGTAATCATCCAGAAAACCTATGGCTTCATATCCCAATTCCGGATACTGTTCCAGATTATTATAGAATCTTTTACCGAGTGTACCTGCACCAAGAATTAGAACATATTGGCGGTTGAAGCCTTTTTCACGCAAGGATTTGAGCATCGTCTTCACCACATATCGATATAACATAATCGACAGCAGTAAGAATCCCATATAAAGGGCTAGGTAAGCCCGGGAAATGTCTATTTCTTTTACAAAAAACATCAGACCGAGCAGGAAAAAGATAGACATAATGTGCACTTGAAAGATCTTTAAAAATTCATCAACAAAACGTTTCTTGCGCTTAGGTAAATAAAGGGACAGGACAATACCAATCATCACTGAAATGCCACCATATATAAGACTCCAATAGGCGTAAGACTCTACGGGCAGCGGATTCACAAAATGCATCCAACCGCTTTTGAACTTGAGCCACCAGGCTGCCAGAAAGGACATCTGAATGACCAGAAAGTCTGCGACCATATAAATCTGTGTTAAGAACCTTTGATTACGGCGAATCATAATCTCACCTCTGTGTTTGATTCATTCCGGGAATCGGCTTGCCCGATAGTAGAAAGGCTCTGTGACGGAAGAGGTACCTGTCTTGGAAAGGTTAATGCATTTCGCAAAAGGGAGATCGCAAACTTTACTCCAACTCCTGCATATACTGCTCCATTAATCATACTGTTGTACTGCTTACTATAATGCTTCCTATGAAATAAAATCATTGCTCTGTGGAATTCGTAAACGATCTTGAACGGTCTGCGTCTGGCACTGCCGCCCTTCAAATGAATTATGGTCGTCTGCGGATAATAATAAATGCCCCAGCCGGCTTCTTTAATGCGGAAGCACCAATCCAAATCCTCACCGTACATGAAGAAATTCTCGTCCAGCCCACCTACTTGCTCGATCGTCTCCCGCCGGAGCAGCATGAACGCACCCACCAGACAATCTACGGGGTAATCCAGATCAGGATCCAGATAACCCAACTGGTAGCCATTGAACCTCGGACGATCCGGGAAAAGCCTGCTGAATCCAAAAGCATAATAAAAGGAAGCCGCCGGTGTAGGAAAACCTCTTTTACACGCTTTGTCCAGCGACCCGTCCGGCAAAATAATTTTACAACCAGAAGCCCCGAGATCCGGCCTTCCGTCCATTAAGGCAACCATCGTCTCAAGTGTATCCTTCCGCACTACCGTATCTGAATTCAGCAGCAGCACATAACGTCCAGAGACAATCTCTATTCCCTGATTATTGGCACGGGCAAATCCGGTATTTTCTTCATTCGCAATCAATATAACACCTGGATACTCTGTGCTGATCATCTCTACCGATTCATCTCGAGAATTATTATCTATTAAAACAATCTCATAGGAGTAATTCGTATCCGATTCATAAACCGACCTTAGGCAATCCATCGTCAGGCGGCATGTGTTGTAATTGACGATAATTATACTGACATCTACATTCAATGCATTACTCTCCTGACAAAATAGTAATCTATCGACAATAATTATAACACAATCTCCCCCTGAGAGGAGTGACCTTTTCAGGGGGAGATTACCAGATGTCAACCATTATGTGAGGATGAGATACTGTTATTTATTGATTTTTTCCCGCTGCCCTAGCTTGTATATATTTCCGTTTTCTCTTAAGTGCAGGACTTTGCGCAAAAAATGATTTCCACGCTTTGATTAATCCCGGTTCCTTGAGCAACATATAGCCGTGGGCAGCCATTTCATAAGGTATTGATATGATTAACGTCATGAATAAAGTTCGCAGCTGCTCGTTTTTATATATCATCTTATATCTATTAATATATGAAATTCGACGAATGAACATAGGCTTACTATCTCGACCTGACGCTTTCCATCCACGCTCATGGTATCCCACGGCTTCCCCATCAAAAAATCCCTGCCATCCTAGCAATTGCGCTCGCCAAGCCACGTCCACGTCCTCTTTATAGGCAAAGAAATCACCGTCAAAAAACTCTCCCTCGACACTGATATCGTTAATCATACGCCGGGAGTACATTGCCGCTGCCCCAGATACGCCGAATACTGGACCTGACTCTCTCCAGTGATCAGAGGGCTCTCCAGCTCCACGATCAAAGGCCCTACGAGATCTGTTCATTCTCAGTCCTGTGCTGTCTACGATTTGATGATCTGCCTTCAGTAAAAGCTTTCCTGTTGCACTGCCTATTTGTGGGTCAGCCTCCATGCGATCTACAAGCCTAGACACATAGTCAGGATTAATAGTTAAGTCTGGGTTAAGCACTAGAATATAGTCCGTATTTGTAACGGAAATGGCCTGGTTGTGGGCAGGGGCGAAGCCGGTGTTGATTTGGTTTTGGATGAGGACAAGATGGGTTCCTTTGGAACCAGAGTTGTTGCTATTAAAGAAAACTTTTACTTTCTCCGCACATCCATCCGAAGAAGCATTATCAACAACTACGACTTGCTCTATCGGGTAGTCCTGCTCTAACACTGCAACTAGGCATTCTATGATGTCCTCTGCACTGTTATAGGTGACAATATGTATACTAACGGTTTTGTTTTTCATATATATTCCTCGAATTCATAGTTTCAATAACAGAACACAGCTTATAGCTCTATTATACAGAAAAGAGAAAAAAACTCCCGTACCGTTATTCACGATTCGAGAGTTCAGATTAAGTTTTAATCTTTTAGCTCTAACAAAAAATCCCTTAAACCTTCTCGCCAATGGCGAATATCCTGAAATCCGTTCGTCCGAATGGACAAATGCTCCATTACTGAGTTGCGCGGACGTGGAGCAGGGCGAGGAAACTGCTCTGTATCACATGGCTCAAGCTTGGCTGTGAAGTTCAAATCAAGGATATCTTGCGCCTCTTCAAAAATAGCACCCGTAAACTCGTACCAAGTACAGGCTCCGCTGTTGGAAGCGTGGTAAACACCGTATTTTTCGGTTTGAATAAGCTCTAATAGGAAATGTGCTAAATCTACTGTGTAGGTCGGCGAGCCTTTTTGGTCATCTACGACTTGAAGCAGTGGTTTTTCCTGACCAAGCTTCAGCATAGTCTTTACGAAATTGTTGCCATACTTGCCGTACACCCAAGAGGTGCGGACGATAAAATACCTGGATGATAGGCTTTGTGCCAATATCTCCCCGGCCCGTTTTGACTTACCGTATATGCTCTTCGGATCGGTGTTATCATACTCATGGTAGGCTTCAGTTCCCATCCCATCAAAAACATAATCTGTGCTGATATAAACCAGCTTAGATCCTACCTTTTCGGCAGCAAGCGCGACGTTCCGAGTTCCTGTAGCATTAATTAGATACGCCGCATCTATGTCGTTTTCGGCCGCATCTACCGCTGTATGGGCAGCGCAATGAATAACAGCGTCAGGAGCAAATCTACCAATAATGTCTACGCACTGATCCAGATTGGTTATATCCATCTCTTGACGATCGCAGCCAAGCACCTCATAGCCTTCCTGTTGCAGAAGTAAAACAACATCCTGCCCTAACTGTCCGGCTGAACCTGTAACGAGTACCTTCATCTTTGGCATTATAAGGAGTCCCCTAGACGACTACCATACTGCAGCTCAGCGTATTTCTGGTATTCGCCCGATTGAATGCGAGTCCACCATTCTTTATTATTCAGATACCATTGTATCGTCTCTTTTATACCTGTCTCGAAGGTGTGTTTCGGTTTCCAACCTAACTTGGTTGTCATTTTGGTTGGATCTATGCCGTAACGGCGATCATGACCAGGACGATCTTGGACATAAGTAATTAGTGAATCCGGTTTGCCCAGTTCCTGTAGAACAGTGTTCACGATATGCACATTGGTCCGTTCATTGTTACCACCGATATTATAGACTTCACCATTCACACCCTCATGAATAACAAGGTCAATAGCGCTGCAGTGATCCTCAACATATAACCAATCCCGAATGTTCATCCCATCGCCATACACCGGCAAGGCCTGATCCGCCAGAGCACGGGAAATCATAAGGGGAATCAACTTTTCAGGAAATTGGTATGGACCGTAATTGTTAGAGCAGCGAGTGATATTAACCGGCAGCCCAAAAGTTTCATGGTATGCACGTACGAGTAAATCCCCACCCGCTTTACTAGCAGAATACGGACTGTTCGGAGTTAGTGGGGTCTCTTCCGTAAATAAACCCGTAGCTCCCAGTGATCCATATACCTCATCCGTAGATACTTGAACAAACTTTGTTACACTATACTTCTTCGACGCATCCAACAGGACTTGCGTACCTAGCACATTCGTCTTCACAAACACTTCTGGCTCTAAAATACTCCGGTCCACATGAGATTCAGCCGCAAAGTTGACCACTACATCAATTCCTTGGCTGAACAGTGCATCCATCGCCTGTACATCGGTTATGTCAGCCTTTACGAAAGAATAATTAGGATTGTCTTCAATTGATTTCAGGTTCTCTAAATTCCCTGCATAGGTCAACGCATCTACGTTAACAATTTGGTATTTCGGATGCTGCTGCAGCATGTATATTACAAAGTTGCTGCCTATAAAGCCGGCTCCGCCGGTAACTAACAGTTTCATTTGTACGCCCACCTTTTTAATCAATAAATGGTATTACCTTCTGCTATACGTCAAAGTTCAGTTCAGCATCCTTTAATAATGGATGACGCTGATCTTTATCTGAAAGGATCGGTGTCGAAACCGGCCAATCTATAGCTAAAGCTGGATCATTCCATAATATGCCGCGATCATTCTCAGGGGAATAATATTCGTCCACTTTATACAACACTTGTGTGTTTGGAACTAAGGTGCAGAATCCGTGGGCGAAACCTTTTGGTACAAGCAACTGTCGTTTATTGTACTCGCTTAAAATAACACCAACCCATTGACCGAATGTTGGCGAATTACGACGGATATCAACAATAACATCATAGATAACACCGGACAGTACTCGAATTAATTTGGTTTGAGCTTTGGGATTTAACTGATAGTGCAGGCCACGAAGTACTCCAACTTCTGCGGAAAGAGATTGGTTGTCTTGGATGAAGTGGTTATTTATACCGAATCCGTGCATGATTTGTTCGTTGTAGCTTTCCATAAAATAGCCACGATTATCTCCATGGACGATTGGCTCCAGTATACTTGCACCCTGTAATTTAAGAGGAGTGACTTTCATAATATAGAGTTCCTCCCTATGCTTAGAGTTTTAATTTGCCGAATGCATCTCCAAAGTTCAATCCCTGTGATAACTCATTAGCCCGCGCTAATGAGGAATGCGTCCCTGCATCCGTCCACCAACCTTGAAGAATATCAAATGACAGTTCATTACGATTAATATATGCATTATTAACATCAGTGATTTCTAATTCACCTCGATTAGAGGGCTTTAGGGTTTTAACGATATCAAATACTTTATGATCAAACATATAAATACCCGTTACTGCATAATTAGATTTCGGTTGTTCTGGTTTTTCCACAATAGAGATAATCCGTTCTCCTTGAAGTTCAGGCACTCCGAATCGCTTAGGATCTTGAACTTCCTGAATTAGAATTTTGGCACCAATCTTCTGTTCTTGAAAGTTATGAACATAAGGAGTGATATCATCTTCAAATACATTATCCCCTAGGATAACTACCATTTGATCTTTACCAACAAAATGCTCAGCCAAATCAAGTGCCTGGGCAATGCCTCCAGCTTCATCCTGAACTTTATATGTAAAACACACGCCCATATCTCGACCACTACCTAGTAAATTAACTACGTCACCCATATGGTCTTTCCCTGTTACGATGAGAATGTCGTTAACCCCAGCTTGTTTGAGCTTAAAGACAGAGTGAAAAATCATAGGATATTTACCAACGGGAAGAAGGTGTTTATTAGTTACTTTGGTTAAGGGGAAGAGGCGCGAGCCTGTACCACCTGCTAAGATTATGCCTTTCATTCTAATCCCCCTAAACTTTTAGATATAACCAATTATTATTAAAATTTTAAACAGTAAATTTTCTTGAAACGTTTGTCTATATAACTCACTTCTTCTTAAATAATGAATACGTGAGATATAAGTTTTTCTTGGGCCCACAAATAAATTAAGTTGTCGTTTTTTTTCCTCTTCCAGTTCAAACCCATAACATTTAAGAAATTCTAATGCTTGATAATGCAATAATCTACTTCCTTTGTTTGTTTTATAACTTTTCAACTTTCTGAATACAACTTCTACTAATGTTTTATTTCCACCAATCAAATTATTTTGATGTTGTCGATAAAAAACAGATGGTTTTTCATCATATATAACTTCACCAAACGCTGAGATACATAAATAAGACCACCAATCATGCATAATAAGTTTATTCATAGTGGGCTGTTTAGAAATAAGTAACTCTCTCGCTAAATTGTTGATGGTTATAGTAGTGCCAACAGCTATATTCTCGATCAAAGCATTATAAAAAGATGCAGGTTTAGCAAGCTTTCCTGGCCATATCTTAATTTTCTGTAAATTAGAATCGGTCAGGTAGGTAGGTGAGAATACTAATATAGGTTTTCCTTCATCAGCCTCACGTATTTTTTTGATAGCAGATTCTAACTTGTGATCTAACCATACATCATCTTGATCACAAAAAGCATAATATGAACTATTACTATCCGCATTTCTCAGAAGTTGTAGGAAACTTTCAATAACTCCAATATTGGAACCTCTTATGAGGCATATTTTTTCTGGATATTTATCTAAATACCTCTCAATATATTTAACAGTATTATCATTTGAACCATCATCCCGTATTAATAATTTCACATTTTTATAAGTTTGTGAAAGAATACTTTCAATTTGATCGACAATATATCTCTGCCCATTAAAAGTTGATAATAAGACTTGAATATTCATTCTATTAGCACCCTTTAGTTTTCATCGCAAAAATTTTTGGAGATAGAATCCTAAGCAAAAGCCCAATAGCGGTTTAAGAAGTGAGAAGCCGAAAAAGCTAACTAAAAATATAAAGCATAAGTTAAATAAATCCCCGCTCCTATTCTACTTCTTTTGCTATATTCCCTTAGATATCTCCATAATTATATTCGACATTTAATAATATAAATATGTAGAATTCAAAGATGGCTTAATCTAACGTATTTTCATAATTCTCCGCTTTTGGATGCATAATTATCGAAAATATTTTAATTATTATTAATACATTATTATATAGTTCTTGAACCAGAAAAAAAGATGCATAGTATTATAACTGTGATTTTACATTTTTGCTAGTTCATTTTTCAACTTGATACCCCCTACCTTCAGATTCAATGCTCTTTTTTCAATTAAGTGCCAAGATAGAAAAGACACTATAAATGTTAATAAGAAATTCACTAAAAAATAAGTAGTAATATTTAAATCATCATGCCAAAAATAAACTACAAGCTGTTGTATAGGAAATGCATATATATACATTCCATAAGAGAAATCTCCGTACTTCCTGAATTTAGAAAATTTAAAATTCACAGCTACATATATTAAAGCGTAAGGTAAAACAAATATTAAAGTATAATTTATAACCCCTGCGATTACACTCAAAAAAGCAATTATCACGGTGAGCAGAAAAAATTTGAAATTCAAGAAAATCTCTTTCTTATATAAATATAATAGGGAGCCCACCAAAAAGTATGGGGCAAGCTGTATAAAGGAGTTATATTCACTACTGCTTAATACCCAGTAAATATCTCCCTTCAAGTTCAGTGGATTATAGTTCTTCTTTATATTCAAAAAACTTAATAATACAGTGATACCAGTAGCTAGCATAAAAATACTTTTAAATCTTAGAAAGAAGAAATAACCCAAAATAGGTAATATTAAATACATTGCGAACTCATGTTTTAGGGTCCATAGAGATCCATTAACAGAACTCGGAAAAGGTACATTGCTAAATAGATCACGAATTGTCCAAGCATACCCATTAATATTCATCAATATATTTTTCAAAACAAAAGAATAAGGACTATTTGGCTTAGAAGAAAAATAATCAGCCCATTCAAGGTTAGTAATCAATGGTCCAACAATAAAAGACATCACGAAAAGTGATACAAAAAAAGCAGGAAAAATTCGGAGTGCTCTATTTTTAAAATAATGGGTTAACGATTGGCTCCCTACTAAACTTTGCATGATCAAAAAACCACTAACTATAAAAAAACTTTTTACTGCCAAAGATCCCCCAGATAATTGATTTTGTGTAATGAGTTCAAACATATCTCCACCATTCCCAGGTCCCCTAAAAAGAATAAAAGAGTGAGAATATATAACTAATACGGAGAAAATGAAACGAATTACATCAAATGAGTTGTTTCTCTTGTCATACAATTCTTCTATGGTTGATAGTCTTTCATTTCCTCCAAATATCATTAGTTACACCTATTTCTTCTGGTAGTATTAATTATCTTTTCTTCATACTGTTTTTCAATCTTAATATTATATATATACCTTTTTTCCCTAGTTTTAGAGCGAATCTATTCCTTGTACGCAAAATCGTTAATACCTTCCATCCAATCGTTGCTTTCATGGCTATTAATTCAGCTTCTAAAGATTGAATATGATTATTGTATTGACCTATTGATTCGGATGAATCGGATATTGGATGATAATATTTAAGAGAGCCCATTAAACTATGATTATCAAATCCATTATTGTATCTTTCATACTGAAGAGATGAATATCCTTCATATAATTGATGATATTGTTCAATCATTTCAGACTGTGTTTTTATTCTAGTTCTTTTAATACTATTCTTTATATCCAAGTACTCTGTTTCATTATTAATAACCTGGTTCAACTTACTGATTACATCTTCTAATGATAATGAATCAGCAACCCATCCTCCGCCGGCCTTCTCAACTCTTTCTTTAAGCGCACCTACGGGAGTAACTATAACAGGAATTCCATGATTCCAAGCTTCCGTAAGTGTGTACGAATACGTCTCTGGCCATGGAGAGAGTAAACATATTATATCTAAGTTAATATTTTTAATTATCTCGCTTAAATTTTCTCTTGCATAGGGTCCATGCTTTTGGACATTGTTCTGGTTAAGCAAGTTGAGTTTTTGATCTCCTAACCCTCCAATAAGATGCCAATTCACCTTGTTCTTTGGAAATTTAGTAACTAGTTGATAAATTAAATCGCTGCCTTTATTTGGTGATAATCCTCCAAGAAACCCTATATTCCATGACTTACTATTGCATTCATGATCTACTTTATTCAATTCCACTCTCAAAATACCATGCTCAATAGCTATTAGTTTATCTTTAATTGAATTAAATTCTTCTTCAAACATCGTCTTTGTGAATTCAGAAGGAGTAACGAATAAATCCACACGGGACATCATGCTTTCTACTTCTTCTTTCCATTTATTGATGAAGGTAGTATGAAATCCATATGTTTCTCTAAGACAAGAGCTACACTTATCTTGAGATCTCACATCTTTACAATACTCATTATTAACATCTAGAAGATTGACTCTAGGGCAAAATAAATAATAATCATGAAGACTGAAAATAGTTTTGATTCCATATTTACTAGCAATATAAGGAACGTCAAACGTATGTCTAATTAAATGATGTATATGAATAATACTAATCTCGAAAGAATTAATTATCTTCTCGACAATGTCACTATATTCCCTGTGGTGAAAATGCTGTAGAGTGATTGGTTCCTCTAACGGGAAATTATATTTAGACAACATTTTACCTTTAAAATATTGTTTCAATACAATTTCATGCCCATTTGTTACTAATACATAGGCAAAAAAGTCATCAAGCCCCTCAACTATATCCTTCACATGATATTCCGTCCCACCAATGGGTTGAGTATAACTTTCGTCAAAGAAATTATGGAGTACAAATAATAAATTTCCCTTAGTTTCATGAGAATCAACATAAGAATTTAATCGCAAATTTATATTTTCATGTATTACTTTCAAAGGATTTCTAGTTATAAATTCATGTATATTTCTATCATAATAAGGATATTTTTTGTTTAATGTTTTTAAATTCTTTTTTAGAAGTGCAAGTTTCTCACCCTGGAAAGACATAGAACCCTTATGAAAAATAAAAGTGTGATCATCTAATATATTCTTATATCCATGCTCGATAACTCGACAACAAAAATCATTTTCTTCTCCGTATCCTTTACCAAAATTCTCTTGGTCAAATAGACCAACTTCACTAATTACATTTCTCTTAATAAACATACAAAACCCGACTGCGGTAGGAATCTCGAAATATTTTCTTAATGAGGTCCTCTCAATAAATTCTGCAAAAGAGTCTATAGTGTAACCTAAAGGAATTGGGTTATCTTCTAAGAAATGAGGTATAGAGCATATGCTTCCATTATTTGTGAGAGGGGTGACGGTAGCTATAGATGGGTCAGAGTATGCAACTTCAATTATTTTATCCAACCAATTCTTTGTTACTATTGTGTCGCTATTCAACAAAACAATATCATTCGTAGAGGATGACATTCCTCTATTAACCGTACCAACGAACCCAAGATTTTCATCATTCTGGAGAATTATGATTTGTTCACTTTGGTTTATTGTACCCAAATATTTATTTACTAGTGGATCTGGGCTACAATCATTTATAATAATAATTCTGTTATTGGATAAGTTAGTATGAAGTAATAATGAGTTGATACATTCTTCAAGTTCTAAAGCTGCATTATAGACGGGAATTACAACATCACATGCCTTTTCAAGCATTTTTTTCACCTTTTTCTAATTTTTTTCACTATTTTTATAAGTTCATTTTTGGTTGTATTTTGTACCTGCTGTACCCTTGATTTCTTGTAGAATTGCAATTCAAGTTCTAATTTATGCAACTGATCATTCTGAATAGCAATTTCTTGATGGCAATTCGCGATATAATTCAAATTCGCTTCAAGTTGATTTTCTTTTTCTTTAATTGTTTGATGACACTCTGCGATATACTTCACATTGTCTTTAAGTTGATTGTCCTTTTCCTCAATTACTTTGTGGCATTTGGAAATATAATCTATATTTTTCTCGAGTTGGCTATCCTTTTCTTTAATTGCTTGATGGCATTCGGAAATATACTCCACATTTTTTTCAAGTTGGCTATCCTTTTCTTTAATTGCTTGGTGACACTCTGCAATATACGAGATGTTATGATCTAGCTGTTTATCTTTTTCCTTAATCACAGATTTATATCTTGTTAATTCATTATACTGTTCTGAAGAACTACTGTTATTATATGAGTTGATATTTATATCCACATTATTAATTATATTAAGAGATAAATTTATTAAATTACTACTCTGTTCTATAAATTTCTTATCAATAAAATTGGTTTCATCAATTTGTAATTGAACATTCGATAAAAGAAATAAGATCATATATTCAAAAAATATTTTATCGCAGTATTTATCACCATCAATTGTTTTATTAAAAAAACCCTCAATTAATTTGTTAAATTTCTCATTTTTTTTAAAAAAATCATAGAAATTTTCTTCATAGGACTGATAGTTACAAATACCTAGTTCGTACAACATATAAGAGTAATAAAATATATACCGATAAGGATCTAAAAAACCATGTTTTGATAGGTTACTGAATTCAAAGTCTATTAGAGAAAAACTGTTGTTGTCTTTTAATATATTCGATGGCGTAAAATCAAAATGAACTAATTTGCTAGATTTCTCTTTTTCATTGTAACTCTCAATTATTGTATTGATTTGTTTAATATGCACGTTAGAGAGATCCAATAATTCATACAAAGCGTTTACTTCTTTTATAGCTCTGTCAAAATATGAATTATTAGTACATTCTGAGTCTCTTAATGGGGAATTAAGTACTTTTAATAATACAGCTGTTTTTTCAAAATCATCGGAGATATCATCTAAAATTTCATCAATGGAGCTTATACTTAGCTTATTTACTTTTTTCTGCATTACTTTTTTCAACGAGGTGCCATTTCTATATTGTTCGAATGCTACGATCCTCCCATTAATCTCAACAAGATCAAGGGGATCTGGTGATATCGCACATTCTTTCAGAACATGAAGAAAACGATTTTCCTGAGTTATTTTTCCTACCTCACCATCTCTTGTTCTCATGAACTTACTAACTATTGAAGGCTGTGATTCATTATTTTTAAAAATAAGCAACGTGCATTTGCCATGCGTTATTTTTTTTCCTTGTGGATTTGAAATTAGTAACATTTGAAGATTAACAGGTTTTGTATCAAAAAATCTATCCCAATTTACATCTAGATAATCCTTAATTTGCGGAATCATTATTTATCAGTCTCCTTACGAGCAACAATACTATATGAAGCAGGAAAGGGTTCTAAATTCCCGTAATCATTGAGTACTTTCTCCAAATCATTAACACGTTCGTTTATTGAATCATTAGGCTTAGTATTTCGAATTGATTCCACTACAAAATCAGAAACATTTGAATCTCCCAAGTTTTGTAGCATTTCAATCTTTTTATAATCTGGGCGAGGATAGTAGTATTCAATTTCATCGAATCCGGCATTTTTGAGAAGATTATGATATCCCTCTTTAGAATACGTGTAGGTTTTGTAAGGGCGCATATTGTGTTTTTGACTCAGACTATTAGCTTCTTCCCTATCTAAATAACTAATATATTTGATATTAGTATGATCATCCGGTTCTCCTAAGAAATATTTAAGTCCTTGAGCATTCTCAATCCCTATATACAGATATCCACCTTTTTTTAATAAACCATAGGCTATCTTCAGCGCTTCCAATTGCTTTTGCATCGGATCTGCATCATCTCCAACACCTACCCACTCAAGGACACCATTGAAAGATACAATATCGAATTGCTCTTTTTTGAATGGATGCTGAAATACATCTGCATGAACAACGGTTATATTTTCTATTTTATCTTGTAATGCTCTTAATGCTAGAAACTCTAGTCTGTCAATTGTTCCGTCAAGAGCTACAACATGTTTTATATTTCTTGCTAAAGGTATTGATATGGTGCCCCATCCAGCTCCAATATCTAAAGCAATGGAATTATGATCAAGTGGGAGAAGATACTGCCAATCCGCTCTTGATTCATCAGAAATAATGTCTAAAAGAAACTTGTTATCTGAGAATTCCTCAAATATCGTCTTTCTCCATCCATGAATACGTGAACTTGCAATTATGTTTTTCATTTTTTCCTGATCGAGATCAGAATAGTAATGTAGACTTTCAGAGAAGTCAATTATTCCATTTCTAATTGAGTGTTTGCTATCATCTTTGAAAAATGTTCTCATTTTATCACTCCACGTTTGCAATTGTAGTTTCTACAACAACAGAAACATCAACATTTGGATCAACAAGGCCTGTAGCCTTTTTAGTTTCTGTTACCTTAAATGTTAGTACGTCATATCTGCGATCCATTACAATGATATTATCATTTACTAATTCGATAAACCCCAGCGAAACTACGTAGTCTCCCGCATTCAGAGCTATTTTTTGAGTGAATTTAATACTTAACACATCTCCTTGTTCTCTATCAAGAAGATCAATGTTTTCATAACTAGTATTAGTTCCTGTTACCTCAACTCCTGATATCGTCTTAACCGTATAAGCAGCTAAAGAAGAAGGAGTATATTTACCATACTTGATTTGCATAATTACAGTAATTTTTTCTCCTTGATTAAATATCCTCGATATGTTCCCTACTTCTCCGAGTAATTTAAAGGATATTATTTTCCCTTCACCATTTCCATAACGAAATTCAGAAGATATACTCTGCTCTGGTTGGATTTCGGCAATTTCAGTTTCTGAATTTTGGATATTTTCTCCGATTGATTCTTTATCCGTTATTATCTCTTTTAGTCCCATGTTTTCTTCCATGTCAGCTATAAGTTTTGTGTAGACATTTATAACATCATTAGGATGGCCCTGAGTAATTAAATCACCTTTATAAATTAATACTGCTTCATCACAGAATTGCTTTACCAACCCAAGGCTGTGAGTAACGAATAGTATTGTTATTCCCTTTTCTTTCATTTCCTCAAATTTACGAAAACACTTTCTTTGAAAACTTTCATCTCCTACTGCCAATGCTTCATCAACAATTAAGATGTCCGGTTCTACATTAATAGCTACTGCAAAAGCAAGTCGTACAAACATGCCACTACTATATGTTTTAACAGCACGGTTAATAAAGTTTCCTATTTGAGCAAAGTTAATAATGTCATCAATTTTTTTATCGATCTCAACCTTTTCCACTCCTAAAATCGAGGCGTACAAATAAATATTTTCTATTCCTGTATACTCCGGATTAAAACCCGCACCTAGTTCCAATAATGCAGAAATTCTTCCTTTCACTTTTACTGAACCCCGTGAAGGTTGAAGAATCCCAGTAATAATTTGCAGTAATGTACTTTTCCCTGAACCATTGGGACCCACAATACCATATGTGCGTCCTCTAAGAACATTAAAAGAAATATCTTTTAATGCATGAATTTCCTGATGAGACTTCTTCAAATTAAACATTTCTGCCAGTCTATGATAAGGCTTTTCATAGACTTTGTAGGTCTTACTTACTTTGTCTATTTCAACTGCAAAATCGTTTATCATATTACATCAACAAATCCTTTTTTTGTTTTTTGAAATATAAATTGACCTAACATAAATAGAACTATTGCAAAACAATATAAATATATTAATTCTAAATCCCCTATAATCTCACCTTTAAATAAGCTAAGTCTTATACCCTGTATAACATGAATTAACGGATTCCAAAAAAACCATCCCCTCGCTTGCTGGGGGATAACATTAAGTGGGTATATAATAGCACTTGCATAAAAGATAATATTAAGAACAACACTAATAATTTGTCCTAAATCTCTAAAAAATACATTCAGGCTTGAACATAACCAGCTAAACCCTAAAGTCATCAACATTAGAGGAATAATATAAATGAAAATAGACAGAAAAGAGGCTATGGATATATGTCCCCCCGTAATAAATATCCCACAGATCAAAATAAAAAAGCCAATCAGAAAATTTACTAAATTAGAAAATAGAAGAGAGACTGGTAAAACCTCAGATGGAAAAACCGTCTTTTTTATCAAGTTGGCATTATCAAACACTATAGATGTAGAGCGGCTTATAGTTTCAGCAAAAAATATCCAAGGAAGTAATCCAGCAAAAAGCCAAATAGTAAAGTTATCAGTCCCAAATTCAAGACCCACTCTCATATTAAGCATCCAAGAGTAAACTAGAGAGTATACAGCAAGGGTAGATAATGGATGAATTACTGACCACAAAAAGCCTATTGCAGATCCAGCATATCTAGTTTTCAAGTCTTTTATCATAAAATTTTTAATCAAATACCTATGTGAAACAATGCTTTGTAAGGTTGTTCGTAAAAACATTTTATGTCGCTTCTTTCGTTTTAGTTTATAGAACTGGCTCACTCTACCTTCATATGCTAAAATATCCTCGTACCTACAGAAAAAGGAGATCATAACGTGTCGAAACCAGTATACGGTAAAAATGCTTTACAGTCGAGAAATGTTGAAAAGATACCTAGTGCTATATGGGCTCTGGTTATCGCTTTTATTCTATTTTTATTATGGACCCCGTTTCAGGTAGGATTGTTTAATGGACTGTTGATAGACTTCGAGAAACCTTTATATGTGTCAGCAATGCTTGGTGCTCTGATGTTGCTAGTATGGATCGGCTTGTATTATAAGAAGTTCCAGCTTTTAGAGCAGCGTGATGTACTGGCAGTAGCCGCACTTTTGCTTCCGGTCACCTATGCCTTATCACTTTTTGTCGCTGTATCGCGCTATATGGCGATGGATATGCTGTTCATTCAGAGTATGTATGCAGCAGTTTTCATTATAACGTTATATCTCTTTAAGCAAAAGCAACTAAATGTTGTCATTCAAAATGCTCTGCTTGCTATAGCTTATTTCATAGTAGGCTTCGGACTCCTGAATTGGCTTGGATCATGGAGGCTGGCTGGCGGTTTGGTGGGTTGGTTCTCTAATACTGTGCAGAATGGCAAGTATTTGGACGCTGTGATGACCGACTCTAATGGTTTAAGGCTCACTTCCATCTTTCAATATGCGAATACATATGCCGCTTTTCTAATGGCTTTTCTGTTTGTTGCTGTTTTCGCACTGATTCGCTCTCGTAAATGGTACGGAACACTTACACATGGTTTTATGCTTGTACCTATTATAGTATCGATTTTATTAACGTTATCCCGTGGTGGACTCGTGTTACTCCCAGTGGTATTTATACTGCTGTTGTTATTCCTGAAGCCGGCACAGCAAATCCTATGGATTGTGCATCTCGCTATCGCAGGTATTACGTCTCTTCTAATTACAAATCCAATAACTACTCTAGGAATAGAGCTGAATACCAAATTCACCTCTTCTGCTGCATTTAAGGGCTGGGGTTTCTTATTGGGAGCCTCACTGATTGTGGCCGGTCTGGGCTGGGTTATTCAGCGTTATGCTGCACCTTGGCTGGAAAAGAAACTTGGCAGTTGGGAATCCCGCAAATTAACAGGACTATGGATTCCACTCGGTTCTGTTGTTTTGATAGGATTGGTAGCTTTTCTGTTCGTGGGCACTAGTGCCCGGGCGATCTTACCAGCCAACATGGAAACACGCTTAGAAAATATCAATTTCAAACAGCACAGCGTATTAGAACGATTTACTTTCTACAAAGATGCACTGAAGGTTGTAAAGGATTATCCTGTTCTGGGAGCAGGGGGCGGCGGTTGGTCCTCACTCTATGAGCATTATCAGAACAATCCGTATACCAGCCGCCAAGTTCATAACTTCTTCCTTCAGTATTTAGTTGAAGTTGGGATTTTGGGATTTATCGTATTTATGAGTTTCATTCTATATATTTTCTATAAATACATTCGTGCTTACATCAAGCGGGACAAGGATGAATATCAGAATGGCTTCTTTTATCTCATCATCGCCTTATCTATTCTTGTTCATAGTTTACTGGATTTCAATATGAGCTACGCGTTTATGGGTATATTGGTTTTCCTGGGCCTCGCCGGAATGGCGGCTGTCATGGAAAGCAAGCCTTTACGCAAAGGTTGGAATAAAGCCGGAGTTCGCCTGGGGTATTTAGGTGTACTTGCAGCCTGTACTGTATTCATACTGTTCCTGTCGATTACTTACATCGGATCGAGCAATTCCGCTGTTAAGGCCAAACAGTTGCTTCCAGTAAGTCAATCTTATGAAGAGATCAAGGCACCCTTGATGGAAGTATTGAAGACCCGTCCTAACCATCCTGAAGCCGCCATTTATCTATCGTCTCTGGACCAGCAGGTATTTAGCCAAAACAAGGATGAACAGTTCCTTACTGAAGCTGAAAGTGTGCTGACAAGAGCATTAGAGGATGAACCGTATAACAAAAATCTCTTAAAACAATTGGTTAGCAATTATGATTTGAAGGGTCAAAGTGACAAAGCTTATGAGATATTCCGAGATAATACGGATAAGTTCAATTGGGATATTCAATGGTATGAGGATTTGATTAGCCGTTCCTATGCTTTAGGTCATGAAGCTTTTGTTCAAAAGGACGAAGTGAAGCAGAAGGAATACTTCAAAACAGCACTTGACGCCTATAACCATGTCGTTGCTGGCGTGGAACATTTAAAGACACTCCCGACTGAACAAATGCAGGGACGTCCTTTCTCGATTACGCCTAACATT
Source organism: Paenibacillus wynnii (assembly GCF_000757885.1). Lineage (NCBI taxonomy): Bacteria > Bacillati > Bacillota > Bacilli > Caryophanales > Paenibacillaceae > Paenibacillus > Paenibacillus wynnii. The sequence goes on along the minus strand of NZ_JQCR01000002.1, from coordinate 2,649,457 downwards.
GCATTAAATATCGGTAAAATTCAGATGATATCAGGAGACCCCGAGGCAGCCAAGGCTACCTTAAAACTTGGTTTCAATGATAATTATGCAGATATAATAAACAGTAATAACCTCTGGGAGGTAGATTGGTATGGCACTATTATCAGTCGCTCCTACGATCTGGCTCAAGCAGCTTACACACAAACTCCGGATGTAACCCTGCGAGCTGGTAATATGCAACCAAGCCTTACTATCGGACTCCAAGCGTACAGCCATGTTCTGATGGATATAGAATATATGAAAACTCTATCTGCTGAGGAATTAAAAGGACGCTCACTCACCGTTACTCCAGGGATAGCGTTGAACGCTGGCAAGATACAGTACTTGTCTAAACAACTTTCAGCGGCAACAGCTACGCTGCATAGTGGCTTAACCGAAGATTATTCAGATGCTACTAATCAGGAAATTGCACGCTGGTACTTAGCTTCACTGATAAAGAGCAATACGGTACAAGATCAAGCCGTTTATAACCGGCTTATTGCGGCTGATCCAACAGCAACAACAAAAATCGATGAAATCATAGCAATGCAGTTCTAAGAATTAGCTGAGGCTAATAGAACAACTTAAAGAGCGACTCCCAGCAAGTAATTGGGGATCGCTCTTTTTATAATGCTAATGGTTTTCCCACATATAAAATAAGTTCGTTACTGTTCTAGTAGGCTGCTTTTTTCCATTTCACTCTCTACAATCTCTTTCAGGTAGCGCAACAGGTCTTCTTTAAGCTCCCCACGTTGGAGTGCATAGTGGATAGTAGTTCGAATGAAGCCCATTTTCTCTCCTACATCATGACGCTTACCCTCAAAGTTATAGGCGATAATCCGCTCTACCTCACTAAGACGGGCAATGGCATCGGTAAGCTGAATTTCTCCGCCTACACCTACCTGCTGTTCACCAAGCATATCGAAAATACGCGGTGTTAAGATGTAGCGTCCGAGTATCGCCAGATTGGATGGTGCATCCTCTCTTTTCGGCTTTTCTACGAGACGATTGGCTTTATAGACACGTTCCGCCAATTCAGTACCGTCTACCACACCATAACGGGATACTTCTTCCCACGGAACAGGTTGAACACCAACAATTGAAGATTTATATTCGTCATATACATCTATCATTTGTTTCAGGCAGGGCGTATCCGCTTCAACAATGTCATCTCCAAGCAAAACAGCAAAGGGTTCATTACCTATGAATTTACGTGCGCACCAAATGGCATGTCCCAAGCCCTTCGGTTCTTTTTGCCGGATGTAGTGAATGTCCGCCATTTCAGATGACTTGCGTACAGAGTCCAGCAGCTCCCACTTTTGCTTCTCCGCCAGACCGAACTCCAGCTCAAAGGAAGTATCAAAGTGGTCTTCGATAGCCCGCTTTCCTTTTCCTGTAACGATAATAATATCTTCGATGCCTGAAGCAACGGCTTCCTCTACAATATACTGAATCGTCGGCTTATCTACGATTGGCAGCATTTCTTTGGGCATTGCTTTGGTTGCAGGTAGAAAGCGAGTACCCAATCCTGCAGCAGGAATAATAGCTTTGCGAATTTTCATGGCATATGCTCCTTTTTATGTATTTGTTCCGGTTCCACACCTTATCTATGAAAAGGGGAATAATAGCCTTAATTATAGCAGTTTCTGATGGTATTTGGGAAATAGTTGAATGGGTTATACCCATTGATAAAAAACGGGCAAGGAAAGGGATTGCTCCCTTTGCCCTGCCCGTTAATCTAATAATGGAAATATTAAAGTTGCTGTCTACTTGGCGTTTACCAATTGGCCGCGTGTAACGCCGAGTTGGTTGGTAGCCTTCAAGCTTTTCCATACTTGAGTGCCGGAAATCTCACCGCGAAGCGCACGGCTGTAGAGGCTGAGAACTTCTGCTACCTGCTCCGGTGTCTCCTCCAGAAACTCGACACGGAAGGAAGTCACTCCCAGTTCACGGAAGTTATTAAGATATTCAGCGCCTGACTGTTCAACGGCATTGTAAACCGTGTTACGGCAGCCTTCATCCACACGGACGGGATGGGACATCCCGATGCGATCTTGAAGCGAAACCCGCTGATCTTCACAAGGACGGCCGCAGTTGGTAAAGTCAGTTCCTTCACTTAAGAATGTGCAGTATACACAATGCTCCGTATGGAACATCGGCAGATGCTGGTGGATTACAATCTCCATACGCGACGTGTCACTATGGTCTAACAGATCCACCATCTGCTGAATGTTCAGATCGTAGGAAGGTGTTACAAGGTCACAGCCTGCCTCTAGGAACAATGCTACTGCTTTGTGGTTAGCGATATTCAAGGAGAAATCGCCAATGATTCGCGGATGAACGGCATCCGGCTGTTCCATCCGGCGGCGAAGGTAGTAATACAATGCTCCGGTATTACGCACCAGCACAGCATCCGGCTGCAGACGCAGAATATTAGCGTGATAGCCATTCTCGCCCGGCATATGGATACGCGGCGTTGCCAGCGTAATGCTGGCGCCAGCCGCCCGTACAGCGTCCACCGCTGCCGGGAACTGCTTGATAAACTCGAAGTCGGCGTAGATGTTCGTCACGCCGGCGTCAAGAGCAGCCTGCACCTGCGGCAGGCTGCGGCACAGCGCGGTAAGCTCCGCTTCACCGCGCACACCTGCGCCGTCCCGCTTCGCAGGGACGGCAACCCCAGCGGCGCCCCTCGGGGCGGCGTCGCTGTAGACCTCGACCGCCCGTTTCACGTACACGGGCGGTTTCGGGCGCTCGCCCGCAAGCAGCTCCACCGCGCGGCGGCGGATGCTGTTGAGCTCGCGCATGGGCACAATCACGTCGCCTTCCAGGTGCGACTCCATAGCGCCAAGCTGGAAGACGGTCCCGCCGAGGCGGCCGAATTGTTCTTCCAGCAGCGCAGCATCCATCGGGCGCTTCTGCGCGGTTTCCAGCGGAAGCTCCGAGTCTACACGGACGGTTACGCCCTTTTGCGTGTCCGTCCACCAGGTCGAGAGCGGCTCACCAACGCGGCCCTCGACCTTAATGTTAACCGGGAATACCCGGTACGGCTTCTCCGTCTCGTAGGTTTGACGCAGCGCTTTGTCGAGCGCCGGATCATTAGTCTTCCAGATACGGTCTCCGACATGAAGACGGCGCAGATCCACATCGTTACGGCCTGCAACGATATCGATAATCCAGCCTTCACCAGCCTCACCCTCCAGCTTTACACCTTTACGGCGCAAATCGTAGACACGTCCGCCTTCTTCTTTTTTCGTAGGATCGCCAGCATCAAAAACAATACCATCCCCACGCTTAAGCGGTGCATGAATGCGGCAGACTACGCCGTCTCGAAGGATTTGCTCCACCGTACCCAGATAGACGCCCCGGCTTTTCGGGAATGTACCGTCCACGAGCTTCTTGTGATTCGTTCCACCCAGGAATCCATGTGTAAATCCCCGAGAAAAACTCTGCTGCAGCTCTCGCACTTCTTCCTTGGACGGCTCCGACCAAACACCGTCAAAATAACGGTCAATCGCCTTCCGATATTTCCCCACTACATTAGCTACATATTCCGGGCTCTTAAGACGCCCCTCGATTTTAAAAGAAGTGACCCCTGCCTCAATCAGCTCGGGCATCAGATCAATGGCAGCCAAATCCTTAGGAGACAGCAAATAAGTTACATCCCCCATCGGCTTAACGACTCCGTCCACCATTAGGTCATAAGGGAGGCGGCAGGCTTGAGCGCATTCACCACGGTTAGCAGAACGTCCGCCCCACATTTCCGAGGTCAGACATTGACCCGAATAAGAAACACACAAAGCCCCATGCACGAATACTTCCATCGGCAGGCGGGCTTGTTCGCCAATCGTCTTGATTTGTTTTAGGTTATTTTCACGTCCGAGAACTACACGTTCTAATCCGAAAGGTTTCGTAAATTCTACCGCCTCCGGGGAAGTAATCGTCATTTGTGTTGAACCATGAATCGGAAAATCCGGGGAAATCTCGCGAATCATCTTCACCAGACCCAAGTCCTGCACAATAACCGCATCAACTCCGGCATCCACACAAGCATCGATTAGCTCCTTAGCCTCTGTCAACTCATTCTCGAACACTAATATATTAAAGGTTAAAAACCCTTTTACTCCATAACTGTGCAAAAACGCCATGATTTCCGGCAGCTCGTCCATGCGAAAATTATTCGCTCTGGCCCGTGCATTAAACTTCTCCACGCCAAAAAAGACCGCGTCTGCTCCATTCGCTACCGCCGCACGCATACAGTCCCAATCGCCTGCCGGAGCTAACAGCTCCACGTCTTCTCTGCGTATGTCTTGCTCTGTCATCTATATCCTCCCAAACCGCTGCAATAGCGGATCTTTTCATCGTCTTTAACTTATCTATTGTATCAAATATCACATCTGTACGCCATGTGTTTACCAACATTTATATAGAAAAAGTCGATATACGCAGATACAAAGTATGTTTTAACCGGATTCCCAGACTATAGGGTACTACTTACTTACTTGGAACAACGGAATTGTGTTAATTTCACAGCAGGAGCCCACAGATATTTCCCAATAGAACCCCTGCTTTACTGCTTTATTATTTTACTTTCTCAGAATAATCTCTCCGCTAGCCCCTCAACAGGCTCGTAGTAACAAGTGTATTTATTTTTGATTAAAGGCTGCAGCATTCCCTTATGTACCAAGCCCTGCAACCATTTGCGGGCAGTTCGAAAATTAACCCTATAATGAACCATAATATCTTTGGTTCGGATCGGCTTCCCCAAATTCCAAGCTAAACGTATAACCTCTTTCTCTAAAGGAGAGGTCGATTCTGCTGAGAGGATTCTTAAGTACGAGGGACCAATAACCATCTGCAAAAGCATGCGGCAAATCTCAGGACGCTTCTGCACATCATCAAATGAAAAGTGAATAATCTTCCATCCCATTCCAGTCAAAAAAGTATCCCGATTCAATGAGTAACTAAATCTTTCCCGGTCCATATCCTTTATGTGGCTTTGAAAACCGTCACACTCCAGTCCGAAACGACCATAGGGCGTGATATAAGCAAAATCAAGAAATTGCGACTTGCGGTTCCAATCATACACCTCGTATTCCGGATGCAAATGATCCAGGTTCCCGAACAGCGGCCACCATACATTCTTAAGCAGCAGGTTTTCCGCATGCTGATGCCCTCTAAGCAACCGTCCTTTTCTCTCTCCCGATCTATCGTTTAAGTGGCGCTCCATCCATAATAGATGCTGTTGCTCGAAGTCCATGAGTATCATCCTTTTCATGTTTTGGTTTTCTTCTAAAAAAAGACTAAAGTTACTTTAGGTGTGCAGCAATTCCTGCACTTTGTACAACAATCCACCTCACTAGGCCCCACTCACACCCCAATTCCTGCACTTTGTACAATAATCCAGCACTCTAGACCGCACATACCCCCCATTTCCTGCAATTTATACAACAATCAGCTCACTAGGCCCCCCACACACCCCAATTCCTGCACTTTCTGCAACAATTCAGATCACTAGGCCCCGCTAACACACCATTTCCTGCACTTTCTGCAACAATTCAGCTCACTAGGCCCCGCTCACACACCAATTCCTGCACTTTCTACAACAACTCAGCACCCGAGGCCCCGCACACACACCAATTCCTGTACTTTCTGCAACAATTCAGCTCACTAGGCCCCGCACACACACCAATTCCTGCACTTTGTACAACAATCCAGCACTCTAGACCGCACATACACCCCAATTCCTGCACTTTCTGCAACAATTCACCTCACCTGGCCCCACTCACACCCCATTTCCTGCACTTTCTGCAACAATTCAGCACTCGAGACAGCACATGGATCGTTTAAGTGCTTAGAGTGTCCTAAGTACCATGAATCCGAGGCGTATGGAGCCTAATACCAGCTAATCAACATGGCGGCGGAGGTGTTTTTACATAAAAAAAAGAACGTCCTCTGCCGACTGGCATAAAGGACGTTCTTCGTCAAAAACAATTATAACATTGCATGAATTAGAGCAATAGTCTTATGTCTTAAATAGTCTTACTTTGTACCCGTAAACCGGAACGACTGCAGCGTTTGCTCCAGAAGCTGCTGCTGCACAGGTGTGGCATTAGCATCATTTAGCGTTACAGTGAGTGTATAGACCACATCTTTTTTACTGAAAACTGTAGTTTTAATTACATAAGGAATAGCGCCCTTCGTCTGATGCACGGTGATTACTGTTGCCGGCCCACCCGCGAATGTCGTTTCCTCAACACTCTCGATGATCGGGCCTTTGGGATCATTATTTTTGTTCTGATAATAATCCTTAAGCTGGTTAACAGTAAACTCCATGAATCCCTCAGGACTTAAAGAAAGCTGGAAACGGCCGCCAGTGAATCGGTACTCTACATTTTGCGTCTCAAAAATATCCTGATATGGCGCCCACAGCAGCGGGATGTCGATTACATAGCCGAAGGTTTTGGATATTTTGGTCACAGCCTTATTCTTAAGCGATAGATAAGAGTCCTCCGCTAACCGCCCAAAGTTCTCCTTGATGGTCTCAAAATCAATCTTCATAGAAGAAACCATGGCATTAAACTTGGCTTTCTCGTCTTCATGTCCCGCGGATGCTACAAACTTCCCATAATAGCGATAGCCGTTTTTGAGAAGAAGCATTTGATATTCCGTCGTCCAGCCATTTCCATAGTTGTACTGCACTTCATTAATTTGCGCCTGAACACCGGATATGTTTATGAAGAAGCTACCTTTGTTCAAATAGGCATCCGGCACAAAGCTGTCTGCAGCCTGGCTTTTCAGTTCCTCCCCCCAGCTTGCCAGTGAAGAACCTGAGGGTGCCGAGCTTACTTTTAGCTGAAAATAACTCCCATCCTTACTTTCATAATAAAGATGCTGGTCATCCTTGCTCCAATCGGCCGGAATCTGTAGAGAAATGCCATAATCCCTATTGAGAGCAGTTCGGGAGCCCTCTTTTACTGTGGAGAGGTCCCTGATCGATCGGTCTTTAGCATTAAAGGACGGCTGAAATGAATTCAACAGTCCAGCATATTTGGCAAAATCCTTATAATTCATCGCATTATCATCCGTCAAATAGAGTTCATATAATCTGCCGTTCGCATAATATTGACGACCTTCCCACAAGGCTCCGCTGGAATCCTTGCTCACTACTCGCGCATAAGGAATCATTGCCTCCGGAAAGGTCCCACGGTCAAGTATGGTCTCACCGCTTTCTTCTGAGCTGCGAACCAACTGATCCAGCATTTCATCCACATCCGCCTTAACCTCAAGAAGGGTAGCATGTATCTCCAGATAGTAGAGGTTCTCCGAGCTCATGAACGTGGCTACATTCTCATCCCCGCCGCTGTCCCCTACAATAAGACCGGATGGGTAATTCATGCTCCACTCGTAGTAGCTGTTGCCAACCTTGGTTTTACCCACACCACTATCTATCCCATCATTTTTAGGACTCCGGCTATCCGCTAAAGGCGCTGCCATACTCACCACAATCGTACCCTTGCTGCCCGAGGAAATACCCGCCCCAATTACTCCCGCTACAAAACGCAGGGGGACCATCAGCACACCGGAAACCATCCGAGGAGGCGCATCGAGTTTTACCTTCACGCCGTCCTTCCATGCGGTTTGGCTGCCAATCGTCATTGCACCGGTATGCGGACCGAACATAACTTTAACCACATCATTTAGTTCAAGAGTGACTGTGCTGCCGAAAGTCTTTTTAAATACACCCAGAGGTACCATTACCGCACCCTTTTCGGTGAAAGGCTTCACAATCTTGATCGTCTTTCCGTTCACGGTTGCGTTCGTACTACCCACCTTTAGAAGCAGCTCCAAGTTATCCTTCGCCGCTGCTTGAACAGTGGTGATCGGTATAAGTGCCAACAGAAGCAGCATCGCCAGCACTGTATGCAGTCCCCGGGTTAAGCTTAATTTCCTCATCCTTTATTTCCCCCTGTTAGATCACCGTTCTTGTCGTAATCAATCCTCTTCCGCCTCAGTCTCTTCTCCTCTGACTACAGGGTCTCCTTCACCCAGCACCAGCTTGCGGACCACGATGTCTCCCTCACTCTGCATCACCAGCCGGACCACACCGCCCGGTGCATATCCCTTAAACAGTTCATTGATATCCACATTCGAGGTCACCCGGTGACCGTCTATGCTGTACAGAACATCTCCTTCGAGGATCCCAGCTTTTCGTGCTCCTGAAGAGATTACCTTCGTCACAGTTAACGGATCTTCCGTAGGCAGACCCACCAGACTGGACCAGCTTCCTTCCAGCTCCAACCCCAGGCTTGGACGTTTGACCTCCCCATATTTGAACAGTTGGTTCATAATGTACTGAACGGTTTCTGAGGGAATCGCAAAACCCATATTTTCTACGCCTATGGCGGAATATTTCAAGCTGTTAACGCCCAGCACTTCGCCTTTCATATTGATGAGAGGCCCTCCGCTATTGCCGGGGTTAATTGCCGTATCACTCTGGATCAGACGATAGGAGGCATCTACTGTACGATTAAGTCCGCTAATGACTCAATGACTCCAGTCGTGGCCGAACTACGCAATGCAAAAGAGATAGGTGTTCCAATGGCAATAACCTTCTCCCCTACCCGGGCATTCGATGAAGACTTAGCCAGCTTGGCAGGCTTTAGGGCCGCTGCATTAATTTTGATCAACGCCAAATCACTGACCTCATCCATATAGGTTTTTATGATCTTGTAGGTCTTTCCGTCAGAAGTGACCACCACCGTGTTCTGCAGATCCTTAACCACATGGGCATTGGTTATGATCCAACCGTTGCTTTTTACGATAATACCGGAGCCATGCATCAGATTGTAACGCTCATCCACACCGACATAACGCTCCCCGGAGGACTTGCCGATAATGCCGACTACTGACGGAGTTACGTCCTTGATAATCTGCGGGATTAGATCCACTGCTGTGGAGGGTTTCTTCGTGTTAACTGCCATACCGCTTACTTCACGGATCACCAACTGAGCCGGGCTCACATGCGCCATAGCCTTCTTATTGACTACCAAGGGTTCTGCAGCAGCACTCCCCGTCCAAACTGTACAGAACAGCCATCCGCATAGGAGTAGAACAGCACTCTTTTCTCCCATTTTTTTTGTGCCCAACTCCATACCCTTCACCGGACCCTCTCTTTATCCTTCATTGTAAAAAAAGACGCCTTCATTCGCCCGAAGCGGTAAAGGTGTCTTTTGGGTGTAAATCTTTGCAATTAGTGCAGAATACAGTTATTAAGAGATCATTTCACTTAACTTAACCAGTTCAAAACCATTGCATAGTCGGAAATGAGAAACACGAGCAGACTCACTGCTCCAAAACCGATAGCGAATTTGTTTTTCTGCGGAGCCTTAAGCAACCGAACCAATCCTACCAGAATAAGAATGGTGAACAAAATCATGAATACATCAAACGTATGGAACTTGGATGCTCCTGTTGCAACGGCTTCTGCAAGCAGCATGGCGTTACCTCCTATAAAAAGTTTTGTCAGGCAAGCTCGCTTGTGAAATCCACTAGTCCTCTTGTTCCCTTATTACCTTCTATGTTATCGTTAGCGTTTGGGTCGCGCAATAGAAAACTCTTAAAAATTATGTATTTGTCGCAAAAATATTTTAAAAACCACCCAAAAACCCAAAGTAGGATGATATAAATCATTGACCGCATGAGTATACATTAAATTATCAAGGTACAAGTAAGCGGAATTACCGCTATATTTCTTTACTTATATATCAACGAAAGGGGCTCTCTTTGAATCTTACGACGGACATGCTTGACTTATGCCGATTTCACCACTAATTTCCCAACACAATTAAGGAGCTGAAAGGTATGCACAACGTTCGTATCGGTCTGATTGGATACGGTTTCTCCGCGTCCACATTCCACGCCCCTCTACTCGGTACTATTAACGGCTTCCGGATCACTGCGGTATCCTCCTCCAAACCCGAACTGGTGAAAAAGGACTTGCCTGAGGCAGTTGTGGAATCCGACCCATCTGTTCTTATCCACCGCAAGGATGTGGATCTTGTTATTATCACCGCCCCCAACGAGGCTCATTTCCCTCTTGCCAAGGAAGCCCTTGAAGCAGGTAAACACGTTGTGGTTGAGAAGCCTTTTGTCTTAACTTATGCGGAGGGCAAACAATTAATTAACCTCGCTCGCAGTAAAGGAGTCCTACTTAGCGTATATCATAACCGTCGCTGGGATAATGATTTTCTTACCCTGCAGGAGATCATAGGCTCAGGCAGATTAGGCAGAGTCTTTACATATGAGGCACACTTTGACCGGTATCGGCGTGAAGTTCGTGACCGTTGGAGAGAACGCGGGATTCCCGGAGCAGGCCTGCTGTATGACCTAGGAGCACATTTGATTGATCAGGCTCTAGTTCTGTTCGGGATCCCCCAGTATGTCACAGGGGATATTCTCTCACAGCGGGAAGGTGCTCAAGCGGATGATTATTTCCATATCACCTTGAAATATGGGAGGCTGCGCGTTATTCTACACTCTAGCATGCTAGTGAAAGAACCAGGACCCCATTTCCTGGTTCATGGCGATAAAGGAAGCTTCAGCAAATATGGTCTTGACTCCCAAGAGGAGACCTTAAAAGGTGGAGGCCGACCCGGCAGTCCTTTCTACGGAGAAGATCCCGAGGAAAACTTCGGAATGCTTGTCTGGGAGAACAAAAGCGGGCTGACGGTTAGAGAAAATGTCCGAACTCTGCCGGGCCGTTACCAAGATTATTATAAAGGCATATATAATTCTATTGTGTCTGGTGCCCCCTCCCCTGTTAGTGCAGAAGAGGCCTTGAATGTCATTGCTGTCATCGAATGCGTACAACTCAGCAGCAGTGAGCAACGCACTCTCCCTTTCACACTCTAAGGTAAGGTAAGGCACGTCATACTCCATTAAAAAAGGGTCCCAAAAGCCATGCGAATGGCTGCCGGGACCCTTTTCTGTTACAGAATTTAAGCATCATGCACTGAAACGGTCTGAAGTTCAAGCGCCTGCGTGCGCTCGGTATCGCGGATCAGAACCGGCTTCAGATATTTCCCTGTATATGACGCCTCTACTTTGATTAACTGCTCAGGTGTACCCGTAGCGAGCACGGTGCCCCCGCCACTTCCGCCTTCCGGTCCCATATCGATAATGTAATCCGCTGTCTTAATCACATCCAGATTATGTTCAATAACGAGTACGGATTCTCCCGAATCGACCAAACGGTGCAGCACTTCCAGCAAGCGTCCGATATCATCCACATGCAGGCCGGTTGTAGGCTCATCCAAAATATAAAGCGTCTTGCCTGTGCTTCGGCGATACAGCTCTGAGGCGAGCTTCACACGCTGGGCTTCGCCGCCGGATAGGGTCGTGCCCGGTTGCCCCAGGTTAATATAACCCAGGCCTACATCCATCAACGTCTGCATTTTACGGTGGATTTTTGGAATGTTTTTGAAGAATTCAGTCGCATCCTCCACAGTCATTCCCAATACGTCGGATATGTTTTTGCCTTTATACCTAACTTCAAGCGTCTCACGATTATATCGTTTGCCCTTGCAAACCTCGCATGGAACATAAACGTCCGGCAAAAAGTGCATTTCGATCTTGATGATGCCGTCTCCGCGGCACGCCTCACAGCGTCCGCCCTTCACATTGAAGCTGAAGCGGCCCTTTTGGAACCCGCGAACCTTCGCTTCATTCGTCTTGGAGAAGAGATCGCGCACATCGTCGAACACGCCGGTGTAGGTTGCCGGATTGGAACGTGGTGTGCGGCCAATCGGCGACTGGTCGATATCAATAACCTTATCCAAATGCTCCAGACCGCGAATCTCCTTATGGAGACCGGGGCGCATCTTAACGGCTTTGTTCAATTGACGAGCAAGACTCTTGTACAAGATCTCGTTGATTAGAGAGGACTTCCCAGAGCCAGACACACCAGTTACTGCGGTGAAGACACCCATTGGAATCTTAACGTTGACGTTCTTGAGATTATTCTCCTTGGCACCGCGGATTTCCAGCCACCGGTCATCTGTAGAACGGCGTTTAGAGGTTACAGGGATAAACTTCCGTCCACTTAAATACTCGCCAGTTAAAGAGTTCGGATCTTTCATAATCTCCTCTGGGGTACCTTGGGCGATAACCTGCCCTCCGTGTATCCCTGCCCCTGGACCGATATCAATGATATAATCCGCTGCCATCATCGTATCCTCGTCATGCTCAACCACAATTAGGGTATTACCCAGATCGCGCATATGAGCCAATGTAGAGATTAGCCGGTCATTATCGCGCTGATGCAGGCCTATACTAGGCTCGTCCAGAATGTACAGTACGCCCATCAGACTGGAGCCAATTTGTGTCGCCAATCGAATCCGCTGTGCTTCACCGCCGGACAAGGAGCCCGCTGCACGGCTAAGCGTCAAATAGTCCAAACCTACATTTACTAGAAACCCTAGACGGCTGGAAATTTCCTTAAGGATCAGATTAGCAATCGCTGTCTCCTTTTCACTGAGTACAATCTTTGAAAAGAACTCCTGACAATCGCCTATCGAAAGATCCGTAACATCAGCAATATTCTGTGTGTTAATCGTCACCGCCAATATTTCTTTCTTAAGACGTTTGCCTTTACATACATGACAAGGTTTGGCGCTCATGAAGCCTTCTATAAATTCTCGAATCCCATCAGAGGCTGTCTCACGATACCGGCGTTCCAGATTCGGAATGATCCCTTCAAAGGCCACCATCGCATCCTTCTTCTGCCCGAAATCATTCTCATAACGGAAACGGATCTTCTCACTCCCGGTACCGTTCAGCAGTTTGTTCATATGCTCAGGTGTCAACGAACTTACCGGAATATCCCGAGGAATCTTAAAGTGCTCACAGACTGATTTGAGAAACTGCGGATAATAATTCGATGTACTGCCTGTCCAAGCCAAAAAGGCACCATCTTCAATGGATTTGTCGGGATCCGGTATAAGAAGATCAGGATCGACCACCATTTTCACTCCAAGACCGTCGCACTCTGTACAGGCACCAAATGGGCTGTTAAATGAGAACATACGCGGGGCAAGCTCTTCAATACTGAATCCACAGACTGGACAAGCAAAGCTGGCGCTGAATAACAGTTCTTCCTGATCTATAATATCTACGATGATTTGTCCTCCGGAGAGCTTGAGGGCTGTCTCTAAAGAATCCGTCAATCGAGTCTCTACCTCATCCTTGATGACAATCCGGTCAACCACCACTTCAATCGTATGTTTCTTGTTTTTCTCAAGTTCAATATCTTCAGACAGATCCCGCTGTTCACCGTCTACACGTACGCGTACAAAACCTTGCTTGGAAATATCAGAAAAGAGTCCCTTATGCTCGCCTTTGCGTCCCGAGATAATCGGAGCAAGAATTTGCAGCCGGGTCTTCTGAGGATACTGCATAATACGGTCTACCATTTGCTCTACAGTCTGGGAGGTGATTTCAATGCCATGCTCTGGACAGTGGGGATGACCTACACGGGCAAAGAGCAGACGCAGGTAGTCATAAATTTCAGTAACTGTTCCCACGGTAGACCGCGGATTGCGGCTCGTTGTTTTTTGATCAATGGAAATCGCCGGGGATAAGCCTTCGATAGAATCAACATCCGGCTTTTCCATTTGGCCCAAGAACTGGCGCGCATAGGCTGATAGTGACTCTACATACCGCCGCTGACCTTCCGCATAAATAGTATCGAATGCAAGCGAGGACTTACCGGAACCACTAAGCCCCGTCAGCACGACGAAGCGGTCACGGGGTATCGTTACGTCAATGTTCTTTAGATTGTGCGCTCTAGCGCCTTTAATTACTATATTTTCGATCGCCAACGGTATAACATCTCCTCTACATTTCGATCCCGCGTACAACACGGGCACTCTGATTTATTTAAAAAGAACGGCCTGGAACAGCAACGTTACTTAATACTTTAATACGTTGAATCCACCTTCTACTCAGCCCGAAGCTCCAGGAGAGCATCACGAAGCTCGGCAGCACGTTCGAATTGCAGGTTCTTGGCTGCATCCTTCATCTCGGCTTCCAAACGCTGCATCAGACTCTGACGCTCTTTCTTATTCAGCTTGCCGCCCACACCTGTAAGGTAATCCGCTTTGGATTCCGCAACCTTCGTTGCTTCGATGATCTCACGGACTTTTTTATTAATTGTCGTAGGTGTAATCCCGTGCTTCTCATTATACGCAATCTGCAGCTCACGCCGACGGGCCGTTTCACTCATGGCTTTTGCCATTGAGTCTGTAATCTTGTTGCCGTAGAGCAATACTCTGCCCTCAGAGTTACGGGCCGCCCGGCCAATCGTTTGAATTAGTGACCGCTCCGAACGGAGGAACCCTTCCTTATCAGCATCGAGAATGGCTACAAGGGATACTTCAGGCAAATCCAGTCCTTCCCGGAGCAAGTTAATGCCGATCAGGACGTGGAAGGTTCCCAGACGTAAATCCCGGAGAATAGACATACGTTCCAACGTCTTAATGTCAGAGTGTAAATAGCGAACCTTAATACCGATTTCCTTCAAATAATCTGTAAGGTCCTCAGACATCTTCTTAGTCAGCGTAGTAATCAGTACACGCTCATCGCGCTCAATCCGCAGGTGAATTTCCGCAATAAGGTCATCGATCTGCCCTTCGGTCGGACGAACTTCAATAATAGGGTCTAACAGACCGGTTGGGCGGATGATTTGCTGAACCATAGTCTCGCAATGCTCCATCTCATAAGGCCCAGGCGTAGCCGATACATAGACGATCTGTCTTACCTTATCTTCGAATTCCTCAAACTGCAGCGGTCGATTATCAAGTGCGGAAGGCAAGCGGAAGCCGTGCTCCACCAGAACCGTCTTACGCGCCCGGTCACCGTTGTACATCCCTCGAATCTGCGGGAGCGTCACATGTGATTCATCGACGACGATAAGCATATCTTCCGGAAAATAGTCCATCAAAGTATAAGGCGTTGCACCAGGCTCACGGAAAGTCAGCGGACCGGAGTAATTCTCAATCCCTGAACAAAAGCCGACTTCCTTCATCATTTCAATATCATAACGTGTCCGCTGCTCTAACCGCTGGGCCTCCAGCAGCTTACCTGAATCTTTAAGTACAGCCAATCGTTCTTCCAATTCCCGTTCAATATTAACAAGTGCGACCTTCATGGTCTCTTCCTTCGTTACAAAGTGTGACGCCGGAAAAATAGCAACATGATCGCGTTCCCCTATCAATTCTCCTGTAAGTACATCAATCTCCGTAATTCGCTCAATCTCATCCCCAAACAGCTCTACACGAATCGCATGCTCCCCCTGGGATGCCGGGAAGA
The DNA here is from genome assembly GCF_000757885.1 of Paenibacillus wynnii. Lineage (NCBI taxonomy): Bacteria > Bacillati > Bacillota > Bacilli > Caryophanales > Paenibacillaceae > Paenibacillus > Paenibacillus wynnii. The sequence continues at coordinate 2,634,073 of NZ_JQCR01000002.1, read as the reverse complement.
TCTCGACCACATCCCCGCGCACACGAAAAGTTCCGCGCACAAAGTTGATGTCATTGCGCTGATACTGAATATCCACCAAGCGACTTAGAATCTGGCTGCGGGGCTTCTCCATGCCTACACGAAGCGACAGTAAAAGACTGCCGTACTCCTGTGGTGAGCCGAGGCCGTAAATACAAGATACACTCGCTACAATAATAATATCTCGCCGCTCAAACAGTGAACTGGTCGCCGAGTGACGCAGCTTATCAATCTCCTCATTAATGCTGGAGTCTTTCTCAATATAAGTATCAGAGGAAGGGATATAGGCTTCCGGCTGATAGTAATCATAGTAACTCACAAAATAATCCACCGAATTTTTAGGAAAGAAATCCTTGAACTCACTTGCAAGCTGCGCTGCCAAGGTTTTGTTGTGCGCAATTACAAGCGTAGGACGATTCAGCTTGGAAATTACTTGCGCGATAGTAAAAGTCTTACCTGTACCCGTCGCTCCCAGCAGCGTCTGTTCCTTTTTGCCCGAACGGATGCCCTCTAGCAATTCCTCTATGGCATGCGGCTGATCGCCCTGGGGTGTGTACTCGGACTCCAGTTCAAAAGTCTGCTTACTGATGACAATATCGCTCATTTGCCCGTCTCCCCTTAAACATCTAAAATATAGTAATATATAAATATAACAGGAAAATCTCCTGCTAGACAATAGTTTCCAATCCTAATCGTTATGAAAGATCCCCTTAGGATTCCTAAGGTATCTTATTCAATTGTTGTCTTAATTATTGATCTCCATACGATAGTGAAAAATATACAATATAAGAATACTTGTTCCCGTTCATTATACATTGTTGCCTAGAACGTTGCAAACCATAATATAGATCAGAATAGGAGTAATAAAAATGGATATTACCTCAGTAATCGGCATTTTGGCCGGACTGGCGGCTCTAATTGGCGGCTTTTTTTGGGAAGGAGGGAGTCTCTCCGGATTGTTTCAGCCCAATGCCGCATTAATTGTATTTGGCGGTACGCTTGCCGCGATTTTGATCAGTTTCCCCGCCTCCAAGCTACGTTCGATCCCCGCTGCTCTTCGGTTGGCCTTTGGACGTCATAAGGAAGACAGATCAGAGAAGGTAGAAGAAATCATTGCTTTGGCTGCTATGACGCGTCGTGGCGGTGTTTTGGCACTGGAGCAGAAGGCTGAAGAGCATCCCCATTATTTTACACGGGAAGGACTGCAACTGGTCGTGGACGGGACTGATCCGGATCAGGTTCGGCAGATTCTTGAGCTAGAAATGGACGCTATAGAGTTGAAATATGAGGGCTACAGCAAAATTTTCGAAGCCGCTGGTGGATACGCACCCACTATGGGCATTATCGGTACCGTTATGGGCCTTATTCGTGTCTTGGGCAATCTAACGGATCCCTCCCATCTCGGCCCCGCTATCGCTGTTGCTTTTACCGCAACCCTATATGGTGTAGCTAGTGCTAATCTTATTTTTTTACCCATTGCTTCCAAAATTAAATTGCGTGGTCAGAGCAATATACATGTACTGGAAATGCTGCTCGTCGGCATCCTTGCCCTACAAAATGGAGAACATCCAATGCTCATCCGAAAAAAGCTGGGTTCGTTTCTATCTGACTCCCGGTCCGAGGAACTTGACGACGTAAAAAGAGGGTTCCTATGAGACAGCGGGGACGCAGAAATACACGGGGTCCTGTACAGGAAGTCAGAGATCGTTGGATGATTACCTACGCGGATCTGATTACATTGCTATTGATTTTTTTCGTCATTCTATACGCGATGAGCAGCTTGGACGGCAACAAATACGGGATCGTAACGGATTCGTTATCCCAAACCTTCGGATCCGGAAATCCTGCGCTGGACGGGGGAACAGGCATCCTTGACCCTGCACAAGGGCAGACTCCGGCAAGCAATTCGGGAGCTGCAGTAGGGCAGTCATCGGGTAATGCATCTGGTGGGAGTACTGGAAATCATTCAGGGAGTGTGACTGGTGGTTCTGCGGGGAGTGAGCAGAGTCCTACGGGGACTGGTGAAGGTCCTGGGATCAGTGGGCAGAGTCCTGCGGGGAGCGGTGCTGCTGCTGAAGATCCTGAAGAGATTGCTGAGCCTACGGCTCGCGAGCTTGCTTTTAAAGAGCAGGAAACTCAGCTTGCCGAATTGGTCGGAGTCATCACGAAATATGTACAGGATAATAACTTGGAAGATCAAATATTTGTAGAAGATAAGCCTCAAGGTATCGCGATAACACTCAGTGACCGCTTCCTGTTCGACGTCGGTGATGCCGCGCTGAAGTCTCCTTCCCTCCCTGCGCTTCAGAAACTGTCCGGCTTATTCAATGGAATTGGTGCGGTAGTCAGCATTGAAGGTCATACGGATAATACGTCTGTATTATCCTCGTCTGAATATAAGGATAACTGGGAGCTGTCCGGTGCCCGTGCGCTGTCCGTATTGCGCTTTTTCCTGGAAAAACAGAATCTAAATCCAGATGAATTCCAATATGCAGGATATGCAGATACACGCCCAGCCTCAAGTAATACAACTGAAGCCGGACGCCAAAAAAACCGCCGTGTAGAGATTATTGTGCTGCGGCAATTGCAAGAGGTAGAGTAAATTGCAGCTCTGGAAAATGAGGGGCATACGGCTGCGGATTTTTGTACGTTGTGCAGGATTTCAGCCTGCGCCGGGGTCCCAGACGCTGAATTGTTGTACGTTGTGCAGGATTTCAGCCTACGCCGGGGTCCCAGGCGCTGAATTGTTGTACGTTGTGCAGGATTTCAGCCTGCGCCGGGGTCCCAGACGCTGAATTGTTGTACGTTGTGCAGGATTTCAGCCTACGCCAGGGTCCCAGACGCTGAATTGTTGTACGTTGTGCAGGATTTCAGCCTACACCGGGGTTTCAGACGCTGAAATGTTGTACGTTGTGCAGGATTTCAGCCTGCGCCGGGGTCTCAGACACTGAAATGTGTACGTTGTGCAGGATTTCAGCCTACGCCGGGGTCTCAGACGCTGAATTGTTGTACGTTGTGCAGGATTTCAGCCTACGCCGGGGTCCCAGACGCTGAATTGTTGTACGTTGTGCAGGATTTCAGCCTACGCCGGGGTCCCAGACGCTGAATTGTTGTACGCTGTGCAGGATTTCAGCTCTCTCCAGAATTAAAAAAACAGGACTTTAAGAGGAAATCCCTCCTAGTGTCCTGTTTAGTCATGTATAGTCCTGTTTAGTCATGTAGAGTCCTGTTTAGTCATGTAGAGTCCTGTTTAGTCATGTAGAGTCCTGTTTAGTCCTGTTTAGTCCTGATTTTTCTTATTACTACAACAAATAGTTACTCTCCAACCAAAGCCCGATAAGCAGCAGCATCTAGCAAATGACCCGCCACGTCCGCCAATTCGCCCTCAATTTCCACTTCAAAAATCCATCCGCCGCCGTAAGGCTGATCATTAATAAGCTCCGGACTGGTCTCCAAGGTTTCGTTAATCTTGGTCACCGTTCCCGTTATCGGGGAATATAATTCAGATACCGTCTTCACGGACTCGATGCTGCCTACGCTGTCGCCTGCAGTTATACTAGCCCCTACCTCAGGAAACTCCACAAACACGATGTCACCGAGCAAATGCTGAGCATGATCCGTGATCCCTATCCGCACTACGCGTCCTTCTGCTTGCTGTGCCCATTCATGTTCATCACTGTATAGTAGATTGTCTAAGACTTCACTCATTCCCTAGCCGCCTCTTTTCCGAAATTGGAGTTGTAAAATTAGTTATAGCCTAAGTTATCGCGCCTCTCAATGTCAATATAGCTGACAGGAATTTTAAATATGTCATCTTTTTGACGTTTTTTTGTTGACAGCAGAGGAGTCTACCCGTTTTAATGGAGTCAGTAGAATATAAACGTTGTTGCGAATGATGGCATAGGGAGAGACTGTCTCTTGAAGACGGCGCCGAAGGAGTAAGCCCGGGATGGGTGAATCTCTCAGGCAAAAGGACCTTTGCCGGACGCATCTCTGGAGAGCATTGGGTGTTACTAACACGCCGATCACCAACGGGGAAACCTGCCCACTCAAGTGGAACAGGGTAACTCTCAGGTACAAAGGACAGAGCGGAAGATGATCATATGCGAGTTTTGCATATCTCTCTTCTGCCTGTCCTTTTTTGTATGGAATCAGACCAAGAGGAGTGACGACATGGATACTTTGAAAAGAACGCCTTTTTATGACCTCTACTCCGCTTTTCCGGAGTCCAGATGTATTGATTTCGGAGGCTGGGAGCTGCCGGTGCAGTTTACAGGTATCGTGAAGGAACATGAGGCGGTTCGGCAAAAGGCCGGCCTGTTCGATGTATCGCATATGGGCGAGTTCATGGTGTCAGGGGCAGGAGCGGAATCTTTTATTCAAAAAATGACGACCAACGATGTTACCCGTCTCCTCGATGGAGGTGCACAGTATACGCTTCTTTGTTATCCGGATGGTGGTGTGGTTGACGATCTGCTCGTGTATCGTTTGGGAGAAGGCCGTTACATGCTTGTTGTGAATGCTTCCAACATCGACAAGGATTTTCAATGGCTGCAGGAACACCTAACCGCCGACTTCGGTGATGTAACACTTACCAATGTCTCTGACGAGACGCTGCTGCTGGCATTGCAAGGACCCTTGGCTGAAAAAATTCTCGCTTCAGTAACCGATGTTTCCTTGGCTGAGCTCAGACCATTCCATTTCATCGAAAAAGCCAGCGTCTGCGGAGTAGAGGTTCTCCTATCCCGTACTGGATATACCGGCGAGGACGGTTTTGAAATCTATGCGCCTCTTGATACTGCCGAAACGTTGTGGAACGGTCTGCTGGCTGCTGGTGCTCCGCATGGCCTTACGCCTGCCGGTCTGGGCGCGCGCGACACGCTGCGTTTTGAAGCAAAACTCCCTTTGTACGGACAGGAACTTTCCGCCGATATCACGCCCCTCGAAGCTGGAGTTCAGTTCTTTGTGAAGCTGGACAATGCCGATTTCATCGGGCGTGACGCTCTTTTGCAGCAAAAAGAAGCAGGTCTCCCCCGCCGCCTCGTGGGTCTGGAAATGATTGACCGTGGCATTCCGCGCTCGCATTATCCCGTATACGCCGATGGAGTGAAAGTTGGAGAAGTCACTACAGGAACCCAGTCCCCCACGCTTAAACGCAATTTAGGGCTGGCATTGCTGGATTCAGCTTACAGTGAACTAGGCACAGAGGTTTATGTGGAAATTAGAGGTAAGCAGTTGAAGGCTGTCGTGATTAAGGCCCCTTTTTATAAAAAAAGCCAAGGAGTGAATCCGCAATGAAGCACCGTTATCTGCCGATGACTGAACAAGACCGCAAAGAGATGATGGAAACCGTCGGGATTCAATCCATGGAAGAGCTATTCACGGATATCCCTCAAGCCGTCCGCTATCAAGGAACAATGCCGATGTCGGAAGCCCTTGATGAATACGCGCTGCTGCGCCATATGAAAAAGCTGGCTGATGCAAATGCGAACTTTGACACCCACGCAAGCTTTCTGGGTGCCGGGCTCTATGATCACCACATTCCGGTTGTCATTAACCATGTGATTTCCCGCTCCGAATTCTATACGGCCTATACTCCCTACCAGCCGGAGATTAGCCAAGGGGAGCTGCAGGCGATTTTTGAATTCCAATCCTATATCTGTGAGCTGACCGGCATGAAGGTAGCCAACGCCAGTATGTATGATGGGGCCACTGCCTTCTCTGAAGCAGCAGTTCTTGCGGCTGGTGCCACGAAACGCAAAAAACTAATTGTCTCACGCACAGTCCATCCGGAAGCACGGCAGGTATTACGCACTTCAGCCAATGCCTGGGGATTGGATGTCATAGAGATTGACTATAAAGACGGAGTTACCGATCTGGCAAAATTGGCTGAAGCTATAGATGGCGATACAGCGGCCGTGCTGATGCAATCACCGAATTTCTTCGGCAGCATAGAGGATTTGAGCGCGATCGAGCCCTTAATTCATGCGGTGAAAGGTTTGCTTGTCGTCAGCGCGAATCCGATTGCCCTCGGTGTTCTGGAAACCCCGGGCAAGCTGGGAGCCGACATCGTTGTTGGTGATGCGCAACCGCTCGGCATCCCGGCTTCACTCGGCGGCCCAACCTGCGGTTTCTTCGCCGTAGCCGAACCGCTGATGCGCCGTATGCCGGGACGTATCGTAGGTCAGACCGTTGACCGTAATGGCAAGCGCGGCTTCGTTCTGACTCTACAAGCGCGGGAGCAGCATATCCGCCGTGAGAAAGCGACTTCCAACATTTGTTCCAATCAGGCGCTGCTGGCGCTTTGCGCTTCTGTCTACTTATCCGTTATGGGCAAGGAAGGCATGCGCGAGGTTGGTGAGCTAAATATACGTAAAAGTCATTATGCCGCAGAGAAGCTAAGCGAGTTAAGTGGTGCTGAACGCACCTTCTCTTCTCCTTTCTTCAATGAATTTGTATTGAAGCTTCCTGAAGGAAGCAATGTGAAGTCCATTAATTCCAAGCTGCTTAAGGAAGGCTATCTCGGCGGCTACGATCTCGGTCGAGATTATCCTGAACTGGCCGGACATATGCTGATTGCCGTAACTGAAAAGAGAAGCAAGACCGAAATTGACCAATTCGCAAACGCATTGGAGGGCTGTGTATGAAACCGGAACAAACTCTGATTTTTGAATTAAGCCGTCCCGGCCGTTCGGCCTATTCCCTGCCACAGTGCGATGTACCGCAAGACGAAAGTATCGAATCCTTAATTCCAACAGGACTCCTGCGCAGTCAGCCAGTAGTACTCCCTGAAGTGTCTGAAGTTGATGTGATTCGCCACTACACCGCTCTTTCACGCCGCAACTTTGGTGTAGACAACGGTTTTTATCCGCTTGGTTCCTGTACGATGAAATATAATCCGAAGATCAATGAGGATGTTGCCCGCTTCCCCGGTCTGGCTAAGATTCATCCGTATCAACCGGAAGAAAGCATCCAAGGAGCGCTTGAGCTGATGCACACCCTGCAAAATGATCTAGCATCGTTGACGGGTATGGATGCCGTCTCCCTCCAGCCTGCCGCAGGTGCTCATGGCGAATGGACCGGATTGATGATGATCCGTGCTTACCATGAAAGTCGCGGCGAGACCCGTACCAAAGTCATTGTGCCCGATTCCTCACACGGCACCAACCCTGCCAGTGCAGCTGCAGCCGGGCTCGATACGGTAACTATTCCTTCTAATAATAAAGGCATGGTTGACCTGGAAGCATTGAAAGCAGCAGTTGGCAGCGATACGGCAGCCCTTATGCTAACTAACCCAAGTACATTAGGGTTGTTCGAGACGCAAATCGTAGAGATTGCGGCTATTGTGCACGAAGCTGGCGGCTTACTCTATTATGATGGAGCCAATTCCAACGCAATTATGGGCATCACCCGTCCCGGTGACATGGGCTTTGACGTAGTCCATTTGAATCTACACAAGACGATGAGTACACCGCATGGCGGCGGTGGTCCGGGTGCTGGACCCGTCGGCGTGAAGTCACGGCTAATTCCCTTCCTTCCACAGCCTACAGTAGCTAAAACGCAAGATGGCAGCTTCTCTCTCGACTTCGGCGGCCCTGAATCGATTGGTCGCGTGAAGGCTTTTTACGGTAACTTTGGTATTCTAGTCCGTGCTTACGCCTATATTCGCACCTATGGACCGGATGGTCTTCGTGAAGTATCAGAGAACGCTGTGCTGAACGCCAACTATATGATGCACCGTTTAGCGCCATACTTTGAGATTCCTTATCCGGGTGTATGTAAGCATGAGTTCGTTATGTCCGGCAAAAACCTCAAGCAATATGGCGTCCGCACGCTGGATGTCGCCAAGCGCCTGCTCGATTTCGGCTACCACCCGCCAACCGTGTATTTTCCGCTGACCGTGGAAGAATGCATGATGATTGAGCCGACGGAGACCGAAAGCAAGGAAACTCTCGACGGTTTCATCGAGACGATGATCCAGATTGTGAAGGAAGCACAAGAAACGCCGGAAGTCGTAATCAACGCACCTCATACAACGGAGATCAGCCGTCTGGATGAGACGCAGGCGGCGCGAAAGCCTGTGTTGAATTGTTCTTGCGGATGAACTCCGTAGATTATAAATAGGTGAAATAATTTAAGCGGCTAATTCAGAAGTCTTAATTAGACTTTAGGGATTAGCCGCTTTTTTAATATTAGGACATTCAATGAATCGCCATATCATACTTTTCAGATTTTGAAAATATACAGCAGAGGATATTTATATGATCGTTCATTTGTATAAAATATATAGATCACACAGCTCTAATGACTAGTATGGAGGAACCGTTTTATGAAAAAAAACAAATTATTAATGACATCTATTGTTTTAGCCTACATATTTTCGAAAGTATTTTCGAGAATAATTAGTTTCGATTACCAGTTATTTGATGAGAAATTTGATTTTTTCAAATTATTTTTCGATATAACGATCTTTTTACTCTTTTATGTAATTGTCTATAATACCCTCAACTTTTCATACTCAAGGTCTCAAAGGAAGTAATGAACATGGATAGAACAGGCATCGTATCAATGATTAAGAATGAATATGGTTTGGTAAGCGGCTAATCCCGGTCTCCATTAAGACATGTGGATTAGCTGCTTTTATCTATGTCTGCTCTATTTGAAGCCAACCTAATCATACGGACTCAGAAGCCGCTATTTGCTCCATATCCACTCATTTTGCAGCTATGCGGACTGGGACGCGCTTATCTATAAAGATACCCGGAACATCACCGAAAAGACTTAATTCTTTCGCTATAATCTGATAGTTTTCGACATGATGTCTATGCTATATTTTTTGAATGATTATTTTGGAAGCGCTATTACTGAGGAGGTTTTCCTTTGAGTATTATTGAAGCAAGGCAGTTGTCCAAGTCGTTCATGCAGGCTGTGAAGGATCCCGGACTGAAAGGTGCAGTCAAACATTTATTTATTCCTAAACACATAGAGAAGATAGCTGTGCAGCCGCTGGACCTTACCGTTGAAGCTGGTGAGACGGTCGCTTATGTGGGGCCGAATGGTGCAGGTAAATCTACCACGCTCAAAATGTTGACGGGAATATTGGTACCTTCTTCGGGCACCGTGACCGTTAACGGCATCAGTCCCCATAAGAATAGGATGCAGAATGCCGCGCAGATCGGAGCTGTCTTCGGACAGCGCACACAGCTGTGGTGGGATATCCCTATTACGGAGTCTTTTTCTTTATTGAAGGATATTTATCAAATACCGGATTCAGTGTATAAAACAAACCTGGAGCAGTTTATCGAACTTCTGGGTATGAACGAATTTATTCATTTGTCTGCAAGAAAGCTGTCCCTGGGTCAACGCATGCGTGCGGACTTAGCCGCTTCATTATTACATAATCCACCGATTTTATATCTGGATGAACCCACTATCGGCCTCGATGTATCCGTCAAACAAAAAATCCGTGAATTCATCAAGAAGATTAATCTGGAACAGCAGACCACGGTTATGCTCACCACCCATGATCTTGGCGACATTGAGGACTTATGCAAACGGCTGATCATTATAGACCACGGCTCCATTATTTATGACGGCAGCTTACAGGAAGTCAAATCACGGTTTGCTACCGAACGAGTGATTTTCTTCCAAGTGAGCTCACCCCTGCCAGATCTGTTTCGAAAGCTGAAGCAAAGTGACGGGATGAAGCTGGACATCCAAAGCGAGCTGGAGTTTTCCGTATCCTTTGACCGGTATGAATATACCGCAAGCGAGGTGGTAAGCCGAGTGATGGAGCATGGTGAAGTGGTGGATTTCCGTATGGAGGATGCGAGTATCGAGCAAGTTATCAAATCCGTATATGACGGCAAGCTGAACCTGAATTCAAGCAGGAATAGCGAAGGAGAACTTGTGTCATGTCTGTAATCAACCTTAAGAAATACAGCAGCATTGCAAACCGTTCACTGCAAAATATTCTGGCGTACCGGATTTCTTACGTAATTTCCTTCCTGGCTAACTTCTTGAATCTGATGGCGATCTACTTTTTATGGCATGGTATTTACAGCGGTCGCGAGTCATTGGGCGGGTATACTTGGGATCAGATGAAAACCTATTTGCTTGTTACCTTCTTAGCCAATGCAGCATTATCCTGGTACTCTGAAACTTCGATTTCCGGAAAAATACTGGACGGAAGTGTCGCCGCCGACCTGCTGAAACCTATTGATTTTCAGACCGCCCGCTTCGCTGAGACCTTAGGCTCAAGTCTGTTAGAAGGGGCACTAAGCACCGTTCTAATCGGTGTGTTCATATTGTTTACTTCAGGAGTCAGCATCCCCCATTCCCCTCTTGTATACGGGTTATTTGCCGTGAGTCTACTGGCAGCTATGCTCGTGAAATTTGGTGTTGTTTATCTGGCAGCCTTGCTATGCTTCTGGTCAACAGGTTCCCTCGGGATTGTCTGGACGCGCATCGCGCTCACGAATTTATTGTCCGGCGCTTTGGTGCCTTTAGCTTTTTTCCCGGGTTGGCTGGAAAAGCTGGCTTTATGGCTGCCCTTTCAGAGTATTATTCACACCCCTACTATGATTTTTCTGCAACAGGCGGAATCATGGGAAGCCTTGAAGCTAATTGGTATTCAATGTTTCTGGGGAGTCGCTTTATGGATTGCGGGAAAATTCATGTGGAACTGGGCCGTTCGCCAGGTCACCATTCATGGGGGTGATGTCTTTGTCACGGATGTTCTACTTGTACAAAAAAATGTATTCACAGCAGCTAAAAGCCATCCTTGAATATAATAAGGATTTCTACATCCTCATGTTTTCCGCCGCATTGACACAGGTTCTAGGATTTGTCTTTCTCTGGGTTATTTATGACCGGATTCCCGACATCAACGGCTGGAAGTTCTGGGAAGTAACTTTTATGTACGCGATGATCTTTCTTACGGAGGGGATTGCCTCTCTGTTTTTTGAAGGGACTTGGAGAATGAGCAGATTGGTAAACCAGGGAGAGTTGGACCGGTATCTGCTTCGTCCTGTTCCTGTTGTTCTTCAGATTTTTTGTACGGGAATTGGAATTAACGGCTTGGGTAATTTACTTATCGGTGGGGTTATCGTCTGGCAGTCTCTTGTACACAGTAATTTGGAATGGTCATTGGCTAAAATCGCTATTATTCTGTTGCTTCTCATCACAGCAGTAATTATCCGTGTATCCATTAATTTGGCCGGCAACTCCGCTGCATTCTGGATTCGTAATGCACGTAATGCCTTCCCGTTAATGGTGCATAATCTTGCTGATCTGGCTAAATATCCGATTACTTTGTTCCCCCAGGCTATACGCATTTTTATCTCTACGGCCCTGCCTTATGCCTTTATCAGCTATTATCCGGCGACCTATATCTTCGGAAAAAGCGAGTGGTCCGGCTGGTGGATGCTGGCTCCCGTAGCGGCTATTGGAAGTGCGGCAGCAGCCTATGGTATTTTTCGTCTTGGACTATTACGGTATGAAAGTACGGGGAATTGAGATTACACCTTTTCGGGGAGAGATGAAACTGTGATCAAAAAAGAGGATTTGGATAAACTGGCAACTAGGTTAGGTCCGATATTTTATATAGCGCTTTTCATTATAATGGCTAAAGGCATTACCTATCTCATTATCGGCGCTACTAATCTCGTAGAACATTCTTATCAACTGGGTTATAGCTTAGGATCTTTAATAGAGAACATTCTCAGCTAGATTACCAAAAATGAAAGGAGTAACAACATGGTGATTCGCCTCCGAAATGTGACCTTGATTCTAGGCATTCTTATGGCTTTGATATCTTTAATGCTATTTGGTGCTAACTTTGCCTTCTTCATCATACTGACATATTCCATCTTGATTTCTGTGGGGTACAGATTTATAAAAACAAATGTGGATATTATTCCTTTGCTTACTATCACCATCTCATTTCTGTTATACAACATAATTTACATCATATTAAAAAAAGCAGACGTTATTGATTTGTACTCGGTGGATTGGAGATTAGAAGTACAATTAATGCTGCCCTCATTACTAGGTTTTCTAATCAAAGGTTTCGTTAGACAATATCAAAAGAACTATTAGATATAATAATTAAAAATGACCCTAAAGCTGAAGCTTTGGGGTCATTTTTTGTGCTATTGAGTAAGTCTTTTAGGGCAAACTGGCGCCTCTCAGTTGGGTAGAACTACAATTACAACATTACAGGATTAGCAGATGTTTTTCCATGTTTAGCCTTCGGTTAACTTCTCGAAGCACTGTTACAGCTTTGAGCCTGAACTTTTCTCAACTTTTAAATTTATCATATAATTAATTTATTTTATATATACCCTGTTGGACATGTTGATAATAAGAAATCAAAATATAATTACTTATGAAAGAGAAGAGTATTTATAATATAAAATTTTTGAAGGAGGAGAATGATTATGGAATTAGTACTATCAACAAATTTTAATGTTCTGAATTCAGAAGATTTAGAACAAATTCAAGGCGAATCCATATGGAGTGATTTAGGATATGCTGTTGGCTATGGATTACATGGGGCCTATGAAGGAGCAAAAACAATTGTATCTGCCACTAAAGAAGCAGTAAATCCTTGGAACTATGTTAACCATTTTTATCCAGGGTTACAACCTTGATTAGTCAATCTAAGTAGCTAATCTTTAATAGCAACGGTTATGATTTCTATTAAATAAAAACAATTTATAAAGGAGCTTTCAATTATGAATACATTTAATTTCCATGAACTCTCACAGGATGATGTTATGTTAGTTGATGGAGGAGATTGGCTTGATAAAGCTGTAGCTATAGCAAAATCATTCACTAGTACTCCGTTAGGTAAAGTCGTTGGTGTCGTTGGTGTCGCGGGACCTGCATATGACTTTTTAAAAGGTATAAAAGCTGGATGGGATTCTTATAATTAAATAAATTAATCTCCCAATATATCTGTTCTATATATTGGGAGATTATATAGGCTAATGGAGAATACTACATGATTAAAAAAGAAACTAACTATCATTTCAGAAATATTGATTTTATTAAATTTTCTATTTTCTATTTATTTTCTAATATATTCATTACTATTCTCCTAAATTTAACTAGTGATGTATACATCACTATCTTTCCACAGCTTATAACAAATTTAATCCTGTTTTCATTTTCCAGCAGAATGAGATTAAGTATTCGTAAATCATTAAATATAGTAGTGCTGAAACAAATGAAAATTTATCTGATTATTTTAATTTCATTATTATTGTTTTTATTGACAGCTATTTTATTCATTAATATTTTAAAATTTGATCAAACATATGATCAACAAACAACTCTTATACAGAGTATAACAACCAACAATGAACGGATCAGTAAAGGAATATTTTTCCTAAGCATTTCATTACTCCTCCCTTTGTTTGAAGAATTTATTTTTCGAGGTTTTATATTTAATTTTTTTTTGGAGAGAAAAAATTTTTTAATCGCTATGTTATCATCTTCATTAATATTTGGGATTTTACATGAAGATCTTTTTTTCACAACATCTGTATTTGGAATTATTCTCTGTTGGGCAAACCATAGAACCAAATCTTTACTACCGGGGATATTTATTCATGTAATTTGGAACACAATTAATATATTTCACTAGGTAAAGATGTGTACTTTTTAATACATATTCAATGAAGGAAATGGTAAAGGAGAAGTTGGGCAATGAAAAAAAAAATATCCGGAATTCTTATCACTATTATATTCTTTTCTCATTTTATCAATTTAGTATATGTATTTTTAAAAAGCCATAAAGTCGATATATTTTCTTTTTTAATATTATTTATTGTATTACTCTTTTACATCTATTCTATTTCCATCAAAAAAAAATAGTCTTCCATAAATGGAATTAAAAATAAAATATGAGATATTAGGTGGAGGTTACACTGATTAAAAAGTATGTCTGTATCAAGCAACACGATCTGAAAGACTGCGGTGCAGCTTGCCTTGCTACAATTTCCAAACATTATGGCTTGAAATATCCTATCTCTAAAATTCGCGAAATTGCCGGAACTGATCATCATGGAACTAGTGCATTCGGATTATTAAAGGCTGCAGAAAAATTAGGTTTCACCGCAAAAGCAGTCAAAGGAAACCATGAAGCTTTTTTCGAAAAGTTTCCCACCCCTGCCATCGCCCATGTCGTGATAGACCAAACCTTACTGCATTATGTTGTGATCCATAAAATTACAAAAAAAGAAGTCACTATAGCAGATCCAGGCAAAGGATTAATAAAATATACACCAGAGGACTTTTTCAAAATCTGGACCGGTGTTCTTATCCTAATGGTACCTACCCCCCAATTTAAAAAAGGTGACCAGACTAAGGGTTTATTTGCTCGTTTCTTTGGATTGCTTATTCCTCAAAAAAGAATGCTTCTGGGAATTTTTTTGACATCTATGCTATATACAGTTTTGGGCATCCTTTCAGCTTTTTATTTTCAGTTTCTGCTGGATGAGATTCTACCCTTCGGATTAAAAAAAACACTCAATATTATATCAGCCGGTGTCATTCTCCTTTATATTTTCAAAATATTGCTAAACGCATTTCGTAGCCATATTCTGTTAACCTTAAGCCAAAAACTCGATATATCACTCATTCTTGGCTATTATCACCATGTATTAAAACTGCCAATGAACTTTTTTGGTACACGCAAGACAGGTGAGATTATCTCAAGACTTATGGATGCCTCTAAAGTACGTGATGCAATATCCAGCGCCACATTAACCATTATGATTGATATTATTATGGTTATAGCTGGGGGGATAATTCTGTATACTCAAAGCTCACTTCTGTTTGGGGTTACTATTCTTATGATTCCTTTATATTTAGCTTTAGTGTGGGGATTCCACAAACCTTTTGACCGGTTGAACAGGGAACAAATGGAGAAGAATGCCCAGCTTACTTCTTATATCGTCGAGTCTATAGATGGTATTGAAACAGTAAAAGCCTATGGTGCTGAAACAAAGGTTGGATTTGAAACCGAACAAAAATTTATCTCATTCCTGAAGTCAGTATTCAGTTTTGGTCTTTTCAACAACGTTCAGGCTTCCCTCAAAGGATTTGTCCAACTAGTTGGAGGAGTAGCTATCCTGTGGGTCGGAGCAAACCAAGTAATAAAGGGCAACATGACTATGGGACAATTAATCACTTATAACTCGTTGCTTGCATACTTTCTGGAACCGATACAGAATCTAATCAACCTACAGCCAACTTTGCAGACGGCAGTGGTTGCAGCTGACCGATTGGGTGAAATTCTCGATTTAGAAGCGGAGAAGCATGAGGATGAAGACAAGAAGATTCAACCAGCTTCCTTAAAAGGTGATATCGAATTTAATAGTGTCAGCTTCCGTTACGGAACCCGCTCTCTTGTTCTTCAAGATATCAGTCTTACTCTCAGACAGGGAGAAAAAATTGCCTTTGTAGGTGAAAGCGGCTCAGGTAAAACAACGCTCATTAAGCTGATAATGCAGTTTTATCGACATGAAAATGGCGATATTCTCATCAATGACTATAATATTAAGGATATCCATCTTGATAGATTAAGAGAAAGAATTGCTTACATATCTCAGGATACCTTCTTTTTTAGTGGAACTATTCGTGAGAACCTTTGTTTGGGTGTAGAAGATAATATGGATTTGGAGCATGTCGTTCAGGCATGTCAGACTGCTCAAGCCCATGAGTTCATAAATCAGCTTCCACTCCGTTATAACACCATGCTTGAAGAGAATGCCACCAACATTTCCGGAGGGCAGAAGCAGCGTTTAGCTATCGCAAGAGCAGTTCTTAGACAACCTGATATTCTCATCATGGATGAAGCAACGAGTAATCTGGATTCCACTACCGAAAAGGCCGTATCGGAAACAATAAATGCTTTTGAGGATATGACGACTATTATAATTGCTCATCGGTTAAGTACCATCATGCGTTGTGATCGGATCTATGTTATGGAACAGGGCCGAATTATTGAGCATGGAACACACGAACAGCTTCTAAGCAATAGAGGAAAGTATTACAGTCTATGGAAAGACCAGCTTCCTGGAATCGAAAATAAGCGAGAACATCAGCTACAGTACGCTGTAGGAATAGGCGAGGTATAACAACATGAACGGAATGATTCGTGACCTCTCGGAAATGTCGGATAGCAGAGAAATTATGGAATCAAGGACTAGTCCTGTGATTTCTATATTCATCTTTATTTTATTTATTTTGTTGGCAACAGCTTTTACCTGGTCTTTCTTTGGACAAATGGATGAAGTAGCTAAAGCCTCTGCTGTAGTTAGGCCGAATGAAAAGGTCAGCACCATCCAATCTTCTTTGATTGGCAAAGTAGAAAGTGTCTATATCCACGAAGGACTATTAGTGCAGCGCGGAGAGAACCTGATTAGTTTTGATCACAAAGAACTGGATATTGAACTCTCCAATCAGCAATCTGAATTGAATAAATTGAATCAGAAGCTTGAGTATCTTAAACGTTATAAGCAAAGCATAGAGGAACAGAAAAATTTATTTTCACAAAATCAACCGGGTGAAGCCTATTATTTCGACATGGTAGAGCAATTTCTGCTAGAATTCACCCAACAACAACAAAGCTTTCAAACCTCCAAAGATCAACTCCTTGCAGCCATTCAAGAGAATACTGGATCACAAGAAACCATTGTCGTGAACTTGGATTCAAGTGAAAACAAAGCCCTGCAGGACAAGAATGATTTAATAAGAAAAAAGAATCTACTACTTACTGAGTTAGTAAATGAGAAGAAGCTTGCACAATCAATCCATACCAACCAGGATCTAATTCCTCCCTTAGATACCAAACGAGTACAACAGTATAAAACATATGAAACTAAATATACACAACTGACTAACCTAGCTAAGGAAAAAAAGACGATATTCGATCGATCAGTAAGCTTGGGGGATCGTCTAGTATCCAAATCACAAATGGAAGAGGAACAAAGCCAATATGAGTCTGTTCTTCTACAGACCAGTCAATTTCAACACGAAGCTTTATTAAGCACAGCAAGCAATATAACCAACTACAATCTTCAATTAGAAGAATTACAGACCCGTTTAGATTTACTTGAACAAGGTAAAGATCCCTCTACTACAGAGAGAAAATCTCTGGAACTGCAGCAAAAATTACTATCCGAAAAACAAAATATTTTGCTCGACCAGAAAGAAGCTGGAATTACATCCGAAAAAACTTCTCTGGAAAAGTTGAAAATGGATCGTATTGTACAAATTCATTCCGCTATAGAGGCAGAAACGAATATTAAACAAATAAAGCTCGAAATAGAGAAGAAAATTCTTGTTGCCCCTATCACAGGAACGGTTAACATTCTAAAAGAAACCAATTCCGGTGATATCGTACAACCTGGAGAATCTTTAATGGTAATCATTCCATCCAATGAGTCCAAATATAAAATGAGTATCGCCGTACCCAATTCTGAAG
Organism: Paenibacillus wynnii; assembly: GCF_000757885.1. Lineage (NCBI taxonomy): Bacteria > Bacillati > Bacillota > Bacilli > Caryophanales > Paenibacillaceae > Paenibacillus > Paenibacillus wynnii. The sequence goes on along the minus strand of NZ_JQCR01000002.1, from coordinate 2,616,558 downwards.
CTGAAAAAATATCGGTAGGCAATAAAGTAGATTTAAACTTTGCGGCATTTCCCAAACAAAGCTTCGGTTCACTTAGAGGGACCATAACCTCTATCAGTACCGATTCAGTTGTCCAGCAAAACGGCTTAAGCTATTATGTGGTCGAAGCCACTATTCCTAATACTCCCCTGACGAACCGTCGTGGAGAACGCGGGGAACTTCGTGTAGGTATGACCGCAACCGCCTCTGTTATCACGGATTCCAAAAAAATTATTGATTTTATTCTCGAAAAGATCAATTTGAAAGAGTAAAGGATGAACAAAGCGATATGATTAAAAAATTAATTCTCATTTCATTTTCTTGTTTTATCCTGGCGTCTCCACAGATAAGTACAGTGTTTGCCGATTCTATGGAATCTCAAAGCACCAAAACCTTAACCATAGAGGAAACTGTTCAGTTGGCACTCGCAAACTATGCAAATATAAAGCTTTCGCAATGGAATGTAGCCACAAGTGATGCTCAATATTCCTATGTAAACGCAGAACAGAAAAATTTAGAGCAAAAGAATGTTGCCATAACTAGTGGTACGCTTCCTGTTTCAACAGAGTATTTCATGAAAAATATTCCGAACTATAATCAGTTAAGCGATGAAGAAAAGGCCGGCCTTAATCAATCTATTGCCATCCAAATCATGATAAATGCATCCTTAAATCAACAGATAAGCGCCCAGACCGACAGCCAAAATATTTACAACCAGCAACAGAAAACTAGTCAGCTTAAGGAGTTTAGTGATAAATTGCGATCATTAAACACCGATAAAGTGTTGGCTAGGTTAGAACTGCAAAAGTCCGAAGCTCTGATTCGCTACTACGCAATTCAGAAATATGCCCAGCTATCCTCCCAGAAAGCCAATATTGAATTTGATAAACAAGAAAATCAATATTGGATCACGCAAGCTGATGACGCTCTTATATTGTTCAGGCACGGGGTTTTATCAAGGAAAAGTCTTGAGGATGCTACCAATAAAGTTCGCCAACAAAAGGCAATATTGGAACGTGATCAAAACATCTATAAATCCCAAATGGATATGTTTAAGCTGGAATTGGGCTTATCTTCATACAAAGATATCACTTTAGCTGAAGCGAAAACCGAGTATCCAAAAACAGAAGCTTTGAGCACAATCGTTGATATGGATAATAATTTTGATTTAAAAGAAGAAGATGCAAAAATAGCATTGGCTAAATCCAATTATGATGCTGTTACAGCATCAAATTCTGAGCTTAAATCCTATTACTCTGTAATTTGGTCCAGCCAAATTGGTCACAAAAATATCGTACAACAGCAGCTTGAGGAAAAGTGGGCTGGTTATAAATCTGAGGCTAAGGAATTCTATACTAAATACTTACACCTGGAAGAAGATTACATTCAGCTAATACAATCCTTAGAGGACAGTAAAACTTTATATGGGAAAGGGTTAATTACTCTCTCTGAGATTGATAAAAACCAACTGCAGCTGATTCAATTGAATCGAGAGATGAACAACCTAAAATTTGATTACTTCACTTTTCTGGAGAAAGTAAATTTAGCTGTTAAAGGTGTAATCCTTTAACGTTATTCCCCTCATTTCATTGGTTATTAATTGAATTTATCAGCATTATGCTAGCTAATGATAATAAATTCAATTGATATATAAATAAATCTCTCAACAAGACGTTGTTTAGAGAAATAAAACTCAAAAAATATAATAAGGAGGAAATAAAAATGTCACACGAGATTCCCTTAGATCGAAATATGTTTGAAGGATTAAATAACGAAGAATTATTATCAATTGATGGTGGAGGTTGGTTTTCCTTTATCCTACCAGTAACCCCAGTTTTCCCTACCTCTCCAGACATAGCACCAGGACCTGTTAAATGGTGGTAAAAAACAATACTAATATCACCTATAGTTTCAAATTTTGATTCGCCTCAAATGTAAAGAGCATTTCTAATGAAGTACGTTAAATAATATAACAAAAAGACGACTCTTTTTTAAACAGGAGTCGTCTTTAATATTTAGGGTATATATTGTTGCGAATTTGTTTCTTTAGTATTCCTTATTAGTAATTTATGTAATAATATCAACTACTGCACGCTGTCATAATAGAGCATTGTGCAAGTTTCCTAGAAAACTGCCGCCTCTCATTCACATTCATCTTGGTATAGATATTCTTCACTATATTTCGTACAGTCCCTTCGCTGATGCCAAGCGTATTAGAGATGTGCAATGCGCTTTTTTCCTGTAACCACAAATGAGCAACATCTTTCTCTCTCGCAGTCAGCTTATAATCGTGGAAAACAGCTTCCAATCTTGATTGCTGCACCTCTGAGTTGTTATCCATCCATTTCTGAGTAACATTCTCTGCAATCTGCTTGATAAAAGGAATGGCAAATTCGATTTGCTGCCCTCTGTTAAAAGATATATCTACATATCCACGAATAGTACCTTCCAACTGTAAAGGGGCACACACACAGTTCCAATCATCAAAGTTGGAGTCTAAATGCTCTTTCCCTCTCACTACTCCAATACTGTTCATTTCCATGGCAAGAGATACAGCATTCATACCGGAACAAGCTTTGGATAAACATATCCCTACACCTAATCCGACCCGATCCACATCATCCTGAAGGTCTGGGGAAGAGCATACCAGATCAATAATATTACCTTCTTCATCTGTTAAAAAAACCACAAATGAAATGGTGATAAACTCGCTTATTTTGACCATTTCTCTGCGAACAGACGAAATCAAAGCTCTATCATAAAGAGATTTCATATCATTTTTAGCGGAAGATACCATTTTTGAAGTGTTATTATGTATACCTGTATGTAAAGCGACGTTCCGTTGAAAGGTGATTAACTGCTCCTCTTTCAAATCGTCAGGTGAACACCAGGCATTTGTCTTATTAAAGATTAATTTCAATATGAATACGCCCCCTGAAACCAAATAGAAAACTTGTGAAAATTTTCACTTATAGTTACTTAAATAAAACATTTACTAAGACTTTCTAGTTACTTCCATGAATCACATTACATATTCCATTAATTCCTAAATATAGTATATCATCGCTCAATAGATCTTTCAATTTTTTAATCAGAATCATAATATTTCCCTTATGTAAATACCCAACACTACATATATTAATCTTCCGTTTATTGTACTAAAATTAGGAAGATTACTTGATCAACCCCCTCATTTTAAGTCTACACTTAGCACATTAATTATTACAAAAAAAGGAGATTATTCAACAATGAAATTAATTCCCAGTCTTTTAGCCTCCCTCTTATTATCAAGCATGATCGGCCTGCCTGCATTTGCTGCTGAAAAACCGATTTCGGTACAGTTAGATCAGAAGAAGTTGAACAGCAGTTCAGCACCTGTTAATGATCACGGAACGATTCTTCTGCCCTTGCGGACCATTTTTGAAAATCTGGGATTGAAAATCGAGTGGGATGTAAAAACAGGCTCCATTACAGGTACAAAAGAAGGGCTTGTTGTCAAACTTAAGGTTGGAAGTAAGCAAGCCACTGTAAACGGTAACGTTAAGTTGCTGACTTCCGCTCCAAAGGTGATTAACAATGTAACTTATGTTCCCCTGCGCTTTGTGGGCGAAGCAACAGGCAGCAGCGTGAAATGGGATGCCAAAAACAGCACTGTTGTGATCGAATCCAAGCAACCAGCTGGTGATCCTAAGGAAATTGCCGCATTCTTCGAAAAATATGTAGACTACTACAATAAAGAGAGCCTCGACGAATTAATGAGTCTCATTGATCCTAACTCTCCAATGGCACAGGGTGGGCCTGTGTTAAAAAGTCAAATGGAGTTGTATGATCTGGCATATTCCATTGATCAACTAGATATCGTTGATTTGAAACCGAATGAAGCAGCGATTCATACGATTGAATCCACTCATAAAATTAGCGGTCCCTTCAGTCTGGATTCAAAGACAGATTGTGTGTATACACTTACCAAACAGGAAGGATCAAAAGATTGGAAAATCAGTAACTTGAAAGTTAACGACATACAATATATTGTTCCTGATGAGATGTTAAAAGCTACGGTCACCGTTCCGAAAGCTGAGGAAGATGCCATATTGGCTGTTCTCCAAACTCAAATTAAAAGTTTAAATGAGGAAAACTTGAATGGTATGTTATCAACCTTGGATAGTACTTCACCTCTATTTGAGCAAACCAAAAAAGCTTTTAACAACACTTTCAGTACTTATGATTTGTTAATTACGATGGAATCTTCCAAAATTATAAACTACAGTGAGAATGAAGCCGTAGTCTATACAATTCAAACCGCAAAAAAAATAAAAGGTCCTGATTTTCCGGATAACCGCTCTGTGGAGGTCATTATCCTAAAAAAGACAAAAGAAGGTAAATGGCTAGTTGAAGCAGATATTGTGATCAAGACCGATAAATTGTAATACAAGGAGTGTTTACATGAATAATTATATAAGGAGATACTTCAGCAATCTAAGTTTATTAGTAAACGATAAGCCATTAATAGGACTAATAATTATGATTGCAGCTGCTACCTCCTTTACACTTCTGATTTATATGGCGGGGAAAGATATCGGAGAATGGATGTATTCGATACTACACTAATAGCATTAAGAGTTGACACCAGAGTCTGTTTCAGACCTGAGCGTCAGCTCTTTTTTTTATATATTTATCGAAATAACATAAATGAAGACAATAAGTGCATAATTGTCATCATTTAATAAGTGCTCTTTTTAAGATATAATACATGAAAGCGCTATCAATTATGAATTCCCCTATCCCATTCGTTAAGGGTGGTCATACCGTGTATACCAAGATAATAGAAATGATTAATGATCTTAAGCTCAGCACCAAGCTTTTTTTATCTTTTGGTTGCGTGGTGTTTGTTCCGGTATTAATCGTCGGGGTATTTTTGACAAGTGAGCTGCGGCAGGTCGTGCTTAATAATGCACTGGAACAAATCTCGGCAAACGTAGACCGGGTAAAGAAAAGAACGGGAGAAATGCTCAATGTCCCCTATGATATCTCCTATCGTATATCCAATGATAAAAGACTAGAAGAAGCTGCGAACCAACCCTATGAGTCTGTCTATGATGTGGTTCAGGCCTACTGGAGGTACCCGGACTTTCGGGAATATGTTCGATTATACAAAGAAGTATCTAGTGTCCGCTTGTATATAGACAATCCAACGATGCTAGATAATTGGGAGTTTCTTCAGCCCGATCAGGCATTAAAAGAAGAAAACTGGTTCAAAACAGCGCTCGCCCATAACGGATTAATTTCCTGGAATTATATCAAGGATAGCCGAAATCAACAGTATTATTTGAGTCTGATTCGTAAAATTGATTTTCTTAATGAAAGAACAACCGGTGTTCTTGTTATTAACGTTAATACAGAGATGCTGAATTCGATTCTAAATCAGGAACTGTTCGAGACTATGATTGTGGATGAAAATAACAACATCATTGCCTCCAATCGTAACGATCGTCTGGGTAAAACACTACGTGACATCCATTTCGAGCAGGCTTCAACTTCAAATAAACAGGGTACCTATGATGTGACGGTAGACGGCAAGAAATCTAAAATGCTGATTGATGACTGGAACCCCGGTTCAAGCTTAAATAACCTGAGAATCATCTCCGTTTTTTCCGTGGATAGTATCGTTAAGGATGCCAATACAATCATCAGGGTTGCCGTATCCGTCATTATTTCGGCTCTTATTATGGCTGTCCTGCTGATCTACCATTTCTCGCGGCTGCTGACTGGACGAATGCTTCGGTTAAGCAAGCACATCACCAAGGTAGCCTCTGGGAACCTGGATGCGACTCTTCGAATTGACGGTAGGGATGAGATCGGCCAGCTCGCCAGGCAGTTTAACCATATGGTTCGGAACATTAGTGATTTAATGACAGAAGTTCAGGAATCCAATCACCAGAAAAGTGAGCTTGAGCTAAGACAGAATGAAATTAAGTTCAAGATGATGGCGAGCCAGATCAATCCGCATTTTCTGTTCAATGCTCTAGAGTCTATACGTATGAGGGCCCACTTAAGAGGGCAGTCCGAGATTGCCCAGGTTGTACGTTTACTAGGGAAGTTGATGCGCAAGAACCTAGAAGTTGGCAATGGGAAGATCGAGCTGCAAAGTGAATTGGAGACGGTGCGCTGCTACCTATTCATTCAAAAGTTCCGTTATGATGACCGACTAACTTATGAGCTTAATATAGATCCAAAAGCTAATTTTGTGATGATCCCTCCTTTAATTATTCAGCCTCTTGTCGAAAACTCCGTCATTCATGGTCTGGAGAACCGGATTCCCGGGGGGATTATTCGGGTAGATGTTCAAGTCGAGGAAGATCAGGTGAAGATACAGGTCACTGATAATGGAGAGGGTATGTCTGAAGACAGTATTGTTGAGTTATACAGGATGCTTGAGAATAGGAATGATGAAGGGAATCAGCATATCGGACTCAAAAATATCCATTCTAGGCTTCAGTTAACTTATGGTCCGGACTCTGGACTTACCATCGTAAGTAAAATCGGATTTGGAACGCAAATAAGCTTTGTGATTCCCTTAAGGAGTGAGTCATTTGTATAGTGTACTTATTGTTGATGATGAGTTGGCTATCCGTCAGGGACTTGCGACCTTGATTGATTGGAGCTTATATGGTTTTCAGGTTGTCGATACAGCAGCGAATGCTATTGAAGCCAAGCAGAAATATGAACAATACTCTCCTGACTTAATGATCATTGATATCCGGATGCCCGGTAAAAACGGTCTGGAATTGATTGAAGAGCTGCGTGCTGAGGGTTCGGACATTCACATTATTATTTTAAGCGGATATGCCGACTTCAGTTATGCCAAACGAGCGCTGACCTTGGGTACGGACGGCTATTTATTAAAGCCTGTTGACGAGGATGAACTGCAGGGGTATCTGGTTAAGCTGTTTGAAGATCTGGAGGAAAGAATAAGCTCCCGTCAAAAAAATGCCGAAGTTCTGGAATGGAGCAAGGAGCGGTTAATCCATTCCGTACTATTGGACATGAATCAGCAGGATCAGTCTGACTTGGAGCAGGAGGTTATAGAAGCCGGTCTGCACTGGAAGTCTTATGAAGTTGTATTGATTCGGCTAACCCCTCCTGAGCTCATAGATAATGGACACACTGCAGGCATTAAAGAACGACTCGGCAAACAATTAGAAGAAACAAACAGCGGGTTTATCTTTTCAATAGATTCATATATAGGAGTATTAATCAAACCAACGTATCAGATGGAGTTATCCCGGAAAACACTGTATCAAAATGTAGCGGAAGCTGTTCAAGTGCATGGACTCCAATTCATTATAGCTGTAGGTGATCGGGTAGATAGTTTCAATAAACTCTCTACTTCCTATACTACCGCCCTGATGAGAATCAAGGATCATTTCTTCTATGATGAGTCACAAATCATCAGCTCGGAATCCAAAAACCTAAAAGGTATGGTCCCTAAAACATTACACAGTGAAGTGGAGAACGCCTTAGATTCAATCTCAGATCGAATTTATCTGGCCATAGATATTGGAAATCTGGATTTGATGGATTCGCTTATTCACGAAACAGGGCAAATTATGGTCTCCGCTGAATTCTCTGAAATGGCGATCCGTACACGTTTTTCAAGGATCGTTGCTTATGTATTAACAAAGTTGTCTAATCAATATCCGAAGATCGAGATGAACCAGTCCATTCTGGGGGAGCAGATGCAGCGATTCTATGAGCATACTTCCCTTCCCGTATTACAGAGATATGTAACTCAGATCCTACATTATTATGCAAGAGATCTTATCCATGATGACATGGAACAGCTGATTCAGAAAATGACCGACTTGATACACAGAAACTATTTTGAGAATCTAAAGCTCGAGGTCTTGGCGGACGTGTTCAATTACAACAGCGCTTATTTAGGAAAGCTGTTCAAAAACATTACAGGGGATTCCTTCAATACCTATTTGGATAAAGTGCGGATGAACAAAGCGAAGGAAAAGCTTGATATGGGGGTTAAGATCCACCAAGCTGCTAAGGAAGTAGGTTTTTGTGACGTAGATTATTTCCGCGAGAAGTTTAAAAAGTACGAAGGAATATCTCCCTCGGTGTATCGAAAAAATAAATAGGCTTTTGAAAAAGTGCACCTTTAAAATGGTGCATTTTTTTAGTTTGTTTCTGAAAGCGCTTACGTAAATGGCGTATTTTACCCTGTTTTTTATAGAAAATCCTCGGGTGTTATCACCAACCTTTTTATTTTATGATTGTTTTATATAGGAGGCGAGAAGTAATGAAAGCGATTACTAATAAGGTTCAGCTTGAACCTAAAGTAAAGAAAGCCCAATTTTGGACGATCTTCACGCAGCAGAAGTACCTCTATATGATGGCACTTCCATTCGTAGCCTGGGCCTTTGTTTTTAGTTATTTGCCTTTGTGGGGTTGGACCATGGCTTTCCAGAAATTCCAGCCGGGTAAATCGTTTTTGGACCAAAAGTGGGTAGGCTTGAAATACTTCAAAGAACTTTTCCATGATGATCAATTTTACAATGCCCTTCGCAATACGTTAGGCATGAGCTTAATGGGTCTGCTAGCCGGATTTGTTGTCCCTATTGTATTCGCTATTCTTCTGAATGAGGTCAGACTGCAGTTCCTGAAACGTTTTGTGCAGACTGTATCTTACCTGCCTCACTTTGTATCATGGGTGGTTGCAGCCGGTATTATCACTAAGATGTTGTCTACGGATAATGGTGCCGTCAATGATTTGTTAATGGGTCTTCATCTCATTAGCGAGCCTATACAATTCATGGCAAAGGGGCATTTATTCTGGGGAATTGTAACGGCCTCAGATGTCTGGAAGGAAACCGGATGGAATACCATCATTTACTTAGCTGCTATATCAGGAATTGGGCCTGAGCTGTATGAGGCCGCTAAAGTAGACGGTGCAAGTCGCTTGCAGCAGGTGCGTAATATTACACTGCCGGGCATACGAACCACGATAGTCATTCTATTAATAATATCTATAGGGCATTTGATTAGTATAGGCTTCGAGAAACAATTCTTGTTAGGCAATAACCTGGTGCGTGACTATTCTCAAACTTTGGATCTATATGCACTTAATTATGGATTAGGTATGGGACGGTTCTCCTATGGTACTGCCATCAATATCTTCAATTCTGTGGTCAGTGTTATTCTACTGTTCGTTGCCAATGGTATTTTCAAGAAAATAACTAAAGAAAGTATCATATAAGGAGTGTCTCTATGTTTACTAAAAAGTTTTCCGACACACCTTGGTCGGACCACGTTTTTGATATTGTTGTCTATTTCGCCATTACCGTAGTGACTATTGCGACTCTGTATCCCTTTCTGAATGTGCTTGCGATCTCATTTAATGATTCCACGGACAGTGTAAAGGGCGGAATTACTATCTTCCCCCGTGTCTTTACCCTTAAAAACTACGAAACTATCTTCGCCTATTCCGGCTTGATGACAGGACTTAAAATCTCTGTTCTACGTACGATCATTGGTACGCTACTCGGACTGCTAAGTGCTTCCATGCTCGCATTTACCTTAAGCCGGGTTGACTTTCAGGCCAGAAAATTTGTATCCACCTTCCTTGCACTTACGATGTACGTCTCAGGAGGCCTGATTCCCTTCTATATCTTGATCAAAAACCTGGATATGATCGGAACCTTCGGGGTATATGTTCTCCCCAGTCTAGTTAGTGCCTTCAATGTATTTATTATCCGTTCCTTCATTGATGGCCTTCCTTACGCTCTACAGGAATCAGCCAAACTGGACGGTGCGAATGACTTCACAATTTATTGGCGGGTGATCCTGCCTCTTACGAAGCCGGCTTTGGCTACGATTGCCCTTTTCTTGGCGGTTGGACAATGGAACGCATGGTTTGACACCTACTTGTTCAACGGCTCTAAGGATTATCTAACCACCTTGCAATTCGAATTGATGAAGGTCATCCAAAGTACAACCACTAATGCAGACAACTTCCGTGGGCGGAATATGACCCAAGTGATGGCGCAAATTTCTCCAGAGTCCGTAAAAATGGCCATTACGATCGTCGTAACCGTTCCTATCCTGGTGGTGTATCCATTCCTGCAACGTTACTTCATCAAAGGCATGACACTTGGAGCAGTAAAGAGCTAATTCAGTATCCGGTATCTGCAGGGTTTCCTGTTTGTACAATATATGCTTGTTAAATAAAGGGAGGGTTTATAATAATGATGAGAAAGAAGTCCAAATCGTACGTCGTTCTTCTTGTGTTGACTCTGGTTCTAAGCTTGCTGGCAGGTTGTGGCGGCGGCTCCAACAATGCGAAGAATAATGAAGGCAAGGCCAACGACAGCAAGAATACGGCCACGAATGCACCGGAAGCAACCACTGAGGCAGAAGACTTGTCTCCCCTTACGCTTTCCTTCTTCGCTGAGGACCCTAATCCGAACTGGAATAATATGAAGGATGATGTCAGTAAAGTCATTACTGAGAAGACCGGCATAACACTCAATGCTGAATTTGCTGTCGGCGATCCGGCACAAAAGGTTGCCTTGATTGCAGCGAGCGGCGAGTATCCCGATATGATCTCTGCAAAGGGCGATATTGGTAAACTGGTGGATGCCGGTGCAGTAATTGATCTTACAGATTTAATTGATAAGCATGCTCCCAACATTAAAAAAGTGCTTGGTGAAAATCTGGCACGTGCCAAATATACCAATGAAGATCCGTCCATCTACGCTATCCCTACTTGGGCAGCTGTAGATGAGCAAAAGTTCGTTGCAGGCGGAGGCTTCGAATTACAACACCGTGTGGTTAAAGAAGCTGGTTACCCAGAAATCCGCACTGTGCAAGACTATGAGAAGGTAATCAAAGCCTATTTGGAAAAACATCCTACCGATGAAAACGGAAATAAAAATATCGGCGTTTCCTTGAACGCAGATGACTGGCACATGTATATCTCTGTAACGAACCCGGCAGTTGCAACAACAGGCGGATCTGATGATGGAGAATATTTCATTAATCAAGAAACTCATGAAGCTACGTACCACTTCCGTCGTCCTGAGGAGAAAGAATACTTCCGTTGGTTGAATCATATGAACGATATCGGTTTGCTCGATAAAGAAAGCTTTGTGCAAAAATATGATCAATACAAAGCAAAAGTAGCTACAGGCCGAGTACTCGGACTTATTGATCAGGATTGGGATTATAATGACGGTCAACAGGTTCTGAAAACTGCAGGTAAATTTGATCAAACTTATGGTCACTACCCTGTTACCATGTCCAAAGATATTAAGGAAGCAAGCTTCTGGCCAACCGGCTTCATGGGCGGTTACGGAATCGCGATCTCCAGTACCAATCCAGATCCGGTTCGTACGATCAAATTCCTTGATTTCCTCGCTTCGGATGAAGGTCAAATTCTGAGTAACTGGGGCGTTGAAGGTAAACATTACAACGTTGTTGATGGCAAACGTGTTGTCCCGGAAGATGTGCAAGAACGTATCAATACCGATAATACTGCCTTTACGAAAGAATCAGGTGTTGGCTTCTACTGGAATATGATGGTGCATTATGGTGATGGCGCTAAAGATGCAACAGGCAATTACTATACTAAGAACTTCCCTGAACAGCTTGTAGTGGGTTACAGCGATGCTGAAAAAGAAACACTTGCAGCATACAACGCTACAATCTGGAAGGATCTCTTCCCGAAAGAAGAAGAATTTAAAGAAAAAGCTTATGGCGCTGCATGGAATATCTCCATTCCTGGTGAAGATGAAGTCTCCATTCTGGGTAACAAAATGAAGGATATTACCTGGAAACGTATTCCTGAGGCAATTCTGGCTAAACCGGCTGATTTCGATAAGATCTGGGATGCTTATATGGCCGATCTGGAAAAAGCGGGCGTAGAAAAAATGGAAAAAGGATATACCCAATATGTGCAAGATCGTGTGAAATTGTGGAGCGAATAATCAATTAAAGACACCCTTCCTCGATTTTTTCGAGGAAGGGTGTTCTGTTTTATTGGCCATTACGATATCGTAGTGCCTAAAGATAATAGGCTACGAGAAATTTCTACTCTCTTACACAAACTTGACCCTACCGAAAACTCGGAGGTAGTCAGTGAAATAGATGTATTTTATACACCTATTTCTAGCTTTTGGCGCTCGGATGTGTGGATAGATGTACTTTGTACAACTATAAACCCGATTATGCCGATTAAACCCCGGAATACCCAACAATAAGTGTATAAAGTGCAATTAAACACCCTAAAGTGTGATAAGGGAGAACAATAAATGTACGTTGTGCAACTATATGTTGAAATCCATGTAATGTAGGTAAACGATTTGTCGCATTTGTCGGGGATACCCGAGGAGATACTTCTACCTCATACCCAAACTTCTTGACGCTACCCTTACGAACCAGGCCTTCGGCAAATTAGCAGGGAAAATGCCCGCTAATTGCCCAAACGGGTGCCGGGTGCAGAATTAGAGGGAGGAAATCCCTCGATTAGGGCGTAACGGCTTTCTGTCCTTCCCATCACCTTTCATTTCAAGCACTGGCGAATTCTCATTCCGAATGGAAGGAATTCGCCTTTTTTTCATTATCCCTTATAGAACTTGGGTTGGAGCTTGGGCAGAGATCTTTTTGACCTCTCTGCGCTCTTTAGCCGATTTACGGAAGTAAAACAATTCATAGATGGCAGGGACTACAATTAACGTCAGTGCCGTCGCGACGGTTAAACCGCCGATCACTACGATCGCCAAACTTTGCGAGACAATACTGCCCTGCTCTGGATCTCCGAAGAGTAACGGGAGCATGGCACAAATGGTTGCAATGGCCGTCATCAGAATTGGACGCATCCGAGTTCCAGCTGCTTCAAGTATGGCTTCGCGGATACTCATATGCTCCTCGTTCTGCTTAATTCGATCAATGAGCACAATAGCATTCGTGACTACAATCCCAATAAGCATGAGCGCTCCGAACATCGCTGTGAAATCCGGGGTCACACCAGACACGATAAGCCCAAGGATCGCTCCGATAGCAGCAAGCGGCAAGGAGAACATAATGGCAAGTGGAGCGCGAAGAGTCTTAAAGGTCAACACCATAATCAAGTAAACTAGACCAATGGAGATAAGAGCTGTCATTCCTAGGTCGCTGAAATCACCGGACTGATCCACAGAAGCTCCACCTGCAAATAGAGTAACTCCCTCTGGAAGTTTAACACTATCCGCTTCTTTTTTAATATCTGCACCAATCTTGGATACTTTCTTCGGATCTACTTCAGCAGTGATGCGTACATAGGGCTTTCCGTCTTTGTGAAAGAGCATTGCAGGTTCATTCCGTACCTCAAGTGTTGCCAACTTAGACAATGGTTGCGGTCCGCCTGCGGTCATAATGATCATATTCTTTAAGTCCTGCTGAGTTTTCGGTTGGACAACAGGTTCCAATACTACTCCGGCTGGAGAACCGTCCAGATCTATCTGTCCAAGCGGAATCGGGTTCAGCATCGCCCCTAGCTGCATGGAAATCTCTTGTGCGTTGACCTGTGCCGGATCAACCTTGAAGGAGAACACGGGCTTCGTATCTTCCATGTTGCTGCTTATTTTTTGAATGCCATCTACGGTTTTTACTTTGGCGGCCACTTCTTCAGCAACCTTTGTAATTGCAGTTAGATCATTGCCCACGATATCAATATACTCACTTGTTGAAGTTGAGCCCATTAGGCTACCTGCATTAGCCGTTAGCGTGGCTCCAGTATAAGAAGATCCAGCCTCGCGGACATAGTCAATGAATGCCTGAGCATCTTCGCCTTCTTTCATCATAACGATAAAATCTACTTGAGTCAGTGCCGATACATTGCCCCATTTCGCTGAATCCGCACTGTTACCGGATTGCATTATGACCGTTTCTGCTTGCGGCTGCTTCATCAAATCCTGTTCCAACTGCTTACCCTTCTCCATTACTTCTGTAACTGGAACATCATTTGGATATTTCAATTGAATCGATACATTGCTGGCATCCGATGCATCCAGTGCAGCTTTTGGCATCGAGATGTAGGCAGCAATGGAGCCCACAAGAAGGATCAGTCCCAGTGACAAGGTTACCCACTTATGATACAGATTCCATTCCAAGAATTTTGTGAAGCGCTTAGAGGGTGCATGTTCTTTCATAGTTGTGCTGCGTAGCATCCATGAACTTAACAAAGGCACAACGGTTAACGCTACCACTAATGAAGTCAACAAGGAGTAGGTTACCGTTAAGGCGAATGGCAGCAGGAAGGCTTGTAATCCTCCGCGCAGCAGTCCCATAGGCAAGAATACAGCAACTGTTGCAATCGTTGAGGTAGTTATTGCTCTTGCTACTTCTTTGGTCGCACTGATAATCATATCGCGCGAGAAAGTCTCTTTCTGCATTCTACGATAAATATTCTCTATAACCACGATGCTGTCGTCAACCAGACGACCCACTGCAACCGCAACGCCTCCGAGGGTAATAATGTTCAAGGTTATACCGGATATGCTAAGTAAATATAACGTTACGGCTAATGACAACGGGATGGATACCGCCGTTATAAGCGTGGCTTTTACATTACGAAGGAATATCAGGATAACAATTGTTGCGAATAGAGCACCCAACAGAACCTCGCGCATCATACTGTTAACCGATGTCACCACCATATCTGAGGTGCTGAATATTACGGCTGTCTCTGCATTCTTTACCGTTGTATTAATGGTTTTGACGGTTTCCTTGACCCCATTGCCGACATCCACTGCATTTGCATTGGCTTCTTTGGTAATTATGGCGAACAAAACGTCTTTGCCGTTCGAACGGCTGATACTTTCTTGGTCTTCATTCATTTTAACTGAAGCAATATCTTGCAGGGTTACTCCTTGCGAGACAGGCAGTTTTTTCAAGGTATCCAGACTATCGATGCTGGAGACCAGATTGATATTACCTGTTTGGCCGCCGATGGTCTGTTCCCCGATGGAGGCCGATACGTTACGACCCTGAAGCAGACCAAGGACCTGCTGGGTAGCCACACCCTTCGCAGCCATTAACTGCGGATCCAGCTTAACCTTCACCTGAGGAGATACTTTGCCGTATAAGGCGACATTGGATACTCCTTCAATTTTTTGGAACTCCGGGATTATCGTTTCTTCCGCCAGCTTAAGATTTTCTTTCGTCAACCCTTCATCGAATGAAAGAGTAAGCTCAGATACGGGAATCATGGAGGTGTTCAACTGAAGGACAAACGGATCCATAACACCTTGAGGAAATTGTAGTGAGTCTACTGCCTGCTGAACCTCCTGAGCGGCATCCTTCATATTGATTTTAGAATCAAAATAAATATCTACCTTCGCATAACCATCCCCAGAAGTAGACAGCAGCTCCTTCTTTCCTTTAATCAAAGAGGCCACCGCTTCTATAGGCTTCGTAACGTTAGCCTCCATCGAATGTGCATCCTGTCCAGGCCCAAGTACCGTGACTGTAACCTGAGGATTATCCGCCTCCGGCATAAACTCCATTGGCAATGTAGTGTAACTTAAAATTCCCACTACAAGCGCCATAATAACCAAGAGCCCCAACGCACCCTTGTTATTGAACGACCATTTTGTTAACCATGTCATTTCTCTTTTCCCCTTCCACCCTTTAAATTTCTGTATAACTGTATGACTGTTAGTTTATGTATATTTCACAAGCTTCTTGATCTAGTTTAGACGTTTTTGGCAGATTTCAAAACCGCCCGGCGACGGGTTTAGTACTCAGACCTAAGACTGGGTTTTATCCCCTTCTGAGGATTTAGAAATAAAAAATCCGCCCCAAAGGGACGGATTTTCGGTAGATACTACTTGGGCTCACGGAACATATATTTTAGCAAAGGTGGGGTTACAAGCGTGGTTACAATCACCACAATAATCACAGAGGTGAAGTATTGTTGCAGCAGTAGGCCGCTTTCCAGACCTGCAGCAGCTATAATTAAAGCGACTTCCCCCCGCGATATCATTCCTGAACCAATAATTAGGGAAGAACGGTTGTTAAACCCGGTAAACCGGGCGCCTAATCCTCCACCCAACAATTTGCTCAATATTGCCACCAGAGTCACTGCGATAACAAATCCCAATTGCCCTCCGACACCTGTAAAGGAAACACTTAACCCAATACTTACAAAAAAGACCGGTACAAAGATCGAATAAGCGATCGGTTCTAGCTTCTCTTCTACGGTATGCTTGAACGGTGTCTGGGAAATAGCGATCCCGGCGGCAAAAGCACCGATAATCCCAGCCATGCCCATCAACTCAGCGAAATAGGCGTAGCCGAAGCAAACCACCAGAGCAGCTGTAATGGTCGCTTCTGTAACTCTTAACGGAGCGAGCCATTTCATAACCCAAGGCACCAGGAACCCGCCAGCAAGTATGGCAACTATAAAAAAGAGCACCTTTTTACCAATGAGAAGCCCCAGTGACATATCCGCTTCTGTTCCGGAAAAGCTCATAAGTACCGCCAACAGAACGACTACCAATATATCATCCACCACAGCAGCCCCCAAAATAGTAGAGCCTTCTCGTGAATTCAGCTTGTTCATATCCTTCAACACCTGCACTGAAATACTAACAGATGTAGCACTGAGAATAACACCCATGAATAAGGAATTGTAATAGGAGAAACCGAACCAATCCCCTATAAAATAGCCGCCCACAAAGGGTAAAATAATTCCCCCTACAGCTACTGCGAAGGCCGACTTCCAATTTTTGCGGAGCTGATCCAGGTCTGTTTCCAGGCCCGCAATGAACATCAACATCAATACACCAATCTCCGAGATATAATGAATAAACTCACTATCATGAACCCATCCGAGTACCGCGGGCCCCAAAATAATACCTACAATTAACTTCCCCAACACCGCCGGCTGTCCCAGCCGTAATGATACATCTCCTGCCAGCTTGGTGAACAGAAGAATCAGTACAAGATAAAAAATAAATTCCATCGTTTCCACTCCTTTTCTCTGTATGGTAGCTCCATCAACAAAGAATCTCCCCATACCAAAAAAAAGACAAAGAGGAGCCCTTGTTGACAGGCTCCTCCAAAAAACGAATAACTATTCAATTAAATGTTATTAATTAATTATACACATATTTAAAATTATTGTAAAACTGAGGCGACTCCTAGGTATCTATTCCGGCACCGTAGATTAAGCCTTCACTCCCGCCTCGCCTGGCTGAAGAATCGTGGACCCGATGGTAAGAAGAACCGCAGCCATAAGCCCAAGAATGGCGAAGGGGAGCCACAGCTCATTCCAACTTCCTCCAGTGGAGGCAATATCGACGGCTTGTATAGCCCACTTCTGAGGCACGAAGTTAGCGGCCTTCTTCATATAATCCGGCATAATTGATATCGGCCAGAAGCAGCCGCCCAACATACAGGTCGGGGTTAGGATAAGCATATTTAGCATTCCTGCATTATTGGGGTTACGGATCAACCCTGCTACTGTGCTCGCTATCCCCATGGAAACCAGCATAAATGCGGAGAGAATCAAGAAATACGTGAAGATCGGCAGCCCATAGTCATAGCGTAGAATCCATTTACCAAATATAAGCATCACAACGATCTGAAGGGTGCCCACCGTAAAGCTGCCCAGAAAGTTACCGATTGCAATCTCAAAAGAACGTACCGGAGCACTGAACATCCGCAGCATGGTGCGCTGTCTCCGGTCATCCATAATCAGAGTAACGGAAGTGGTTACAAGCCCCATAAGGAACATCAGTGTAAAACCTGTAATAGTGGTAAGTCCCATCTTGGAATACAGATTATAATCTGTCCTTACGCTCCCTACCTTGTGCTCTTCTACTTTTTGCAGCACCGCACTAAATTGTGATTCTTTCTCCCCTGCCATTGCACTGGAGGATCCCACCATTGCAGCGGTCTCTTCCAGCCGATCAGCAATTTCAGACACTTTCATTTTGAACAAGATACTTCCCTCTGTAGCTTTAAGTTCGTATACACTGATTTGAGGTTCCTCTCCAGCCAATAATCCTTCGCTGTAATTAGCGGGAATCAAAAGGGCCGATATTCCCTTTTGCTCAATCACAGCGTTTTTTAACGCAGCTTCATCCGCCTGTTCCACTAACTTATATTCTCTTATTCGGGTAAGCTCCGAGAGAATATGCTCTCCTGCTCTGCCCTGATCTATATTGGTATACATGATTACAGACTGGTATTCACTCGAACCGCCGGTTAAGGATATGAGCCCCGCAAGTACAAGGCCCGGGAGTATAATATAACTAATGAAACCTTTGCGTGAGCCTATGGTCCTCTTCACCATATTCCAGGTAATCGTAAAGATATTATTCATGGTAACCCACCTTCCGGTACGAAATAAACGCAGCAAGGAACAACACAAAACTGATCAGAGCCAGCATTAGCAACTTAGGGATAATTTGCGACAGCTCGGAATGCAGGATCATCCTCAGAATAGCTTGCAATCCCCAGTGATTAATCGTAAAGGCACCGACAGAATTCACCCATGAATCCGGCAATGGGAACATCCCCCCACTACTAAAGGTCATTATCACCGTCAACGTAGCAATCAGGCTTCTTGCGCTTGCTGCTGTTTTGAGAAACATAGCTACTATAATAGATAATGTCATTGCTGCAATAATCATCAGGATACAGGTAAGTGCCAACAGCCCCGGACGGTTCCCCCAGTCTACCCCAAACAACCAATGAGTGATAAGAATGATTACAGCACCTTGAAGAATGGTCACTAACCCGATTCCCAGGATCTTACCTATGAATAGCTGTGACCCTTTGACTGGCATGGAGTTGATGCGGAACAAAGTACGGCTTTCTCTTTCATTAAAAAGTGAAGTGCATACCGTCATTCCTGAATACAGCAGAAACATGAGGAGCATGGAGGCTGCGTAAAATTGAGAAGCTGTATAGGTACTCCCTTCCTCACTCAACTTCCCTAACCTTACGGAAGGCTTCGAGTCTGCGGAAGGAGCGGTGGCTAACAACACGTCAGGTCCAAGGGTAACCGCTGCAGCTTGATTATAGTTAATCCTGTTCAAAAAATTATCAAAAACCGTACCCGCAATCACATTCTCTGAACTCTCCTTGCCCAAAATAAATTCGAGCCCAGCTGTTTTTCCACTTAGCACATTTGTATCAAAGTCAGGCGGAACGACTACTGCATATCCATACTTACCGGAGCGCAGGCCGCTTTCAACGTTTTCTCGTCCGTCTACCTCAAAAGGGATAATGATTTCTTTTATCTCCGGTGTGCTGAGGAAGCTTTTAATCATATTCGAAGATTCTGCATCTCCTTCAGAGAGATTCACTACTCCAACCCTTACGGGTTCAATCTTCTGGGTCTCTTCGATCCCAACTACCCCGGAAAGTGCAGAACCAAGGAGAAAGATTAAGACTAAGGGCAGTAAAAACTGGTTCAGCAGCATAGAGCGGGAACGAAACAATCGCCGCAGCTCATAAATCATAATCGTCCATATGTTCATATCTATTCATCTTCCTCCTTTAGTCCCGCAATGTCCGTCCGGTCAAGCTTAGAAAAAGGGTCTCCAGATCAGGCTCCTCAATGTGCAAAGAACCAATAACCCCTTCATGTTTGGCAAAAATAAATAAAATATCCTGAAGTTCGGATTGGGAAGAGGGTAAATAGAGCTCGACCAAGTCACCGTTCACCTCAACACGACTGATTCGTGGATGGAGCCTTAATTCATCCTTCAATGCCGAACTGATATTCGTTGCTTTAATAACGATTTTTTCCTCCTGGGCAACCCTTTCGCGGAGCTCTTTTTCCGTTCCGCAGGCGATAATATGTCCTTTATCCATAATGGCTACACGGTCACAAATTGCGGCAACCTCTTCCATATAGTGACTGGTGTAGATCACAGTAGAACCCATTTTATTAAGTGCCTTGACCGATTCAAGGATATGATTCCGCGATTGGGGATCAATACCGACGGTGGGTTCATCCATAATAATCAGCTTCGGCCGGTGCATAATGGCACACGCGATATTGAGTCTTCTTTTCATCCCACCTGAGAAGGTAGAAGGTTTCTCCTTGGCCCGGTCACTGAGGCCCGTAAACTCCAAGGCTTCCGCTACCCTCTCCTTCAATAACTTTCCGCGTAAACCGTATAATTTCCCGAAAAAGGTAACGTTCTCAGTGGCAGTCAGCGTATCATAAAGCGCCAGCTCCTGAGGAACCAACCCAATTCTTCTCTTAACCTCTAAGGGATGGGTAATAACGGAAACCCCATCGATGAGAATATCACCGCCGTCGATTTTGAGCAGTCCACAAATCATGCTGATCGTAGTACTTTTCCCCGCGCCATTCGGGCCGAGTAATCCAAAAATCTCACCTTGCTGAATGCTGAGATTGACATGATCCACCGTTAATTTACCGTCATACCGTTTCACTGCATCATTCACGACTACAAGTGCCATTGCCCATCTCTCCTGTCTCTCTTGAACTTCTATACACTCATTGTAACGCCTCTTCTCTGCAAATGTAGGTACATAAGGTCATCTTCTGCGGGTGACAAAAGTCATCTCCTGCTGCCAAGCGGAAATATGCTAAGATGGAAATGAAAACCGTTTTAAATAAATAAAAAAGGATGACGCGGTGTGACCCGAGAGCTGAGTATTTTGCGATACGGACTTATTATTGTACCTTCATTTATTACTTCTTACGTCCTTGAATACGTGGATGATGGAATGTTTACGCTGCACTTTTTGCTCCTGTTGCTGTTAGTGTCGCTGGGACTTAAGCTTCCCGGGATATACTCAGCGCTTACTGGCTCTATGGAGTTGTTATTTACAGCTTGGCTATGCCATGAATACGGCAGCTTAATGCTCTTCCCGGCGGTTTCTGCACTGCTTTTTTATTCACAGCTGGGGCCTCGGTACATACCTAATTTGCTGACCAGTATTCATTTGATCTTAATAAATGTTGCATTTATGGGCGCTACCCCGCTCTTGCTAGCTTACATCAACATCACCTTTCTTCTCGCAGCTATTCTTACGGCCCAACTTAACCGGGCGGCGCGCGGTCGTGAAGAAACACTGCTCCTGTATGATGAGCTCCGCAAACGACATTTCGAACTGGATGAGACCCGCAATAGACTGCTGCAATATGCTGCTCAGGTGGAGAACGCCGCTCAATCCGAGGAAAGAGTACGCATATCTCGCCAGCTGCACGATGATATCGGGCATCGGCTGATCCGTGTAAAGATGATGATGGAGGCAGCGATACATACCCTTCCCAGCTCACCCGACACAGGCATGGCCCTGATGGGTCAGATCCGCGATCAGGTGTCTGCCAGCATGGATGACATGCGTTCAGCAGTTAAGCGTATTAATTACGCCCCTCAACTGGAGGGCGCCTACGCTTTAGATCGGCTGCTGGAGGAAACAGGACGGGATACCGGTATAGTCACTTCCTACACTGCGGAGGGGGTACCTTTCCAGCTCTACCCAAGCATTCAGGTGGTCTTGTACAAAAATGCACGGGAAGCCATCACGAACGGTCTGCGGCATGGAGGAGCAACAGAAATTCGAATAAAGGTACGCTATAGCGAGTTGGAAATTACGATGGAGGTCAGCAACAACGGTGTCCTGCCCCATGGTGAAGAACTAAGCAAGCTCCAACGCTCCGGCGGCATGGGGCTAAAGGGGATGACCGAAAGAACCCGGCTTATTAACGGGGTTCTAGATCTGCGGTTGGAACCCTATTTTACAGTAATAACAAGACTTCCTGTGGTTAAGCAAAGTGAGATTAGATAAGGACATGAGATTAGAGAATAGATGAGATGGTAGAGGTGACTAGCTTAATATGATTCAGGTATTGATTGCAGATGACGATTCTTTTATTCGGGAAAGCTTGAGGGTGTTGATCGGACTAGATCCAAACATTGAAGTTACGGGGGCTGCATGCAATGGGAGCGAAGCTTTAGAACTGCTGAAGAGCGGTATTGAAGCCGATGTTGTCCTCATGGATATCAGGATGCCCGTATGCGGCGGAGTCGAAGGAACCCGAATGATTAAGGAGGCTTTTCCACAGATATCGGTGCTTATGCTGACAACCTTTGATGATGACGAATATATTATTGAGGCCCTCCGGAACGGAGCCAGCGGATACCTGCTCAAGAATATACCGCCAGACCGCATCATTCAAGGTATCAAAACCGTACATGAGGGCAATATGCTCATTCACCCGGATATCGCACGTAAGTTGGCCACATTCCTGCAACTTGCTCCATCCATCGAAGCTGTAAAACCTTCATCGCTGGATTCCTACGGATTAACCAAAGCCGAGCAAGCGGTGGTCGCTTCCATCGCCGATGGACATTCCAATAAGGAAATTGCCGGTAAGCTTTTTCTAAGTGAGGGGACCATCAAAAACTATATCACCGATATATTAAGCAAACTCGGCCTGCGTGATCGTACACAAATTGCGATATTCTACCTGAAGAATCAACGTTGATGGGTAGCTGTGGAGCAGAATTAACACTTATGCCGCAGTGTTAGTTAATGAAAAAGAGGCCCATGCTATATGTAGCATGGGCCTCTTGAAGAGCAGAAACTTGTGGGTTCGTTCACTTTGGAATAGTTAAGCTGCTCTTTCTTCCCTGAAATAGGCCAAATATAGGTTACCCTTTCGCCGATTCAGTATCCTTATTGCGTAAGGGTACTGATGATGATGAAGCAGCCAATGATTGTTCACGCTTGCTTGTTGCACCCGTATTCATGCCTACTATCCCATATATACTTGAAGGGTAGGCGTGTATGGTTATATCTTCATCCGTCTCTGGCGCCAGTATGATTCCAAGCTGATGGTGATCACCATCGTAGATGGGCCGTTGCATATACTTGCTTTCCCCCTCGGCATTTTGCACCTCAAGCTTGCAAAATGCCGGGTTCATGCGCAGCGCCTCATGCAGCTGCGCTTTGCGGGTCAACAGGGTCCCGTTGACCTTAAGCAGGACCTCGCCGGGCAGGATGCCAAGCTCCTGCGCCGGACTCTCAGGCAGCACGGCCAAGATCTTGAGGCCGTGCTGTGGATGCACGAAGATGGGGCTGGTGGTGCGCTCCTCCAGAGCGCTCCACCAGATCAGCCCTTCGTGCAGGGTTACCGCTGCAAGCGCTGCGAGCAGCGTCAGCGGGCTCCACCACGCGGCAAGCAGGCTTAAGCCCAGCAGGACGATGCTGTATAGCAGCAATCGTCCTGAGGTGCGGGCGGCCTTGTGCCGCGGGAGCATGCCCTGCGTCATCTCGCCGAAGCCGATGATGACGGGCAAGGACACCAGGCCAAGGCCGCCGCCCAGCAGCGGGTGCCATGGCAGCTCTCCGATTCCCGCTCCGGCGGGAATCAGCAGGAACAGCGGCAGCGGCCAGAATGCCTGCAGCTGGTAGCCGCCGACAACCTTCCCGCGCTTCCCTTCCAGGAAGAGCGGCGATGCCAGCTTGGCCCCCTGCCTCCGCACCAGAAGCGCCTCCGCAAGGTGAAGCAGAGCAGTCAGCACCAGCAGAGCCGGCACATCGATCTCCCTAACAGCATTCACCAAACCGCCCAGCCATCCACTGGATTGACCTTTTGGAACAAATGAGACTATAAATTGAATAATGCCTATCAGACCGATAGAGTAGGCAAAGCATAAATAGCGGACTCGCACTAGCAGCAATAAGAGCGTCACTACCCAAATAATTACTACGGCCGTACTCGACAGAGATACTCCCAGCAGCACCGCAGCAACGGATACCACAAGTCCCATAACAAGACCCGTCCATACCGTACGCCACGTTTCTTTCCCCCAACTGTGCAGCTTAACATGCACCAGCTTACGTTCAAGTACTACCTGTCTGCGATAATAAAGGGCAATAAATATAAGCGCAATATAATAATAAGGCTGTGTAAGCAGTTGTAAGACGGCATTGCCCAAGCTTCCGAGCAGTTCTGGAATAACATTCACATTCAAAACTTTCGTCACGCTCCTTATATTAAGTGCTCGCTCCTGTTGATTAATTAGGCTTAAACTTTAATCCTAAGTAACACCACAATTTTTCAGTAGCTAATCAAACCTCTCGCTAATCACTAAACCGCGGTCTTAACACATATTTATATTGATTTAATTGCACTTCATACAACTAAAAGCAGCCATTCTAACGCACACGGTAGTCTAATTGTACTCTGTGCAGCTATTTCTCCCAAATAGGGCCGAAAACCCTATTCGGTGGTTATTTAAGTGTATAAAGTGCAACTAAAGCTTCATTCCGGCCATTTTCGAGCCAAATAAGTGTATAAAGTGCAATTAAATTAAGGCTGCGGCTACGGTTGAGGCTAGAATTGAGGTTGCGTTCTAGGCTGTGCTCTAACTTGTGCTCTTAGCTATGCTCTAGGATGAGCTCTAAATTGAAGCTGAGATAGCAGCTCCCTTCTCCTTTTACCCCGACTCCCTACCATCGCGTGAACCCGCAGATTTCCTAGTATAATCAATGTCCTCTGATGACATTTGTTAAGTAGACGTTTGCAGTTATCTTACTAGAAAAAAAGAAGGCTGACTTCAGCCTTCTTTTAAGCTATCTTATTTTTTCGACGTTGCGGCCTTAATTTCCTTCCGAATCTCTTCAATTCCCTTGTTCCGTTGATTGTCATTAACTGGGTCTTGAATGATTTTGATCAACGCCAGCTCCAGTGCCTCTGCGGTCTTGGCGTTAATAATACCTGTAGAATCCAGCTTGGCTGCGGCTTGGAATTTCTTCACCGCATTTTTCGTGCCGGTATCAAAATACCCATCTTTACGGCCAGGTTTATAACCTAATCCGTCCAGCATCACCTGAGCACTCTTCACATCCGCGCTGTTCATGTTATATTGCAGCGTCGCGCTCTTGTTAATAGGCGCCACCGAGAAATACTCCGGCTGAGCTACGGCGATATCCGGCTTAATCCCTTTACCGTGAATCCATGTTCCATTCGGTGTTAACCATTTCGCTATGGTAATCTTCAATAAGCTTCCATCACCTAACTGCTTGTCGAAGCTGGTCTGTACCGTTCCCTTACCAAAGGAATTATCGCCGATGAGCTTAGCTCCTGCCGATTGCTGTAACGCACCCGCCAGAATTTCCGAAGCGCTCGCACTGCCTTTATTCATAAGCACTACCACAGGATAGGCTTTTCCAGATCCCTTGGAGGTACTGACTTCACGTTGTTTATCTTTATCTTCAACCATAACAATAGCTTTGCCGGAAGGTACAAATTGTTCAGCCATCTCGATTACAATCGGCAATACGCCGCCTGGATCGTTACGAACGTCAATGACAAGTCCCTTGAGGCCCTGCTTCTCCAGCTTGCTAAGTTCTTCCTTGAAGCGGTCTCCCGTATTCAGTGAGAACTGGGTCACTTCGATAACGCCGACCCCGTCCTTCTCCATCTTGGCATAGACGGTCTCTAGCTTCACATCATCACGGGTGATGATTAGCTCAAGCGGTTCTGCCGAGCCGGAACGCACAATTTTCAGTGTTGCCTTGCTGCCCTTGGGTCCCCGAATTTTGGCTACAGCCGCATTCAGCTCTAAACCATCCAGTGATTCACCATTTACGGATATAATAATATCCTTCGGTTGTACTCCAGCCTTTTCTGCCGGCGAGCCTTTAATGGGCGATACAACCACTACCTTACCGTTATCAGAGGAAACTTCTGCTCCAATGCCCGAGAAAGAGCCTTCAATGCTTTCTTCGAACTGTTTCGCGGTCTCCTTACCCATATAGTTGGAATAAGGATCACCCAGTGCCTCCATCATACCGTTGACAGCACCGTCGATCAGCTTGTCCCGGTCTACGGTCTCATAGTAATTACCCTCAATCAAACTCAGGGCGGTTCCTAACTTCTGGGATTCTTTCTGCTGAAGACCATTGCTCTTAACGGACGATATCAGGCCTTCTCCTGCTGCCTGTCCGGAAAAAAGGCTGTAACCATTGGTTACTCCCAGCGTCAGCAAGCTTCCGCATAGCAGGGCGGCGATAACCATAAACGCCGCTGTGCTTTTTTTTAACATGAGATCCCCACCGTCCCTTCTTGTCCATCTAGTAAATTCATCTAAGTCCGTCCAGTCAGGAACGGTATCTCTTCCAGTATATGCCGTACGCTTAATTAATATTTATGAGTCCTTAAATTACAGATAAGGCATTGGGTCTACTGCTTTACCATCAATACGTACTTCAAAATGAAGGTGAGGCCCTGTCGAACGGCCTGTAGATCCCGACTCGGCGATGACTTCACCGCGGGCTACGCTGTCTCCAGCCTTAACTTTAAGACCGCCCTCACGAATATGCCCATACAACGTCCACATGCCGCCGCCGTGATCGATAATGACACAGTAACCATACCCGCTCCACCATTCGGCGACTAGAACGGTACCGGAATCAGCCGCATGAATGTCAGTCCCTTGTCCGACTGCAAAGTCAACACCAGTGTGTACCTTGCCTACCTCACCCGTAACCGGATGCGTTCGAGGCCCAAAAGGAGAAGATATTCTGGCTGACCCTACTGGCAGCAACAGCGGCCCATCCCCCCCGGAATACGCGGCAGCAGTCTTTGAAGAGGATGATGATGCCGATGCCGCCTTCCTTGCAGCTGCTTTGCGGGCAGCTTTTGCTTTTGCCGCAGCCGCTCTACGCGCTGCTTCTTCAGCCTTCAGCTTGTCCTTCTTCTGTTCCAGCGTAGAACGAACACTAGCCAACTCTACAAGCTTCGCATTTTGCTCTTCGCTGATATCATCGGTTTGATGGATTTCCTCATCGTAAAAAGCGATAAGTTCCTGTTTCTCATCTTCCTTCTCTTTCAGCAAGCTCCGCTGTGACTCCAAATCTGTATATAGCTGTTTAGCCTGAGCATATTGGCCTTCAAGTTCCTGCTTTTTGCCAATGACCGTAAGCTTGTCCGTCTTATGCTGAACCAGCAAATCCTGATCCTGGTCCACAATGCTTTTCAGCGAATCGGCCCGATCCAGAAAGTCAGTGAAGCTCGTAGAAGCCATCAGTACGTCAAGGTAAGATACTCCTCCATCGATATACATCAACCGAACACGGGATTCAAGCAGCTTCTCGCGGGAAGCTACACGCTCCTCCGCAGCCTCAAGCTCAAGTGTGGTTGCCTTCAGTGAGTCCTCTGTTGCGGCAAGCTTGTTCGAAGTTTCCGTCATATCCCCTTTAACAGAGTTAATTTGATCCAGCACGTATTGCAGATTAAGAGTGGTTTTATTCTTATAGTGTTTGGCTTCCTGGTTGCGGGAATCCGCCTTTTCCTGCTGCGCCTTGGCTTCTTGTACTTCCTTTTGCAGCTGTTTCAACTGCTTGTCGATTTGAGCCACACTAGTCTTCTTGGCATATCCGTCAGAGGGCTGGTATATGGTGACAGCCAGCAACATTACAGCTAAACCGGCAGCAATTTTTTTCAACTCGCACTCCCCGTCCTTTATCCTAATAAATGAATGATTTCTAATAAATCCAATTGATTCGTTATACTTTCAAGAACTTGCGAATAGAAACGGTACTTCCCCATACGCCGATCGTTACCCCAAGGCCAACCAGTAACCCGCATATTTGAAGCCAAATATCTTCAAAAGCGATCAGTTGAATCCCCAGCATAGGATCACCTTGGACCGAAGCTACCAAACTGCTGTAGCCGATATACAATGCAATCACAGTGACCATGGAACCGATAAAACCGATAAGTGCCCCTTCTATAAAGAAGGGCCAGCGAATAAAATAATTAGTCGCTCCCACCAGCTTCATAATACCGATCTCCTTACGCCTTGCAAGAATGGTTACCCGGATCGTATTAGAGATGAGGAACATCGACATCAGTCCAAGTCCTGCTACAAAAATAAAACCGATGTTGCGGACTGCTTTGGTGATTTTGAACAAGGTCTCTATCGAACCCTTACCGTATTTCACTTTATAGATGGGTTTCTCAGCATGCGTCTCGTTGAGCGCTAGAATTTTCTCGGCGACAAACGGAACGGTAGTAGGCTGAACGACTTCCACCCTTAAGGTATCCGGTAGAGGATTGTTGTCTTTATCGAATCCATCTAATAGATCTGCGGCTTCTTCGCCCAAGCTGTCCCGGAATTCCTGAAGACCTTGGTCCTTAGAGATAAATTCAATCTTGCTGACCTCCAGCATACTGCCGATTTCATTCTGCAGTGCTTCACGCAGCTTCTGTTCCGTATTAAGGGTCAGATGCACATTAATCTGTACCTGACTGTCCGCTTTATCGGCTATAGCATTCACATTCAGAACAAGCAAAATAAATACACCTAGCACGAATAGAGAGACGACAATGGACGTGATGGAAGCCACCGACATCCAGCCGTTGCGGAATACATTTCTGAAGCCTTCCCGCACATGCCGCAAGAAGGTTTTAAAATTCATACCCGTATTCCCCTCTCGCCTGGTCTCTTACGATGTTCCCGTTCTCAATAGCAAGTACACGCTTACGCATTTTGTTCACAATATCTCTGTTATGTGTCGCCATGACGATCGTTGTTCCGCGAAAATTAATCTCATCCAGCAGCTGCATAATTCCCCATGAGGTCTCCGGGTCTAAATTACCTGTAGGCTCATCCGCAATAATAACAGAAGGGCTGTTGACAATGGCACGGGCAATCGCAATCCGCTGCTGTTCACCGCCGGAGAGCTGTGAGGGCTCACGGTTGGCTTTGTTCCGAAGTCCTACGAGATCGAGAACCTCGTTCACCCGTTTCTTGATTACTTTCTTGGGTGCTTCAATAACCTCCATCGCAAAAGCGACGTTCTCGAAGGCTGTCATTCTCGGCAATAGACGAAAATCCTGAAATACGACCCCAATATTGCGGCGGACGTAAGGGATTTTACGCGGCTTCAGCTTCCCTATATTAAAGCCACCCACAGAAATTTGCCCCTTGGTCGGCACTTCTTCTCTATAGATCAATTTCATAAATGTTGATTTACCTGCACCGGACGGGCCCACGATATACACAAATTCATTTCGGTCGATTTTTACCGAGACGCCTTGCAAGGCATGAGTTCCGTTAGGATAGGTCTTCCACACATCCTGCATTTCTATCATTTTATCGCTTCCTAAGTTATGACATAATCCACTTGGCATTCGACAGCGTCTAGCGCAAGCTTCCATAAACTGCAATATTATCGCAACGTATCTATTGTAACAAATCTGTAACTGATTGAGTACCCGAAAGTTTTGCCTAGATCTGACATATACATAAGAAAGACAACTTCCCTTCAATTATGCCTATACCTATTTATCGGAATCAATCCAGAATTCAGAACCCCGGAGGTGACTTTTTTTGAAAAAAATACACGCTGTCCTTATAGCTGCCGCCGCCCTGCTCCTGATTCTCTCACTCGTATTCGGAGCCCTTAATTTATATAGCGGACAATCTACTCTGCCCAAAGGAACACAACTGGCCAGCTGGGAAGTTGGCGGATTGGACCGGAATGAAGTTCGTTCACAACTGGACAAATATCTTGCAACCCTACATTCTATTACCCTCGTACTGATGGCAGAGAACAATGTGGAGCTTAAGCTTAAGATGAAGGACGCCGGAATCACTTATGAAGCGGAACCCTTCCTGCAAGGATTACAAAGCCTGGATCAAGGATCACTGATAGAACGTGTTAAAGCACGCAGAGATTTCTCCCCTAGCTGGGATCTTAATGCACATCTGGATATCCATAAACTGCAGAATCTTTTAAATCCGGATTGGGAAAAGAAAACTTTCGGCGCACCTATCAATGCTACCCGTCGAATTACAGCGAATGACCGCATAGTATATACACCCGAAGTATCATCCCGTCAGGTGGACTGGACGGTTATGGAACAATCTCTTCTTGCGGCGATACCTAAGGACTTAAGTCAACTGGAGCAACTGGGAAGCAAGGTAATCACAATCAAAGTACCTTTAGTTATTTTGCAGCCGCCTGTGACCTTAAAGTCCTTAGAGAAAGAAGGCATTGAGCGTAAAATCACGGAATTCAGCACCTCCCTAGGCGCCAGTGGTCCGGGACGCAGTTATAACGTGGAGGCTGCTGCCAAGTCTGTGAACGATACCCTATTGCCGCCTGGAGGCATCTTCGATTATGGCAAAGCCATTCAAAAGGCCAAGAAAGAATACGGCTTCAGAGAAGCCCCCGTCATCGTGAACGGTAAGCTTCAGCCAGGGACTGGCGGAGGGATCTGCCAAGTATCAAGTACCTTATACAATGCGGCCCTTCGTTCAGGACTTGAAATTGTGGAGCGGCACAATCATTCCCTTCCGGTCAGCTATTTGCCTAAAGGTCAGGATGC
This sequence comes from Paenibacillus wynnii, assembly GCF_000757885.1. Taxonomy (NCBI): domain Bacteria; kingdom Bacillati; phylum Bacillota; class Bacilli; order Caryophanales; family Paenibacillaceae; genus Paenibacillus; species Paenibacillus wynnii. The sequence continues at coordinate 2,586,149 of NZ_JQCR01000002.1, read as the reverse complement.
AACGTTCGCAGAAGGGTATATTAACTTTCGGTTCCGGAATAACACCGGCAAATACCTGATTATAAAATCCACTGTAGAAAACCGCCGACTAACCGTGAAGCTGTTCGGAACCTTCCCTAAGAATGTCAGCTACAAAGTAGAATCGAAAATTATCGATATTTTAACTCCTGCCGATAGCATCGTAAATGATCTCTCCTTGCCCCCCGGCACGTCACGGGTTCTAGAGAGCGGCAAAGCCGGGTATGTTGTAGAGACCTATATTACCCGATTGATGGATGGACAGCCGGTAGAGAAGAAGAAACTATCGCGTGATGTCTACCGGGCTCAGAAACGAATTATAGTTGTGAATAAAGCAGGAGCCAGCAATTCCGTCTCACCAGAAGTTACGCAAAGACCGCTTCTAGAGGATGGGGTAAGCAGTGAATAGGCTGTTTTTAAGGAAAAGGTCTATTTTACCTGCGATTGACTCTACATCCTAATAAAGTTAACGATTGAAGGGTAAAGTAGAAACTAGACCTCTTAGAAAGGATGACCGCTTAATGACAACAGCCCTTGAAAAAGAACTGATTAGCAGGGTCCGCAGCGCCCCGGTTATCGCCGCCTCCGGCACCTGCCGCGAAGCTCTGTGGGTCATGTTCCAGCATCCAGAATCGAAATGCATCGTCGTCTGTAATCCAGAGAACGAGCCGCTTGGGCTTCTAATGAGCGAACGTTTCTTTTTAATCGCTACCGGACGTCTCGGGATAGGCCTTTTTTACCGAGAGACGGTGGTAAATTACATGAACCGATTGCCGTTAATCGCCGATATCTCAACCCCCCTAGAATCCCTCCGAAATGATGCTATGAACCGCCTTGAAATGTATAGGAATGATTGTGTTGTGGTGAGTCGAAGTGGAAAGTTTGTTGGTGTGTTGTATGTGTCAGATCTACTTCGTTGAATTAGATTACATCCACTGTTACATCAGAAAGCACAAAAACTCCGATTCTTCCTATAGAAAGGAACCGGAGTTTATTTGTTCAGGTTGTGCATTAGATTGTACTTTGTATTTTACTTTTGCTCTGTAGGGATTTCTTCATAATAGGCAGTAAAGGATATATTCGCTGTCAAAATGCCGCCTGAACTCTGTACCTGCTGATTCTCTGGCTGCTGAAAGCTGAAGGAATCCACATTAACAATCCGGGGAAGAAGTTGGAGCCTCGTAATCCAATTGTAAATCTCCGTATAACCCCCTTCGATAACAGCCGTCATCTTAATCTGCTTCACAGTTGGAAACATAACATCCGCTGACCCTGTCATTTCCTGAATAGGATTGACATCATCTACATTGAAGGTAATATCCTTTATTCTCGCATAGCTTTTGGCTTCAATATTTCGCAAATCAAGGATCAATTGCTCGCTTCCATCCCCACGGGGTAATGCGATCATCACTGCTTCCTGCGTTGCATCCTTGACCTCACTGGTTTTCAACTTATCGATTTTGGTCTGAAGCATTCCGTTCTCTAAGCTCAGCTGAGAGATCTCAGACTTTGTGGCAGCTATCTTCTTATTGTCAGGCTGTATTCCCAGCATGTAAAAAGCAAACAACAGCAGGAACAATATCAGCACCCCAAGCACGATAGGAGAACGGTATTTATTGATTTGTTCCATCGCTGTCCACCCCCTCCTGTATGGCTTCGGTTGCGTTAGCCTGCTGGTTCACTGCCGACATATTCACTTTGTATACCACTGTGTAAGATCCTGCAGAAGAGTTGCCGGCAACAATCCCCGAACCGGAGTCGCCCCCTCCTTCAGACAACTTCTGAATCGTAACATCCGTTGTAAAGGACATAGCGCGTAGTTGACCAAGATAGATTGAAGCTGCCTCCATGTTTGGCATACTTGTAGTTAAATCAATTGAAGTACGATACGTATATACAATATCTCGCAGCTTACTACCTGGAGGAAGCCCTTTAACCAGTTCACTCAAGACAGCCACAGCGCTCAGCTTGTATTTCAATATCTCATCAATTGCTGCTTTTCGGTCAAGCTGTCCAGCTCCGCTGTTAGTCAACTTACCGAGTTCCAACTGTATCGCGCCCCTTCGGTCCTGCAGACCCTGAAGTTGCTGCTCCTGATCGGATATCGTTCCTTTATTCACAGCAAAGTAGATCCCCGTACCGATAACTCCCAATAACCAGATCCCGACAAGGGCTATGGCAATGTAGGGGAATATTATAGCTTCACGATCTTCACGGGGCAACAAGTCGATATGACTTTCTTGACTTCCAAGTGCTGCACCAGCTGCAATTCGGTAGCTGTTCAGCTCCGGGTCGTGGACTGCTCCCTCTCCAAGCTGGTCCAAGCTGATCGGAGTAATCTCAATTTCGGAAAGCGATTGCCTTAGCACCTGTTCAAGCTGTCTCCGAAGCGACGGAGAACCGGTAATTAACACTTCTCTAATTCTCGTAGTTCCATCGTGCAGACTGTATTGATAGAAATTCAGCATCCGCGAAATCTCTGCCGTGATCTCCACGATTTGTTCTGGAGATAGCGACTCCTCTTCTACTACAGCTGAAGCCGCTGCTTCTGCCACATATTCAGCATCACTAGGAAGCATGCTTAGAACCAGCTTTTCCTGATGCAGATCATATAAGCTCAGTGTGCGAATAAATACGGGATTGCCGCTGCGCAGCATATAGATATCCATCACGGAATGTTCCAAATGAATAAGCATGGTTTCTTCAAAACTCTTGTTCAGTCCTAGCGATATGCTTCGGGCAAGTGCAGTTGCAGATGTCTCTACACTACTTATATGGATTCCCGCTTTTTCCATAATATCAATGTAATCCTGAATCGGCTTACGGGGTGCTGCGAATACAAGTAAATGACTCTGTTCCTCGTCCGTTCCGGTAATCACATAATCATAGATAGGGTTATCGAAGGGTAAATGAAGCCCCGTCTCCACCTCAAGCTTCACCAACTGCTCCAACTGTTTATCATTAGTGGTCGGAATCGTCATCTTGCGGATTATGATTTGTGAGGGAGGGATAGTTAATGAGACCTTTGTGTTGCGCAGCCCCTCTTTTTTAACCCAGGCCTTGACTACCTCCAGCAACGCTTCGCTATCCGCAACCTCATTTTCAATGATCATGCCTGGCTGCAGAGGAAGAAACCGCTTTTTACGGACTTCCCATGCCTTACTTTTTTTCAAGCTGATGTAGCGGATTCCGGATTCTTCAATAGAAAGACCATCCGCCTTCTGTCCTAATCCAAGCATGTTATTGTGATCCTCCTAACCGATGAGCGAGAAATACGTGCTGATCAATGCTGAACCGTAACCATAGGTGATAAGTGCACCCGCTGCCAGAGAGGGTCCAAATGGAAAGGGCTGTTTTTTGTGTACAATTCTAAATACTATTAATAATCCACCTACTACCGTTCCAAGCAGACAGGCCAGCATAAACGCCAAAATCACATTTGGGAACCCGATGACCCAACCCAGCAATGCGAATAGCTTAACATCCCCAAGTCCCATTCCACCAAATAGGGCAAGTAATAAAGTAACGCCACCGCCGACTACTGCTCCAAGTAAGTGCTGCCATAGAGAAAACTCTCCCATAAAAGGCACAACTATCAAAAAGATCGGCAGAAAAAACAGAAGCACTTTATTCGGAATCAGCATATACTTCAGATCGGCAACCGTAATAATAATACTCAGACTAACCAGTAGAAAACCAAGCAGCCCTTGTCCGGTAAGGCCAAATTCCAAATACACCCACAGGAATAAAAGACCTGTCACCGTTTCTCCAAGCGGATACAAAGGCGACACCTTACTTCCGCAATACCGGCACTTGCCTCCGGAGATGAGATAGCTAAACACCGGGATCAAGTCACGTCTCTTCAATCGGGTATTACAGCCGGGGCAATGCGATGGAGGGTGAATCAAGGACTCCTGCACCGGCACTCGCAATGCTACCACATTATAAAAGGAGCCTAGTATAATGCCTAGCAAAGTGATGTATATTGCGATAAATATCGTCATGGTAGGTTGGGTTCGCTTTCTGGAATTTTAAAAAAGGAATCGGGAATTCCGATTCCTTTTTTTGCTAAAGAGATTGAATATTTTAGTTTCTTTTAGTTGTATTAATCTCAACTTCAGTGAAACTCTTGTCATTTGCTGTTACAGTAGCATCTGTAGTCTTGAGAGTTACTGCTATATCATTGACTAAAGTACCATCTGCAGCGAAGTACACTGCACCACCAGTGAGTGCCGCTTTTTTACTTGGAAGAACAATCCCATCCTCCAAATAACCTTTAGTTTTCAAATCCGCTACTGTCACATTAAAACCTCCCGTAACGGCGAAAGTACTCTCTTTTTCAGCGATCACATATAATCTCGCAGCTTCATATACTTGGCGTGCAGTTGCTAAGTCTGCATCTTTTTTTGAATTATTGATAATACCGCTAATCATCGGAACCGCAATTACAGCAATAATCCCCAATATAACGATAACGGCCAGTAACTCTATCAGTGTAAAACCTTTCTGATTCTCTTCCTTGCCCAATCTTCTCTTAATGGCTTGTGCTAACATTTCAATTTCCCCCTAAAATTAGTATTAGATTCTGTTTCGATAGAAGTCATATCCTACATTTACGCCTCTCCTGATGTCTTACCTGATATAGAAATAGCTCGTTCCATCGTCCAGCCCTTGCGAAAGACCTGATCTACTTCCGCGGCGCCTTCCCGGCGTCAACCCCTCTCAATAGGTTCAAGGATAAAAATCAACCCATATTTCCATAGAGACTAAACATCGGCAGCATGATTGCCGCCACAATTAAACCTACAACACCTGCTAGAAAGGCGATGAGCAACGGCTCAAGCAGTGACTTCAGACGGTCAACTGTATTCTCTACGTCCATTTCATAGAAATCAGCCACTTTGGAGAGCATGGTATCGAGCGCTCCAGTCTCTTCACCAATCGCAATCATCTGTGTGACCAGCGGAGGAAATACCCACGCCTTCTTGAGCGGTTCGGAGAGCGGATTACCCTGACGGAGAGAGTCTCCGGCACTGCGGATGAATCCACCTATAACTTTATTTCCAGCTACCTCCTCGACGATCGCCAAGGACTGCAGAATAGGAACTGAACTGGCGTAAAGAGAGGAAAAAGTACGTGTAAATTGAGCAATGGAGCCTTTTTGGTTCAGTTTACCGAATACAGGAACCTTTAGCTTGGCATAATCCAGGGCATAAGCACCCTTTTCCGTTCGTTTGACGATCTGGTAAGCAACTACAACCAGCAGAACGGCCAGGATCCAGATATACCATTGTCCCTGGATGCTTTTACTGAGCGCCAGCACCATTTTTGTGATCATCGGAAGTTCTGCATTCATAGATTCAAACATAGTTACGAACTGGGGCACAATCGCCCATAACAGGTAGATTACTGCTCCAATAGCCATAATTCCTACTGTTATAGGGTAGGTGAGTGCGGACTTTATTTTCTCCGTCGTGGTATGCTGCTTCTCAAAGAATACGGCGAGTCGGTCAAGCGTCCCTACCATATCCCCCGATTCTTCACCGGCACGGATCATGCTGACAAATAATTGCGGAAATATCTTCTTGTGATCCTGAACAGCCTGTGAGAATGAGATTCCTCGTATAAGATTGGAATTGACATCCTGAAGCGCTTTTCGCAGTGGTTTGCTCTCCGTCTGCTCCGCCAGAATGCGTGTGGCGTCAACGATGGAAACACCGGCACGCATTAATGTAGCAAACTGCCGGCAATAAATGATGAAGTGAATCGTCTTGACCGGCTTTCCAATATATATCTCCATAGAAAGAAAGGTTGTCTTCCGTTCCACTAATGAGAACACCGTGAGTCCCCGCTTGCGCAGTTCCTCCATAGCCGTAGGCTTATTGGTCGCAGTCAACGTACCTTTGATCGATTTGCCTGCAGACGTTTTGACCTGATATTCAAAAAGAGGCATTATGGGGTCACCTCCGTCATATAAGCCTTAGCTGCTTCCGGTTGGATGAGTCCGTGGGATAAAGATTCCCGGATGCTCATTTCCAACGTATGCATGCCAAGTGAACGGCTGGTCTGCATTACATTCTTGATCTGATGTGTTTTGTCCGTTCGAATTAGATTGGCGACAGCTGGTGTATTCACCAAAATTTCTGTCGCACATAAACGCCCTCGTCCACCCGCTCTAGGGAACAACCTCTGACTTACCACTGCCAGCAGCACGGAAGCCAGCTGAGAGCGAATCTGTCCTTGCTGATGCCCTGGGAAAGTATCCACAATCCGATCAATAGTCTGTGGAGCATCTGAAGTATGTAGCGTAGCCATAACCAAATGTCCGGTCTCGGCAGCCGTTACTGCCGCCGATATCGTTTCTAAATCACGCATTTCACCGACAAGAATGACATCGGGGTCCTGTCGCAATGCTGCTCTTAATCCATTTGCGAAGCTGGCCGTATCACTTCCTACTTCTCTCTGATCTACCAGACAAGTACCATGACTATGCAGAAATTCAATTGGATCCTCAAGCGTAATTATATGCTTGCTCTCCGTTTGGTTTATATACTGAATCATAGCCGCCAGTGTTGAGGATTTACCGCTGCCTGTCGGTCCAGTGACTAGAATCAAACCCTGCGGTTTCTTCGACAAGACTGATAAAATCGGTGGTAATGACAGTTGCTCCATACTTGGAATCTCTGCCGGAATAGCTCGGGCTGCAATACTTATTCCACCCCGCTGCCGGTAGACATTTACCCGAAAACGCACACCGTTATCTAACGGATAAGAGAAGTCTATCTCTCCCTGACCCTCAAAAGCTGTACTACGTTCACTCCCCATGAGGGCAGAAGCCATTAGTCCGGCCTCTTCCGGGGTGACAGGGCCACCTTCCAGCTTGTGAAGACTGCCATCTATACGCATAACTGGCGGGGAACCGACAGAAATATGCAAATCAGAGGCTTTGGAGGAAATAGCCATATGCAGCAGCTGTGTGATTTCCCTTATGATTGATGGCATCTTATTCTCGCTCCCTTAAGCTTCAACTCATATTACTAATCATGATATTAGTGAGAAACGGTCTCTCTTATCACTTCCTGCAGCGTTGTTAAACCTTGACCCACCTTAAGGAAACCATCATCCATCAGCTGTACCATTCCCCGCGCTTTAGCAGCGTTTCTCAATTCCTCTACAGAAGCAGCATTAGTTATTAACTGGCGCAAATGATCATCAATAGTCAAAACTTCGTGAATGGCAATTCTTCCCCGATAGCCTGTTGTGTTACAACTACCACAACCACGTCCACGTTGAAGTGTCTCAGCCGAAAGGCCATTATTACGGAGCATTATCGCTTCTTGCTCGGAAGGCTTATACTTCTCCTTGCATTCCGGGCATATTCTGCGAACAAGTCGCTGGGCTACAATTCCGATTAAAGAGGACGCAATAAGATAGGGTTCCACCCCCATGTCCCGCAGACGCGAAATGGTGCTAATGGCATCATTGGTATGCAATGTAGACAAGACTAGATGGCCAGTCAGTGATGCACGAACCGCAATCTCAGCAGTCTCTGTATCCCGGATCTCCCCAACCATTACAATGTTGGGATCCTGACGAAGTATGGATCGAAGTCCTGCGGCAAAGGTTAGTCCGATAGCAGGGTTAACATGTACCTGATTAACACCTTCCAACTGATACTCCACGGGATCTTCAACTGTAATGATATTGGCACTCTCTACATTAAGCTGATTAAGGGCGGAGTATAAGGTTGTAGTCTTGCCGCTACCTGTGGGACCTGTAATCAACAGAATCCCGTAAGGACGGGCAATCATATCCTTAAAAGCCTCTGTATTGCTATCGCTGAATCCGAGGGTGTCTACTGATTTCACACCGGTGCTCAAATCGAGCAGACGTAGAACTATCTTCTCACCATGCATAGTAGGTAATGAGGACACACGGATATCGACCATCTTATAATCAAATTGCATCTTGATCCGCCCATCCTGCGGCAATCTTCGTTCCGCTATGTTCAATCGGGCCATAATTTTTAATCGAGCGGTAATGAAGCCCTGCATCTGCTTAGGAATAATCCGTTCTGTTCTCAGTACACCGTCAATTCTGTAACGGATCGAGAGATTATTCTCACCCGGATCTACATGGATATCTGAAGCCCGTAGGGCTACCGCCTGCTGAATCATCTGATTCACTAGCCGTACAATCGGAGAATCTTCATCGGTAATTTCTGTTTCTTCTATTTCTTCCTGTGTCGGCAATTCCACCATCATCTGGCTCATAGAATCCCGCATGCCGTAATGACGCGCTATCGCACGCTGAAGTTCATCCCTCGTAGAAATGGCAGGTTCAATCTTGAAGCCAGTGCTCATACGTAAATCTTCTATCGCAAAATAATCAAGAGGATCAGCCATGGCTACCATCAGCTTGCCGCCCTCTTTCATGAAAGGAAGTACCTGATAGCGTTTAGCCATACTCTCCGGAATAATCTGGGTAATGGCCGGGTCAATCTGATATTTAAATAAGCTCACATGCGGGATGCCTAATTGAAATTCTAGAACTTCAATCAGTTGCTGCTCCGTGATATAACCTTGAGAGATGAGCAGATCACCGAGCTTGCGTTTGGTCTTTCGTTGTTCAGCTAGAGCTTCAATCAGTTGCTCCTGTGAAATTATGTTGTTCTCTACCAGCAAGTCTCCCAATCTCTTTTTCACAATGGCCAAATCAATTCAACTCCACGCTTGGTTTATTATTTCATATCGGCTTCATTACTAGAAATTTTTAGAAGAAAAATATAGGAATTCGCTAAATTCAAACCTGATCATAACCGATATATGAACAATAAGTCCTAAAGTCATATAAAGTATGGCGAAATTGGAAAGTTTGTTTGTGCGAGGGTCAAAAGTCCCTCTTATTAGGTATATTCTCTCATTAAATAATTGCCTATCATTGGAAGATGTCTTAGAATGATATATAGCATAGATTGATTTTTTTTACAACGACATGTCGTTCCTTGTCTGTCAGGATTAATCATAAATTAGGTACTAATGACTAAAAATGCCATTACATATCGATCGGGGAGAGATTGCAATGAAGATAGCCCGCAATAAAGTATTGTATCTTTTTTCAGGCATGATTTTGTTGATACTACTGCTTGTTTTTCCGATTAGATATCTTATTATGAACGTAAATGCCACCGGGGATATTTACCAGATTCGCATGCTAGAAATAACTGACAGCGGAGTCACCGAGTTGTCTAAACTGAAGTCAGGTATGTCCAATATAACTATCGATACAATGAGCATGAAGCGTTTTGTGGCGTTGCGTGATGATTGGGATGGCAAATATGATGCGGTATACATCGGTAAGGGAGCTTACAATAAAAGCGGTGTAACGAGTAAATCAACAGATACCGCAAGTGTTAGAGCAACAGCACATGATACCAAAACAGTCATGAATGACATTACAGCGCTAAAGGCTAAGGAAATCACAGATAATTTTATAAATAAGGGCCTCTACGTTATTTTCAATAAGGCTCCATTTGATAATCAGAAGGCAGCAGAGCAAGGAATCCTGTACAATACCTTTAACAAATACCGTGTGAAAGCAACATCCAAACCGAATGTCCTTTTTAAAGATGATAAAGAGATGGATACCATGATAACCAGTCTTATTAACAATGCTAATTCAACGTATCTCCCAGGGCTGAAGCAACGTCCGCGGCTACACCTAACCAACAAGAGTACGATCACAGATTACAGCACAGATCAGAACTATATGTATACTCCGGGGAACACCTTGACTTTCAACTTTAATGTAGCGAATGTCAGCGATTTTCAAACCCACCCTATTCTCGCCAAGCTCTATGTTAGTGTTGATAAATCCATTCCGATGACGGAAACACAGGTTGTTGCTGTATCCACCCTGAATCGGGCCAACGGGACAATTACTTATAGGCTACCAAATACGTACTCGGGGCTTCTCTATTGGAAGCTCGAAATATCCGATTACTTAAATTCTAATAAATTAAAAGACTTTGACACGGGAACAATCCGCTTCCACGGTAAAAAGCCGATTGTTAATATACTGCAGATCCTCCCTAACACAGGTGATGGCAGCAGTTTACGTATCCAAAGCAACATGAAGCAAGAATATCTCAATACCACTGATTACCAGTTAAATATTACGCCCATATCCATGACAAATTTTAATAATTATGTAGAAACAAAATATGCAGCAGACGGATCTTACGGACTCAACGGCGTATATGACATGCTGATCTTTGGATTCAGGGATGAGTATAATGCGAAGGCTACGATTAAACCTCTGACCTCCGAGGCCGTTTTCAATTTCGCTAATGTAACGAAACAAAGCGTTATGTTCACCCACGATACGGTATATAACAAAGATAGTGATTGGGTGAAATACTTCAAAGACACAACCGGTCAGATAGAGCCATTAACAAATTTAGGTCTGAACGCTCCGAACACCTCGAAGTCGGTTAAGCCTGTAAATGACGGTTTGCTTACTCAGTATCCTTTTTATCTGAGTGCTTTGAATACCAATAACGAACAATATAGTCTATTAACGCCACAGGTGGCGACTACGCATAATCAGTATTACACTTTGAATTTGGAAGATCCTACGATTATCCCTTGGTACAATATAGAAGGGAGTAAGCGGGATATCAATGACAGCTGGAACCATTACTACACGTATTCCAAAGGTAATGTAACGTATTCAGGTACCGGCCATATCTTTGGTATTTCTACAGAGACCTTCCCGGATTGGGAGCAAAAGCTGTTCGTGAATACGATGTACCGTGCCTTTACGGGGGCGAATCATTTGCCTGAGATTACGGTGAACGCTCCAATTGATAACAGCGTAATTCCTTCCTATATGAATGAATTGCTTGTCGATTATAATGTTCAGGATTGGGATTTAAATGACCGCAACCTCAAAACCAGCATCCGCTTCAAATCCTTGGGCAAAGACCTATCGAGTATGGATATAGGTGAAACCGCTGTGCAATCTGGAAACAATATCCACAAGTATTTTACAAATCCTTTGCCTCAAGGCGGTAAACTTGAAATTGAAATTAAGGCATGGGATACACACGGGGCTATGGCTACCAAAACTATTACTCTATCCATCATCAAAGCTACAGCAAATTTGGAAGCCACGCGTTCATTGCCTAGTGATATTCTGAACGGTGTTGTGGAGCGGGATAAACCTATTACCATTACGTATTCCGTTGTTCCTAAGCCCATAGCTTTTACTGATGCAAAGTCGATTATTGATATTAGTGGAAAGCAGGCCATTTCAAATATTGTATTTACGGAGCAGCTTCCCCCTAATCTGGAAGTTGATGAGACTTCTTCCGATGTCACCAAGAGCGGAACTCTACAAAGCGGTTACTCCTTGACTAAGACACTTAGCGATATTACCTACACATTACAGTCGGATAATGGCGTTAAGACCTTTGTTCCAGAACCAGGACAGGCTGCTACCTTCAGAGTAAGCGTAATACCAAAAGTTACAGGCTCTTACAACTTAGGAACCTCGACCCTTAACTATAACGACATTCACGCTCTGCCAGGTGCACTACTCCAAGACGCGGCAGATTATAATTTATTCCTTACCGATGGAGACCTAAGTATCGGCAACTTGCAGGTTGAAGGGCGTATCGCGGCCAGCGGAAACGTTGATTTGCGATATGGTGGAGCGTCTATAAATCCTTTGGGCAATGGTGTGACTCCTATAAAGGATGCCGTAGTGGCCGGAAGGGACTTATATTACAACCAAAATACAACCATCTATGGCAATGCAGTGTATGGAGGCAATTTCAATTTAGATGCAGGTTCCAATAAGAATTCGATCAAGGGAACTGTGGGTAAAGGCACGCCAATAAACTTCGCAGTAGTCAAAGAGAACCTAATTACCCTTTCCACGACTCTTGGAACTCTGAACCAGAACAGAACTGTAGCTGAACCCTACTACGGCAAAACAACACTAAGTGCCAACGATGGAGAAGGAACACAACTATATGTTTTCAATGTCTCAGGAAGTAATATCTCCACATCCTCGAGCATTGATATTAATGTTCCATCTGGTTCGACAGTTCTGGTCAATATCGACGGTGACTCCGATCAAATGCATCTCGATACTAATTTGACCGGAGTAGATGCCAGCCATGTGATCTATAACTTCACCCAGGCAACCCATCTAACTTTAAGAAATACAATTAAAGGTACCATTCTCGCACCCAAAGCACAGATAACCTTTGATAACGCCCAAATTACCGGTCAAATTATCGGGCGCTCTATAACACATTCTTCAACTATAAATTTCCTGCCGTTCAAGGGAAGTATTACGCTTCCGGCTCCACCCTTGCTTTCGGGTTCAGTACAATTTTCACCAACACCCTTAACGTTTCATGCCGTCGTTAAGATAACGAATATTTCATTGGAACCTACAACGATACTACTGAATGACATAATACCGACAAAGCTGATTGCTGAGATTACCCCAGTTGATGCGACCGATCCGCTGCTGTATTGGACATCAAGCAAGCCTGATTTCGTCAGTGTGAATCCATCCACAGGAGAAGTTACGGGTCTTAAGCTCGGATCCTCAGATATAACGGCTACAGCAACCGATGGAAGCAAAAAGTTCGGAGTAGCTAAAGTCACAGTAGTAGGGAGATCTTTACGGATTGAAGGATCAGGCACATCCAAACCTTCTACTACGGTTCCTTTAAGAGCTATCTATGATACGACCAACGAAACGGGTATCACCTATACCTGGGAAGTACAAGACGATAAGGGGAATCTCTTCCCTGAGCTCATTACATCCAATCAGGGGGAGGCTGTATTCAATTCTCCTGACTCAGGCACGTATACTGTGACGGTTAAGGTGACAAGCAATAAAGTCAAAGATCTTCCAGCAAGCAAGGAGATTATTGTAAGCAATCCACTTCAGTCGCTGACCATTATCGGGGACCACTCCGTAATTGTTGGAGGCGAATTGAATCTGAACGTCTTGATCTCGCCTACAGATGCTGATACTACAGAGCTGGTATGGAGCCTTGTTGGAAATACCAACAACCAGTATGCAACGTTGACCCCAGTTACTGGTGGAACGGGATACACTCTGCGTGCGAACCAATTGCCGACTAGTGGATTGAAGGTTAGGGTTACGGCACCGTCTCTTGAAATCTCAAGTAACTATCATGATGTAGAGATTACAGGCTTAACTGGTCTAGAGTTCTCGATTGAACGCCTGGATATCCATGTTGGTCAGTCTTACAGCTTGATAACCTTGCTTTGGCCGAATCCAAGAGCAGTAAGCTTAGAGCAAATTCGAAATGAATTACTTTGGAGCGCTACTAACTCAACCATCGCTTCATTTACCAGTCCAGTAACTATACTCAATCGGGGAGTAATTGTCGGTAATAAGCCCGGAACTACAACAGTTACCGTCTCCTATTCTCCGCCTGGACAGAGCACTGCTATTACTGCTCAGATTGATGTAAGAGTGTTACCACCTACTACCTCTAATGGAGACCGATATTAATAAAAAGGATCCCACCAGCCACTTTTCATGGCTGATGGGATCCCTTTTTTTGTCGGATTTATTATGGTGTCGAACTTACTAATTCCAAAGGCCCCACGGAGATATTCACTTTCTTCACACGAGGTAAGCTGGACTGCTGATGACTGTAGATCTGATGATTGTAGGTAATCTTGAACCTTTCTCTCACTCCTTGCTGCTGCTGATCACTGAAATTCAAAGGAAATCCAGCTGCATCCGGCTCGGTTACATTTCCTAGAGCTGCATTTAACGTAAGATCCCCTTTAGCAAAGAACCCGCCATTAAGCCAGAAGATAGATCCCACACCATATAAATCTCCGCTGCTGTCTGTATAGAAGAAAGCTTCCATTTCGCTCGGGTCTGCATTAGTGAAAGCGTCAATCCGGTTAATCAGAACATGCCCCTTGGAGATCAATACCAATTCTTTGGTATTTCCACTCTCTCCAAGCCCCTTAATTACAGCATCCTCCACGGTTGTTTCACGAAGCACAAACATGGTGGAGTCAAAGGCTACATTACCTTTAATCTTAACATTTCCCAATACAAGGATATTTCCGGAAACCGGTAGAAAATCCGTTTTATTATTATCGATGACTAAGTCCCCATTGATGATGAGCCATTTAGGAGCCAACACGTCTGTTCCCTTTTTAGCTAATTCGTTGTACATGATGCCCCGGTAGTCAAGACCATCTATTAGGAGGTTGCCTTCCACCATAACAGAATCTGTGAGATTTATAAATGTATTATGGTAGCTCAAGAGATCGATTTTGTACTGGTCCAACCTTTGCAAGTAGTCATCTGATGCCTCATTGGTCTGCTGTTCGGGCTTAACCGGCGGTGTGCTTTGTGAAAGCGTTCGTATTAAAGTCTTAGCAGTTAGTGTTTTCAGCCAGTCACCCAGATGATTATTACTATATTCACTACGAATGAAGCTGGTAGTTACAGATGAGGTACTGAAGCCTTGGACCATTTTTTCGAAAAAAGATTCTTCTACATTAATCTGTACAAACTTTTTCTGTTCCTTGATCTTTACCTTCTCCATCTCAATTCCAAGGATGTCCTTTAAGGTCTGCTCCACATCCGAGCTGGTTGCAACATTCTCTTCCTTCTGCCCATCCTTCGAGTAAACAATGCTATCTAAAGACTGCACATGTACCTCCCCGGAGCCGATGTCTAATGCACTTCCGGTTGCTGACTCATTCACCATAACTTTAGGAAACTGTGTGAGTTTCGACAGATTAGGATTTCCCTTATAGGTATACTTTGCCGTATTGCTAACGATCAACTTCTCACCGGCATATATATTTCCCATGAGGTGAGGGGCGCCATTTAATGTCAAAGTTTTATTGGATCCAAAAGCATATTTTAGATATTCAGGATAACTGTCGATGACAATCTGCTGCTTCAGCGTTCTTTTGACTCCATTTACCATTGCCGAGGCCGTAACATTAATATAGTACTCTCTTGTGAGCTTGTTGGGATTCTCCGGCTGCTTACCGCTATACTTAATTTCTTCAATCGTACCGCTGCTGTTCGTACCCATTTCGGTAGTGACACCTAAACCCTGTTGATTAAGTTTCGTTAATACCTCATCCAGTTTGTTAGGATCAAGATCGGTTAGTCCTTCCAACTGAGACTGAATATAGGCAGTGGCTTCATTCAAACCTTTCTCAGCCAAGTGTAGACTTTGCACATCATTCTCTCTAGTTTCGGTACGCTCCGCTCCGCCTATTGCAGCACTAAGTACTGCTACACCAAGTATAGTAAGCAAAAGAACAATAAACATGACCAGTACGAGTGCAGAACCTTCCTCTGAGTGAAAATATTTGTGTTGTCGACCTGTTTTGCTATCTGGTCTCCTGTTGTTTATCCGGCGCAGCATATGCTGGTGGCCCCCTAAAATCCGAATTGGCTTTCCAGTTCCATCTTGTCTTCGTTATTACCGTCATAAGCTAATACCAGTTCAATCTGGATCAATCCCGAATCAAACACAGCGTTCACACTGGAAGCTCTGCCATCTGACCGTGTAGCTGAAATTCGTGAGCCGGTCATTGTTGAACGAAGAGCAAGTGCTGACCCAGCCGCAGCTCCCGTACTCTTCCCGTTAACTATAATGTCCTCTCCTAAAACTTCAATACTATGAGAAGGGCTGCCTGTCTTGAGAAGTTCAATCCCCCCACTGGTAATTCTCACCTGTTCAGGACCATACGTATACAATTCCGTTATTATTGAGGACATAATAATATCAGCTTCATCCCGCAAGGCATTCTCTACTGTGATTTTATGATAGCTGCGAAAACCGAACATCGTCACTCCAGAGATTAGACCCGCTACCATAGTGAAAAGAGTCAATGCTGCAATGAGTTCAATTAAAGTAAAACCTTGCTCGGATTTGCCCCGCTCAACGAATTTCCTCATCATTTATGTAACCCTCCACTTCCACGGTATACGCAGGTTGTCCATCGCTTTGCGCGCGTTTGACTGCCACCTTAACCGGTAATAGATACTTTTTGATTGTTAATCGATCAATTTGATTGACGGTTGTTCCTGTAGGCTGTGGCTTATTTTCTACTAATTTAGACTGGTATTTTATATCTATAGTGTATTCAATATTGTTTACGGTTGGATGCAGTACATAGGCTAGGGCAGTCCCATCGGAGAAAGCAGCGAGATAGGCTGAATCATTGCAATTAGTCAAGGTACATTCGGCAGCAGACAGTTCTGATTTGGCGTTAAAAAATGTTTCCATCTTCTCAAAATCCTGTTTCTCCATATAGAACAGCGCATTGCGCGCGATATTGACCATGATTGTCTTATTTTGGTTAGATTTTGAATAAGTCATGGCTTGGGTAAAAAAGGCCGTAAGAACCAGCGAAACAACAGATAATATGACTATAGACGCAAGTACTTCGATTAAAGTAAATCCTTGTTCCTGCTTCTGATTCGAATGCAACCCAATTCCGCCTCTCTATCATTTAATACATTCACATTTGCACAATAAAGAGACTTTGTCCCCATTCCATTATATTCCTTCGTTAGTTCCACCAGCAATCCTCTTTGACATATTAATCTGTAGATATATACAATTTATATCGGTTTTAGCCTGTGCTATCATTTGGGCTGAGAGGGGGATTAATCAATGGCTTTGATAGAGTGTCGTTTTTACTCAGAAGTACTTGGACTTAGCACTTCAATGACCGTTATTTTGCCGCAAACCACCACTACGCAAATAGGGATGAACAATGTAAATAAAGGTGGGCTTCATCCTACGCTGTATTTGCTCCATGGTTTATCCGATGATGATTCAATATGGCTGCGCCGTACTTCCATAGAGCGGTATGTTGCTGAGATGGGAATTGCTGTAGTGATGCCTCAGGTTCACCGAAGCTTTTATACGGATATGAGTGTTGGAGGCAATTACTGGACCTTTATCAGCGAGGAACTGCCGAAGCTGGCTCAATCCTTTTTTCCGCTATCACCAAAACGTGAGGATAACTTCGTTGCAGGGTTGTCGATGGGCGGTTACGGGGCGATGAAGTTAGGTTTGCGTAAACCGGAGGCTTTTTGTGCGGCTGCAAGTCTGTCGGGAGCGCTTGATATGGCCCATCATTTCATGAACTGGGATGATCCGAAGGAAAAAACTAAAGAGTATGAGATGATCTTCGGTACAGAGGACATTGCTGGAACAGAGGATGATTTATTATGGCTACTGGAACAGCACCATGTCTCAAAAGGCCCCAAAACGGCGCTGTATCAATGCTGCGGCACAGAGGATTTCCTGTATGCGGATAACATCGCCTTCCGTGATGCCTGCCGTAAGACCTCATTATCCTTGACCTATGAAGAAGGACCGGGGGAGCATGAATGGGGCTATTGGGACACCAAAATCCGTGATGTGCTGGCTTGGCTGCCGCTACCTAAAGGTGAGAAAATGGCTGCTGCTGTATTAAACCCAACTCAGGAGCTCGAACTCTAATACTCTTGATTGAGTCAGTTTCATAAACATTTTTTAACAGATAAAAAACGTATAAAATTTGTGCATGTGAGTAGTTAGTGTAAAACCTGCTGATTTCTGAACATTATCCGTGGTTGAGCATGATTTCGAGCGCAATGGATAACTAGGGCCGGAATTGTTGTACTATGTGCAGGATTTCCAGCGCAGACGACGCTTCAGGAGCAGTATTGTTGTACTTTGGAGTCAGTGTTGTTGATTACAATTTCAATGTGAAGTTATGCGAATTTACACATTATAAAATTGACTTCATTAGAAAAAAAGACTGTCGTTCACCTCATCATCAAGATGTGGTGGAACAGCAGTCTTTGTATTTTATGGAGAAGGTGCTTAAAGTACAGCCCCAACATGGTTCGTCACCCATTTGTTAGCCTCAAGCAAAGCAGTCTCAGCCCGCTCAATAGCGGCTTCAACCTGAACCGTTGCGGTACCGCCATAGACGTTGCGTGCGTTCACTACCGCTTCCGGCTGCAGAACAGCGTAGATATTCTCATCGAACAGCGGTGAGAATTGCTTGAACTCTTCCAGCGTTAGGTCAAGCAGGAACTTGCCCTCGTTGATACAATAAAGCACCGTTTTACCGATAACCTCATGTGCCTGACGGAACGGTAGACCTTTACCCACAAGGAAGTCCGCAATATCTGTTGCATTGGAAAAGTCTGTATTCACTGCCTCACGCATACGTCCCTTGTTCACTTTCATTGTCGCGATCATTGGCGCATATAGCTGAAGCGCACCCGTCAATGTGGCTACGGTATCGAACATTCCTTCTTTATCTTCCTGCATGTCTTTGTTGTATGCCAGTGGCAGGGACTTCAATACCGTAAGCAGGCCGATTAGATTACCGAACACGCGCCCTGTTTTGCCTCGAACCAGCTCGGGTACATCCGGGTTTTTCTTCTGCGGCATGATACTGCTGCCTGTGCAGAACGCATCATCAAGCTCTACAAAGCTGAATTCTGTACTGCTCCACAAGACAAGTTCCTCGCTCAACCGGGATAGATGAGTCATAATAAGAGCTGCATTTGCCAGAAACTCCACAATGAAATCGCGGTCACTTACGGCATCCAAGCTGTTCTCGTATACACTATCAAAACCAAGCTGTTCAGCTACGAAATGTCGATCAATCGGAAAAGTAGTACCCGCAAGCGCTCCAGCTCCCAAAGGAAGCACGTTAATGCGCTTGTAGCTATCGGTCAGACGCTCCGCATCGCGGCGGAACATGGACACATAGGCGAGCAGATGATGTGCGAATAGAATCGGCTGCGCCCGCTGCAAATGTGTATAACCGGGGATTATGGTATCTAGATTGTCTTTAGCCTGCACAATCAAAGATTCCTGCAGCTCATGCAGCAAACTCACCAGTTCCACCACACGGCCACGTAGATAAAGATGCATATCTGTTGCCACCTGGTCATTCCGGCTGCGACCCGTATGCAATTTGCCCCCGACCGGTCCGATTTCTTCAATGAGCTGCTTTTCAATATTCATATGAATATCTTCATCCGCTACGGAAAATACAACCTCTCCCGCTCGAACCTTCTCCAGTACCTTGTTCAAACCGGCCTTGATAGTCTCTACATCATCCTGTGGCAGAATTCCACACTTGCCCAGCATGGTAACATGCGCCAGGCTTCCCTGCACATCCTCTTCGGCCAAAGCCTTATCGAATCCGATGGAAGCTGTATACTCCTCCACCAACTTATTAGTCCCTTTGGTAAAACGTCCGCCCCATAGCTTGCTCACCTGTTGCTTCCTCCTCTTGGACGCCAGAGGGCCGCTCCTGTCCTGACGGGAGGAACGGCCTTCTCGGATATCCGTTTGTTTATTATTGGTATACAAGTAACTGAACGGAGCTTATCCGCTCGATAGGCGCCATTCAAAGGTATTTGTACCTCTGAATGGCGCCTAAGCCAGCTACTATCGTTTATTTCGCAGATTCAGCGACTCCGGCGGAAACCTTAAGACGCAGTGCGTTCAGACGGATAAAACCTGTAGCATCACCTTGGTCATACGCTTGGGTAGGATCAGCTTCCATCGTTGCAATCTCCGGATTGTACAAGCTGACCGGACTTTTTACGCCAGCGCCGATGATGTTGCCCTTGTAAAGTTTAAGGCGTACGGTCCCGGTGACATTTTGCTGACTTTCCGTCACAAGGGCTTGGAGCGCCAGACGTTCTGGAGCAAACCAGAAGCCATTATACACCAATGTGCTGTAACGAGTGATCAGGCTGTCGCGCAGATTCATTACTTCGCGGTCCATCGTAATGGACTCCATTTTGCGATGAGCGGTGAACAGAATCGTACCACCCGGAGTTTCATATACGCCGCGGCTCTTCATGCCGACAAAACGGTTCTCAACCATATCCACGCGTCCGATACCGTGTTTGCCGCCCAGTTCATTCAACTTCTCCATCACCTGAAGCGGGGTTAGAGATTCACCGTTCAAGCCCACGCAGTCACCCTTCAGGAACTCCAGCTCCACATATTCGGATTGATCAGGAGCATCCTCAGGCGAGTTGCTGAGCAGGAACATGGCTTTGTTCTCATCGGAGCTAGGATCGAACCAAGGGTCCTCCAGCACACCGCTCTCATAGCTGATGTGCAGCAAGTTCCGGTCCATGGAATACGGCTTAGCCGCAGAGGCCTGAACCGGAATACCATTGGCTTCCGCGTAAGCGATCATTTCCGCACGACCCGGAAATTGATTACGGAACTCCTCCAGCCGCCAAGGTGCAATAACCTTGATGCCAGGTGCCAGCGCTGCTGCGCAAAGCTCAAACCGCACTTGGTCATTGCCTTTGCCTGTCGCGCCGTGCGCGATGGCTGTTGCGCCTTCGGCAATAGCGATATCAACCATCCGCTTCGCAATCAGCGGACGTGCGATACTCGTGCCGAGCAGGTATTGGCCTTCATACAAAGCACCCGATTGGAACATCGGGTAGATGAAGTCGTTAGCGAACTCGTCGCGCAGGTCATCGATATACACTTTTGATGCGCCGGTAGCGAGTGCTTTTTCCTCCAAGCCGTCCAATTCTTCCTTCTGTCCGATATCGGCAGTGAAAGCAATAATCTCCGCATCATAGGTTTCTTTCAACCATTTCAGTATGACCGATGTATCCAGTCCGCCAGAATAGGCGAGTACAATTTTCTCTTTAGCCATGAAGAAGCAACTTCCTTTCGTTGAACAGTTCTATTATTGGGTTAGCGCATGACCATTTAACTGCACAATATGCAACTAAAATGATCATGTTAGCTCAAAAAGGCAGTTTAATTGCACTTTTTACAACTATTTCATGTAATTTAACTGCAAAAGACCTTTTTGACTGTTTTTAATTGTACAAAGTACACTTATAGCCCGGGAAAGTCCCTACCACTCAAACTTAGTTGCACAAAGTACAATTAACTGAAATTGACCGCCGGTTAGTTGATGGTTACTGGTTAGTTAGTGATTGGTTACTGGTTAGTTGCTGGTTAGCAGCTGGTTAGTTGGTGTTTAGTTGGTGTTTAGTTGGTGTTTACTGGTTAGTTGGTGGTTACTAGGTAGTTCGTCGACTGATATTTGTGATTTGGTATTTTTATAGTCAGTTACTTGGGTGTTTGGTGTTTAGTAGTCCTATAAGTTACTTGGTGTTTGGTAGTCCTATAAGTTACTTTTTATTCGGCAATCGGCTGACCCTATATCACTTTATCCCTTTAGGTGATCCTTTTAGCGCAGGTTAGCCCACCAGAGCGGGTTAACCTATCATCAAGGTTAGCCCATCAACGCAGCCATAAGCGCTTTTTGCGCATGCAGCCGGTTCTCCGCCTGATCAAAAATAACCGAGTTCGGTCCGTCAATCACGCCTGTGCTGACCTCTTCCTCGCGGTGGGCCGGCAGGCAGTGAAGGAATAAGTAGTCACTCTTTGCGCCTTTTACAAGCTCCTCGTTGACCTGATAGTCCTTGAAAGCTGCCTCACGCGCCAACTGCTCCGCTTCGAAGCCCATGCTCGCCCACACGTCAGTGTAGATTACATCTGCATCCTTCACTGCATCCTGTGGACTGCGTGTGACTACGATCTCTGCTCCGGTCTCTTCGGCGATCTTGCGTGCTTCTGCTACAACAGCTTCATCAGGCTCATAGCCTTCCGGTCCTGCCACAGATACATGGACGCCCAACTTGGCGCCGCCAATCATAAGCGAATGGGCCATGTTGTTACCGTCTCCGATATAAGCAAGCTTCAGGCCCTTGAGTTTCCCCTTATGCTCATACACCGTCTGATAGTCTGCCAGCACCTGACACGGATGTGCCTGATCGCTTAGTCCGTTGATTACAGGAATAGAGGCATTACGCGCCAGATCTTCAACTTTGTCATGTCCAAAGGTGCGGATCATTATACCGTCAAGATAACGGGACATTACCTGTGCCGTGTCTCCTACGGTTTCTCCGCGTCCCAGCTGGATATCATTTTTGCTGAGGAAAAGCGCGTGTCCGCCAAGTTGAAACATACCGACTTCGAACGAAACGCGTGTACGTGTGGATGATTTCTCAAAAATAAGACCAATGGTCTTTCCCTTCAGCGGCTGATAAACCTCACCGTTCTTCTGCTTACGCTTCAACTCTATCGCTGACTCGATAAGATATGTGATTTCTTCTGCGCTGTAATCGTTCAACTCCAGAAGATCGCGACCCTTCAGCTTCTGGGCAATATCTTGTGTATCGTTCTGCACGCCTTGGCTCATGAACTGGCTTCCCCGCTTTCTTTTTTAGCATAAGTATGAATGAGTTCGGAAAGGATGTCCACAGCCTGGTCTACCTCTTCTTTGCTAACATAGAGGTTCGGCAGCAGACGAATAACATTAGGTCCGGCGGTTACGAACAACAACCCCTGCTTTTGTCCAGCCAACACAATATCACCGACCGGAGACTGACATTCGATCCCGATGAGCAGTCCTTTACCTCGAATATCCAGGACAAAAGATAAATCCGCCAACTTCTCTTTTAGAAGCCCCGTCAAGTATTCACCCATTACCGCCGCACGCTGCGGCAGCTCATCCTCAAGCATCGTCTCAATCGTCGCAGCCATCACCGCTGTTGCTAGTGGTGTTCCCCCAAAAGTTGTAGCGTGGCTGCCAGCCGTGAACGCTTCACGGAGATAACCCTTGCCCAGCATCGCTCCAGCAGGAAATCCACTTGCAATCCCTTTGGCCAGCGTGAAAATATCAGGCTCAATGCCGTAATGCTGATAGGCGAATAACTTACCCGTACGTCCCATACCGGTCTGAACTTCGTCTACGATCAGAAGCAGTCCGTGCTTTTTACATAATTCAGACACAGCATTCAGGAACTCAGGCTCAACCTCCAGCACGCCGCCTTCAGCCAAAACCATTTCAAGCATGATCGCAGCGGTATTCTCACTAATAGCCGCTTCAAGTGCAGGGAGATCATGCAGAGGTACCGTTTTGAAGCCTGCAGGGAGCGGCAGGAAGCCTTCTTTAACCTTCTGCTGTCCAGTAGCCGTCAAGGTAGCCAGTGTACGTCCGTGGAAGGACTGCTCAAAGGTAATCACTTCATAGCGGCCTGTACCTTTCACCTTCTGATGGTAACGGCGGGCCAGCTTGATGGCTGCTTCATTCGCTTCAGCCCCACTATTGCAGAAAAATACTTGATCTGCACAGCTATTATCCGTAAGTAGTGTGGCGACCTTTTCCTGTGCGGGAATATGGAACAAGTTCGAGACATGCCAAAGGGTATCAATTTGCTCTTTTAGCTTCGCACCTACTTTTTCCGGAGCGTGACCCAGACTGGTAACCGCCAATCCGCAAGTGAAATCCAGATATTTATTACCCTTATCATCCCAAACCCAGCTGCCTTTGCCTTTTACCAAGCTAATATCATATCTGCCGTAAGAAGGAAAAATAGCACTTTGTTTATGTGTAGGTGTCGATGCATCCTGAGTACCTGTTCCAGCAGATTCTGCTTGCGTAAGCTTATTCATTCTAAGTCACTCTCCCACCCTGCTTCTGCGGTTGCCCGGCTGGCAGCAAATTTAGTTTGACCGTATTATGCGTGTACCCAGTTCTTCACCTTGCAGCACCCGGCTAAGCACTCTAGGTTCTTTACCATCTACGATGACTACCTCCGACACACTGCCTTGTATACAATCCATAGCGGCACGCACTTTAGGGATCATGCCCCCGTAAATCTCTCCGCTCTCAATCAAGTCCTCTATATCCTGAACAGTCACAGAGGGAAGAACAATCTTCTTACCCTCTACTGTACTCATAATTCCCGGAACATCCGTGACTACAATCATTTTGGGTGAGTTCACATAGGAGGCCACAGCTCCAGCCGCTGTATCTGCATTAATGTTATAGCGCTGGCCCTCAGCATCGACACCAATGGGTGCAATTACAGGAATATATCCCATAGACAGGATACCTGTCACAATCTCAGCCTTTACCCCCGTTACCTCCCCGACAAGACCTACCTCGGCGCTATTGGCCACAGGACGTGCTAGGATCAAGTTCCCATCTTCACCTGACAAGCCAAGGGCCTGCCCCCCACTGCCTTGGATACGCCGCACAATGGCTTTGTTAATACTTCCGGCAAGCGTCATCTCTACTACATCCAGCACTTCCTCGGTCGTCACCCGCAGGCCATTTACGAAGCGGCTCTCAATGCCCAGCTTGGCTAGGTTATCTGATATGGCAGGACCGCCCCCGTGGACGATGACAGGCTGAAACCCCGTCTCCTGCAACTCCCGCAGATCCTCAAAAAATGAATCCGGGAGCGCCGCCAATGTACTGCCCCCACATTTCATGACGAACAAACCTTTAAAGTCTTCTTTTTTATTAGGATTAAGAGTTCCGCTCTGTGTCATGTTAGTTATCGGTCCTTCCTACTTGGCTTTATCAGTCACAGATGTTAGGTACGATAAGCCGCATTAATGCGCACATAGTCGTAAGTAAGGTCGCAGCCCCACGCTGTTGCGGAACCGTCTCCGTCCTGCAGAATTACCGTAATAAGCACCGTATCTCCTTGCAAGTAGGCCAAAGCCTCTTCTTCATCAAAAGCAACCGGCATCGACTGTGTCAGCACCTTGATACTCCCAAGTGAAATATCCACCCGTTCCGGAGATACCGGAACACCTGCACGGCCTACCGCCGCAATAATTCGTCCCCAGTTCGCATCCGCACCGAATACCGCAGATTTCACCAGACTGGAGCCTACCACCGTCTTCGCGATCGCACGCGCAGCATGCTCGTTCACCGCTCCTTGGACAATCACTTCGATCAAATGAGCGGCACCCTCGCCATCACGGGCGATTGATTTGGCAAGAGTCTGGCACACATAAGTGAATGCAGCAGCAAAAGCATCCCAATCCGGGTGGAGTCTATTCAGTGTGTCATTTCCGGCAAAACCGCTTGCCATCGTGATCAACATATCGTTAGTGCTCGTATCGCCATCCACTGTAATCATATTAAAAGTGACATCGGTCGCCTCACGCAGCAGACTGTGCAGATCTTCCTGATGAATGTCAGCATCTGTAGTCATAAAACCCAGCATAGTCGCCATATTGGGATGAATCATCCCCGAGCCTTTAGCCGCTCCTGCGATTGTAACTTCAACTCCGCCTATCAGAACCTTAACGCAGCATTCTTTTTTCACCAGATCCGTTGTCAAAATCGCTTGGCAGAACTCCTCCGCACCGACTGCTCCGTCATTCAGCTTCTCCGGTAACTCAGCGATTCCCGTCCGAACGCAGTTCATTTTCAAAAGCTCACCAATAACGCCAGTGGAGGCTACTCCCACATTATTCTCATCTATGCCTAGATGACGTGCTGTAGCAGCGCGCATTTCATAAGCATCCGATTCACCCTGTTCACCGGTACAAGCATTGGCGTTGCCGCTGTTGACCACCACAGCCTGCAGTATGCCATTCGCCAGACTCTCACGAGTCACTTTAAGCGGCGCCGCCTGGAATACATTCATTGTATACACTGCTGCAGCCGTAGCCGGAACATCACACACAATGACTGCGAGATCGTTACGCTCGGTTTTTTTCAGACCGCAGTGCAGCCCCCCCGATTTAAAACCTTTAGGTGTAGTAATGCTCCCGCCTTCAACGACGGTGAATAAGTGCTCGCTCATTGTATAGTTACCGCTGGTTCTTATGGATACACTGGTGTGTAGCCAAGTCCAAGGGTTTCCTCCCATCCCATCATTAAATTGAGGTTTTGAATCGCCTGCCCTGCTGCACCTTTTACAATATTATCAATGACCGACACAATGGTAACCCGCCCTGTTCGGGCATCCGTCGCAAATCCGATATCACAATAGTTCGAACCGCTTACCTCTTTGGTAGCCGGAACAATCCCTGCATTTCTTACACGGACATAGGGTCTCCCAGTATAATACTTACGATATAAGTCCACAAAATCCTGCTCGCTGTATTTATCATTCATCCCTGCATAGATCGTCGTCATAATGCCCCGAGTCATCGGCACGAGATGCGTGGTGAAGGTTATGGTTACTTTTTCCCCGGCGATATCGCTGAGTACCTGCTCAATTTCCGGAATATGCTGATGTTTATTTATTTTATATGCCTTAAAATTCTCATTAATCTCTGCATAATGGACCATCAGACTAGTTCCGCGACCTGCACCGGACACTCCCGATTTGGCATCTACAATGATACTTTCAGGCTTTATCCAACCTGCTTCAATGGCCGGGATAAGACCAAGCAGGGTCGCTGTGGGATAGCAGCCTGGGTTAGAAATGAAATCCACACCTGCCACACGCTCTCCATACACCTCAGATAGTCCGTACACCGCCTGCTGCAAATAGACATCGTCCGGAGCCGGGTGCTTATACCATTGTTCATACTCTGCACCGTCCCGGAGCCGGAAGTCACCGGATAAATCCACGACCTTCAGTCCAGCCTCCAGCAGCTGCGGTACAAGCTTGGCACTTACCCCCGACGGCGTAGCCGTAAAAACAACATCCGCGCGACTCGCGATTTCAGCCGCCTCCACACCATCCAGACTCCGTTCAAAGACTCCCGTTAAATGCGGAAAGCCTTCTTCAATCGGTACCCCTGCACTGGATGAGGAAATGACCGATGTGATCTCCACGTTGGGATGGCTTTGCAGCAGTCGAATCAACTCCACGCCTCCGTATCCCGTTGATCCTACTATCGCCGCTCTTAGCTTGCCATTCATTGTCATCCCCGCTTTCTGTATCTATATATATTCTCTTCAATAGTTATCCAATGATAAATCAGCCGTTATGCAAATATGTATTATTATACAACCGGATTAATATAAATACAACGCTTTGTCATTTATTAAAATAAAAAAAGAGAAGCGCTGCCTCTCCTGATCAGGGATTTACGCTTCTCTTTTAAAACCTTCGCCCAGCACCTCATGAGCCTCCGTAATAATTACAAATGCCCCTGGGTCTACAGAGCGAACTATAGCCTTAAGCCTCGTAATTTCATTCTGTCCAACCACTACCATCAGTACGGTACGATGATCTCCGGTATAACCGCCTTGAGCGTTCAGCTTCGTCAGCCCACGGTCCAAGTCATGTAAAATAGCCTGAGAGATCTCCTCCGTTTGATCCGATATAATATATGCAACTTTTGTATTGCTGAAGCCTACTTCGAGTGTATTGATTACCCTGCCCGTTACGAAAAGCCCGATTAGAGCATAAAGTGCCTGCTCCATTCCGAGTACAAAAGCGGCCAATGTAATCACCGTGCCATCCAGCAAGACTACAGACATTGAAAAGCTCAGGCCGGATACTTTTTGAATAATCTGAGCCAGAATGGTGAGGCCCCCCGTTGAACCCCGTCCCCGGAACACCAGCCCCAGACCCAGACCTACACCGATTCCACTGTATATAGAAGCCAACAAAGGATTATGCGTGGGAACAGGAAAATCCCTGGTGAAATAGATAAATAACGGTAACACAAAGCTGCCCAGCAAAGAACGCACTCCATATTGCTTACCCAGAAATAGCACTCCAAGTACAAATAACGGGATATTAAGCGCCCATTGAGTAAAAGCAGGCTCCGCTCCCAACCATGACTGTGCTAGTACGGACAAACCCGATACTCCGCCTGAAGCAATTCGATTGGGCAGCATAAAGATATTAAATGCAATCGCTGTAATAAGTGAACCTATCACAATCATAATGATATCAACTGTATGTCGCACCGGCCCGTTGAGCGGAATAAGCGGGGGCTTGCTGCGTGAATTTATTTTTTGCATGATAAATCTCCTTCAGGTGTGAAAGATGACCCAAGGGTACGCAGGAATCATACGATCTTTATTCAGCCTCAGTCTTAATTTGGCTGCGTAAATAACCATCAATAAAAGCATCCAAATCGCCGTCCATAACCGCTCCTGTATTACCGGTTTCCACGGAGGTACGGTGATCCTTTACCATACTATAGGGATGGAATACATAGGAGCGAATCTGACTACCCCAGGCAATATCCGATTGATCGCCACGAATCTCATCCAATTGCTGCTGCTGCTCTTGCAGCTTACGCTCATAGAGCTTGGAACGCAGCATCGTCATGGCTTGTTCCCGGTTCTTGATCTGGGAGCGCTCGTTCTGGCAGGTTACTACAACCCCAGAGGGTAAGTGAGTAATCCGCACAGCAGAGTCAGTCGTGTTAATGTGCTGTCCACCGGCTCCAGTAGCACGGTACGTATCGATTTTCAAATCCTCTGTACGAATTTCTACTTCGATATCCTCTTTAATTTCAGGTACAACATCACAGGACACGAATGAAGTGTGGCGTCGTCCCGAGGAGTCAAATGGAGAAATACGCACTAAACGGTGTACGCCTTTTTCGGCTTTCAGGTATCCGTAGGCATTGAAGCCTTTGATAAGGAGAGTTACACTCTTGATTCCTGCCTCATCGCCCGGCAGATAATCAAGAACTTCCACCTTGAATCCGTGTTTCTCCGACCAACGGGTATACATACGTAGCAGCATTTGGCCCCAGTCTTGCGACTCCGTACCCCCGGCTCCAGGGTGCAGCTCCAGAATAGCATTTAGCTTGTCATAAGGCTGATTAAGCAGCAACTGTAATTCAAACTCATCCACCTTTGCCAAAAGAGAACGAATAGACGCTGCGGTTTCAGCCGCCAATTCATCATCGCCTTCTTCATCCGCAAGCTCCGTCATCATACTCGTATCATCATATTCCACTTGAAGCTTCTCGTATTGATCTACGGATGACTTCACGGCATTCATTTCAGCGATGACACCTTGCGCCTTGTCAGGATCATCCCAGAAACCTGGAGCAGCCATCTTCTCTTCAAAGTTGGCAATCATCTCCTGCTTGAGATCTAAGTCAAAGTGACCCCCTAAGGTTGGTTAGTTTCTTGCCTATTTCACGCAGGTCCTGTTTCACAGTAGGATCTATCATATGGTTCACTTCACCTTTCAAAAGTAAGTTTGCGTCTTGCGCTGTTGGACTTGTTGAATTCGAGGTGATATTTGGCGCTTCGCTGGCGGATTATTCTTCCGATTGCTGTTGTCCCCAGAAACTTTGATAAAACTTTTAAAAGGTAATTTTCCGGAGACAAAGGCAAACGCTACGCTTCTCCAGAACAATTCCGCCTGCTTCGCTAACTATCACCGGAAAGACAAAAGTCCAAAAAAGCGGCCGGGCCGCAAACGGGGGGATCCCCCGGGCCCAGGCCGCTCTTTGTTGTTATATTGCCCAAAGGGCATGAAAGCAGTTTCTGCTAAACTTATGCGTTCTGTCCATGGCAATTCTTATACTTCTTGCCGCTGCCGCAAGGACAAGGATCGTTACGGCCAATGGCCGATTCTACGTGTACCGGACGTTTTTCAGCGGGTTCGGCATTGGTAGAGATTTTGTCCTCTTCTATAACAGATTGACGCTCCTGATTCGTCTCGATATGCGCCTTCATAATATAAGTCGCAACTTCTTCCTGAATATTAGCGCTCATCTCATTGAACATTTGGAAGCCCTCGAACTGATACTCACGAAGCGGGTCGGTACCGCCGTAGGCACGAAGGTGAATCCCTTGACGAAGCTGATCCATCGCATCGATATGATCCATCCATTTGCTATCCACGGAACGCAGTACGATAACCTTTTCGAATTCACGTACCAATTCAGCACCAAGACGTTCTTCACGGGCAGCGTATTTCTCAAGAACACGCGCAAAAATGTACTCGATGATTTCATCAGATTCCTTACCCCAGAGATCATCACGAGTCAAAGCACCTTCATCCAACAGCTTACTGTTGACATAGTCCGCTACTTCTTGAAGTTCCCAGTTCTCAGGAATATCATCGCTGCAATGTGCTTCTACAACACGTTCAATAACAGGCTTGATCATCTCAACTACGGTGTCTTTAATGTTGTCAGACTCCAGAATTTCACGGCGTTGTTTATAGATAATCTCACGCTGTTGGTTCATAACGTCATCATACTGCAGGACAACCTTACGGATATCAAAGTTGTTTCCCTCTACCCGCTTCTGGGCAGATTCAACAGCACGGGTAATCATCCGACTCTCAATAGGTTGATCTTCTTCAAAGCCAAGACGGTCCATCATGTTCAGTACATTATCTGCACCAAAACGTTTCATGAGTTCATCGCCAAGCGATAAATAGAATTGGGTTGAACCAGGGTCACCCTGACGGCCCGCACGACCACGCAGCTGATTATCGATACGACGTGATTCATGACGCTCCGTACCAATAATATGCAGACCTCCGAGATCCGCTACACCTTCACCCAGAATAATGTCTGTTCCGCGTCCAGCCATGTTTGTCGCAATTGTAACAGTGCCCGGTTGCCCTGCATGTGAAATAATCTCCGCTTCGGCTTGGTGATGCTTGGCATTCAGTACTTGGTGTCTTACACCCTTACGCTTAAGCATTTCCGACAGACGTTCGGAATTCTCGATAGATACTGTACCTACCAATACAGGTTGATTTTTCTTGTGGCGTTCCACAATTTCCTCTACAACTGCATTGAACTTGCCATTCTCACTTTTATACACAACATCAGGTGCATCTGCACGTTGATTGACTTTATTCGTAGGCACTTGAAGCACTTCAAGGCCATAAATTTTCTTAAATTCTTCTTCTTCTGTCTTCGCTGTACCTGTCATGCCACCCAGCTTGCGGTACATCCGGAAATAGTTCTGGAAGGTGATTGTTGCGAGCGTCATGCTCTCATTCTGTACTTCAATCTCTTCCTTCGCTTCAATCGCCTGATGCAGCCCATCGCTGTAACGGCGACCAGCCATTAGACGGCCTGTAAATTCATCAACAATAACAACCTCATCTTCAGTAACCACATAATCCACGTCGCGGCGCATAATAACATTTGCTTTGAGCGCTTGAACAATATGATGGTTGAGGGTTACATGAGCTTGGTCATACAAATTCTCCACTCCAAAAGCACGCTCTGCTGTAGCTACACCCTTTTCAGTCAAGGCAACAGATTTTACTTTGATATCTACCGTGTAGTCTTCCTCAATGGTTAATTTCTTCACAAAACGATCAGCCGCATAATACAGTTCGTTTGACTTCTCTGCTTGTCCTGAAATAATAAGCGGTGTCCGCGCTTCATCAATAAGAATAGAGTCCACTTCATCAATAATACAGAAATATAATGGGCGTTGTACCATTTGCTCCTTATAGAGCACCATGTTGTCACGCAGATAATCGAAACCAAATTCATTGTTCGTGCCGTACGTAACGTCGCATGCGTAGGCATCCTGTTTATCAGCATGGTCCATGCCTGTCAGGTTAACCCCGACCGTCATGCCCAGGAAGTTATAGATTTGTCCCATTTGAGCACTGTCACGTTGAGCCAAATAATCATTGACCGTAACTACGTGTACACCTTTACCAAGCAGGGCATTCAAGTACACGGGTAATGTACCCACCAACGTTTTACCTTCACCGGTCTTCATCTCTGAGATTCTACCTTCATGCAGAGCCATACCTCCGACCAACTGCACATCAAAGTGGCGCATGCCTAGAGTCCGGACAGATGCTTCACGTACGGTAGCAAAGGCCTCAGGAAGAATTTCCTCCAGTGTCTCACCCTTTTCTATCCGCGCACGGAATTCGCTTGTCTTGGCGCTCAATTCTTCATCGGAAAGTGCCTTAAAGGTTGGCTCCAATCCATTAATTACTTCTACCGTCTTCATGAGACGTTTTACGTCACGTTCATTAGTGTCACCAAATATTTTTTTAACAAGTCCTAGCATGGTTAACCCCTTTCATGCAACACAGATGGTGGAATCGAGCCCATCCTTACGAGATTGAAAGGGCCGCATTTAAAAAGTCGATTCCGCTGCTTCATAAATTGTAACAGTTTGTAAGAGATGCCGCAATACAAGCGACCATAACCCCATTTTCTTGCAACATTATCTATTATATACGCACAAGAGCCCTATTCGCTTCACACGAATAGGGACTCGATTAATTATTTTCATTTTAAAGAAGCTATAAGGCGATTGTAGTACTCTGGCACAAGCTCACAGCGCACTTGATTAATCCTGTTCGATTAGTCCATACTTGCCGTCATTGCGTTTGTATACGACACTCACGTCTGAGGTGTCAATATTGGAGAATACAAAGAAATTGTGGCCGACCATGTTCATTTGCAGGATTGCTTCTTCCACATCCATTGGTTTCAGAGTGAAACGCTTATTCCGTACAACCTCCAATTCATCGATATCCTGATCTTCAACAGCAACTGCGCCGTTGGCTCCTTCCACAAAGAGTGTCTTCAGGCTTCCTTCCTGACGGAACTTACGATTGAGTTTGGTTTTGTGTTTACGAATTTGACGTTCCAGCTTGTCCAATACAGCGTCAGTGGACGCATACATATCGTCGCTGCGATCTTCCGCACGAAGAGTTACACCTGCTAGCGGAATGGTCACTTCCACCGTATGAAGGCCATGAACAACGCTAAGCGTTACATTTCCTTCAGAGGTAGGGGGTGCATCGAAATACTTCTCTAGTCTGTTGAGCTTCTTATCAACATACTCTTTCAATGCCTCAGTCACTTCAAATTGTTGACCTCGAATGCTGAATTGCATAAGCACTCCTCCTTTGCTCCTCCATTATACCAAATTGTTAGCGCTAAGTAAAAAGCATTTCTAATACAACCCAGGAAAATAAAAAAGACCCCGGAATTTCTTCCAGAGTCTTGTGCTATTCGTCTCAGTTTGCTAACCATCTACCATATATGTAGGTCGGCTTCGCCGGATGATTATAACTTGATTACGTTAGCTGCTTGTGGTCCGCGTGCGCCTTCAACGATGTCGAACTCAACAGATTGGCCTTCATCCAAAGTTTTGAAACCGTCGGTTTGGATTGCGGAGAAATGTACGAATACATCGCCACCTTCAGAAGTCTCGATAAAGCCATATCCCTTTTCTGCGTTAAACCATTTTACTTTACCTTCCATTGTTCAAACATTCCCTTCGTCATCAAATGAATGTGAGTCTTGCTCACAATTCTGACTATAACACCGCTACTTCTTTATTGTCAATTGGAAAAGTAAATGTTTACATTCAATAATTTACCAGACATAAATCGACTAAATATTCAGAAAGTTTTGTAGTGTTATAAGAATAGAATAGGGGCAGACGAGTATTAATACCCGCATGCCCCTATTCTGAAACATCTTAATATATTATTTTTTTCGATCCATTAAAATACTCTCCGGAGCATAGCCTGACTCATACGCATTGCGCTGGGCTTTGGCCTGATTACGCTTCTGTAGCCAGTCTTGAGCCTCAAGACGTAAAGCATTCATTCGAGCGAGAATCGCAGAATCCTGTTCCATGATTCGACGAATAGCTAGCTTTTGTGCAAATGTCGGTTGGCAGGATGAGACCATAGCTGCAATCGAGTCGACAAGATTCTGACGATCTTCTACGAAAAATTCTAGTTGCTCGTAAGGAGCTTCGTGAAGGCGGTCTAAAATATCATTGGTTAGCTGATCAAGTTGCTGAATGAGTTCATCCATTAGCGCCTTCAGCCTGTGTCTGCCCTGAGGCAAGTTTCGAAGCTTGAAGCCAAGTTTCCCGGAGGTCTGTTAAATAGCCTATGGCTTCTTCTGCTTTTTCCGGGTTTTTACGGATATTGGCTTCAATTAAAAGAAAGTTTGTATACTCATATAGAGAAGAGAGACTTTTGGAGATTTCATAAGATTGATCCAAGGTACTCATTAATTCGCTGACAATTGCCTGAGCTTTTCCAAAATTAAGGTTTGTCTTCTCAACATCTTGCTGTTTCAGTCCATCCAAACCTGTTCGAACAAAACGTATTGCACCATCGTATAACATAATTACCAACTGTGCAGGAGTTGATGTTTGTATAGAAGACTGGCGATATTTCTCATATGGAGATGTAATCATTTATGTCACCTTCTAGTTTAAGATTGTCCCATACTGGATAAAAGAGACGAGGACTGGGCTGTTAATTTATTCATTGCGGTTTCCATAGCGGAAAATTGTTTGTAGTATCGAGTCTCAGCATTACTCAGATTAGTTAACATATCGCTTATACGAGAGTTATACTCCTTGAGTCTTTTCCCCATTACACTTTGTTCATTATAGGCACTAGTTATATCTGTAGAGAATTTATTAGTTCCTACTCTTTTCGCTAAGCTATCTAAGCTATTATCTATTTTGGCAGCTAACTTATCAAATATCCCATCTTTAGGGGCACTTTCCGATCCTTGAAATAGTTCTGCTACCGTTTGAGAGTTAGCATTTAATGCTTTGGTTAGCTTCTCTTCATCTAAGTAAAGTTTCCCCCCCTCATAATATTGACCAGTAGTAATCCCTATTGAGCTAAGGCTTCCAATTTTCTCAGAAATAAGGGTTCTCATATTTGAGATAGTGGATCTTAAAATATCATCATTCTTCAGTACGCCACTCTTTGCCTTTTCCGTCCACTTTGTGATGTCATCTTCTTTCATATCAACTTTTTGTTCATCTGTTAATGGAGGGAAATCACGATATTTCTCTTCAGAAATTTTACTATTCATTGCACTTAACAAGTTGTTATAGTCTGCAACGAAAGATTTAATCGTATCTATCGCTTTTGTTGGATCGGATTGTATAGTAATTTTAGTTGGATTATTTGCCTCTCCTGAATCAAATGGATCTATAGTAGGGTCAATAGAGTTTACAGTTGTAGCTAATAAAGTAAGCGATACTCCATTAACCGTGAAGGTATTATTATTCTTAATCATCTTGGTATTATTTATAAATACAATAGCATCTTTTCCAAATGTATTCTGCTTAACCCCGCCAAAAACATCTAGTAGAGTGTTATCAGTTGCACCTACCCCAAGCTTAACTTCACCAGTTGCACCCAGTGTATTAGAGGTAACTATTAGTTTCCCCTTAATTTCATCGAAGCTCGCACTTACTTTGGCATCAGCATTAGAGTTTATTTTAGATATAATCGTAGAAATTGGTGTTTCTGAGGTGAAGCTGAAAGCCTGACCATTCACATTAAGATTATAAGTACCAGGTGAGGCGGCTCCCAGTTCCGTCAGGGTCGATGATGCCGTAAATGTAGAACCTTTACCGTTAGTTTCAAGCATACCCTTTAAAGCTAATTGAGTAATACTCACTGTCATATCAACACCGTTCGCATTAGCACTAGCTACTGCTTTAAGGGCATCTGTATTACCGGATGTCACAGCTTTTTGTGAATTCATAGCTGCGGAAAGACCATAGGTCCTGTTGAGCTTATTTGTTTGGAAATCAACAAACTTACTATTCATTTCACGGTAGCTATCTCTTGTCCATTGCATGGTTTGCTTCTGCTGGGATAATTTATCCATTGGAATACGCTTCGCAGTCATCAAGTTCTTAACCATTGAATCGACATCCATTCCAGAAAAGCCATTAATTCTTGTTACCATACATCACTCACCTCACAATCTTATATTTTCTCATCGACCAATATACCTGCAATTTCCATCATATTAGCTAATAAATCTAGAGTTTTCTCTGCTGGGACTTCACGGATAAGTTCACCCGTATCTTTATTAATAACCTTTACCATAATATCATGCGTTTTCTCATGGATGCTGATATCCAGCGTGGTCTGGGGTCCCTGTAGAGACTTTACGGCCCGCTCTATAGTTCGGATAAGCTGCTCTTCAGCAACAGATACGTTAACGCCCTGTTTCTCCTTCAGACTCATATCCTTGGCATTGCGGATAGAAGCCACTTCCTTATCAGGTGCTGCCGCTCTGTCACTAGTCGCTACTTCAGTTCTGCTCTGTCCCGTAATAGGATTAGCAGAAATTGAAAACTGTAAATTCATAAACCCCGACCTCCACCAACGCTCATTTTATATTATATATCGGTTAGTTTCAGGGATAATTTAGGACTTCTCTAATATAAAATAGAAGATGCCCCGGAATTCTCCGGGGCATCTGAAAAGGAAAGAAATTTAACGGAGTAATTGCAATACTCCTTGCGGTTGCTGGTTGGCTTGAGCCAACATTGCTTGGGCAGCTTGGGCAAGAATATTACTCTTGGTTTGTGACATCATTTCTTTAGCCATATCAACGTCTCGGATGCGGGATTCTGCGGCAGTTAGATTCTCTTCACTGTTATGGGCAATTAAAAGCGAATGCTCTAAGCGGTTTTGAAGAGCTCCCAAGCTTGAACGGAACATTGAAACGTTTTTAATTGCACTATCAAAGATTGTTATTGCCGCACCTGCATTTGTGATAACATCTGCTGCAGAAATGCCTAAGCTAGATGAACGAACATCTGTTGATTGAATATCCATATGTTGATCAGAGTTTGCCCCTACTTGAATATGAATACTGTCCGCAGTAGTGTTAGACGGCCATATCTCAACATAACTGGTCAAGGGGTCGCTGGTAATTGTTCCATAGCCCGATTCATCTACAACATCTGAATTATTTTTCACGGCAGCTCCGCCGCCTATAGAAGAAGCCCGATCTGAACCGAGGATAGACCCAGTATCAGAATTGGCTAAAGCCGGGATCAGGACAGTATTAATATAATGAACACCGCCGCCAGCTGCTGCCGATCTAAATTGGGTCGCAAAATCTGCGAGTGTGTTAATCCCCAAACCGTTTAATTGAACATTTGCGTTAATCGCATCTTCAAGCTCTAATGTTGTATTGGAAGCCATATTAGTGATGATATCCTTGACTCCACTCCCACCATTATTGGAAATTAAGTAATCTAAATACCGAACTGCAGCGTAACCCATAGAATAGTCATCACTCGTACCACCCCAAGCCGAAGACCCTGTTCCAATTCGATCTGCCAATTGCTGAGACGTCATGCCTCCCATTGAGAATGAAAGCCTTTCATCAGCCCCTTGCACAGCTTCAGCGGTACCTTCCATAAACCAAGAATGCATACCCGTGGAAATATTAATTGAAGCAGCCATAGCTGCATGGGTCATCTCGTGGGCAATGATCCGGTCATTAGCAATGAAGCCGCCGCCATTTGGATAAGTACTATTTGTAAAGTCTGCCATATCCAAATGAAGCTGCAGATTGCCTCCAGGTCCCGGCACCCCAGGTGTAAAACTATATTGAACCATAGCCAAAGTATTTCCTGGACCATCAATCGTAGTATCGAGAATAATGGAAAAGTTTGAATTTTTACCCCCGATACCAAACGTATCCTGCACAAGCTTCTCACTGGCTGCAAGCCATCCCTTTTGCAGGTTGTCCAGAATTGCAGTTCCCGTGGATGCTGGCTTATTTAACAGCTTGATGGTGTTAAATTCAGTATAGTTAGCAATCTTGTCAACTTCATTCCGCAGTTGATCGATCTCATTCTGGATATTTTGTTTATCCTCATTGGTGTTTGTGTCATTCCCAGCTTGAACTGCTAATTCTCTGCTGCGTTGGAGAATACTGTGTACTTCAGTCAGTGCACCTTCACTAGTCTGGATAAGGGAAATCCCATCTTGGATATTACGCTGTGCTTGTGCCAACCCTCTGATTTGTCCACGCATTTTCTCGGAAATGGACAACCCTGCGGCATCGTCGCCAGCCCGGTTAATCCGTAATCCAGAAGATAGCTTTTCAATTGATTTGTTAGTCTCAAACGTATTGGTAGCTAGCTGTCTGCTCGTATTAAGAGCAGCTACGTTATGGTTAATTCTCATGTTCGCCCTCCCTTCTTAGCTATTTGGAGGCATATTATAAAGAAAAGGCCTTGAATAATTCCAAGGCCTTTCTGTGTAAAACGTTGAAGCGTTACTTTAATATTAACGAAGCAATTGCAGAACGCCTTGTGGTTGTTGGTTAGCTTGAGCCAACATAGCTTGTGCAGCTTGTGCAAGGATGCTGTTCTTAGTTTGGCTCATCATTTCTTTCGCCATATCTACGTCACGAATACGGGATTCAGCAGCAGTCAGGTTTTCAGAAGATGTGTTCAAGTTGTTAATTGTGTGTTCCAAACGGTTTTGTGTAGCACCAAGTTTAGAGCGCTCTGTTGAAACTTTTGACATTGCGCTGTCAATAACTTTGATAGCAACGTTAGCTTGACCTTGGTTACCAACTTTAAGGTCTTTAACTCCAAGTGCAGCAGTACCCATATCTTTGATTGCCAATTGGATGTTTTGACCAGTGTTGGCACCGATTTGGAATGTTGCTTGACCGTCAGTTTGAATGTTAGCAGCAGCTGTTGTTTCTGTGAAGCTAGACAAAGCATTTGTTGCTCCTGTACGTACATTACCATTGGAATCCTTAACTGTTACAGTCAGACCGTTAACAGCACCACCAAAGCCAGTGTTAGAAGCAGTCATCAACAAATTGCCAGTAGCATCTACAGTCAAAGCAGTATCTGTATCGTCCGCAGCACCATTAGTTGTTCCAAGAGCCGCAGTTGTCAAAGCGCCTACAGTGAAAGAGTTAGTAACTGTCGTACCGTCTTTCACGTAAGAAACTTCGATTTTATCTGTTGCAGTAATTCCCAAGTTGTTGCCATTAGCATCGGTCAAAGTTGTCAGTGCATCAGTAGCAACACTCACAGTAGCTGTTTTCACAGCTGTGTTGGTGTTAATGTTAGCTACAGCTGCAGCAACACCTTTTTCCATTGAACCATCCAATAGATTTTTGGTATTGAACTGAGTAGTACTACGGATACGGTCAATTTCTTTACCTAATTGATCCATTTCATCCTGAACGTTAGTACGGTCAGCGGAAGTATTTGTATCATTGGCAGATTGAACTCCAAGTTCACGCATACGTTGCAGGATGGAGTGAGTTTCATTCAATGCGCCTTCAGCAGTCTGAATCATCGAAATTGCATCTTGGGAGTTACGTGAAGCTTGATCTAATCCGCGAATTTGACCACGCATTTTTTCGGAAATTGCCAAGCCTGCGGCGTCGTCACCTGCACGGTTGATACGAAGACCAGAAGACAATTTTTCGATATTTTTACTAGTTGCTTGCGTGTTAGTTGCCAGTTGACGGTGTGTGTTAAGAGCAGTAATATTGTGGTTGATAATCATTTGATATTTCCTCCCTGAAATTAAGTTAGTTCCACATCCATGTGGTAAACGCCAAACCATTAAGGTCGGCCGCCCTGCCGGATCAGCGTCTAATACATATATCGACAGCATGTCCCCAACTGATTAGAGCATTTTGAACTTTTTTTAATAAATCTTAAATATATTTGCTTAATATCAAAAAACCCGAGTCTGCAAATGCAGAATTCTCGGGTTCAGTAGTCTTTGTATACGATTTAAAGCACCAGATATAGTCAATTATGTTCTCGAAGCCTATCTATTAGCATATGAAGGTCCACCTGTAGCGGGGCAGCAGATTCACGGTTGGTTTCCTGTATAGATAGATATACTTCTTTACGGAATATATCAACATGCTTCGGTGCCGAAATACCTAATTTTATCGTATCCCCCTCCACACTAAGGACTACCACTTCAATCTGGTCCCCAATCACGATAGATTCTCCTTTTTTGCGTGAAAGAACGAGCATATCACCCACCATCCTTTCCATCTATAGTCGACTGTTCATTAATCAATTTATGCTTCGTATGATAGGGTGATCTGTGCAGAACGATTTGTTTACCTGTATGTTCATTAGGATTAAAAACAATAGGAGCTAGCAAGTTAATAGTTGAATGCTCAACCTGCTCTTTTAATGTAATAATGCAGCGAATAACCACATCAGCACTAATACCTAATTCTTCAGCCTCTTCATCTGGCAGTTCAAACTCATATGATGGGTAGAATAAAAAAGGATCAACAAGCACAAAGGACAGTTCCATATCCTTAATAGACTGCAGATACCAAAAGGGGGCCGTCTCCATTATTAACAGTGCAAAATCAGTTTCTTCCTCAAAACCAGGTATTCCTTTAGCGAAATGATACATTTGTTCATCCTTCAGTTCAAGTTTACCCCATGATAGTGTCTCTATAATCAAGTGATTCACTCCTCATTAGAAATTTTGTAACTCCACATATATAGCAGAAAAGCTACAGAGGTGCATTCTGGCACTTCTATAGCTAGAGGCTATGTTAAACATTCAATTCTGGTGGAATAAACTGCACAGAAGCATACTGCTGCATATATATATCTAACTTGCCACGGGTATATTCAATTTCAGGACGATGTCTCTCCACTTGAATATTAACCTCAGCGGGTCGAAAATTTATCGTAGGCGATCGTGTCTCAAAATGAATATCTACATTGTCATATGAGGCTGGTCCACGCATCTCCGGGAATGAATTCGGCTCAGTATCTGTTCCGTAGATCTCCGCAATTGTGTTACCAGGCTTAAAAAACTCCATCATACGGTTACCCTGCTCTACCCTCTTCGCGATACCCTGAAGATACAACTGTTGAATACCGGAATAAATACGCTTGTTCATTTCTAGCATATTTCCGCCATTATAGGCTGCCCATGCACGAGATTGATCAATGGTCAACTCAGGCTTAAACTGTTGGATATCCCACTCTCCCGGAGTAGTCGTTATGTTAACATCAGCTTTGGGTTGAGATATGGAGTATGTTCCTGGATCAGCATCAATACCAATTAAAGCAGGGGTTTGGCGGATTTGCAGTATTGATTGAAGCAAGGGTCACACCTCCCTCTATCTAATAAAATCAACTAGGGTTGATTGAATGATCTTGGAACCAACTGACAGGGAGGCATTATAGATATTCTCCTGAACCTTGGATTTCATCAGCAATTCTGCATAGTCTCCATCCTCTGTCTTTGATTGAAGGTCGGTAAGGTTAACTTCTAAATCACTCAATCGGCTCTGCATTAATTCGATCCGGTTGGTCTTTGCACCTATATCAGCCTGCAAAGATAACATTTTATTGTTACGTGTATCTATATTATTCAACTCAGCTGATACACCAGTTATGTTTCCCGAGGCCAATGCGTTAGAGATCCTATCTATTATGGAGAAAATATTATCAATTTCTACTCCTCCAAAAACTTCGCTGCCTGTTACATTAATAGGAAGCTGTACACTTTCACCTACCGAATAATTGACATTCCCACTATCCGTTGTAATAAGTGCGGCTCCTGAAGTATCAGGCATCCCATCTGCTCCAGTAGGGAAGTCGAAAGGTTTCGCATCATATTGTTGGCCATTGAAAATATATTTCCCATTTAATTGGCTGTTTGCTATATCAACCAGTTGTGCTTTAAGTTGTTTTACCTCAGCATTAATACTGTCCAAAGCTGTTTGTGGATTAGTACCATTAGAACCTTGCACAGAAATCTCCCGCAACCGTTGAATTACATCCCCTGCTTGAGTCATTACAGTATCATTGTAATCAAGCCAAGATATCGCGCTATCTACATTTTTCTGGTACTGTTCATTCGATGAAAGCTCCGCACGATAACGGAGGGAATAAGTAATTCCGACCGGATCATCCGAAGGTTTATTAAGCTTACGGCCTGTTGCTAACTGAAGTTGTGTATCATTCATAGTACGAGCATTGCGGTTCAAGTTAAGCAACAGCTGTGAATTCATCATATTCGAGGTAACTCTTAACATGGTGTTATCCTCCTCCCTATCTTATCTGCCTACGACGCCGGTAGAATTAATTAATTTATCTAGTAATTGATCATAAGTGGTCATGAACCGTGCCGCCGCGCTGTAAGCGTGTTGAAACACTAGCATGTTGGCCATTTCCTCGTCCAGGGAAACTCCACTGACGGATTGACGACGCGCATTTACTTGCTCCACCAGATAATTGGAGTTTTCGGTTTGGCGTGTAGCTTCCTGTGATTGAATACCAAGTTGTCCTACCAGTGATTTGTAAAAGGTGTCTGCTGTTGCTGTAATCCCCGATGATGGAGATTTAAAAGAACCCGTCTGCTGAGTAGCTAACAAGAGTGCTAATGTATTATTGCCTTTTACTACTGCTTCGGCAGTTCCCGTTCCAGTAGTTCGAAGGGAGGTTGCCAAGAGGTTGCTGTCCGCAGCAATTTCAGCGTTAAGGGTAATATTCCCGGCCGTAATGGCCGTTCCATCACCTGTAATTGTGAACAGAGGTTTGCCTGGATTGAGAGTACCATCCATTGTATAACCTAGTTGATGAAGCCCGTTTAGCCCTTGAACCGTTGTTTTTACATCTGAATTCAAGGTAGCACCTATAGGAAACAGCGATCCCGCGGTAATAGTAGCAGTAGATCCATCCGCCTTGGTTACAGTGACATCATTGGTAAGGATAGTTCCTTCTGGAAGTACAGAGCCTTTAGGAAGAGTTACTACTATATCACCAGTAGCAATGGTATTAGCTATATTATCGAGCTGTTTCTTGTAATCAGCCACATAGTTCTTGCTGGAAGCAATCATTCCATAGACCTCGCCAGATTTCATATCACCCGATAAACCATCGCCATAAGCTGAGTTCAAAAAAGCACTATCGGTAGTAGCTGAAACCGCGAAACCTTGAACCAGCGGTTGACTTCCTAATGAAACGTTAAACCCACTCTCCGTTTCAACTACATTGATATTAATAATCTTTGAAAGCTTGTCTACGAATAGATCACGTTGATCACGCAGGTCATTTGCTTTGTCACCCAAGCTCTCAATTCTGAAGATA
This sequence comes from Paenibacillus wynnii, assembly GCF_000757885.1. NCBI lineage: Bacteria > Bacillati > Bacillota > Bacilli > Caryophanales > Paenibacillaceae > Paenibacillus > Paenibacillus wynnii. The sequence goes on along the minus strand of NZ_JQCR01000002.1, from coordinate 2,543,409 downwards.
GATTTGTTAAGTTCAGCTACTGAAGAAAGATACGTCTGTATTTCGGTGCCTTTAACAGCAATATTGGATGCTAAATCCGTGTTCAGATTATCAAGCTGTCTGCTCAAATAGTTCATAGCGTCCGTCATGGATTGTGTAGTTTGAACTACAATCTTACGAGCTGTACTGTCTGCAGGATTCTTACTGAGGTCAGACCAGGACTTCCAAAAGTTATTCATCACGGTACTGATTCCGGTATCGGAAGGCTCTTGAAAGATAGCTTCCAGCTTGTCTAGTGTATTCGACTGGATAGTCCAGTTGCCGAGAGCTGAGTTCTCATCACGGAATTGATTATCCAAAAAGGACTCTCGGACACGTTCAATAGATCCGAATTCTACGCCTGTGCCTAACTGACCTGGAACCGTAGATTTGGTAAGTCCATAAGCTTCAATGGGACGGGAGGCAGTCATCTTAACGGTCTGACGGCTGTAACCCTCTGTATTGGCATTGGCGATATTATGTCCGGTTGTATTTAAAGCTGCCGTCTGTGTGAACAAACTGCGTCTCGCCGTCTCGATCGAGTGAAAAGTAGATGTCATGCTTCTTGCTCCCCCTTAAAAGCTTTGCGTATGGCTAATGCAAACTATCCTATAAAGTTATGTTCTATCCCCGAGCGTCAAAAAGTCCCGACCGGTTAACTGCGGCACCCTTGTCAGATGGATGATGATAAGTAATGTCCTGATTGGGTCTGCCAACTAATAAGTCCAAGGTATAATCTATAAAGGTAAGCGACTGCTCAATCAGTTTCTGATTAAGCTCGTTAGCTTGCTTCAGACTTTTCAAAGTGTCTGAAAGCTTAAGCTGAACATGCAGAAGTCGCGACTTGTCATCTGGGTCAAATACAAGCCTGGACAACTCGGTGAGGTTCAGGTTGAGGTTGGAACGAATACCAACTCCTTGCAGAAAGGCATAAGCCGCCTCTGCACGCTGCTCCTCGAGTTGTCGAGTCAGCTTCATAAGCTTGGATTCACGGTTAAGGATTTCTATGATCCCCTCAACTTTATTATCCATAATAGCTTCTTTCTTGGTAGCGGCCAGATCCAGCATTTGTTGATGGGCCTCGTCCAGCCGCTCCAATAGTTCAATCAATTTTGTCAGTGCCATAGATGGATTCACCTAATTCTCGGAGGATTGCTTAAAATAAGGGGCGAGTTTCTCTGCGAGCTTGGATGCGTCAACTTGGTAAGTGCCGGCAGAAACCTGCTGCTTCAAGTTCTCAATCTTGAGTGCACGTTCAGCATCAACCTTACCGCTGTTCTGTGCCTCGAGAAGCTTCATGGCTTCTGTAGAGATCGAAACCTCATCCTTACGTGTACTCTTCTTCATTTGTTCCTGCCTTTGCGATTCCGCGTTGCGTTGATAAGGATTAATCGCGTTAATACGTCCGGTCTCGTTAATTTTCATAACTTCCACCTTCCTTTTAATATAAAAAAGCCGATAATCATTACTAAGTTTATCGGCGTGTGTTGAAACATTCTTTATAGCTGCAAGTGTTTTTTTGCAGAATTTATCAGTCCCTAAGCTTATCTATAGCTCTATAAGCGCCTGCATTATCCTTTTTAACCTCTTTAGCGGATGCACTTTCCTTAATGGCCGTTGAGAAATCCTTGCGTAATCGAGTTCGGCAGTTTTCACACATATGCCCGTCTCTAATGAGAGTTCCGCACACTTCACATGGATACATCATATTCGGTGCACCTGCAATAGAAATCCGCCCTTCTCTAATAAAACGGGTGATTTCCTTTATGGATATATCCGTAGCATCAGACAGTTCCTGTATGTTGGTTCCTTTGTTCTCACGGAGATATTTTACGCAAATTTCATACTGATGCTCCAGATCCTTAACACAGACCTGGCACATATCCATAATATTTTTCAGATACAACCGGCCGCACCTTGGACAATTGTCTAGATTCATTTTAAGCAGCCGCTCCTTCCATAACATATTGTACAGCGAATAGACATCTTATGCTCCTAGATTACATGATTGTCGAGTATTCGTCTATGGGACTATATTTTCCGCTTAGGAACGTGCCCAAGTCAGGCTATATATATCAGATCTAAAACCGCAAGCCTCAGTCATCTGTCGAACCGATTCAGCACAGGCTCTGATCGTACTCCCAGTGGTATAAATATCATCCACAATGATAATACGTACAGGACGTGGGTAGTTGGTATCGTGAAAAGCTGTAATTCCCATTAACCAGTTGAAATAATCCTCAGATATTGAAGAGTTTGGCCCAAAGGCATGCTTCATATTGGTTAGGCGCTCCGCACGGCCCTTGAAGCTTTGCTTATCGGTGTGATGTGTACGTACCAGCAGAGGGAGAAGCGGAATTCCCGTCCGCCAAGACAGCTCGGCTGCAAGCCGTTCGGCCTGATTGAACCCCCTTTCAATCAAACGCGGCTCACTTACCGGAACAGGAACTAGCAGGTCTGCTTTCCATGAAACAATGGATGGAGATCGGCGAAAAGGAAAGGCTGAACGCGGACGAATGAATGTATTTTGATATACAACGTCTTCATGTTGTACTTTTAGCATTTGGTACGCTTTTTCAAGCATTAACCCTAATATGGGAGCATATCGCTCATTACCGCGGTATTTATACTGACCCAACCATTCACGCATCACACTGTTGTAAGCCACTGCGCTCCTGTTACATAGGAGGGGTGAAGGTTCTCCTCCACGAGAACAGTCTGGACAGCCCACATGTCTTCCGCATTTTGGACAGCGTGGAGACTTAATCCATGGAATGAGCACCGCACACTTCACACATAATGCAGGTGAAAGTGATGACCCCTTCCCTTGATTCCCGCAGGCTAGGCACTCTGAAGAAGAGGAAGATAACAGCGAAAGAACGAATTTAAGCCATTCAGGTGTTGAAGTCATTGGGTAGGCTCCTTCCTCAGGTATCCTTTCCGCTTAGCCATTCTATTCATGGAGCTTATCTGGGAAATCGCACCGCGTTGGGGACGACTCCAGTGGGGAGACGCAAATATGACTATACCCGCAGGGTCATCCTTTGAACGCCCGGCCCGGCCCGCCATCTGAACCAAAGAAGCCTCATCAAAAAGGCTGCTGTCTGCATCCATAATAAAAACATCACTTCGCGGAATGGTAACCCCCCGTTCCAGAATCGTTGTAGTCACTAATAATGTAATCTCCCGGTTGCGGAAGGCGCTCACTTTATCAGCCCTTGCAGGGTCTTGCGAGGATGTCCCTGCAATTATAATACCGGGGAGATTCCGGCGAAGAATAGAGAGCAACGGCTCGATGTGGGCAATTCTACATACAAACATAAAAACCTGTGCACCCCTCGCCAGTGATCTCCTTAGCGCCTGAAGCAGCCTTTTTGGTAAAACACGCTGCTTTAGGCAGTCAAGTAGGGAAGGAATAGTAAGATGTATCGGCACGGGCAGGGGATGCCCATGGAAGCGGACAGGAACTTTGGCGTGGGCTAATTGGTTTTTTCTTACTTGTTGCTGCAGATCCTTCGGTGGTGTCGCCGAGAGGAAGATGAAGGTTCCGTCCCTTTTACAAGCTTGCTCAGCGGCATGTGCCAGCATGGGATCATTATGGTACGGGTAAGCATCCAGCTCATCAATAATCACGAGATCGAAACTCTGATAGAAACGAACCAGCTGATGTGTGGTTGCCAAGGCCAGCCGCCCCCCGGTCCACCGGTCGGGGCTGCCCCCATACAACACGGCGAGAGTCTCCGCCGGGAAAGCCTTTGCGAGCCTCGGCGCCAGCTCCAGTACGACATCGCGCCGCGGTGTCGCTACCAGAGCGCGGCCTCCGGCGGCGAGCACTGCCTCTAGGAGCGGGAAGACTATTTCCGTCTTCCCGGCTCCCGTCACCGCCCAGAGCAGGAACCGCTCTGGGCAAGGGTCGGCGGAGCGCTTGCGCGGCTCCGCCATGAAGCCCAGCGCAGCGCCGGCGGCCTCCGCCTGCGCCGCGCTAAGTCCCCACCGGCGTGCCGCCGCGGTGGGGTCGGCTACGGCCCCGCGCAGCAGGGCCGATGGAAGCGCTGCGCTGCGCAGCAGCAGCGCACAAGCACGGCTGCGCCCGAGTGCGAGGCAGGCCTCGCAATAGGCGCAAGCCGAAAGCCCGCACGCGGCGCAGGCCGTGCGGGCGGTTACGGCGCTGCCGCAGCGCTGGCAGCGCGGGAGCGCGCGGCGGCGAGCAGCGCCGCGCCAGCCCAAGCGCCGGGCCGCGGCGCTTGCCCACACCAGACCGCCAGCAGCGAAACGCAGCTGGCGGTCTCCCCGGCGGGCCGCCGCTGCTTGAGGGCGCGGCGGCTCCGTGATAACGGCGGCTTCTAGCTTCAGCCGCCCCTTCAAATGCGCGAGCTGGACCGCGCTGCGCCAATGCTTTGTCAGCAACGGATAATGCTCGCTCAGCAGTGCCATCCATTCCGTTTCCAGTAAGGAACGTCCAGTTACCAACTCTGTCAGCATATCAGCCTCATATTCCAACTCCTCTCCTCTAGCCCAACCGAATAATTCATAAGCTCCAGTTCCAACATCTGCCGAACCTCTCTCGAAGTAAACTTCGTTATTCACTCCGAGTGGATCTTTCTTCCTTACGTTAATTTCGTTAAGATTATTTTTTATCCCTATTGGAGCTACTACCGTTTTTTCATGCCTCGTCTCCCCTTCCAAGTCCCGTTCTTCTTTAAGTATTTCATTTACATACCGGTCCCAAAAATCAGTCCCCCAATGCTGCATTTCGTTAGGATGCACCCAGCTATCGCGCAGCTTTACCGCCCATCCTAGCGGCATGGAGGTTGACAGAATAACCATTTCTCCAGTTTTGGAAACCTCATCTTCTTTACCTTGGTTGTGCTTCCCGTTCCACCACTCGATGTCTACCTGTAAATCCAGCGAGATACGTACACTCCAAACTCCCTTAGGGTTTACTGCATACACAGCTGCTTTCATGCTTGTCCTCCTTCTTGAATACAAACTTACTCAAATCATTTGATCGCTGAAGCTTCGAGCAATATTGTATAAAATACAGCTTTATTCACCGTTACCACGCTAAAACCAATCTTTACTGTACAGAATGCAGCTTTTAGTCCGTGTTACTGTAATATCTGGATAAATTCCTGCATTTAGTGCAACAATGCCACTGAATTTCACTCTTTCCTGTTACAATGTTGTAAAAAATACACTATTCATCAGCGGGTTAGTGCCTTAGCTAAACATTTTAATCCCACGCGAGTATAGTAAAGTCGGCAACCGTCGCCTGTTTTTAAATTAATGAACTATTTCCCGCTAACCTTCCGACAACGCAAAAAAGCACACTTCTCCTTCACTGGAGAGTGTGCTTCACCCGTTGCTTACATATGTTTTTACATTCCACCAGGCTTTGATCCGTATCCCCTACTTCCCAGATCCTGAATAAATGGCAGCGGGAACAGCCCCTCGAATAGTCGCAAATCAATAATAATCTCTTGCTCTAACCCAAGGTTACCGTCCCTCTGTGCTGTACTCCGCTCTTCCAAGTGTTCGAGCGCCTCTACTTCAAGGGAGCATCCACTCTGCTTCATTTTCATGACAAGAAGTAGTGTATCGTCATCGGAGTTATCATCCATACAGGTCACACGCAACCGCTTTCCTGTAAGGAAGGAATGCAAAGTGAGTGCACGAACGTACCATTCAATTACAGTCTCATGGTTCCGGGTAATGAGAATATAATGAATCCACTCCCCGGATCTTGGGGATTGACGCATTTTCTCCCGGATGTGCAGTAGGTTTACAAAAACGACCGCTGAAGCATACACGACTATAATCCATATTAACTGGGCTGCCATGGAGATGCACCTCCTTGTATACCGACAATATATGCCGGTGACAAAAGGTCGGTGACTGCCCAGTCCTTCGGCTTGAAAGAACCCTCAGTATATGTACAGTTTCTAGTTGTGTTTTACAACGTTACCCAACCAAACTTTATGGAGTTGATTACGGCTTGTGTACGATCATCTACTTCCATTTTTTGCAGAATGCTGCTCACATGGTTTTTGACCGTTTTTTCACTGATGAACAGATATTCACCAATCATCTTGTTACTTTTACCCTCAGCCATTAACCGAAGGACTTCTGCTTCCCGCCGTGTAAGAGGGTTATTGTCACCAGCGACAAACTTCACACCGGCTTCTTTCACAACGGTCTCGGCCATAGCGCCAGTCTCATTCAGATAGGTCATTCTGCGAAGCTGGTTAATCAGCTTCCCTGTTACTTTGGGATGAATAAAGGCATGTCCTTGGCAAACGGAACGGATCGCATTAATGAGCGACTCGGCTTCCATATCTTTCAGCAAATATCCGTTGGCCCCTTTACGCAGTGTCTCAAATACATAACTCTCATCATCATGAATCGATAGAATAATAACCTTGATGTCCGGGAACATTTCCCGGAGCTTTTGCGTGGCTTCCACGCCGTTCTCGATCGGCATATTGATATCCATAAGAACAATGTCCGGTTTAGTTACATTACAGAACTCAAGAACCTGAATGCCATCTCCGCATTCACCGATGACCTCAATATCGTCCTCCATATTCAAAATGCGTTTAAGTCCTTCACGAAAAAGCTGATGATCATCCGCTAAAAGTACTTTAATGAATGTCTTTCCAGAGCTTTGATTCTCCATTACATTACTCCTTTCCCTTATCCACATTCGTTGGAATATGGATTACAACTGATGTGCCTTGATTCTCTGCTGATTCGATTTCCATTCTTCCTTCTAGAAGTTCTACGCGCTCGCGCATCCCTACCAGACCGAAGCTTTCACGGCTGCTTTGTTCTGTTTTGACTTTCTGTACATTAAAGCCCAAACCATTATCCTTGACAACGATTTTGATTAACTGTGCTTGAAATGTAATCTCTACTAACACATAACTAGGGTACGCATGTTTCGCTGCGTTAGACAATGCTTCTTGGACTAGGCGGAATACGGCAGCCTCCATCGCTGATGAGAGCCGATGCTCCTTACCTCTTGTCTCAAAAGCGGTCCGAATCTTTGTCTTGTCTTCATAGTCATGCACATACTTTCGCAATGTCGGAATTAGTCCCAAGTCGTCGAGAGCCATTGGACGCAAATTAAAAATAACCTTGCGCATTTCTTCGAGGCTGAAACGAACCTGACCCTTCAAATCTACTATTTCGTGCTGCACTAGTCCAAATTCCTGCTTTAACAGCATTCTTTCCACAATTTCCGTCCTAAGGACTAGATTTGCGAGCATTTGGGCGGGACCATCGTGAATTTCCCGGGCGATTCGCTTACGTTCCTCTTCCTGAGCCAGAATAATTTTTAGTCCAATCATCTGTCTGTTCTTTGCGGATTCGACAATACGGGTCACTTGTCCCAATTCTCCAGACAAATATTCCACGACTACACTCATTTGTGACCCTATAGATTCTGCACGCTCCACGGAGTTTTCCACACTGCGTACACGCATTTGCAGTTCATCCCGCCGACTACGGAGATACGCTTCCCTCTCTCGGGTCATCATCAACTCCAGTTGAAGTTCTGTCGCTTTTTCATAAGCAATTCGAATATCCTTTTCGGAATAGCGGACAAAATCACGGCTAACTTCCGTCAGCCGAATCCGGGAGCGATGATAATTAAGCTCCAGTTTGTCTACCTTTTTCAATGTTTCTTCCGTTTCTTCCATCACCCGCTTCAGTTCCCTGGTAAGCGCAGCAAGCTCATCACGAGCGACCTGCAAAATTTCAAAAATCTGATATTTGCTGCTCTCCATTACCTCTATGGTGTTTTTTATGACGCGATCAATCGCATCAGCTTGAAATTCCACGGATGATTGCCTCATTTCTATCCAATCTAATTAAAGGCTTGCCTTTATATTAACATATCATGATTCGATAGTTACGGTCTTAGTTTTTTGTTCCCATTTTACGTTCAATCCTAGCTGTTCCGAGACTAATCGAAGTGGCACTAAAGTCCTACCTTGCATTAATAAAGGTGCTACTTCAGCACTTTTCCGCATGCCGTTTAGCAGGAAATCTTTCTTGCCCAAAGTTAGATCAAGCACCTTGGAACCACGCAGAATCATTATTTTCTTGGTGACAGCATCCCAGGAAGCACTTCCACCAAAGGCATCCAACACATATTTTATAGGTACGTAAGTAGTGCCATTCATCATGATAGGAGCCACTTCAATTGCTTTCTTCGTGCCGCTCACCATTATAGATTTTTGTCCGATGGTCATAGAAACCGATGCTGTAGGAAGCCCTGCGTCACTAGAAAGTGATGGCATTGTAAAAGAGAGGTTGTCAAAGGATACCACCCCCGTCTTAGCACGTTCATCCTGTCCCTCTTCCACGTTCACTACGTACAAACGTTTCAGCGAAGCCGGGAACTTAATGTTATAACCTGATAAATCAATATTTAGTTTCTTCCAACCATTCCAGTCAATGACTTTGGCCAGATCTACGTAAACTGTTGCCCCTGTATTATCTACCAACTCAGCCCGCAGCCAGTTCAAACTCATGTCACCCATTACGTCTACCGACATGGAGGTGGCTGCCGCCGGAATCGCTTTGCCTGTCGTTCCATTAAGCTGAGCGTAGGCGTACATTTTCCCACTGCCTGCTGTCATGTCATAATTCAGACTCAATACCTTGGAGCCTGCACGTTCAGCGCTGCCTGCAGTCACAGCCGCTGTACCTGTTACTCCGGCAGCATTCGTTGTAAATGCAAGCGGATAGGTTACATTCTCAAAATTCTCCCAAGGAGTAGCCGCACCTGTAGAGAGAACAACGCCTGTGCTAAATCCGTCATAACGGGCAATAGCATAGCCTGTCGTCACCCCTGAATTGATAGAGTCAACTGTAAGCTTGCCGTCCTGCACGCTTCCTTTAAACCCAACAAACTCCCATTTTAAGGAAGAATTCGGTACAGGTATGTTGATTCCGCTCTTTGTAACGGCTGTAACCGGAACAGAAATGGAACTCCCGACTGTCAAGGGACCCGTAGCTGTGCCTAATGTCAGGCTGGTGATATCATTTCCTCCAAGAACAGTTACAGTAGTAGAAGCACTCGCGGCTCCGCTGACAGCCTTCAGTGTGGCTGTACCCGGCTTCACTGCTGTCGCTTGCCCAGCCTTTACAGTTACGCTTCCCCCGCTCGATGACCAAGCAGGATTTCCCGCAGCTACATCTATCGGATTATAGTAGGTATCATAGCCTTTTAAAGAATAAGCAGCCTGTTGTCCGATCAGAAGAACTGAACTGCCGCTTATTTTAATTCCTTTCACTTCACCTTGCGGTGCAGTCGTATAAATCCCTAAGCCATTTACGACGCTCCGCTGCTCAGTTCCGTACTCCGTATTAAAGGTAAGTCTTGTAGACATTTCTGCAAGTGGCCGATCAACCATTGTTGTAGAACCGCCACCATCCAGATTCAACCCTTTCCAGACACCGATATTCGTCATGAAAGACTGCAGTTCAGTCAGTGATAACCCTGAGCTGTTGCTATTCTTCTCTGCAGCAATAACATAGACGTAACGTCCGTCTTGGGAATAACCTAATGCCGTCCGCGCACGGTACCCTCCAATGCTTGTGATTGAACGGGAGAACGTAGCGGCTTGGCCATTATTCACAAGAATAGTATGACCCCCGATCATCATTTGCAGACTGGCAGGGTCTATCGATTGCTGTGTAGTTTTGGAGACTAAAGAGTATGAAGTTTCTAGAGCCTGGCCCACTACCATATGAGCGATGACATACTGCGCAGCCAACCCGTGTGCCCGCAAAATATAAGCACCCTTAGGCACCGCCATAGGCAGTGCTGCGTTCGCCGAGATCTGTGTGATGATACCGTTTTCTACTAGAACCTCTGTCGGCGTAGTTGAGCTGTTTTTAGGCCGTTGAAGTGCCGTCCACGCATCTGTATAGATGTATAAGGCATGGGCATGACTGTACGTAGAACTTCCGCCCTCCGGATTGTACGCGCTCTTGTTGATGCCGGCTAAAGGATACTGAGCACCGTCCAAAGCCGTTGCCATCCCTTCAAAGGAAAACTCATCAATGACTGGCTTTCTATCCTTCGTCACAGTAAAAGCATACATTCCGTTCAGCTGTGAAGGCGTGGACATCACTATTCCAGACGATACTTGTCCGCCAATTGGCGCTCCTTCAGCACTTGTATTGAAGTAATCCCCATTTACTGCAGCTACGGCTCCGGTCTCTTTAGCCATCCCGCCCGTACTCTGACGAGTAGTCAGTGTACCGCCTTTGCCTGTCATGACATCCAAAGAAACATATGGATTATTTAAATCGACACGAATTACGTCCGCCAAACCGGAAACATTCTTCCCTGCCCGTGCAGCCGTGAATTTATATTTCATCATAATGGCACCGGAAGTAATCACTTCCTCACCCAGCTTAGTCACTGAAAAAGCAGAATCCGCCGCCTCTGCAATCGATGAGGAGCCTTGTCCAATTTGCAGTATTCCATCACTACCGACTACAGGCATGATCCATAGCACTCCCGCTAACGAAGCAGCAATCCACTTCTTGGTTCCGGACATCTTTTTGGTGGAAATTTTATTCATTTAAGCGTAACTCTCCCATCCTATTACTTTCCTCTGGAGGTGTTCTTCAGAGTCTGGAATTTAGTATCTATTTTCCCAGTACACTTTTAATAGACTGAATTTTAGAAGAAAAGTTGCGAGGAATAAGAGATTAGTAGATGAACCAGCAAACAAGGCTATAGTGACCGCTCAGCTATTCACTAGGGGGGACAGGGCAAAAAGAAAGCTCGGACTCCACAACATTGGAGTCCGAGCTTTTTATGGGTGGCATAATGTAATTGCATTTCATACAACTATTTCAACACAGATTGCCAGCATACTGCGGATAAGTGTATAAAATACACTTAAAATCCGAGAAATTGCCAATTTCGGCTCATTCCCCATCATATAGTTGCACAAAATACACTTAAAGTGACCTTCGGGAGCAAACACCACCTTTTAATTGTATAAAGTGCAACTAAGTGAGTTCAAAAGTCTAAATTCAAAAGTCTGAGTTCCGAACTTACAAATAATCCGCCTTATTCAGCATCCGCTGAAGCATAACTGCAGCTTGGGCTCGGGTGGCATTGCCTTGCGGCTGGAATATACCGGCTGATACGCCCAGAACGATTCCAGCCTGGACTGCCTTTGCTACGAATTCGTCACTCTGGATTTTGTTCTTGTCTTTAAAGGTTGCCAAGGTAGATGCAGAGGTTCCCTTTAGAGTTATAGGGTGGTTAGTATATTCCATAGCGCGAATCATCATAATAGCCATTTGTTCACGGGTAATATAAGCATTTGGACGGAAGGTCGCGTCAGTGTTGCCGGTAATAATACCGGCTTTGGCTGCCGCCCCGATATAATCCCCAGTTTGTGTAGAAGGCTGTACATCGCGGAAGCGCTGGGCCGCTTCACGATTACCCTGCAGACCTAAGCCCCGACTGAGCATAACTGCAAATTCCGCACGAGTTATCTTTTGCTCAGGCTTGAAGCTTGTACCATAGCTGCTGTCGATAATATTTTTGGTCATAAGTTCGGTGACAGCACTACGACTCCAATGTGTACCCATATCGTTAAAAGTACGCAGCGACAGATAGGTACCCATAGCCTGGTTCCCTTCCGTCTTCGCTCTCAGCACCGTATAATTGCCTACCTTATTAAAGCTGGTAGGGAGGTAAGCTGCATCACCATACGTGGTCTCGAGTCTGGCAATGGAGACTTGAGGCTCGTTAAGCGTTGCTGTAGTCCGCACGCTGTATTCTCCAAGCACACTTAATTCTACTTGCTTCGAGGAGTTCTCATTAGCCACTGCTAATATACGAGCATCTATAAGACTAGTAACAATCTGCAGTCCGTTATTCTGAAGCTTCTGCTCCAAGGAGCTGTAAGTGCCTGTTGGAACTTTTTCCAAACGGAGGACAAGTGAGATACTGCCGCTGTCTGTATTTAAATTACGAACAAGGCTAGACATGTCAATCTTATCCAAAGGTATATTGTATAGATGCTCGCCATAACGGATTGCAAACTCCGCCTTTTTATTCCGGTTTACTGCCGCAACCAGAGGAGCCAGCGGAACACTTACATAGGCGGCACGTTCGGTTTGCGGAACTTCAAATGCAAGTGAAGCGGTCCCTACCTTTGCCAAATACTCGTAACTTCCCGTCAAACGTTCTGCGCTAAGCGTATATTTTTTGATCGATTGATTGTACTTGGAATAGTCATCCGAAATTTTGGCGGAGTCACTTCTCAGTAACGGAAATGCTACTCCGAATTCATTACTGGCGAGCGTTGTCAAATAGGAAGGGTTGTTCCCTGAGGATGCGCCCGATAAATTCTGTACATTGAGCCCAGTAAATGAAGCCAAGGTAGTGCCGGCCAGATCCTTAATTGATCCATTTCCAGCCATATAAGACAGATCGACTACCTGTCCCCCTTTTACAATAGAGCTCAAGGTGATGTTTAGAAGGTTGCCGGATACATATACCGATTGTACGCCTAGATTGCTTCCATCTGCTCTAACCCCGAATTGACTTGCATTGAGAGATGAAGTAGAGACCATACTTTTGTTAAAAGTAACACTAAGCACATCTCCTGTAACGACCGCCGAACCAATCTCAGGTACAGCACTTGCTGTCGACACAGTCACAGTCTGTAAGTTGATATATCCCGCACGGTTACCATTAGAGTCGCTTAGACCTGTTGAGCCAGGCACATAGGAGATTGTGACCCTCTGGTTTGCCGTCAGGGCGGTTTGCAGGGTTAAGGTGACCTGATTGCCGCTTACAGCAACATCTGTTACATACACCGCTATCCCACCTGCCAATACGGAAAATTGACTGTTTGTAGGAGGATTATTCGTAGATAGTCCTTCATTGTAGGTGAGTATTATTTTATTCCCGCTCCCTGCAGCGCTTTGGAACTGAGGTACCGTTGTATCGTTGCTATTTCGAATATAAAAGTTAGAAAATGCAGCTATATTCTGCCCAAGCAGATCCTGCAAAGGATAAGAACTGCCAGAGTATGATACCCGAATGACCCCGCTATTGGTTGGAGCATTATTCAAAACCAAATATACGTTGCTTCCGCTAGAAGTAATTGAGCTTACTCCAAGTGCAGAACCATCTGACGTTACTGAGAACTGACTATATGCGTAGGGGGACACCGCTTTAAGCGAATCATTAAAATTCAAACTCACCAAATTACCTGTGAGTATGCCTTCTTTTGGGACAGGAAGTGAGGATTCAATGTTGTTATCCACCTGCCGCAGTGAAAATGAACTAGCAATATTGCCGCTCAAATCATGAATGGTACGAAGCCCACCGGAATAACCCACTTTTACAACTTGTCCTACTGCAACCCCTGTACTAAGGGTAATGTATACACTGTCATTTAGTAGGGTAACACTATCTATTCGGCGGTACTCATCATTCACAGTTACTGGGAAACTCGAAGACAGCAGCGCTGTGGACGGATCTAGAGCCTCATTATACTTAAGTCTTATCGTTCGATTGTTATCGAGCACCGCAGCCGCTAGAACTGGGGCAGTCCTGTCCAAAACAGATGTTGTGAAACTCCAATAGTTTTTCCCGCTTAGACCGTTATACACGGATAGTGAGTCAGCAGCATCCGTAAAGACACCAGCCGCAATATCGAAGTAGTAGGTAGAAGCGTTATCGAGTACGGTTGAAGGTGCCAGCGTGATTACAAAATCTCTAGCGGTCGACCCTGGTGTCACCAAAATCGGCACTTTGCCCCCGTTATTTTTATAGAGTGCAATTCCATCCACAATGGAGGCATTATAGATCACATCTCTATTAAAGGTAATACCGAAGGTTCTGCTAATAGCTACAGATTCACTGCGATCTGCCGGTGATAGCGTTGCCGGTGCAAGTGGCTGTAAGGAAGACGCCGTTGAGTACGTCCAGGTATGGGAGCCTGAAGCCGGGAACAAATGACCATCCTGATCATAAAAAGATCCCTGCGGGATCGTAACGGTATAGGTTGTACTGTTAAGCAGCGGAGTAGCGCTTGTTGCCGGAGTCACGTTTATGGTTTTACTTCCCCCACCCGTTACGGCTGTGGAGGTTACATTGATTTTTCTAGCTCTAGGATCATTTATAGTCCCTGGCGATACAGTAATCTCACCACCTGCAGGATACATAGGACGATCAAAAGCCAGCTGCAATGCTCCTGTTGGTGATATATTTACTGCTCCATTTATAGGAGAGACCGTTACTGGTATTGCCGCAGCCCCTTTTGTAGCAAAGGTCCAGTCATTCCCGCTCGATATACCGCTATAAGTCTTATTGTCTGTATCTCTGAACGCGTACGAATCGATTAGAATATAATAGCTGCTGCCAGCCGATAGTGTTATTCCGCTTAAGCTCAGTTTGACAAGAGTGCCGGTCGGATCGCTTGCTACATCTACCTGTACTTTGGAATCGGTAGCGACATTATAGCTGTAAACAACCGAATTATTTGCCGAAGATATCAGGTTAATAGAACCCGTGCCTTTGATCAGGTTACCCTTATTCAGTTTAAAACTCAGTTCACTCACAGTTCCAACATCTACTCTGGCATTGTTAACCGGAATGAAATTTCCTGCAGTAATAGCCGGGTTAACCGCGGGTGCAGTGGTGAAAGACCAGGTGGTCACGAGGGAACTCGCTCCTGTGTTATCCTTGAATGATCCGGCAGGAATACTGACGGTATACATTGTATTAGGCTCGAACTGTAGACTTGGTGCCCATTTAATATCATAAAATGTAGAACTTCCAATAAGGCCTGTATCCAAAGGAACCGTTACAAAAACTCCACCCGTACTCTGTTTAGTAATGGTGATATTTCCAGTTTGCGGCGTAACCGTCCGATCAAAATTTAGTCTAAGAGAAGCCGTTGCACTTACATAATTAGCTCCAGCTGCAGGAGTTGTAGACATAGTAAAATCAGCCGCAGCGTATACAGCCGTTGCATCCATCCCTAAATAAGGTATTCCATTTCCTACTAGCAGGCTTCCGGCTAGAAAGAACGCTGTCCATGTTGAAATTTTTCTTTTCATGCGGTCAAATACTCCTCTCAAGCTCATCAATATGTATATTTATATTTCGGTAAAAGGTCTTCCAAAGTTTAGCAGCTTTTTAAGTATTATAGTAGAGTCTGCGGACGCTTCTTCACCACATAAAAAAAGACCCGTAAGCAAAACCCTTCCATTGAAGGGTCCAGCCACGAGTCACTTATAATAATAGCGCTCTGATTACAATTCAGCTTGTGATTTCAATAAATCAGCCTTGTCTAAACGTTCCCAAGGAAGATCAATATCTGTACGACCGAAATGACCATAAGCAGCGGTGTGTTTATAGATAGGTTTGCGCAAATCAAGCATAGCAATAATGCCCGCCGGACGAAGATCAAAGTTATTGCTGATCAGTTCGACCAACTTCTCTTCACTGACTTTCCCCGTTCCATAAGTATCCACGTTAATCGATACCGGATTAGCCACACCAATGGCGTAAGCTAATTGAATTTCGCATTTATCAGCAAGTCCTGCAGCTACGAGGTTCTTGGCTACATAACGCGCCGCGTAGGCAGCGGAACGGTCTACTTTAGTAGGATCCTTACCGGAGAAGGCTCCCCCGCCGTGACGAGCATATCCACCGTATGTATCTACGATAATTTTCCGTCCAGTTAATCCTGCATCTCCCTGAGGTCCGCCAATAACAAAACGTCCAGTTGGGTTGATGAAATATTTAGTCTCTCCATCCAACAGTTCAGCAGGCACAACAGGTAGGATCACATGCTCTTTAATGTCAGCTTGAATCTGCTCCAAAGAGATCTCTTCAGCATGCTGAGTAGATACAACAATGGTGTCCACACGCACAGGTTTATCATCCAGGTATTCAATCGTTACCTGTGTCTTGCCATCAGGACGTAAATATTCCAAAGTACCATTCTTCCGCACTTCAGCTAATCGACGAGCGATACGGTGAGATAAGGCAATCGGAAGAGGCATGAGTTCAGGTGTCTCATTGGTAGCAAAACCAAACATTAGCCCTTGATCCCCTGCTCCAATATTCGCTGTTTCTTCATCAACCTGTGCAGGGTCACGACCCTCAAGTGCAGCATTCACACCTTGTGCAATATCCGCGGACTGCTCGTTAAGCGATGTCAGTACCGCACACGTATTATAATCAAAGCCAAATTTGGCTCGGGTATATCCAATTTCCTTAATGGTATTCCGAACAATAGCAGGTATATCCACATACTCGGATTTGGTGCTAATCTCCCCTATAACTAAAACCAAGCCGGTAGCCACAGCTACCTCGCAAGCAACACGAGCATTTGGATCATTAGCCAAAAATGCATCCAGTACTGCATCAGAAATCTGGTCACAAATTTTATCTGGATGTCCCTCCGTAACGGACTCGGAAGTAAACAGATGGCGTCCTTTAATCGACATGAATTCAACCCCCCATTTAAGTTGTTAAAAAAAAAACGAACCTTCTCCATATGGAAAAGGTTGTTGGCTTTCCTCAAAAGTCATATTAACTTATTTGAGAAGGGGTGTCAATTGAAGTCTGTGCGTTCTGTCACAGCTCGCAGAATTCTGTTTCTTATCGGAAAAGCGATTGCTCCGCTTGCTTCACGAGCCTCTTCGTAATTTCTCCGCCTACTGAACCATTTTCGCGAGAGGTAAGTTGTCCTAAATAAGGAGTACTTGTCTGCGAATACCCGCCTGTTGCCCCTAATTCCGAAGCAAACTCTGTGTCTGCTCCTCCACCATAGCCAGCTCCATACAACCCGAATTCAGAAGCAATTTCATATTGCATTTGTTTCAGCATCGTCCGGCTTTCAGGTACGATCTTGCGATTATTACGTGCCATGTGCTGCACCTCCTGATCAATTAAGAATACAAGAGTATTGTGTGCGCTATGGACTTTGTTCAATCTTATCAATGTTTGGGAGCTATGGAAAAAGAAATACTCAAGTATGATTCAGACCGGATAAGGGCATTATTTATATAGAAGGGTTTATTGCAGTGTATATCCGCCGCGAACCATCACGGTAAGTCCCAAGGTTTGTCCGTTTTGAACGGAGATTCCACGGCCATCCCTTGGATAGGATAGTAAATGATTCGATGGAGCGACTTGTCCATTCGTCAGATCCTTGCCATCTGTTAAATCAGCCACACCGTTTGCATCATTAGAGTAAATGATGGCCTTACCGGCACGAACGATAAATTCAGCTCCCGCGGATGCTATTAACGTCTGCCCAGGCTTCACATCTACTATGACGACCGCATCTGAAGTAGTTGAGCCCGATCCCGGTGCTTGAGTAGGAGTTGGAGTAACAGTAGGTGTTGGCGTAGATATTGCTCCACCTTGTATAGCCTTTTGAATCTGCTGGTCAACATAGCTTTTCGTAACCACTGGATCGTCCGCGGTTCCTGGCTGAGTACCTACACTAGCTCCGTCGGCTGTGATATTTAAAATAGATCCAGCCCAAATACCGATGGACATGAGAAGCGTTGCTGCGGTGACTTTATATATCGGTTTCATCTTTTGCCTCCTTTGTATGCTAAGTGCTCTAAATATAGAAAGACTCTGCGAAGCTTAAGCTTCGCAGAGTCTTTCCCAAAAAGATAATTCTACTTCGTTGAGTAAAATTATTTAGCTGTTACAGTCACACCAGTTTTAATTGTGTTGTTTTGAGCATCTTTACCTGCAGTAGTAGCAGCAGTTGTTACTGTTACACCGGAGATATATGCAGAACTGCTGTAAGTGAAGGTGGCAGTAATATCACCATCAGCTACTTTGATATCAGAACCATTCAACGAACCATCATTGTTAAGGTCGATATAAGTTACAGTTCCATTGTATTTAACCAGACCGCCAAGATTAAGAACTACTTTACCGGAGTCGGAACCAGAACCATCTCCAATAGTAGCAACAGACAATCCAGTTACTTCATTGCCATTGATTTTTACAACGAAATCTTGATATACAGCAGTTCCAACTGTAAGTTTTTCGTCGAATCCAAGAACCAATTTGTTGTCAGATGTAAGAGCCGCAGTAGTAAGAACCGGCTTCATATTATCAACAACAGCAACTGTACCTGTGTAAGTGTTCAATGTAGCACCATTAGTAGCTGCTACGTTTGCCACTGTAAGTACGGAAGTTGGATCAGTAGCTGCGATCGTTCCAGAAGGAAGAGTGATTGTAGCAATCTTTTGGTCACCATCAAGGTAGATAGTTGTGCCAGCTGGAAGTGGCTTGCCAGCCAATGTGTAGTTTGCAACGTCAGTTGCAGAGTTTGCTACAGCTCCACCTTTTACAGCAGTACCAAAGTTAACTGTGATTACGTTAGCAGAAGCAGCAGCAGATGTCAGACTGAAAGTTGTAGAACCTCCACCGAAATCAACTGTGTAGTTAAATACATCAGATGTATTAGCAGCTTCAGACATGTCAGTTACCAAACTGGATGGGAACGAGAATGCAAAGCTACCAGTTTGTGCAGCAGCAGTAACTACAGAGTAAGTTACTTGTTTGTCGCCTGCAACGATTGGATCTGCAGTGAAACCACCAAGCAATGAACCAGTTACGATAACGCCATTCATGTTAACGATAACAGGCTTAGCAGGAGTAGCGTTAGCTTTCAATGCTTCACTGAAAGTAATAACGACATCAGTTACTTTACCGTCGGAATTTTTAACTACTTTGAAGCCAGTTGCTACTGGTTTAACAGTATCTTTGGACAAAGTTACTGCTTGGGAACCAGCAACATAAGCGTTACCGAGATCATCCTTAACTGATCCAGCAATTACAACAGACAATGTGCGGGATGTTTTGGATGCGAAAAGTGCTGTATTAACTGTCAACAAGTATTTTTTGTTGTCAATTTTGGAATAAGTATAAGGTACTGGTGCAAGCAACTCATCTTTAACAGCACTAGATGTTGCAAGTGCAGTAGCTACAGTAGCTTCATCCATATCTTTGCTAAATGTAACCAAGATTGCTCTGTCGCTGTAAGCGCTCAATGTTGCTGTTGGAGCAACAGTATCAACAGTTACGGAGAAAGCTTGGGAAGTTGTTACTGTAACATTTCCACTCTTATCAGTAAGGTTTACCAATTCCAGTGTGTGGTTAGCAGTCGAAGACAGGTTCAACCCAGTGATTGTACCAGTGTTAGTACCACCAAATACTACTGAATAGTAAGTACCATCTACTTTTGCAGTAGCACTTTGGATTGGCTCAGAAACTGTTACTGTAAGTTTTGTTGCAGCTGTTGTATTAGTCTTAGCTGACACAGAACTAATTACAGGTTTCACAGTATCTTCATAAGTCAGAACAGTTGTGAATTTTGCTGTTTTCTTGTCAGCATTGTCAGCCAAAGTAATTGGCTCAACAACAGCAACAGCATTAGTTACTTCAACGTCTGCAGCAAGTGCAAATGTCAATGTAGCAGTGTTTCCACTCAATGAAACGGAAGTAGGACTAGTAGTACCAATTTTGTAGTTAGCTAGAGTCTTAGCAGCTGTTTCGTCAACAGATCTGTTGAACTTAACTTCTACTTGAGTAGCGTTAACTGGAGTGAAAGAAAGTACCTTAGCGGATGCCAATGTTACTTTAACACTATAGTCGAAGCCATTGTTTTTGAATGCTACAGTTGTTTCAACGCCTTCTACCAAAGCAGTAGCTGGAGTTACAGTTGCTGTAGTTTTGTCAGCAAAAGTTACTACTACGCTTGTTGGGCTTGTAGCCTCAGCGGAAGTAACAACTGGAGCGGATCTCATAACATCAACAGCGTAAGCTGCGCTTACTACCAAAGCACGGTTAGCGTTACCTTGGAAGTTAGTTGAGCTTGCGATCAGACCTTTGTCGATTACAGCTTGAACATAAGTTTTAGCCCATGCCGATGCTGTGTTGTTGATTACAGTAGGTGTTCCAAGCTTCAACGCACGAGCCAATACAGTAGCAACTTCTTGAACAGTTACTTTACCGGATGGGTCGAAAGTTGTTGCAGTTCTACCATTCATCAAACCAGCTTTAGTTACAGCTTCAATGTAGCCGCGTGCCCAGTGGTTTGCATTGTAGTTTTTGTCTTTGTAAGACAATGTAGTTGTGATTTCGCTAAGGTCAAACAGTTTAGCGATGATTTTTGCGAATTCAGCGCGAGTCAAGTCTTTTTCAAGATGTGCTTGACCGTCTGGGAATCCATTAAGGATACCTTTAGCTGCCAGAGCTGAGAATTGTGCTTCTGGAGTTGTTGCTGTATCAGCGAACGCCACAGAGGCAAACATCGAGAATGCCATTGCTGTAGATAATGCTACGGATAAAATTTTCTTCATAAACTTTTTTTCTCCTCCTTGGACAATCATGAACTTAGTATTTTCTTTAGTTGTGTAGCTCATGTCACTCATTAGCCGATGCACCCCCTTTCCCGAGTTGAGCATATTAAGTATAAATAATGTCTGTGACGGGTATCACAGAAACTGGTAAACGAGTTCAAGGCATGACAATGCTAGATTCCTAATTCCACCTTAGCATTATACAATGTGCCTTCAGTCACGTAAAGCTAAATCTTCCCAATTGGTTAATCAGCTTCTCGTTGACTCTACATCTTAAACGCAGATGGTTTCTAAAAGTTGCGTTTATTGCAAAATAAATTTTACGTTCTTTTTCTTTGGAGACTCCGTACCACCCAAGAGAAAGGTAAATGTGTATGTAATTCAAACTTTTTCTATTAATGGGCGGCTACGGAAATCAGTATAGCATGACTTATTCAAAGCGTCATCATACATTATCTGTTAAGTTAATACCCATAATTTTCTTCCTTAAAACCCGTTCACACATAAAACACAACCCTTAACAGTTGGGCCTGGGCTTGAATCTTACTCAGGTACTTTGCGAGGACCCCGAAAACATACAATTAAAAAAAGCGCCGGGATCGGCGCTTTCTTCTATAACATATATACTAACGAATCTTCATAGACAGCAGGATTAGCTCCTGACGTTTCTCTGGGCTTGAATTCACATTGTTGTATAGAGCATCTATAGCCTCACGGTTGTCACGGTAGCTCTTCTCATGCTTAATAGTGGAGTGAGACCAATCTATCAATGCATTCTCGGCAACAATAAGCTCATTATATGCATCATGAAAGCCAGTTTCTTGTACAAGGCCTTCCATGACCTCCTGCGTAATTTCCTGGAGCGCTCGCTTAGCAGTAATATCTTTCTCTAGCTCTTTAGCTCTATTCTCAAACTTATTCTTTGCACGCATGTAGTCTAGTTGTGCTTTGGCTAAAATCGGTTTCATCGATGGCTTTCACCTTTCAGAACATATTATTGTCTTCGTTATTGTACCGTATCCCGGAACAGATTACAAAGTTTAATGTGTATACTAAGTACATTATATTACAAAAATACCGGTCTACGAAGGGTTCTCGCAGACCGGCTGTTTATGTTATCCCGTTAGTTAAAGTTCTTTGGGAAGATCACTGTACTCTTTTGTAGGAGAGCTACAGCAATTTTACCAGCTTCTGCTCTTGTCAGCTTGCCCTTTGGATTGAAATTATATACAGGCTTTTTCTGTCCAGTAACCGTTATCGGGCTACCTTCCATTATCTTAGCTCTGGATACAGCTTCAATGGAAGGGCGTGAGTAGAACTCCATACTGCCCGTATCTACGAAGGATTTGCTTAGGCTGGTCAATAGCTTATCGTTATTTAAAGACATTTTCAGCTTCAAGGCCCTGGCGATCATCACTGCAGCTTGTTCACGAGTCAACGGTATAGTAGCTCCGAAGAATCCGTCACTAAGTCCAGTAACAATACCGGCTCTTGCAGCAGTCTCGATATGTTCGAAATCCCAGGTCGCTGAACTTGACTCCGGTACGATATCGAAAAAAGTTTGTTGACTTTCATTGTAGTCCAAAGGAATATTAAGTCCTTTGACCAATAATGTAGCAAATTCTCCGCGTGTAGTTGTATCGTCTGCACCAAATTGATCCGCACGGAGATTCTCCATAATTCCTTTGGAATATAAACCATTCAATATGTTTCTGGCCCAAGGATGATTGGTGATGTCGTTATAGCCGCGGCGCAGCTTCATAACCGTATAATAACCGAATTCATCGAACGGAACGGTAACGGTGTGTTTCTTGGTATCCACCTCACCACCGATATTCACCCATGTTCCTGTATCTGTATATCGGAATACGGTTATCGTCGACCCCACTTCATCCACAATGTTGGAGCCAAACGAAAGTGTCAGATCTCCACGTTGAGAAGGAACAATTTTACGTTCATAGTCATAGCGAGTGTAATAACCCTGAGTAGAATAAGGCGCTATTCCATTTGTTCCGGCAAGATAGCCCGTAACCCCTTTGTTTCCCCGTTCCCCTAAACCACCACTTATCCAGTAAATATCAGATACACGTGAGAAATTAATAGTTGTGGCGTTAGAAGTGAAGTACTGGGTAAGCTCATCAGGAATGTCAATTCCGGTTGCTCCGAGAGGTGTTCTGGCATCTAAGTCTACATTTATTGTATTACCATAATCATTTTTCCGCTCTACTACACCATCTTTTGGATCGGCAATACCGAATAGCAGCTTCGTATCGGGATAATACTTGGCAGCACCTGTTGTAGTATAACCCTTCATCAAAGTACCCTTAGGGAAACTTAATTCCAGTGCCTTATTAAAAACACTGTACTTTGAAGCTACTTTCTCTGCCATGTATTGCGTATCCACTTGAATAGCACTCGCATAATACACTGTTACTGTAGTGTTCAGCGTAGAGCTAGCTCGTACAATCTGGATTTTAACAGTAGTCGCCTTATCTGGCTTAAGCCCTACAAAGTCATAAACAAATCTGTCTGGAATATCTGCACGTTCTGTTGCTTCAAACTTGTCGATCATTACTTTTGTTGCACCTTCGGCCTCGATATCAAAACGCACGAAGTTTTTGTTGACTACGATCTGATCACCAACTGTTGCGGCTGGAGAAAGAATACGGTAAGGAGTTACCTCACGTTGTACCTCAAGCCGTTGTGTAGTACGTGCGCCCGTACTATTAATTAATTCCAGATTATAAACATGGCTACCTGGAGCGTCAAACTTAAAGCCGCTTAGGCGAAGAATGAAATCTTTATTACTTCCTGCGTAAGCATATGAGTAACTCTTGGTATTGTAAGTAAATATCCCTATAGGTACCAATGCATTACTATCCGTTAGTAAAGTTGAATTGTTTGATGTGCTAAATAGGAGCTGTGAACCATCATAAATATTAAGTGTTGATGCCCCCCCACCTCTTAGCACGAGGTCATATTCCTGTTGGTTGGTGACATATTTCTCATTCTTATAAACAAAATCCGTAGTCAGATTAAGGATTTTACCCAAGGTATCGGCGGAATAAGAAGTAAGGTCCGCAGATGTAAGCCCGGTTCCGTTCTTAAGTACAGGATGGAATGACTTCAATGTAGAACCGTTAGTATCAATGACATAGATACGTAATTCCTTACGAATCTCCCGTTTGTTCCCGAGGGAATCCTTAGAAACACCAGTTAATACAATAATGTTCTCACCATATACTAGAGGCCCTGAACGTGTAATCTTCAAACTTAAGTTAAAATTCTTTTGTGTGCTTGTAACGCCCAGTGACATCGTACTATCTGAAATACCATTTACAAAGAGCTGTGCTGTTACGATATTTTCAAATCCGATATATTGGCCGGAAATTTTCATAGATGGATCGTCATCGGAACTGAATGAATAGGTCTGTCCATCATAAAGACTATCTACATAAATATAGCTTTTAGTTACATAAGTAATAGTTACATCTGTTGTGGATTTTGAATTCTTAAATTGAAACTGAACAGACTGTTTCCCGCTTGAAAAGCCAGTGATTTTGTATACCTGTTCATTTGCTGCAGTACCAGTAGTCGTAGCAGAGACCAAAGTCATTGTTACCGTATTAGGACTTATCGGCAAATAGGTAGCCAACAGTTGTTGTGTTGCCAGACTACTCTTACTGTCTACCATAATATAAAAATCGCCAACATCAACCTGAGCATTGTTCAATGGAATTTTAGAAGTAGCAGCTGTTATTGCACTGGTTCCATTATAATCCTTAAGATAATACAGATTAGAGATAACTGTTTCGCCAGGTAGATATTTATAGTTACCCAGTTTTGAGGCTTGAAAATTACTCGGTGCATATTGAACATTGAGTACAAATTTATTCGTATTGTTCACGTAATAATCTGCGCGGAAGGACACTAGACGATACGCTGGAGTTACTCCATCGGAGCTAGGAATTATAATTTCATTGGTCGCGTCTCCAGCGATCTCAGTCCATACATGACTATCATCATAACCGTATGATTTCAGAATTTGAAAATTCGAGACGACATTACCATCAATCTTAACTACAGCATTATCCTTAAAGGACAAGTCGTTATACGGTACTAAAACCTGTCCTACTATATAATCTTTATAACTTGCGCTATTATATGTGCTTTGAGTCACCGTTGGAGTATTATTCATTAGGTTGTATACATCCTTGGTGGTAGCCGTTGACTGGACAATTTTTAGATCAGTAAAAGGCTTTGATACATCAAAATAATATAAAGATCTCTTAATCGTTATAGAGTCTGAAGCATTCTTCACCACAATATCCAGGTTATTACTTCCCGATATTAAAGATAGACCAGGTGTGAAAAAAGTTCCATCCTCTAGCAGTGTTGTCTGTAGAGCAGTACCACCGTTTAATGAAACAGTCACTTTTGTTGCATTAGCAACTACACCTTTCAAGGTCACTGTTTGATTTGGAACTACAACCTGTGATCCTTCATTAAGATTTATAGGCGCTGGTCCTCCACCGATGACCTGTAGCGTTTGGATGAATGGAACCTGATCATACAGGACATAAAAAGACTCTGAACGTTCTAACAGACCTTGCATACCCGAAAAGGTAATCTTATTATATCCGGAGAACAAAGTTAGTCCACTTGTTGAGAAACGATTGCTAAGTCCATTGTTTGTATCTACGTTCACTGCACCAAGAATCACATGTGCATTATCTGTTACCCACTTGCCGCCAACCTGGCTGAGCTGTTCAACAGTTACCTTCATCGTAGAAGAAGTTACCTGAGAAAAGGTCCCTGTAACTGTCATCATACTGTTGCTGGTTTTATATACATTATTTCGAGTGATAGTATTCTGATCAAGTGCAATTGTATTCCGAAGTTCATTGTCGTCCGGGCTGAAATATTGTGTCGATGTGATAGCAGCCGAAACGGGCTTGGCCCAGCCCGCTGGAATAAGCGAGACGACCATAGCTGCCATTAGCAGCCACAAGAAAGGTCTCTTGATGCGTTGCATATTGTATATCTCTCCTTTAGATTCATATTCTTGTTACCCTCTTAGTTTTCTATCGGTTACGGGAAGCCGTATATTTAGGAATAAATACAAAAAAACTCATCCTAAATAGGATGAGTTTTGTTATTTAAGGAATATATTACAAAATGATACCTGTGAGATTATGATTTGGAGCTTCTTTCTGGATCAAGCTTTAATCGTAATCTTAAAATGAGGTCAATTACAGGACGTTTAGTTTTACCGATAAGCCCAGTAATCTCAGCGCCAATCTGCAGGAAGAAGAGCATAACACAGATGACTACGAAGGTAACCCAGTTCGCTTCTTTCAAAGCAGCTGAAGATTGGATAATAGCCAGTATGCCAAAGAAAGAGGCTATACCATATATTATGAGTACAGTCTGACGATGGCTAAAGCCAAGCTCGCGTAAGCAATGATGCAAATGACCTTTGTCAGGTGCAAAAATCGGCTTCTTCTGCAGCTTGCGGCGCACAATTGCAAAGAACGTATCCGATAGAGGAACCCCAATAATCAACAAAGGTGTAATAAAGGATACCACGGCAATTTGTTTAAACCCTAGCAGCGCCAGCAGAGCTAAGCAAAAGCCAAGGAACAACGAGCCGGTATCACCCATAAAGATCTTCGCAGGATGAAAGTTAAAGAACAGGAATCCTACGATACTGCCAAGCAGCAACAGACATAGCAACGCAACCATTACATTGCCCATCAACAAAGCCATGACGGCAATTGTAGCGATAGCAATCCCCGATACCCCTGCAGCTAGTCCATCCAGACCGTCAATCAGATTAACAGCATTGGTGACCCCGACAATCCAGAAGATTGTAAGTGGAATGGATATCCAGCTTTCTAGTGATGAATACGTATTGTTAAAAGGAATATTTACAAAGTCCACAGTAATTCCAAAACCGAATACGACGATACATGCTGCGGCAATTTGGCCCAGCAGCTTCACCTTGGCTGACAGTTCAAAACGATCATCAAGACCGCCAATCAAAACAATCAGTCCGCCGCCACATAGCAGCGCTTTGATGAAGTTGGCCTCACGCGGAGTAAAATCATAAGGAATAATCGGCAATACGGCAAGCAGGCCTAACACAAACGCCAGAAAAATACCTAGTCCGCCAAGGCGGGGCATAATCTTCGTATGCACTTTACGGGCATTAGGCACATCCGTGGCACCAATCTTAATGGCGAACTTCTTCACCAACGGTGTCAAGCACAGCGCGAGGCCCATACACACGATAAATCCGGCGATGTATATAATTAACATTTGATCAGTCGACCCCCATTTCTCTACCGCATTGAATTATACGCTGTTATGAAAACAAATTCCAATTCTGAAATTGGGCGATTTATTTCATATTTACGGGGAATACCGTCATATACTCAAGCTTTTGTCACTTTCTCTTTGTCACGCAGCACTTTTAATGCGAATTTCGGCAGCGCAAGCATTCTGCGATAACGTGTTGGCTCTTTAAGGAGTCGGTATAACCACTCTAACCGAAGTTTTTGGAATGCTTTGGGGGCCCTGCGGCTCTTACCCGAGATCACATCAAAGCTTCCACCGACACCCATCATAATCGGAATTGCAAGTTGTGACTTGTATTTAGCAATCCAAGGCTCCTGGCTATCTGCGCCCCGAGCGACAAACAACAGGTCAGGCTTAGTACTCACAATCTCAGCTACAACCTCTTGATCCTCAGCCGGTCCAAAGTAACCATCACGGAAGCCAGCAATGATAATTGCAGGATACTGCATTTGTAACCTTCTGGCAGTCTCCTGAATCACTTCCTGTGTAGAGCCAAGGAGGTAAACTCTCCAGTGATAGCTTTCACCAGTCTTCAATAATTCATGTAGCAAATCAAAGCCTGCCACACGTTCCTTCACGGGATTACCACAGCGTTCAGCCGCCCAAACAACACCTGTCCCGTCCGGTACAACCAGCTCGGCAGAAGTCATAATGTTCATGTATTCAGGGTTCTCCAAGGCACTCATTACCATAATCGGATTCGCTGTAATAATCTGATGCGGTGCACGCGCAGAAACCGCCTGAACCAAATAAGAAACAGTCTCTTTCATATCTAGCTTGCTCACCGGAATCCCGTAAATGGGCACCGTAGGTAGGATTTTCGTATCTTTCACTCTATATCATCCTTTATGGCTTAAATATTGGGCGATTTTCTTCGCAGGCGCTTCCGCCTCTTGAACGAGCATGGAGATCAAGGATTCCCGCTCCTGCTGCCATGTAGCTCCTTCACGCAACAAATGAAGGATCTCCGATGCGAGCCTCTTACTCTCCAAAGCGTCTGTCGATCCGACCGGATCACATTGTATTCGATCCAGAAAATGATCAATTTTCGGATCGTAGGATATCCCAATCAGAGGAACTCTCCGTCCTGCGGCATAAATCAAGCTATGGAGCCTCATACCGATTAGTACATCGCACTGTTCCACCTCACGAAGCATGTGCTGAGGATGTACTGCATTTTCACAAATGCTGACCCTCCCGCCATTCCCCTCAATATCTTTACCCAATAACTCCATGATATATCGTGAGGCTTCATTATCAGAGGGTAAATGAAAGGGTAAGAACCGCAGATGCAGCGGCTGAGCAACACTAGCTTGCCTTAAACCTTCAGCAATAGCGTTTAGCTCGCGTCGGTCCGCTTCCCAAAAACGAACGGATATACCAATGACCGGAAGAGAGGAAGATTCTGTGATTGCTTCAGCTTCACCCTCAGGTAAGGACAAGCCCATAACAGGATCAGGTACGACTTCAATTTTCTCAGCCGCAAGTCCAATCTTCTGAAGCAGTTTGCGAGATTGCTCGTCCCTTACCGATACATACTTACATTTACGGAATACCGATTTAATAAAAGGATGGAACAATTTGCGATTCAGAGGTCCGATTCCCTGAGCATAAATAAAGGTGGGCTTCCCCATCCATTGAGCAAGCTTGATAATGCCTAAGTAGTACGGAATGCTTTTACTACTGGTTACATCCTGCAGAAGACTGCCCCCACCGCTGATTAGACCAGAGCTCTCTGAAAGAGCTCTTCGGACTTCACCAAGCTTCATTCGGTGTACAGATTTCACACCATAAGTTGCGATTGTCCATTCCGGATCTATAGATAACACTATGGGTTCAATCGCTATTCCGGCGGAATCTGCCTGCCGCTTCAGTGCAATAAGGATGGACTGCAGTACCGCTTCATCTCCGCTGTTGCGAAAGCCGTAATACCCGGAAATAACTATCTTTTGAGGAGCGGCGACCATCGTTTCCAACACCTTTCTGCAATTTGCCATGCCAATACAGCAACGATACCGATAATAGCTCCCAGACCCAGTCCCAGCAGTCCACGAACGAGAGAAATCAGAAGCGGTGAATGAATGTGTGCGAACGTATCTACCATCGACAATTGACCGATGACAGCCACAATCATAAGGAAGGCCGCGTTCCGATATTTCAAGGCCAGAAATGCTCCTAGAATGAAGAATGGATGAGCCAATAAAAACTCTTTGTTACGCGGACGAACATGGACCGTATTTTCCAGGAACGTACGGAAAGACATTTCAAGCGAACTTACACTACCGCTATTACCAGTACGGCTAATGTAGTACAGACCTAGGACACCCAATACACCTGCTAAAATAACCATAGCCACTGTAACTGGCATACGCAGCAGTTTCCCGGTTTTAATAAAGGTAAACTCTCCGCGATATAACAGCACATACAACGCAACCAGACCGATAGGAGCGATGTGCAGGAGACTAACTCCACGGAATTGTTCCAGAACGAGACTGTAAGTCACATTGTTAAGCAAAGCCACCACAAAAGGCACTGCACTTAGAGAGATCAAGGCAGTCTTAATATATAACACAAGACTGTGAACAAACCGGCGCTGCGGACTCATAACAGAATACACGGTGCGTGTGGTACTCTTCTTAACATTCGCAGTTACTTTATTACCGTCCCTTAAAGGAGGACCCAAAACGTTAATTTTACGGATAGCCAGCACCATACCCAGAGTTGGAGCACTGATCGCTACAGCAAGAGCCAGCGCTTGTTCGAAAAGAACAGGCTTCAGCACCAAAAGTCCTGCACTACCTACCAGACCAAAGACCAAGGCGGGGAGTGTCAACCATGGAATGAAGTAGGATATCATGAGCGCTACGAGCGCTACAGCTCCAATCACCGCAATAAGCTTGAAATAGCGCTGGTAAGGTGAGTCTACAACCTCTGCGGCGGTAGCCTGTCCCAGTGTAAAGCCGTTGTTTTGAATTTTTTGAACAGCACCCTCTGAATCACTAAGACTTGTAATCAAGTTATCCAGCGTGTCGGTGATCATAGCTTTGGTCATGTCGCGCGCCGGAGCCGCATTCAGATACAACATCCGAATGTTGCGGTCTTTGGTGGCCAATGCGAAACGGTCAGCAATGACAACAGGATCAAGACCTGAATCTGTCTCACTGAGTGAATACAACCGGGCTACATTGTAATCCAGGTTATACGCAAGTTTATTGAAACCCTTTTGCTGAGTCTTCAGGTTCTCTATGACCGCAATCCCCATTCCATGCTCCTTAAGGAGGTCTGAGAAGGCGTTCAAGCTGTTCAAGCCCTCATCATCATTGAAACCTTTGACAGATTCCCCTTCAAAGATAATACGTGTTACGTTGACACTCTCATAATACTGCAGCAGTTTTGCTACAGATTCCTGATTATAGCTCAACGAGTCCAGTAGCCGCGGAACAATATTGAAGCCCTTGGCATGCAGCATATCGATCGTAAGCGGATCAGGCTGCATCGGCTTAAGCGTTGCTTCCTCTAGCGGTGTCTCAATGATGAGACCCTGCTGTCCACGGAAACTCCAGTTCCTTGTAGCAATCCCTGTGTCACTAAAAGTCTGACGGATGCTCGGCTCCAGTGCCTTATAATTATCACCACTGGTAAAGAGTACATACGTATAGTTCTCATTCTCCTGAACAACGCCCTCTGTCAGCGCTGCCGCTTCTGTAGAGCCCCAGATCATTATACGCCGTGCCTTGCGCAGATCATCAAGCGTGCTCTCAGAGACGGCCATGCTTTGCACACCAGCACCTTTTAAGCGATCAAGCTGTTCTGCTATATAATCCTGCGGTTTAGCCCTATAACTGGCTACATCGACCAAATCCCGATAATCAAATACAATCTCAACTGTCTTGGAGGATCTTTCCGTCTGCAGGCGATCGTAGGCTACGGCCAGAGCTGCTACCAGTCCAACTATAACCATAATCCAAAGCCACTTCCGGGAAGATATATTCCAACGTTGCCATTTTTGCTGCACCCCAGGTACCCTCCTCTTTCAACTTAACAACCCTTCTCACACGAGAAGAAACGGCTTTGCCGTCCTCAACGAGGCGGTATCCGTTTCTCGTAGAAATATAAGAAAAGTATACTGAAAACTTATACTTCCTTATATTTTAAGAAGAAACGGCTTTGCCGTCCTAAAAGGGACGGTACCCGTTTCTCGTAAAAATATAAGAAAAAAAGTATAAATTGAAACTTAAACTTCTTATATTTCAAGAAGAAACGGCTTTGCCGTCCTATATACAGAGGCATCCGTTTCTTCGAAAGATATTTTAAAAATTACATAATCTCTATTCTATATTAGTTGTTACCGTCAACACGTCCCATGACCTGCACAGTGAGCGCAGCCACTTTGTCCTTGGCATTCTGCAGTGATTCACCCCGTACTGCAAAATAAACCTTGATCTTCGGTTCTGTTCCAGAAGGACGCAAGCAGAACCATGAGCCGTCAGCGAGCAAATATTTCAATACGTTTTCCTTTGGCAGTCCGTTAATTCCCAAGGAGTAATCCTGAATTTCGCTAACAGCCGTACCCGCAATTTCCTGCGGAGGGTTGCTGCGCCAATCGTTCATAATCCCCTGAATCTGTGCCACGCCGTCTTTTCCCTTGAGTGTCCGTGATTCTAGGCTCTCCAGGAAATAACCGAATTTTTCGTACAGTTCCTGCAGTACATCATAAAGAGTTTTACCCTGAGCTTTATAATAAGCACCTGCTTCAGCGATTAACATAGCCGCTAATACAGCATCTTTATCACGGGCATAAGTTCCTGCAAGATAGCCGTAGCTTTCCTCATAACCGAAAAGATACGTGTATTCACCGGATGCTTCGAACTGTGTCATTTTTTCACCGATATATTTGAATCCGGTAAGGGTGTTGAACACTGTTGCTCCATAATGGCTCGCTACAGCGGCCCCCATCTCACTGGTTACTATCGTCTTCACCACTGCTCCATTTGCCGGCAGTTTTCCCTGCTCCTGCAAACGGCTCAAATAATAATGGATCATCAAGGCGCCGGATTGATTGCCGGATAGAACCACAAACTTGCCATCCTTGTCCCGCACCACTGCACCCATACGGTCAGCATCCGGGTCTGTACCAATCAATAGATCAGCATTCAGTTCCTCACCAAGCTCCATAGCTAAAGTAAAAGCTTCCCGCTCTTCAGGGTTAGGCGACTTTACTGTAGAGAATTCGGAATCCGGCTCTTCCTGCTGCGGTACAACGAATACCTCAGTAAAACCAATTTTGGAAAGAACTGAACGAACCGGAATATTGCCGGTACCATGCAAAGGAGTATATACGATCTTAAAATTACGACCTAGAGAGGATGTAATCTCTTCCCGGGCTACACTAACACTGGCTACTGTATCCGTAAAGGCCTCGTCCTCCTGCTCACCAAGCCAATGCAGCAAGCCTTGGCTCTCCGCCTCTTCCCGTGAGATGCGTTTCACTGCATCAAAGGAATCAACCTGTTGTATGTAGGAAATGACTTTCTCAGCTTCATCCGGAATTAATTGTCCACCATCGGCATTATACACTTTGTAGCCATTATATTCAGGTGGATTGTGGCTAGCCGTAATAACAATTCCGCCTGTTGCCTTCAAGTCGCGAACACTGAATGAGAGCTGCGGTGTAGAACGCAGGGATGGGAACAAATGCGTCTTAATCCCGTTACCCGCAAGCACAAGAGCTGCCTCCAGTGTGAATTCAGGGGAGAAGCGGCGCGAGTCATGGGCAATAACAACAGAGGGGCTACCCTCACCATTATATTGTTCTAGTATATATTTAGCGAAGCCTTGAGTTGCTCTCCCAACAGTATAACGGTTAATCCGGTTGCTGCCCGCACCAATCACACCGCGCAGACCCCCTGTACCAAATTCCAAATCTCTGTAAAAGCGTTCCTCAAGTTCCTTCGGGTCGTTCTCTAAGGCGCGGAGCTCTCCCTTCGTAGCTTCATCGACTAAAGGGTCCTGGAGCCAACGTTCCAAGGTTTCTAAGGCTTGTGGGCTTAACTGAGTCATATGAATCTCTCCTTCTCCATATATGTTGTGTTTATGAATTAACTAAGCGCAAACATAATTTCCCCGGAAGCCACAACCTTACCGTCCACGGACGCGGTAGCCTGACCTTTTCCGATGCTTCCCTTAAGGCGTGTAATCTCGACTTCTAGATGCAAGGTATCTCCCGGAACGACCTGGCCCCGAAAGCGGAAACCGTCCAGTCCTGCCAGAAAACCTATCTTGCCGCGGTTAGCTTCAAGTCCCAAAATTGCGACCGCTCCGACCTGTGCCAGCGCCTCTGTAATCAGAACGCCTGGCATCACCGGATATCCGGGAAAATGGCCCACAAAGAACGGTTCATTAACTGTAACATTCTTAATACCTACTGCTCTTTTTCCCATTTCAATCTCAGTGATTTTGTCCACCAACAGAAATGGAGGCCGGTGGGGAATAATTTCTTGAATTTGATTAACATTCAGCATAGTGATAAGACTCCTCCTTGGAATCAGCTAGTATCTTAATTATTCTTTGGCGGGATGCATAAATTTAGGCACCTTCGGCAAAAACTATATCTATCCTTCACCCCCCTGCAGAAGTGGAGGTTCAGATAAGGGGCTTTCTCCACCGCTTAAGTGCAGCATGGCGGAGAGGGCCCTTTTTTTACATTCGTTAGACCCACCTTATTATACATATTTCCGCATAAAAAAGAAAACTCCCCTGTATAACAAGGGAGTCCTAAAACTATATTTATGGAGCAAAAACCAGATCATATACATGCTTCCATGTGCTCCACTCGAACACATCTGCCAGT
Organism: Paenibacillus wynnii; assembly: GCF_000757885.1. Taxonomy (NCBI): domain Bacteria; kingdom Bacillati; phylum Bacillota; class Bacilli; order Caryophanales; family Paenibacillaceae; genus Paenibacillus; species Paenibacillus wynnii. The sequence goes on along the minus strand of NZ_JQCR01000002.1, from coordinate 2,509,778 downwards.
TCCTTCTTACCCAATATTACGTATCCTACAGCCAATCCGCCACCAAGTGCAGCTATAAGCAGTATAGGAATCAGAAACACCTGAATGATTCCCCATACTGGAATCCTGCGCTGTACCGGCTGTTTAGGTTCTTCTTGGCCGGTCTCTTCCTTATTCAATTGCTTCACCTACCCGCGCATGTTATTAGCCAGGCCTTGCATCTGGTCGCTGGAGGATAACGCCTTGGCTGCCAGCTGATAGGTGCGCTGAATCTGCATCATTTCCGTCATTTCCTTGCTTAAGTCAACGTTTGATTGCTCCAGCCACCCCGACCGTACCCCAACATCGGTTGCTTCACCTGCGGCTCTTTGGACAAAAGCTTGCTGCTCCGTCACACCATCCGCCAACACATAGAAGTTCCCGTCTACCGCTTGCAGGGAATCCCTGCTGGACGGTTCAACAATCAATATTCTCCCCGCTGATACAGCAGGATCATTCTCATTTTTCTTCATCAAGATCTGACCTGTCTCATCGATAGCCACGTTCATACCAACTGGGACTGTAACTGGTTTTTTGTCCGTATTCAGTACAGTGTTTCCGGTATTATCAACCAAAAGCATATTATCAGCGTTAGCGGGGTCTGGAGTAAAATGAAAATCCCCCTGGCGTGTATAAGCTATACCGCCATTGACTTGAACACCGAACAAACCGTTGCCTTGCAGCGACAAATCCGTAGGAATACCCGTTTGTTTGAGCGTACCCTCTTCCCAGTTATTCGTAATCGAAGGTACACGAACGCCAAACCCGATATTAAAACCCAAGGGCATACTTCGTCCAGGCAATTTGTAGTCATCGGATTGCTGCTGCACCCGAGTTAGTACATCCTCGAAGGAACCTTCCTTACTCTTATAGCCGTTGGTATTAAGATTGGCGATGTTATCGGCAATAATATCCAGTCGCTGTTGCAGACTGGACAAAGAGACGGATGCGCCGATTGTCGAGTTGTTCATGGGTTAACCTCCTATACTCTGCCAACTTCATTTACAGCCTTCTGCAGGCTTGAGTCATAATATTGGATAACCTTCTGGTTAGCTTCATACGCTCGGAATGCAGCATTCATATCCACCGTTACCTGAGTAGCATCTACGTTGGAATTCTCTAGATACCCCTGACGCACTTGCATATTATCATTGGCATCAGTGAAACGAATCTGTGCAGCCTCGGGATCCTCTACATGGAATACACCGTTCCCGTCACGAACCAAATCCATTGGCTTGGTAACGACACTGATGCCGATTTTGCTATTCGATCTTTGCCCAGTATTATTATCTATTAAATAGCCCTGCCCGTCCACCTTGAGTCGATCCTCAGGGCCGTTAAGCATCAATGGCTGACCATTTCCGTCAAGTACTTTGAAACCTCCAACGCTAAGTACCTCGCCAGTCGGACTTACTGAAAATTTACCGTTACGAGTAAATAATTTATTACCCTCATTATCCTGCACTGTAAAAAAGGCCTGCGGTTTATACGTAACTTCCCCTTCAGCACTGATATGCTTACCCGAGCCGTCAAAAATCATAGGCATATTGGTGGCCGGATCCACGATCTGTAAATCCGTAGATAATGCAAAATCAACGGTTTTACCGCTTTCAATAAGATCTCCCTGTAGAAACTGGGATACCGATTGCTCGGCAAACACACCTGTATTTAAACGTCCGATATTCTTGGTGGTACCGTTCTGCATGGCTGCAATCAGAACATCCGGAAAAGCATGACTGACACTATCTACCTGCTTGTAGCCTGTTGTATTTAAATTGGCAATATTTTGTGTAGCTGTATCATGTCTGCGCTGCTGCGTAATCATTCCTGCAGCTGCTGTATAAAGTCCTCTTAACATGAAGGCAGTCCCCTTCCTAAGCTTCTAACTTATATATCGGCCGCTTAGAATTTTTTCTTAATGACTTTGTCCAAATGATCCAGCATTATGCCTGTACCTTTAACCACACAATGCATCGGGTCTTCAGCCACCCACACCGGAACACGCAACTCGTGGGCTAGCAGCTCGTCCAATCCATTCAGCAGTGCACCGCCGCCAGTTAAAATAACACCCCGATCAATGATATCGGCTGAGAGTTCAGGCGGGGTTCTTTCCAATACAGATTTAGCCGCAGCCACTATGGATGAGACCGGATCCCATAACGCTTCTTTTACTTCACTGGATGAGATAGTGAGGGTTCGGGGCAGCCCGCTTACCATATCGCGGCCGCGAATATCCATCTCACCTTTCATTCCGCTAGGGTGCACCGTACCAATGGATAGCTTTACATCCTCTGCCGTGCGTTCCCCGATCAATAATTTGTATTTTTGCTTAATATATTTTAAAATGGCTTCGTCGAACTTGTCCCCTGCAACTTTAATCGAAGAGGCGGTAACGACGTCGCCCATAGAAAGCACGGCCACATCCGTCGTTCCGCCGCCAATATCGACGACCATATTCCCGCTAGGTTGATAAATATCCATACCCGCTCCGATAGCAGCGGCTTTGGGCTCTTCCTCCATGAATACTTCCTTCGCCCCGCTGCGCTCCGCGGCTTCACGGATAGATTTCTGTTCTACGGATGTAATATTCGTAGGAGCGCAGATCAGAATGCGGGGACGTGAATACCAGGTCCGGCCACCTACTCGATCGATGAAATATTTCAACATCATTTCAGTAATTTCAAAATCAGCGATAACGCCATCCCGAAGTGGACGGATCGTTACGATATTCCCAGGTGTGCGTCCAACCATACGACGTGCCTGCTCTCCCACCGCAAGAACTCTCTTCGTATCACATTCAAGCGTGACCACGGAGGGTTCATCCAGAACGACTCCCCTCCCTTTGACATGAATAAGCACATTGGCCGTGCCGAGATCGATTCCGATATCCTTGCTAAACATAGTGAAAGAGCCCCCAAAGTGTTATTTTCGACAGAAATAAAGGTAGGTAGTACTAAATTTAAAAATACCATACTTTAGGGGATAGGCACAATGTATTATAACTGAATTATTCCTTATAAATGCGAAAATGTTATGACTTTGACGCTACAGAAACTTCACGCTTTTTTCCTGTTGTTTTTTTATATTTTATTTTTGTTGCTTCTCCCCCCCGCAGATGACGAATCGATTTGTGATATTCGAGAATGTGCTTCACTTGATCAGCCAGATCAGGGTTAATCTCCGGCAAACGCTCGGTCAAGTCTTTATGCACTGTACTCTTTGAAACGCCAAATTCCTTGGCTATGGTCCGGACCGTGTGCCTGGTTTCCACGATGCAGCGTCCGATTTTGATCGTACGTTCCTTGATGTAATCGTGCACGCTCCCGCCTCCCAACTGTGGATAGTTTGGTACATTATATGAGGGGCGGGCCTATATATTCGCGCTTTCAGGACATGACAAGCTTAGGGGGGCTCATTTTATTTGGTGGACAACTCTTAAAAGGGCTAACCACAAGCATTTTGCAGTTTTTAAATAATTAAAAAAGACAGGGGACTATAGTCCCCTGTCCCCTGTCTTTAGTACGCATTTATTGTTGCGGAAGTATTTCCGAAGGATTCATAACCGCGCCATCTTCGTACACTTCAAAGTGCACATGATTGCCGAGACTTTTCTCAATCTCGTTACGGCCTGCTGTTGCTAGCAAATCCCCCTGCTTCACATCGTCGCCTTGCTTAACTTTAGTATCTCCCACGCTTTGATATACAGTCTTGAGATTACCCGGGTGGGTGATTTCAATGATTGTACCCATCACAGGAACATCCTCTACTCTTGTAACTTCACCGCTAAGCGCAGCTTTGACATCAAAGACCTGTTTATCCTCACGGGCAATATCGATTCCGACATTCGGCACAAAGGTGTTATTAAACTGCACCATGGCCTCTTCGTGATTCTGTTCCGTTCCGTTCACATCATAAAACGGCTTAACGACTTTCACTTCCGTTGGATTACTAACCGGCCAGACCATATCTTCGGTATTGGCAACAACCTCTACGGCTTCAGGACCCCCGCTCACAGCATCACTAGTGCCAGCAGATGTGCCTGCCTCCTGTTGTGATACAACGGCGGCGGTGTCCCCAGTCAGCGGCTTTTGGCCTGCATCCTGATAGAACCACACCAAGGTTAGTATAATTGCCGCTGCCGCTGTGTAGACTGCCGGGAATACCCACCGTTTAGATAACAGTCTGTTCCATGAAGAAGGCTTTGCGCCCGATTCTCCCTGTGATTTTTTGAGAGACTCTTCATGGTTTGGTTTGTTTTTGTTTTGTTCATTCATAATCTATCACCTCAATAACCAGTGTTACCGAGCTATTGAGTTTTATACGTATCTTCTAAGTTATTTTTTCAGAAGAGTTGAGACTTGGTTGAAGGAAACTCCACTATAGTAGTGTTTGAGAATTTGAGTAGCCGTCTTTCCTTCTCTCGCCATTCCGTTCGCTCCCCACTGACTCATGCCGACACCATGTCCATTACCGTAAGTGGTTATCTCGATTTGGGTGCCATGAATACTCCAGGTAAACTGGGTAGATCTCAATTCAAGCTTCTCTCGTACTTCCCTCCCCGTAAATACTACGCCACCGATTGAAATCTCTTTAATATGATGCCCGGTAGTTCGGGATATTACTTTTATAAGTGGAGATCCACCGGAGGAAGTAGACAAAGATTGTGTTTTCAACCGTTCAGAAGACTCTCCGGATACCGGAATAGAATCTTTGGTAGATGATATGTTGACTCCCAGTTTGGACAGCAGTTCTGCAGCGCTGAACGTATAGGTAACTTTATAATTGGGTGTGATTTCTTTCTCCCAAGGACTTGCCACACTGCGCAGATAAGGAACAGCCGCACTCCAGTAGTCCTCCGAGTTCTCAGTATATCCTCCGCTGGAGGCGAAAAAGGACGCCGTAATCGGCTTGCCTTTGTAGGTCATGATCACGCCGCGCGTCTCTTTGACCGCGCGGCGAAGCTTGGCCAGTGCGGCGCTCTTGCCGCCGCGCTCCCACTGCTGTTCCAGCGTGTCCTTCGATACGTAAGCCTGGTGGCTGACCGTATCGGTTACATTCGCGCCCGGAACGGGCACACCGCTGACGTCGCCGGCCACAAGGCGACGCAAGATAAAGGTGCGGGCCGCGACGGCCTGGGCTTTGAGCGCTTCAAGCTCAAAGTCCGCCGGCATTTCGGCCGCAATGACGCCGGTGACGTAGTCCTCCAGCGGCAGGCTTTCGATTTGTCCGCTCCGCGACAAATAGACGGAGACCTCCGGCTGCGGGGCATCTACCGCAGCCACTGGGAGTTCCGGCCCAGCCGGCTGGGCCGTAGCCTCCGGCACGGCCGGGGGTGCCGTGTGATCCCGCTCTAGAGGGATCACAGCCAGCGGCAGAAGCAGCGCCGCCAGCAGCGGGGCTGCAAGCCAGGCGGCGGGGGCCAGACGCCGGAGCCGCGTGTTGCCGCTCCGTAAGGTGCCGCGCCGTGGACGGAACCACCGCGGTGTCATTTTGCGTCGCCGCCAATCACGGAAATCTTTCATCTCTATGGCTCCTTTCAATGTCACTCCTGATTTCTTATAGATATGAAAATCAGACAAGTGATAGAACGCCAAATGAGAGAAAGAGAGTTGATGCAGAGTTGATTTTATAACTAATTTCCAGTATGAGCTCTTTCTAAATCAAATCGAAATACACACATAGGGATAGAGATGAATCGGGGGGCTTAAAGATGGGGAGAATACGCAAATAGAAAAAAACGTCATAGTAAGGGCCAGACACCTAATTGTTGTACAAAGTGCAGGAATGCACTCTCTTCAGATGCCACTTAGGCCAAATTATTGCACAGAGTGCAGGATTCTGCTGGTACAAGCGCTCCATGCACGTGATTGTTGTACAAAGTGCAGGAATGCACTCTCTTCAGATGCCACTTAGGCCAAATTATTGCACAGAGTGCAGGATTCTGCTGGTACAAGCGCTCCATGCACGTGATTGTTGTACAAAGTGCAGGAATCCACTCTCTTCAGATACCACGTAGGCCAAATTGTTGTACAGAGTGCAGGAATCTACTGGTACAAGCGCTCCATGCGCGTGATTGTTGTACAAAGTGCAGGAATCCACTCTCTTCAGATACCACGTAGGCCAAATTGTTGTACAGAGTGCAGGAATTTACTGGTACAAGCGCTCCATACGACAAATTGTTGTATAAAGTGCATGATTCTGCACCTATCAATTGCGATCTTTTCTTAAGATAAAGATGAGCTAAGGTATCGACCAAATGCAAAAAAAGCCCCTTCTGCAATAAACTGCAGGGGGGCTTTTAGATAGGGTAATGTTACACCCAAGTAGGTTGAATTTGGAACCGTTGCTTGACCTCTTCGCTTTTGTGCGATTCGGCCTTTACAGCTTCTTCCTTCGCTGTCTGTACCGCTGGCTCATCCATCGTAATCCGCCAGATATCCGCGCCTAGACCTGACAGCTTCTCCGCCAAATGAACGTAGCCGCGGTCGATATGATGTGTGCCGCTTACTTCTGTAGTGCCCTCAGCTACAAGACCTGCAAGGATCATTGCTGCGCCTGCACGAAGATCCGTAGCACATACTTTTGCTCCAACCAGACGGGCATTCCCTGTAACAATCGCGGAACGTCCTTCGATCTTGATCTCAGCATTCATATTGTGGAACTCGTCAACATGCATAAAGCGATTCTCAAATACAGTTTCGGTTACGACACTCGTACCTTCCGAATGCAGAAGCAAAGCCATCATTTGCGATTGCATATCTGTCGGGAAGCCTGGATACGGCAGAGTTTTCAAATCGACAGCTTTTAACGGCTTATCGCTGATTACCCGTATCCCGTTCTCGTCAGGAATAATGGTAACTCCCATTTCTTCCATCTTGGAAATAACCGGCCCTAGATGATCCGCAATGGCACCCTCTACATACACGTCTCCGCCTGTAATTGCTGCTGCTACCATGTATGTTCCAGCTTCGATACGATCTGGAATTACATGATGTTTGACACCATGGAGCCGTTCAACGCCTTCAATACGGATAACACCTGTTCCAGCACCGCGCACAATACCGCCCATGCCGTTCAGGTAGTTCGCCAAATCGACAATTTCCGGCTCTTTTGCTGCATTTTCGATAACGGTCACGCCTTCTGCCAGAGTAGCCGCCATCATTATATTTTCGGTCGCACCTACACTTGCTACATCCAAGTATATCTTGGCGCCGCGTAATCGACCGTTGCTTTTCGCTTCAATGTACCCTTGGCCGAGACTAATTTCTGCACCAAGTGCCTCAAAACCTTTTAGATGCTGATCAATGGGACGTGTTCCAATCGCACAACCACCCGGTAAGGATATTCTTGTGCGGCCATATCTAGATAAAAGAGGACCCATTACCAAAAATGAAGCCCGCATTTTGCGCACCCATTCGTAAGGTGCTTCACAAGAAGATAAGTTTCTGGCATCCACCTGAATGATATCGTTCTTGTATGTAACCTCTGCACCCAGAGATTCCAAGACCTTGCTAATTGTCATAACATCATCGAGTGGAGGTGCGTCAACAATCACGCTTACTCCTTCTTCTGCCAATAGTGAGGCGGCTATGATCGGTAGTACGGAATTTTTTGCGCCGCTTACTTTCACGCTCCCGGTCAATCTGATGCCACCGCGGACGATAAATTTACTCATTTTGGTTCCCTCCGCGCCCATTATTTCTTGTTTAAAATAAATAAAAAAGTCATATGCTACAAGTTGTCATTTCATTGCAATTCGTCTCGTTTACCGAGAAGAATCCTTAAATTTCAGTGTTGACATAATAAATTGTTATTATTCTGCGGTTTTTCGCGAAAGACCTATGACATTTATAACCGAACCGTCCGTTGTTAAAACATAAAGCGGATTTGGCCACTCCAATTCAGATAGTCCAAAAAGAATCCTGCGACGAAATGACCTAAGACTATGGCTAACAACAAATGCAGTAGACGCCCTTGTGGGCTCTTGGGATATCTTATGAACAAATCGAGCTTAAGGTTCTGCAATGCCCACCAAGATAACACAACACAGAGTAAAGATACTATCATTGACACTAATCCACTGGTTCCAGCTGCATTAGTTAACGCATCGGACAACATTTCATCCATCTTAAACCTCCGTATGTAGCTTACTCGGAAATCGACTCTTATATCATACTTGTCAAGGGGAAAAGAATCCAGTACTTTTGTAAAATTCATAGGTTCTAATTTTCATACCGTACATAAGTTCTGAATTAGGTAGTTCTTAAGGATCAGATTGGTTAAAAAAAGCGGTCAAGCCATGGGCTTGACCGCTTTTCACCACTATTGTTGTCCTTTTCCTGTGGACACCTTAATCCGTGTAACCGCACGTTGGAGCGCAAGCTCCGCACGGCCAAGATCAATATCTTCCTGCTTGTTCCGAGTCTGAAGACGACGCTCAGCCCGCTCTCTAGCTGCTTCGGCACGTTCCAGATCAATATCTACAGGAAGCTCTGCACTTTCAGCCAGTACTGTAACTTTATCTTTATGCACTTCAACAAAACCGCCATGAACGGCTATTGAGATCGTAACACCGTCCGATTTGACGGATAACGGAGCAACCTGAAGCGGAGTTACAAACGGAATGTGTCCCGGCAAAATGCCCAGCGCACCTTCTATACCACGTACCGTCAAGCTATTAACCTGCTTGGAATATACGAGGCGTTCCGGCGTGACAATTTCCAATAAAAAGGTATTCACTTCCATTCCTCCTCAAAGCTTTACGAAGTAAAGCTGGCATCGAAAGCATCATCTGAAGCTTGGTTTACAGCGATTTCGCTTTTTCAACCGCTTCTTCAATCGTGCCCACAAACAGGAAGGCTACTTCCGGAAGATCATCATGTTTGCCATCCAGAATCTCCTTGAAGCTGCGAACCGTTTCTTTAATCGGCACATATTTGCCTTTAAATCCGGTGAACTGCTCTGCCACGTGGAAAGGCTGCGACAAGAAGCGTTCCACCTTACGGGCGCGGGCTACAATAACCTTATCTTCCTCACTCAGCTCATCCATACCAAGAATGGCAATGATGTCTTGAAGCTCGGTATAACGCTGCAGCAGCTGTTTAACGCCTTGCGCCACATTGTAATGCTCTTCACCAACAATTTCCGGAGCCAGCAAGCGTGAGCTTGATGCCAGCGGATCTACGGCCGGGAAGATACCCTTCTCGGAGATTTTACGCTCCAAGTTGGTTGTTGCGTCCAAGTGGGCAAATGCCGTTGCTGGAGCGGGGTCAGTATAGTCATCCGCTGGTACGTAGATCGCTTGAATAGAAGTAACCGAACCCTTTTTGGTGGAAGTAATGCGTTCCTGCAGCTGACCCATTTCAGTAGCTAGCGTTGGCTGATAACCTACCGCAGAAGGCATACGACCAAGCAATGCAGATACTTCAGAACCCGCTTGGGTAAAGCGGAATATGTTATCGATAAAGAGCAGCGTATCGCGGCCTTCAACATCACGGAAATATTCCGCCATGGTCAGACCCGTCAGAGCTACACGCAAGCGTGCACCCGGCGGCTCATTCATTTGTCCGAATACCATCGCTGTTTTCTTGATAACGCCGGAATCGGTCATTTCATGGTACAAGTCATTACCTTCACGAGTCCGCTCACCCACACCTGCGAATACGGAAATACCGCCGTGTTCTTGGGCGATGTTATTGATCAACTCTTGAATAGTTACTGTTTTACCAACGCCGGCACCGCCGAACAATCCAACTTTACCGCCTTTAGCGTAAGGTGCAAGCAAATCGATAACTTTAATTCCAGTTTCCAAAATCTCTGCTTGTGTGGACAATTCATCAAAAGTTGGTGCAAGGCGATGAATTGGGTTTCTTTGCGTAGCAATTACTTCACCAGCGTTATCAATAGGGTTACCAAGTACGTTAAATATACGGCCCAGAGTAGCTTCCCCAACAGGAACCGAAATAGGTCCTCCAAGGTCAATTGCATCTAATCCACGAACCAATCCATCTGTGGTAGACATGGCGATACAACGCACCTGGTTATCTCCCAGATGATTGGAAACCTCAAGTGTTAAATCTATCTTGCGGCCATTTTCCAAGCTGGTTTCAATTTTGATAGCGTTGAATATCTCGGGCAGCTGACCGCGTTCAAATTCAATATCAACAATCGCACCCATAATGCTTACAACGCGTCCTTTGTTCATCTTTGTTTCCCTCCTCGAAAGCTGTTACATAAGAAGAAACGCCTATGCCGTCCAATGGGAAACATACGCTCCCGTGGCGAGCGATACTACCACACGCTCTACGACACCCGTTTCTTTATAATAATCAGGCAAAGTTAAGCGATCAGCTTAACTTGCCTATACATCAAGACTGCGCGTTAGCTCCGGCCACGATCTCGGTAATTTCCTGCGTAATTGCCGCCTGACGAGCACGGTTATACGTAAGTGTAAGTTCTCCGATCATTTTGGACGCATTCTTCGTTGCACTACCCATCGCCGTCATCTTCGCACCCAGTTCACTGGCTTTTCCGTCCAGAATTGCACTGTAGATTAAAGTTTCGGCGTACTTTGGAAGAAGTACATCCAATACACCTTGCGGTGAAGGCTCGTATTCGTAGTTTGCATTTGCTTCATGTGACTTCGCTTTTCCAACTCCGTCCATCGGCAATAGTCTATCAACCGTCGGCTCTTGGGTAATCGCATTAACGAAGCGGTTGTAACAGATGTACAACTCATCGTATACGCCTTCTTCGAACTGCTGTACCGCAGAGTAGGCAATCGACTTAATGTCAGCAAACTTTGGTGTGTCGGAAAGCTCGGTGATTTCCTCTACAATCGGGTATTCACGGCGACGTAAAAAGTCACGGCCCTTACGACCGATAACGAACAACGCATACTCATCCTTCGATGTGTGCCGTTCTGCGATAAGCATGGTCACTTTGCGTAAAATATTAGCATTGTAACCACCCGCAAGTCCTCTATCCGAGGTTACGAGCAGATAAGCTGTCTTTTTCACAGGTCTACTAACCAACATGGGATGCTCGATGCCATCAACTGAACCAGCAGCAATATTTGATACCACTTCTTTAAGCTTTAATGAGTAAGGGCGGGCGGCTTCTGCTTTCTCCTGCGCCTTTCTCAACTTAGAGGCAGCTACCATCTCCATCGCTTTTGTGATCTGTCTGGTGTTTTGAACGCTCTTGATTTGACGTTTAATATCACGCATGCTTCTTGCCATGATTTCACCACCTTAAAGCTTTGACGAAGTCAAAGCTAACTTCGTAAGCATTCTCTTGGGCTTTGACGAAGTCAAAGCTAACTTCGTAAGCATTCTCTTGAGCTTTGACGAAGTCAAAGCTAACTTCGTAAGCATTCTCTTAAGCTTTGACGAAGTCAAAGCTTTGTTCGTACGTTATCTATATTAGCTAGTAGCAAAGCCTCTTTTAAACTTCTCAATGGCGGCTTTCAGTGCAGTTTCGTTATCAGCTGTTAAATCCTTTGTATCTGTGATCGATTGGAAAACTTCAGATGCGCTGCTTTCAACAAACGCCAGAAATTCCTTTTCGAAGCGTCTTACATCTTTCACAGGGATATCATCCAAATGTCCTTTAACCGCAGTGTACAAGCTGACTACTTGATGCTCAACAGACAACGGTTGGTTAACGCCTTGCTTCAGAATCTCCATCATACGAGCACCGCGGTTAAGACGGGCCTGCGTAGATTTATCGAGATCAGATCCAAACTGGGAGAATGCCTGAAGCTCACGGTATTGGGCAAGATCCAAACGGAGGGAGCCGGCAACCTTCTTCATAGCTTTAATCTGCGCCGAGCCACCTACACGCGATACGGAGATACCTACGTTAATCGCAGGACGTTGACCGGAGTAGAAAAGGTCGGATTCAAGGAATATTTGTCCATCTGTAATCGAGATTACGTTTGTTGGAATGTAAGCCGATACGTCAGAGGCTTGTGTTTCGATGAATGGTAGAGCGGTTAATGAACCACCACCAAGGGCATCACTAAGCTTAGCGGCACGCTCCAAAAGACGGGAGTGCAAGTAGAAGACGTCACCAGGGAACGCTTCACGACCCGGTGGACGACGAAGCAGCAAGGACAATTCGCGGTATGCAGATGCTTGCTTCGAAAGGTCATCATAAATGATCAAGACGTGCTCGCCTTTGTACATGAAGTACTCGCCCATTGCGCAGCCTGCGTATGGAGCAAGGAACAACAGTGGAGACGGCTCGGATGCTGATGCAGTGACAACAATTGTATATTCCAAAGCGCCATGACGACGGAGGGTTTCTACAACCTGTGCTACTGTGGATTGTTTTTGACCAATCGCAACGTAGATACATTTCATGCCGTTGCCCTTTTGGTTAATGATCGCATCGATAGCAATCGCTGTTTTACCCGTTTGACGGTCACCGATAATCAATTCGCGCTGTCCGCGTCCGATTGGCACCATGGCATCGATCGCTTTAAGTCCTGTTTGCATAGGCTCATGAACTGATTTACGGTCGATAACACCTGGTGCATTACTCTCTACCGGACGGAATTCAGTGGTATCGATTGGACCTTTGCCGTCAAGTGGCTGTCCCAATGCATTAACAACACGACCCAGCATGGCCTCACCCACTGGAACCTGCATAATCTTGCCCGTGCGCTTCACTTGGTCGCCTTCACGAATTTCCGTGTACTCACCCAGAATAACAACACCAACGTTGCTTTCTTCCAGGTTGAGTGCCATACCCACTACGCCATTAGAGAACTCCAGCAGCTCGCCGGACATTGCATTTTCCAATCCGTAGACACGGGCGATACCGTCGCCGACTTGAATGACGGTGCCGATTTCGGCAACTTCGATATCGGCTTTATATTGCTCAATTTGACTTTTGATCAAAGTGCTGATCTCTTCAGGTCTGATGCCCAATACCCTCACCCCTATCTTCTATGCTTATCATTAAAGGATTTCTCGAGACGTTCCAATTTACCGGACAGACTGCCGTCATATAGCGTGTCGCCAATATAGACTTTTAGTCCACCCAGAAGGCTCTTGTCAACCACATTCGTGACACGAATTGTACGGTTTACCAATTGCCCAAATTCTGCAGCTACTGCCGCTTGTTCTGTTTCGCTTAGCTCGTAGGTAGAGTATACTGTCGCATCACCAATGCCGAGAGCGTCACCCTCAATTTTGATATACGTGGCTAGCAGATCTGGAAAAATATCGGTTCTGCCCCGCTCTACAAGAAGCTCCACTGTGTTCATCACCATTGGAGAAAGCTTGTCTTGAAGGACTGTTCGCAGCACAGCCAGTTTATCGGACTGGGATATGCGCGGGGCGATAATGAACCGTTTTACCTCGGCATCAAGATGCAGCGTTTCGACAATTGCCTTAAGCTGCTCTTCTACTTCAAGCGTAATTCCCTGTTCCACTGCTGCTGAGTACAATGCCTTGGCGTAGCGTTTGGCAATTACCGTATTCCGGCTCATGATCTGCCTCCCACCTCTTTGAGGTATTGGTTCACAAGCTGCTCTTGTTCAGCGTTCACACTAACTTCTTTTTGAAGGAGCTTCGATGCAATGCGTACTGAAGCTATGCCGATTTCGCTGCGAAGCGCTTCAACGGCTTTGGTCTTCTCGTTCTCAATATCACGTACGGCTTCATCTTTAACGCGAGATGCATCCGCTTTGGCCTGTTCTAGAATCCGGTCTACCTGCTGATTGCTGGTAATCTGGGATTGTTGAATTATGGACTGAGCTTCTTGACGTGCACTATTCAGAGCCTTTTTCTGCTCCTCTACGTAGGCGACCGCCTGTTCTCTGGTCTTTGCGGCTTCGTCCAATTGCTGCATAACTAACTCACGGCGTGTTTCCATTACCGCAAACAGCTTACTGAACGCAAATTTATTAAGCGCAAAATATAGAATCCCAAATGCTGCAATTGAGAAAATGATATTTGTCCAAACAATTTCCACTGAGGTCACTCCCTTCCGTTACCGCGACATGCGGACCTATACAAAAGTAAGGCGCGGATGGCACCTTGCCGTCCCCGCCAAACTACAAATACGGCTTATCAAGCAGAAACGGTTATACCCCGTTCCTGCGAGAAATACAAGGATCATTTATTGCAAATAATTTCTTGTATACTAAGCGAACATGATCAAGAAGGCAATAACTGTTGCTGCCAAAGGAATAACTTCGACGATACCTACACCGATAAACATTGTTGTCTGCAAAGCGTTACGAGCTTCCGGCTGACGAGCGATGGATTCTACTGTTCTACTAACGATCATACCGTTACCAAGACCTGCACCCAGTGCGCCCAAACCAACTGCTATTGCTGCTGCTAAATAATCCATTTGTAAATATCCTCCTTTAATTTCTGTTCATATTATTTTAATGATATAAGATATCTCCTGCGAATGTAAGTCGGCGGCTATGCCGTCTTATTCACAGCAGTTCATTAATGTGCTGCGTCTTCCTCGTGAATCGTCATCTGTGCGATGTACACCATCGTCAGAATCGTAAAGATGAAGGCTTGGAGTGCTCCAACAAAAATACTGAAGCCCTGCCATACTGCAAGAAACGGAATACTGAATATACCCAGTTTCAAGATAACGGTAATCAGTACTTCACCTGCAAAAATGTTAGCGAATAGACGAATGGCCAGTGCCACCGGTTTTGCCAGATTCTCAATAATATTGAGCGGCAGAAAGACCGGAAACGGCTCTAAATAGTGTTTGAAATAATGTTTACCATTAAGCTTGATGCCCAGATAATTCATTAATACAAACACAACAATGGCCAGTCCTGCTGTAACGTTAATGTCGGCAGTAGGTGACTTGTACCACAGAAGCTCAACGTGCTCTCCGTGGGCCAAGTTTCTCGTCGCCTCAATTACGTGCCCAAATACTGTAACTGGTTCATGTGCTTCAGTAACGACCGAGAAAGGCAACCCGAGCAGATTGGAAACAAAGATGAACAGAATCAGTGTCAGCCCTAAAGATATGTAAGGCTTCCCTTTCTTAAGGTCCATAGCGCTGCCAATAACACCTTGTACAAATTCTACAACCCACTCCATAAAATTCTGCAGCTTGGACGGATTCTCGACCGATAGATTGCGGACCGACAACATCACCATAATGAAAACCACTAATGAACTGATCACCAGCATCAGTACAGCAGACAAGTCTATAGGAATTCCTCCAAGATAAATTAACGGCATATCATGCATAGTATCATTTCCCCCCCTTTCCCATTAATCTGACTTAAAGCTTATTCTTCATACTCAGATATATCCCCGCAGGAAGAGCGAGAAGCTGGGGGATGAACAGACCGGCAATTGTCGCTCCCAACGAGAAATGCTCCATCTTGATCGAGAACATCGTGACCAAAATTGCAAAACAAATCCGTGTGGCAAAGCCGAGGCTGAAAGTCTTACGTTCATTAGTTGCTGCTGTCTCCGTTACCAGGCGGATCTTCATTGCCAAATAACGAAAGTTAGCCAATCCTGCCATCAAACCCAATGTCAAACCCAATGTAATCGTCCGGGTATCATAATGAAACACCCAGCCCACCAGCAAGCCCCCCATTAGAACAAGAGTTATTCTGGTAACAACATTAATCATGGGAGTCATATTATCCATTCTGCTCCCCCAAAAATTTTTTGATTAACATGACGACGTTAACAATCCCAAGAACCATTCCCGTTATAGTCCCTATAGCCAACCAGTAACTGGGTCCTTCAAGATAATCCTTCAGCCATCTCGCTACAAAAAAACCTATAATAATGTAAGCGGCGAGTAATGTGCCTGCACTGCCAATAACAAGTCCAGTGCGTACAAGACTGTCATTCTCTTTCGGTTCATTCATAGGCTACAATCCCAACTAATTTTACTGAATTTCTAGACTCTTTGTCAATTCATTGAACATTACCCAAAAAGCCCTGAAAACATGAAAATAATCACAGCAAACTGTTCCAAAACCATATAAACCGTACAGTTTCACTGTATGTTAAATTCAATCGCTACAGAATATTAGTTTTAAACTTTTTAGCTATTTTGTGTGAACATTCTGTGAAATTCCTCTGGACGCTCTTCTTTCACACCAAAATGGTGTAAAATCGCATTGACAATTCTTTCCGAAGCTTTTCCATCTCCGTACGGGTTGGCGGCCCGACTCATGGACTGATATAGATCGTTATCAGTCAATAGAGCATGTGTCCGTTGATACACCTTCTCCTCGTCCGTTCCCACTAGCTCGAGTGTTCCAGCCTCAATTCCTTCCGGGCGTTCCGTCGTATCACGCAGTACAAGCACCGGCACTCCAAAGGATGGCGCTTCTTCTTGCAAACCGCCGGAATCGGTAAGAATTAAGTGGGTATGCGGATAAAAATTGTGCAGGTCAACGACATCCAATGGATCAATCAGCTTAATTCTCGGATGTCCGCCTAAAATCTCATGTGCCGGTCCCTTCACTGCAGGACTCGGATGCACGGGATATACGATAGCGACATCTTCAAATTCATCAGCGATTCTTTTGACAGCACGGAAAATATGACGGTGCGGTTCGCCTTGTGATTCTCTGCGGTGCGCCGTCATCAAAATAAGTCTTTTTCCTGATGCAAAATCCAATACAGGATGTCGGTAGTCCGACTGTACGGTATATTGAAACACATCGGTCACGGTATTGCCTGTGATATAAATACTTGACTCTTTTTTATTCTCTTGTCTCAGATTACCCGCTGACCAATCGGTTGGAGCAAAGTGTAAATCCGCCAAAACCCCTGTCAATTGTCGGTTCATTTCCTCTGGATACGGGGAAAGCTTGTTCCAGGTCCGAAGACCTGCTTCCACATGCCCAACCTGAATTTGTTGAAGAAATGAAGCGTAGCTGGCCAGGAATGTGGTCAGGGTATCACCGTGTACTAATACTAGGTCAGGCTTTACTTCCCGAAGCACGGGCTCAAGCCCTTCTAGAACACGAATGGTGATCTCATTCAAGGTTTGTTGATTCTTCATAACGTCCAGATCGTAATCCGGCGTAATTTTGAATACTTCTAATACTTGATCAAGAAGTTCCCTATGCTGCGCTGTTACACATACAATTGACTCTATATGCTCCGAATGCTTGTTCAGCTCTAGGACCAGCGGCGCCATTTTGATCGCCTCGGGGCGCACGCCGAAAATTGTCATCACTTTAATTTTGGTCATAACCCCTACCCTCTCATTATAGCCTTCTCTTCTTTGGTATTACTTAGTACCGTATAAACGGTCTCCTGCATCACCTAGTCCCGGAACAATATAACCGTGTTCATTCAGGTGGTCGTCAAGGGCAGCTACATAAATGTCCACATCTGGATGAGCAGCTTGTACAGCCGCAACTCCTTCAGGCGCAGCAATCAGGTTCATCATCTTAATCTGGGTACAGCCGCGGTTCTTCAAGGATGTAATAGCTGCAATGGCAGAGCCGCCTGTAGCCAACATCGGATCAATAACAATCAATTCGCGTTCTTGTACATCTGTAGGTAGTTTTATGTAGTATTCTACCGGTTGAAGCGTATCCGGATCACGGAACAATCCTACATGTCCTACTTTTGCTGCCGGAAGCAGCTTGAGAACGCCCTCCAACATACCTAATCCAGCGCGCAGAATAGGAATGAGACCCAGCATTCTGCCTGAAATAACCTTACTTTCCGTTTCAGCGACAGGTGTTTGCACCGTAATCGTCTCAAGTGGAATATTACGCGTAATCTCATAAGCCATTAGTGTCGCAACTTCATCGACATGCTCCCTAAACTCCTTCGTGTTGGTTCGCACATCGCGAATAAATGTAAGTTTGTGCTGAATCAAAGGATGATCGCAAATCACCAATTTTCCCATTAACTTGTCCCTCCGGTACTTGTATGTCTGTTGTACAACAGCAAGTTGAAATGCTCCTGCAGATAAATCTTGTCTATTATATCACCCTCGGCTCTGCTTTTCACCTACCGAGGAACCGATTTTCGAGTGAAGATTTAATCTATGGAAGATTTGCTTACTCATCGGCAGATATGTATCTTCTCTGAAGCGGATAAATTCGTATTAGTTTGTGTGAATTCATGCACTTTCATACTTTTCACATTTATTTCACTCATTTTATTGAAAGTTTCATGAACTTTCATTTTAGATTCTTATATTTTAAAAAAACTTCTGCAAAGTCCGAAAAACTGGACCTTACAGAAGCCTATAGGTAAAAAGATTACGAGTCAGAACTTAATATTGCAGATTAGGATAGATTGGGAATCTCTCAGTAATCTTAGCAACGTTACGAGCCGCTTCGGCCAGAGTCGCTTCATCCTTAGGTTGCTTCAGAACTTTGGCAATGATCACTCCGATTTCAACCATGGCTTGCTCATCCATACCTCGGGAAGTAACCGCAGGTGTACCGATACGAATACCGCTAGTTACAAACGGACTTGTAGGATCAAAAGGAATCGCGTTTTTGTTCACAGTAATTCCGATAGAATCTAATACTTTCTCTGCATCTTTACCTGTAATGTTGAGATTACGAGTATCCAGCAGCATTAGGTGGTTATCCGTTCCTCCGGAAACAATATTTACACCTTCATTTACAAGTGTGTCTGCCAAAACTTTGGCATTATTCACCACATTCTGAGCGTAGATTTTGAATGACGGTTGCAAAGCTTCACCCAAGGCTACTGCCTTGGAAGCAATAACATGCATCAACGGACCGCCTTGGGAGCCCGGGAATACGGCTTTATCAATAGCCGCCGCCCATGCTTGCTTGCACAGAATCAGACCGCCGCGTGGACCGCGAAGAGTTTTGTGGGTAGTTGTGGTAACAAAATGAGCATGTGGAATCGGACTCGGATGAAGACCTGCGGCTACCAGACCCGCAATATGCGCCATGTCGACAAAGAGTAGCGCCCCAACATCATTGGCAATAGACGCCATAGCTTCAAAATCAATCGTACGCGGATATGCACTTGCTCCAGCAACAATCATACGGGGACGATGCTTGAAGGCTAATTTGCGAACTTCATTATAATCAATAAGGAATGTATCTTCCTGCACTCCGTAAGCTACGAAGTTATAAAGCAAGCCAGAAGCATTCACAGGGCTGCCATGTGTTAAATGACCGCCATGAGCCAGGTTCATACCCAGTACAGTATCTCCAGGGTTAAGGGCCGCGAGATATACCGCCATATTCGCCTGCGCACCGGAGTGCGGCTGCACATTGGCATGTTCTGCACCAAACAATTCTTTGGCACGATCACGAGCAAGATTCTCAACGATATCTACATCTTCACATCCGCCATAGTAACGTTTACCTGGGTATCCTTCCGCATATTTGTTCGTGAGGACAGATCCCATCGCTTCGATTACCGCTTCACTAACGATATTCTCCGAGGCAATAAGCTCAATGTTCGCACGCTGACGCTTCAGTTCCAATCCCATTGCTTCCAATACTGCCGGGTCACTCTTACGCAATTGTTCCATGATTCTTATTTCCTCCCTAGGTGTGTGTTTGATGTAATTCTATCAGTCAATCGCAAAGCTGCGAATCACTTTCATTGGGGATGCGGTAAACAGCCCGTTCTCCGCCAACCAGCGGGGGTCTGCTCCAAGCAGCATTCACTCGCGCCTCTCCTATATAACGCAAAGAGGGTCTAAAGGGCACTGCCACTCGGCGTAGATGCATACCGATCAGTGTCTCACCGATATCTACTCCTGCATGGGCTTGTACCGTTTCTGCAAGCACCGGATCATCCATGGAACTATAAGCTGCTGCAGCCATTGAACCTCCTGCCCCAGGTATGGGAACGGCTGTTACTTCATTTAATCCGAGCGAGACAAGCAAGGAACGTTCCATCACGAGTGCGCGGTTCAAATGCTCACAGCACTGGTATACCGGATGAAAGCCAAATTCCTCCGAAGCCTGACGCACACCCTTAAGCAACTGCTCCGCCACCTCGAGTGCACCGCCCGTGCCAATACGGACACCTGCGACCTCACTGGTACTCACACCGACGACAACAACCTTACCATGACCTAATTTCCCAACAGCTGCTAGCTCTCTAAGTACAGAGAGGGTTTCCTCAAACAGTGACAATTCTTTCCTTACGACTTCATTCATCGCCTTTCCTCCTTACGAGTTAAAGCTTAGTTATCTATAGATTTTAAACAAAAAAGAGCAGTCCGCAGGTAGCTGCGGATTTGCTCTTTTGCCCAGGCGACCGGCCGTTTATTCCGATGCTCCATCGTGGTTTGATCCACAGTTGTCGCCAGTTACATCGGAACCGATATTTGTAATCTTATCTTAAAACAAAGCTAAGTGAAAAGCAACCACCTACCGGATGGCAATTATAAACGCGGGACTTCCAGCTTATCGAGCAACTGATGCAGCGCTGTACGAATCTCAGCAGCAGTGATCTCATAATCATCAAGCGAGCCGCCAAAAGGGTCCGAGATATCAAAGCTCGGTATCCGCTGACGTATTTCAATAATTCGCTGTAAATCAACCGGGTCCGGATCACCGCCCAATGAGATCTCCAGTTCAGCTTGAGCATACAAGCTATCCAGCTCCTGTAGGTCTTTGCCCACGACATCTTCATCTCCAACATATTCCTTCAATGTATGCGTCTTGGATACTGTACCGGGAAAATGCTGTAGCACATGCCGTTTATGTCCACCGGTAAGCGTAAGCACCAGATCAGCCCATGAGACCAAAGCTTCGCTGAGCTGCGAAGACGTTGAAACGTCATTAATTCCTTCATCACGCAATATAGCAGCGGCATGTCTGGAAACGGAGGTTCCTGTAATGGCGGATACACCCGCAGACCGCACTTCCAGGTCAACCCCCCGCTCCCGCGCGAGTTTGCGCAACAGGCCTTCAGCCATAGGACTACGGCAAGTATTCCCGGTGCAGACGAATAAAATATGCAGCATGCTTATCCACCTCCTGATTTATATAATATGTAGTTATTGTATCAAAAGATGAACAGCAAACCAAACCCCAGCAGGATCGCTCCGCCGATCGCTTCTCCATAATCTCCAAGACCCCGACTGACACGCCGCCCCAGTAGCAAGCCCACCATAGACATCAATCCCCCGCAGGCCCCAAAGGTCAGCACTGTCAAAAGGATATGTTGTACGAACATCCCCAATGACACCCCCACGGAAAAGGAATCCACACTAACACTCAGTGAAATCAGAAGCATCCCCCAAAGCGAGCGGTGATCCACAGCCTGCAGACCCCCCGAGTCACCGGGACGAAAGGAATTAAATATCATATGCCCTCCAAGTAAAAGCAAGAGCCCTCCAGCTGCATATTGTGTTACCTGTCCCAATAATTGTCCTACGTAATCCCCCGTAACCAACCCAAAAAGAGGCATTAATACGTGAAAAAAGGCAACGAACAGGCTCAATTGCAGCACATGCAGAAGACGGATGCCCTTCATCCCGATACCAACGCCCAGCGAAAAAGCGTCCAGCCCCAGAGCAACCGCCATAATAGCAATTGTTATGATCTGCCCCGACCCGGCATATACTTCCACCACACCCATGCCCATACCCCCATGTCCCATATATCCTGTACAACCACGATATGCGGACAAGGGTGCAATCATGCCAGATTGGAAAAGTCGTTCGGTGGGATTGGAATGAATGTCTGATTTCGATAGTGGAAGACTAAGGGAAACTCAGGAAACGCCGAGGACAATATTATGGGAACACTAAAGGTAGATTTGCAGCGGACGCAGATGTCAACCTGCGTCGATTAGGGTACCACCGGCGGCTTTCATCAGCCGGTTCATAATGGCTGCACCGAGGCCGGTAACCGGACAGGCCTCGGCCAGAATGTAAGTCGCTCCCGCTTCATCGAAGCGCCGCAACGCGGCATATAGGGAGCGGGCAGCTTCCTCCGGCGAGTCTAACGAGCCGAGGGAAGTGACGCAGGCTGCGGGAGCGGCGGGATACAGGGCGATATGCTCATCGAAGAGGAGCAGGCCCGTGATCTCGCCGTTCAGCTGCGCAGCCTGCAGCAGGCTTGCGGCTCTTTCCGCTACGCGAAGCGGCGAAGAGCCGTCCACTACGCCAAGCCAGCCGCGCGGGGCGTAGTGCGTGTACTTCATGCCCGGCGCGCGCGGCGCCGGGTTCTTGTCTGTAGCAGCGGAGGCCGGGAACTCCCCGTCTGCGGCATTTAAGTCTGCTGTCCCCGGTGAGACCGGGGCAGCAGACTTTGGCGTGAAGTCCAAGGCTTCCGCAGATGTATTGTCGACCGTGCCTGCACCGCTGACCGCAGACAATTGCTCAGCGGTTATCCCGCCGGGGCGAAGAATTGAAACGGAGCCGTCAGGCTGAACCTGCACTACTGTCGATTCTAAGCCGACACCTGCGGCACCGCCGTCCAGAACACCTCCGATATATCCGGAAAGGTCTTCCAATACATGGGATGCAAGAGTCGGGCTTGGCCGGCCGGAGCGATTGGCACTCGGCGCAGCTACAGGACAGCCGGATGCACGGATCAGCGCCCGAGCAACCGGATGATCGGGTATCCGCACACCAACCGTATCTAAGCCCGCACTTACCAGCGGGGACAATACGCCCGGCCGGAGCGGAAGCACCAGCGTCAGCGGTCCGGGCCAGTATGCTTCCATCAATGCTACAGCAACCGGATGCACCTCTGTCACTAATTCATCCAGTGCATCGAGGTCCGCAATATGCACGATAAGAGGATTATCAGATGGACGTCCTTTGGCAGCAAAAACCGCTTCTACAGCCCCTGTATTCCGGGCATCGGCCCCGAGACCATAGACGGTCTCCGTAGGAAAGGCTACTGTGCCGCCATTACGAAGCATAGCTGCAGCCTCAGCAATGTCCCTTTGATCCACCCGTTGAATATCAGCAGAAGTCTCCGCTATATCCTTCGTGGAGCTTAGCTCCCAATAGACTGTTGTTCTTATATCTCCACTCCGGCGCTGAACAGCGAACAGAGATTCTTCATGATTGTTATCCATAAATATCACTAACTTTCTGCAAGGTCGTTGTTTTGGACAAGAAGAAACGGCCCCACCACGTGGAGCCGCGTTAATCCGCTTCTGAAATAGTATCATAGAAAGGGTCAAAACAACATGCCTTTTCAGAGGATAAGGCATTCATTTATCCCCATAAACTGCTGAACCATCTCCCGATTTTTTGCAGCAGCTCCCAGACGAAGAAGCGCACCTCAGGCTCCTCAGACGTTTGAGCGTCTGCATCACTGACCGCCCCTCCCGTTTTGACTACCTTCCCTGCGACCGATTTTCCATTCGACCCTTCAGAGGCCGATGCGGAAACCTTCTTGCTATCCTTCGCAGCAGCTGCATCTCCTGAACCGGCATCAATAAAGCATAGCGGCGGAAACAGCACGCACCACCAATTTTGCCCTTTTCCTGCCCCTAAGGTAACTCTTACAGCCTCATAATCACCCGCTGGGTAGACGGTGCCACCGTACATTTTAGTTGGAAAAGGAACCACTCCAAGCTCAACGTTGTAGGAATAATTTATACCACGCGATTTCAACTCCGTACCCACGAGTGCGTTTAATTCAGGCAAATGCCCTCTAATTAGAGTACGCGCCTGCTCCAGGCTTTGTGGATCCTCCAATTCAGATACCCATTGATTCATCTGTTCTACAACAGCATTACGAATTTGACGTTTAACTAATTGGTCCTGTGCACCGTCAGAATTTGCCAAAATACGCAACCGGATGGATTCCTGCGGAATCGAAACCTCCGCAACGGCAGCATCTGTCTTTTGCCCTTCCCAGGCCATCATAAGAATCATAAAAAAACAAATTAAAATGGCAGTATACTTTACAGTTACACGCAGGGAATCCCCTACACTACGTTCCTCAAAGTTCATCTGAATAACCCCTCTCCCTCAACACTCTCATGTGAGTAGTATGCCCGGGAGAGAGAGACTGCAAACCTAGCAATCTATTAAATTTTGAAATTAGAGAAGTTTGGGAGGAGGTGAATAGCGAGGGTACACCGGTAAATCATCCTCTTCTTCCCCTCCGTACAAATGAACGCTCATGACGATACCCATACTGGACATATTGATTAATATAGACGTACCGCCGAAACTTATAAAAGGCAAAGTAATACCTGTCAGCGGCATCAGACCGATAAAGGCACCGATATTTTCAAGGATCTGGTACAGCAGCATAGCCACAACCCCCACAATAATAAAGGGCCCTCCTCGCTGCTTGCACTCTAGCGCAATTAGAACCATCCGATGGATTAGGATAAAAAATAGTAGCAGCACTCCCGCAGAACCCAGAAACCCAAATTCCTCGGCAATCTGCACAAAGATAGCATCCGAATATGTATAAGGAACTTTGCCAGCCTGTACGGACGTTCCTTCCATATATCCCTCTCCGACCATTCCACCTGAAGCAATAGCCAGTTGGGCATTTTTAGTATGGTAGCTGGCATCCTTTGAGGCCAATTCAGGAACCAGCCACGGATCAAAGCGTTTCACCAAATGATCACGGCCGATCTTATCCTCTAAGAAGCTAACTGCCTGATCATGATATTGAATATAGCTGGTGATTCCCGCAAAAGCAGAACCTCCGATAAGCACCAATCCGATTAAGGCATGCGAAAACTTAATATTGCCGATCCACAGCACTCCCATCAAAATAACAGCATAGCTCAAGGCGTTACCCAGATCATTTTGTAAAATTACGATCCCAAAGGGAACAAGTGTAATTAAGGTAAGGGGGACAATATCCCGCCAAAAGGTAAGCTTATCTTTGTTTTTCCAAATCAGCAGTGAGGCTAATAAAAGAATTAATATGAGCTTGAATAGCTCCGCAGGTTGAAGACTCAGATGAACCACGGGCAATTCCAACCAGCCCTTGGCGCCGTTTTTACTTTCGGTAAAGCTGACCAGCACCAATAATCCTATTCCAAACATATAGATATAAAATGCATTTTTTAATAGCAGCCTATAATCTACGAACGACAATCCAATAAAAGCGATAAAGCCCAATCCATAATATTTCAACATTTGAATATGAGAACCGTTTAACTCCGTTCCAGCAGTCACACTATAAATAGAGGTAATACTCACTGCCATAAGTAAAACAAGGATTACCACGATAACCCCATCCACTTTTTTGATCTTCTCAAGCATGGTTATGTGTCTCCTTGACCTCGACTAGCTTGCATGCAAATCATCGCACGGGTGAGCTGTAGTTCTATTGTAAATGATTGGAAGACGGGAATACAATAAATACCTGCCAAGGAAAGTAGTTTCTTATTTGTGCAAAAAAAACCGCCAGTGCAACCCTATGGATTGTCTGACGGTTTTAGATTCAAATATGGGTCATAAGTTACATCTGCTTGCCTGGAGCCGAGTAAACAGACTTCTTAGGAAGGTCCTCTTCCACCTCTTGACCATGAAGCTTGACGCTCATCACCAGGCCGATGCTGGCCATATTAATAAGCAGCGAGGTCCCTCCGTAACTGATGAAGGGTAAAGTGATTCCCGTTAACGGCATCAGGCCAATAAATGCGCCGATATTCTCAAAGATTTGATAAAGCATCATCGCGACAACGCCGACGATCAAAAAAGGCCCACTTCGATCCCTGCATTCAAGGGCAATTAGAATCATTCGGTGAATCAATATAAAATACAGCAGCA
The DNA here is from genome assembly GCF_000757885.1 of Paenibacillus wynnii. Classification (NCBI taxonomy): domain Bacteria; kingdom Bacillati; phylum Bacillota; class Bacilli; order Caryophanales; family Paenibacillaceae; genus Paenibacillus; species Paenibacillus wynnii. The sequence continues at coordinate 2,484,059 of NZ_JQCR01000002.1, read as the reverse complement.
GCACCGCCGCCGATCCGACAAAGCCGAACTCTTCGGCAATCTGCACAAAGATAGAGTCAGAGTAAGTGTATGGCACTCGATCCGTTTGCACGGAAGTACCCTCCATATAACCTTCCCCGCTCATCCCTCCTGAAGCAATAGCCAGTTTAGCATTTTTAGTATGATAGCTGGCTTTGGCAGTGGCCTTATCCGGTACAAGCCATGGATCAAAGCGCTCTATCCAGTGAGATCGGTTGATATCTGTAAGAAACGTCTTAATGTCATCATGAAAATGAATATAGCTCATAATTCCAGCAGTAGCCGCACTCGCCATGACCAGCAAGCCGATAAGCGCATGCGAAAATTTAATGTTCCCAATCCATAGTAGCCCAATTAGAATCACAATGTAGGATAACGCGTTACCCAAGTCATTCTGAGAAATGACCACCAAAAAGGGTAGTAGAGTGATTAACCCCAGCGGTATTATGTCACCCCAAAAGGACAACTTATGTTTATTTTTACGATAAAGGACCGCCGCCAAGAAAAGAATCAGAACCAGCTTAAACAATTCTGCGGGCTGAAGACCAATGGAACCGAATTTTATCCAGCCCTGGGCCCCGTTTTGTTCTGTTCCGATAAAGCTGACAAGGATCAGCAAGGCAACACCTGATATATAGGCATATAAGCCGTATTTCACTAGGATGCGGTAGTCGACAAAGGTCAATCCCAGAAAGGCAACAAATCCGAGCACATAAAACTTGATCATCCGAATCTGGAAGCCGTCCAGCTTGTCCCTGCCATGAGTAACACTATAAATGGCAAAGATGCTGACGGCCATTAACAATACGAGAATAACGACAATCACGCCGTCTACTTTTTTAATTTTTTGGAGCATGCTCTGCCTCCTTGCTCTCTGTATTGGCCTTTTCGGCACATATTTGTACCTAAAGCCGTTGTTTTCATTGTAAGGGAAGGGGAAGCAAGAATACAATTCCACTGATTCTGTAAGAATTAGCGTGATATTCCAAGCACATGCCGTGGAATTCCAGCGAGATCGTTAATCGTAACGATCTCACTCCAGTGACCGGCCGCCGCAAGCAGGCCGGCTACCTGCTCCGCCTGGCCGAGGCCGAGCTCGAAGCCGACCAGCCGCGGCGGAGCCGGGAGCAGCGTGAGCTGCTCCATCATGCGGCGGTACGGGTCCAGCCCGTCCTCGCCGCCGTCCAGTGCCGTGCGCGGCTCATGCTCGCGCACCTCGCGCTGCAACCCGGCGATGTCACCGCCGGGAATGTACGGCGGGTTGGAGACGAGGATATCCGTCTCCATACCCGCAAACGGCTCGAGCAGGTCGCCGAGCCGGAAATCCACAGCCGCGCCGTGGCGCAAGGCATTGCGCGCGGCTACGGCCAGTGCCGCCGGCGAGATGTCGCCGGCGGAGACCCGCCACGCCGGCGCTTCGGCAGCCAGCGTGACGGAGATCGCGCCGCTGCCGGCGCCGATGTCCACAGCGGTCAGTGAGCGCGCGGCTGGAGTATCATCCGCGGCCTGACCGCAGGCCCGTCCATCCGGCCATAGCTCCGCGCCGTACTTCAAGACCGCCTCAACGAGCAGCTCCGTTTCGGGCCGGGGAATAAGCACATCGGGCGTCACTTCAAAGCTCCGCCCGTAAAATTCCTGTTCCCCTATAATATACTGCACGGGTTCTCCCGTGCCGCGGCGGGTAACCGATTCCTCCCAAGCGGAGCGCAGCTCCGCCGGAAAGGGATCGGCAAATGCCATGTAATAAGCCGCCCCGGACAAGCCAAGCGCATGCTCGAGCAGTAATTGGGCGCTGCGCTGCGGTTCGTTGCATCCGCACTGGCTCAAAAAAGAAGAAGCCTCCGCAAAGGCTTCCCGGATGCTTTGCACTTCCGACATGACAAAAGCGTCATATTTCAAAGCATTATTCTCCTTTTTCCATCAATTCGGTTTGTTCTGCAATCGACAAAGCTGAAATGATTTCCGTAATATCCCCGTTCATAATCTGCTCCAGACGGTGAAGCGTTAGACCAATACGATGATCGGTTACGCGGCTTTGCGGGAAATTGTACGTACGAATACGCTCACTACGGTCACCCGTACCCACTTTGCTCTTACGTTCTCCGGCATATTTCGCTTCTTCCTCTTGGCGTTTCAGATCCGAGATACGAGCGCGCAGAACTTGCAGTGCCTTTTCTTTATTGGAGTTCTGTGATTTACCATCCTGACAAGTAGCCATGATTCCAGTAGGTATATGCGTTACGCGTACAGCGGATTTAGTCGTATTAACGGACTGGCCGCCTGCACCACTCGAACAGAATGTATCTACACGAATATCTCTATCGTGAATTTCAATTTCAAATTCTTCCGCTTCCGGCATCACGGATACCGTTGAAGTAGATGTATGAATCCGTCCGCCTGATTCGGTCGTAGGAATACGTTGCACACGATGTGCACCGCTTTCGAATTTCATTTTGCTATATGCGCCACGGCCATTAATGAGGAAGATTACCTCTTTGAATCCGCCTAGGTCATTGGCATTCACATCCATAAGTTCCACTCGCCAGCCTTGTGTATCTGCATAACGTGTGTACATACGGTACAAATCCGATGCGAACAATGCTGCTTCATCTCCACCAGCAGCTCCGCGGATTTCTACAATTACATTCTTATCATCATTAGGGTCTTTAGGCAGCAGAAGCATACGAATTCTCTCTTCCAGCTCTACTTGGCGACCAGATAGGTCGTCAATTTCCATCTTGACCATTTCCTTCATTTCATCGTCAAGCTTCTCGCCCTGCATCATTTTCGCAGCTTCGAGTTCTTCCATAACATTTTTATATTCGGCATACGCCTCGAAGGCGGGCTGCAAATCGGATTGTTCTTTAGAATAGTCCCTCAATTTCTTACTGTCGTTTGCAACGTCCGGGTCACAAAGCAGTTCACTGAGTTTCTCATAGCGGTCCGCCAGGGCTTGCAATCGGTCCAACAACAAGGGAATTCACCTCTCCTGATTCAATTTAACTTAACAAGAAGAAACGGCTTTGCGTCCTCTACGGGAGCCTACGCTTCCGAAGCAGCGATACTCTGTATCGCTTTCAGGTATCTGTTTCTCGTAGAAATATAAGCAAAGTATACTGAAAACTTATACTTTCTAATATTTTAAAAAAGGGTCAAAACCACATTACAATTAACATGGATACACGACTTTATATTATAGCACCAACTTAGTGAAATGGCTACACTTTCCGCCGCATCTTGTCAAATTAACCATATAAGAAAAGCAAAAACGGGACCTTCCTTCAGTAGATAAGTCTACCTTCGCGGAGGATCCCGATGTATTTAGATTCTATATTACAGCTTAAACGTTGAAACGGAAATGCATCACGTCGCCGTCCTGCACCAAATATTCTTTACCTTCCAAACGAAGCTGACCCCGTTCTTTGGCACCGTTCATGGAACCTGCGGCAACCAGATCCGCGTAAGCTACAACTTCCGCACGGATGAATCCACGTTCGAAGTCCGTATGAATGACACCGGCTGCTCCAGGTGCTTTGGTTCCGCGGCGGATGGTCCAAGCACGAACCTCTTGTACACCTGCGGTAAAATACGTATATAGTCCAAGCAGCTTATAAGCCGCTTTGATCAGACGGTTCAGACCGGATTCCTGCAGTCCAAGCTCTTCCAGGAACATCGCTTTATCTTCGCCTTCTAGTTCAGCAATTTCAGCTTCTACTTTCGCACTGATCGGCACCACTTCGGAATTCTCTTCAGCGGCAAATTTACGCACCTGCTGTACATAAGGATTGTCTTCCGCAGTCGCCACTTCATCCTCACCTACATTGGCCGCGTACAGCACCGGCTTCAAAGTCAGCAAGTGAAGATCACGTACGATAATACGTTCATCCTCAGACAACTCCACACTGCGCACAGGCATATCATTGTATAGGGATTCCTTGATGCGTTCCAGCAATTCTACCTCTTGGGCGTATTTCTTGTCGCCGCCCTTGATATTTTTGCGGGATCGATCGATTCGTTTCTCTACGCTTTCCAAATCAGCAAGGATGAGCTCCAGATTAATCGTCTGAATATCGCTGACCGGGTTTACCTTACCATCAACATGCGTAACGTTCTCGTCTTCGAAGCAGCGCACAACATGTACAATCGCATCAACTTCTCGAATGTGAGCCAGAAATTTATTTCCCAGACCTTCGCCTTTACTAGCACCGCGCACAAGCCCGGCAATATCGACAAATTCAAAAGCAGTGGGTACGGTTTTGTTCGGTTGTACCAGTTCTGTCAATTTGTCCAGACGTTCGTCCGGAACTTCTACAACACCTACGTTAGGGTCAATAGTACAAAAAGGATAGTTCGCAGCTTCTGCTCCCGCTTGCGTAATTGCGTTAAACAATGTGGATTTCCCTACGTTGGGAAGTCCGACAATACCAGCTTTCAAAGCCATTTATATGACAACTCCTATTTTCAGTTAATTGATCATCCGAAAAACCACGCGATCTAACCCATTATATATTAGAAGCTAGGGTCCAGCAACACCGGATGTCAAGCGGTTGTAAGTTTAATTGTAGGTTTTACAACTATTCGAAGCGTAAACGGCCTCTCTGTGACTTTAGTTGTATTCCTTACACTTATTTATGCCCCAAACCGCTGATCCCGCAATATATCCGTGTTTTAGTTGTATTGAGTACACCTAGAACGCCATTTAGAGGAGCTTCTTTTGCTTTAGTTGCACATTGTACAACTACAATTCAATAATGCAGTATAACGCGTCCGCACATAGCAGCAGGTTCGATAGTTCGTAACAGTCCCCTCGCTGAGTTGTAAGCACGTTGGCATTCTAGATAAAGGCCGAATACGCAATAAGAAACCAAAAAAGAGCGTCCAGAAAGGCCGCTCTAGAGTATCGCATGGGCCACACGTCAGGATTATTACAGCTCCTTAGACATTGTAATGTCAGTTGTAATATAACCCATCTTTTTGTAAAGTTCGTAAGCACGGTTGTTCTGTCCGAAGACATGCAGTCCGATCTTCGTAATCTTCATCGCCCGAGCCTCTTCATCAAGCGCCAACATGGCCTGCTTGCCATATCCTTTACCCTGAAAGGGTTCGAATACATAAAAGTCATAGATGAATGCTTCCAATCCGCTTCTGCCCTCGGTAACATTGAACCAGATATAGCCGGCTTGGGTCTCGCTCGCTGCCTCTACTATTGAATATAAATAAGCACCTTCCGTATGCAGGCCCTTTGGCAGAAAGCGCGTCATCTCTTCCTCGGATTGCTTAATGGCGTTCTTAGCATCCCATGCTCCGGCCTTTACCTTATCTTGTGCATAATCACGAATGGATTGACTTAAAAAGAATTGATAGGTTGATTCGTCCATATGAACCAGTTTGATCATTATGATTAGCACTTCCCTACTTCTGTATTCTAGTCTTGCCGTCTAACGTCGAATCAATCGCGGAGTCCCCCGCAAAGCCTTGAAATCAGAAGCCCCGATGCCGAACATAGCTGTCCGCAGTTCAAGCTCGACTTGAGCCAACGCACGATCGAGTGCCTCTTCCGATTCAACAGCCGGACCGAGCAGACTTCGCCCGAAGCCGGCCAAATCTGCTCCGAGGGCTAACGCCTTCGCGGCGTCAACGCCGTTCTTTAATCCGCCGCTGCCAATGAGAGCAACCTGTGGCAAAGCCGTTCTAACCTCAGTGATGCAATCAGCGGTAGGGATACCCCAATCCGCGAAAGCTTCAGCAGCAGCACGGCGGATAGGGTCCGAGTTGCGGAACTTCTCAACTTGGCTCCACGAGGTTCCGCCCGCTCCCGCCACATCGATAAAGGCTACTCCTGCATTATACAAACGGGCTGCAGTATCACCGTCAATTCCCCAGCCAACCTCTTTGATGCCGACAGGGACTTCAAGCATCCGGCATACCCTCTCAATCTGCGGCAGCAGAGCAGCAAATCCAGTGTTACCTTCCGGTTGGAATACTTCCTGAAGTCCGTTTAGGTGAAGGACCAAAAAGTCCGCTCCGGCAATCTCCACAGCACGGCGGCATTCTTCTATCCCGAATCCGTAAGACAACTGCACAGCTCCGATATTGGCAATGATCGGAATCCCGGGTGCCTTGTCACGAACATGGAAGGAGAAAGCCAGCTCCGAACGCTCCACCGCGGCTCGGACTGAGCCTACTCCCAGTGCCCAGCCGCGGCGCTCCGCAGCCTCCGCCAGTCTGGCATTTATCGCACCAGTAGCTGCACTTCCTCCCGTCATGGAACTGATCAGGAATGGGGTACGCAACTGGCGTTCCAGAAAAACAGTACGCAGTGAAATGTCCTCGAAATTAAGCTCAGGGAGAGCATTATGCCGAAATCGATAGTGTTCAAACCCGGTCGTAATGCCGCTCCCCCCCACTTCCTCGTTCAGGCACAGTCGGACATGCTCGATTTTCCGTTCTCCCGTTCTCGATGACGGAAGCAGGGACATGGGGTTAGAACCTTCTTCTGTCTGCGATTCTCCGCCACGATCCGCATCAGACCTTCCCTTGTCCTTCTGCGTTACGGCATCCTGTGGCGTATGATTCATGATGTCTTCCTCCCGTTCACGTCCCTCTATTTCACAGATGTCTGATAGACCTTGTCCCTTCAGCATACTGTTCCTTTTCACAATACTATTCATTATAACACATCCCCGTGCACGAATTTACAATAAGAGGATATTGTCAAGCTTTATTAAGTATGACTTGCAATATACTCTCCTACAAGTCTTCCCGATAGAGATACGACAGGCGTCCCTCCTCCGGGATGTGTAGTGCCACCCACATACCAAAGCCCTTTTACATCTTTGGAACGGTTGCCGGGTCTGAAAAATGTCTGCCTAACCGAGTTCGAGGAAATTCCATAAATAGCTCCCTTATGTGAAAGGGTATCCTCTGCGATGTCCTGCGGCGTGTAATGCTGCATGACATCGGCTTTATTTATACCCGTAATTCCATATCCTGCAAGTGTTGAGGAGATGTTGCGTCCATAAGAATTGGATTCTTTACGCCAATCGCAGCTGTCATTGATATACGGCGCGTTAGCTAAAATGAATAAGTTACTTCCACCCTTCGGAGCCATATCGGGCTCCGAGTACCCCGAATGGCAGATGTAAATGGCGGGATGCTGCGGAGATCGCTTCCGTTCAAAAATATCTGTGAATTCAGCTTCATACTGCTCCGGGAAAAAAACAGTATGATGCAGGAGCGCATCATACTGTTGCGGAACACCTGCGAGTGTAACAAAACCGGATAGGGACGGCTCATATTGGGCAATATGGCGATCGCTCATGCCGGGACGAAGATGTTCGGGTAGCAGCATCCGGTTAATGCTAAGCACATCACCTCCGGCAATAACCGTTTTAGCCGGATAGAACCCTTTTGCCGTATCCACCCCCTGTACCGACCCGTTCACAACGGAGATCTCGTTTACCTGGGTGTCCGTTATAATCTGCACATCCAGTTGTTTAGCCAGAGTCACAAGCCCCTCCACCAGTTTGTATGTACCGCCTTGAACACCATATACCCCCTCTTCGCTCTCCAAGTGGCCAAGCATGGCAAATATAGAAGGAGAAGTATAGGGGGAGGATCCCACATAGGTCGCATAACGTCCAAACATAGCAAGGGTGTGAGGGTGACTGAAATAACGTGACAGGAGGGAGTGCAGGCTGAGGAATGGTCGTACGCGAAGGAGATCACGTACGAGAGTTGGTGAAATCTTGTCACGCCAGGAGAGCATAAGTCTATTCAGGAATTGTTTCTCGCTTAGGCGATACAGTACAGCGGATTCTGTCATGAAGTCCGTATATCGGGCGGCATCGGAAATGCTGTAGGCGGCGATTTGATCTCTCATAAATTCAGTGTTTCGGGACAAATCGACGCGGATGCCGTCAGAGAAAATATTACGTGTCCGAGGCTCCAGCTCATAAAGCTGGACATAATCCTCCATAGAGACACCGGCCATCTCATAAAGTGTACGGAAAACATGGGGCATGGTAATCGTACTGGGTCCCCGGTCAAAAGAATAACCGCCGGATACAATACGTTGAAGCTTACCCCCAGGGTGATGCTGGCGTTCCAGCACCGTAACATCCCACCCTTTTGACGCAAGAGTAACTGCACAAGACAATCCGCCAAACCCTGCTCCGATAATAACAGCCTTTGATTTCATCGGTAATGCCTCCCTTTCCATTCATAGCCTTGTCCCGGAAGACTGCCCCACCAAGAACTAATGGCTATTGCGATTAGGCAGATTATGCTTGCAGGGATCAGAACACATAACCAGACCTCCTGTTTACCAGACGCGTCACTGATACGTTTGATACCTATGCCAACTAAGACAGCAAACATAGCCCAAGCCGCCGCTGTCCCCTGACCCGTAAGAGAGGCGGAAATGAATAGCGTCAAGGGAAGTACATATAACATTGAATAGATAATTAATAAAGATAACAGCAATAGGGGACGCCGCCCCAGCCCGTCATAAATGTTCTTACGATAGCCATTCCAGACTTCTCCTGCGTTATGATACATTCTCATTACTGTATGATCCACTATATTCACTAGGGACACTGGGTCTCCCGAACGTTTAACTGCACGAGCCAAGGCCATATCATCCACCAGCTCGGAACGAATGCCAACATGGCCTCCGCAGCGGGTATAGCTATCCCGATGAATCAGCATAAACCCTCCGTGTGCGGCAACAAAACGGGAATCCAAGCTATCCCGAACCAAAGGAATGGGCAAATGACAGAGAATAGAGAAGTTCATTAAAGGTACAATCAGCTTCTCAAGCCAAGTTCCAGTCTGCTGGCAGGGGAAACCGGTAACCAACCCGCTTTGCTGATCAGCAGCAGTAATTAACGCTGCCGCAAGTGCCTTCGGCCGAAGTCGGATATCGGCATCCAGGAATAGTAGCCATTGACCTTTGGCTGCTTGCGCCAGTTGGGCACAAGCATGGGACTTCCCCAACCAGCCCTGCGGCAGCTCTCGGCCAGCCAGTACATGGACACGGTGATCACCGGTGGCGGATGCAAGTTCTCCAGTCTGATCATTGGAGCGATCATCCAGAACCAGAACCTCGAAGTCCCATCCCTCACTGCTGCAAGCCAGCACAGAGGAGAGACATGGGACAATATTATTGGCCTCATCCCGTGCTGGAATCAGCACTGACAAATATGGAGTTGTTCCTTGGTTAGCAGAACTTGCAGGAATCGGCGGATTCGTCTGCACCTCACCCAGCTTCGGCAGTTTGGCTGAATTCCAGAGGACAAATAGCAGTTGAAGAAGGAGACCTGCGGCAATTAACTGCAGAAGTAAAATTATGGTTTTCCCCTCCCCAGCAGAGCATCAAACCACTCATTCGTAGATTTCCCCTGCTTGATTAATGGAAGAAAAGGCTCCGGTATATATCCCCCGTTATTAACCATCATTTCGCGATGAACATTCACTTGTTCTCCAAGAGCACATTGCAATAACTTTGCGATGCTGCCTCGGTCCATCTCTTTCCAAGAATGAATAAGCGGATCGCCTGCAAGCAGCGTAGCCTCCGGCTTGGAATGCCTGAACAAGCCGTGATACAGTGTTACCGGCACAACGACAGCTTCCGGGCAAAGACGCAGTACAAGGGCAACCCCCGGCTTGAGCGTCAAAGGACGATGCTCCAGAGGTTGGATTTCACCTTCGGGATACATCCATACGCTTCCGCCCTCACGCAGTACCCTTGCCGTATAACGTAAGGACGCACTGATATCTCCCGTACGGCTACGATTAATCGAATAAACTCCAAGCTTGCGGAAAAACATATACTTACTAAGCTGTTCCTCCTCCATCATGAAATAATGTTCACTATTCGTAAGGGTGCGCGCTGCGTGATATGCCAACAGTCCATCCCACCAGGAACTGTGGTTCATAATGTACAGCAGCGGCCGTCCCTCTGCGGACTTAGGCTTCAACTCACCTGCAGCCCCGAAATACCGGAAATGTCTGCGAATCAAATACAGAGAATTATAGCGATAGAACAGCTTATCAAAGCTTCTGTGTTTGGTGGCTTCTAGCATTACGCAGGCTCCCTTCCGCCAATATGGCGCCCAGAGCGGCGATAACCGTACATATTGGCAATCCCTCGCGCAGACCCAGCAATCCGAACAAAATTAGAATCGCCTGATATAATCGTGTTCCGCGGCGTGCGGCAGACCGGGTTACTTTAACACCCCAGAATAACAAAGACAGGATCGCTCCTACGATGAACCATCCAATGAAATTTTGCCATGGGACACCATATAATCCGCCCCCGGCACTCCAATGCCAGTAACCTTTGGCATGGGCCACGGGATCGAGCACCAAATCCATGATCACCGTCCACAATCCGACCTGAAGTGCCCGAGCTAAAGACAGTAAATGTCCAGAAAGGCCAAATTCACGACTGATAAGAACAGCACTGCTTACAACTGCAATCCAAGCAAAACCCAACGTGACAGGTACACCGAACAGCAGCGGCCCTAATATATCCGAATATTCATAAACGCCGAACAGTCTTCCGGAATGGACACCGATCCATTCAACGCTCATTCCGCCCGTCCATACTAGGACAGCAGACAACCCCAGGGGGGCGTGACTCGAGATAATGACTGACTGGTCGGACATAATATGCAGCTCAAGACCGTCCTTAATCAATTTCATAGCATATACAGCATAAAATACAAGAAATAATCCATTGGAAAATTGCAGACTTTCCGGAAGGCTAAATATGATCAATAACAGTGCGCCTATAAAATACCATCCCCAGAACAAGACCCTGATCATTAATGTACCGCCGCAGCACCCTTGCCGCCAAAGGGGGAAGGATAGCGAGCAGCCGTTCTTCGAAACATCAGGAGTTTCGCTTCATCACTAACATAGGCACGTCTGCGGAATACATCATAGCCGCTGGCAGCCACATCATCCAGAATTCCTGCATAAAAAGCCGCTGCCAGCTCAACAGCCATACCGCTTTCCGGCGGATAGGTATGAACATTATCCAGACCTTCCTTAAACCAGTCCAGTGCAGCCCCCTTTAATTCCTGTAAAACAGCAATGAATCTGTCATTAACTACGTTTCGTTCCAGCTCCTGCTGGGTATACCCATGCTTCTCCATAACCTCAAGCGGTAGATATCTCCTCCCCCTTGTCAGATCCTCCCCTACATCCCGAATGATATTCACAATCTGCATCCCCATCCCTAGGGCTATACCTGCGGACTGCGCTTCTTCATTGCTGTCGTCTCTCAGAACAGGTAGGAGCATCTCTCCGACAGTACCGGCAACGAGGTAACAATAGGACTCCAACTGGTCCATCGTTTCGTAATGGGTAAAGGATAGATCCCTTACCTGCCCTTGCATTTGCAGCATGAACTGGTCCTTGCTGGATTGTGGGAAGTTCTCGAACAACCAACGAAGAGCAGGCCATATAAAGTGTCCTTCCGCGTGGTCCAAATTCTGAAAATGACTACGAAGTTCAAAAATACTGTAGGGTGACTCCTCCGGTTCATCTACGCTATCGTCGATCATGCGGCAAAAAGCATAAATGACATGAACGGCTTCCCGACGAGGGCTAGGCAGACCGGCAAATGCCTTATAAAACGAAGATGATCCTCTTTGGATCATTTCCTCACATTTCAACAACGTCTGTTCTATCATGTGTACGCATCTCCTTCATTAGTTCATGAACTGCCAGCCTTGCTCCCTGCATGACAATCGGTACTCCGCCACCTGGATGAACTGAAGCACCGGCAGCATATAACCCACCAATGTTGTATGGCTTCGGTTGAGGTCGGAATACACCGGATTGGGATAGCACCGGTGCGATACCAAAGCTTCCTCCACCGTACATGCCCTCTCTCTCCGCATCTACCGGGGTGCGTACTTTCCGCCATATTGTACTGCCCGCAAGACCTGGAAAACCACGGGCTTCTGCGTCTGCAAGCACTTTGTCAGCAAGTGGATTTGCGACAGCATCCCAGTCGATCAAACCCTTGTTAGGAACAGGTATAAGAAAATACAATACACTCTCCCCTGCGGGGGCCGCGCTGTCATCCAATGCAACCGGGTTAAAAACATAATAAGAAGGCTTATCGGGAATGGAGTGATGATCAAACAGATCCTTAAGGCTGTCATTCAGACTATCCGGCAAAAAAAACTGATGGGTAAGCGAGTCGTCCCATCTTTTATTAGCTCCTATATAGATGAGCAGACAACCTGAGGATGGCTTAAATTTCACTCTAGATTGATTCTTCTCCTCCTTCTGAGTAGTCCCGCTCGGAGAAGGTTTTTGATGCAGAGCGGCCCGCAGGGTGAGTCCTTTCTTGAGCACCCCTTGCGGCAGTAAGCCTTCCAGGTGAGGGAAATCTCCGTTATACAGTACCGCATCAAACGGAAGTTCTTCCCCTTTAACAAAAACTCCACGGCAGCGTCCGCCGCTCACGAGTATGGACTCAACTTCCGTACGAGTCTGAATTCGGACGCCGCGACGCTCCAGCTCCTTCACCATCAATCTTGGGAGCTCTCCATATCCGCCCTTTAGCATCCAGATTCCGAAGGCCTGCTCCGCATAGGGAAGCATGGTATAAATGCCTGGTGTACGGAAGGGAGCTCCACCAATGTATAGACTTTGCAGTGAATAGGCGTCCTTCAATTCCTCACTATGGAAGTACTGCCCCACCGCGGATCTCAGACTTTTAAAGGCTTGCAGGCGAGCCATCAGCGATAGGTTCTTTAGGCTGAAGAACGCTTTACGGTTCTTGAAATCCCGCTCCAGAAAAGCCGCCTTGCCCAGCGGAAACAAACCCGACATATCCTTCATAAATCGTATAAATCCCTCACCCTCACCGGGGAAAGATTTCTCGATTTCCGCTGCCTGCTCCTGAACTCCGTCTACTTTAGTCAACGTCCGTCCGCTCTTGAAATGGACACGGTAGAGGGGGTTACAGCGGAGCAACTCTATGCTTCCGGCAGGCAGTCCGCCTTCCTCCAGAGTACTCAGCAGCATCTCAGGTAGGAGAACAATGGTCGGCCCCCGATCTATCCGATAGGGCCCATTCTCTTCAAAGGCTACTCGCCCACCAACCTGCGAAGCACGCTCGAACACAGTAACCTCTTGTCCCTGTTTACTAAGTAGCAACGCAGCCGTCAGACCCCCGATTCCGCTGCCCACAATGGCAACCCGGCTCATAGCGTCGCTCCTTTCCATGTAATTCCGGCTGCGATCATTCGAGAACGGGCAGCACGATCATGCTCGGTAAGCAGTCGGGCGCTGATCTTCGCGGATTCAAATATCGTCGGCAAACCACTGCCGGGATGCGTACCCCCACCAACTAACCAAATACCCTTAACCTCCTGAAAGGTGTTGTGGGGACGGAGATACATCATCTGACCCAAATTGTGGGCCAAATTAAACGTTGCGCCGTTATACACATTCAGCTGATCGCGCCAGTCTAATGGGGAGAAGAACAAGCTCTCCTCTATCCGCTGTGTTAAATTATCTATTCCCGCTGTGTGCTGCAGCCGCTCCAACATTTCTTCCTGTACACTGGGGCCTACCTGATCCCAATCGATATCCGCTTTCAGGTTGGGAACAGGCATTAACATGTATATAGAGGATTTCCCCGGAGGGGCAAGCGTTGGATCAATGACAGAAGGATTATGAATATACATAGAGGCGTCTGCCGACAACGTGCCCAGACGGGTTATTTCATCTACATTAAGCCGGTAATCCTCTGCAAAGTGAACGGAGTGATGAGCCAAGTCAACGGCCCCGTCTACGCCCAGATACAGCATCGCAGTTGAGCAGGAGTACCGTTTACGGTCGACTTTTTCCGGCGTATACCGTTTCAACACATCAGGCTCGAACAGTTGGGTCATTACTGAACCGAAGTCCGCACCAATAATTACATAATCGGCCTCAACCTTTTCACCGTTCTCCAGCAGCAGCCCAGTAGTATGACCATTATGGACTAGGACTCGCTTCACACCACAAGAGGTATGCACAACCCCACCATGCTCAGAGATCACCTTTGCCATTGCCTGAAAGATCTGGTTGACTCCGCCTATCGGGTGATACAATCCGTATCTGTGCTCCAAATAGGAGAGAATCGTAAACGTACCCGGACATTCCCAAGGGGACATTCCTAAATATTTCGCTTGAAAGGTAAAGGCATATCGAAGACGTTCGTCATTAAAATACTTGGACAGCCTATTGTATACGGTATCTGTGGCATGCAGCTTGGGCAACGCACGCAGCACATCTTTTTTGACATAATCCCCTACGGATTGAAAAGGGCGCTGCAACAGCGGCATCACTCTGTCAAATTTAGCCGCCTCATCGTCCATGAAACGCCGGTAGCCGTTTCCGTTCCCGGGAAACAGCTTCTCGATCTCGGCCGCGGTGCGATCCTGATCCGTCGAAGGGGTAAACACGGTATCACCAAAATGCAGAGAATACAGTGGATCAAGCTCTTTTAAAGTAATATAGTCCTCTAAAGAGCGACCTGCAGAAGTAAACAGCTCCTCTAATAGATGCGGCATCATTAAAAATGTAGCTCCCCGGTCAAACCGGTACTTTCCAAGCTCAAGCTGACCTGAACGTCCTCCGACAACCGCCTGCTTCTCATAAACCTCGACATCATATCCTTCTGCAGCCAGCAGCATAGCAGCGGCCAGGCCTCCAGGCCCTGCTCCTACAACAGCCACCTTTGCAGCATCTTTTCTACTACCCAAGTTCATTCCTCCTTACCTCACCTCGGTCTATCAGCTTATACAAAAATCTTTAAACCTTATACAAGGTCGATACAGACATCATACATTTTTTATGTGTTTATGTAAATAACCTTATACAAAAAAACCTCCGCATCACTCGAAGGTGATCACGAAGGTTGTATGTTGTAACATTTTTTAATTTACTTTATCCGCTTAGGCTCTGCTTTTTAAGCCCGTAAACACGTTATCGAACCAGACCTGCCAATGCTCTGAAGGCTCATTCATGACAAAGTCTGGACCCGCGGAATCGGGAGAAGCTTCGTAGCCCTTGCCCCCCGCAATACATTCCATTCCAGGAAAAGCCTCTTTCAGCCGCTGAATCAGTCCTTCGCAGTATGGGATCAGCCCTTTATCAGTAACCGAAAGGCAAATCACCCGAATACTGTGCTGCTGTTCCAGCATCGACAGAATCCCTTCCTCTGGTGTATTGGCTCCGAGGTAAACGACCTCCACTCCGTTCTTGCGCAAAAAAAGTGAAAACAGCAGCAGCCCGACTTGATGTTGCTCGCCCGCCGGACAAAAAGCCAATACCTTCGGCAGCTGTGAATATACAGGAAAGACATGAAAGAACTGATAGATGCGATTGGAAATCATGTGGGTCATATAATGCTCCTGCGCTACAGTAGCTGTACCTTCTTCCCACGCTGTCCCTACCTCGATCAAAACCGGAATGAGGACCTGATGAAACATCGAATCATATCCGTACAAAGAGAACCCGAAATCGATTAACGCATTTGCCCGCTCTCCTTGGAATTCATACAGCGTATTGTATATTTGACGTTTCATTTTCTCGAAGGCATCTTGAGGACTTCCGCTAATGGAAGAAACACTCTCCTTCAATTCCTTTTCCTTCCGGGCCTTCAACAATCGAACGGCGTGCGAAATACTTATTCCCTGTTGCTCGGTCTGGTTTTTCAGCCAGCGCAGATCCTCGATATTATCTTGGCTGTACAGCCTGTAGCCCGATTCGGTCCGTTCAGGAGTTACAGCTTTATACCTGTTCTCCCAGGCTCTCAGTGTAACTGAAGGGATATCCAGCATTTCGACGACCTGTTTAATGGAGTACACGTTTCACCTCACTCACTTTCGCTTGTTGCTGCTGCTTATATTTGAATGTATAAACCTTATACAAATCATTTACACTCATTATACATAAGCTTATGTATTATGTCATCCAACTCTAATTTAGGTTACAGCACAATAGATATGCTTCACTATTTGCTTCCGGGAGTTAATAAGTGGGTAGGATACTGGTAACAGTACTCCATAACTCGTACAGGAGGAACTCCATGAACTCAGACCATCAGGCCTCATCCAAATCCATTGTACGCCAAAATCATAGGGCTCCTTCCCGTCTGCGCGTCTGGGTATTACGAGCAACCATTTTTCTAGCATTCTGGCTCACCGGTGTAATGGTGTACCAGACTCACAAACCCTTGCCGCCGGGGATTTCCTACGAAAGTCCGGTGTACAACGTTAACCACGTCACCTTCCTGCAGGATTTAACTTATCCGGATGGTAGTGCCTTAGGGAAGCAGGAGGCTCAGATATTGCCCCGAATGCTGGAGATTATAGAAGAATCGCGGCAGTTTCTTGTGATCGACCTATTCCTTTTTAATGACTATACCCATCGTGATCAACAATTCCCACCTGTGAGTCAGGCGCTTACTTATAAGATTCTTGCTCAAAAGCTAGCTTACCCTGATATGGATATTGTCTTTATTACCGATGAGGTTAACACCAATTACAATTCAGCTCCCAACCCTCTACTAGAACAATTGAAGGCAGCGGGAGTCCGCGTTATTCTAACTGATGTAAATAGTCTGCGGGATTCTACTCCTGCCTATTCAGCTGTATGGCGTACCTTTATCCAATGGTTTGGACAGTCAGGGAAAGGCTGGATACCCAATCTGATGGCTAATGACGGACCCGACATTACGGCCCGCTCATACCTCAAGCTGCTAAATGTGAAAGCAAATCACCGAAAAGTGGTCCTTAGCGAAAAGTCAGCACTAATCTCTTCCGGCAATATACATGATGCCAGTGCCTATAACTCCAACGTCGCCCTAGAGGTTCAAGGTCCGATTCTTGCCGATATCCTGCGGACAGAACAAGCGGCAGCGGATCTTTCGAACGCCGGCCCGCTGTTGAGTAAAGAGCCTCGTTTCGAAGAAGAGAGTGAGCGTAAGCCTTCAGAATCCGTAGGCGGGCTGCAGGTACGCTATTTGACTGAAGGTAAAGTATACAAATATGCGCTGCAGAATATTAAGGCTGCAGCGCAGGGAGATACCGTATGGTTAGGCATGTTTTATTTGGCTGATGATTCGATTATCCAGGCGCTAGTGGAAGCATCAGAACGCGGCGCCGAGGTGCGGCTGCTGCTTGATCCTAATCAAAACGCGTTTGGCCGTGATAAGATCGGCATCCCGAACCGGCCGGTAGCCATGGATTTGAATCGGCGCTCCGATGGCAAGATCGCTATTCGCTGGTACAACACCACCAAGGAACAATACCACCCCAAGCTTCTCTTTATCTCCAAAAAAGAGGGGGACTCCACCGTACTTAGCGGTTCCAGTAACTTTACTGCACGCAATCTGGATAATTACAACCTGGAGAACAACCTATGGGTATCCATGAATTCCGAGCAGCCGCTCTACGGAGAATTAGAAGGCTATTTCAACCGGATATGGAATAATGAGGGGGCTGAATTCAGCCTGCCACTCGATGACTATCAGGGTGAGATTACTCGGCTGAAATATATTATATTCCAGGCACAAAAGTTATTAGGATTCACCACATTTTAGACGATGTAGATTGTACTAAAGACTTACTCGTTGGGAGTTTGGTAGTTACTACAGTGAATGTTTGGACTTCCAGCCGCTGTTGTCTCCAGATTTCTTTGATTTGTACCGCTATCCGCGGATGAAATCCGGAGACAAAGGCGGTCGCTGACGCTCTTCCAGTTCCAAAATTCCCTTTCGTTACTACCACCCCGAGGTTGTTATTTAGTTCAGTCTATATAGCTACTGGGTGACTTACAGCAACGGGGACATTAACCGGGCGGCTGATTCCAAGAGCCGCTCATGCAGGCGTTTGTCCATAAAGGTCTCCTCCACAATCTGCCGGGTAGACAATAGATCCCGTTCAAAATCGGCCACGATTCGTTTGACGCTGTCCGTCTGCAGCAGCAGCGCATTCACTTCGAAATTCAGATGGAAGCTTCTCATGTCCATATTAGCAGTACCGATTGTGGCAATCTCTCCATCTACAATCAGGAGCTTGGAATGGATAAATCCTTTTTCATATTCAAAAATTTTCACTCCCGAATCCAGCAACGCTGGAAAATAAGAGTGCGAAGCCAGGAACGGCAGCCATTTGTCCGGTTTGGCCGGAAATAACAAGCGCACATCCAGCCCGGACATGGCTGCTACCCGGATCGCTGTAAGAATATCCTCATCGGGTATGAAATAAGGGCTGGCAATCCATACAGACTTCTTCGCTGAGGTGATCATGGAGAAGAAAATGTTTTTGAGTGAACGGCGCTCATTATCCGGTCCGCTGGCAATAATCTGCACAGCTCCATCCCCCGCTACATAACGCAGCTTCGGCGAAAGATAATCCTGTTCCATGATTTTCTCGCCTGTGGTATGCATCCAGTCCTGAAGGAAGATGATCTGCATCGTCCGGACCGCCTCACCTCTGATCAACATGTGCGTATCCCGCCAAAATCCGTAAGTCTTGTTCCGGCTTAAATATTCATCCCCTACATTCAGCCCGCCCATAAAACCCACGTCCCCGTCAATAACGACGATTTTGCGGTGATTCCGGTAATTCACGCGGCTTGAAAAGAAGGACGTAGACTTCCCGTATGCAGCCACCAGCACGCCGGC
Organism: Paenibacillus wynnii; assembly: GCF_000757885.1. Classification (NCBI taxonomy): domain Bacteria; kingdom Bacillati; phylum Bacillota; class Bacilli; order Caryophanales; family Paenibacillaceae; genus Paenibacillus; species Paenibacillus wynnii. Next base: position 2,465,335 of record NZ_JQCR01000002.1, on the reverse strand, counting down.
ATCCGTCATTTCCTTCACAAAGGACTTGGACAATCCAAGGCTGCCTACCGCATCATACATAAATCTTACCATAACGCCCTCACGGGCTTTCTTGATCAAGATTTGCTGAATTCGCGTGCCGATATGATCGGAGCGAAAAATATAATACTCCATATGAATATGGTGCTCCGCCTGCCGCAGCTCCAACAGCAGCGTCCCGAACGTTTCTTCCCCATTGGTCAGAATACGCGTCTCTGAGGCAAAGGATATGGGTGTTCGAGCCAGACGTTGGGCTAGTCCAAGCAGTTTCTGGCGGGAAGGGTCAAAGATGGACCAATCCTGATTCATGCGGAAGATGTCATTCTCAATTCGCTCATAGGCCATTTGGTCAAGCTGAGCTTTTTTATCATATTTACGACGCTTAAATACGTTTTGTCCGAATAAGAAATAAAAGACCAACCCTACAACCGGGATAAGCGCAAGCAATAAGATCCAAGCCATCGTGGTAGATGGATTACGATTCTCCATGAATATAGCCAAACTAATGGAAATGACGGTCAATGTTGAAAAAATACTGATGATGGTTCCGCCTGTACTACCGAATATACCGAAGCCAAAATAATAAAATGCTAATAATGCCAAAATGATGACTATAGTCTGTAATCCTCTTCTCATAGACAACCTACCTTCTTTTCTATAACAAGCATCACGGAATTGACACAATTATATATTACATGAAGTTGTTCATTCTTCCTACCTGAATCCTACCCAAAAGGAATAATATCAAAACTGCATCCTCTTTTTTCGGAAATTTGAAATCCATAAGCCTTTATAATATAATCAGTTTTGACTGGGTAGTCAAAATAAGAACCAGCAAGTCAGAAAGGAGTCCAGAACGTAATGGCCGACATCAGCGTTGATAAAAAAGAGAAGATTATTAAAACGGCTATGCAGCTGTTTGCTGTCAAAGGATCCATAGCTACCTCCATGCAAGAGATTGCTGAACTATGCGGCATTTCCAAAGGCAGCTTGTATTTAGTGTTCAAATCAAAGGAAGAGCTGGTGCGCAGCATTTACATATATTGCTTCCAGATGATCCGCGATCCCCTGTTGCAGACAGAAGAGGAAATTTTCACAAGCCCTCAGGAGAAACTGCAGAAACAAATCGAAATTCTACTAGACCATGTATACGAGCTTCGGGAGTTCTTGCAGCGGCAAATTCAGGACTTTGCGGGAAGTGGTCAAAAAGATGTGCCGGAATGGATGCGCAAAAGCAGTATTCCTGTTATGCAATGGTTTCAGGCTAAGCTAGAAACGTTGTACGGCAAAGAAGTCCTTCCATACACCGGGGATTTAATACTGCTGGTTCACGGGATGATCAGCTCGTATGTGCGCGTTATTTTTCAACCGGATAATCCTGTATCTACTACCCGGATGGCAGAACATCTCGTGAATTTAGTGGATATCGTTGCAGCCGGTCTGCTTGCCGGAAAGCCCCAACCTCTTATCCCTGATCCTATAATTACCAGTTGGATGGAAGATGGCGAAGGTTGTCTGCGTAAAAATCCGCTGCAGCTCATCAAGGAAATGAAGCAGAAGCTCAGTATTACCACAACTATGGATCCACGGCAGCTGGAGGACACTCTGGAGTCCCTTATTATTTTAGAGAAGGAAATCCTTGTAACCCACCCCCGAAGAGCCATCGTGCAAGGAATGATGTCTAATTTGGAATCATGTACTGAACTAACAGAGAACTTGAGAGATCTAAAGAAACTTGTATCCCCCGAATATGGATCATGTATATAACCGAGAGGAGCCGAACCGTAACCTATGAAAAGTCTAATTAATTTCTCACTCCGCAACAAATTTGCCGTGTGGCTCCTAACCATCATCGTTGTGCTTGCCGGTCTTTACAGCGGCCTGACCATGAAGCAAGAAACATTGCCTAATATCAGTATTCCCTATCTAAGTATTACTACTATTTATCCCGGCGCTGCACCGGAGGGTGTTGTGAATGAGGTCAGCAAACCGCTGGAGCAGCGGCTTCGTAATGTGGACGGTGTCAAAACTCTGACCTCTACATCTCTGGAGAATGCCTCCAGTATTACTATTGAGTTCGAATATAGTACCAACCTCGATAATGCGACGGCCGCAGTTCGGGAAGCCCTTAATGAAGTGACTCTGCCGGACGAGGTGCAGAAACCGAAAATCTCCCGCTTCAGCTTGAGTTCGCTTCCGGTAATCTCACTTAGCTTAACCGGTGACGATACTCAGGATTTAGAGGGTCTGACGACTATTGCGGAGAATGATATCCGCCCAGCATTAGAGGATTTAGAAGGTGTCGCCTCCGTACAGATTGCCGGGCAATACGTGAAAGAGGTGTCCCTGAAGTTCCATCAAGACAAGCTTCAACAGTACGGACTAACTGAAGACACTGTAAAAGCTATTGTCCTAGGCTCCTCCGTTTATGCTCCTCTCGGATTGTTCGAAATGGAGAATTCTGAAAAAGCAGTCGTTGTAGATGGGAATATCACTACTATAGATGATCTTAAAAAGGTTAGCATTCCAATCATTCCCGCAGGCGCTGCGAGTTCGAACGGTGCTGAGGCTTCGAATGCCGGGGCTGTTACCGGCCTTACTGCTGATCCCGGAGCTGTTTTGGCACAACCAGGTGGTGTTACAGGCAGCTTCGGACTTCCGACCGTCCAATTGGGAGAGCTTGCAGCCATTGAGGTTATCGGCAAGTCAGATTCCATCTCACGTACCAATGGTAAAGAATCCATCGGGATCCAAATCGTTAAAGCCAATGATGCCAATACCGTTGATGTGGTAAACAACGTCAAGGATAAGATCGAGGACCTTAAGAAGCAGTATAAAGGACTCGAACTGACGGTTCTTCTGGATCAAGGAAAGCCTATAGAGGATTCCGTCAACACGATGCTCTCCAAGGCTGCATTTGGTGCCTTGTTCGCCGTCTTTATCATCCTGATTTTCCTGCGGAATATCCGCTCAACCATTATCTCTATTATCTCCATTCCATTGTCATTGCTGATTGCGGTTCTTTGTCTGCGCCAGATGGACATCACACTCAATATGATGACGTTAGGAGCAATGACGGTAGCGATAGGACGGGTTGTGGATGACTCGATTGTTGTTATCGAGAATATATTCAGACGACTATCGCTGTCCGGGGAAAAGCTGCGGGGCCGTGAATTGATTAGTGCAGCCACCCGGGAAATGTTCGTACCTATCATGTCTTCTACAATTGTAACGATTGCGGTATTCCTTCCGCTCGCTTTTGTCAGCGGGATGGTGGGTGAGCTCTTCCTGCCGTTCGCACTTACCATGGTATTCGCACTGCTCGCTTCCCTGCTGGTGGCTATTACTCTAGTTCCCGCATTGGCACATACGTTGTTCCGTAATGGCCTGAAGAAGAAACATAACCATGAAGACAAACCGGATCGAATGGCCGCTGGTTATCAGAAAATTCTGAACTGGTGCCTATCTCATAAGTTGATTACTTTCGGAGTAGCGGTAGCCTTGTTGATAGGAAGTCTATTCCTTATCAAACCTATAGGTGTTAGCTTCCTGCCCTCTCAGGAAGAGAAGAATATTACCTTAACCTTCTCACCGGGTGCCGGCCAACGCCTAGAAGATATAAAGGAACAAGCACTGAAAGCAGAGAAGTATATCTTAGCTCAGAAGCATGTTGATAAAATGCAGTATTCCATCGGAGGCAGCAGCCCGTTCGGATTAGGTGCAGGTGGAAAGTCCGGGTTGTTCTACGTCGCTTACAACAGCGACACTCCTGACTTTGATAAAGTTAAGGGACAGCTGATTGAAGGACTCACCAAAGAAATTCCGAATGGTGTTTGGGGTGATCTATCCGGGATGGCTGGCGGTGGACTGGGCGGCAGTACTTTGACCGTGAATATATTCGGGGATACTCTGAAGCAGCTCAAACCGTTGGCAGATCAAATTGCAGGGATCGTTCAAGCAGACACGGCTAACTTCATGGATGGAGAGACTAGTCTATCGGAGTCCTATGAACAGTACACGATCATTGCGAATCAGGAGAAGCTCAGCGCACTCGGCCTAACAGCCGGACAAATTGCAATGAAGCTAAGCCCGGTAAGTGCACGGCCTGTTCTTACTGAAGTCGAGCTGGATGGAAATAATTATAATGTTTATATCGAGACAGATAAAGATACGTACGGCAGTATAAATGAAATGCTGGATGCTACACTTACTTCGCCGTTAGGTATTACTGTACCCGTTAGCGATGTTGCCAGCATTAAAAAGGGTTCCTCACCAGACTCCATTACCCGTATGGATGGCAAAATGAAAGTGGATGTTACCGCCGAGATTATCTCGAATGACGTTAACAGTGCTTCCAACGCCGTAAAGGAAAAGATTGATGCTTTGGATCTGCCGGATGGTGTAACCATTACCTTCGGAGGTGTTACGGAGCAAATCAATGAAACCTTTAGCCAGTTGGGAATTGCAATGGCAGCTGCTATAGCCATTGTATACTTCGTGCTTGTAGTTACTTTTGGCGGCGGTCTTGCACCTTTCGCCATCCTGTTCTCGCTTCCCTTTACCGTAATCGGAGCTCTGATTGCTCTCCTGATTGCAGGTGAAACGCTGAACGTATCCGTACTAATGGGTGCACTCATGCTGATCGGAATTGTAGTTACCAATGCGATCGTGCTAATTGACCGTGTTATTCATAAAGAAAAGGAAGGACTGTCCACCCGCCAAGCTCTGCTTGAAGCTGGGGGTACCCGTCTTCGTCCGATCCTTATGACGGCACTGGCTACGATTGGTGCTTTGCTCCCACTTGTCTCCGGACTAGAAAACAGTGCGGGGATCATCTCAAAGGGATTAGGCGTAACTGTTATCGGCGGCTTAATTAGTTCTACGCTGCTGACTCTAGTGGTAGTACCCGTCGTATATGAATTCTTGATGAAATTCCGCAGCAAACGGGTGTACGAATAACCCTATTCAGATTCTAAAAGGAGGCCTTCCCGACAAAGGGAGGCCTCCTTTTTGCTTGATTCAAAAGGCAAACAAAAAAGGCCCTAATCCGGGCCTTAAACTTGCAAATACAAATTATATTACCGCGGTTGCGCCATTTTCCAATGTTGCTTTCCAGCCGCGAAGCATTTCCAGGTCCTTTGGCAGAAACTCTTCAAGCATGTGGCTAAGTCCAAGATAGAGCGGACTATTGGTCGCAGCATTTAGTTTGTGGCAGAATTGAGGTGTCCAACGCAGCAAATGTTCCTCCAGAAAGGCAACCTGAATGTCCAAGAGCTCCATTGCGCTACGAACGGAAAAGCTGTTGTACAGCATTCTTTCATGCAGCACTGCCATAAACTCCAGTTCAATGGCGATATGATCGTCGGCTTCTCCATTGCACTTGTTGAATACAATACCTGCAGAAGCATACACATCGGAAATTACGTTGCAGAACTCTTTCGTACGGCCGATATGTGCAGCTTCACGCGGTACAAAAGTATTCATAGCCCCTTCAGTCATCAGACGCTTGTACTCTTTGTTCTCCTGCTCGCAAATGGACGGAAGCTCCTTCGGTTCCTGACTGCACAGGTAGCGCTTGAGCTCACGGCCGCCCTCTGTCATCTCAGCTGCAACACCAATCTGTGCATTGCGGCTCCATTGTGCTACAAGTGAAAGCGCAGGTTTTCTTCCAAAAAAGTCTGTTAACAACTGATATATTAGTCCACGGCTCTCTAACCAGCGGCTAAAAGCTTCCGGCACGTTAAGGGATGGAACAGTTTGTAAAGTCATTTTGCAAATCCTCCTCTAATAGGTTTACCCGGTCTCCCCTGACGTTTGCATTCACCGCCATTAGGATCCGATGTACATGGTTGTTTTCGCAAAAGTGAATAACTCTGTACATAGATTATATCGGACATTGAAAACGCTTTTCGTGAGCATTTTATGTCGTTTCCCCGCAATTGTCGTATTACTGTCAAATTTATGATACTTGTGCAGTCACACTCACAATAAAGTGTGTCTATCATCGGGATTGAAAACTGCTATCATCCTCTGCTTAATTATTGATGTATAATGAATCTTTATAACTTCACACATTGACGCAGAACAGCATAGTCTTTAAAATTTAAAATAAAACATTTACTGATGAAGGGAGCAACGCCATGCAGCCGTTAACGGATCCATTTGGACGAATTCATGATTACCTCCGCATCTCGGTTACAGATCGCTGCAACCTGCGCTGTATTTATTGTATGCCTGCCGAGGGAATGCAATTCCAGCCTCAGGATGAGATTATGAGTTATGAGGAAATTACCGCGGTGGTCAAAGCTCTTGCGCCGCTTGGACTGCGAAAGATCCGCTTAACGGGCGGAGAACCTCTCGTCCGGAAGGATTTAGAGAAGCTGGTTGCCATGCTGGCCGCTATCCCCGGCATTGACGATATCGCGTTAACGACAAACGGACTGATGCTGCCCGCTAAAGCCCAGCTCCTGAAAGAAGCCGGATTATCTCGGGTGAACATCAGTCTCGATTCTTTACGACAGGAACGCTTCTCCATGATTACACGCGGTGGCGATGTCCATAAAGTACTACAAGGGATTGAAGCAGCCGATGCTGCCGGACTGCATCCAATCAAGCTGAATGTAGTTCTGATGAAGGGTATTAATGACGATGAGATCAAGGATTTCATCTCCCTTACCCTTAACAGCCCGCTTAATGTGCGCTTTATTGAATATATGCCGATTGGCAGTGCTAGTGACAGCTGGCGTAAATCCTACCTACCGCTAGAGACGGTGTTAGAAGCCTGCCATGAAGCCGGATGGGAGACGGAGGAAGCGCATATGATTGCAGGCAACGGTCCCTCCCAGAACCGCCGTGTTATCGGGGCTCAAGGAACCTTTGGGTTGATTCATCCGGTTAGTGATCATTTCTGCGATAATTGCAATCGTCTCCGCCTCACTGCAGATGGGCACATTAAGGCCTGTCTTTACTGGTCGGATGAATATCACGTGCGTCCGCTGACAGGGGATCCTGAAGCCATGCAGGCCTTATTCCGCAAGGCCCTTGGCAATAAGCCGGCTAACCATGAAATGGCGCTTGCTCTGGAACAGAAAGCCCAAAGTCATACGCCTACAGTTCGGCGCATGTCACAGATTGGCGGTTAGCTGAATGCCCATGTAAATGGCCATTCCCCATATAAGCAGTGCAGAGATGATGTTCATCAGCCGTATGATTTTACCTGAGGAATCTACTCTGCCCAGCCATCTGCCGGCACCGGCAAGTCCAATAAACCACAACCACGAGACGCCTGCTGTGGCAGCGGCGAACGCCCAGCGTTCCCCGCTGTCGTATTGCAGGGAATTCGTACCGATAACCCCTATAGTATCCATGATTGCATGAGGATTCAGTAGGGATACCGATAGTGCATACCCGATCTGCCCTTTCATTGAAAGCACCTTGATTTCTCCAGCCTCCGGAATCCCCGTCCATGTTTTCCAGCCCATAAATGCTAAAAAAAACGCACCGGCTCCATATAACACAGGTGTCATCCACTCTATCGACGTTACAATCATCGAGACACCGCCTACTGCAGCAGCAATGAGCAGCGTGTCACATACAGAGGCGGTAATAATAACCGGAAGCGCATGGCGAAGCTTGGGATGGAGCGCCCCCTGATTAAATACGAATATATTCTGGACCCCCAGCGGCAAAATAAGTCCAAACGCTATAATAATGCCATGGATAATAGCTTCCCACATCTGTTCATTCCCCCTTACACAAGCTTATCTCTACAGATCCGATTCGTAACCATCCAAATCTCATCTGCAGTACCCAACCAAATGTAATGGGACATTCAATACATGATATACTCTTAGGCAAAAAGGAGCTTGTTGCATGAAGTCTAACCCAGCAAATCATGTGGCTTCCATTCAGGAACTCGTTACAGATGGATGGAAACCCGACTCTTCATTGGCACTGCCCTTACATATACAAATCTCCAATTATATTCAGGCAAAGATTAGAAGCGGTGCCTGGCCTGCAGGCATGCGTCTGGCTGCGCAACGGGATTTAGCGCGGCAGCTGGGTGTGAATCGCAGCACGCTTGTTTCTGCGTTGGGACAATTAACAGCACTTGGATTAATTGAAGGACGCCGGGGCGGCGGAACGAGGGTTGCTCTGTCCAATGACGCCCACTCCAACCGGGCAGGAAATTGGAACGATTACGTAGAGGAGGGTATTCATTATCCGAATCTGCCGACGATACAAGCCATTAACCGATTGGAATTTACAAAGGGACTTATTCGTCTGGGTACGGGTGAGCTCTCCCCGGAACTGCTACCCAATGAGACCATGAAGTCTATCCTTGCCGACCTCTCTCGGCAATCTCTGCCTTTATCCTATGAGGAACCGCTTGGCAGTCTTCAACTTCGGACCGCCATTAGTAAGGAATTGTCCAACATAGGGATACACGCAGCTCCATCCTCTATTCTGATCCTGTCCGGTGCACTTCAAGGTCTTCAACTTATCGGTCAAGGGCTTCTTCCGCGCGGCTCAACCCTTCTGCTGGAGAAGCCCTCTTATCTATATTCCATCCATTCGTTCCAGTCAGTGGGTGTAAAATTGTACGGGTTGCCTATGGATTCCGAAGGTTTGATGACCCAGGGGATAGAAGCTGAGGTTCACCGCACGAAAGCATCTCTGCTCTATACGATCCCTACCTACCATAACCCAACAGGCATTCTAATGACTGAGGAAAGACGCCATTTATTAATGAATACTACAAGGGCACTAGGGTTGCCTATTCTGGAAGATGGCGCTTATCAAGATCTGTGGCTGGACAATCCTCCGCCTCCTTCACTGAAAGCAATGGATCGAGAAGGAAGGGTGCTTCATCTCGGCACTTTATCCAAGACGGTTAGTCCGGGTCTGCGGATCGGCTGGGCCGTGGGGCCTGAACCGGTGATCAGAAGGTTAGCCGACATCAAGATGCAGAGTGACTACGGCTCAAGCTCATTGTCACAACTTCTAGCCGCCAAATGGTTGGAGGAGGGTTATCATGCCCGGCATTGCGAGGTTCTGCGTATGGAGCTAAGACGAAGGCGTGACGCCGTGTTGGATATGCTCAGTACACACTTTGGACATCTAGCCTCTTGGAACAGACCGACAGGAGGTTTCTATATTTGGTTATCCCTTAATAAGCCGTTGCCGCTGACGAAGCTGTTCAAAGCTGCACTGGAAGTAGGGTTGCTGCTTAATACCGGGGATTTATATAACCGCAGTGATGCCAGACATCTTCGACTGTCCTATGCTTATGCGTCCCTTACAGAGCTGGAGATCGGAATTAAACGGCTGGCTGAGCTTGTATCCTCATTCTAAAAATACCAAGTGACAAATGATATAATTTGTCACTTGGTATTTGCTCTGATATACTTTTCTTACAGGAGGTGAAAAAACAACGTCACCGTTGTTGCCCATGAATAAACAAAGCTCATTCTTAAGCAAGACTGAAATTCTGGATGCTGCGGAACAAACCTTACGGCGTTTTGGGCCTGATAAGACTTCCGTAACCGACGTAGCCAAGCTTCTAGGCGTGAGTCATGGCACCCTTTACCGACACTTTCCAAGCAAGGCAGCTCTAAGAGAAGCCGTCACTGAAAGATGGCTGGAGGAGAAGATTATTGCTCCTCTCATAGTAATTGCAAGCAACGAATCCGAATCGGAAATGCCTCTTCAACAGGTCCGTCAATATATATTAAAGCTGATTGAACTTAAACAAAGCTACGCCGAAGAGGATCGTGAGATGTTCAAGATGTATGCCTCGGTCACTGCCGATGCTGTGGATCTCATCGAAACGCATATTGAGCGTATTGTGAAGCACATGGCCCTAATTATTTCTAGAGGCCTAGACGTGAAGAACATTCGAAGAATCAGTGAACCGGAAACGATGGCCCGCTCGATCCTACAGGCTACCGCTCGGTTTCATCATCCCGCCCATGCCTATGAGTGGCAACCCCCCCGCACCCTGGAAGATTTTAATAATCTATGGTTGTTGATTGAACAGGGTTTGGCAGTTTAAAACGATTGTAAAGGCCGTCCCTTCACCGGGACGGCTTGTTACGCTTATAGTACCGCCGTGAATATCGACGATTTTTTTAACTAAGGACAGCCCCAATCCACTCCCGCCAACATTACTGCTTCTGGCTTGGTCTGCCTTGAAAAACCGCTCAAAGACGCGCGACAGGTGATGATCCGCAATCCCCATTCCGCTATCTCTGATTTCGACTTCCACCTCTTGCCCACTAGCCTTTAACTCTACCTTTATACTTCCACCCGCAGGAGTAAATTTGATGCTGTTGTGCAGCAGATTACTCCACACCTGGCTCATTAAATCCTGGGAGGCGGTTACTGTAACCTCTTCCAGATCAGCCTCTACTTCCAGCTCTTTCTCTAGCCACTGCGGTTCACAGGCCACTATCATGTCCCGTAGCTGCTTATCTAGTCGATACGATTTGCGCTCAAAGGGGAAGCTTCCTTCTTCAAGTGCCGACAGCTTCAGCAGATTGTCACTTAGGCCCGACAGCCTGCTGCTCTCCGCTTCAATGATATCTAGGTAATGCTTGCGGCTGGCAGCGCTGATGTTCTCATCACGCAGGGCTTTAGCAAAACCGCGAATAGAGGTTAAAGGCGATTGAATTTCATGGGATACATTAGAGATGAAATCCTGCCTCATACTCTCCATCCGGTTCAGTTCAACGGCCATTTCATTAATTCCCTCGACAATGACTCCAAACTGTCCAAAATGTTTGTTGTTCTCCAACACCACCTTGAAGTCACCTTTAGTAATTTGTCGGATGGCGTTAATAATCGGATTATAGAAGTTCCTCTCTTGTCCACGAGTAGCGTAACCTATGATCGCCATCAAGAGAAATAGAATGATTAAACTAATCACCATTCTTAGAATCTCTGCAACATAGACCGAAGACGGTGTCCCAAAGTGATCGTAAATCAGTCCGGATAAGAAAAATCCACCCGTCATTGCCGCAACAAGGGCCACACAAAATAAAACTATGTTCAATAGAAAGAAACCAACCTCTTTGACCCGCGTCATCCTACCTGTACCTCCAGTCGGTAACCAAGCCCCCGGATCGTACGAATAAAGAACCCGTACTTATCCCCCCCAAAACGTTCCCGCAGTCGGTTGATATGGACATCAAGCGTTCGTTCATTCCCTTCAAAATCATAGCCCCATATTTCTTCAATCAATCGGTCTCTTGTCAACGTCTGCCCTAGATAACTGCCCAACTTGAACAAGAGCTCATATTCCTTCAACGGAAGATTAAATTCTTCGTCTCCCGAAATGACCTCATAGGTCTTGCGGTTCATGCGGAGGCGGCCAATGGTCACACTCTGAGCAGCGGAAATCTGATACCGCTTCAACAGTGCTTTAACCCGTGCGACCAGTACAAGCGGTTCAAAAGGTTTTACAATATAATCATCCGTACCGAGCTCAAAGCCCTTTACAATTTGCGCGGTTTCGCCCTTGGCCGTCAGCATTAGGAGCGGAATGTCATACAGCTTCCTGAGTTCAAGGCACAGCTCCCAGCCATCCATATTCGGCATCATCACATCAAGAATGACCATATCTACAGCTTGATTTTCAAGGAAAAGAAGGGCCTCCTGTCCATCGGAAGCCCCATATATTTCATCAATACCCTCAGCTTTCAGGAACACTTCCACCAATTCGCGGATATGCGGGTCGTCGTCCACCACCAGTATTGTTGTCATAAACCTTTCTATCCCCCTCTCCTTCGGAACTGCTATTCACCTCCGGTGCTGACATCTGCAACTGCTGGGTTGCAAACTTACGATAAAGCTCATGACTCTCTAGCAGCTCCTCATGCCTGCCCATCCCAGTAATCCGACCCTTTTCCATAAAAATAATCTGGTCGGCATTGACCACAGTAGACAGCCGATGGGCGATAACCACTGTCGTCCGTCCCTCCATCAGATTGGAAAGCGCCTTTTGCACAACGGCCTCGGACTGGCTGTCCAGACTAGAGGTAGCTTCATCCAGCATTAGAATAGCAGGATTGCGCAGCAGTGCTCTGGCAATGGCAATGCGCTGCCGCTGACCACCAGACAGCTTCACTCCACGTTCGCCCACATCGGTATTGTAGCCTTCCGGGAGCTCCTCAATAAAGCCATCCGCATAGGCCATCTTTGCAGCATTGCGTATTTCATCCCGGCTGACTTCCCGTTCAAGCCCGTATCCCAAGTTCTCTGCGATGGTACCTGCAAGCAGCGGACTTTCCTGCGATACATAACCGATTTGCCTGCGCCAGGATTTCAGGGAGAGGGTTGAGATCGGGTGTTCCCCCAATTTAATCTCACCGGATACCGGCTCATAGAACCGTTCGAGCAGAGAGAATAACGTAGTTTTACCGCCTCCGCTGGGACCTACGATCGCAGTAACTCCACCAGGCAGCATTTTAAAGCTCACATCGATCAGAACATTCTCACCGTTCTTATATCCGAAGGTGACTCCCTCTACACTTATAGCATTCTCTATGCCGTCTACCTTGTCTTCTCCTTCATACTTTTCCTCTTCAGCTGCCAGGGTTTCAATAATACGTTCCGAAGCCCCCTTTGCCTTTTGCAACTGAGTAAAGAATGTCGTTAGCTGGGTTAGCGGCATCACAATATTGATCAGGTAGAGAATGAAAGCAACCAATTCCCCAGCCGTTAAAACCCCCGCCGATACCTGCATGCCGCCATAGCCGATAATAACAACCAACAGCATCATAAATACAAACGAAACAAGCGGACTGATCATCGCATTAATTTTGCCCTCGCGGATTCCGAAGGACAATAAATTCATAATCCCGGATTTTCCGGCTTCATATTCGCTTTCTTCTGCTCCGGAAGACTTCACGAGTCTTATTTCCGACAGCACTCCGCTCAGTGTTGCTGTAAAGGATGCCGTTTCATCCTGCATTCCCTTAGATATTTTGTACATCTGGCGCCCCAGCGGCACCAGAATCAGTGCAGAAAGTGGAAGCACCGTGAAGAGCACCAGTGTCATTTTCCAATTCAGATACAGCAGTACCGAAATAGAACCTATTATAGAAATCACTCCGGTAAAAAGGCTGGCAATATGCTCTGACACCAATGACTTTAAGACACCGGTATCGTTCGTCATGCGGCTGACACTCTCACCTGTGCGGTTATCATTATAGTACGACACCGGCAGAACCAAAAACTTGCGCCAGAGCCGATCACGCAGTCCTGCAACCATTTTTTGACCTACATAGTTCAGTAAATAGATGGAGATCCCACCGGCAATAGTCTGGGCGATAAAAGCACCGGCAATCTCAGCAATTTGTATGCCACTTATAGAAGCGATCGAGAAGCCGTCCACCAGACTTTTGGTGAACATGGGAATAACCAATCCTACCAACGTCGATATCATACTAAGGGAAATCGCCAGAGCCAATAATCCGTAAGAAGGTTTGGTTTCTTTAAGCAGAGTCAGGAACGGCTTGATTGTCGTATTTCGCTGACGTTTGGAAAGATTCATATTCATGAATGCTCCCCCCTTTCTTCAATAAGACTACAATAACTCTTCTGTGTAAACTGAAGTTAAACGAATCCCTAGATGCTATAGATTAGGTCTCAGAGTTCCCGTCCTGCTTGGCAGATGCTTGCTGCACAACCGTTTGATAGTCGTCCGGTGTATTCATATTGAGGAGTACATCACGTTGATTCATGAAGCTGTCCGGGAATTCATCCTCTGGAATGTAGAGTACATTCAGCCCTTGGAGCCACTCCATTACCCTTGAATGCCGATTTTCCAGCGCTGCTTCCAGACTGGGTAGAACATTGATGTGATACATTGCAAGCAGAGGCTGAACTTTACCGTTGGCGGCAACCGGAACGATAGCTTGGACATTTGACTCGGCGTTGCCGGCCCGATTAAATATGTGCTGCAATAGCTCTTTTGTCACAAAAGGGAGATCACAAGCTACCACGGCATTCCATTCCGTTTGAGAGTGGCTTAAGCCAGCATGCAAACCTCCCAGAGGGCCCAGACCTGCATATGTGTCGGTTATAATAGGCAAACCAAGAAAGCGGTAGGTATCGCTGTCCTTGTCTTTTTCGCTGCAAGAAATCATAACCGTATGCGCCACAGCCGACAGTTCAGAGGAGATGTTCGAAATTAGGGGAACTCCGCCAATCTCCAGTAATGCTTTATTGACCCCCATACGCCGAGAAGCGCCGCCCGCTAAGAGTATTCCACTAATTTCCACATTATCCACTCCATTTCCTATACACAACTTTGTAAGCGCTCTTATCTTGTATCCCCTTTCAACACATGTTACAGTGGTAGAAGCGGTCTTGATTGCCGCTCATGAAATGCAAGGCATTTTGCGGGAAAGGAGTGCCCAATTTGCGGGAGAACTTTGACAAGCAACCTTCTTTCACGTCTTTGAAGTGGTTCAACTTTTTTCTATACGGAACTATGGTGCTGTTCACCAGCTTCTTTCAACTATACCTGCAAGATGTCGGAATGAACAAGCTGGAGATCGGAGCCCTTATGTCGCTGGGTCCGTTCGTCTCGATCTTTGCCAATCCGTTTTGGGGAATATGGACGGACCGTTATCAAAATATACGGCGGATCGTCCTTCTAATGCTGACGGGAACACTGGTCCTGTCCCAGCTAGCTTTTCAGGCAAATACATATGAGATGGTCTATATTTCCATGATCTTGTTCTATTTCTTTCAGACTCCACTGTTCGCTCAGAGTAATACTATGATTTTAAGCTATATTGACGGTACCAATCGCCGTTTCGGCTCTTTCAGACTTTGGGGCTCACTTGGGTGGGCGCTGACCGCTATTTTAGCCGGACCGATTATCCAGTGGATGGGCATCTCGGTATTGTCCTATCTATTCGCAGCCTTAATAGGGGCATCAATGCTCGCATTAGTTGCTTTGCCGAAGACCAACCATTCCATCGGGATTGCCCCGCTGCCTTTTAAAGGGTTTGGTAGACTGTTTCACAATCCGTTTTTTCTATGTTTTATTTTCTTCGGTATTCTGGTGTCGATACCTAATACGATGAATAATACGTTTATGTCATTGTATATTACAGACATGGGCGGCTCCAAGGGGATGGTGGGCCTCGCCGTATTTCTGTCCTCTATTCTGGAAATCGTGGTTTTCGTCCTTTGCGAACGATTTTTGAAGCGTAACATTTCTATCCTTCTGGGATGGCTGGCACTAGTAAGCGCATTGTTTGCATTGCGTTGGTGGCTGATGGCCGGTGCTACTTCTCCGCTTGAGGTGGCTTTTATCCAGATTCTGCACAGTGTAACCTTTGGCGGTTATTTCTATGTCGGTACACAACTAACTATGCTTCTTGTTCCCCGTCCATACCGATCAGCCGGACAAGCTCTGTATACATTAACCTGGAGCGGTTTATCAGGTATTATCGGGGGAATATTGGGCGGCTTTCTATTCCAGTATCTCGGTGCCCAGAGCATGTACCAATTCGGTCTGTTTTTGGCTCTGATCGGTTCTTTAGGCTTCGCCTTTATGTGGTTTTTTGTTTTCAGGGGCGGCTATCGGCCAGTTGTAGATGTTGAAGAGGAGTTTTTCGATATAGAACTATTATGATTTTATGTAAAAAAGCAGGCTTGGCATCCGTAAGGAGGGCCAAGCCTGCTTTTTTATTATTGTTCTCCGAAATCAGTTGTACTTGTACACTTCATTCAGCCTCAGTAGCTCGTTTTCACCTAATCAAGTGTATTTCTACACTTCATTCAGCCTCAGTTGCACGTTCCAACCGTCCGTTGGTGTGTCTTTATAACTACTTAGATCGATGTTAAACCGCGATCTGCGAGAGTAAGGAATAGATCTCGTCCTTATCAGCGGCAGCTGCAAGAGCAGCACGGAAATCGTCGTCAACCAATTTGCGGGATAGTTGTTGAAGCACCTTCAGATGCTCATTACCGGCTTGGTGCTGGGGAATAGCGAGCATGAAGATAATCGTAGCATCCTCATCATCGATACTTTCCCAATCCAGACCTTCACGCTTAATGCCAAGGGCAATGGCTGGTTTGGCAACACCTTCGGATTTGCCGTGTGGAATAGCAATCCCAAAGCCGATACCTGTGGATGCCTCTTCCTCGCGGGCCAGAACAGCATTCTCATACTTAGCCTGATCGGTTAGAGCACCGCCGTTCATTAAGAGATCCCCCAGTTCAGAAATAACCGCCTGCTTAGTACTTCCCTTCAGGTTTAATTCGATATAATTCTTATCCAATAGTTCTGTAATCAGCATTTGTCTTACACTCCTTATCCAGATAGAGGATGAAGCCGTCCTTCCGCCGGTTCTAGGCATCTTGGACGGCTCACTCTCTTCTTTTATCTGTATTTTTATTTATTGTCCTGCGGCCTGCTTATGATCGTTAGCGATAGTCTCCGACTTGCGCACTTTCATGCCCTTTAGGAAGTTAACACATAACGCTGTTACTAGAGAGCCGACAATAATCGCGATGATGAACATGAATACATGATCTATAGCTCCAAGCAGTGCTACGATAGGTCCTCCGTGGGGAACACTGTCTCCCACTCCGGCTAACATGGCGATAACCGCACCAGACATACCACCGATCATTAAGCTTGGAATAACACGGAGTGGATCACCTGCTGCAAAAGGAATTGCACCTTCGGTTATACCGCAAAGTCCCATCGCCAAAGCCGCTTTACCGGCTTCCTTCTCTTCTTTGTTATACAAGTTCTTGCGGAACAGTGTAGCCAGACCCATACCTAGCGGCGGTGTACAAATAGCTGCGGCAATTGCGCCCATAATGAAGATATTACCTTCACCGATCATCGAGGAACCGAACAGAAATGCTACCTTGTTCACAGGTCCGCCCATATCAAAGGCAATCATGGCTCCTAGTATTAGAGCAAGCAGGATAGAGCTGCTTCCCTGCATCCCGTTCAAGAAGTCTGTCAATCCAGTCATCAGGGACGCTATAGGCTTACCAATAACGAATATGAATACAGCGCCTGTAACAACGGATGCAATAATCGGAATTACGAGGATCGGCATAATAGGCTGAATCATACGGTGTACTTTCCACTTCTTGATCCAAAGGGCCAGATACCCTGCGATAAAACCTGCAACGATCCCCCCGATAAAACCTGCGCCCGCGCTGCTGTCATAAAAGCTGCCGTTCGCAGCAATGAAACCCGCGACCATACCTGGTGCCAGACCTGGTCGGTCCGCAATACTGTAAGCAATAAATCCGGCGAGAATCGGTACCATGAATGTAAAGGCCGCTCCGCCGATGGCACTGATTTTCGTCCAGAAGGAACCCTCTGGAATAGCCAGTCCGTTAGCAGTCGGCTCACCGCCAAGGGCTAATGCCAAGGCAATCAGCAAGCCGCCAACCACCACAAACGGAATCATGTAGGAAACACCGTTCATCAAGTGACGATAGATTGGATTTTGCTTCCCGCGAATTTCAGCCTTAGCTTCATCCACCGATTTTAATTTCTTGTTTCCTACCGGTACAGCAATCTTTCCATCCACAAATAGCTGTATTAGTCGTTTAGGGTCTTTGACCGCATCCTTAGTTCCGCATTCGTAAACAGGCTTGCCGGCAAATCGGGATAAATCTACACCCTTATCCGCAGCGATAATAATGCCGTCTGCTTCAGCGATTTCCTGAGCCGTAAGCTCATTCTCCGTACCTACGGAGCCCTGTGTCTCCACCTTCATTTCAACGCCAAGTTCCTTGGCGGCCTTGCTTAACTTCTCAGCAGCGATATACGTATGGGCTATGCCGGTAGGACACGCTGTTACTCCCAATAACTTCATTGCTTTCTCCTCCTTGTGTATCTTATCTACATTCCTTCATTACTTAGCATGAACGGGTTATGTAGATATCATAACTGCAAGGAAGCCACTTTGAGGCAGAAATAGTTCCGCAACTTCCGGTAAAAAGACAACTGCTACTCCCTGACCTCTCCAGCCAGCAACGGTACGATCTCTTCTGGAGTAGCAAGTTTCAGGCGGTTAAGCAGATTATTGTCCTCAATAATATCAGCAATCTCACGAAACAATGCCTGATGCTCATCTCTGGACGAAGGAATATAAGCCAGAAGCAATATCCATTCAATGGAGCTGTCTCCCCATTGGACAGGAGTCTTCAGACGGGCTAATGCGGCAGAGGAACGGTTAATGTGTGATAACTCCCCGTGCGGCAGGAGCAGACCGCCGCCTACCGTTGTGGGCGATCGCTTTTCCCGGATCATAACCGTGTCGGCGTAGTCACTGCTCACGCTTCCCTCCGTCTCAAGCAGCTTGCAAAGATCAATCATGGCCTCAAACGGATGGTCAATGGGTAGATCGAGAATCACCCGTTCCGGATTCAGCAGACTGGCTAACAAAGGATAGGATCGTCTGCGCATATGGCGTTCGATAAAGCTGTCCACCCTTTCCTCATCACCTGAAGAGAATAAGGGGGATACCACTATTACAGGCAACGGCGCTCCTTTAAGAGGAATAACGCTTATTAGAAAATCAATATCTTTCAGTGTTTCCTGATGGGCACTCCGTAAGTTTTCCTCGCTGATCACGTCTACAACGGTAAGGGAGACGAACTTGCGTGAGATCTTTGTCTTTAGGAGCATACTGATCCCGACACCCATAGAGCATACAATTAGGACACGGTTTCCTGCGCCGTCATGTCTGGACAGCCGCTCAAAAGCAGCCTGAAAATGGAGAGCTGTGTAAGAAATTTCATCATCGGTGAACAGATAGGCCGCAAGAACACTATCTCCATGCACAACCTCCGCCACCGTATCAAAAATATAATAATAACTTCGCTTAATATCCTTAAGCAAAGGATTCGGATAAGATATCCCCCCGGCTAATCGACTTAGACAAGCCTCGAAATGAAAGGTAAGGCCGCGCTCCAATTCTATATCGTTATCAAAGGGCAGGCCGGTCCGGCGGGATACAAGGGCAATTAACTGTTGCCCCATACGGGAAGCATCCTCCGAAATGTCCGTGCTCCCTAACCGAGAGAAGCTGACATGGCGCTTAGCCCCGCCAACAAGCCAGGCCAAATAATCCTTCTCTGCTTCGGGAAGCCGAAGCACGAAGGATCGTTCGATTTCTTTAGCCATTTCCTCTGCAGCATCACGGTACTTAGAACTCGGTACTGCAAGCTTTACTCCAAGAATATACTTAAGTTTAACGCGAGACGTCCCCAGCAGCAGCGCATAGGTCAAGTAGTGAAAAGCTTCACCGGAGAATTCCACACCTAACTTATGTTCGGCCAGTCTCACGATATGCCTTGCTTTATCCGCATCCGTATGCGGGAACAGCTCTTTAAGAATGGGTCCGGGTATCCAGTTGGAATGCATGCCCATAACGGTTGTCAGGAAAAAGTCCCGCAGCTTCTCTTCATCGCCAAGGATTTGAATACCGTCCTTACGCGAGTTTTCAAGCTTCAAGCCGAAGACATCCAACCGTTTTTGCAACGCTTCCATATCATCATAAATAACATTTTTGTTCGTATAGAGCCGATCCCTGAGCTCCTCTACCGTTACCTTTCGGGCATCGAGGATAAGCAGTTTCAGCGCCTCCAACAAACGGCGCTCTGCTTCAGATAATCCCGTGCCGGGATCGTTCAGCATCTCCGCAATATCACTTCTTTGCTCATCACTCATCATAACTACGATGCCCTGGTTCGGCTTGCGGACAATCTGTCCGAAGCCGTTCCGGGACAACCATTGATCTATTACCTTGAAATCATTACGAATCGTCTTCTCCGAGACCTCCAGCTCTCCTGCTATAACCCCGGCGGACAAGGGGCCGGTCTCCTGCTTTAGACAACGGAGTAACACTTTTCGCTGCCGTTCATTCATCGAATACACCTGTCCTTACCTTGAGGTTTGAGTAACGCCAGAAGGCTCATTACCCTTGTTTAGGCGGCTGAAAGGAA
Source organism: Paenibacillus wynnii (assembly GCF_000757885.1). Taxonomy (NCBI): domain Bacteria; kingdom Bacillati; phylum Bacillota; class Bacilli; order Caryophanales; family Paenibacillaceae; genus Paenibacillus; species Paenibacillus wynnii. The sequence continues at coordinate 2,445,316 of NZ_JQCR01000002.1, read as the reverse complement.
CTCTTCAATGAAACGATGAGATTGAATACCGGATGACCCGGCGTAGAGTATTTGCTGTCTACATTAAAGTATCCATGACGGAAGAATTGGAATTTATCCTGTGCTACCACGTCCTTAAGGCCGGGTTCCACAAATCCATGCAGGATTTCAATAGATTTCGGGTTAAGATGATCCAGAAAACTTGGTTCAGGCTTATCCGTGGAGACTTCTAGTCCTTCTACCTCTGGGTCAGACTCAGGCTCTTCAGCAGAGATCAGTGGCTCGAGCAGACGGAATTCTGCCGGAACCGCTTGGCTGGCTTCAATCCAGTGAATAGTTCCTTTAACCTTACGGCCGGTAAAGCCGCTGCCACTCTTGGTTTCAACATCATAGGTACAATGCAATTCAACCACTTCACCGTTCTCGTCCTTAATGAAGTCATTGCACTTAATGAAATAAGCGTTCTTAAGGCGTACTTCATTCCCAGGGAAGAGGCGGAAATATTTATTCGGCGGGTTCTCCATAAAGTCATCACGTTCAATATATATCTCACGGGAAAATGGAATTTGACGGTTGCCCATTTCCTCATTCTCGGTATTATTCTCGGCTTCTAACCATTCCGTTTGGCCTTCAGGGTAATTAGTGATTACAACCTTAAGCGGACGCAGAACAGCCATCGTACGAGCAACCTTCAGCTTGAGATCCTCGCGGATGAAATGCTCCAGCATCTGCAGTTCCACCAGACCTTGGCTCTTCGAAATCCCCGCTTCGTATACAAAGCTGCGAATCGCTTCCGGTGTATACCCGCGGCGACGGAGTCCAGAAATCGTAGGCATACGCGGATCATCCCAGCCATCGACATGGCCTTCATCCACGAGCAGCTTCAGCTTGCGCTTGCTGGTCATCGTCTGAGCCACATTGAGACGGCCGAACTCATATTGATGAGGTACAGATGGCATTTCCGCTTCCGTAATCAACCAGTCATAGAATGGACGTTGGTCCTCGAATTCTAAGGAACAGAGAGAATGCGTAATGCCCTCAATCGCATCTTCCAGTGGATGAGCGAAGGTATACATCGGGTAAATGCACCATTTATCGCCTGTATTATGGTGGTGGGAATGGGAAATACGATAAATAACCGGATCACGCAGGTTAATGTTAGGTGAAGTCATGTCGATTTTGGCGCGCAGCACCTTCTCGCCGTCCTTGAATTCTCCAGCACGCATCCGCCGGAAAAGATCCAAGCTTTCGTCTATACTCCGCTCACGGTATGGGCTGTTCTGTCCCGGCTGCGTCAATGTACCGCGAAGTTCACGGATTTGATCAGCACTGAGATCATCCACATACGCTTTACCCTTGGTAATTAAAAGTTCAGCCCGTGCGTACATTTCATCAAAGTAATCAGAGGCAAATCGAAGATTATCCCATTCATAGCCGAGCCATTTCACATCTTCTTGGATCGATTGCACATATTCCGTATCCTCTTTAACCGGATTTGTGTCATCGAAGCGAAGGTTGGTTTTGCCGCCAAACTCATCCGCCAAGGTAAAGTTAATCCAGATCGCTTTCGCATGCCCGATATGTAAATAACCGTTAGGTTCCGGCGGAAAGCGGGTAATGACTTCCTTTACTTTGCCCGAACGGATATCTTCGGTAATAATATTCTTAATGAAATTGGAGGGGGTGCTACGGTTCTCCACAGATATCAACCTTTCATTCTGTATTAGTACCACTTCATGGGCACAAATATGTTTCCTACTAATATACCCGTTAACCGTGGATTGTTCAATAAAAGCAGGCATACCGCAAAACACTCAGGAAATGCTTAGAACCTTTTGACTTCCTTCCCGGCGATAGAGTAGCATTGGATTAATACAGCTATGTACGGGAGGAGAGGGACCGCATGTTCAACTATGTCATCGACGATGAGCTGATGCTGAAGCCGCTGGCACCAGAGCACTCACGCCCTTTATACTTGTTAGTAGAACGTTCCCGTGAACGATTGCGACATTGGCTGCCTTGGGTGGATGCCGTTACCGAACAGGATCACATCGTCAGTTTTGTCAAAAATGCCATCAAGCAAGCCACGGATAATGGCGGTTTTACCGCCGGCTTATGGGTTCGCGGAGAGCTTGCCGGCATCATCGGATACCACGAGATTGACTGGCGCAACCGTTCTGTGGGCATTGGCTATTGGCTGGGTCAGGGCTTTGAAGGTAAAGGCTACATGACCAGCGCCTGCCGGGTCTTCGTTGATTATGCCCTGCTTGAAATGGAGCTTGAACGGGTTGAAATCCGCTGTGCCACAGGGAATACACCCAGCAGGGGAATTCCAGAGCGGCTTGGATTTGTACTCGAAGGTGTGATTCGGCAAGTCGAAAAGCTGCCCTCCGGTTACGTCAACCATGCCGTGTACGGTTTATTGCGCAGTGAATGGCGACTGCTTAGCTAAACCCGCCAGGTACGCTAAAAATAGAAGGATGGATAATTTATATTGTGGCACATATAAATTCTTATATTTCAAAAAAAAAGGAAGCTGAAGGCCCGGTGCCTTCAGCTTCCTTTTTTAATCATAAGCGGTCTATATAAGCTGAACAAAAAAAATAACAAAAAGCGAAAAGGAACGAAATTTGGAACTGTAAGGAGCTATAGCGACCGCCCGAAAGCTTTCCGTAGGAAAGCTCGCTTCGAAAGCATAAGCTGTATCCGGATTTCAACCGCTAAAAGCGAGTTAAATCAAAGAAATCTGGATACAACAGCGGCCGGAAGTCCAAATCTTCACGGTAGTGACGCCTGAGCCTTAAGTTAATATCTTAAATCAATCTTCAGAGGAACCCAGCCAATCCCGGAACCTACTGCGGATTCCTTCTGCAAGGCTGTCCAGCTCAATTACATCCGCCAGACCTGTCTTGTCTTTACGTCCGACCTCCATCAAATGCAGAACTTTGGACACAGGCACAGCACCCGATCCGCTCTGCTTTTTAACAATGATGTCGTCCGCTGAAATTTCACCTTCACGCAGAACCCGGAGATAAAAACCGCTATATCCGCTAGTCAACAACTTTACGGACATATCAGACTCCCCATGCTTGTGTGAGAGCTTGAAGCAGGGGTAACGCGGCTGGCTAACCTGAAGAAGTGCGGTTCCGATTTCATAGATATCACCGATGCATACCTCTGTCTCCAACAAGCCGGTAGTCGTTATATTTTCTCCAAATGCAGCATACTCCAGTTTCTTATCAAGCTGTTCTTCCCAATAAGCATAATGCTCAAGCGGATAAACACACAGGGCCTTGTCCGGACCTCCGTGATTTACTAGATCAGCTTGTCCATCCCCTTCCAGACCGTTAACCGACAGATGCACCGGCCCTCCGGCAGGACGTTTATATATCCCTGTCTCCAACGGCTTGCCGTGATAGTCAACCGTAATAGGTCTGCCTATATTAAGCGACTCAACTTTCATTGATTTACCCTCCGCTCGTCATTAGGGTTGTTCCGGGTTAGCAGGAAGCTCATGAATACCTCATCTACATATCGGCCGCCTAGATAAAATTCATCTCTCAACCGTCCCTCCTCCTGAAAGCCACACTTGGTATAGAAAGAGAGCGCGGCTTGGTTGCAGGATAACACCCGTAACCGAAGCTTACGGATTCCCTTATCCGCTGCCATCTTCTTCATGGTCTCCATAAGTCTATGCCCTATACCTGAGCGTTGGCAGCGCGGATGCACAGCGATATTAATCTCGAGGACATGACGATTGCTCTCCATACCCGTAGGGTGGCCAAAGCCCACATATCCGCATAAAAGACCTTCTTCCACAGCTACCAGCTGTGAGCCGGGGGGGGCATGCAGTAGATAATCCTCACGTGAGCACCAGGTTAGACGGCCCGGAGTGGTATCTTCGGTCCAGATCATGTTGTCCAGAATAATTAATTCGCGGGCATCACGAATCTCCGACAGACGGATCACAAGCTGATCTCCTTTAATATGCCGCATAACCTTAGGCCTCCCTTACCCTTCATTATCGAGCCTCTATCATACCACTTTTCCATCCACAAGAATCAAAGCCTCAGACCTTTTCTTAAGGACTCCCTGACGATTAATATACGCATGAATCCCAAAGAATCCAATCGACAGCAGCGCCATGCCGCAAGCCAGCCAGGCCGTAGGCAGTAGCCCTCCGCTATCATATAAGCTCCCAATGCAAAAGGGTCCAATCAGCCTGCCGACCGCTCCGATACCTCCGCTGAGTCCAAGATAAAAAGGGGCGCTGCGTTCCGCATGATCAGATATAAATGATGGTATTGCCGGTGAAATCAGCATCTCCCCGAGTGTAGCCAGCACCATCGCAAACAGCAGACCCGGGTAACTTGGAAGCAGCAGAATTACGGCATAACCGCTCAGATAAAAGACGGCGCTGGCAGTCATTTGGGCGGTTGACGTTCTTGCGAACCAACGTTTAATCAAGCTTACTAAGGGCTGAGCTACAAATATTAGAATCCCGTTCAGCGTCCAGAGAAAGCCGTAGAATTTATTCCCCCACCCCTCCGAGAAAACAAAGGGCGACACGCCTGTATTCCATATAGAGTTACCGATGAGTAGAAACATAGAGCCGATAGCCATATACAGATAGATCCGCGTATTGCCCATCAGCTTCCAATTCGAAGCGTGGCGCGGCGGCATCTTTTTATAATTAATTGCTTCATCTTGCGGGCTCTCGCCCACCTTTTTAAGATAGAGAAAGAAAAAAACAGCAAATACAGCCGAGGTCACACCGTTCAATACAAAACTCAGCATATAAGATAAATCAGCCAGGTAACCACTCAGGGATGTACCGAGTGCTACTCCAATATTATTGGCGACATAGATAACATTAAACAGCTCACCGCGCTGCTTCGCGAATCGGAAACCGATAAATGCCTGTATAGCCGGCAGAGATAGGGAGTTAAACAATCCCACCAGTCCCATCGTCACCATAAATAGCATCCAGCTATGACTTGCCGCCGGTAAAGCAAACAAGGCCAAAGCATTCATCACCAGTGCCCCGACTATAAGCCGGTTAACACCCACCTTATGATAGAGCGATCCGCCCAGTATTTGTCCGAAAATTCCGCCGAGCGACTGAACGAGAATCACTAGCCCTGCATCCTGCAAACTGCGTCCCAGTTCATCAAAGACATACATCGTAACCAGCGGCCACATCAGGGCACTACCCGTTGCATTTATGAGACTGGCGATTAAAAATACTTTTACTTCCTTAGGATAAGCGTCTAAAAACCTCATGATTAATATACATCCCCTGTAATATATGTGTCATTATTCCATCCAGTATCATCCTAAAACAGGGGTTAGAGCAAGCATTCACGCTAACGCTTTATCGCAGCACCATAACATATTGTTAATTCCTTTTTTATTCACAAAAAAAATACCTACAGTACACTTATCGCCGCTTAACCTCTACTGTAGACGAGAAAAAGGTGGCGCCGTTGCCCATATCACTCAGGCGGTCCGGTGTCAAAACATTGCTTCGTTGAGGCCGGTCTTTGCCTTCCCACCATAATCCCTGACTGATCACGGTGCCAGGCAGCATTTTATCCACTACCTTAGCTCTGATCTCTACTCTCCCGCGTCCGTTGAATACCGTTACATCGTCTCCGTCCGTAATTCCGCGTACGGCAGCATCATCGGGGTGAATCTGCAGTACAGGCTCCTTTTCCAAGCCTTGATGTTTCTCAACATTTGAGAATGTGGAGTTAAGGAAGTTGTGATTCGGTGGAGATATGAACATCAGCGGATACGCATCTGCGGGCTCCGGCCGCCGAATCCCGTCATACCCCTCTATCAATGGAGTATAGGTTGGCAGTGGCGGCAAACCGGCTAATTCCATGGATTTGGAATACAGTTCGATTTTACCTGACGGCGTAGGCAGAGAGTCGAGAAACGCCTGCTTAGGCGTCATATCCAGCTTCACATACCGTTCCTGCTGAAGGCGTTCCAGTGAAACGCCGTTCAGATAAGGATTACGGGGGTAATTCAGAGCTTCCCGAATCATATCCTCCTCCGTCTGACTGAATGCCTCAACATCAAATTCCATCGCTTGTCCGAGCAACGAGAACACCTCTACATTACTCTTGCATTGTCCCGGTGCAGACAGTATAGGCTCCTGCAGTGCAATGTAATGATGCCAGTAGGAGCTGTACAGGTCCGTATTCTCTAAGGTTGCGGTAGCAGGCAGTATAATATCGGCATAACGAGCCGTATCGGTCATGAATAGGTCATGTACAACCGTAAATAAATCCTCGCGTTCGAAGCCTGCACGGACCCGTTCCGCATCAGGGGCTACGACAAGCGGATTGCTGCAATAGACGAACAGACTTTTGATCGGCTGTTCGGTCATTTCCAGTGCTTCTCCGATTCGGTTCATATTAATCCGGCGAGCCCGCGGATTGGGACGCAAATCCGGGCGCTCCAAGGCCCGTGAATTCATAGCGGCATAGCCGCCGTTAGATCTAGACGCACCGCCTCCAGTCTTTAGCCACTGTCCCGTCAGAGCCGGAAGGCAAGTGATGCTTCGCACATTCATACCGCCGTTATCATGATGCTGAAGTCCGTTGCCAATATGAATGTATGAGGTATGGGCCTCGCCGTACAGCTTGGCAAGCTTCTCTATATCCCCTGCAGAAATACCCGTAATAGAAGATACCAGCTCAGGCGTATAGGAGGCTGCTTGCTGACGTAATTCATCGTAACCAACTGTATACTTGTCCATGAAATTCGTATCGGTAAGCCCATCCCGGAAAAGTATATGCATCATACCCAGCGCCAGCGCCGCATCCGTCCCGGGATACAGCGGTAGAAACCAATCCGCCCATTGTGCGGTTCGATTCCGGTGCACATCAATGACGATTACCTGTGCTCCACGCTTGCGAGCTTGTTCTGCCAGTACGACCTGATGCATATTTGTACTAACGATGTTACCGCCCCAAACGATGATTACATCCGCATTCACCGTGTCCTCAGGACTTGTCCCACCATTGAAGCCCATAGTAGCCCTCCAGCCGGTAGTGCCCGCAGAGTTGCAAATTGTCTGATCCAGGAGACTTGAACCAAGGGCATTAAAGAATCGTCTATCCATCCCCTCTACGCTTAGTACACCCATATTCCCATAAAAGCTGTAGGGTAGGATACTCTCCGAGCCGTATTCCGCAGTCAATTCTCTATACTTATCGGTGATTTCGCCGATTGCTTCCTCCCAGCTTATCTCTTCAAACTTCCCTTCCCCTTTACGGCCCACCCGTCTCAGCGGCTGCATCAGCCGCTCCGGATGGTGCAGCCGCTCTGCCATATGCCTTACTTTATTGCAAATCGCTCCACGGGTAACGGGATGTTCCGGGTCCCCTTCTACTTTTACAATCTTACCGTTCTTCTTGTGGACTAAAAGTCCGCATGTATCCGGGCAATCCAGCGGACACACCGCCGGGAATATACCTTCCCCACTATCATTCATGACCGCATTCCCCCCAGTTATCTATTCCTGTATTATATTTTATAGTTGCTGGAGAACTCCGTAAAGAAGTACCTGAAAAAACTGATTCGTTCCCTCAATGCCCGGGTAATAGATCATATGAAACACTCCCTACTTTGTTCGCCGTGAATCCGATTTCGTTCCCCCGAGTCGGCATTACACGGCGAATTTTATTGTGTTCATACGTAAAAGGAGTGTCCCAATAAGCCATTGCATGGCTTTATGGGACACTCCTTTGTGTGGAGCTGGTTAGCATGGACGCTGGTGATAGAGGGGTTTTCTCCCTCTATTTCCTCACCCAACACCCCGTTTGGGCAATTAGAGGCAATTTCGCCTACTAATTTTGAGGATATACCTTCTTGGGGCGGTATGGGTTAAAATTATGAGGATATTTTCCCTTTAATCTCAAATTTATGGCGTTTTGGTCAGTAATAGAGGGCATTTTTCCCTCTAATTCACCGAAAGACTGGTTCGTAACCTGTATTCGGCTACCTGTAAGGGGTAGATGCCCCCAAACCCGGTGAACCATCAAGCAAAGTTAGATCGAAGTCGTTCCCAGCACAGTGACGTAAATGGAAAGTCATGAAAATTTCCTGAAGTTAATGACTAAAAACGAAGAGCAGCGATTCACCCGTTACTGCTGGTGAATCGCTGCTCTTCTGTATTATTTACATGTTTTATAAAATCGGACTGTAATAGTTGTTATGCGTGTTTTTTAACCCCGGCAGCCACTCTGTTCTCCATCGTTTGAGCAGCAGACGGCTCTTTGCGCAGGTACGCTGCCCAATAAGCTGCACCTACAAATACTGCACCACCCACGAGATTGCCTAGCCAAACCGGAATGAAGTTCATCATGTACTGGGACCAAGTAAAGTGGCCTTCAAAGATAGCGGCAGGAATAAGGAACATATTAGCTACAACGTGCTGGAAGCCGATGGCTACGAAGGCCATGGTCGGAAACCAAATACCCAGAACTTTACCGCTGAAATTATCTGCTCCGTAAGAAAGCCATACGGCAAGGGCTACGAGCCAGTTACAGCCGATACCTGAAATAAAGGCTTGAAGGAAGGTATCGTCCAGCTTGTGTTCTGCTATGGCAACCAATTTGTCCAGATACACACCGTCAGCGGTTAATCCAACGATATGACCGAAGAAATAAGCGACAAAGAGAGCACCGGCCAAGTTGCTAATGGTTATTAGAATAAGATTTTTTATAGTTTCCCACAATGTAATTTTTCTAGCGATGAATGCTAAAGGCACAGCCATCATATTTCCTGTCAACAGTTCGCCGCCTGCGAGCAATACTAGGATCAGTCCCAAGGGGAAAATCGAGGCGCCGATAAATCCGGCAAAAGATCCCCATGCCGCCGGTGCGCTGGCAATTACACGAATATCAAGCAGAAATCCGAGCGAGATGAACGCCCCTCCAAGAAAACCTAGGATAAGCACAGTGCTCAGTGGATTATGCGCTTTTTTAATTCCATTCTCCACCGTGACTTCAGCAATTTGCTGCGGTTTATTATAAGCCATGATTCCTATCTCCTTTTGTATCTATTTACTTTAAATTTGTTCCTTTATGCCATTGTAACGCGAGTCAAAACACATTAACGTGATAATTATCACTACTGGAAAAGGTAAGTGAAAATTTTCACTGACATGTCAAATTTGATGTTAGCTTAAGAAGACCCATGCGTCAAATCGCATGGGTCTTCTCAAATACAGCTATCCTAGAGAACAGCGGGTTCTTCGCTACTGATTCAATCCGTGTAAACGCCAAACGGCAAGCCCCCAATCCTTAGGAGACTTGCCGTTTGCCGTTTGTTAGTTCACCAGCCCTTTTTTTATTAAACAGTCACTGGCTCTTTACGTTCGATTGTTTTGGGAAGCGCTTGAAGTCCTGCGGTATTCAGGAAATTCCAAGGCTTATTATAGTGAGGCTGGAAGAAGAAGTCGATAAAGGCAAGCTGATCAATGGTCATTTTATTCTGAATGCATACCGACACCGTGTTGATCGATTGGGTAAGATCCATTTTCGACATGATCTGAGCCCCTAGAATCCGGCGGGTTTCACGGTCAAATACCACTTTTACCTGAACCTGCTCGAAAGTAGGCATGAACTCTGGGCGGTAGTTATCTGTAATAATCACGCTCTCGATATCCATTCCTTCGGCCTTGGCAGCATCTTCGGTAAGTCCGGTGCCTGCAATGTTGTCCTCGTATATTTTGATACCTGATGTTCCCTGCGTGCCCATATATGGAATCAGATTGGATACGAGGTTACGGGCTACTAATGTTCCCATCCTTACAGCGTTCGTAGCTAATGGGATATATGCGTTCTTGCCTGTTGGATTATAGTGGATCGCACAGCTGTCACCGGCCGCAAAAACATCCGAAATACTTGTCTGCATATAGTCATTTACTATAATTGCACCATTAGGAAGCATATCCACCTGACCCTTTAGGAGCTCTGTGTTAGGACGGAAGCCGATGCAGAGAATGACGAGATCGGTCTCATGCTCTCCTTTACTGGTTACAACCTTGGTTACCTTTCCGCCTTCCCCCACAAAAGAGCTAACCTTTTCACCTAATGCCAGTTTGATTCCGTGATTCTCCAGTGACTTTTGAATAGGATCGGTAAATTCCTCGTCCAGATATTTGCTGAGGATGCGATCTTCTCCATCAATCAAAGTTACCTGTTTCCCGTTCATTTGAAAAGCTTCTACCAGCTCGACACCGATATATCCGGCACCTACAACGGTAATTCTGTCCACCTGCTGAGCTTTTTCAATAATGGTGTTGGAGTGAGAATAGTTCTTGGAGAGCAAGATACCTTCTAAATCCATTCCCTCGAGCTTTGGTATAATCGGCCAAGAACCGGTGGTCATGATTAGCTTGTCATACGATTCGTCAAATTCCTGACCATTGTCTAGATTACGGGCCCGCAAGGTTTTGCGATTCGTATCCACTGCAGTGACCTCATGGCGCATTTTCACATTTGCACCAAGTTCTCTAAGCTTATCGGGTGAAGAATAAAAGAGGCCTTGGGGATCTTTGATAACTCCGCCTACGTACAAGGCAATACCACACGACAGAAAGGATATATTATCGTTCCGCTCATATACGGTTATTTCTGCATCTGGGTAAAGCTGGGCGGTGTTAACAATTGCGGCGGTTCCGGCATGGGTACATCCAATGACTGCTACTTTCATGATTTCTTCCTCCTCCAAGTTGAAAAGCTCTTTATTTACGTTTTTCGATTTGTATGTGATTAATTTCACTTTGTAACTAAATTACATTGTGATATTTATCACATTGCAAGCCTTTTTCTCGATATTCCCAAATTGTTCACAATTTTAAGTATCCCTAAAAGAGTCCTCTATTATCTTTTCCATGCGGTTAGCACATTATGTCTGAATACAGCAGCAGGCATTTGGAGAATCCATCCATAGCAAAAAGGGCTTTACCGTCATACAACACGGCAAAGCCCTAAACCGAAATTATAATTACACGAGTCCCTGAAGCTGGCCCTCATCGTCAATCCGAAGCTGCTCTGCGGCCGGTCTTGCAGGAAGTCCGGGCATGGTCACAATATTACCGGTAATCACCACAGCAAATCCGGCACCCAACGATAAGGTAATGTCACGAACTCCCATCGTAAAGCCCTCCGGCGCCCCAAGTAAACGTGGTTGGTCGGAGAAGGAATACGGTGTTTTGGCCATGCATACCTGAAGATGATGCAGACCCAGACGATCGATAACCGCTAAGCTCCGTTTGGCGGCAGGAGAAAAGGCTACATCCGCTCCATGATAAATTTCGCGTACAATTTTACTGATTTTGGCTGGAATATCCAAGCTTGCCTCATATAAAGGCGCAAATTTCGGTTGATCTTCGCGGTTCAGCAGTTTTATCAGCTCCTCAGCCAATTCAAGACCTCCGGCTCCGCCCTCGGCCCACACCTTGGAAACTGCAGTAGGCACATTCAAGCGGCGGCAAGCTACCACCACTTCATTAATTTCCGAAGAACTGTCACCTTCAAAGTGATTAATGGCTACAAGCACAGGTACGCCAAATTTACCGAGGTTCTCAATATGCCGCTCCATGTTCGACAATCCCGAGAGAAGTGCTACCCTGTTTCCGTTATAGAGCTCTTCCTTAGGGACTCCGCCATTATATTTCAATGACTTCACCGTGACGACAAGCACCGCTGCTGAAGGTGCAAGTCCCGCCTGACGGCATTTGATATCCATGAATTTCTCAGCACCGAGATCAGCTCCAAATCCAGCCTCAGTGACTACAACTTCACCCAGCTTCAGGGCATAACGGGTACCGATGATACTGCTGCAGCCGTGAGCAATATTAGCAAATGGCCCACCGTGGACAATAACCGGTGTTCCTTCCAGAGTCTGAACAAGGTTGGGTTTGACCGCTTCCTTAAGGAGCGCTGTCATCGCTTCTACCGCTCCCAGTGCTTTTGCAGTTACAGGCTGACCTTGTTGGTCATAGCCTATAAGCATACGACCGAGGCGTTTCTTCAAGTCGGATAAATCACTGCATAAACACAGTACAGCCATAATCTCGGAAGCCGTTGTAATCTGGAAGCCGCTCTCGCGGACGGGGCCGTTCCCGTCACCCAGTCCTGTCACAATGCTGCGCAGGCTGCGGTCATTCATATCCATAACCCGTTTCCAGACGATTCGCTGCGGATTCAGATCTAATTCATTCCCTTGAAATATATGATTGTCGATCATCGCGGACAATAAATTATGTGCGGACGTAACCGCATGAATATCGCCTGTAAAGTGCAGATTAATATCATCTGCCGGAACGATCTGAGACTTTCCTCCGCCCGTAGCTCCGCCCTTCATCCCCAGACAGGGACCTAATGAGGGCTCCCGCAAAGCGGCTACCGTTCGAACTCCGGCAGCATTCAGCGCCTGCGCCAGGCCGATTGTCGTTAAGGTTTTCCCTTCACCTGCCGGGGTAGGGTTAATAGCGGTAACCAGTACTAACTTGCCATCCGGCTTAGCCTTAATATCCTCCCAAAGGGATGGTGAGAGCTTACTTTTATACTTGCCGTAAAGCTCTAGATGTCTCTCGTCAATACCCGCTTCCGATGCTACCTCTGTAATTAACTTCATGCTTGTATAAAAACCTCCTGCCGTTATTATCCTGACCATTCCGTACATTATGCAGTAATGCTATATGCAATGTTTCCTATTCAAAGGATACAAGTTCTTTGAAAACCGTCAAGCATTATTTTCAAGCAAGAAGAACCGGCTACGCCATCCTTTAAGGGATGGCACCCGTTTCTCGTAGAAATATTAACATACTGGAAACTTATACTTTCATATTTTATAAAACAAAAACATCCCTTCAAGCAGCGGTCTATCGCCTGCAAGAAAGGATGGTCCAAACTTATATTACAGCAACCAAAATGGTGACTACAGCAAAGACTCAATACGTTCTTTCATCGTTTCCGGGGCTTCTTTCGGCTCAAAACGGGCCACTACATTTCCGCCGCGGTCCACAAGGAACTTGGTGAAATTCCACTGAATATCACTGCTGTCCGCAGAGCCCGGTTGCTGGCCCTTCAAATATCCGAAAAGGAGACTGGCTTCCGGGCCATTCACATCCACTTTGGCGAATATGGGAAACGTAACTCCATAATTAATTTGGCAGAATTCCTCGGCTTCCTCACTTGTACCCGGCTCTTGACCGGCAAACTGATTGCAAGGGAAACCCAGTACTACAAGTCCCTGGTCTTCATACTGCTCGTACAACTTCTGAAGATCTCCGTACTGTGGTGTAAGTCCACATTTACTCGCTGTATTGGCAATCAGCAGAACCTTACCCTCATACTCCGTAAACGGTACTTCTTTTCCCGCAGGAGTAACTCCGGCAAAACTGTAAATCGACATGAATAATCCCCCTTCCTTTCACCTTGAGTTTAATTCGTCCACGACTTTATTATCTTAACCTATCCCCATCGGAAAGCAAATTAACGGACGATTGTAAACCACAAGCCTTAGCCACTAATTGGAGTGATTTCAATTTGTCTGGAAAGCTATGTATCAGATTCGCAATCATGATCTCCTCACATTGATACAGCTCTGCGAGCGCTTCAAGCTGTTCCCTCACGCTCTCCGGTGAGCCCACTACCATCCTCTTGCGGTTATCGTGTATGCGGAACATGTCATAAGGAGTGTATTTATAAGCCAACGCCTGTTCCACAGTGGGTGTCCCCGTAGATACATGCCCCTTCTCCAATAAAATAAGGGAAAGATCCATGCTGGACGCCAGCCTGTCCGCTTCCTCCGAGGTCTCGGCGCAAACCACAAATACAGCTACAATACAGCGCGGACTTCCTATTACCTCAGAGGATCGGAAATTTTTCTTATATTCCTTAACGGCCGCACTGCCACCGTCACCATTAATGAATTGAGCAAAGGCAAAGCCTGTACCCAGCTTGGCTGAGAGTGAGGAGCTGCCTATGCTTGAACCAAGCAACCAAATTTCCGGAGCGGTAGGTACAGCAGGTGTAACGTGGAGTCCCGCAAAGCGGTGGGCGGGATCGAACCGGTTATACAAATAGGAAATCAGATCCTGAATTTGTTCCTCATAACGATCTAAATCACGAAGCTGATTCTCCTGCAGTGCACGTGTGGCCAGTGCGGCTCCGCCTGGAGCACGGCCGATTCCAAGATCAATCCGCCCGGGACTGAGCCCCTCCAAAACCCGGAAATTCTCAGCTACTTTATAAGCACTATAATGAGTCAGCAGTACCCCGCCGGAGCCGATACGTATGGATGATGTGACTGCTGCAAGATGAGCAATTAGAATCTCAGGACTAGACCCGGCCAGACCAGGTGCTGCATGATGCTCAGATACCCAAAAACGGTGATAACCCAGACGTTCAGCTTCCTGTGCCAATAAGACGGTCTGAACCAAAGCCTCGGCAGGAGTACTTCCTTCTGACACTGGGGATTGATCCAGCACACTAAGTTTTTTTATCATACTCAGCTCTCCAATTAGAAAGGGTATGGCGTTTGCCATTTAATCCCTTTAGTATACACAACAAAATGCCCTCTCCGCTAATCAGAGAAGGCATTTTCACCTTACCAACCTATTATTTCAGCTCTTGAGCCAGTTTTACCAACATATGCGCCAGCTGATGCCGTTCTTCCTTGCTGCCGACCCGCCATAATTCCAGGAGCAGCTTTTCCTCACTATTTCGAGGTTCCTCATGCTTCGCCAGATAATCAGCTACCTTCTCTGCTGCAAGCGCTAATTGCTCCTCGCTCAGTCCAATCTTTTGCGCTAGTTGTATGCGCTTACCTAAATAGGTCTGAAAGGAATGAAAATGCTCCAGAATCGCTTCTTTCTGCCCCGGGCCAATCCGGTCCAACGCTTCATCCACCCTCTGCATAGCTACGCTTCCGTCTTTACTGACCACATGATTATGTTCAGACACATCTGTCGCCTCCTTATAGAATCCCTAGTGTTGTCTTCTACTTAACCGGGATGGCAAAGAGTGAATCAACCTATGACAGCGCCAAGAAGAAACGGCTTTGCCGTCCTTAATGGGACGGTATCCGTTTCTCGTAGAAATATAAGCAAAGTATACTGAAAACTTATACTTTCTGATATTTAAAAAAAGCAGCCCCAAGGATCAGGACTGCTAAACTATATGCTATCGGGACACCGGAACGGCATCATAGTATTCCTCAAGTGTGATATCCCTCTTCGCAACCGAACGGGCGATATCTGTCCCTACATACCGTATGTGCCAAGGCTCATACTTATAGCCGGTAATCGATTGTTTGCCTTCGGGGAAGCGAATAATATATCCGTACTCTGCTGCATGTTTATCCAGCCAGTTTGCTTCCTTGGTTCCGGCAAAACAGCTCTCTGCTGCACACTTCCCGTTACTTCCAGAGACATCAATGGCCAGTCCGGTCTGATGCTCGCTATGCCCCGGTACAGCACTGTATGTGCGTGCTTTCGCTTCACCGTCACGCGCCACGTAATTGTTGAACAATCGGGTCTGCGTGGATTGGGAGCGGTATGCAGACACACCGGCCAAATGCACACCATCCTTCCGGGCAGCGGCAAATAACTCCTCTAGCGCCGCAGCTGCAGTCTTGCGCATCATCCGTTTCTCAATCTTATCACTGAACAGAAAAGGAACATCCGGATATACAAGATCATTCGGCTTGTAATTATTAGGCAGCTTGTACTGTTTATTCACAAGCACAGCAAGACTTTCCGGCTCTGCAGCAGTTTCTATAGAATTGTCACTGCCGGACGTCCCTCCCTCTGCGGCATCTGTCGGTTTGGCCGTGGGCCGGGAAGTGGCGGGAGTATCCGTCGGTTTGGTTGTAGGCCGGGAAGTGACGGGAGTATCCGTCGGCTCCGGTGCTACATCCTCGTCCTCATTCTCAACAGTTGGTGACGGAGAGGGTGATGCCGCATTTTCACCGTCCACATTGGTATTTCCTGAGGCAGAACCTTCGGTTGGATCTGGGCTATTGTCAGCATCCCCTACAACTGCTGATGGCTCAGATTCAGCGGGCTGCCCCTGAAGATCAGGCTGCTGGGAGATCTCAGTTCCATCTGTCTGAGAAGCAGACGGGGACGGGGTTGTATACTTCCCAATACCCCAACCTGCAACAATTACAACTATAAATAGGATAATAATCCACAATTTTTTGGACATAACTGGCCACACTCCTCTTACATATCAAAGCTCTATTTATCTACTAGACAAGCTTTTGCTCCTAAAGGTTTCACTTTCCCATAAAACAATTATTACCATAGGCTATTAGCAAAATGCTAACGAATGCCTATGGTAATAAGATACCTCTATAAATTGGTTACGCCTTTACTTACCCCGGCCGCCTGTACGGCCAGGACCATTGCCGCGTCCACCGCGTGATGGAGCACCGCCGCCGCTACCGCCGCTGCGGCTACCAGAGCCAAATCCGCCACTGCGACTTCCTGAACCGAAGCCGCCTTGACCCCCTCTGGATCCTCCAGAAGCGGATCCTCCTGAGTTAGATCTACCCGTGCTATAGCCGCCGCTTCTTGGACTTCCGCCTTTTGAAGCACCGGCGCTGTAGCCGTCAGCTTCACCGCGAGGCAAGTTTGCTCTATATTTAGGGCTGCCTTTAGATCCTCCGGGATTATAACCGCTCCCTGAACCGCTGCCCTTTGATGCGCCTACACTATAACCGCTTTCTCCGCCTCTAGCTACATTAGTGCTATAGCCGCTGCTCGGATTACCCTTGGAAGCGCCTCGGAAGTCACCACGAGGACTGCCGCCTCTTGCTCCGGCTGAACTGCTTGCCGGAGGTTGGTTTTCTCCTCTTGCAAAAGTTCCATAACCGCCGCCAACTCTTGTCTTGGCTGGTGCACTTTCTTCGCTTCTGCCTTTGGAAGGACCTGCGCTATATCCGCTGCGGGCGCTGCCTCTACCTGCGTCTGCTTCTCTGCCGCGACCCCGGCCGCCGCTTTCACGGCGGGATGAACCTTCCGCCCGCGGAGCTCCGCCGCTGCGCCCTTGACCGCGTCCGCCCGTCTTAGGCCCATGACCTGTCCGTGCCGCTTCAGGAGTTCCGCCTTGACGTTTACCGAGCTGGCGTCCGCCCGTCTGGATAGCCGTGAATTCACCTATGCCGAATTCATCCTTCTCGTAACGTCGACGATCCAGACGCTGCGAAATGGCATGTTCAATCATCTCCAGACCTTGACTTTCACGCGGTGAAGCAAAGGTAATTGCAAGTCCTTTGCCTCCCGCACGGCCTGTCCGGCCAATACGGTGAATGTAGCTATCTCCGTCAAGCGGCATATCGTAGTTAAATATATGTGTTATGCCTTCTACGTCAAGACCACGCGCAGCTACATCCGTTGCTACGAGCAATTGGAGCTTCGCATCCCGGAATCGCTTCATTACGGCTTCGCGCTTACCTTGCGATAAATCACCGTGCAGCTCATCACAGTCATAGCCCGCAGCTTGCATGGCTTCGTTCAGCTTGGATACCCGGCGCTTCGTCCGGCAAAAAATAATAGCCAAGTACGGTCGATCCCGTTCAATTAACTGCTTCAATGCTTCTTCCTTATTACGATCCGAGCATTCCACGACCTGCTGACGGATATTATCAAGCGGAATCGGGGAACCGCTCTTAATAACGATATCCAGTGGTTCCTTCATATAGTTGGCAGCCAGACGTTTGACCGGATCAGGCATCGTAGCAGAGAACAGCATCGTCTGCCGGCGATATGGAACCGCCGTAATAATTGTCTCTACATCCTCAAGGAAACCCATATGCAGCATTTGATCTGCCTCATCCAGAACGAGCATTTTGACACCGTTCAAATCGAGTGTGCCGCGACGCATATGATCTAGCAGACGTCCCGGCGTTCCAATAATAAGATGTCGGCCGCCTTCCAGCTTACGCAGCTGCTTCTCGACATCTTGTCCACCGTAAACAGCCAAGATTTTAACACCCGTATGACGGGCTAGCTTGCGTGCTTCTTCAGTAATCTGAAGTGCCAGCTCGCGTGTCGGGGCCAAGATCAATGCTTGTGGAAATGCACGTTCGACCTGGATCTTGTCCATAATCGGGAGCAAAAAAGCCAGCGTCTTCCCTGTTCCAGTCTTCGCCCGGGCAATAACATCGAGGCCCTGAACCAATGGCGGAATCGCTTCTTCCTGTACAGGCGTAGGTTTCACAATCCCTTGACCCTGCAGCAGTGTATTTAATACTTCCGAAACTCCTAATTCTTTAAAACTCGGCAATTTCTCCACCTCACTTTTTTCCTGAAAATTGGTTTTAAATCTATTCCTACACTTTCAGCCCTTTAGAAAAGGCTCATTCCAAGAACAATGGCATACCTTATATTCAAACAAAAGCGGAAGAAACTCACCACCGAGTTCTTCCGTCCCATTTTATCCCTGTACGGAGAATTCGCACATACAAGTGCAATTGATCAATAAGAAGTAAAGGCCGTTCCTCTGAAAGCATCACTTCCATTGTACTTTATAGAACGCCTTTTGTGTGCATCGCCTGAAAGAATATTTATCACACTGCCGCCGCCTTCTAAAATCTCCCCGATTTAAAAATGGAGAACAGCAGCCAAACAAACATCAGCAGTGCCACGACCGAGCCGATTTCTACAGTAGGGAAATCCCACAGCAGGGAGGGCTCTCCCCGCAGTGATGAGCCGATAATCAGACCCACCATGATAATGCTGAAAGCAAGCAATACTATACTGAAGGACAAGCGGTTGCCGATTCGGTCAAACTTGCGCTGCAAACTTTGCAGCTCCGGCATGCCTACCTCTACTTTCAGCTTGCCTTTACTGATCAGCGAAGTAAGCTGTCTGGCCTGTCCGGGTAACTCCACCAGACTCTCAGCCAGCTCTGCCACCCCTCCCCACAGCTTGCGCTGCAAACGATGGCTGCTGAAGCGCTGCTTCAAGAGTTGCCTTCCAAACGGCTCCGCCATCTGGATAATGCTGAAGGAAGGGTCGAGATTGCTGACCACACCTTCCAGCGTCAGCATGGTTTTACCCAGCATTGCCAAATCCGGGGGAATGACCAGATGGTGCCTGCGCGCAATTCTGAACAGATCATTCAGCACTTTACCGATGCTTACCCTGCTGAAGGGAACATCATAATACTCCTCCCGGAGCATATCCATATCGTCATGAAGGGCCACCCGGTCTGCTTCCTCGTCCAGTATCCCCAGGCGCATAATAGATCTTACCATAGCATCCGTATTCTTTCGCATGAGCGCGATAATCAGCCCGGCCAGATGATCCTTCATCTCTTCGCTAAGTCTTCCGACCATACCAAAGTCAATTAAGGCCAATCTGCTGTCTTCCATTAACATCACATTACCCGGATGGGGATCCGCATGAAAGAACCCGTCTATAAAGATTTGCTTCAGCATAATCTCCACTAGCTGCTCCGCAAGCTTCTGCAGATTCACTCCCTTATCCATCATTTCCTGGCG
Source organism: Paenibacillus wynnii (assembly GCF_000757885.1). NCBI lineage: Bacteria > Bacillati > Bacillota > Bacilli > Caryophanales > Paenibacillaceae > Paenibacillus > Paenibacillus wynnii. The sequence goes on along the minus strand of NZ_JQCR01000002.1, from coordinate 2,425,795 downwards.
ACGGTTAAGCGTAATTCCCTCTACATACTCCATCGTCAGAACACGGGCGGAGGTATAATCCCAATGTATTTCCGGTATATAAACGTCTGGATGGTCTGCCAGTTGCAGCGCGATCTTCTCTGCATTCCGTCCTTCGTGGCTGTAATCCAGCTCCGCGATTAGCGATCTGGAGAACTCTTCTGTCATTCGGGATAGCCCGTATTGCTTCGCCCAGTCTAACCTTCTCTCCGCAAGAGCGGTTAGATCCTTAAGAATCTCCAAATCACGGCTCATCATCCGTAAAACACCCGGACGTTGGACCTTCACAGCCACGGTTTGTCCGTTTAACAGTACAGCACGATGTACCTGACCGATTGAGGCGGCTGCAAGAGGTACATTCTCAAAGGAATGAAATATTTCATCCAGGGGCAGGTCAAGCTCCTGTTCCACAATATCGCGTACGGTGCCCGCTGAAAAGGGAGGCACATTATCCTGAAGTTTTACTAGTTCATGAATGATGGAATCGGGAAGCATGTCTGAGCGGGTACTGGCAAGCTGACCTAACTTGATAAACGTCGGCCCCAAATCCTCCAACACCCTGCGAATCCGCTCTCCGAGCGTTACTCCTTCATAGGCCTCCTGCGTCACCAAACGGCGCGGAAGCGATAAAAGGTGATTCAAACCAAGCTCCTCCACCATATAGCCGAAGCCATGACGCATAAGCGCCATGGCAATGGTCCGGTAACGTCCGGCATATCTTATACGGACCGCCATTTAGTCGGTACGCGTTTCCGGCAGTGTTCCCTCCGATTGGGAAACTCCCTCCAGTTCGGCCAAACGGCTCTCCAATACGGCAATACGTAATTCAAGTGCTGCCATATCACTTTGAACCGGAACTTTTAATTCCTTAAGCACACGCTGAACCTGCTCTTGAACGGCCGATTTGAACATCCCTCGTTCTTCATCTCCGCGCTCAACCAAACGGGCAATCAGTGCTTTCGACTCTGACGGAGCAAGTTCTCCGCGCTTAACCAGATCTTCCACGGCTTTTTCCACTTTTTCCTTGCTGACAATGGTGAGGCCCACTCCTAAAGAGATCGCTTTTTTAAACAAATCACTCATGGCACTTTTCCTCCCAAAGATTCCGTTAGATGAGAACCGGAGTTAATGGTTAAAGTATACCCCACTAGCTGAAAATTTCCAAAATCCTGTCACTCTTTTAGCCAATCAGCTTCTTATCTCGGAATTCGGGCAGCCCACTTGGCTGACTTATAAATCAACTCGCGTACGGCTTCGTTATGAAACGAAGGTTCGTGATGCCCCGGCATTAGATAGACAACTCTTCCAAGGCCGTAACTGTGGCACCATGCCGCCGGAAGCCATTCTCCATCCACTTCATATTCAAGCAGCAGCTTTTTTTCAGTAAATGGATCGAATTCGAACCGATATGGCTCCTCATCCAACTGAAAGTTTTGTATTCCCTCTGTTATATCATGCTCAAGAATTCGAAAATTCAACGGGCCATATGGAGGATGACCTGTAAATCTACCGCCAATTAATTGAGCCAATTCATAACGCTTGGCAAGCGAAACTCCCGTATGAAGTACAATGAGGCCTCCACCGCCGCTTACATAAGATAGCAAGCCTGCAGTCTGCTGTGGAGAAACGGTCTCGTTCCATAGTTCATTATATGCAATACATAGATCATATCCGCTCAAATGCTCCCCTAGGAGCAGCTTTTTATTCTCCGAGCACTGTACGGTCATCAGATCATTCAAGATCACACTGATTTGTTTGTCTACACCCTGTAAAGGATGAAACCGGGGATGAGTATAATCACCCAGTAATAAGCATTTTCTCTTGTCCATAAGATCCTCCTTCGTATAACTTTGTTAATTTAAGTTACATGTTGCCTATATTTTAAGGAAAACTACCCCTATTGTCCATTCATGCAAGAAGAAACGGGTTATCGACCTTATATAAGATGAACCTAAGATATTAACTTAAGGCTCAGGCGTCACTACCGTGAAGATTTGGACTTCCGGCCGCTGTTGTATCCAGATTTCTTTGATTTAACCCGCTTTTAGCGGTTGAAATCCGGATACAGCTTATGCTTTCGAAGCGAGCTTTCCTACGGACAGCTTTCGGGCGGTCGCTATCGCTCCTACAGTTCCAAACTTCGTTCCTTTTCGCTTTTGTTATTTTTTTGATCAGCTTATATAGCGGATATATTCAACGAAAAAAGCATTCCCGCCCATAACGCTGCGGGAATGCTTCTATTAGTCCCCTGAATATCGTTCTTGCAGCTCTTTCTTTACTCTTTGGCAGCTAAATAGCGGCCCAGCTCCACAAACATGCTGCCCATCCGCTCATGCTCCGGTGTAACAATCCGCTGAATTCCTTCTTCCTTCAGAGCCTGAGAAGTAATACGGCCTACAGAAAGCGCGATAACTTTTTCTTCAAAAGCCTCCAGCATCTCCGCTAAATTCCCTTGACTCCGTGCATACTCAACCAAAAAACGGAACTGCGGTGCGCTGGTGAAGGCTACTACATCTATACTGCCCTCCAGAATTTCTGTAAGCAATCTTTCCAGCTCCCCGGGCTGTGGAGGCGTATGTCGGTAGGGAAGAATCTGTCGTGTGGCAGCCCCTACTTCATCCAGCCAAGAGACCAATCGAGGAGAGGGATCACCATGCAGCTGAAGAACAACCTCTTTACCCTTCAGATCAAAAGACTGCAGACCGCGAATAAGTCCAGTTGTACTGCCGTCATCGTCACGAACCACAGGGACTAGTCCTCGTTTCTTTAGAGCATTTACGGTCTTATAGCCGCGTGCCGCAATTTGGGAACGAGATAATACCTCCAGAAAACGCTCAGCGTCCCCTGCTCCCTCTGCCTTCTCAAACAAGGCATCCAGACCCATACCTGTCGTCAGAATCGCCCAATCCGGGGGATTCTGTATCCATGAATCCAGCCCTTTGCGTAGCCCTTCATCATCGAGAAATACGGTACCCTGTGCAGGCCGGTGAAATGCAGTACCGCCCATATTGTGCACCAGCTTGGCCATCTCCTCCGACTTGCGCGGACCGGCCAATGCGACGATGATGCCTTTCAATTGCTCTGCCATGGTGACTCTCTCCTTTGTATACCGTTATTGTTGTTTATCAGTATACTTGCAAAGGAAGGCAAAGGGAAAGTATATATTACTATTGCAATTTGAAGCGCCCGACAAGCTTTTGCAGCTCCTCTGCCAAATGACTGAGATCTGCGGACGAGGAAGCAATTTCCTCCACGGAGGCCAACTGCTCCTGTGCAGCAGCTGAGATTGTTTCTGTATTTCCAGCAGCTTCCTCAGAGATACCCTTGATATCTCCAATCGCTTGCTCCATACTGCCCGCTTCTATAGAAAGCTTACGTACCGCTTCGTTCATTGCCTCAATCTTCTCCGCAGCTCCCTTAACGGCTCTGCGAATCCGGGAGAATGAACGTCCGGTAGTATCTACAGCCATGATACCTTCAGTTACCCGTTCTTTGGCTTGCTCCATCGTTTCTGCTGCTAATTTCATCTCACCGTAAATCGAACTGATCTGATCGGAGATCAGGCGTGCTGATTTCTCGGATTCCTCCGCCAGCTTGCGAACTTCCGAAGCCACAACAGCGAAGCCGCGTCCCTGCTCACCGGCTCTGGCTGCTTCAATAGAAGCGTTAAGCGCCAGCAGGTTCGTCTGACGTGCGATGCCGGTAATGACGCCGACGATCCCGATAATTTGCCCGGTACGGTCGTTGAGCTTATCGATTACACCGCCAAGCTCCTCCACCGTGATTTGAATACTATTAATCTTATCTACAACACTGATAACGGAATCATTACCTTCTGCGGCAGAGTGCGAGGTTTTGCCCATCATTTCTGATACCTGCACCATATATTCAGCAATATTGGCTACTTCACTGGTTGTTGCCGCGGTACTCTCCATACCTTTTTGCACACTTTTAACCTGCTGCTCACTGCCTACTGCCACCTCTTGTATGGCAATGGTGACATGCTCGATCGCCTTGGTGGTTTGCTCAGCACCAGCCATCAGTTCCTCCGCCGAGGAGGATACGTTGTCGGTCATCTCCTGCACACTTGTAATCATCTCACGCAGATTGAGCACCATAATTCCGAAGTTCTCAGCCAACATCCCAATCTCATCACGCCGGAAGGAACCAATGTCTATGGTTAGATCCCCTCGGCTTATCACCTCTGTCGCTTTCCGTAGACGGAGCAGCGGTGCAAGAATGGAACGGACGTTGAAATAAATAAGCACCAAAGCCAGTAAAACAGAGATGGCGATAACAATAATTGCTCTTGTTCGTATATCCTTTGTTGCAGCTGTGATCTCATCCTTGCTGATCGTACCGGCAACTCTCCAGCCGGTAAGCTCATTCGTCACATAAGTCATTTTCTTATTCGTATCCTTGAAGGAATAATCAAATAATGCCGCTTCGTTCTCGAACATTTTCTTTACGAAGTCCAAAGTCGATTCCTTGCCGATAGCTTCGGTAGGATGAACCAAGAATTTTTTACTGTTGTCAACGATAAATATGTAACCATCCTTACCTACCTTAAGGTTGGTCAAACTTGCCAGCTCTTTCAAATTAAGATTCAGAGCGATGACTCCGTTTCCGCCTTCCAACACTGCTGATATGGCAATAGCTGTCTCATTATTGATGGTTGTAAAAGCTGGTGATATAACAATCCCTTTCCCATGCTTAAGTGCATTTACATAGGAATTATCCTTTCGAGGGTCGTACCCGTCCGGTAGCTTTTGATCCGTTGCATGAATAGACTTCCCTCTTCCGGTCCCCACATAGATATCCAGCACATCGGGATGCAGCGCCGCATATTCCCTCAATCTCGTCAGTACACCCGCCGAAGTCTCCCCATTAACCTCACTGTTAACAGCATCGGATGACAGCTGCGCAGCAAAATAGTTAATATCATTTATTTTGGAAGAAACGTTGGAGTCTATAATTTCGTTAACAGCTACCACACTTTCGGTAGCACTGTTCAGTAACTGCTCTTCCATTTCATTGCTGGCCGATTGATACGTCTGGGTGCCGATGATGAAGCTGGGTACAAGCAATACGAGCAGATATGTAAGAATTAATTTCGTACGGATAGACATACGTACTTTTTTGTTCATGAGTGGGGATCACTCTCTCTTTCTTTTTCAATCATTTATTAAATATGAGGAAAGCGTTATACCTAAATATATAATTATATATCGGTTTTGGAAACACATATTTCTACTATATTTCTTCATTATTCTCATTGTTTGCTAAAATTCTTGTGATTTCATACAAAATAAGACCGTTTTATGTAAACGATCTTTTCTTATATATACAAATTCGAGTTTCTTAAATCTTATTTCTTGCAAGTTTGGCAGATACCCCCAAACACTACATGGGTATGTGAGATTGTATAGCCGGTTTCCTTAGCGACGGAACTCATCCAGTCCTCCGGGACATGGGTTAACACCTCATCCACCCTCCCGCAGCTTTCACACATGATATGCTGGTGATCATCCATACGGGCATCATATCGGCTGGCGGCCTCACCCAATTTAAGCTCCCGAATCATTTGTTTATCTGAAAGATACCGCAGTGAGTTGTAAACCGTACCGTAAGCTAAAGTATGGCCTTGTTCTACGAGACGGTTCATTACCTCTGCTGCTGTGGGATGGTCATGGGACTGGCAGACGATATCATAAACCGCTTTACGCTGAGAGGTTAAATTCAGGGTTTTCATAGCGATCATCCTTATGGTTTATTTTTAGACCAAGTATAAATCTTTGTTGTATAGAGGTCAATGAAAACGCATGTGATTTTTTTCTCATTACTTTTATTAAAGTCTCAGCTAAAATGAATACAGCCCTTTTTTATAAGGCACGTCAATTTTTTTCAAGGGGATTTTAATTTTAGATGATGATAAAAATAGTAACTAGCCTTTTCGCCAACTTTTGTATCCTCGCAACTTTTGTTTTCCTATCAGGGATGTTATCCAAAAGATTTTCCCTATCAGATCGACCACCATCTGTTCTTACCGGTATAAATGCAGGCCTGCTATTTGGAGTGTTCGGCATTATTCTAATGAACTACTCTTTTCAAATAAGTCCTGATATTTTCATTAACTTGCGCCACCTGACCATAGTAATCGTGTCGGCATATGTCGGCTGGTTCCCATCCTTAATCTGCGCAGCAGTTCTTGCTCTCGGCAGAATTCTTTTTTATGGCGTTTCGCTTAACACAATCTCAACAGCTGTAACTCTACTGCTTGGCGGACTTTGCTGCAGCTTGATTTCGGTGTTCCCTTGGTCACGCCTGAAGAAGATGACGGTCGGTAATATAGCTTGCATGGCACTTACTTTTATGATTTTGCTCCTTAATTTGGGCAGCCTGCGGGATCTTATGGATTTCTACCCCACTCAACTGTTGATTTCACTAGGAGCAGGGTTGGTCATCTATTATATTGCAGAATCTATCCAGCATTCTAACGAACTCTTCGCCCTGCTGGAGGTTCGAGCTACTACCGACTATTTAACCGGACTCCATAATCTCCAACAATTCCACCGTCATTTGGACAATGAGATTATTTGGTCTGAACGGCATCAGGAATGCTTGTCCCTGCTTGCGATTGATATCGATCACTTTAAAATCATCAACGATACATACGGACATCCTGCCGGAGATGAGGTGCTGAAGCAGCTGGCCAGGCGGCTCCAGAATCATTCTCACTCCCATGATATCGTATCGCGCAATGGAGGCGAAGAGTTCACGGTGCTGCTGCCGCATTGCCCGCTCTCTCAAGCGGAACAATCCGGAGAAAAGCTTAGAAAAGCTGTAGAGAATGAACCTTTCCTGCTTCCAACGGGCCAAAAAATCACGATTACAGTCTCCATAGGTGTGGCTTGTTATCCTGAGACTGTAGCTGAAGCAGACGGAAAACTCTTGTCCCACTGGGCCGATCAAGCTCTCTACCTTGCTAAAAATACCGGACGGAACAAAGTATCCGTTAATGCGAATTACTCTGCCGCAGGATATTCCATGAAACCAGCTACCTGATCATCACGCAGTGTCTATCCTTTCCAAATCATATCCCCTATATTTCCCCTAGATATCCCAAACCCGTTATCTGAACCTGTATTCTGTAACTCCTTCGAGACATTAACCTTACATCCTGATCCTTAAGAAGCGCGTACGAGTTTCTTTTTGGGGATGAGTGGTAATAAATGAAAGGAGTTATATACAAATGGAGGGATAACGGGATGAATCCAGAAAACAATCTATCGCAAAACCTGCCGAAGTATCCAGAATCAATGTGGCGTGATACTACAGATCTACCTTCTTTTCCAAAACTTAAAGGTAATCATGATACGGATGTCGCTGTAGTGGGCGGCGGAATAACCGGAATCACAACCGCCTATCTGCTCTCCAAAGCTGGTTATAAAGTTACTTTGTTGGAAGCGGGGGTGCTGCTGAACGGCACTACCGGGTTTACGACTGCCAAAATCACCGCCCAGCACGGTATGTTCTATGATGAACTCATCAATCATTTCGGGGAGGAAAACGCCCGATTATACTATGAATCTAATTCGCAAGCCATGGAGTGGATCATCTCGACGGCTGAAGAGCTCGGCCTTTCCTGCGGGATGAAGCGTGAAGCAGCCTATCTCTACTCTGATGCCGACGATGATAATACACTGAAGCAGCTAGAGCAAGAATTTAAAGCTTACGAGAAGCTTGGCATTCCCGGGCAATGGCTGGATCATATCCCTTTGCCCCTAATCGTGGGAGGGGCCATTAAGCTCCCGGGGCAAGCACGTTTTCATCCTCTGCACTATTTGCAGGGGTTAATTCAGGCCTTTCTGGACAATGGCGGAGTGATTTATGAGCATACGGTAATTGCTGAAAATGTAGATAAGGACGGTAACCTAACTCTATATACCGAAAAGGATCAATATCAAATCACCTGCCGGCATGCCGTGTCCGCTTCCCACTTCCCCTTTTATGATGGAGGAGCCATGTATTTTTCCCGTCTGTATCCCGAGCGTTCCTATATTCTCGCTATTGAACCGGAATCGGAATTTGTGGGGGGAATGTATCTAAGTGCGAGTCAACCCACCCGATCTCTACGGGCCGTTGAATGGGAAGGGAAAAACCTGGTGCTTATTGGAGGCGAGACCCACAAGACCGGAAAAGGCATCTGCACCTTCGGCCACTATGAGAATCTGGAGAAGTTTGCCGGTCATACTCTAGGCATTAAGTCGATTCCTTACCGCTGGTCCACTCAAGATTTGATTACCCTGGACAGGGTGCCCTACATTGGCAGGATCTCGGAGGATGAGGAGATCTATATCGCTACAGGTTATAAAAGTTGGGGAATGACCAGCAGTACGGTTGCAGCGCTGATGATCTCAGACCAAATCCAACGTAAGGACAACCCTTATACAGACCTGTACGATCCTACACGATTTAAGGCGAATCCAAGTATAAAGAACTTTATTACGATGAATGCTGTTGTCGCCAAAGATTTAGTCGGGGGCAAAGTAGAATTTGTGCATAGAAAGCCCGATGAGCTTAAGCCGGACGAAGGCGCAGTCGTACGCCATGATGGCAAACGAGCAGGAGCATATCGAGATCCGGAAGGCAAACTGCATCTGGTCGACACCACCTGTACCCATATGGGCTGCGAGGTGGAATGGAATGACGGAGAGCGCTCTTGGGATTGTCCCTGCCACGGCTCACGTTTCTCTTATGACGGCAAAGTATTCGAAGGCCCCGCTACAACACCACTGACGACGCTGGATCCAGAGGAATAAGCTTAACGTTCATAATTAGTCAGTCTCATAAGTGGCTGATCCTTGCAATCAACTTGGGTGAACGTGATTGTCATCAGCCACTCAGGTATAATAGAATCTGTGAAATTCTTGCTTCAGAATAATCCAAGGGAGAGTGACGACAAGTTATGGATTTGAGAGGGAAGAGCATTGTAATTACGGGTGCAGGTAAGGGAATCGGGAAAGCTCTGGCTTTAGCGTTGGCTAAGGAAGGGGCAAATCTCGGGCTGATATCCAGAACTTCAGCAGATCTGGAAGCTTTGAAGTCAGCATTGACCGAAGTATACGATGTAAAGGTTAGCGTTGCTGTTGCTGATGTGTCTGTTCGTGAGGATGCCGAACGAGCGGTCGTAGCCCTTCAAAGTGAACTCGGAACATTTGACGCACTGATTAACAATGCCGGAATCGCCAAGTTTGGTACTTTTTTAGAGATGGATCCTGCGGATTGGGAGCAGCATATCAATATCAATCTGTTCGGTACCTATTATGTCACGCGTGCTGCATTGCCTGCGATGATTGAAAAGAATGGCGGCAACATTATTAACATCTCCTCCACAGCCGGAGAACGCGGTTTTGCAACAGGCTCTGCCTACTGTGCTTCCAAGTTTGCTCTGATGGGGATGACAGAGGCATTAGCACAGGAAGTTCGGAAGCATAATATTCGCGTGGTGGCTTTGACACCTAGCACCGTCAATACCGGATTGGCTGAGAGTGCAGGCCTTAAGATCGGTGATGAAGACCGGATGATGCAGCCTGAGGATGTAGCTGAGCTGGCGTTGGCGGCGTTGAAGCTGCCGGATCGCGTATTCCTGAAAACTGCAGGAATCTGGACTACTAATCCGCAGTAGGTTGAATGAATAAATGGGGAGGTTTTGTCATGCTGGTAGTCACGAACACCATCAAGGTTAAGGAAGGCCATGCGGAGGCCATTGCGGAGCGCTTTGGCGTAGCGAATGGTGTACAGGATATGCCCGGTTTTGTCCGGATGGAGGTATGGCACGGCAGCGCCAAGGAAGGCGTAGAAGAATTGAAAATCTGTACCGTCTGGGACAATGAGGAAGCTTTCAAAGGCTGGACCTCTAGTGACTCCTTTCGCCAATCCCATCGGGGGGCCGGCGGAAATGAAGCCATCCTGGGAGCTTCTCTTGACAAGTACGAGCTGCTGATCAGCCGGACTTCAGGGAATGAATAGAATACGATATAAGATGAACTTAAGACCTCTATGTGGACTACAGATCCCTTATTGTCGATAAATTGCTCTATAAGTAAGTTATGCGGACACAGATGCCGTTATTGATGAATACTCGGCTATTTATTGCCGAATTCTTGTAAGTAAAGCCTTCTGAGTCCGCATAGATAAGGAATTTAGGTAAATGGAGTAAATAGCGTCCGCTGGGTCCGTTAAGCTTACGCATTCATCTTGAGCAGAGATCTACGCTGTTCATTATCCAGAAAAAAACACCGTCCTCCCTTTGTCTCCGGATTTCATCCGAAAGACAGCGGTATAAATCAAGAAAGTCTTACGACAACAGCGGCTGGAAGTCCAAACATTCACCGCAGTGCGTCTACTCCTTTATTCTAAGAATCTTAAGTTCAATCTATATTGATATCTATTACAAAAAACAGGGATGATCCAACAGCCTTAAGGCTTGTGGATCATCCCTGTTTTCGATTTTTTCTTTTTTAATCTTTTAAAATCCAGCCCTACACATCGTTACTAATCCACACTAGAAGGCAGTGGTTTCTCGACCTCTTGATGCTTGCCTGGCCAAAAGGCTAGACGGCCGAGGAGCACCGTGATTGCCGGTACGAGGAACGGACGAACCACGAACGTATCCAGCAGGATACCCAGCGCTGTAATAATACCAAACTGCACAAGCACTTGAATGGGCAGAGAAGCTAGTACGGCAAAGGTACCAGCCAGGATAATACCTGCGGATGTAATCACCGATCCGGTCTCATTTACCCCCTCAGAGATGGCTTGCTTCAGCGGCATGTTTTTGCGCTTCTTCCATATATTCGAGATCATAAAAATGTTGTAATCCTCGCCGAGCGCGACTAGAAACACAAAGGAATACAGCGGGATAGAGCCTTGAATCGCCTCCGCACCCAGTCCGTAATGGATAATAAGCCAACCTAGGCCCAGTGCTGAGAAGAAGGACAGAATTACCGTTGCCACCAAATAAATGGTAGCCACAACAGAGCGTAAATACAGGAGCAGCAGCAAGGTGATTAATCCGATAACTACGGGGATGATTAGATTTGTATCCCGCTCTCCAACCTCTTTCGTATCATGCTGAGTGGCGGTCTGCCCGCTAACCCATACACTGCCCTTGGGATCTTCAATCCCTGCATCGATTAATGCTTGCTCAACCGTAGCCTGCAGAGCTGGAACGTGACTCATGGCCTCCAGCGAATACGGATTGCTTTTAAATTCGATATCATAGCCCAATATATTCTTATTCACTGCACCTTGCTGGGGATCCGAGACGGTATCTACATAAGAAATCCCGCCCAGAATGACCTTCAAATCTTGACCGTTCGCTATGCCCTGCGTATCAAGCATCAGCTTAGCTGGGGCTAGTTCCCCCGGGGAGAACTGTTTGCCAATCATATCGAAGCCTTCACGGGACTCCATGTCCTTTGGAAAAGAGGAGAGAATATCATACGTGAATTTAATCCCGCTGGAGAAGGAGGCCAATATTCCAAGTATCACTACAGTAACACCAACGATAGCCCAAGGACGGGAGACTACAAGTCCTCCAATTCCTTTTTTACGGGAAACCTTTCGCTGTGGAATAGGCTTGCCTTTAGCTTTGGCCCGATCCATCTCCATTTGAGGTGTCCGCGGGATAAACGGGAAGAAAGAGGTCCGACCGAAGATGGCTAGCAACGCCGGAACCAGCGTCAGACTGGCGATACCCATAATAAAGATGGAGACGCTGAACGGAATCGCAAAACGATGATAAGCTCCGAATTGGGCCAGCAACAGCGCAAGCAAAGCCAACACTACCGTGAAACCGCTCATTGCGATAGCCCCGGAGGAATCAGTGATGGCACGAAGCAGCGCTTGGCTCTTACTTTCCTCAACCTTCAGCAACTGACGGAACCGTGAAATCAGGAACAGACAGTAATCCGTACCAGCACCGAACAGCAGGACGGTCATAATCGATATGGCTTGCGAATCAACGGTGATCCAACCGGCCTCAGCCATTTTACCAAGCACCGGACTCGTTACACCATACGCGAAACCAACTGCAATTAGCGGAATCAGAGCCAATACCGGGGAACGGTAAATGAGCAATAGAAACACTAACACAAGAACTACTGTTGCTATTAACAAGGATACGTCTGCATTCTTGAACAATCCTGTAGCATCAATAGAGATACCAACCGGTCCGGTAACACGAAGGCTAAGATCACTTCCATCCAGCTTCGCAGCCACGGGGTCACTACCCGTCTCCTTTACAATAAGAGCCTTTAACTGGGTCACCGCTTCACCGAGCTGATCGCTGTCTGCAGTTTTATTGAACAGCACCGGTGTCACCAATGTACTGCGATCTTCAGATAATGAAGCCTGCAGAGCCTGCGGCGGGAGCTGTCCAAGCGGAGGCACGAAATTCTGATGAGGCAGTGGAGACTTTTCCAGGTTGCTGTATAAGGCTTGAATATGTAATAGATCCTCCTGAGACATTCCACCTTCACGGTGCCATACGAGTAGTGCAGGTATACCACTACCGCTCGGAAATTCCCTCTCTGCGACAATCGCTGCCTGTACAGATTGTGAGTCCTTCGGAAGGTTAGGGGCATTATTCTTTTCCTGCGAATTTACAGCCGGCCATAACATGCTAAGAGCACCTACTACTGCAATCCATACCAAAAGCGTGATCCATTTCGTTTTGCTACCTGCCACCCATTTTCCGTACCCTGACATCCCAATCACCGCTCTCTGTACCCTAGGCCTTTGAAATGAGCCACGGGTCATTTTTATACTCTTATCATATATACCCTTTAATTTTTTATCAAATCTTTTTTATCTTGTCCCTGGTAAACCTGCCTATCAAGAAGAAAACCCCTTTTCAAATAGGCTTAGCACCATTGAAAAAGGGGGGTAATAAATTGATATCAGAGGCTAACCAACCTCAGGCAAGTCTTCCTCTGAGAACTGACTGTTGTAAAGATCGGCATAGAATCCACCTTGTTCGAGTAAATCTTCGTGGGTACCTTTCTCTATCACACTGCCTTGATTCATGACCAGGATCATGTCTGCATCACGTATTGTGGAGAGTCGGTGAGCGATAACGAAGCTGGTTCTGCCCTTCATCAGGCTGTTCATTGCCTTTTGAATCTGCACCTCGGTCCGTGTATCCACGCTACTGGTTGCTTCATCAAGAATTAGAATAGACGGGTCAGCCAGAATTGCCCGGGCAATAGTAATCAATTGCTTTTGACCTTGTGAAATATTGGAGGCCTCTTCATTCAGCACGGTGTCATAGCCTAACGGCAATGTCCGGATGAAGTGATCCGCATGGGCTGCCTTAGCCGCACGAACCACATCCGCTTCCGTTGATCCTTCACGTCCATAAGCGATATTATCGCGGATCGTGCCGTTGAATAGCCATGTATCCTGCAGCACCATTCCAAATTTACTGCGCAGTTCACTGCGTTTCATGTCGGTAATGCCGATTCCATCAATCACAATTTCCCCACCACTGATCTCATAAAAGCGCATCAGAAGGTTAATCAGGGTTGTTTTGCCGGCACCGGTTGGACCCACAATGGCTATGGTCTGCCCAGGCCGAACATCAATATTCATATCTTCTATAAGGATCGCATCTTCTTTGTAGCCAAACTTCACATGACGGAACTCAACAGCGCCTTCTTCAGCACCCATTTCCTGCTTCGCCAGCACATTGGATACTTCAGCGACTTCCTCTTCTTCATCCAGCAGCTCAAATACACGTTCTGCCGATGCGATCGTGGACTGAATGATATTGGCGATGTTAGCCGTTTGTGTGATGGGCATCGTGAACTGACGCGAATACTGAATGAAGGCCTGGATATCTCCGACTTCAATCACTTTTTTAGTGACAAAGATACCCCCAACCACACAGACTAGCACATAACCCAAGTTACCGATAAACATCATGAGCGGCATAATCATACCGGACATGAACTGAGCCCGCCAGCCGGAATCATAAAGCTTATCATTAATATCATTGAAATCATTAAGTGATTGCTTCTCACGTCCGAATGCCTTGATAATACGGTGTCCGGTATACATCTCTTCTACGTGGCCGTTCAACTGTCCGAGGGACTTCTGCTGACCAATAAAGTAGGATTGTGACCGCTTGCTGATACCTATGATAACGACAAAACTCAGCGGTAAAGTAATTACAGTAATCAAGGTTAACCATGGACTGATGGTCAACATCATGATAATGACACCGATAATGGTGACAATGGCTGTGATCAACTGGGTTAAACTCTGCTGAAGCGTCGTGCTGATATTATCAACATCATTAGTCGCGCGGCTAAGAATTTCACCATGTGTACGGGAGTCAAAATATTTCAGCGGCAGCCGTTCAAGCTTACCGTTGATTTCCTCACGCATATCAAATACAACCTTCTGAGCTACATCGGCCATAATATATTGCTGAATGTAGCTGAACAGAGCACTGAATAAATAGAGGCCGACTAAGATAAGCAAGATGTTATTAATATATCCAAAGTCAATGGAAGCTCCTTCAACACCCTTCATCATGCCGTAGGCACCCTCAAAAAGCTTGGTAGTCGCCTTACCCATGACTTTAGGGCTGAAAATACTAAATACTGTACTGGCAATAGCCATAATAAAAACTAACACTAGCTGAACCTGACGCGGGCGTAAATAGCGAACCAACCGGCGAAGAGTGCCTTTGAAATCCTTGGCTTTCTGAACAGGCATCATCATTCCAGGAGGGCCGGCACCTGGACCTCTATGTCGGGGCGGTGCGGCATCAGGACGTTTGTACTCTTTATTAACTTCACTCATGCTATTTCCTCCTCTGACAACTGCGAGGATACGATCTCGCGGTACACTTCATTATTCTTCAGCAGCTCTCGGTGATTTCCCATTCCGACGATTTGACCGTCATCAATAACAATAATCCGATCTGCATCCATAACTGTACTAACCCGTTGGGCCACGATCAGCACAGTACTCTCTGTGGTCTCACCCTTAAGAGCGGCCCGCAGCTTGGCATCGGTCTTGAAATCAAGCGCCGAGAAGCTGTCATCGAATAGATATACTTCCGGTTTTCTAACGAGCGCACGGGCTATAGACAAACGCTGCTTCTGACCGCCGGAGACATTATTGCCGCCTTGAGCAATCTCTGAGTCAAAGCCTTCCTTCATCGCAGACACGAAATCGAAGGCTTGAGCCACCTTCGCGGCATGCAGAATTTCTTCCTCGGTCGCATCATCTTTCCCGTAGCGGATATTCTCATTAATCGTGCCGGTGAACAACACAGCCTTCTGCGGAATATATCCTATCTTGTTCCGTAGCTCTTCTTGCGTCATATCACGTACATCCACTCCGTCTACACGCACAGAACCCTCATTCACATCATAAAATCTTGGAATTAAGCTAAGCAGTGTGGATTTACCGGACCCTGTACCGCCAATAATCGCAGTAACTTCACCCGGACGGGCACTGAAGCTGATTCCAGAAAGAGCCGGCTCCTCTGCACCCGGATAGGAGAAGGACACGTTGTTAAATTCCACGAATCCGTGCATACCATCCCGACCGTCCTTTTTAGTCGCAGTAGCGGTAGTTTGCAGTTCACTTTGGGTAGGATCTATAATTTCAGGTTGCATATCCAACACTTCATTGATACGAATAGCAGAAGCAGAGGCACGCGGAATAAGTACAAACATCATAGAAACCATAATTAGGGAGAACATGATTTGCATAGCATATTGAATGAATGCCATTAAGGAACCCACTCTAAGATTGCCCTCATCAATCCGTATTCCACCGAAATAAAGAATGGCAATCATAGAGAAATTCATTACTAGCATCATAAGGGGCATTAGGCCAGCCATAATTTTATTTACTTTAATAGCGGTATCCGTCAAATCACGGTTAGCTTCACTAAAACGTTTATTCTCATGTCCAATCCGGTTGAAGGAGCGAATAACACGGATACCGGTCAAATGCTCGCGCAGCACCAAATTTAATTTATCCAACTTGATTTGAATGGCTTTGAACAACGGCAAGCCCTTCATACCAATGAAGAAGATCGCTCCGACTAGGACAGGAATTACCACTACAAAGATCAGGGATAACTTAGCATCCTCGGATACCGCCATAATAATACCGCCAATCATCATCATTGGAGCTCCTATCATCATACGAAGCATCATGGTAAGCACCGTTTGCACCTGCGTGATATCATTTGTCGTCCGTGTAATCAAGGACGCTGTACCCAACTTGTCGAATTCATGCAGGGTGAAATTCTCTACATGATTAAACATTCGCGACCGGGTGTTCTTACCGAACCCCGCTGCGACCTTAGCAGATAAATAGCTGGCAATCACAGAGCACAATGCGCCTCCACCAGCAACCAGCAGCATAAATCCGCCAATTCTCCAAATAAGGCTTCGATCTCCCTGTACGATCCCTTCGTCGACAATGTCGGACATCAATGTTGGAAGGTATAAGTCGCCCATTGACTGTAAGAACACAAGGATTAATACAGCCGTAATCGCGAGCTTAAAGGGTTTCAATTGTTTGAATAATTTAATCAAGCTTCTCATCTCCGTTCATTTGTAACCGATCTAAGTCTGGCGGCGGATTCTCTTGAGCAAATTGATGCACCTTCAGCAGCAGATCCGCCAGCTGATTGCTCTCTTCTTCACCTAGATATTCAACCAGTTTTTGTAAAGAGGCATCCCTATGCACCATGGCTCTACGAGTAACCGCCTTGCCCTGCTCTGTCAAGAGCACCCGAACAACTCTGCGGTCCGTAGGATCAGCCTGCCTTTCCACCATGCTTTTGGCCTCCAGACTGTTAATAAGCTGGGTCACGGTTGGAGGTGTAAGACCGAGATAGCGGCTAATTTCTGACACCTTCGGCCCCTCTTTTTTAAATTTCATATGCCTTCCAATACTTAACATCAAGGTCATCTCACTCGGCTTGTTCCCCTCCGAGGATCGTTGCCACTGTGCTCTATGCAGCTGGCGAAGGGCGATCATAAGCTTATGAGCGACTGTATTTTCATCATTCATCCCAATCTCTCTCACCTCTATATTAGTTAGGTTAACAAATTATTAGATACTATATTAATTAGGCTACCTAATTATATTTTCGCTACATGACTTTGTCAATACACAAAAAAAACTCCCACCTATCGGCAGGAGAACAAAGTAAGACTATGTAGATTTGTATGATAGCTTGTCCAAATCTTACTTGAGATGCTCACAGCTCACCCATGCCCTACTCCATGCTCCATAGGTGTAACCATTCCGCCAATATCTTTGGAGATCGATCCCAATGCAATAAAGCTAAACAATGCCAAAACGGCGGTCATCGTCAACAGCGTTTTTTTCATTTATTCTCACCTCCTTCATGAGCATCTGAAATTCGCTTAACTGCTTCACTGAAGCTTGATCTCTATTCATTTCCAATAGTGTTATACATTGTAATAACCCTTTTCCGTTATTCATAGCCATACTGGTCTTAATACATTGTATAACATAATCGATACCCTTCTCATATTTTTCTTTATTAATAAAATACATCGCCAACTGGTAGTTCAGCCTGAACCTTCGGTCCACATTAATCGGATCCTCGAAACGTTCAAATCTTAGCATTTCCCGCGAGAATCGTGTCAATATCCCCTCCACTGAATTTCCATATCGGTTAGCGGAGTGCATAATCGTAATCAGGCCAGGTAAAATTTCATTTGGATGTGCATTAAGAAAATCAATATAGCGGGGTAATATCCCAACATTGCCTGACAGCAGTTCTAACGTATACGTATTGGCCTCCGCAAACCGTCTGAAGTTATCTACCTCAACCCGAGCTGACTCATCATCAAGTAGCTCGAACCAGCTAAGATCGGCATAACCGGCTGTATATTTCTTGGCGTCTTCGTAGTTCCCCTGTTTGGTAAGGGCTACTGCCTTGAGCAGATAGCCGTGTCCATAATAAAGGACCAGCGGCTTTAACAGGTCAAGTGGTTCAGTGCGTCTGCCATTTCTACGTCTGCTCAATTCTTCACGATAAATTCCATGGGCCAGCGCTCTTAGCTCATCTGCATATTTCTCTACGGCTTTCCATTTGTGCAGGGTGAAGCTGACATTTGCCAATGTGAGCAGGCCATCCAGAGCCATATTCTCCGCAAGACGGCCCCGGAACGGTTCAAAGGTAATCACTGCCCGCAGTTGTTCTTCCATATCAACGACACTATCAAGAGACTTAAAAATACGATACTGACTAATTGCCAAACGATCCGAATAGTTGTCCGACTCATTCTCTGTTACAAGGGTGTAGAAGATTATGGATTCCTTAACCCTGCCTTGTTCGAATAATTTCTCAGCCACACTGAATATAAGTTCAAGCGGCTTAGGATATTCCAGAATTCTATTTAAAACTTCGTCTATGCATTGCGTTTTGCCCATCTCAGCACAACGTATAAGGAAAGGCTCCACCCGTCGGCGCGACACCTTATTCTCACTAAAACACTCTTCTATGTACAGAGTATAAAACCATCCTTTAGGAAAACCAAAGGCTTTGGTGATAGCATCCAGCTGGCCCAAGGATATAGGCTTAGGGGGATTCCCATGTAAAATAGCGCTAAGGCTGCCCCGGTTAAGACCGGACATCTTTGCAAACGAAGCGAGATTATGACCAGTATGGGTCAGGTGCTTCTCAATCTCTGATCGTATAGTTGGCATATTAGCTTTCACCCGAACCCCCCCTCTGCTGTCGTAGATGACTTGAATATATTTACATAATTATAGGTGAACTTGATAGAAAGTACAACAAAAAGAGGAAGCTGCTATAGCCCTCCCCTAATCTTATTCATTTATAGTTATATGGTCACAGCTATATCGTAAGAGAGGCACCGGACTTCCGGGAACGCAGACCTTCCATCATCCTGTTCTGTGCCATTAATATATATCGATCCAGACGTTCACTTAGTGCCACAACAGTACTATCGCTGAGGCTACGCTGCTGCGCCACCTCAAGCAACTCGCATCTAAGAGTTTCTATCGTCATCAATAGCTCGTCTTCTCTGAAATTATTGGTATATTCATCAGGGTAAGAATTTGGAATGGACACTACGTTCACCTTCTCTCTATCACCTACTATACTAGTATCATAATGGATGATACCAAAAAACATAATTTGCAAAAAAAGAAAAAAATGTCGAAGTTTCAAAAAAAATAGTTAAAATATTACTCCTCGAGAAGTCCCCGGGCAAAATCTATCCATTCGCGGGCCGCAAAGGAAAGATAACGGTCCCTCCGCCAGATCATTCCCACCTGCCAAGGAATAGCCGGCACAGTCAAGGGGATGATAGCGATCCGTGAACGGTCCATATCACGGCAGATGGTCTCCGGAAGAAGCGCAATTCCGAGGCCCGCAGCTACCATACGGCTGATTAGATCCCACTGTGAGCTTTCATAGACTACCTTCGGCTGGAAACCCGCTTTTACACATTCAGTAATAATACGGTCATGTAATGTGAAATCCTCCCGGAATAGAACGAACTCCTCCTCAGCCAGTTCACTCATCGGAACCGACTCCGTGCCTGCCAGCCTATGGGTTACAGGTACAAGTAGCTGCAGCTTTTCTTCGTTAAAGGAGAAGTAATGAAACCGGGCACTATTCACCGGAAGTACAACTACACCTACATCAAGCAATCCTGTCTCGACATCATTCTCTACTTTTTTTGCTCCATCTTCATACAGCCGGATGGTAACCTCCGGATACTTTTTATGGAATTGTCCGATTACAGCCGGGAAAAAGCTTGCGCCTACCATGGGCGGCAGCCCTATCCTGATATGACCTTTCTTCAAATCCCTTAGACTATCCAGCTCGGAAGACAGGCTCTGGAAAGACTCTACAGTGTTTTGTGCCTTCGTTAACAGAATTTCTCCGGCATCCGTCAGTCGGATACTTTTCCCCTCGCGGTAGAATAGATCCGCCCCGAGCTCCACCTCCAAATTGCGGATCATCTTGCTGATCGTTGGCTGGGTTATAAATAAGGACTCTGCTGCTTTGGAAAAACTGTTCAGCCTGGCCACTTGTACAAAGTATTCTAATTGCCGAATATCCACCGATTCTACCCCTCTTCCACACATAGACAAATGGAATGTCACTTATTCTTTCTATTCATTTTACCTATGAAAAGAATTGATGTAAACTTTCATTATCATGAAAGGGGCGGAGCCTTATGAAGAAAATAGCCAAAGGATTATTGCAAGTAACGGGGTTGACCGCATTCTCTCTCCTGATAAATGCGTTAACTTCAGTGTTGCATTTGCCTATACCCGGCAGTATTTTCGGCATGGTAGTACTCTTTATTCTACTGGAGCTTGGAGTAGTTCAGCTCAACTGGGTGGATATTGGAGCCTCCTGGCTGCTGGCCGAGCTATTGCTTTTCTTCATTCCTTCGGCAATCGGCGTCATGAAATATACTTCACTGCTCGAAGCTGACGGCCTGCGCCTGCTCGCCTTACTCCTTATAGGCACCTTTGCTGTGATGTCCTGCTCCGGGCTGCTTACAGGTGCTATTTACAAAGCAAGGGAGCGTAGATCCTCATGATAATCGGCCTACTGCTGCTCATACTTACTGTCGGAGTCTACCTGATCTCGAAGCAGGTATATGTTCTTAGCTCCAAAATGTATGTCTCCCCGCTAATCATCACACCGCTGCTTATTATAAGCTTCCTTCTGATTACAGGAATTTCATATGACTCTTACAATGCGGGAGGCCAATGGCTGACCCAGCTGCTGCAACCGGCAACTGTGGCCTTTGCAATCCCTTTGCATAAAAACTTCAAGGTACTCAAAAAGCACGCCGCCGAAATTGCGGCAGGCGTGCTCTCTGGTTCGGTAATTGCGGTAGTATCTTCGGTATTCTTAGCCAAATGGCTGCATCTCAGCAGTGATTTGACTACTAGTCTGGTACCCCGTTCTGTAACTACACCGATAGCTATGAGTATTTCGCAAAGTATCGGTGGCGTGCCGAATATTACGGCCGTCTTCGTAATACTGACCGGAATCCTGGGTACACTGATGGGGCCATCCGTTCTGCGCCTCTTCCGCATTGACAATGAGATTGCCCGCGGTGTTTCGCTGGGAACCGCTGCGCATGGGACGGGCACCTCTAAAGCCTTTGAGCTGAGTTCATTGACCGGAACCATCTCCAGCATCGCGATGATCTTGACGGCATTATTCACATTAGGCGTAACGCCGGGCTTGCTCGCGGTTTTCCTCCACTAATAGGCCGCCCCAGCTTGGGCCGCAGACATATCCTTCACTTAGAGGATGTGTCTTTTTTTATAATTTCACCGGGAGCCCCAATTTCGCAGATTCATAAGCTGCACAAGTCACCTTCAAAGTCTTGTAACCATCCTCGTAATCGCAAAGGATTCGCGAGCGGTCTCCGGTGCGCACTGCTTGCAGGAAAGCTTCGCTTTCTGCAAGATAAGGATCACCGGAGTTTGCATGCTCCGTACTGTCCCCACTCCGCACCTCCAGCAGCCGCTCCGGATTCCAATCCAGCAGGCCGCGGTCATTATAAAAACTTAGGCCTACACGGCTTACTTCTCCCGGCAATACGCATGTATTAGAGATATTAGCTACGATGCCGCTTTCAAGCTTCAGTGAAACTGTGCCTACATCGGATACAGTTACATTGTCATGCTGCTCATGTACAACCCGGTTGCCGAACATTCCATACACCTCGGTTACTTCGCCCCCCAGATACCGCAGCAAGTCCACAATATGTGTAGTCTGCTCTGTAAATTGCCCGCCGGACTGCTCTTGATTCCGCCACCAGGCTACGCCCGGCATGCTTCCCATCCATTGACCGACAATCATACCTACTTTATCTCCGCGCAAAAGCTCCTTCAGCCGGGCAATATTATCCTGATAACGGAAATGGTAACCGACCGAGGTTAATAATTGTCGTTCTTTGATGTCCTGAAGCAGGCTGGCGGGTATCTCCGTACTGACACCCAGCGGCTTTTCTATGAAAAAGGGAATACCCCGACGAATAATGGAACGTTCGATGGCTCCATGGGAATGTGGGGGAACACAGATATATACAGCATCCAGGTTCTCTGCATCCAGCATTTCGGTCGTATCCCCATATCCCGCTGCACCGTATTGGTTGGCCATTTCCTCCCCTTTTTCTTTACTGCTGCCACATACAGCCTGCACCTGCACTTCATCCATAGCGGCCAGCAAATCCGCATGTACTTTAGAGAACCAACCTGTCCCGATAATACCAATCTTAAGCGTCATAGGTTTAACCTCCCTTGAATCTGTTATGAATGCCCTTTCATATAGTATACGTTGTTATTTGATGACCCGGTAGTTTCTCCATTCCTCCGGAAGCAGCATCAAGTATGGACTCTGCAAAAAACGGTCATCTGCCAGCATAATGACTCCCGTATCCTGTTCGGTGCGAATCAGCCGCCCGCCCGCCTGCAATACTTTACACATACCCGGGTAGACATAGGCATAATCAAAGCCATTTTCCCCCTGATTATTGAAATACTGCCGTAGCAGATTACGTTCCAACCCGAGCTGGGGTAATCCGACACCTACCACCATTACTCCGTTCAATCGATCACCCGGTAAATCCACTCCCTCTGAAAAGATACCTCCGAGCACAGCGAAGCCAAGCAGAGTTTCCTCATTACCCGCCTGGAAAGACGCCAGGAAGCTCTCTCTTTCTTCCTCACTCATCCCCGTACCCTGCACAAGAGTTGTTATTCTAGGATAACTCTCCCTAAAAATCTCATACACATCCCGCAAGTACAGATAGGAGGGGAAAAAAACAAGATAGTTCCCCTTCACAGATACCATGTCATTTAGCGCACCTGCGAGTGGAACCAAGGACTTGTCCCGGTCATGATACCGCGTAGAAAGAGGGAGTACCGAAACCGTCCATTGCTCCTTTTGAAAGGGAGAAGGAACGACCAGACTGTAGTCATCCTCCGTGGCTCCAATCATATCTCTGTAATAGGACATGGGTGAAAGTGTAGCTGAGAACGAGATTTGACTGCGGAACCCCTTAGCCGTCTGCTGCAAAAGATAGGAAGGGTCTAAATTGAAAAGCTTCAAATATACATCGCTGCGCTGGACCTCGGCATAGGTAAGGTATCGCTCGTCATAGGTTTTGAAGGTGCGCAGCATGGCTTGTACCGCATAATACGTATCCAGCAAGCTCTCTTCACCCTCATCTGCTTCTGCTGTCTGAGAGGCTAATACAATAGAAGGTACTATAAGCTCCTGCTCTGCCTCCGCTGCAAATGCCTCCAGCAGGGAAGGCAGCTCTTCAGGATAGGTAATCCATTGGCCCTGGCCTTCCTCATTACAGCTTTTACGGAGCGCTATAAAAAAGCTGTTCACGTTTTTTGCGGCAATACTGAGTCTATGGTTTACTCCCTTGAAGGCTCGCTGCAAGCCTAGAAAAGGAGCTTTGCGAAGTGAAGCCGAGAACATCTCCCGCCCCCGGTCTACCAGGTTATGCGCCTCATCAACAAGCAGCACCGTTTCCTTCTTGTTCTCTTCCACCAGCCGCTTCAGGCTGATCCTTGGATCGTAAATATAGTTATAATCACAGATGATGGCATCACACGCATAAGCCGCATCCAGCGACAGCTCAAAGGGACAGACCCTATGCTTTCGTGCATACCGGGCTATAATATCCCGTGTCATCAGGGTCTCATGCTCCAATAAATCGATCAGCGTGTCGTTAATCCGATCATAATAACCTTCTGCAAATGGACAGTACTCCTTTGTGCAGAGGCCTTCCTCCCGAAAACAGGCTTTCTCTTTCGCCGTAATCGAGATGGCATGCAGATGCATTCCTTGTGATACCAACAGGGCAACAGCTTCTTCCGCTGCTATTCGGGTAACCGTCTTTGCTGTTAAATAGAAAAGGACCCGTGCCCGCCCTTCTCCCATCGCCTTGATAACCGGAAATAAAGTAGACATCGTTTTCCCAATTCCTGTTGGAGCCTGAGCGAACAAATTCACACCTTCTGAGACGGATTTGTACACGGCCCCAGCAAAATGCCGCTGCCCCTCCCGGTAGGTCGGAAAGGGGAAGTTCAGCATGCGGACGCTTTTCTCCTTATGTTGATTATGCTGAAGCAGCAGCTCCGCATACCTTGCATACCGGGATACCGTATCTATTGCAAAAGAATTCAGCTCCTCCAGAGTCAAAGTCCTATTCATACTTGTCTGCACTTCACTTCCGCTTTGCACATAAGTCAATCTCACCTCTATGGAGGAGAGGCCTTGTTCTGTGGATACCATATAAGCATACATAAGCGCTTGAGCCCAATGTACCGTGCGACCCTCACCCAACCTATCAAGCGGCTCGGAGGTTGATTTAATTTCCTCAACTATAAGCTGTCCTGTATCCTTAATTAACAGGCCGTCACAACGGCCATCCACTATGAATAACAGCTCACCATACGGAATTTCCGCCTTCAAATACACTTCCTTACGATCGCCTTCCTTATACTGCTTCTGTATCTTTCGATGAATCCGGGTACCCTCTGCCATGGAGGCGGCAGTATGGAAGCCCGATTCTATACTGCCGCTGCGGAAAGAATATTCCACAAGCGCTCTGACCGAGATCATAACCGGGTAATTCATGCCCTATTCTCCCTCCGCCGATCATTGTATAATTGTATAATTGTATATACACTATGGTTCAAACTTGCCCCTTTAACTCCACTGATTTTGACAATCGAAGGATGGCGCTTCATAATAAATTTTATTACCATGGAATTTCCATGCATTGCGCTGTTAGTTAAGTCTAAAAACAGCGTTTCATCATGTAGAAAGAAGGCGAGGCCGTGTCATTCATTAACGGTAAACGTTGGATCGTGAAACCCTTTATATTTTTCACTTTAATTTTTGTCCTAAAAAGCTTTTTAGCCTGGGGTGTCATTTTCGGGGATATGCTCCCTTGGAAATCATTACTTACAGAGATTCCTTTCGTTTGGGCCCTCTTCTGCATCATTGAAAGGTTCTCCTCCAAACGGAAACTTGGGTATTACATGACGGTTAATTTGCTGGTAACTGCGATCTTTTTTGCCGCCATTATGTATTTCAAATATTATGGAGTTATCGTAACTTACCATGCCCTAGAGCAGGTAAATCAGGTGACCGCCGTTCGAAACAGCGTATTCTCGCTTATGGATCCTTATTATTTACTCATCTTCTTGGATATTATTGTGTTGGGCTATTATTTCTTGCGTAATAAGAAGGGCCGGGACTTGAAGAGAAAGATTAACCAGCAAGGCCGGAAAGGTATTGTTTCTGTGGTATTCATTATCTCACTGGGGCTGTGTCTCTTCAATATACTCCCTAATCAGGCCAGTATGAATGAGATTAAAAAAGCGCAGGAAATGGGTATCTTGAGTTATGAAGCTTATACTATTTTCGCGAATGAAAAAACAGACATTGTAAACACTCGTGAAATCACGCAGGAAGCGATTAATACACTAAAAGGCATTGACCCTTCAGTGAAGCCTAATCTCCAAAGTGCGGCTAAAGGTAAAAACCTCATCATTATTCAATTGGAATCCTTTCAAAGTTTCCTGCTCGGTCTAAAATTAGACGGACAGGAAGTAACACCGAATCTCAACCGTCTTATGGAGGACAGTCTATATTTCCCTAACTTCTATCAAATGGTTGGTCAGGGCAATACCTCTGATGCCGAGTTTGTAGTGAATACCTCCTTCTACATTCCGCCCCGCGGAGCCGCTACTATGGCCTATGTGGACAAGAAGCTACCAAGCTTGCCGCGTCTGCTGAAGGAGAACGGTTATCAGACCGCAACATTCCATACAAATGATGTGGAGTTCTGGAACCGGGGTGAGCTGTACAGTTCATTAGGTTGGGATCATTATTATGATCATAAGTTTTTTGGGGATGAAGATGTCTTTTTCTTCGGAGCCTCGGATGATGTGCTCTATCACAAAACATCCGATAAGCTCAAGGAGATGAGCACGCAAGGACAGCCCTTCTATGCTCAGGTCATCTCCATGTCAGCCCACCATCCCTTCACGATTCCGGAAGACAAATACCGGATGAAGTTGCCGGAGCGGTACGAAGGAACCTTTGTTGGCGATTATATTCGCTCACAGAATTATGCGGATGAAGCATTCGGTCAATTCGTTGAGGAATTGAAGGCCAACGGTATTTGGGATAACAGTGTGTTCATGATTTATGGTGATCACATGGGCTTGCCTATCTACTCGCTTGATCATGATGACAAAGAACTGATGAATGAAATTTATGGACTTGAATACAGCTACGCCCACATGACCAATATTCCGCTCCTTATTCTTGGCGCTGGAAATACGGAACCGCAGGTTCTGGAACAGGTTGGCGGAGAGATTGATATCTTGCCTACTGCCGCTGGACTATTGGGTGTCTCACTGGAAAACTACTTGCATTTCGGCCAAAATCTTTTGACCGAGACCTATAACCTTCTGCCGGAAAGATATTATCTGCCATCCGGTTCCTTCATCGGTACCTCGGGCTTACTGATCCCCGGCAACAGCTTCGAGGATAACACTCAATATCCTCTTGCCGTTGGAGGTAAGAAGCCTGCTGCAACGGAGGATGAGTATAACCGGGCATTAAGACTACTGCAGCTATCAGACAGCTATGTCACACAGCTTCCAGACAAACCATAATACCTGAAGAAGGCCATGCACCCAGTTCGGGGCATGGCCTTCTTCCTTTTTATATATCCTTTTGCAGCTTTCTAAGGTTCTTGAATGACAATTCTTTCGAAATACTCGGCAAACCTTTTCAGCTCATCCGGCTCTAGAATAGATAAGTATTGACCGAGCAGCATCTCGGAACGTCGTTTCCCCTCCGTTTGAATACGTTGACCTTTGTCAGTAATCGTAACTACAACGGCTCTTCGATCATTCTCATCCGTTTCACGGCTGATTAGGCCCAGTATTTCCATCCGATCCAGCATAACCGTAACCGCACTCGATTTGACTTCCATTTTATCCGCCAGCTGGATAACCCGTGATTTCTTTTCCTTGGCAATCATACTCAGAAGAGAATATTGAGGGAAGGTGAGTCCCAGCTCTTTCTGCGTATTCATCCCCAATATAATCTTCCGTTGAACCCTCCACATGGATAATCCTATACTTTCGACTAGCGGGTCCATTTCTTGCGACATCCTGTTCAGCTCCCGGTTGTATGTTATACCCTTAGCGTATCATCATATATGATGTAGATTCAATAACCTTGGATTAAAAGTTTTTGTTACCTATAAGCTGCACTTTTATATTGATCTATATACTTTTTCTGATCATTTGCCTTATACTTTGAAAATATCAGTTTTTCTTACAAAAAAGAGCATAATCCGACACAAAAACACAACATTGATGCTAATGCTCTCTTTACACTGATACGCTATAATCGTAGCAGTGATATAAGATCACTGAAAACAAAATATCGAGGCTGGTGGGATAGAGAATGAAGTTAGCAACTAAATTAACATGGATGATGCTTATTGTTTTGCTGCTTGTGGGATCATCCATAGGGTTTGTCGGTTACCGAACGGCTCATAATCAGGTGGATGAGGCTGCCGGTATTGAATTGGTAGGATGCGCTAATATTACTACAGGCCTTATTGATCCAAAGGATATCGCCGCTCTTGTAGCGGGTGATAACAGCAAACTAAAAGCCATTGAGGATCGGATCAGCTGGATCATTAAGCACAAGCCAATCTTTAAGGAAGCCTTTATCCTGTCTCTGGATGGCAAGGTTCTAGCCGCCGACAGCAGTTTCAAAAATAGAGGCTATAAGGCTGGAGACTCCTTCTATTTCAACGAAGAGGACAAGAAAACGATCACCACCATGAAGCACTCCACTTACTCCGAGATCTATACATATGAAGGCATCTCTCTTAAAACAGGCTACGGACCCATCTATCAGGACCACGACCCCACTAAACCTATCGTTGCTTTAATGGCTATTAATTTCGACGGTCCCTTGATTCAGGAACGGACCATGGATATTATTGTACAGCCCTTTATTATAGGGTCATCTATCTTAATTATTGCTATTCTGATCGCGTATCTCTTGATCCGCCGCATGGTTAGTCCACTATCCAAGCTGTCTACATCCGTTAATCTCGTTGCCAAGGGCGATCTTACTCATGACCCAATTCTATTCAACAGCAAGGACGAGATCGGTACCCTTGCCCGTGACTTCAACGATATGACATTAAGTCTGCGGAAACTCATCACGGAAGTTAATGATACCTCCTTACAAGTCGCCTCATCATCAGAGGAGTTATCTGCCAGTGCCCAGGAGACGAACCGGGCCGGAGAGCATAGCGTTAACATTACCATTGAGCTGGCCGAGGGATCACAGACTCAACTGCAGAATTTGGAGGGCAGTTATCAGGCGGTACAAGACATGTCACGCTTTATTGTGGAAATCGCCGGAAATGCTGACAAAGCTATGAATAACGCCGTCATTAACGCAGAGAAAGCCCGTACAGGCCGGGAGGCAATCGATTCCAGCACAGGCCAGATGTTGGTTGTGAATGAGAGCATCATGCATCTGTCTGGCATTATAGACTCCCTGTCCAGCCACTCCAAGGAGATTGAGAGTATTGTTGGTACAATTGCCAGTATTGCCGAAGAAACCAACCTCCTCTCTCTGAATGCTGCTATTGAAGCAGCACGCGCCGGTGAAGAAGGCCGCGGCTTCGCTGTAGTTGCTAACTCTGTACGGAAGCTTGCAGAACGCTCTGCCAACTCAGCCGGACAAATTGGCGAATTGGTAGGCTTAATTGTTAATCAGATGGATAAAGCCGGAGAAAATATGAAGCGTTCCACCCATGAGATGGGCCAAGGCAAAGAGATGATTATGTCTGCCGGACATTCCTTCTCTGAGATTGAAAACTCCGTGTCCGAAATGGCTGCTCAAAGCCAGCAGATATCTACAACGGTACGGGAGCTGGCCACGATTTCAGATGGGCTAGTCCATTCTATTCAGAACATCGTGAACATATCCAATCAAACCGCCGCAGGAGCAGAGAGCTTGTCAGCTTCTTCACAAGAGCAGCTTGCGGCGATGGAGGAAGTAGAGGCTTCGGCTGCTTTCCTATCCTCTATGGCGGACAAGCTTCAGGTTCTGGTAGACCAGTTCAAAGTATAAGCTGGGACAGTCCTTCTTTTTTGAGCAATTGGTAAGTAGGCGTTCTGAGAGACGCTCCGCGAACGGAACGTTGCTACAATCGCTGTTGTCTCCAGATGTATTGAATTACACTTAGCAGTGTACATCTGGAGACAAAGGCGAACGCTATCGCTTTTACGCAATCATTCCGTCCTCTCCGCTGGTTTCAGCGGTAGACCATACTCAAAATCTCATAAAATCAAAAAAGAAATCGCCCTTTGGTCAAATGGAAGTCTACCACCAACCATTTAAAGGAGCGATTTCTTTGTACATTCAATTACCATGGACCAACTTTTCTTGCCCAATGGATCTAACTTGACATACTATTTAGCTGGTTTTGGTCGCTGTATATATTACCACCTACTGCTCTCTATTGAGTATTATAAACCGCTCGCACCTAACACATTAGTCTCAACAGGATGCGGACTGTGGAGCCGCTATTCCTCTAGAATCGGGCTTTTAGATGCTGTGCGGACTGTGGATCCGTTATTACCTTGGAATGCGCTAGAAATGAGGTTATTTAAGTAATTAACGTTCCTGAGTCCGCATGCCTTCGTTATAGCCCCGATTTGGTGAAATAACGGATTCTGAGTCCGGATAAGTGTAACTTTACACTTTTTGCATCGTATTGATTTCAAAGGAGGCGAGTGTATTGAACCTATACTTTCGGGATAAGTTTTTTAGTACCGGTATTACGGAGATTCTCAACGACAAGGAAGAAACCATCGGTCATGTCGATTTGAAGAGAGCATTCAGCGCTTCAATTGATGTGTATGGGCAGAACGGTGATCTGCTATACAAAGGGAAGTTTCCATTTTTTTCAGGTAAATGGGAGGTTGCTGATGCCGATGGAGATCTATTAGGTGTATTAAGAAGCAGACTTTCTTTTTTCACCAAGAAATTTACTTATGAGACCCAGGGGCGAGGTGAATACGAGATTACATCTCCTGCGTTTTCTAAGGAATATGCGATAGCCGATGAATCCGGAATGCTTGTCGCCCAATTTGAACAAATAAACAACTGGTTCTCTTCAGGTGCCTTTCATCTGAATAATAAAAGCGAACTTTTGGATACTTATGAGCTTGTTGCCGTAATCATGGGCATGCATGCGATTCAGAAAAGCCAGCAAGCAGCAGCAAGCAGCTGATCCCTTTAAACGGGTATAATAAATAGGTAGGTGCAAACACTAAAGGCACTCTTTGTATGCTATAAAATAGGGAAATGAAAGTATAAAGATATGCCAAAAGAAAAAGGAGGAGTGCCCATATGACAGAGAAAAAGAAAACCCTAGAAACAGGGTGGAATTTCGACAACAGCTATGCTCGTCTGCCGGAATCCATTTTCACCAAACAGGCCCCTACTTCTGTACGATCCCCTGAGTTGATTATTCTTAATGATCCGTTGGCGACCTCACTGGGGTTGAACGTCCAAGCGTTGCAAAGCAATGATGGCGTAGCGGTGTTCGCCGGCAATCAGGTACCCGAAGGCGCCTTCCCTCTTGCTCAGGCTTATGCAGGACACCAATTCGGGCATTTCACCAAGTTAGGGGATGGCCGTGCTGTGCTGCTTGGAGAACAGATCACTCCCACAGCAGAGCGATACGACATTCAGCTTAAGGGTTCAGGTAGAACGCCCTACTCCAGGGGAGGAGACGGCCGGGCTGCGCTAGGGCCGATGCTGCGCGAATACATAATCAGCGAAGCCATGCATGCCCTTGGTATTGCTACCACCCGCAGTTTAGCGGTGGTAACAACCGGTGAACCCGTCATCCGCGACACCGAAGAACCCGGTGCTGTTCTGACCCGTGTAGCTGCCAGTCACTTACGGGTCGGCACCTTTCAATACGTTGCAAAATGGGGCACCGCAGAGGATCTCCAAGCTCTCGCCGATTACACATTGCAAAGGCATTTTCCAGAAATTGATGCTGAAGAGAATCGCTATCTTCGCCTTCTTCAGGAAGTTATCAAGCGTCAGGCTGTGCTAATCGCCAAATGGCAGCTTGTTGGTTTTATTCACGGAGTGATGAACACCGATAACATGGCTCTTAGCGGAGAAACCATAGATTACGGTCCTTGCGCATTCATGGATACTTATGACCCGGCAACGGTATTTAGCTCCATTGACATTCAAGGCCGCTACGCCTATGGTAATCAGCCGCAGATTGCAGCTTGGAATCTTACCAGATTCGCAGAAACCCTATTGCCGCTGCTGCACGATGACGAGGAGAAGGCCGTTCAACTGGCTGAGGACGCGCTCTCGGATTTTGGTGAGCAGTTTAACCGTAATTGGCTTACGGGAATGAGAACTAAACTGGGATTGTTTGATGAAGAGCCGCAGGATGAGCCCCTTATTGAGAGCCTGCTCCATATGATGCAGAAGTATCGTGCGGATTACACCAACACCTTCCGCGCATTAACTTTTGATAAGCTTGAGGATACGGCTTTGTCTGGCACCGCTGAATTTTCGCAGTGGCTGGAGCTGTGGCAGGCGAGACTAGGCAGGCAGCAGGAGCCTCATGCCTCTTCGCATCAATTGATGCGCAGCAGTAATCCCGCGCTGATCCCTAGAAACCATCGGGTAGAAGAAGCCCTTGCTTCCGCGGTGAACCAAGGAGACTACCACGTGATGGAGCGGCTTCTGGAAGCACTCTCAAGCCCCTACGAACATTTACCTGAACAAGCTGAGTTCTGCACAATGCCTGAATCATCAGCCCATCCCTACCGTACTTTTTGCGGTACCTGATCCGAACCATAGGGCCCATTTATTAAACACCAAGAAAGGGCAGACCGTAACATTACGGGCTGCCTTTTCTTGGTGTGAAGCAGAATTACGCAACTTCAAATATTTCGATCAGTATAAGGGTTAGGAGTATTTTCCAAATAGGGGGTGCAAGAGTGAGGAGTTTATATTATGGGATTTTGATTAGTTTATTTGCGTTAATTTTTGTTGGGTGCAGCCGCCAGGTGGCTAGTGATGAGAAAATTGCCAAACAATACGTGAAGGAGCATGGATATTATGTGGATTTCCCCCTAGGTGAAGTTTATAGCTACACTTTGGATAAGAGCAAACTTTTCGGACATCCAGAATCACTGCCTTTTCAACAGGCATGGGGCGTTCAACAGGCAGAGCCTGATTTGTACTTTGGAAAAAAAGTAATCATATATGGCTTCACCGTTTCTAATCATCCTTTGGAAAAGATATATCATGCAAAGAGTAATGTGTATGTGATGCTCTCCGAAGGTAAAGTTATTGGCGGATACTCTTTTCCCGATGTGGAAGGTATGGTTGGAAGTTGTTATTCAGTAGACGGTAAAACATTGGAGGAAGTCACTGGATTGAGTTATTCCGAATGGACCGAACAATGGAAAAAGAAATATGGAGAATAATCACGCTACGGCATTCATTCAGGTAATGATTCCAGACTAAAAAGACCGCCCTGCAGTAATTATGAGAGCTCTCTCACTTTTACAACAAGCGATCTATGTACATTCAAGAAATTCACAGCTTATAGTTATGTGATATTTATGCTTTAGACTGCTTTTTTATCCAAAAACCACTGTCCTAATTCATTCACCGGCATAGGCTTACCATAGTAATACCCCTGCATGACCGTGCAGCCCAGTGACTGCAGCAGTTCAATCTGCTCTGTGGTCTCTACACCTTCCGCGATAACTTCCATATTAAGGTTAGCCGCAATCGCAATAATATTACTTATAATGGCCTTCTTGGAGTGCATCTTGCTTTTGCGGATGAATACCTGATCAATCTTGAGCGTGTTGATCGGTATTTCATCTAAACTGCCTAAGGATGAGAACCCGGTACCGAAATCGTCCAATGACACTCTTACTCCGAGCTTCCTTAGCTTGGACAGCAGCACTACAGTCTCTTCCATATTGTTCATGGCAATCGATTCTGTAATCTCCAGCTCTAGAAAATGAGGGGCAAGACCCGAACGAGTCAAGGCCTCTTCAACAATGTCGTATAGGCTCTCACCCTCAAACATACGTGCCGACATATTGATAGACACTGCAACAGTCGCAACATCTTCCTTATGCCAAAGCATATTCTGACTGCAGACTTCATGCAGCATCCAA
This sequence comes from Paenibacillus wynnii, assembly GCF_000757885.1. Taxonomy (NCBI): domain Bacteria; kingdom Bacillati; phylum Bacillota; class Bacilli; order Caryophanales; family Paenibacillaceae; genus Paenibacillus; species Paenibacillus wynnii. Next base: position 2,392,378 of record NZ_JQCR01000002.1, on the reverse strand, counting down.
TACGTAATGGGAACAATAAGACCTGTCTCTTCTGCAATTGGAATAAATTCCACTGGAGAGATAATACCGTGCTCCGGATGTCTCCAACGCAGCAGCGATTCAAGGCCAACCGTAACATTTGTGATCGAATCCCATTTCGGTTGATACACCACCATGAACTCCGACCTGGCCAGTGCCTTACGCAAATCCTTCTCGAGGGACATTCGGCGCACTTGATAGCGGTTCATCTCTAGGTCAAACACGCTAAATTTGTTCTTTCCGGAATCCTTGGAGGTATATAGTGCGGTATCCGCAGCCTTCATTAGTGCAGAACGGTCCGTCCCGTGGACAGGTGTTAAGCTAATCCCCACACTAGCGGTAACATACAGCTCATTATCCTCAATCGTGTAAGGCTTCTTGACCTCCTGTAAAATACCTTGGGCACTCTCTCCGGCCTCTTCTAAGGTACAGTGTGGAAGAGCGATCAGAAATTCATCACCGCCCAGCCTGAATACCTTGCCATTGTCACCGATACAGTTCTCCAACCTGCCAGCAACCTCCTGCAGCAGCATATCCCCGATATCATGACCCAATGTATCATTGATTGACTTAAAGCGGTCCAGGTCAATAAAAAACACCGCACCGGAAGTCCCTCTGAAAAAGTCACTCTCAAAATACCTCTCCAAGCCGTGACGGTTCGGCAGTTCTGTCAGCGGATCATGATAGGCCATACGTTCAAGCACATTACGATCCAAAAATACGGCCCCACCGGAAATCGTGAACATAAACAGCGTTACCAACGAAACCCCCGTGAGCAAAATAACATCCGTCTGCATCAGGAAAGGCTTGGTGCTGTTCCATACATCGTACTCAAAATAACTTGCACTTATGCTGGTGTAATGCATACCCGTCATTGCAATGCCTATGCAAAGTGCAGAACAGAGCTTCCATTTACTGAAGCCTCGATCGTCTTTGAATCTTGTAAATAAATAAATCCCCATATAGGAAAATAATACAGCGATCATGAACGAAAGTGCCTGCTTTAGTAAGCTATAATGAATGGTTGCCTCAATCTCCATAGAGAACATACCTATGTAATGCATTCCGGAAATGCCGGTCCCAAGTATAATAGAACTCACAATAAGCCGCCATCGCTTAGGATATGGTGTAAAAACAAACCGAAGTGCCAAGTAACAGGCAAACATGCCCACCAGCATGGACAAAAAGGCCATACCCGGATGATACCCAACCTCAAAAGGCATACGGCTCGCCAAAATACCGACAAAATGCATGGCCCAAATCCCGCTGCCCAGGACACATGCTCCCGATAAAAGCCATAAACTCCGAATTCTGCCCATCGAATGGGATACTTGCGAAATCAGATTAATAGCCGAATATGCCGCTGTTACCGCTAATACGAATGATAATAGAACAATCCAATTATTATAGTGGATTCCCATTTGATCCATCTGTCAACCTCTTCACCCGTTAAAATAATTATCACAATCGCTGCAGTGCATTTCTTAGAAGGATCAGTACACGAATATTGGATAAATGGAAGAGTGCGTAATGATTATAGGTATCCCAAGAAGATACGGTTACGCCCATATTTTACCCTGTATTTGACGGACTGTCTAAGAAAATACTGGGTTTTGAGCCCTTTTTTTTAGATGCGCAACAAATGTCCATATTTGACGGTACTTATCACAGAGTAAATCTTACCCGTTCTTTGGCTGAACGAAGGCAGGTTTCCAGCAGAATCATATTGGATATCGCATCTTCCGCCTTATATAGAGGACTTCCTTCGAAGACTGCTGCTGCGAAATTATCCACCTGATTAACATAAGGATTAGCCCCCGTTGCTTTTACGAGACGCGTACCGTCTGCAGTATGTACAGAAAAGTCAGCATCCTCATATCTGGCATTAAACGGCATGGGGATCTCTATTCTTCCTTCCGTGCCTGTGATCTCCAGAAACTGGCGGTTGTAAGCCCACATTCCGCAGTCAAAAATCAGACTCAGACCCCCTGGAAACTCCACCAGACCCGAGGCCATCATATCCACATTGTCATGCTCGGGAGAGAAAATAGCATGCACCGTCACCGCTTCCGGCTCCACACCATACAGCAACCGTGCTGCGGTTAACGGATAACAGCCAATATCATATAATGATCCGCCGCCCCAATCCGACCGGAAGCGAATATTAGTAGTATCTCCGGCATCATTGTAGGTGAAAGTACCCCGGATGGACCGAAGATCCCCAATTTCACCACTTGCAATCAGCGCCTGCACCTCAGAAATCCGCGGATGATGCCGATACATGTAGGCCTCTGCCAGATGTACACCCGCCTTATTACAGGCATCGACCATTTCTGCAGCTTCACTGCTGTTGAGCGCAATCGGTTTTTCGCACAGCACATGCTTGCCAGCTTCCGCAGCTCGGATCACCCACTCCCGGTGTAGGTGATTAGGAAGCGGGATATAAACAGCATCGACCTCCTCATCGCTAAGCAGTTCTTCATAGCTTCCATAGGCATTTTTCACTCCGAACTCTGCGGCTACAGCACTGCTTTTCTCCAGCCCACGGCTGGCTATACCCTGAATGACTCCACTCTCAGATTCTACAATTGCGGGCATAACTGATCCTGTCGCAATTTGGGCACAACCCATGATTCCCCAGCGAAGTTTTTGTTTCATCACCTACACCTCTTTCTTAGTTATGGAAATTTGGAACTGTAGGAGCGATAGCGACCGCCCGAAAGCATAAGCTGTATCCGGATTTCAACCGCTAAAAGCGGGTTAAATCAAAGAAATCTGGATACAACAGCGGCCGGAAGTCCAAATCTTCACGGTAGTGACGGCTGAGCCTTAAGTTAATATCTTAAGTTCATCTTATATAGCGGAAGAATTCTTAACTCAATGAATGAAGTAAAACAGCAACGCTTAGAATTGCGATACGTGCAACACTCATAAGAACGAAGTTTTTAACGGATAAGATAAAGGTTGTTGCTTTGTCCGGGTTCTCGGCAAACAACGAAATATTACGGCGAAGCGGAATCAGGGTCAGCAATATCAAGAGTACCAGTACCACATTCACCCCAAGGAGCAGGAGTACGATGAGGTCCAGAAAAGACACATAATAGAGCAGTTTGAACAGCAGAATCGCGTTATTCTTACCAATGTAGACTGGCAGAGTATATCTGCGATTCTCGATATCATCTTCAATATCGCAGATATTATTGGCCAGCATGATGCCGGCAATCCCCAGGATCGCCGGGACCGAGAACCAGAAAAGGTAGAGAACCTCCAAGATATTAACATGCAGGTTGACCCAGCCGTCCTGAATTAGAAGCGCCACCACACTCACATCAGTATGGATATATGCCGAGATGAAGATGATTACAAAGCCCATGAAGAGACCGGAGAACAGCTCTCCGAGCGGCATTCTCGAAATGGGTATCGGCCCGAAAGAGTATAGGATCCCAATCAGAAACGATAATCCCCCGAGCAGGAAGACAAGGAGTCCAGTCTGTGACACCAGCGCTATTCCCCCGCCCACTGCCAGCAGCAGCAACGTCACAATAGTTGTGACTACCACACTCTCCTTCAGCTTGTGATGAACAATAGCGTTATGCGTTTCATACCCGTAACCGTGCTTTTTTGACGCTTTTTTGAAATCATAATAGTTATTAATGGCCGTTGTCGCCATGTCAAAGCTCAGCAAAGACACGAACATCAATAGAGCACGTAGCACGTAAAAGTCATCAAACCGGTACAGGGCATATAGCGTTCCTAATAGGAAAGGAATCATGCTGGCAACCTTTGTCTGAATCTCAACAAACTTTAAAAAAGTCCTAACATTCACCAGCATATCACCCTTCGGATGTGGAATAGAGGGTTACAGGATACCCTGAACCAATAAAGCTAAGGCCATAACTCCACCGCAACGGGTAGAAGCTTTAAGAGAAGCGCCCATAAGCGGTAGATAGGCTGGTGATGCGTTATACGATTTAAGGCCGCGATACACTCGAAGGGCCGGGAGTGCAGTTAGAAGAGCTAGGAGTGCATATACAGGAAGTACCTCTAAGACCACACACATTACCAAAGAGGCATAGGATATAAACAGCAGTACTCTCGAAAAAATCAGAGCCTTGCGCTCTCCCCATACCACGACCAGCGTTCTTTTGCCTACCTGCTGATCAGCCTTCCAGTGTAGAAAGTGGTGATTGAACAACAGCAGTGTCGTCAGAAGACCCACCGGCAGTGACAACCATATAGGCTTCATGCTGAAATGGCCCGTCTGAACGTAATAAGTGCCCATTACGGGCATAAGACCAAAAGCGAGAAAAATAGCCAATTCGCTGTACCCCTTACCCCTATAACCAAAGCGCAGAGGTGGAGCTACATAAAAATAGGCGATGAGCGCACCGCCCCCGACAAACCATAATATCTCCCAACCACTGAGGATACTGAGCACCGTTCCACATATAACAGCAATAGCCAGCAAGCTCCACGTAAGAATCGCGAATAAACGCTCTGTAACTACACCCCCTGATAAAAAACCCGAATTTGTCATTATGACTTCAGGGGTAAGGTGTGCCTCCACATCCGTTCCATTTCGAAAATCCCATAAATCATTCACCATATTCGAGAATAAATGAGCCGCAGCCGCCCCAACAAAGGTTATTATAAATAATACCGGATGGAATATACCTTCCCATACATAAGCCCCAACGGTTCCAAGTACAACCGGAATGAGCATAACGGGAATTACTCCAAACCGGGATGCCTGCTTAAATAAAGACCACTTGTTCATTTCGACGCTTATCTCCTTTTATTATTATTATCTGATAATAATTATCATTAACATCATACAACAATCTCCGCCTTTTTGGGAGGAATTTCGCTGCCAAAATAGCCATAATCATGCTACACTAATAGTGAAAAACTTCCAAATATCTCAAGTTACCTATAAGGGGTCCCTATGAAATTACGTAAAAAAATAGCCCTGTTCATCACATGTGTCTCTTTGTTCGGACTTGGAGTAACTTATTTATTCGTACAACTCATTCTACTAAATCGATTTGATAAGCTGGATGAGGCGGACCTGCAAAACACCCTGCATGATATTGTCGCTTCCTACAATGATGAATTGCAAATGATGAAGACAAGTCTGGTTAATTATTCCATGTGGGATGATACCTACCAATTTGTATCTACTGCTTCACCTAAGACTGATCGGGTACTGAATCCCTACATCTTAAGTAATTATGATAAAACCACATATGAAACTAATAACTTCCATATGATCGCGTTATTAAACAAGTATGGAGAAACTGTATATGGCGGTACTTATTATAATAATCAGGATGAAGAAGTGTCACCGCTGTCGGCTGAATTCGAAGGACTGTTCGCTAAGATTAAGAGTAATCTGCCTGAAGTGACCCGTAACTGGGATAGTATTTCGGGAATTGTTCTCCTAGATGAAGGTCCGATGTTGGTTACCTATTTACCTATTGTCAAAAGCAATAATACGGGGACCATGCAGGGAATTGCTATTGCCGGAAGAATGATTGACGAAGAGGAAATTAGGCGGATCGGCCGACTGAGCCCTCTCGGCATCAGACTAACCCCCGTAACCCCGCTGTTTCTTGAGCAAAACAAGGGGGAGACGACTTGGACATCTTCTCGGACGGAGCATCTCTTAACCATACATACTCTAATTGATGATGTATTCGGGAACCCTGCCCTTGTTCTGACCATAGACCAACCCAGAGAGATTTATCAGAGCGGTCTGCAATCTATTCGAAGCTTTCGACTGGTTTTCTTCTCCATCACTATAATATCGGGCATCGCCATTGTTATCTATGTAAACCGATCTATTCTAAAACGCATGGCGTCATTAAATAGAAAGATTCGATCGATTAGCAGCAGTCATGATCTATCCATTCGGATTGTCAGTACCACAAAAGACGAGTTCAGTGATGTAGAACACGAATTTAATGCTATGATCTCTTCTTTACAGTCTGCTCAAGAGAGTCTTCAGCTGCAAGCTAAGCTTGATCCTCTTACTCAGCTGCCCAATCGGACCTTGTTTTTCACAAGGCTAAATGAGGCGATAGAGAAAGCCAAGCAGAATAACTCACAAATTGCGCTTCTGTTCATTGATATCGACAACTTCAAGACCGTTAACGACACTTGGGGCCATGATTCTGGGGATGCTATCCTGAAGGAAATTTCCAGACGCATAACACGTGCTGTGGGCGACCCTAATCTGACCTCCCGATTAGGAGGCGATGAGTTTACCATTCTCTTAGCCGATATTCATAAGAAAGAAGATATTGAATTATATCTGCAAAAAATTCAGGAGGCTCTATCAGCCCCCCATAAAATCCATGGGCAACTTCTATATAGTACTGCCAGCATTGGAATAAGCGTGTATCCTGAGAATGGGAAGGATGCCGAGTTTCTGGTCAAGCAAGCCGATCTGGCCATGTTTCACGTAAAGGAAACCGGCCGGAACAACTTCTTCCAATATTCGGATGCACTCGAAGAAAGTGTTCGCCGGAAGAAAGTTCTGAGGCAGCAGCTATTAACGGCGATAGATAACCAGGAGTTAGAGGTTCACTATCAACCCATACTTTCAACAGAAGCGTTGGGGATTAGGAAGGTTGAGGCATTGCTGCGCTGGAGCAGTCCAACCTATGGGGCTATCTCCCCCTCTGAATTCATCCCCCTTGCTGAATCGAACGGTTCGATCGTTAATATAGGAAGATGGGTATTTCAGCAGGTTTGTCGGGATCTGAGCAGCTTTAATGATCAAGGCCTTTCATTAAGAGCCGCTGTTAACATTTCCGCTATGCAGTTAATGCAGCCGCATCTGCTGAATGAATTATTAGAGGCAGTGAAGGATAATGGCCTTTCCCCTTACAGCCTAGAGCTTGAAATTACTGAAAGTGTACTCATGTCGGGTGACAGCTTCTTCACCTCCCTGCAGAACCTCCGAGAGCACGGCTTCCGGATTTCACTGGATGATTTCGGTACAGGGTTCTCATCCTTAAGTTACCTACGGCGTTTCCCTGTAGATGTAATTAAGATCGACCGTTCTTTCATATCTGAGATCACTCACTCACAGTCTGATGATACTCTGGTTAAAGCAATCATAGAGCTTAGTCATAATCTGGGTCTCCTGGTCGTATCTGAGGGTATCGAGCTGAAGATTCAATTCGATATGCTGCGTAATTTGGGTAGTGACGAGCTGCAAGGGTATTATATAAGCAAACCGCTGAAGGCATCAGGAATTATTTCCTTTTTGTCACAAGATACTCCATTTAACGACAATTAATGATAGTAGGTTATAGGCAATTTATTAACGATATGATATGATAGGCAAGCTTAATAACAGCGCCCTCTCGGGTGCTGTTATTTTGAGCGAACATTTCTATAAATATTGGAGGCTTTTCTTACATGTCAGCACAATCTCAATCTACTCAATCCGTCAAAATAGTCACTGCCGACCCAAGTGCAATTGGTCTGCTCGGACTGGCTATTGTTACCCTCGTTGCCTCATCTCAGAAACTTGAAATTACCTCAGGCCTTAGTTTTGTTATCCCTTGGGCACTTTTTCTCGGAGCCTTTGCCCAACTTTTCGCAGCGATCCAGGATGCGAAGCACAATAATACATTTGGTATGACGGCCTTCGGTGCCTATGCATTCTTCTGGTTCAGCATGGCAGGCAGCTGGCTAATCAAACTTGGTGTATTTGGAACCGTTTTGGCTGAAGCTGTAGATCCTAAACAACTCGGTTTTGCTTTTCTAGGATATTTGGTCTTCACGTTGTTTATGACGATCGGTGCCGTAGAAACCAACAAGGTACTGCTCACGATTTTCATATTGATTGACTTCCTGTTTCTTGGACTCACTTTCGACTCCTTTGGAATCGCTGCTGAAGCCTTCCATAAGCTTGCTGCTATCTCCGAGCTAGCCATTGGTATTGTTTCACTTTATGGCTGCGGTGCATCTGTACTAAACGCTCATTTCGGACGCACTTTCTTACCTATCGGGGCTCCGCTTCGTATATTCAAGAAATAGGCTGAGAAGTATCTACAGGTTACCGCTTTTCCGAAATATTAAACCTTTTATATTTCAGATAAACGGATTTACGGGTAATCGCCTGAATGGGGCGATGCCCGTCTATCCGTTTTTTATTTTTATAAGGATTATTATCATGATTTTTCTTGCGCAATGGCTATAAAAATGACATGCTATAGAGACACCTACGACAATTCTCGACATTTTTCTCGCGGCGTGGGAAACGTTCCCTTAAGTTACAGCAAATAATGTTGAATTTCGCATATCGGAGGCAATTTATGGCTTTCATTAATAAAAAGCCTTTAACGATCATCCTCGGCTTCTTAGTCGTTCTACAGATCTCTTTATTCTACTACTATACCTTATCGGTGGACCGGGAATACCAAGCCCTGAAATCCGATTTGTCCTCACAGGCAATCATGCTAACATCGAATATTGAAGAGAGAGTATCGATTGTAAAAGGTGTCTATTCTTTCATCCAAACGGTTGGTTTTGATGCTGACCCCAACGTTATTAACCGCTATTTAGCTATGGCCTACAACAATTCCAAACACGTGCTGAACATTACAGTAGCACCGAATGGCATTATAAATTACCTTTATCCCCTTGTGGGCAACACGGCGATTCAGGATAAGAGCTTGTTTCTGGAGTCCTCTTTATCCACACCGGGAATGATCCAAGAAACAATACGATCACAAACAATAACCGTTGATGGTCCGCGAACCCTTGCTCAAGGCAGCAACGGCATGATTATCCGGCAAGCCTTGTATAATGGTGATACCTTTAGCGGTATAGTCTCTGTAACCCTGCGTATAGATGACATTGTGAATCAATTCCTCTTGAAGGACACTGACGTCTTTGTTACTAAGGTAGATGGTACCTTTCTATTCGGTAATGAGCATAGCAAGACAGGCAAAATTATCACGGTTCCTATCAAACTCTATAACCAGGAATGGTTAATGGCGATTACGCTAGATCCGCAAAAGAAATGGGCAGCACTGCGGGACATCCTTTTCATCGACTTCTCCTTTATTTTAATCATTGCTTTCATAATGTACATAACATGGCATCAACGGCGGTTCAATCAGGAGCTTGAGCGCATAGTAAGTATTCGTACCCGCGATCTCCGTGTATCCGAACGTTTGTATGAGAAACTTGCCTATTATGACAGTCTGACCGAGATTCCAAATCGCCGGTATTTCATGGATGAATTTGCTCGGCTGCTGCAAAGCGCAGAACCTACCCAGTCCTACACTCTTTTTTTCCTGGATTTGAATAAATTTAAGGAAATTAACGATACACTGGGACATTCAGCAGGGGATCAGGTTATTAAAACATTGGCCAAACGGATCGTAGACGGAAATATACCGTTTCGAATGTTTGCCCGCACAGGCGGGGATGAATTTGTAATGCTGTTTGGAGATTTACCGCGTGACCAGATCTCTGTGGTCGTAAATCAAATTAGGTCACTCATCTCCGCGACGCTATACATGGCCGGAACCCAGCTGAACTTATCGACAAGTATCGGTGTCTCTCTATATCCAGAACATTCTTTGAACATAGAGGATTTATTGAAATTTGCAGATATGTCCATGTATCAAGCGAAAATGATGGATGGTCCTGACTACTTTCTGTTCAATCAGGAGTTAAGAGAGAAACTTACTCAAAAGACGATGATTGCCAAAAACCTGCGCTCTGCTCTGGAGAATAATGAGTTCGTGCTGCATTATCAACCTCAGGTTAATGCAGTCACGGGGGAAATCACCGGCCTAGAAGCGCTTATCCGTTGGAATCATCCTGAGAAGGGTTTACTTGGACCCGGTCATTTTATTGGTGCCGTTGAAGAGGCCGGACTGATGATTCAGCTTACAGACTGGGTCATTCGAGAAGTATGCCGACAGTTGTGCCAATGGCGGGAAGACAATATGAAGTTGCTGCGAACCTCCATCAATATCTCGAACAGCTGGTTCTACCATCGTAATTTGATTGAGAATTTATTCTCCATTCTGGATCAATACCAATTGGAGACCGATATCCTAGAGTTTGAAATTACGGAGAGCACGGCACTTCTCGAAGAACATTATCCGCTCTTGCAGCTGATGCGTGACCGCGGCATTGTCGTGTCTATCGATGACTTCGGCACAAAATATTCTTCACTGAATTATTTGAAGCATTTCCCGGTCAATAAAATCAAAATCGACCGAACCTTCATTACTGGAATTGGTGTCAGCACAATTGATGAAACCATTATTAAATCGATCGCTCTAGTAGCTTCCCAGCTTGGATATGAACTGATCGCTGAAGGTGTGGAAACCCAAGAACAGGCTGATTTCCTCATAAAACATGAATGTCATCATATTCAGGGATTCCTTTTCTACATCCCGCTGCCTGCCGATGAAATTCGCAAGCTATTCCGATAATGGGCTATACTACAATTATATAATCCTAGGGAACCCGAGAAAGGACTTTGAAAAAGATGAATATATTTACGACTTCCGAATTATTGGGGACGGCCATTTTTGCTCTGATTCTTGCAATTCTTGCCTACCGTATCATTCGAGGCATGCCTACGATGACTGGTGATATTGGAGCGTTGCGCAAAAGAACTCTCGTTTGGACTCAGGTGGCCTTGGTGCTGACCGTTCTCCAGTTGAATTTTAAAGCTGGCGATTGGCGGTTTGCTATTATATTGGGACTTATTGTGCTGTTCACTAGCAGCGTATGGCTTGCGGCCCGTCACTATGACCTCCTTCGCCCGTTGGACCCAGAATCCACCGAAGACGACAAACTAGAATAGTACAGCATAGTGTTAATTGTCCTCAAGAAAGAGCCTCCGGATAGGGGGCTTTTTTTTTGCGATAAAAACTTCAGATAGCTACTGTCCTATTACAGATCAATGAATACCTTCTACAGAGCGGATCCATACTAAGGTCATTCCAGATTTAACGGAGGCGACCGATGGGTAAAAAGCTCAACCTACTAATGTTTAGCGGTGAATATGACAAGGCCATGGCAGGGTTAATTCTGGCGAATGCAGCTAGAGATATCGATGTGGAGGTTACGATGTTCTTTGCCTTCTGGGGACTGTTCCTGATTCGTGATCCTGAGACGATGACGCTTGAGGACAAAACCATCTACGAAAAAATTATGGACGTGGTTACCCCAAAGGGACCGGAACATTTGCCGCTCTCGCGCATGAATTTCAGCGGTCTAGGACGGATGATGCTTGAGGAAATGATCGAGGATCAGGGAGCGCCGAAGTTGATTCATTTTCTAAAAGGTGCACGCAAAAAAAATATCAAATTCTATGCCTGCAAGCTCTCTGTGGAAATCATGGGCTTCAAGCCGGAGGAACTGCTGCCTGAGGTAGAGATCATCGAGGCCTCCGCCTACTTGAAGGACGCTCTGGAAAGCGATATGCAGCTGTTTATTTAATCCATATGGGCATTAACCTATTCCCTCGAGCAGGCATATACTGAGGCCAAGAAGAAACGACTGCGCCGTCCTTTTACGAGATGGCACCGTTTCTCGGAGAAACTGCTGGCTGGAGGGATTGTCCCATGCTAAGTATCATTCCCGCTTCTTCTACGGATGCACCAACTTCGCTGCAAGAGCATTTCAGGCCTTTTCGTGAACATACTATTGGCATAAGACACTTCATTACCACCCCGTATGGTAGACAGCCCTTGCTGTACGCCGACTGGACCGCAAGCGGTCGTCTGTATGAGCCTATTGAACGCCGTCTCTTGGAGACCTTTGGCCCCTATGTCGCTAACCCGCATACTGAATCCAATACTACCGGGCTTACGATGACCCTAGCCTACAATGAAGCCCGCAGTATTATTAAAAGACATGTCCACGCTACAGCGGATGATGCGCTCCTGTTCTGCGGCTACGGCACAACAGGAGCCATTAATAAGCTGCAGCGGATTCTCGGTCTGAATAAACCAGAGTGGTTTCAGGAACAAATGATGATAGCGCCGGAGGATCGACCGGTTATTTTTATTAGTCATATGGAGCATCATTCCAATATTCTGCCGTGGCAGGAGAGTATCGGGGAGTTGGTTGTTGTACCTCCTGGAGAAGGTGGCAGTGTCGACCCCACACAGCTTGATGATATCCTTCATCTTTATCGCACTCGACGCTTTAAGATTGGAAGCTTCACGGCATGCTCTAATGTAACCGGTATGGAAACACCCTATCATAAGCTCGCTGCTGTTATGCACAAGCATGGGGGGTATTGTTTTGTAGATTGTGCCGCCAGCGCTCCCTATACAGATATAGACATGCATCCTCCATCTCCATCGGAGAAGCTGGATGCCATCTTTTTCTCTCCCCACAAATTCCTGGGAGGCCCGGGCACAGGCGGAATCCTTATATTTGATGCTGAGCTGTACAACCGCCGTTTCCCCGATGAACCGGGCGGAGGAACCGTCGTATGGGTAAATCCTTGGGGCGGAAGATGTTATACAAGGGATATTGAAGCCCGTGAGGACGGAGGAACACCTGGATTCTTGGCAGCCTTTCGAACAGCTCTTTGTCTTAATCTGAAAGAAGCTATGAAAGTTGAATATATAAGAGTTCGCGAACGGGAGCTGTGTGAGAAGCTGCTTCAGGGTCTGGATACTATACCCGGCTTGGTAATCTTGGCAGGCGACCATACCGAGCGACTGGGCATCGTTTCTTTTACGCTAAAGAACATTCATTACAACCTCGTTGCCCAGCTGCTCAATGACCGCTTCGGGATTCAAGCCCGTGGAGGCTGCGCCTGCGCCGGTCCTTATGGTCACTATCTGCTTGGTATTGGCAAGAAGCTGTCCTCTCAAATTTCAGAGACTCTGAATACAGGCGATCAGTCGGAAAGACCGGGCTGGGTCCGCATTTCCCTTCACCCGATTATGACGGAGCTGGAAGTTTATACGATTGTAGCTGCCCTAAGATCAATCACCCATCACATCATGGAGTGGCAAAGGGATTACCACTATAATCCCATAACAAATAGCTGGGAGCACAAGAGTGTCGGGAAGCCGTCCGAGTCCAAAATTCGCGATCTTTTTATGATATAGGAAACAAGCTACTTGAGCCGATTATAGTGTAAAAGTACATTAGAATGGGCGGAAACGAGCTACTTGGGCGTAGATAATGCAAAAAAAAAGCCCCACGAAGTGTGGAGCTTTGTAACTTAGAACCTACTTATTGAAAGTCTGCTTGCACCATATCCAGATCAGCGGCCTCGGCATTGGAGACCACCTGCTCTACATTCTTACAGCCTGGAATTACACTGGTCACAGCCGGGTTCTGCAGGCACCACGCCAGCGCCCACTGTGCCATAGGAATATCACGCGGCACTTCATTTGCAGCGATCTCGCCTACTTCCTTCAGCTGCTTGTTCCTTGTCTCCTCATTATGGTTAGCTCGAACATCACCCGGTTGGAAAACTGCATCCGGCTTATATTTGCCACTTAAATACCCACTGGCCAGCGGAACCCGTGCCAACACACCTAAATTATGCTCTAGGCATAGCGGGAAAATCTGTTCTTCCGGCTTACGATCAAGTCTGTTATAAACAACCTGTATAACTTCCGCTTGTACTCCCGGTGCAGAAGAAGTCTGATACACTCCCTGATTGGAGGCGCTGATGGAAATGCCTAGATGGCGGATTTTGCCTGCTTGAACTTGTCTGTCCAGCATGCTCCATAGCTTGTCATTATTGAAATCGTTATCCGTACCGGAGTGGAATTGGTACAAGTCTACATATTCACTCTGAAGCGCCCGCAGGGAATCGTCCAGCTGCTTCAATACATCCTCAGCACTCCATAGCTGTTCCCGCTCGAGATGACCCTGGAAATGATGGCCGAATTTCGTCGCCACGATCCAATCCTCCCGTTTGCGGCGGGCCAGATAGCTCCCGATAAACTTCTCAGACAAGTGATCCCCGTAGCATTCTGCTGTATCTAACAGATTGATCCCGAGTTCCCCCGCCTTATCAAGCATGGCATCCACTTCAACTTGAGTGAAATCCTTGCCCCACTCTCCGCCGAACTGCCATGTTCCTAAACCAATTACGGATACATCTATTCCTGTACTTCCCAGCTTGCGAAACTTCATGCGAGACCTCCTCAGATTGTTGTGGTATAGATTATAGCCATTAACAACACTATACATTACCCTTCCCGCTCCGCCGTGCCGCTTTGGCAAATTGCGCCTCTATCGCTTTGACACCCCACAGTGACAATCCAATAAACAGCAGCACATAAATCACTTCCCACGGATGACGGATAAACCGGTCTACATCATTCCCGATATAAGAGACAGCAAACACCATTATAGCCTTGCCCGCACATAGTGCAAGGAGATAAGAACGCAGCCTCATACCCGCCAGTCCCGCAGCCATATTAATAACCACGAAAGGTCCTACTGGAAAAAGACTGAGCAAAAAGACATAGCTGAAGCCGCTCTGCCGGACCCAAACCATACTTTTTGCCACCTTGGGCCGCATCGCCCATTTCTTTAGGTACCGGTGAGAGGCTACTTTTCGTATAATCACAAATGTGGTCAAACAGCCCGCTACCAGCCCTATCCATGAATACAAGAACCCTAGCCATAATCCATATACCGCTGCGTTCAATCCTACAATGCCGATTGTTGGAAGCGGCGGCACGAATGATTTCATAAAGGCCAACCCGATACCCGGAAGCGGCCCGAGCGAGCGATATTGTTCCAGCATATATAGCAATCTATCCTCTGTCAGCCATGACATAATATCCAGAGTATACATCTATCAGTGTTCCCCTCATCTTCTACATTATCACTTCATTATACATGATAATGAATGATAATCATTGTGTGTTGAGGCACATCGGCCTCCATACATAACAGCGAAAAGGAACCTCCTATGTAAAGAGGTCCCTTTGTGCATCACAGTATAATAAATATTTAACTATTCATAGAAAAGAGCAGCGTTGTTACATATTTACGAGCATCTGCTGTAAGTAGCTGCAAATATACGACACCCTTCGTCGGCTCTCCCATCACGAACTTCACTGTAGCACCGTCTAGATCTTCTTGAATGCCGGCAATAGTGTAGCCTTTGAAAAGCAGCTGGTCAATCGCCTGCTGCTCTTTCGCAAACTCCTCATAGGCTGCCATTAGACCACCCCTTCACTGACTTTATCTCTAAGCGGGCGGGGTGCCGAGGCTTCAAACCGTTTTCGGTGCAGGTATTTCCCGGCTCCGGGTTTACCGACGAATGTCTTGTCGCGGATGACAAACTCCCCCCGGCTAAAAACGGATACCGGTTCACCTTTTACCTTAAGGCCCTCAAAGGCGTTGTAATCCACATTCATATGGTGGGTTTCCGCAGAAAGGGTTCTTTCCACGTTGGGATCGAAGATCACTAGATCGGCATCACTGCCTACAGCTATGGTTCCCTTCTGCGGGAATAATCCGAACAACTTGGCGCTGGAGGTAGAGATGATATCTACGAATTTATTCAGAGAAATCCGCCCCTTCAGCACACCCTCCGAATACAAAATACTAAATCGGTCCTCGATGGTAGGGCCACCATTCGGGATTTTGGAGAAATCACCCAGACCCAAATCCTTTTGCCCTTTGAAATTAAAGGAGCATTGGTCGGAGCCTATGGTTTGCAAGCTGCCACTCCACAGCGCATCCCATAGAACCTCCTGATTCCACTGTTCACGCAGCGGAGGCGACCATACATATTTTGCACCTTCGAAGTTCGGCTTCTCAAGCGCCGTCTGATCAAGCACCAAATATTGCGGACAGGTCTCACCGTAAATGCGCAGCCCTTTTTTACGGGCTTCAGCAATTTTCCATACTGCTTCGGCACAGGTAACATGCACTACGTACAGCTGGGAATCAGCCAGCTCCGTTAAATAAGCCGCTCGGCCAGTGGCCTCGCCTTCCAACTCCGGTGGACGAGTCAATGCATGGTGGATCGGGTCTGTATTCCCTGCGGCTAAAGCCTGCTCCACTAGATGATCAATTACATCCCCATTTTCGGCATGCACCATCACCAGCGCACCCTCTTTTTTGGCAGTCTGCAAGGTCTTGAACAATGTGCCATCATCTACTTGAAGAACATTCTTATAGGCCATGAACACCTTCAGGGAGGTAATGCCTTCGCTCTCAATGATTTGCGGAAGCTCGCCCAGCACCGTATCGTTCAATTCAGAAACCATCAGGTGGAAGCTGTAATCGATGACGGCCTTATTCTCGGATTTACGGTGCCACGTATCCACGGCCTCCTGCAGCGGTTTTCCTTTGGCGGTTAAGCAGAAATCAATTACAGTTGTTGTTCCACCGAAAGCGGCAGCTATTGTACCCGTCTCAAAGTCATCAGCCGTAATGGTCCCGCCAAAAGGCATATCCAAGTGAGTATGCGGATCAATTCCGCCGGGAAATACGTAACAGCCCGCCGCATCAATGATTTCTGCACCCTCTGCCTCCAGATTCAAGCCAATCGCCGTAATCATTCCATCCTCCAGAACGACATCTCCTATATACGTATCTGCCGCGGTAACAATGGTCCCGTTTTTAATGATCTTCTTCATGATTACACAACCTCCGCTTCCGAATAGGAGCCGTTCAATGTAGTGATCACTTTTTGCCGCTCATTCCAGGTCATAGGCGCCAATCCGCTTTCCAACGGAACCATATCAATGGCCCCATCTGCCGGACAAACGATAGAACACAGGTTACAACCGACACAGTCTTCTTCCCGAACTTGCAAAATCGCTTTGCCCTCTGCGTTGGTCAACATATCAATACATTGATGCGAAGCATCCTCGCATGCAATATGGCATTTATTACAGTTGATGCAATTCTCCTCGTTAATTCGTGCGACAACCTTATAGTTGAGGTCCAAATCTCCCCAGTTAGAATATCTGGATACCGTTTTACCAATCAACTCGGTGACGGAGGCCAATCCTTTATCATCCAAATAGTTATTCAGACCGTCAATCATTTCCTCGACGATCCGGAAGCCGTGATGCATAACCGCTGTACACACCTGTATGCCGGTAGCGCCCATGAGCATAAATTCAACAACATCCTGCCAAGTGGAGATTCCGCCAATACCGGAGATCGGTACGCCAACGTTCAGGTCACGGGCGCATTCCGCTACCATGCTAAGAGCTATCGGCTTCACGGCCGGACCGCAGTAGCCTCCATGCGCACCTTGCCCTCCGACATGCGGGATCGTGTTCCAGCTGTGAATATCCACACCTGCAAGACTGTTGATCGTATTAATCATACTGATTGCGTCCGCGCCTCCCTTAACGGCATGGCGGGCAACAACGGTAATATCGGTAATATTAGGCGTTAGCTTCACAATTACAGGAGTGGTTGCCACTTCCTTCACCCATGAGGTCTGTGCCAGCACGAGATCGGGCTGCTGACCGGAAGCTGCGCCCATTCCCCGCTCTGCCATTCCGTGCGGACAACCGAAGTTAAGCTCCAGGCCATCGACACCGATAGCTTCGACTCTTTTGACGATCTCATGCCATGCCTTCTGGGTGGGCTCAACCATCAGGGATGCGATAATTGCATGATTCGGGAATCTTTTTTTCGTTTCATAGATTTCCTTCAGATTCACTTCCAGCGGCCGATCGGTGATTAACTCTATGTTGTTGAAACCGGCTACCCGCTGCCCATTGAAGTGTACGGCGGCGAATCGGGATGAGGTGTTAATAATGGGGTCGCCAAGTGTCTTCCACACGGCACCTCCCCAGCCGGCTTCGAATGCCCGCTGCACCTGATAACCTGTATTGGTAGGCGGCGCTGATGCCAACCAGAATGGATTGGGTGACTTAATTCCTGCTAGATTAATACTCAGATCTGCCATGAATGGTTCCTCCCTTTGATTTGTCGCCAGTCTAAAAAATTAAATCATTATACTTATGTCCAGTGATTGCCGTAACTACGGGGAATGTTGGACTTCCGGTCGCTGTTGTCTCCAGATTTATTTGATTTATATCCTTAGCGGATTAAATCCGGAGACAGCTTATGCTTACGATGCGAGCTTTCCTACGGAAAGCTTTCGGGCGAGCGCTAACGCTCCTCCAGTTCCAAAATTCCCCTTCGTTACTTTTCACCCTCATCATAGAAAAATTGAATTTCTTCTAAACTGCCGAGCCAATCACGCTCGTCTGTTGGGGGAGGAACTGCTGGATGATGGCGTAGGCGGCATCCTTGCCTTGTTGGGCGGCGGATACGACCATGGCCTCGCCTTTACCGGAACCGAAGACAATATCCCCGGCGGCATAGATTTGCGGGTCGGAGGTGCGATATGTTGTCTCATCAATTTCGACAACACCCCATTCATGACGCAGGCCGAAGGCATCGATCAGGTCGGTACGACGCTTTTGACCGATCGCAACCACTACGGCATCTACCGGCATTATAAATTCAGAGCCTTCGATTGGCATCGGGACAAGTCGCCCATCCTTGCCCACCTCACCCGTAAGCTTCATCTGTACACATTCAAGACCCGTGACATTCCCAAGCTCATCGCCAACGATTCGCTTGGGAAGGGTTAACCAGCTGAATTCTACGCCTTCTTGCTTGGCGAATTCATATTCAAAATCATAAGCGGTCATTTCCTCGCGCGTGCGGCGGTAGACCATTTTCACATTCGCTGCACCGAGACGTACGGAGCACGTTGCTCCATCAATGGCTGTATTGCCTGCGCCGATGACAGCCACACGTTGGCCCATCAGTTCCAACGTTGGAATGCCCGACTTGGTGCTCTCCACCAATTGGATAGCGTCATATACACCTGATAATCGTTCTCCTTCAATACCTATTGGGGGGACATAACCCATTCCCGCAGCCAGTACTATGGCATCGTAGCTGGATTTAAGCTCTTCTACCGACACATCTACGCCGACCTTTACACCCGTGCGTATCTCCACACCCAACTTCTCTACCTGCTCTACTTCCCAGAGGGATACGGACTGCGGTAGTCTGAAGGATACAATTCCATGTGTATCCAGACCTCCAGCCAACAACTTTGCCTCATAGATCACAACGGAAAATCCCTTACGGGCCAGCTCGCGGGCTGCGGATAATCCGGCCGGTCCGCCGCCCACTATAGCGACTTTTTTGCCATTAGATTCATCGGCTGTAAATAATTGAACTTGGGCTTGGATCGCCCAATCTGTTGCATAACGCTGGAGCAAGCCGATTTTGATCGGTTCGGAGGTATCATTCAGCACACAAGCCCCTTCACACAGTTCCTCTGTTGGGCAGACGCGGGCGCAACTGGCTCCCACCGGATTTGCGTCCATGATGGTATAAGCCGAACCTTTGAGGTTATCCGTGGCAATTCTTTTAATAAATGAAGGAATATTAATGCTGGTCGGACAGGCTTTAATGCAGGGAGCATCATAACAATAGAGACAGCGGTTAGACTCATCTATCGCGCCCTTACGGGTCAATCCCGACTGGGCCTCAGCGAAATTACGCATAAACATATCCGGTGAAAATGTGGTTAACGGAGCATCATGTCCCATCAGCTATCCCTCCATCTGGTATTAGGTTATTTCTATGCTGAAGCATAGGTCTTTCAGTCGATTCGAGGAAAATTCCCAGCGCACTTACGAATTTTCGGCTCATATTCTCTTCCCCACAGCATATATGTGTTATATAATATAACATTATTACGATAGTCGTCTTAATTTTCTGCTTACCGCAAGTGTTTTTTATAGTAAAATAGAAATAAATCACCCAAACTTATCCAACCCCTGCCGGGTTAAGTAATATATTCTAACATACTATATACAAACTATAATCAATTCCTATTTTCGTTACACTAGACACATTGTCTAATTTCAAAAGTGTATTTTTTACGATTTACGATTAGATTAGGGGGAACAGCTATGGATTGGGAGCTTGTATTTACCATTCGCGATGCACTAAAAAGACCACTGTTCGCAGAAGCGGAGGTGATCGGAGGAAAAAGCGGGCTTAATCGGTCCATTCGTTGGGTGCATGTACTCGAAAGCGCAAGCTTCGAGAGTCTGATTCATGGCGAGGAGATGATTTTGACTACGGGTATTGGCATAGGCGTTGATGTGCCTTCTTCACTGGCCTTTATGGAGAATCTAATTTACAAAAATGCCGCCTGTCTTTGCATTGAAATCGGTAGTTATTTCAGTTCCGTTCCGCGAGAGTTAGTCGAGTTGGCCGATAAGCATGATTTCCCGCTGATCATCTTCACCCGCACCGTTCGCTTTGTAGATATCACAATGGATCTGCATTCCCTTATTATCAACCGCCATCACCGGATGCTTCAGGAACTGGAGAGTATCTCACGTGAATTCCACCGGTTAACCTTAACCTCGCAAGGGGCAATCAAAGTCCTTCAACTCTTATCTAAAAGCACCCGCACACAAATCGTCTATATGCAGCTGCAAGGCAAACCCCTGTTCTTCCCGGCGCTTTCCCCCGAGGATCAAGCCCCCTTACTTCGTTTCTTCGCAACCTTCGGCGAAGAGGTGGAAGGCAGCCAACCTGATGCGGCGCCTTATACACGGGAATACGGGAATAAAACTATGATGATTAAGCCTGTAGGGGCACTCGATCAGACATGGGCCTATCTCATGATGGTTTGTACCCACAAACCGCAGGAATTCGACTGCCTGCTGCTGGACTCCGCATCGCTGTCTATTGCCCAGGAGCTGCTTCGCACGCGTTATATGGAAGAGCGTAAGCTTTTTTCGGAGAATCTATGGGTTGATGAGCTGATCAACGGTCGGATAGAAGACGATAAGCGCCTTAAAAGCCTGATCGGACCAGACTTCAATGTGATGAACGAGTTCCCGTACCGCGTATGCCTGATCGAGATTGAGAATCCCCGGGATGTGAAATGGAACAGCTCCGAAAATGATTGGGAATCCATCACCTTCCACTTGTCGCTCATCTTGAGATCCATTTTCGAGAAATATTCCCTGCGTCCACTTATCACGCTCAAAAATAACCGCCTGACCGTCATCGCCCTTGATATCCAATCCAAGCTTCCAGGCAAGCCCAGACTGCAGCAGGCACTCGATTCCTTACAGCACATCCGATCCGACGAGAAGCTAAAGGACCTGCAACTCATTATCGGCGTCGGCAAACCCCATACCGGGCTTAAACATGCGTATGCGGGTTATCAGGAAGCTGTTCAAGCATTATCTCTATACCCCTGTTACCAAAAATCATTACTGTTC
The DNA here is from genome assembly GCF_000757885.1 of Paenibacillus wynnii. NCBI lineage: Bacteria > Bacillati > Bacillota > Bacilli > Caryophanales > Paenibacillaceae > Paenibacillus > Paenibacillus wynnii. The sequence continues at coordinate 2,371,073 of NZ_JQCR01000002.1, read as the reverse complement.
TATGAAGAGCTCGGCGTGTTCCAGCTACTACTCAGCTTAAATGACGGCATAACGCTTCAAGCCTTCATACGCAGCTATCTCGGGCCCCTAATCGACCACGATCAGACCAAGGGCAGTGAGCTGATGCTGACCCTCCGTGTCTATCTGGACCACGACGGCTCCAAGCAGATTGCAGCACGGAATTTGTTCATTGTCAGACAATCACTTTATTACCGTTTAGATAAAATCACTGAACTGCTCGGCGAAGACTTCATGTTACCGGAGAATCGGATATCGATTCAGGTGGCGTTGCGGGCTTACCAACTTCTTTATCCGGAAAAGTTCGCCCTGCCTAGCTCTCGCTCATTACAGATTTAAAGGTATCCACAATAAACTGTATATCCTCGTCAGTGGAGGATAATGGCGGAGCAAAGGTTAGCACATTATTAAAACCGGCTACGGTATCGCCGTTTTTGCCGATAATAAGCCCTTTAGCTTTGCACTTGGCTATAATTCCTTTTACCGTGTCCAGATGCACCGGTTTCTTAGTAACTTTATCTTCAACAAGCTCAATACCTGTAACTAATCCAAAGCTGCGGATGTCACCTACAAGCTTATGATCAAGCAGTTCTGAGAACTCTCGGTTCAATCTAGCACCCAATATGTCCGCACGCTCGATAAGATCCTCCTGTTCCAGAATCTCTAGATTGCGCAAAGCCAATGCACAAGCTGCAGGATTCCCCCCGAACGTGTTAACGTGGCGGAAGTAACCATAGTCATCACTGTTATCCTTGAAGACTTCATAGATATCCTTACGTACGGCTGTTGCGGACAACGGGAGGTAGGCACTGGTCAACCCTTTAGCCATCGTCACGATGTCGGGCTTAATATTGAAGTTGTGATGGCCGAATTTACGTCCGGAGCGCCCAAAGCCGCAGATTACTTCATCAATAATAAGCAGCACGCCATGCTTGCGGCAGATTTCCTGCACCCGGTCCATATAGACTTGATGCGGCACAATCACTCCTCCCCCTGTAATCACCGGCTCCATAATCACAGCCGCGACAGTCTCCACGCCTTCCCATACGATCGTATCCTCAATGGCTTGCGCACACTGCAGATTGAATTCTTCTACCGTTTGTCCGGCAGGACGGCGGTAGCTGTCGGGCGGCGCCACATGTAGAAATCCTCCTCCGAGAGGTTCGTACTTATACTTCCGCTGCGCCTGACCGGTAGCCGCCAAGGCTCCCATCGAATTACCGTGATACCCGCGGTAACGGGCGATAAATTTGTGGCGGTAATGCTGGCCGATCTGCTGCTGGTATTGACGGGCCATTTTGAAAGCTGCTTCATTCGCTTCCGATCCGCTGTTCGAGAAGAAGATTACATAATCATCTCCCAGCCATTCGTTCAGCTTCTCCGCCAGAGCAATAGCAGGCAGATGGCTTTGCGTCAACGGAAAATACGGCAGACTTAGCAATTGGTTATAAGCAGCCTCCGCCAGCTCTTTCCGGCCATAACCCACATTCACGCACCATAAACCAGACATACCGTCCAAATATTTATTTCCGTGAATATCCGTGACCCATGAACCGCTAGCCGAAGTTGCGATCATCGGCGGGTTAGTTTCACTGTAAGGGGTGATATTATGCCATAAGTACTTCTGATCCTTCTTAATCGCCAGCTCACTTTCCGTCTCCAAGCTCTGCATAGCATTCTCTCCCCTCAAACTCCCTATTGGTTTATATGAATGGATTAATAACGTGCAGTGATCATTTTTTTGCGAGTATAAAATTCAACGCCATCCCGGCCGTTCGCATGCAAATCTCCATAGAAGGATTTCTTATAGCCAGAGAACGGGAAGAACGCCATGGGAGCAGGAACACCCAGATTCACACCCAGCATCCCCGCATCAATCTCTTCACGGAACTCACGGATCGCCTTGGCGCTGTCCGTATAAATGCAGGCCCCATTCGCAAACGGAGATTGATTCGTAACAGCTATGGCTTCACTTAGATCTTTGACGCGAATTACAGCTAGCACGGGTGCAAATATTTCATCTTTCCAAATCACCATGCCCGGCTTTACATGATCAAAGATCGTCGGCCCGATAAAATAACCAGCACCGCTTACTACAGCATCTGTCCTGCCATCCCGGACCAACTTGGCATTCTCACGTTCACCCGCCTCAATATACGATACAGCCCTATCCTTATTAGCCTGACGGATTACTGGACCCAGGAATACACCTTTATCCATGCCATTGCCAATTTGAAGATCATCCGCCGCCTCTTTTAGACGGCCCACCAATTCATCAGCGATATCCTCATGAACCACCACTACGGAACAAGCCATGCATCGCTCACCCGCTGAGCCAAAGGCCGCTGATATTATATTCTTCACTGCGTTATCCAGATCCGCATCGGGAAGAACGATAGAATGATTCTTAGCTCCAGCTAGAGCTTGAACACGTTTACCATGGGAGGTCCCGGTCTTATAGACATACTCCGCCACAGGCTGCGAGCCCACGAATGAGATTGCTTTAACTTCCTCATGCTCCAGCAAGCCATTCACAACCTCATGCGCACCATGAACAATGTTCAGCACACCCGAAGGAAATCCTGCTTGAGCGAACAGTTCCCCGAGGCGGTTTACCAGCAGCGGTGTACGCTCGGAAGGCTTTAGCACAAAGGTATTGCCACAGGCGATCGCCAACGGAAACATCCAGCACGGCACCATCATCGGGAAGTTGAACGGAGCAATGCCCCCTACTACACCCAAAGGATAGCGGAACATGCCCGACTCCACACCGGTAGCGATATCCGGCAGCTGACTGCCCATCATCAAAGTCGGAATCCCTGCAGCAAACTCCACACACTCAATCCCCCGCTGAACCTCCCCGTAGGCCTCCTCCAGACTTTTACCATTCTCTAGCGTAATCAGCTCCGCCAGCTCATTCCAGTGTTCAACCAGCAGCTGCTGGTATTGAAAGAAGTAGCGGGCCCGCCGGGGTACGGCAACTCTTTTCCACGATTGAAAAGCCAATGCAGCAGCCTCAACAGCCCTATTCAGTTCATCTCTTCCGGAGATAGGCACATACGCAATCACTTCACCTGTTGCTGGATTGAACACTTCCTCATCCCGCCCCGAGGATGATTCCACCCAATCTCCACCCACATAGTTCTTGACCCTTATCGCATTTGTAATCAGTAGAGACATTCCTTGCACCTCTTTTCTCTATCTGCTGTTAACTATATAAAACGAACTTCGGCCCCTTATAGGCCTATAGCGGGTGTAACTACAGTGAGTGTTTGGACTTCCGGCCGCTGTTGTATCCAGATTTCTTGATTTAACCCGCTTTTAGCGGTTGAAATCCGGATACAGCTTATGCTTTCGAAGCGAGCTTTCCTACGGAAAGCTTTCGGGCGGTCGCTATCGCTCCTACAGTCCTAAACCTCACCTCCGTTACCCCCTCTGGCCTATCAATTTTTAGTTCATTTTATAATATTATAAGGAGATGACCGCCAAAATGACGGCCATCCCTTGATAAATATGCTGTGGTTAGAGCTTACTTGCTAGCCATCTCAACAATCTCATTAGTGTAGGCTTCGTCTACTTTGGAAGCTGTTTTGATCACACCGAATTTAAGCGCGATATCTGCCGTTTGCTGGAAAGCCGCAGCATCGGTATAACCCATCTTGGCAGGATCAAAACCTTCCGGAAGGATCAGCTTAGCGACCTCATTCATCATGGTCAGTTGATGTTCCTTCGTTGTACTGCCAGCTTCCGCCAGCTTCATCACACTATCTACTGCAGCAGCAGGATCAGCGATAGCCTCTTTCCAACCTTTAAGGGAAGCACGAACGAATTTAGCCGCTGTTTCTTTATTCTCTGCCAGCCATTCTTTGTTCGCGAATAGGTTATCCTCAAGCATCGCTACACCTTCATCATTCATATCAATGACACTCAAATCCGCAGCAGGAATTCCTGATTCCAGCGCAACTTGATACTCGTTATACGTCATTGCCGAGGCTGCATCAATTTCCCCACCCAGGAACTGGTCCATGGTAAAACCTTGCTTCGTGAAATTCAGATCCTTATTGGGGTCGAGCTTATATTTATCAAAAAGAGCCAAGATTTCAAATTCATTACCGCCCATCCAGTTGCCCACTTTCTTACCTTCCAGATCCGCAGGAGTACTGATGCCTGCATCCTTTTTGGAGACCAGCACAAGTCCGCTCTTTTGGAAAATCTGAGCAATTTGCACCAGCGGCATTTCCTGTTCCTGACTGGTCAGCAAGCTCGCCACCCAATCCACACCGATATCCGCGGAACCGCCTGCTACTTGTTGTTCAGGTACGATATCAGGGCCTCCCGGCAGGATTTCCACTTTAAGACCTTCTTCAGCGTAGTAGCCTTTATCTTGAGCCACAAAGTATCCGGCAAATTGTGCCTGCGGCACCCACTTCAGCTGCAACTTAACTGTAACGGGATCAGCAGCAGGTTCAGCCGTCGCCTCAGCAGCAGGTTCAGTCGTAGCATTGGCAGCCGCATTCGGTTCCGCAGATGGAGCGGCATTATTATTTCCTCCACACCCCGCCATCACAGTCATCACGAGCATCAAAACCGCCAACAAGAACACACCACGAAACTTCCGATTCTTCACGTTCATCAATTGAACTCCCCCTACCGTAATTTTTAGTCTCTCACAAACAGAATGCACAGTATGGTTACTATCGCGGTGCTCTTTATGCAAACGGCTTAAGGAGGACTTCTTTGTCCCTAACACTTGAGGCCGGATGTATTGAAGTGAATTTCATGAATCAGGATCTGGCAGACGGATGCCATTTGATAAAAATCTTCTCCAATCTTTCAACAACTAGGTAAAATAACACTCCAGCCACCGCAGCCAATACGATACAGGACCAGCCAAGCGGCATTTTAGCTACCTTAATGGAGTTGGAGAGCAGATACCCAAGCCCTCTGGAAGAGAAGAAAAACTCCCCGACAATGGCTCCGATCATACTGGCTGTAGCATTGATCTTAAGTGCAGTGAATACATACGGCAGGCTGTTCTGAATCCTCAAATAGCGGAATACCGCAGGCTTGCCCGCCGCATAGGAATGCATAAGATCGAGCGCCAGCGGATCTATTGCCGCCATACCCTTGTAGGCATTAATGGCCATTGCCGCCATTGTAGTTGCCGTGACAATCGCAACCCGCGAACCGATGCCATCCCCGAACCAAAGGTTCATAATGGGGGCAAGCGCCACGATTGGAACGGCATTAAGGGCAGCCACCATCGTCAGACTCCCCCCTCCCCAACGAGGCCAGGCCGTTGCCGTTAAGGCAATCAAGAATCCGATAGCCGAGCCGACCAACATCCCGAGAACCGCCTCAGTCAGTGTATATCCGGTATAGGATAACAACAGACTGAAATTCTCTCTCATCGACTGCGCAATGGCTGATGGCAAGGGCAGCTGATATTTTTTCAAATCAAATATAGAGTGATAGAACTGCTTCTCCCACAGTGCAAGGAAAACAACACCTGCCAACAAAGGTAAAATCACCCCGGCATCCAGCCATCTCACCCACCCTCCGGGCCTCCCGCGCCTTTTGGATTTCACCTCAACTTCAGGTTGTAAGCCAGGGCCTTTCTTCTCCGTTGCTGCCGAACGACGAACTCCGTCATTTCCGGGAGAGGGGATATACGCCGCCTCCTGTATTGAGCTTCTATCCATTAGCGGCTGCCTCCTTTCGGGCGGAACTCCGGCTGCCAAGGTGCTACTGCACGCTCGACCAGACTCATTAACCAATAACTCACGATCCCGAGCAATGCGCCGACGATCACCGTAGACCAGAACATATAAGTATGAGAGGGGCCGTAGTAAAGATTGCGCAGCATGATAACACCGATGCCGTGCTGGGCTCCCATAAGTTCAACCAGAATGGCACCCGTTACCGCCAGCGGAGCGGCAATTTTAAGTCCGCTGAACAATCCGGGGAGAGCTGCCGGCAAACGAAGCTTCCAGTACACCGCCCACGGCTTAGCCGCATAGGAGTGCATTAATTCCAGTGCCGATAGATCCACGCTGCGCAAGCCGCGCAGCATATTAAGTGAAACGGGGAAGAAGGTAATATAACCCGAGATAATAATGCGTGAGATTTGATCATCCCGTACAATTCCGTAGATAATTGGAGCAAGGCCTAGAATAGGGATCATTTGTGAAGCAATAGCATAAGGAAAAGTCAGCTTTTCAACTATTTTCGAAATACTCATCAGTACCGCCAACACAATCCCGGCAGCTGCACCGAGCAGAAAACCGACACCTGCACTACCGAAGGTCGCTCCACCTTCCTTGAGAAGAGTGCCTTTATACTGCCATAAGGTAGCCATCACCTCATGCACGTAAGGCAGCTTGGACTGCGCCAGCGGCGTCTCCATTACATTCAGCAGCAGCCAGGAAACAGCTTCCCACAAGAGTAGAAATCCGAATATCCATACGAAGAGCGGGAGCAGGCGGTTCCGCATTAACAGGCCGTTTCCTTTCATAGCTACACCCCTTCGAAACTATCGCGAATACGGGCGATCAGTTCAAAAAACTCCGGACTGTTTCTCATTTCGGCGGTACGCGGACGAGGCAGAGGAATATTCACAACAGAGGATAGCCGTCCCGGGTGCGGGGATAGCACAAATACCCGATCGGACAGAAAAATGGATTCAGGAATACTGTGTGTAACAAATACAATAGTGTTTTGAACCTTACTCCAGACAGACAACAATTCTTCATTCAGACGTTCGCGTGTAAATTCATCCAGAGCCGAGAACGGTTCATCCATCAAAAGAATTTCAGGTTCCATCGATAAGGCTCTGGCGATTGCCACACGCTGCTGCATCCCCCCGCTGAGCTGCCATGGGTATTTATCCGCAAAGCCCTGTAATCCCACCAATTCCAGCAGTTCCAGCGCCTTTTCCTCACGTACCGATTTCTTCGTTCCCAACAATTCAAGAGGGAGCGTAATGTTGTCTTTAACCTTCCTCCAGTCATAGAGCACAGGACTTTGGAAGACGATGCCGTACTTCTGAGCGAGCCTTGCCTCTCTGGCACTCTTGCCTGCGACGGTAATATTACCGCCCGTTGGCTCAATGAGATCAGCCATCAGTCTCAGCAGTGTTGTTTTTCCGCAGCCGGAAGGGCCCAACAGTGAAACGAACTCCCCCTTAGCGATATCAAGACTAACCTGGTGAAGCGCCAATACATCCGCCGTTTCGGTTTGGTACCTCATTTCTATATTCTCTAATTTAATCTCAGGAATCTCCGTCAGTATCGTTGACATACCTATCCCTCCCAATCCTGAATATATAATGTTATATTTAGTGACATGTTTATTGCAAATATGAGCCCGATTACATTTTGATGTAGCTTTAACTAACATATTACACATTGAACCTTACACTCACACTAGACAAAGAGTAAAATACCTCCGGCAATTTTCCGTCATTATGTCCATAGCGACATGAATACTTTAATCTCCAATTATATTGTGATCGTTGCTATTCCCGGGGTGCTGAACGCCCTTCTCGCCATCCTCGCTTATTATAAGGAAACCGATTTTGCGGGCGTAAAGTCCTTCAATGCTATCGCTTGCACTTCAGCCATTTATACCTTAGGTATTGCGCTTGAGCTATCGGGTAATTCTCTGCAAGAAATCAATCTTTGGTTAAAAGTGGAGTATTTGGGGATGCCGTTCATTGCCCCTTCGAGCCTGATTATGGTCTTACATTTCGTGGGGTTGGAGAGGTTGACCAATCGAAGAAAAGTGGCAGCGCTTTATACGATACCCTTCCTAACAATGCTGCTGGTGTGGACCAACGATTATCATCATTTGTTCTATCGTTCCGTATATTTGCGTGCCGATACGCCCACTCCACTAGTAGATATCACTATGGGGCCCTAGTACATCGTTCACGGGAGCTTCACCTTCGGCTGTATGCTGGCATCTACATTGTTAATGCTGTGTCAATGGAACCGAATGAAGCGTGTGTACCGCAGACAGATGTTCACGATACTTACTGGCCTTTTTATCCCTATGTTGGGCGCCTTATTATATTTGCTCGGCAAAACGCCTTATGGAATGGACCCTGTACCCGTCATTATGAGCTTGACCTCGGTTATGTATATTTGGGCTATTCAATCCAGAGGAATGCTCACAGCAGCCCCTATCGATCGTGAGAACCTTTTTGAGAGCATGCGGGATGGCGTGCTGGTTACGGATCGTTTTGATATGCTCATTGACTATAACCGGGCCGCCGCCGAGATGATTCAGGGACTGGGCTCCGCCGCTATCGGCAAACCGCTGGCCCAACTGTTTCTTCCCGCCGGCAAAGATGCCGTCTCCTATGTCATGCAATCAGATCCGCTGCTTCAAGAGGAGAGGGAAATGGAATGGTCATTGGGCCGGCAGATTGATCATGCTTATCGATGTAACGGAGCGTACTCTTTGCAGGAAAAGCTTACACAGCTGGCTACTATAGATAGCCTTACCAGCATTTACAACCGTACATACTTTATGGAGCTGAGTAGAAAACGGCTTGCCGAATCGGCACATACCGAGAGCCCGTTGTCCCTCATTTTGCTGGACATTGATCATTTCAAGAGCATCAATGACCGTTATGGACATGAGGAGATGCTCGGGGGAGCGGATCAAGCACTATACACCTCTAAAAGAAATGGGCGTAACGCCGTACATATCTCCCACGGCGTGGGGAGTAGTGAATTTACCTTGGTGTAATTATTTTAGTTGTATTTTATGCATTTATTTAATGCATGAAGGGCTTGTCCCAGACGTTAGTTGCACTTTATACATCTAAATTCGAATTAAACCCACTTTTCAGCCCAATAGTGAAAAAATAAGTGTACAAAGTGCATCTAAAGAGCTGCATCCGGCGAATGTAGGAGTTTTAGTTGCAGAAAGTACATTTATTTTATTTAATGAAATAGGAAACACCCCGTTTCTCGGCTAAGCCGCTCTGAAACGGGGTGTTTTTTAACTTTTCATGGACACGACGATTTTCCCTTTCGCACGGCCTTCTCCAAGATCACGAAGCGCCTGGGCCGTGTCGCTTAGAGGATACTGCCGATCAATAACAGGCACGACTTGGCCTGCTTCGACAAGCGCCTTCCATACCATTTGATCCTCGTGATTCGGCTTATGGACTAGCAGCGCTATTGTCTTCCTTTCAAGCCAAGCGGATAGCGGTGCCGCCAACAAAGCTAGGAGGATGCGGTGGATAGAACCGCCGACCATTACATACGTGCCGCCTGACTTTAGTGCGCGCTTCAGCGCGACAACCGAACGGTTTCCGACGACATCGAGGATCAGGTCGTATTTTAATCCGCTTGCGGTGAAGTCAACTTTCGTATAATCCAACACATAATCCGCCCCGATAACGCGCAGCATATCCAGCTTCCCGGTGCTGTCAACGCCGGTCACTTCTGCCCCGATCCATTTGGCATATTGAACCGCAAACGTACCCACTCCGCCACCACACCCATTGATAAGAACCCGATGGCCCTTTTGCAGATTTCCTTTATCGCGCATCCCCTGCAAGGCTAGAACGGCCGCCTGAGGAATGGCCGCCGCCTGCTCGAAGCTCAGCCCGGCAGGCTTAGGTGTCAAAGCTTCCTCGCTGGCACATACATACTCCGCAAATCCGCCCCAGCCGCAACCGGAAAGATCGCCGAAAACCTCGTCCCCCGGCCGGAATCGTGTGGCGGCGGCGCCCACAGCGACTACCCGCCCCGCGATGTCCGCGCCAAGAATTCGATAACGGGGCTTACGGAGACTGCCCAGGCGGGTTATGTACGGTTTTCCACGGAGAAGATCCCAATCCCATGAATTAACCGAAGCCGCATGGATCTCTATCAACACTTCATGGTCCTGCGGTGCAGGGACATCCACTTTTTCCAGTCGGAGGACTTCTGGCAGTCCATAGGTATCATAGACCATCGCCGTCATCGTGTGTACTCCTTGCTCACTGGGTAAGCCTGCATCCTTCATGTCTTCTCCCATGGTCATTCTCCATTCGATAGCTTAAGTGTGTCCCGGTTTCATTAGCAAGCGTTCCAATTTATACGTAATAAACGTATGGTATCACACTCTGTATAGAGGTAACTTAACTATTATTAAGCTTACGCTTTCCGGCTAGCTTTAACATGTTTAAGCTGGGCAACAATAATAACGCTAATGATTACCAGAAGGAACCACGAGCTGATTTTACTGAAACTAACTACTTGCCAGGCTTGATACTGATTAGGGTATTTCCAAGCATTAAAATAAGTAGCTATATTCTCGGCTAACCAGATGAAAAAACCTACTAGGAAAAAAGCCAGTGTTAAGGGCATTCGATAGGTAATGGTCCGTACCCGATAAATGATCCATGTTCGCCAAAAGGCAATGAGCACAAGCACCGTCAGCCACCAACGGAAGTCAGGAATGAAATGATGTGTGAAAAAGTTCAAATAGATGGCTCCTCCTAGTAATCCAGCAGGAGCAAGCCCCGGCCAACCGGTCATATCCATCTTCAGTCTTCGCCATACCTGACACATATAGCTTGCAACACTCGCATACATAAATCCGCTATAGAGCGGTACACCGAACAACTTCGTCAGACCGGGCTCAGGATATGACCACGATCCCATCCTTACCTTATATATTTCCAGCAGCAAACCAATTAAATGAAATATGCAGATCACTTTAATTTCATCACGTGTCTCGAGTCCACTGCGGTACATGAGGTACTGCACTGTAAGCAGTATAAGAAGAATGGCATCATAACGATAGACAAAAGGTACCTCTATTACGCCGGATAGAGCTAACGTCCCAAAGATCGCAATAGGAAATAAGCAACTCATCGCCTGATGATAGCCAAAATGCAGTAGTTGTATTATTGATTTCAATGATGTCATCTCCTCGCCGGGTAGCTTATCCTAACGACACGCAACTCCAACTACTGTATGTACAAAAACATTACTTCATACTCCTCACAGCGAAACGAGGCCGCCGTTCAAATTAGCGGCAGCCTCGTGTGTGGTTTATTGAACTACCTTAACCCATGGGTGTCTTCGTCTATTTTGTATTCCAGAATATCTCCAGGCTGACATTCTAAAGCTCTACAAATCGCCTCTAAAGTGGATAATCGGATCGCTTTTGCCTTTCCATTCTTTAAAATGGAGAGATTAGCCATCGTTATTCCAACCCTCTCCGAAAGTTCTGTAACGCTCATTTTCCTTTTAGCCAGCATCACGTCAATAGTAATTATAATCGCCATGTTAATTCACCTCAGACCGTTAAGTCATTTTCTGATTTTATTTCTATGGCATTTTTTAATAGCTTTTCAAGAACAGCGGCAAAGACCGCAATCACAATTGGAGCAAAAGTAATGACCAATCCGAGTGCTGCGAGACCCGGGGCGTCGTCATCCTGCGCTATTACAAATAAGAATGGCATGCATGCCGCTAACAAAATACTGATTGTGAATGCACAGTATTTTATAATCTTTAAAGCTCTTACAGATAATTCTGAGAAAGCTTTGTCCTTGTCTATGTAGCTTAAGAGTCTTAATGCCTGAAACAATGCAACGAAATACGGTATCGCGGTTGCATACAAAGCGGTTATTGCGGGATATATCCAATAAGCAGGATAAAACTCTGACGCCTCTTTAGCTATCAAAGGCAACACAAAGATACACAAAGCAAGAATCGGAAGGGCAATAACAAAAACAGTAACCTTTAAAATAAGTGTTGTTCCTCGTACCATAAAATGCACCTCATTTAGTTATTTTTCAATTTGAATTTAACACAATATTTATCGTTTTGCAATATATTTATATTGTTATATAGTGTATTTATATTGTTTGTTTTAAACTCCCCTTACTTTTATACACAGAAAAAAAAGCATTTCTCATTAAAAAGAAATGCTTTTAACTAAAAACTATCAATTTCCCTACTTTCCATATCAGCTCTTGTGCATTCTAGTTGTACTTTATACATTTATTTAATATATGAAGCGCTTCTGCCAGACTTTAGTTGTACTTTATACATCTAAAGTCCATCCGAATCATCTTTTCAGCCCAATAGTGAAGAAATAAGTGTACAATGTGCACCTAAAAAGCAGCATCCGCTGAATTAGGTAGTTCTAGTTGTACAAAGTACATTTATTTCACTTAATACATAGAAAAAACCCCGTTTCTCGACTGAGCCGCACTGAAACGGGGTGTGTTTCGAATAAACCTTAACTTACCTTTACCTTATCGAACAGGGATAATCAAATGTTGGTCTCATTACTTTAATAAAGCGGCGAGGATTGCTGAAATCCGACGATTTCGGGTTTCTGGAGTCTTCGCGTCATTTACCTGACGGATGCATTCCTTACTCTTCGATGGAGCCAAGGCTCCGAACGCTTCAAGAGCCCCCTCTTGAGCAGACAACGCCACTCTAAGGTCATCCGGAATCTCAACGGTACGAGGTTCCAGATCAAGTTCAAGAGTGACCTCCACCGCATCACCCGGCTCCACGCCTGCGGCCTCCCTGTTGGATTGACTCAGGGGAATAAGGAATTCACCGCCCATCACAGCAACGGTGCTGCGATATGTATATCCGTTGAAGCTCACCTTGACACTGGGCTTCTTACTCCCGCTCAGACTGGTGATTACCTCAGCCGGCACCGGAATTCCTGTTGCATTTTTATTATGAACTTTCATAATGTTTGTGCTAAATGTTTCCGCCATATTGGATAATCCCCCTTAAGAACTGTAGGCCTAGTTCATAGGCTCAGTTCATTTCGTCCCCGCCATGAAATACTCAAGTCCCTGAAGCAAATCCTCCGGCAGCTCATCAATCTTCAGAAAAGTCTTCATCTCCAGAACCACCCGTTCACGGTCATGACCGAAAACATCCACTACACGTGCCATTCGTTCCCAAGAGGATAGATCCTTGCGAAATTCCTCCTCATTCATGGGTATTCCGTGGGATTCCACATACCATTCTGCCCTATAGTTATACGCTAGACGGAGCAGTCCTAAGAAGCCGGTACTGCTGTATTTTCGCGGTCCTCCATAAACAGAGGGGCCGAGGGCATCTCCAAGAAATAAGATACGATCTTCTTTCACATATAAGAAGCAGGAGTCCTCTGAATGATCCCCGCCTACATGAACCAGTTCACAAGTAACTCCGCCAAGATCAAGGGTAATTCGGTCTTTAAAAATTATGTCCGGCTCCATCAGCGTGATGGTCCGCTCTTCCCCGTATTCCTTGCGTATATCAGCAGCACTTTCCTTACTAATCGTGCCCTCAGTTACCAGCTGCTCAAGACAAGCCTCTGACCAGTCCAGCCCTGCCAAAGAAGCTAGTGCGTTGGCGGTCTCTACATGGGCTACTGCAGGCAGATTCCAGGCGGACATGCCGAAGGTATGATCCCAGTGCCAATGGGTTAGAGCTAGAATATCAGGCTGTCTATAGCCCCTTTTGGACAACTCTTCGCGGAATAGCTCTGCGTGAGCCGGTGAATTGCCCGCATCCATCAGAAGGGTGCGTCTGCCACCTAGTACCGCTGCCAAAATAGGTCGGTCCGTGTCATGCTCCGCGTGCATAATGATTACATTCTTACTTAGTTGCTGAAACTTATGCTCCATGGGTAGCTCTCCTTCGTTGTCAAACTGGGCTTTACATTGAATGGGCTTCTGTTATTACCTTCATGTTGCATGAATTCGAGATTTAAATCAACACTCCCTGTTTTTCACACCACCTATTTCGTTTAATAAGGAATAGCTGACACTTAAATCAGATTATATTCGCACATTTAGAAGGAGGCGGGGGTATGATTAAGATAGGTCTAACAGGATTCGGGGATCATGAGGAGCTGTACGGCAAAATCAAACCGGCCCTGCGACTGCCCACATACAGCGCCCATTTCTCGATTGTAGAAATCGACAGCTCCTTTTATGCAGTGCAGCCTGTTAAAAATTATACCAAATGGGTGGAACAAACACCGGACGGCTTTAGCTTTATTGTTAAGGCTTATCAAGGAATGACAGGCCATCTGCGCGGTAAGAAGAACTATTATGATACCATAGAGGAAATGTTCCAAGCCTTCCATCATTCCATTCAACCGGTGATTCGCGGCGGGAAGTTGGCGATGACTTTGTTCCAGTTCCCGCCTTGGTTCGATTGCACCCGGGAGAACATTAATCGTTTACACGAGACCAAAGAATTGATGCTGGACGTCCCTTGTGCGCTTGAATTCCGTAATAGCAGCTGGTACAGTCCCCAATACCGAGATAAGACCCTTCAGCTTTTGGAGCAGGAAGGCTGGATTCATACGGTTGTGGATGAGCCTCAAGCCGGTTCCGGCTCCGTTCCCATAGTTCCTGTGGCTACCTCGCCGGAGATGACCTTAGTCCGCATGCACGGACGTAGTGTGGGAGGTTGGAATCAGAGTCAGCATCCGGATTGGCGCAATCTTCGATATCTATACCGTTATAGCACCGAAGAGCTCGAGGAGTGGCGTGAGCACCTGCTTCAACTAGAGAAATCTTCAAAAGTTGTGTACGTAGTGTTTAACAATAATTCAGGCGGTGATGCTACTGATAATGCGAAAGAGCTTCAAGCTATGCTGGGCTCTGAAGAACAGGGATTAGCCCCGCGCCAGTTGGACTTATTCTAGAGAAATTCTACATATAAAGTGGATTGAAGGGAATGTGTGAGATGAAACGTAACCATACGATGATACAATTTTTTGAGTGGCATGTTATCGCTGACGGAAATCATTGGAAGCATCTTAGCGAGCTGGCACCGGACCTCAAGGCGGTGGGTATAGATGCGGTCTGGATACCACCCGTTACAAAGGCTGTCTCCGCAGAGGATACGGGATATGGTGTATATGATCTGTACGATCTTGGGGAATTTGATCAAAAGGGAACCATCCGTACAAAATACGGCACCAAGCAGGAGCTGGTTGAAGCCATTGCCGAGTGCCAAAAGAATGGCATCGCCGTTTACGTAGACCTAGTCATGAATCATAAAGCCGGTGCAGATGAAAAGGAAACCTTCCAGGTCATTGAGGTGGATCCCCATAATCGGATGGAGGACATATCGCAGCCTTTTGAGATTGAGGGTTGGACCAAGTTCACCTTCCCGGGCCGCGGAGATGAATATTCCACCTTTAAATGGGACTTCAGTCATTTCAACGGCACCGACTTTGATGCTAAAGAAAACCGCAGTGGTGTGTTCCGAATTATAGGCGAGAATAAAAGCTGGAATTCGAATGTGGATAATGAGTTCGGTAACTATGATTATCTCATGTTCGCCAATATTGATTACAGCCATCCAGAGGTTCATAGAGAAATGCTGGAATGGGGTAAATGGCTGGTGGATACACTCCAATGCAGCGGCTATCGATTGGATGCCATTAAGCATATTAATCATGATTTCATCAAAGAATTCGCAGCAGAGATGACCAAAAAGCGCGGTGAGGATTTCTATATCGTTGGGGAGTTCTGGAATTCGGACTTAAATGCCTGCCGGGAATTTTTGAACACCGTGGATTGTCAGATCGATTTATTCGATGTTTCCCTCCATTACAAGCTTCATGCTGCTTCGCTAGGGGGCAGAGACTTTGATCTGACCAAAATTTTCGAGGATACCCTTGTCCAGACGCATCCCGCCAACGCCGTAACCTTCGTAGACAACCATGACTCACAGCCCCACGAAGCGCTGGAATCATGGGTTGGGGATTGGTTCAAGCAAAGTGCCTATGCTCTGACCCTGCTCCGCCGGGACGGCTATCCTGTCATATTCTATGGAGACTATTACGGGATCGGCGGCCCCTCACCGGTGGATAGCAAGAAGACGGCTATAGATCCCCTGCTCTATGTCCGCTATCAAAAAGCATACGGCGAGCAGGAGGATTATTTCGACCATCCTAACACCATAGGCTGGGTTCGGCGCGGAGTCGAGGAATATGAGGGGACGGGCTGTGCGGTCGTAATCTCCAACGGTGATGATGGTGAGAAGCGAATGTTCGTAGGCGAACATCGTGCGGGTGAAGCCTGGGTTGACTTCACAAAGAACCGGCAAGAGTCCATAACCATTGAAAAGGACGGCTGGGCAACCTTCAAAGTGAATAGCGGCAGTGTCTCCGTATGGGGAAGCCTTGAACCCCCCGAGGATAAGGAAGCAGGAATTCCTACTGACGAGGCTAGTAAGAATACTGTTAAATAGTAAAAATCCTCCCGTCTACGATAAGCAGACGGGAGGATTTTTACGTTTACTGAACTTTTTTGACCTGACCGTTCTATGAACGGCCGGGCAGTGTTTTTTCATCGGACTGCCAGGTGCCCGCTTTTACATTAAGAATCCGCTCTATCGGGTATACCTTCCAGACCGCAGCTACAACACCCGAGCAGATTACTGCCTTGATGAAGTCACCCGGCAGGAATGGCCACATACCCGCAACCAAAGCTCCCGATACGGAATCAATCTGGTAAAAGTAGGCCAGCCAGCTTACCCCGCTTGGATACACTAGTAATGAACCGAATACAAAATTGACCACCAACAGTTTGAGTACCGTGTATTTAGTCTGTGTCATACGCTGAGCAAACCACCCAATTAGAAAGGCCGCGAAGGGCCAAGCCCAAATATATCCGGCAGTAGCACCGGTCAAGATGGATACACCGCCTTTACCGCCCATAACCGGAAATCCGGCTGCACACAGTCCGATAACAATCAGCACTGAAAGCGTGCCATAACGGGCTCCCAGAACAGATCCGGCGAGCATGACAGCCAAAGTCTGCAGCGTAATCGGAACGGCCGAAAAGGGCAATACAACTTTCATGGAGCTCAAAGATATCATGACTGCGGCGAACAAAGCGCTAAAAACCAAACCTCTAATAGACCATTCCTTCATGGTTGAGAAATACCCCCAGTTTTTTAAGGATCACTATATCATCCCTAAATCAATACATCAATCTTTAATTATTTGCTATAATCGAGAACAAATGATGATTTCAGCTTCAGGAAAGCAGGCACGAGAATGATTCAAGCACATAATCTAACTTTAATGTTCCGTGATGGACAACAAGAGCTGCCTGTTCTTCAAGGAATTCATTTACAAATTAAACGGGGTGAATGGCTTGCGCTTACCGGTGCTAACGGCTGTGGTAAATCGTCCTTGATACGCACCTTTAACGGTTTAGTAATGCCCACTGGAGGGAGTCTAAGCGCTGCTGGACTTGATTTGAACTCCCCTGTGAATCGGAAGGCTGTTAAAGAGCGTATACAGCTCGTATTCCAGAACCCGGAGTCGCAAACCATCGGCTCCACCCCTTCAGAAGATATTGCCTTCGGGCTGGAGAACCGGGGGATTCCCCGGATTGAAATGCAGGTTCGGATCGATAGGCTGCTCAGAAAAGTAGGATTGGCTCATAAAGCCGAGGACGATATTGCCTCACTATCCGGCGGAGAACGTCAACGTCTTGCCATAGCGAGCTGTCTGGCACTGGATGCCGAGATGATTATATTTGACGAGGTCACTTCCATGCTGGATCCCGCCGGACGCAGAGACATATTTACCCTCGCCCGTGATTTGTGGAAACAGGGTACAACGGTATTGTGGGTTACCCAACGTATGGAGGAGCTGTCTGAAAGTCCCCGAGTGGCAGTGATGGAGGAAGGAAAGATTATTTATGACGGAGACCCGCGGACCTTATTCTATGCTTCACCTCTTCCCGATAAGCTGGGCTGGGACCTCCCTCCTGTTCTAGGCATTGGCCGTTTGCTACAATCCCAAGGGTGGGCTAAGGAGAATTTGCCGCTAACAGAAAGTGATCTTGAGGGTATCCTATGACAATCAAATTAGAAGAGATTACATATTCCTATGATAAAAAACAGGTACTGCATAATATTAACCTTCATATTCCTGAAGGTCGGCTTACCTTAATCTGCGGAGTTACCGGCAGCGGCAAGTCCACCCTGCTGCGCTTAATATCCAGATTGGATGAGCCTGATTCCGGCAGCATAAGCTCCTCCATTAAAGACGACAATTCTTCAGTATCCATGGTGTTCCAACAGCCTGAAACGCAGCTGTTCGCCAGCAGCGCTCATAAGGATATTGAGTACGGACTAGAACAACGCGAAGTGTCGAAGCCCCTTAGGCCAGGACTCATCCAACATGCAATGGATAAGGTAGGACTCCCCTATGAACTATACAGTCAGCGTTCCCCCTTTTTATTAAGCGGGGGGGAGAAACGGAGGCTCTGTATTGCCGGAGCAATTGCCATCACTCCTAATCTGCTTGTTCTCGATGAGCCTACGGCAGGTCTCGATCCTCCAGCTATCCGCGGCTTCCTGCAAACGATACAGGAATTGCGGAGAAGCGGATTGACGATTGTCATTGGTACGCATGACTTGGACAGCTTCTTTCCGATCGCAGATAAGATTGTGGTGATGTGTCAGGGTTCCGTTCATTACCAAGGCGCTGTCGCTCCGCTGATCGACGAACCAGATGAGCTCAATGCAGCCGGTCTTGAAGCACCTGTATATGCCCGGATAGGCAGAAAGCTCAAACTGCAGGGTCTGTTGTCCAGTATACCCGGCAGCCATGAAAGCCTCCTCAAGGAGCTTCGTGATCATGTCTATCCTATTCCTGCGGATGACGTTCATCCTGCATTGGGTCGGGACCCTGAAGAGGCGTTGACCGCTCATAAGGTATACAGTAATCTTCCGTCTGCAAGTCTGCACCGCGCCTCGGTTTCCAAACGAAAGGCTCGTTGGCAAGCTCTTGACCCCCGAGTGAAATGGCTGGGAATGGCATTATGGACTCTAATTATACTGGGAATGAATTCCCCTGGCGCTCTGCTGTTTACAACAGGATTCATTGTTGTACTGGTTTGGTCTGCGGATATAACCTGGAGGAGAACCGTCGTATTCTTTCGGCCTTTTCTAATCATGTTCCTGTTCTTATGGGTGCTGTCCTCTATATCCTTGCATCATGCGGATTGGCAGCTTGGACCTCTTGGTATATCCTATTCAGGAATCGTGCAGGGAGGATTAAGTATTCTGCGGTTTATACTGATGATAGCACTAGGTTTTCTGTTTACGGAGACCACTACAGGGGCACCGCTTCGTGAAGCGTTGGAGTGGGCGATTGCTCCACTGAAAAAACTGGGGATACATACGCGGAATTGGTCATTGGCTGTCTCGATTACTTTGCAGTTCATACCTTGGATTCTCCGCAAATTATCCCAGCTCCAGCTGGCGCTGAGATCACGCGGACGGCGGAAGCATCCGCTCAAACGTTGGACACCCAGACAAATGTCTATGCTCATTGTACCCCTGCTCATTCTAGTCATCAGTATGGGTGACGAGCTTGCGACAGCTATCGAATCGCGCGGCTATGATCCGAGCAAGGAACGCACCCCTTGGTTTGTTCTAGTCTGGCACCGAAGCGATACGTTGGCACTAGTCTTTATTCTATTGACAGCATCAGGGCTATGGCTTCTTTCATAGCCCTGCTCTTCAGGTTAGTTTATTAGGCCATCATCCAACTGGCAATATATTCGGTGTGTTGATCTTTGATCTTCAATTGCGGGTCTATCATCACCCAAGAGCCTTGGGTCCCCAACTCTTTGCAGACTAAATGAAAATTACAGACCGCAATACCGATATCGATTCGCTGCATTTCAAACCCTAATTTATTACCGCTATAATTAGGAGTATGTATCAGGTAAAAATGCACGGCTTTCCGATCCTCGGACAGCACCAATCTCCACGGCTGCTTGTTAGAGGCAGAAGGCCCTAATCTAACCATTTCCAGCGGGGTTAGCAAGGCATTCGCCTCTTCTCGAGCCAATTTAGTCTCAAAGTTAGAATCATAATACAGCTCTTCCCACGGCTTCTTGTTGTCGGCTTTAACTACATATCGCAAAGTAGTATCGAGAAACCGCTGCTTCTCCCGAGCATAGCCGATAGGCGTGATACAAGGGATAATCTCATCCTGCTCCATGTGAACTTCACGGGCGAATGAATTACGGTTAAATGTTCCTCCTACCCAGCAGGTACCCAGATTCAATCCGGTTACAAACAAGATGAGCTTATGAAACACATAACCAAACTCTACCAGCGCCTTTTTATCATTTTTGATCCGCCCTACCAAATAAGCCTGTGGATTCTGAATCAAGCCATACGCCCCAAGCTTAATTCCTTTCCCTCCGTCATCTCCTTTAGCCCAGATCCATTCGATATTTACTTTCCCTCCGAAGGGTCCCGTCAGATTTTCCTCCTGTCCTAAATAATCCATAACCGCATTGTAGACTTCAGGGTCAATAGGTGTTGATTCATACGCCCTTACGGACTTGCGTTTCTCAATAATTTCAATGACCGAGCTTCCCATTCGAATACACTCCCTTTAACCTACGTGATTCAAACAGCCGCCACGGCGCAGTATGCTGCAACCTTGACGGCTATTCTGTGATTTTATGATATTAATAAGGGCCTCTGATGTGTGCGGCGACCCGTTGGTTATAAAACTCCCGAAGAGCGGCCTTTTCAGCGTCACTAAAGATAGGAACATCTATAGCACCTAGATTGTTATCTACCTGAGCTACATTTTTGAACCCTGGAATGATACAAGACACCTCCGGAAAATCAAGAAGCCAGCGCATGGAGGCTCTAGCCATATCTCCACGACCTTCGGCAATCCACTTCAATTCCTCCGCAAGCTCTACACCCTTCTCAAAAGGCAGACCTGCAAACGTCTCCCCTACGTTGAAGTGTTCTCCGTTTGCATTGAAGTTACGGTGGTCATTGGCGGCAAAAGCCGTAGCCTTCGAGAACTTCCCGGTTAAAAGACCGCTGGCTAACGGCAGTCTTACTAATATCCCGACACCCGCTGCCTTAGCTTGGGGCAGAAGCTCCTCTGCAGGCTTTTGGCGGAACAGGTTGAATATGACCTGCAGTGCTTTGACTCCCGGTACATTCAAGCATAGTAAGCCTTCCTCCACCGTTTCTACACTTACACCGTAATGACGTATTTTTCCTTCCGACTTCAACTTATCCAACGTCTCAAATACCCGTCCGTCCTTCAGAATCTCCATCGGCGCACAGTGGATTTGATAGAGGTCAATGGCCTCCCGCTCCAGACGCTTCAGACTCTGCTCGCAATATTGTCTAACCGCATCCTCAGAATATGTCCGCAGATCATGAATATCACCGGCACGGCAAAACTTAGTGGCAATGTGCACGGTGTCCTCTTTGCCCTTCGTAGCTTTGGCGAGCAGTTGCTCTGCATGTCCAGATCCATATACATCGGCCGTATCGAAAAAGTTAACGCCGCTATCTATCGCCTTTCCCAACCCTTTTAAGGCATCACTGTCGCTTGAGCCTCCCCAATCGCCGCCAATCCCCCATGTCCCGAAGCTGACCTCACTTATTGAAAGTTCCGTGTTACCCAACTGCCGGTAATTCATGCTTCCGCCTCCTGAATATTCTGTCTCACAAACTCTCTTCAGAGTAACCAAAAAAGCGCTTCCACGCAAGTAAGCTCAAGGAATTCAGAAACTATATAAGATGAACTTAAGATTTTACTACATTGGTTTTGGGTCGTAACTACGGTGAATGTTGGACCTCCGGCCGCTGTTGTATCCAGATTTCTTTGATTAAACCCGCTTTTAGCGGTTGAAATCCGGATACAGCTTATGCTTTCGAAGCGAGCTTTCCTACGGAAAGCTTTCGGGCGGTCGCTATCGCTCCTCCAGTTCCAAAATTCCCCTCCGTTACTTCAATCCTTTTTGTCAGTTTATCAAGTTCAATCTATATAGCTGGATAAGGTTTTGGTCTCACGGGACGGGCTGGACGGGCTGGACTCGCGGGATTTACGATTGACTAAAGTTACACTAAGCAGAATAATACCCAGCCCGACGACGGTGTTCAAATAAAGGGATTCCTTCAGGAAAAGTACACCCCACAGGATGCCAAAAATCGGCACAAGAAACGTAACCGTCACTGTCTTCACAGCACCTATGTTGCGAATCAGACGGAAATACATTAAATAGGCCACAGAAGTACACAGAAAGGACAATCCGATGACCGAATAAATGGCAGAAGCTGGAGGCAGGTGACGCGGTGCATAAATAATGGCCAACGGAAGCAGGACCAGACTTGCTCCAAGCTGCTGACCGATGGCCAGCGTCAGCGGCTCTATTCCTTTGCCGGCATGGGAAGCGTACAAACCGCCGAAACCATAAGATAATGCAGCTCCTAAAGATAGAAATACGGAGTACAGAATTTTGCCCTCCATCGGGACCGGGCTCCATCCTACCAGAACAGCCACACCGCCCAGCCCAATAACAAGACCAATGCTCTTGGACCAACCCGGTTTCCCTTGCCCCATCCCCCAGGCAGCCAGTGCCGTGAACATCGGTGTTGTTGCATTGAGAATAGCTGCCATTGAAGCACTCAGGTGCAGCTCTGCCATACAGATCAAAGTGAAAGGGAGTGCGGCATTAATAGCCCCAAGAATAAGAAAGGCCTTCCAGTGCCGGAGAACCCCGATGGGACGCTTGCGCAGAAGAGCATAGACGATCAGGGTAAGCGCAGCCAGACTGACACGCAGCTCCGTTGTGAAGACGGGGCCAAAGGCAGGCGAGGCTATCCGCATGAATAAGAAGGATGCCCCCCATAAGAGCGCCAGCGATAATAGAGTAACCAAATCCTTACGACTCATATCAGGCTTTACCTCCCCTAACAAGCACAGTATGGGCAATGAATGCACAAAGACTAGCAGAGGCAATGACGATAGCCATAGGAAGTGCCGTTTCTTCGCCACCCAGACCCACTAACGGAGCCACGCAGCCTCCCAGCAGCAGCGGTATTAATCCAAGAAGCGCCGAAGCACTTCCCGCGGTTTCCCCTTGATCCTGCATCGCCAGTGAGAATGTGGTAGCAGATACTATACCGACACTTGCGACCACAGCGAACAGACAGATTAGTGTAGGCATAAGTCCACTTCCAGCCAATACAGTAGTCAGAAGCAGTAAGCCTCCCAGCGTACTGAGAAGAATCCCGGCAAATAACAGTTTGCGTTCCCCCACCCTTCCTGACAATCTGCCAGCTATCTGCCCGGTTATAATAATGCCTAGCCCGTTTATAGCGAAGATTAAGCTGTATATTTGCGGAGAGACTCCAAAAATATTTTGCAGAACGAATGATGACCCCGAGATATAAGCAAACATAGCCGCCATGACGAAGCCCTGCGATAAAGCGTAACCCATGAATTTAGCATTGCCCAGCAAAGAACGGAAGGTAAGCAAAGTACCCTTTAATCCGCTTCTAGAACGGCGCTCCTTCGGTAAGGTCTCCGGTAATTTTAGAAGAATGGTTGCAAAAAAGAGCAGTCCAGCCACAAACAGTACTATGAAAACACCCTGCCATGTTGTCACCCGCAGCAGTTGTCCACCCAGGACCGGGGCGACTATGGGACCCAGCCCGTTCACAATCATCAGAAGGGAGAAGAATCTTGTCAGTTCAGAACCGGTATACAAATCCCGAACCGCCGCCCGTGAAATAACCACCCCTACCGATCCCGCCAAACCCTGAATCAATCGCAGCGCTAGCAGCAGCCCGATAGAGGGAGCAAAAGCGCAAAGCAGCGAAGAAACGGCGTAAATCATCATCCCTATGAGCAGTGGCAGCCGACGTCCATATACATCGCTAAGAGGGCCTGCCACCAGCTGACCGAGAGCTAATCCAAGTAAAAAGAAGGTCAAGCTAAGCTGCACCAAGGCAGCTGTAGTGCCGAAATAGGTACTCAGTGCAGGGAGTGCCGGCAAGTACATATCAATAGACAAGGGACCTATCGTTGCAATACCGCCCAGAATTACTGCCAGCTGCAGTCTCTGCTTCCGTGAAGAGACGATTGATGCTGCAGCGTGACTTTCCTTTAAACTATTAATCATATGAGTTAGGTCAACCTTTCCAAAGCAACCTTACGGCCTTTTTTTGTATTCCTCATACTACCTGAAAGAGGCGGAAAAATTCAATCCTTTTATAACCAAAGACAGCAAGCCCCGTTTATTGGAGATTTGCTGTCGTCTTTTTACTGAATTCGGAGTTCAAGGCCCTAAATCACGATATTCTGGATGCATTGCCGTTCGGGATTCCAGCGCCACTTTGGAGAATCTCCTTGAAGATGTACTCCGCCATACCATTCATCAATCCCATTTGTGGAGAACCAATCCTCTGCGCCCGTCAGCACCCTGTTTCCCAGCTCTGTTAATACAATAATAGCGTCAGGAAAAGGCATCGATCCCGGGTTAAGCCTAGGAAATTCCGTCCATTCACCGATTTGCAACAATGGATGTGGAGCCTGCGACATTTCCCTCAAATGATAAGCATATTCTAAATCGCCCATCCCTAAAGTATGAAGAGTGCTACCAACATCTGTAAACAACTCGTATGCCGTGTTCATTCCAGCATGAATCCTTGCAAGCGTAGTGTGTTCTACGATGCCTAGTCCATTAAATGTAGAGGGAAACCGTGATAAATGCATTTTAAACGCCTCATGTGCAAACGGCAGGGCCAAGGTGTCTTCATCCAACTCATTCTGAAGCAATTGCGGATTTGGAGACGTATAGGCCTCCCATAAGGCCGTGCCCAGCTTCA
Organism: Paenibacillus wynnii; assembly: GCF_000757885.1. NCBI lineage: Bacteria > Bacillati > Bacillota > Bacilli > Caryophanales > Paenibacillaceae > Paenibacillus > Paenibacillus wynnii. The sequence goes on along the minus strand of NZ_JQCR01000002.1, from coordinate 2,346,378 downwards.
ATTCATGTTCACCAATCAGTTTCCAAGTTCCATATAACGGGCTCAACTGCTCCACGGTTAATTGCCCTAATCCCATAAATCTTTCAATTCCCGGATACTCACCAATGCATAACAGGCTCAGCTTCGTTTTCGGTAAATGAAGTCTGCTGAGCCGATGCAGCAAATAACATAACATCGTCTGGTCAAATAAATCATGCTCGAACCATAATACTATTTCCTCATAGGCATGACAGTTCGCCAGCGCCTTTTCCTGAGCCTCACTGATTTGTATATAATCCAAACTGAGAATTCCCAGGGTATGCTCCAAATAAGCTGCCCGAACCAAACGGTTATCCATACCTTCCGAATCTGAAAACACAGGGCCGTGAGGGTAAACTTCCCTCCATACCAAAATATCATCCTGCACAATACCTTGTCGTAGCTTATTCGCTACCGAATCCCCATTCACGATATGCAGCATGGTTTTCCTCCTCGATAGATAGTTGTGTACATAGAAAAATAGCTGATGCCACGCAGATGCAACCGTAGGTTGACAATATGTTAACTCGACTTGATAGTCATGAATACTTCTTCACGATATGATAAACATGAGGTGATAACAATGGAATTTTCGGAAAAAATGCAACAATTAAGAAAACAGAGGGGCATGTCGCAAGAAAAGCTGGCAGAGATCATCGGGGTTTCTAGGCAAGCCGTTTCAAAATGGGAATCGGGGCAATCATATCCTGAGATGGATAAAATGCTTTCCTTAAGCGAGCTGTTTAACGTTAGCGTGGATAGTCTGGTAAAGGATGCCCCGAGTAATCCCCCTCCTATGGAGATTACCCATATCAGTCAACCGGCAGTTGATCGGAGATTTATGTATCACTATGAATACAAAAGCAAGAAAACTTGGTTCGGAGTTCCACTGATCCATGTAAACATTGGACGTGGAGTATACGTTGCCAAGGGAATTATTGCAGTTGGTAATATAGCTATAGGCGGTCTATCCGTAGGCATTATTACCTTGGGGGGTCTATGCTTAGGTGCACTTGCTTTGGGTCTCTTCAGTTTTGCAGGACTGGCGATAGGATTACTTCTATCTATGGGCGGGCTGGCGGTGGGCGCCATAGCCGTCGGTGGTTTGGCTGTGGGAATCTTTGCGGTCGGCGGGTTGTCTGTTGGAGTGTTCTCTATTGGCGGTTGTGCCATAGCCTCGCATATAGCCATCGGGGGATATGCAAGCGGACATATTGCGATTGGTGATTCTGTGCATGGTGCTTACACCTTGGCGATTCAAGACAATGACTTCAGCAGCATCAAGGCAGAACAGGTAGAAAGCTTAATCCATCAAGAATATCCTCGTCTGTGGAATTCAATAACCGCTCGGATTCTTTCCCTATTCAATTGAGCTTTGCGTGAAATCATGCCCAACAAAGTCAAATCCATAAACATTTTTCACCAGGTAAAAACTGTGTTGTACTTTTATACGAAAATAACGAGGATGATCCTATATTTTCATTTTAGGGGGTGACGCCTTAGCGTCATGGGTGTTTGTGCAGGATTTCAGCCGCAGACGGTGCTTCAGGAGCGGAATTGCTGTACACTGTGCAGGATTTTAGGCGCAGACGGTGCTTCAGGAGCGGGATTGTTGTACTCTGTGCAGGATTTCAGCCGCAGACGGTGCTTCAGGAGCGGAATTGTTGTACTCTGTGCAGGATTTCAGCCGCAGACGGTGCTTCAGGAGCGGAATTGTTGTACTCTGTGCAGGATTTCAGCCGCAGACGTGCTTCAGGAGCGGAATTGTTGTACTCTGTGCAGGATTTCAGCTGTACAAGTGGGTGGTTAGTGTAAAACCTGCTGATTTCGGAACGTTATCCAGTGTTAATTACAGTTTTTGCATGTGGAATTATGCAAATTTTCGCATTATGAAATGTACTCCAACAACATGCAATAAAGCCCTCCGTTCCTAGGCAGGAAAGAGGGCTTTACTTATTCTTATCGCTCAGACAGCCAGTCCCTTGCTGCCTCGGCTTCCTCCATACTAAGCCGATGTCCCTGATTACCCCAGTGCATCGTGACTTTCGCGCCGGCCCCTTGCAGCAGTCCCTCCAGTTCACGAGTGTCTGCGGGAGGACAAATGGGATCATTGGTTCCTGCTCCGATGAAGACGGAAACTTCGTCTAACGAAGGAAGTGTACGCCGCCGTAGCGGCACCATCGGGTGCAGCAGCACTGCGGATTGGAAAACATCTTTATAATGAAACAGCAGGCTGCCGGCAATATTCGCTCCATTAGAGTAGCCAACGGCGACCAGATGGTTTGCATCGAATCCATATTGGGCGGCTGCCTTCTCCAAGAACTGTTTGGTTTCATGCGTTCTGAATATGAGATCCGCTTCATCGAATACCCCTTCCGAGAGGCGCCGGAAGAAACGTGGCATGCCGTTCTCCAGCACATTGCCGCGAACACCCAGCACAGATGAACCCGGTGAGAGCAGATCAGCTAAGGGCAGCAGATCATTCTCATTGCCTCCGGTGCCGTGGAACAAGACAAGCGTAGGTTTGCTATCATCTGTACCCTTGCGGAATACATGATTCATCCTTACTTCACCTCGATTTCGCGAATTTGAAATGGACTCAGGTTCTCTTCAATCGTTGAACGGTGTGGCTCAAACCAGGCTGGAAGCATCAACTTTTGTCCCAGAGCATTCGGTTCTTCGTCACGGGCAAACCCCGGAGGATCGGTAGCAATCTCGAATAAAATTCCGCCTTCTTCGCGGAAGTAGATGGCGTTAAAGTACTGGCGATCCTGTACCGGTGTTGGCTGGTAGCCGTGGCTTTGGACAAGACGGCCCCACTCCAGATGCTCGGAATCATCTTTTGCCCGCCAAGCTATATGGTGAACTGTGCCCGTGCCCCCTGCTCCCATCGGAACAGGCTCAGCCTTCAGGTCAATGATGTTCCCCAAATCTGCGGTGGTTCTGAAACGGATATACCCATCCCCTTCAGCAATACGTTCGATTCCCAAAGTACGACTTAGGGTATCTGCCGTTTTCTCAGGATTTGTGCTGTAGAGAACAGCGCCACCGAAGCCTTTGATAGCATGCTCTGCAGGAATCCCTGCAAAAGACCAAGTACTGAGAGGGCCTGCCTCCCGTTCCACAAGCTCGATTCGCAACCCGTCATAATCGGCGAAGGAAAGATAGCTTTCAGAGATACGACTTACTTTGGTAACCGATATCTTATAAGCGGCAAGACGCTGCTCCCAGAATTCGAGTGATCCCACAGGGACCGCGTAAGTCGTTACACCGACCTGCCCGCCGCCGATTCTTCCCTTACGACCCATTGAAAATGGGAAGAACGTAATGATGGTCCCCGGAGCGCCGCTCTCGTTCCCGAAATAGAGATGGTAGACCTCAGGTGCATCGAAGTTAATGGTTTTCTTTACTAGCCGCAGTCCGAGAATCCCTGCGTAGAAATCAGCATTGCGCTGGGCGTCGCCCACGAAAGCTGTAATATGATGTATGCCTGCATTTTGAAGTGTCATTAGTATACTCCCCCTTTTCAGTTAAAGAACAATGCGTCAAGTGAAATCGAGCCTGGACCTATAAGCGCCACACCGGCTGCTACCACGAGCAGTGTCAATGGGAACTCAATGCCGTTTGAAGTGGACCAAAAACCGTTGGGAGCATGAACCTTAACAATGGCCCCGAGCATAGTAGCAATAATCAATATCGCTGCAACAGGAGTCAGCAGACCCGCCGCAAACAACAATCCTCCAATAAGCTCCATCAACCCTGCCAGCACCGCCATAGTAACACCCGGTTTAATGCCGATAGACTCCAGCCAGCCGCCGGTACCTTTTGGACCATAACCTCCGAACCATCCAAACAACTTTTGTGCACCATGTCCTATGAAAGCAACCCCGATAACCAATCTTATCAATAACAATCCTACACTTACCATTTTTAACACTCTCCATTCTCTTTGTTTTTATTATCTTAACCTTAAGATATTTGATAAAAAAATTTGTATTCTTAAAAATCTTGGCTGGAGGCGCGAGTCTTGGGAGCCACTCTAAACGCCTTTACCCAGCTTCTTCAAAAAGTCTATGGCCTGATCCTTCTCTTCGGTATTCAACCCGCCCATAAGAGCATGGATGGAAGAGACATGAAGAGGAAATATGGTGTCAAAAAGCTCCCGCCCTGCCTCAGTGATCTCCGCATACGTAACTCGACGATCTTCGCTGCTGGGAACGCGTTTCATGAATCCCTTGTTCTCCAGTTTATCAATATTGTACGTAATGCTTCCGCTTGTGACTAGAATCTTCTCTCCAATCTGCTGAAGCGGAATACGGTTACGGTGATACAACACTTCTAGCACCATAAACTCTGCGGATGACAGCCCGTAGCTCTTCATATCCTTAACAGCCTGATCCATTAAGCTCCGGTAAGCTTTCGACAACACCACGAACAATTTCAGCGAAGATGCCTGATCCTTATCACACACGAAGCTGTCTTTACTCTCTTGCTCCAACCCTTCGAATTCGCTCATTTATTCCACCTCCTATCCTATATGTTCTAATGTATTTAAATGCGTACTTTTTGATTCCCTTTAAGTTAAGTATCTTTAAATTAAGATAAATATAACTCCATAAAAAGGTTTTGTCAAATGCTTTTCACAAAATGATTCAACCCTGTTTGACCTGACCTCTAAAACGGCGTATCCTTTTCCTTGCGAACAAAGGAATGCTTACAGCTAGCCGAATCCGGGTTGCGGACCCGTCCTTCGGCGAATTAGAGGGGAAAATGCCCGCTAATACGACCGAAACGCCATCAATTTGAGATTAAAGGGAAAATATCAGACTGTTGAGAAAGCAAACTTTCAAGCTGCAAATATCATGCGGAAACCCAAATGACGGTTAAAGTAGTGAAGGTTACTCTTTTTCATACACAAATGAAAAGCATAGGCCTCCATCTTTGCTAAGTGACGGGCCATTTTCTTCAGATTCTGTGCAATGGCCGTCATCAATGCCTGTTCCTGCATCTTGGCTTTGCCCCGCATTCGGCATCGACGGTACCCGTGGAGATTTTTGGCATCAGCAAAGCTACGCTCAATGGTTTGAGCGCGGTATTTGTAGATTTTCTCGCCTTCGGGACTTTTCCGGTTTTGGTGTACTTTCTCTTTGAAGTCTTCCCATACATGCCGCTGAATCGTACGCTGGTGCTTGGAGTTTTCAGTACATTGAGTGACTTTCGGGCAAGCCGCGCAGTGCCCCTTGGATGATATATACTCGTTGTAGCCTTGTCGGTTCGTCGTTCGGTACGTGAGTGGTTGTCCTAATGGACATACGTATACATCCTTTTTCGCATCATAGGTAAAGTCTTCTTTCGTGAGAAAGCCGGGTTTGCTGGGTGGTTTCCGCTCGGCAATTACAGTCATCCATGGCGTCGTTTGTTTGCAAATATGGGGCACCATGTATCCGGAATCCAAGGCTATGGCTTCGAGGGTGTCTCGAAAACCAAAGGTCTCCAGTTGCCGGGTTAAGCGCTCCATATACACGGTTGAATCATTGACATTGCCTGGCGTCACATACACATCGGTAATCATATTGTATTTGTGGTCAACCGTCCGGTGGTCTAAGTAAAAGAATCCTTCCGGTTTGTTCTTACGATTCATGTAGCCGCTCTCTGGATCAGTCAGGCTCACTTTCAGTTTTTTGGGCTCCTCCTCCCGTTTCCCGCGTGGAGGAGCTAATGGCTTTTTCCCGTGAGCACGGCGGCTTTCATGGACTGCGGTCTCCAACTCTTGCAGATAGGCGTGCGGGGACTCACTCGTCATTTGCTGCGTATAACGATTTTTATTGGCATTCGCCTCGATGTGCGTCGAATCTGTAATTAAGAGCCGCCCCGCAATCATGCGGTGGGAAATGGCAAGCCGCACCACTTCGTCGAAGATTTCCTGGAAGACATCGGTTCCCTGAAATCGTCCATTCCGGTTATAACTAATCGTGGAATGGTCCGGAACTGGTTCACTAAGGCCCAGGCCTAAAAACCACCGGTAGGCAAGGTTAACGTTAATGTCCTGCTCAAGGATGCGTTCGGAACGAATGTTAAACAGGTAGCCAATCAGCATCATTTTGAATAAACGGATGGGTGGAATCGAAGGTCTTCCTTGGGTTGCACTATAATAAGGGCGTACCTTTTCGGTAATGAACGAAAAATCCACATGTTTTTCGACCAAACGAAGGAGGTGATCGGAGGGAACCAACTGGTCTAAACAAACCATCTCCATTTGATATTTTCCGCTATCCCCTTGATCTTTTTCGTTTAACATAAGACACCGCGCTTTCTAGCAAAGTTATCTATATTATACCAAATTAACGCGGTGTCGTGTTGAAATTCGGACTTTCTCAACAGTCTGAAAATATCCCTATAATCTTACCCATATCGCCCCAAAGAGGTGTATCCTCAAAATTAGCAGGCGAAATCCCCTTTAATTGCCCAAACGGGGTACCAGGTACAGAAATAGAGGGAGAAAACCCCTCTATTGGCGTAACGGATTTCTGTCTTTCTCGTCACCTGTAAAGCACTGATTTTGGTGTTGAGCCGAAAGTTTTACAGAGAATTCATAAGATAAAAGAGTCAGCAGTATTGAAGAATATATTCGTACAAGAATATATTGATATACGATGACAGCGTTAAAAGAAGACTGAGAGATACAAAGATAGCGATATTTAAGGAAGCAATAATTTACGGAGGCAGCTTTTGAAGAAGACTACTTTAATAAGAGACTGCGATATAAGAACACAGGTTTAAGGAGGCAGCGATATGACTGAACACTTCAGAAACTCCACGGGCGAAGCTGTGGAGCAAAGGCGCGTACTGATCGTAACGGCAGTCGCAGCGGAGCGGGACGCGGTCCTTCGCGGCCTTAAGGGCAGCGATAGGTTCCACGTTGTGGCTGCGGGCGCAGGTACCGCAGCGTCGGCGGCAGGAACTGCCGCGGCCTTGGCAGCCGGGTCCTACGGCTGCGTCATCAGCGCCGGGATCGGCGGCGGGTTCCCGGGTCGGGCGCCCCTAGGCTCGCTGGTCGTTGCCAGCGAGATGATAGCCGCCGACCTCGGGGCGGAGACGCCGGAGGGCTTCCGCAGCGCTGCCGAGCTCGGCTTCGGCAGCGTGTCCGTGCCGGCTGACCCCGGCACGGTGCAGGCGGTTGCGGCCGCGCTGGCAGCGGCCGGGCTTCCGGTAAGCACGGGTCCCGTGCTTACGGTCTCGACGGCGACCGGCACGGCGGAGACGGCCGCCGCTCTCGCGGCGCGCGTACCGGGCGCGGCCGCAGAAGCGATGGAAGGCCACGGGGTTGCCGTGGCCGCCCAGGCGCTGGGGCTGATGGCGCTGGAGATCCGCGCCATCTCGAACCCGGTCGGCCCGCGTGACCGGGCTGCTTGGAAGATCGGCGATGCCTTGGAAGCACTCACGGCAGCCGCAACTATATTACTGGAGGTGCTATAAATGACAATAAACACCCAAGAGCTTAATATTGCATTCTCTCCATGTCCTAATGATACCTTTGTATTCCATGCATTGGCGCACGGGCTAGTACCCGGTGCACCTAAACTGAATGTAACCTATGCGGATATTAATATAACTAATGGTCTAGCAGCGGAAGGCAAGGGTCCTGAAGTCCTCAAGATCTCCTATGCTGCTCTACCATGGGCTTTGGAGCAGTACAAGCTCCTCCCTTGCGGCGGTGCACTGGGCCGGGGCTGCGGCCCGCTGCTTCTGACGGCTGGGGGGCCTTTAGCTGTGAAGCGCCCAGCAGGACTTACTGGACGCACCATCGCTGTACCGAGTGAGCGGTCTACAGCGTATCTGTTATTCCGTTTATGGGCAGCACAGCATGTCCCAGACGGTATTGGTGAAATTATTGTTATGCCTTTCGATGAGATAATGCCTGCTGTACGCGATGGCCAAATCGATGCCGGGTTGGTCATTCATGAAGCCCGCTTCACCTACTCCTCTTACGGTCTCCACATGCTGACCGATCTGGGCAGTTGGTGGGAAGAGGATACCGGTCTACCTATTCCGCTTGGTGCGATTATTGCCCGACGTGATCTCGATACAGAAGCCATCACAGGGTGGATTCGCAGCTCACTCCAATATGCTTGGGATCATCCCACCGCTTCTCGTGACTATGTTCTAAGTCATGCGCAGGAGCTGGCTCCTGAAGTAGCCAAATCACATATTGATCTATATGTTAATGAATTCTCTATGAATCTGGGCGACAGCGGATACGCCGCTATCTCTGCCCTGCTGGAGCGTGCCGCCGCCGAGGGACTTGTGCCTGCTGTTGATCCTGCACTGCTCCGGTAGTATTTATTTTCATACTTAGCTACTGTTCTGTTACACATGATAGTATTCACGCATGGAGGGATATGATGATTCCGGAAGGCAACAGCCAAGCTAACATTGATCGTTTTTTGGGATTTCAAGAGGAATACGACCGTTATCGACCGGAGGCACCCGTTCTGGTAACCACCCTGCTTAAAAATTACTTAGGAGCTTTCCCTTCACTTGTTGTAGATATAGGATGTGGCACCGGTTTATCAACGTTTTTGTGGGAAGAATCCGCGAAAGCGGTAATTGGCATAGAGCCTAACTCGGATATGCTCGATAAAGCATTAGAGAAACTAAGTCTACGAAACAAAGATGGTGTTGCCAGCAACATATCCTTTGCTCAAGACTATGCAAACAACCTTAACCTAGCCTCAGAAAGCGTAGACATCGTTACTTGCTCCCAGTCCTTTCATTGGATGGAGCCGGTGAGTACATTAACGGAAGTCTTACGTGTTTTGAGAAAAGGCGGTGTTTTTGCAGCTTACGATTGTGATTGGCCTCTGATGCTCCTACCTAGTATCGAGACGCGTTATAAACACTTGGTCGCCAAAGCTGATGACATCGTAACCCGTCTGCTACCACCGGAAGATAGAGCACATAAATGGAGAAAAGAAGAGCTTCTATCCCGAATTCAAGCCAATAAAGGCTTCTCTTTTTCCAGAGAAATCGTTTTTCACAATACGGAGCCTTGTAATGCGAAGCGATATATCGGCCTCACTCTTAGTCAAGGCGGTATACAGACCGTGTTGAAACTGGGTACACCTGATCTGTCACAGGATATTTCCGAATTTCAGACAGCTGTTGAAAAGTACTTCAACGGGAGAACCATGGAGGTACTGATTAGCTACAGGATGCGGTTGGGAATAAAATAATGTTACAGCCCTCCCGCTCAAATTGAGGTACTAGTCATATTCTTATAATTAACCTATACTAACGAATATATGAGACGAAGAACGTCCCGAATCTACTCCATCCGAGTAGATCCGGGGCGTTTTCTATTTTTCTGAGGGGAGTGGTGTCGATGAAATTTGAAGAGATACATACAACGTTTATTCAGCAGCATGCGACCAAGAGAACAGGTGAACGTTTGGGGCGGTTGGAAAGAGGGCACGGTCATGGCGAGATACTGTTTCTCCGACATATTTGGTGGCCGCTTAAGGGAAATTTAGAAAACCTACATCCTGAATACGAGGTTTCTGATTGGAGGGGGAGGTCTTATTTTGCCGACTTTGCCTGGTTACCAGGTTATACAAAACTGCTTATTGAAATTAAAGGGTATTCATCACATGTTCGAGACATGGACCGCCAAAAATACTGCAATGAACTAAATCGTGAGACCTTCCTTTATGCTATGGGATACCACGTAATTTCCTTTGCATACGATGACGTTGAACAGCGCCCCGACCTCTGTATCACATTGCTGCGTATGGTACTAAACCGGTATCAGCCTGCCCAGACCAACGTCACACACACTCACCTTGCGGAAAAAGAGATCCTTTGTCTCGCCTTAGTATCAGCTCAACCACTTCGTCCAAAGGATGTCATTCAACACTTTGATATGGATCCCAAAACAGCCATCCGACTGCTGCAGAGTATGTGTACAAAAGGTTGGCTGATCCCCTCCTATCGCGGCAGCCAGCAAAGAATCGTCCGATACGAATTATCTCGGAGCGCTCTAGAATACTTTAATAATAATTAATGGGAAAAAATCCCTCTAATTCCCCATAAACACGTTATATGACTATTTATAGGTATTTTTTCCCACTAAATCCACTGTTTTTCTCAATTCGGCTTATATATACCTTTCCCCCTGATTTAGAGGGATCTATTCCCTCTAAACCCCATCCATCCCTTTAATAAACCAAATTAGAGGGATTCTTTCCCTCTAATTTTAAGCGGACTAAAGTAACAACATGATAATTGGTCGAGAAAGCCGATCGTCTGGTTGGTTGAGTTCGTTGAGTAACTAGTTAGTCTGGTTGATGGGGTCTAAGTAACTGGTTGTTCATATTATCGGAGGTCGCCGGGTAAATGGAGTCGTTGAGTAATTAGTTAGTCTGGTTGATGGGGTCTAAGTAACTAGTTGGTCATATTATCGGAGGTCGCCGGGTAAATGGAGTCGTTGAGTAATTAGTTAGTCTGGTTGATGGGGTCTAAGTAACTAGTTGGTCATATTATCGGAGGTCGCCGGGTAAATGGAGTCGTTGAGTAATTAGTTAGTCTGGCTGATGGAGTCTAAGTAACTAGTTGGTCATATTTAATAGGAAATAATCCCTCTAATTTCTCCGTAAACACGATATAAAACTATTTAGAGGGATATATTCCCTCTATTTCTGCTGATTTGCTTCAAAAATGGCTAATTTATGCCCTTATCCTTCTTTTAGAGGGATTTATTCCCTCTAAATTGTATCCACCCTTCAGATTAACTACTTTAGAGGGATATTTTCCATCTAATTTTATTTGGTAAAGATAATTTGGTAGAGTTGGTGGGCCTGGTGTGATTTGGAGTAGCTTGGTGTAGGTGGGCGTGCTGGGTTTTCTGTGTTTGGTGTTGTTTGGTGTTGTTTGGTGTAGACTGGTTACTTGGTGGGCTTAGATATTCGGTTACCGAATTACTAGGTAGTCGGCTTGTCTGCTAAGTGAGCGCAGTGCGGGCTACGGGTTACTAGGATTTGTCACGTTTGTCACGTTTGTCACGTTTGTCACGTTTGTCACGTTTGTCACGTTTGTCACGTTTGTTAGGTAGCTGGTTCGCCGTTTACTCTTAGAACCCAAAAAGCGACCCTATGCAGAAATTCTGCACAGAGTCGCTCCCATTAGCTTCCTTGTTCTTTACCGATCCAACCGCATTATTTCTTATTCATCTTAAACTTCAAGAACAGCTCATTGTAATGGGCGAGCATTCGTTTGCCAAGATTGTCGTACACTTCCAGCCGGTCGGTAATCTCGGCAGGCGGGTAAAAGCGTGTATCCTCCGACACCTCAGACGGGAGCAACTTCAGCGCTTCAACGTTAGGTGTGGAATAGCCGACGTATTCCGCGTTCTTGGCGGCAATCTCAGGCCGCAGCATGAAATTGATGAATTGATGCGCCCCGTCAACATTAGCCGCTGTGCGTGGGATGACCATATTGTCGAACCACTTATTGGAGCCTTCCTCGGGTACAACGTATTCAAGCTTGTCATTCTCACTCATAACCTCGGATGCATCACCTGACCATACGATGCCTACGGCAGCTTCCTCATTCGCCAGCAGCATTTTAATCTCGTCTCCGACAATAGCCTTTACATTAGGCGAGAGCTTATTCAACTTGGTGAGCGCTTCCTGTAAATGCTCCTCATCCTGATCATTCACGGAATAATGCAGACTGTTGAGCGCCATGCCCATCACCTCACGGGCACCGTCCACCAGGAATATGCTGTTGTTCAGCCTCTTGTCCCATAGGGAGTCCCAACTCGTAAAGTCTATGCCCTGTGTCATTTCCGGATTGTAAATGATCCCAACCGTTCCCCAGAAATATGGCACGGAGTACAGATTGCCCGGATCGAACGAAAGATCCATAAACCGTGGATCAATATTAGACAAGTTCGGGATTTTAGCAGAGTCCAACGGTACCAGCAGCTTCTCTTCCTTCATCTTAGCGATGGCATAATCAGAAGGGATGACTACATCAAATGTGGTTCCACCCTGCTCCACCTTGGTCAGCATCGCTTCATTGGAATCAAAGGTCTGATAGATGACCGTGATTCCCGTCTCCGCCTCGAATTCTTCCAGCAGCTCAGGCTCGATATAATCTCCCCAGTTGTAGATCGTCAGTGTATTTTCTCCGGAATACCCTTCATTGGAGTTCATCCATGCACCCAAATACATGAGGGCAAACGCCGTAAAAATAATAGCCAACAACGTATTTACTAGCTGTTTCATCTAGGCACCCCCAAGTCAGCAACAGGCTCAGCGACATTCGGGCGCGCTTTTCGGCGATTCAGGAAGTAGTACCCCACCACTAGCATGATGGTAAACAGAAAGATCATCGTCGATAGCGCATTAATGGATAGGGATACCCCCTGCCGGGCTCTGGAATAAATCTCAACCGATAACGTGGAGTACCCATTGCCAGTCACAAAGAATGTAACCGCAAAATCATCCAAAGAATACGTGAGCGCCATAAAAAATCCACTAAATATCCCCGGCTTAATAATCGGCAAAATAACCTTCGTTAACACATCCCTGCGGCTCGCCCCCAAATCTCTAGCGGCATCCGTTAAGGTTGGACTCATATCCTGCAAATGAGGCAATATCATCAATACAGCAATAGGTACGCTAAAGGCTACATGTGACAGCAGCACCGACGTAAACCCTAGCTTAATGCCCACGATGGTGAACAGGATCAGGAAGGATGCCCCGATAATGACGTCCGGACTGACGATAAGCACATTGTTCAACGACAGCAAAGCATTTTTCGCCCGTCGGTCACGGATACGCTGAATCGCCAGCGCCCCCACAATCGCAATAATAGTCGCAATAGCCGAGGACAAAAGCGCGATAACCAGCGTATTAATGACAATAATCATCAGCCGGGTATCATGAATTACCTCACGATAGTAGTCAAGCGTAAAGCCTTCAAACCCATGCATGGTCCCCCCGCTATTGAAGGAGTAATACATCAGATAAAAAATCGGTGCATAAAGAACGGCAAAGACCAGAACCAGATACACATTGGAGAATCGGTTATTATTTCTCATGCCGCACCTCTTTTCGAGAACCGCCCCACAGAATCATAAAGAGCGCCATAATGGCAATCAGGAAAACCGCAACCGTCGAACCCATACCCCAATCCTGTGTGACGAGAAAATGCTGCTCAATCGCGGTACCGAGTGTAATAACCCGGCTTCCAGCAATCAGGCGAGTAATCATAAATAAGGATAAGGCCGGGATGAAAACAGCCATACAGCCGGAACGAACACCCGAAATCGTCAGCGGAAAAATAACCCGTCTGAACGTTGTCCAGCTGGAAGCACCCAAATCCCGGGCCGCATCCAACAGTGATAGATTAAGCTCCTCAAGCGCACTGTAAATCGGCAGAATCATAAACGGTATAAATATATAGACGGATACGAACACGAAGCTGAAGCCTGTAAACAGAATTTGCTGTTCCCCGATTCCTAACACATCCAGGAAAGTATTCACGGGCCCGAAGGTGCCGAATATGCCAATGAAAGCGTAAGTTTTGAGCAGCAGATTAATCCATGTCGGCAAAATAATCAGCAACAGCCATAATTGCTTATGCTTGGTTCGGGTCAGTAAATATGCCGCCGGATACGCGATCAGGAGTGAAAAGACTGTAATCAAAAACGCGTACCAAAAGGAGTTCAGCGTCATTTTCAGATAAACAGGTGTAAAAAAGTTAACATAATTATCCAGCGTCAGATGTCCATCCAGATCAAATAAAGAGTAATAGATAATTAGTAGGACCGGAGCCACTACGAATAAAGCAATCCATAAATAATAAGGGATTAGGTAATACGACTTGCCCTTATTGTTCATGGCTCTCCACCTCGCTGTAAGCTTCGAGACGTCTGTCGAATTCTTCCTCCGTTTCACCGAACCTCATCACATGGATCGCTTCTGGATCGAAGTACAGACCGATTTCACTGCCTACAACCGCCTTACGTGTTGAATGGACGAGCCACTCATGCCCAGATTCATCATAACAACTGATCTCATAATGAACGCCTCGGAACAACTGGGAATCTACACGCACCCGCAGCTTACCCTGTTCCAGTGTGGAGATCTCAAGATCCTCCGGACGGATCACAATCTCTACAGACTCATTAGGTTTAACCCCAGCATCTACACACTCAAAGCGGTGACCATTGAACTCCACTAGATAATCCTCAATCATCACGCCGGGAACGATATTCGATTCCCCAATGAAGTCTGCTACGAACCGGTTAATCGGCTCATCATAGATGTCGTTTGGCGTGCCGCTTTGCTCGATTTTCCCTTTATTCATAACAAAAATCCAGTCTGACATCGCCAGTGCTTCCTCTTGATCATGCGTAACAAAAATAAAGGTGATCCCCAGCCGCTGCTGCATTTCACGCAAAATATACTGCATCTCCGTACGCAGCTTCAAATCCAGAGCAGACAGCGGTTCATCCAACAGCAATACCTGCGGCTCGTTAACAATCGCTCGGGCAATCGCCACACGCTGACGCTGACCTCCCGACATTTCATTAATGGCACGCTGATCATAGCCGACCAGATTGACGAAACGCAGCGCTTCCTGAACCTTTTGCGCGATTACATCTTTTTTCAGCTTCTTAATGCGTAGACCAAAGGCCACATTCTCAAAAACATTCAAGTGCGGAAATAACGCGTAATCCTGAAACACCGTATTGACCTGCCGTTCGTTGGCGGGAATGTGGTTAATGATTTTACCGTTCAGATAAATAGAGCCCTCTGTCGGCTCCGCAAATCCCGCGATCAGACGCAATATAGTTGTTTTTCCACAGCCGGACGGACCTAGCAGCGTATAGAACTTTCCCTTTTCAATCTCAAAACTTACTCCCTTTAATACTGGATCTTCGTCGTCATACCGCTTAGTAACCTCGGCAAAAGAAATGATAGTCCCTTCCTCGACAGCTATAGCAAACAACCTCCCTACTTAAAATAGTCCATTTTTATGAAGTGCTTATTCTCTTTTATTCGACATATTATTAATAGATATAGCATATAGGAAATATCATACATTTGCGATAGTCTATCCTTTAAAACTCCCAATTTTAAAACTTAACAAGTTCGTAAGAACTGAACTAAATTCTGCCCACTGCCCGGTGCTATAATGTAAATGACTGAAAGATAATGCTCTGTTTCCTAATTTTATGAAAAGAGATGAAGGACATGAACGAGGGGTTACAAAACCGCCTTGAGAGATATGGTTTATCACTTTATATGATACGGGTAACGCTTGCCGCGTCCCTCTCCTGGATGGCCGTAAATGCTTTATATGGCAATCAATTTTTATACTTTGCACCGCTTGCTGCGATTCTTATTACTCAGGGAACCGTGAAGGCTTCACTCGAAAAGGGTATTTACCGACTACTTGGCATATTCCTCGGGGGAGTTGTCAGTCTTTTCGTAGGGCGCTTCTTCGATGTAGGCGGCTTCTCTATTCTGATCATGCTGCTGCTTGGAATCGGAGTTGCCACCGCCTGCCGCATTAATATCCAGGCCGTTACGCAAATCGGTGTCACTTCGATCCTTGCACTTAGCTTCTATCAGGACAGCTACGTTCTGTGGCGAATCACCGAGACCTTCATTGGTGTAGCCATAGCCGTAATAATTAATATTATTATTGTTCCCCCTAATGCCTTCGTCAAGGCCAAACGCATGACCTATGAGAGCAGTCTATTACTGGCAGATGCACTCAGCGGCCTTGCTACGGGTGGACGCGGATATAAGCAGGCTGCGGATGCTCTAGATCAGGCAGGCCGATGGCTTAAGCGCGGGGGGCAGGAGCAGAAAGAGCTGCATTTCACCTTATCCCACTACAAATACCGGAGCGAACTGAAGAAGCTGATGACTTCGACAGCCCACTTGAAGGTAATTCATTCGTATATAAAAGGAATTGCGGAAGAGATACAGCTCATCCCGTCGCATTATGTAGCCGCCGACTGGATGATAGAGATAGTAGAAGTTACCGCCGACTGTATTGCCATCTATGGCACCAAAGCTCTGTCTGAGGATGCTGATTGCCAGACTTCACTTGCGGATAACCTCCGCCGCGCTCGTGAGCTGCAGCTTGCCAGCTTTTCAGATCTGCAAGGACGGTGTTCCTTGACAGCCATCCGCGATCTCGGAGCTGTTTTCTCTCATTTAAACCGATTGCTTGACGAGGTAGAGCGTGCAGAGTTTGATACCTACGCTGCGGCTAGTGATCCATCGGGGCTTGAGATGGCTCGGGCCGTTCGATTTGTGAAAAAGGGACTCTCCCAAAAGCTATAGCTTTGGAGCGTCCCTATTTTTATTTGCTGTCATATAGGGGTCTAGCCCTATCAAATGTTCGCCCTATCGTCCCGTAAGTGGCCCCTGCCAAACGACTTACTGGCTTCAGCTTATCGATGTTAATCCGGCCATTCTCATAAAGCTCATCTTCAATATAGAATACTAAGACCTCGCCGATAATCATATCGGATGTACCCAGATCGACGTGCTGCACCAACCTGCATTCCATGGCGATCTTACATTCCTGTACACGCGGAACCTTTATCTCTTGTGCCGGAACCGTCGTAAGCCCCGCGAGACTGATTTCACTAATCCCATGTGGCGCATTAATGGAGGTGTAGTTTATCGCTTCGATATTATCCTCGTCTACAATATGAACCACAAATTCCTTATGGCTCAGTATGTTACGGGAGGTCCCCTTCATCTCCCCATTCGGCAACCGATTACAGGAGAACATAATCATAGGCGGATCATTATTTACAATGTTGAAGAAACTAAACGGTGCTGCATTCACAATTCCCTCTTCATCTATAGAAGTTACAAAGGCAATAGGTCTAGGTACAATACTGCCGATCAATAGCTTGTAATTATCATGAACCGTCTGTGTTTCTGCACGGATAAACATTTACATCCCCCTTTTTTCCATTGGTAACCAAATGAATTATACTTATATATATCATAACCCATTTGTCATGCCTACAACTAAGGAGTGATTCCCCTGGATTATCGTCAGCTTGGCCCTAGTGGACTACAAGTATCTGCTCTCGGACTCGGTACGAATGCCTTCGGCAAACGGGCCGATCAAACGGGGTCCATTGAGATTATACATGCAGCTTTGGATCAAGGTATTAATTTTATAGATACGGCCAATATTTATGCAGGAACGGAGTCCGAGCGTATGATCGGAGTGGCGCTTGAGGGCAGACGGCAGCAGGCCGTTTTAACAACCAAGGCCGGACTGGTTGCCAGAAAAGGCCCGAACGGATCGGGCTCTTCCCGCCACCATCTTATGCAGGAGCTGGAAGATAGCCTGCGCCGCCTAAGAACGGACTATGTTGATCTGTACCAGATCCATACCTTTGATCCGCGAACCCCGCTTGAGGAGACCTTGCGAACGTTAGATGACATGATTTCCTCAGGGAAGGTACGCTATATCGGTGCCTCCAACTATTGGGCTTGGGAACTCATGAAAGCTCTCAGTATCAGTGAAGCGAAGAACTTCTCTCGATATATATCCATTCAGTGCAGCTACTCCCTCGCAGACCGGACACCTGAGCAAGAGCTTGTGCCGCTTTGTCTGGATCAAGGCATTGGAATGATCCCTTACTTTCCGCTTGCCGGAGGTATTTTGACCGGAAAATACAATGCAGGTACCACCGCGCCAGCAGGCTCTCGTGCAGATACGGACCCTAATTTCCGCCGATTTCTCAGCGACAGCCGTATTAAGCTAGGAGAAACCATTGGGCATATTGCCGCAGATCTCGGACATTCGCCTACTGCACTTTCTTTAGCATGGCTGATGGGCAGACCTGCCGTTTCCACTGTTATCGTTGGTGCCACCAAGGTCGAACAGCTTAAGGAAAACTTGAAAAGTATCTCTATTTCGCTAGATCAGCACACGCTGGACAATCTCGATCAAGCCAGCAGCTCTTTTCGTCATGGAGAGCCGTTCGCCTTTTACCGTTTACCACAATAAAGAATCCGTTCGTATCCTACCAGCAGCCCAAAGGAGTGTTTTTCAGTGGAACAACTAACTTCTCAACATATAGACGACATGCTTGCAGAACATCGGCATTTTTTTGACAGCGGCATTACAAGAGAGGCTTCGTTTCGAATCCAGCAGCTGCAGAAGTTGAGGGAGGTCATCCTTCGCAACGAAAGCCGAATCTTTACCGCTTTGAACACCGATCTTCATAAAAGCGAATTCGAGGCTTACTCCAACGAAATAGGCTTTGTCCTCGACAGTATAAGATCCGTGACTAAGAAGCTGAACCGGTGGATGAAGCCTGTGAGGGTCAAATCGCCCCTGCATTTATTTCCGTCCAAAAGCTATACGATAAGCGAGCCTTACGGAACGGTACTCATTATAGGCCCGTTTAACTACCCGTTTCAATTGCTGCTGGAACCTTTGATTGGAGCGATGGCTGCCGGTAACGGAGCTGTCCTCAAGCCCTCAGAGAGTACTCCGAGAGTCTCGGCCCTTATTCGGGATATGATTAGTGAAACCTTTGATAAGTCCTATATCCGTGTAGTGGAGGGTGAAAGAGAAACCACATCCCTGCTTATTCACGCTAAATTCGATTATATCTTCTTCACTGGAAGTGTGCCGGTCGGCAGGATTGTGATGGAGGCAGCTGCCAAGAACCTCACCCCTGTAACGCTGGAGCTTGGGGGTAAGAGCCCTGTCATAGTCGACAAAAGTGCTAACCTGAAGCTTGCAGCCAAGCGCATCGTCTGGGGTAAGCTGATTAATGCAGGTCAAACCTGCATCGCCCCTGATTATTTACTTGCTCATAGTGATATTGCAGCTGAGCTGATTTCGCTGATCAAGCATTATATCACGGTATTCTATGGCTCCGATGCGCAGAACAACCCTGATTATGGCCGGATCGTTAATGAACGTCAGGTTCAGAGACTAGCCGGGTTAATTGAGCGTGATAAAGAGAAAATAATTATGGGCGGTAAGGTGGCACCGGAGGATTTATACGTAGAGCCTACTCTGCTCTACCCTGTAACCTGGGATCAAGCTTCGATGGAGGATGAAATCTTCGGGCCCATACTCCCGATCATGGAGTACAGCCATTTAGAGGAGGCCATCCAGACCATTAAGGACCATCCCAAACCCCTGGCATTATATCTGTTCACAGAGGATAGAAATGTGGAACATGAGGTTCTGAGCAGAGTTTCCTTTGGTGGCGGTTGTATTAATGATACGATCTCCCATGTAGCCAGTCCCAACCTTCCCTTCGGCGGAGTCGGTAACTCAGGTATGGGTGCTTACCACGGCAAACATAGCTTCGACCTCTTTTCCCACCGCAAAAGCATTGTAAAACGCAGCACGAGGATAGACCTCGGCGTTGTCTACCCGCCTTATAAGGATAAGGTGAAGCTTGCTCGGAGGATTTTGAAATAAGCTGGTTGCAATAAAAATAAAAAAGGGCCATTCCTATAAGGAATAGCTCTTTTTTTATTCAGCGGGTTGCAATGTTCCATCTACTATTAGTGCTCTCTCAAACAAATCAACAAGATGAGCATCATAATGAATTCCCGACAATCGTTTCAACTCTGCCATAGCAATCGTTGCATCAAGCCCTTTCCGGTAAGGCCGGTCTGAAGTCATGGCATCGAAAGTGTCAACAATTCCGATTATCTTGGCTTCCAGCATAATCTCATCTTCTTTCAGGCCGTAAGGATATCCCGAACCGTCCAGTCGTTCATGATGTTGGAGAATAATGTGGCTAATATTATTATAGTAAAGATCCTTCACTAAAACATATCCATCGTAAGAATGACGTTTAACGATATCAAACTCCTCTTCCGTTAAACGCCCTGGCTTATTCAGAATATCTTCTGGAATATTAATCTTTCCTACATCATGGAATGCGGCCGCGAAATATAAGTCTTCCAAACGGTCCTTCGATAGCTTTAACATTATGGCTAATTGCAAACAGTATTTCTGTACTCTTCCGCTGTGCTGATAAGTATAATTATCCTTTTCTTCCACTTTCTTAACTACAGTTGCGAGCTTTCCAATCATAGAACTAATTAAGTGGAACGCAGGTTTAGTAGTATACCACAACATCTTTATATCAGTTAAAACATTAAAAAACACCGAATCCTGTAGTTGCTGCGAGTAAAAATAGTCGCCTCGTTTTAATACAACGCTTTTTTCATCGACGTTACTTGTGCATTCACCTTCAAGTATGTAAAAGAACTCCAGCGTCTCTGCATCTTCACTAGGGTACACATAAAATACTTTTCCTTTTTCGATAGTCTGTAGAATCACTTCCGAGCCGTCACCCCTTGCCAAGAGGAGGAAGTTGGAAGATCCTTGTTGTTCTTGTTCTATGCCATCTCCGTCTTTTCCAAGGCTCAAGCCCCTCATGTGATTCGCTCCTTCCTTACATAGATACAGCTATAGGGTCAATCCAAATCGTTGTATCAGCCAGCTTCACCAAAACCCAACTGCATTCTGCTTTAACTCCAAGCTTAGCGGCTTGTCTGATGGCTTCTTGAGAGATTGCCAGCGTTTCATTATAGAGGGTAGTACTAATTTCATTTAAGACTTTAGTATATTCTGCCTTGCGCTCTGCCATCAATTTGGTTAAAGTTAATCCCTTTTCTTTAATCTGAATCTCTCTGATCTCAGCTACATAGGTAGCTTGCAGTGCATCTGCTTCAGCAACCGCTGTGTCAATTTTTGCGGCTATTTCAGCGTTAGCTGTCTCAATAATTCTTAAAGCCTCTTGTTGATTCTTAGTGAGAGTAGTAGTATCCGTTGTTGCTGCAAAGACAGAAGTGCTTACTAGAAATAAGGCCAAAAACAGGATTGAGCTGCTTGCTAGTACTTTTTTAAACATTTAAGCCATCCCTTCTAATTTTAACTTTAGTTTTATATTATTATAGTATGCGTTGGGCATGTTTACCAGTTACAATACTGCTATTTGTGACAATTCACATAGAAATGGGATCGGTATAATCAAGACTTTAAACGATCTGCTAACTGGCTCTTTATCCAGTCCTCCACCTCTCTTTCAACAATCGGTCTATTGATATAATAGCCTTGTATTTTGTCGCAATTGGTTTGTTCGAGAAAAGCAAGCTGTTCTAACGTTTCCACCCCTTCTGCCGTAACGCTCAGCCCCATGTCATGACCAATAGTCACTATAGAGTTTGCCAAAGACATATTGTTAGGGGTATCAATGCTGTCTATAAAAGATTTATCAATCTTTAATGTATTTATCGGCAATTGCTTCAAATAACTGAGTGAAGAATAGCCTGTTCCAAAGTCATCCAAGGCAATACTGACCCCTTTATCCCTCAGAAGCTCCAGCTTAGCACCAATGGTCTCAAAGGACTCCATGAAGATCGATTCCGTGATCTCAAGCTCAAGAAATTCCGGAGATAGCCCTGTTTCTTCCAGGATTGAAAGTACCACATTCGAGAATTCTTCAAGCATCAATTGAATGACGGAAATATTAACGGATACCCGATACCCCTCATAACCCTTTCCATGCAGGTCCTTAATGAAGAGGCAGGCTGTACGCAGCACCCATTCACCGATCGGTACGATTAATCGACAATCTTCAGCAATTCTAATAAAAGAGAGTGGGGAGACGAACCCTAACACCGGGCTATTCCAACGCAATAAAGCTTCAAAGCCCCACATCTCTCCAGTAATATTAACTATAGGCTGGTAATGCAAGGAGAGCTCATTATTTGGAATTACATTTCTTAGATGCTTTTCAATAATCATTCGTTCATCAAAATGCTTCTGCATCGCTTGTCCATAAACAACATAAATTCCTTTACCGGCTTCTTTGGCTTTGTACATGGCGATATCGGCATTCTTCAGAAGTTCTTCCGCATTCATACCATTCTCAGGATACGTGGCAATGCCTATGCTGGTAGAAATATGAACAACACTCTCCCCTAGCTGGAAAGGCTCCTTGAAACCTTGAACCAAAGCCTCTGCATAGGCAATAGCCTCACTCGCACTTGTAATATTCTTTAGTAGAATAACAAATTCATCACCGCCAAAACGATAATGCCTGCTTTGATCATCAGACAGGTCGAGCAGACGCTCTCCCACTTTAATTAGCAATTGATCGCCAAAGGTATGCCCCATCGTATCGTTGATATACTTAAAGTTATCAATATCCAAAAAGAATACTGCCGCATGACCGTCGGGATTTTCTTCAATAAATGATTTCAACTCTTCACCTAATGACAGGCGGTTAGGCAAGCCACTGAGCACATCATTATAGGCCAACAGCCGATATTTCTCTTCACTGTTCTGCAGCAGTTTCTGATTCTCTACTACCTTGTTGTACTGTCCCAGCAGCTCATCCTGCAGTGCCGTAAGTTCTTCATAAGTAGATTCCAGCTCCTGATAGCTCATTTGCAGCTTGGTCTCGTACCCTTTGCGGTCTGTGATGTCAATTATCGATCCCGCAAAGCGAATATATTCCCCGTTTGAACTCCGCAACACCTTGCCCCGGGCCTGAAACCACTTATATTCTCCTGACTTGGCAACCATCCGATATTCACTGTAGTAATAAGTCGTCCGGCCCTCCAGATGCTGGGTCCGCTGCATATTTTCCTCTTCGATATCCTCCGGATGAAGTAGCTTTTTCCATCCGCCCCGCGTCTCGTCAACCTCATCCCTCTCATACCCAAGCAATTCATACCAGCTGTCTGAGAAATAGTAAACCATTGTGGACATATCCAGATCCCAAATGACCGCATCAGAGCCGTAAGCCGCAAGTCCAAATCGCTCGTTGCTCTTCTCCAGGTTTTTTCTTATCCGTTTGACTAAGCCCACATAGAACAAAAGGATGGCAATGAATGCAAGCAATACGACAAAGGCCCCGATAATGCTGAGCACAAGGCTTTTATACGTCTCATAAAAGGAGAAGGGCTTATTCATAACCTCGCTTCCCTTTGGCAGTTCCCGCAAAGAAATGTGAAACCGCTGCAGTTCATTATAATCAAACACCTTACGAAGGGTATCCCCTGAAGATATAGGAATGCTATTAGGATTGTCTCCGTGTAGTATACGCAGCGCCATCTCTGCAGCTCTCTGACCCTGAATCCTTCCACTGATCATACTTCCGCCAAAAGCACCATGGTTTAATCCAAAATCATAAGTATGGTAAACCGGTACACGGCTGTTCTCACTGAGTTCACTCGAAAAACGGCCGAATTCAATAATTCTTCCTGTGGCGTCACTAAAATATGTAGACATAAGAATGATACTGTTAGAAGGAAGTGTCGAAACCTTAAGCATGATTTCTTCACTAGTTAGGCGGTTCATAGGATAAGCCTGCAACCCAAGATCTAGAGATAATATCTTATCGATAATCATTTGGCCCGTGGATGCGCCACTCTCAGAATTATCAAAGAGCACATAAACTTTATTAATAGAAGGATTAATCTCTAAAGCCATGGTTAGAGTTTCTGTAGGATCAATTTCTTCTAGCACACCGGTAATGTTATTTCGATCTTTGATTCTTTTCACATCTGCCTCATTCACCCCGCTAAAAATAATAGGGGCATCACTCAAAAGCTCCTTGCGATATTTCATAGCAAAATCCAAGGCTGCATTGTCCGTAGCAACAACTACATCTATAGGAATAGACTGATATTTCGCTTTAATCATAGTATAAAAATTATTCAGGTTTTCGTTCGACGGATAACGCTTCCAATCTAAATACTCACTATGGATAGTGGGTATAGTATCGGCTTTTTTGAAACGGTCTGCTATCCCTTCATTCTGGTCATCGGTCCAATCAAAGCCTTTATGGTATGAATTAAGAATCAATACATTCGGGGCTGAACCTTGCTTCGCACTAACGGTTTCCAGTCGAAAGGATACCGTCATACTAAGGAACAGAATCATAACAAGGCTATAAATCGACATCCTGAGATAGATTCTTTCATCCCCCATATTTACACTCCCATTCGTCTTCGCTTAAGACCTTATACCCACTAATAAATCGGGAAATTTCGACAATATTAACTAATTCGTGGTTCTTTTGCTCATTCCTCTTTTCCTTTTTAAAAGCCATACTTTTTTGAATAGAATAAATTATGCAAGATGTATGTCAACCGGTTGACATACATCTTGTAGTTTCCCTATAATAGGAATGTAAGGGTTACCATGAAATCCAATTTCTTATGACAGGGGAGTACACTTTTGACCATTAAAAACAATGTGATGCTTATTACTTATGCCGACAGCTTAGGGCGTAACTTAAAAGAAACTGCGGAGCTTCTGAAAGAACATTTTACCGATACTATCGGAGGCGTGCATATTTTGCCGTTCTACCCGTCCTCTGCAGACCGCGGTTTTGCACCGCTAACCTATGAGGAAGTAGACCCTGACTTCGGTTCCTGGGATGATATCGCCTTGATGGGCAAGGATTTCTACTTGATGTATGACTTCATGATTAATCATATCTCCCGCAGCTCGGAGTATTTCAATGATTTTAAGAATAATAAAGACCAATCACCATATGCCGACCTATTCATCCGTTATAAGGACTTTTGGCCAGGCGGAGAGCCTACCCAGGAAGATGTGGATGCCATATATAAACGCAAGCCCCGTGCCCCTTACATTGACGTAACCTTTGCCGATGGAAGCACCGAGAAAATTTGGTGTACCTTTGATGAAGAACAAGTAGATTTGAATATGTACACCGAAACCACTAAACAGTTCGTGAAGCATCATCTACAGGGTCTTTCCGAGCGCGGAGCCTCGATTATTCGTCTGGATGCATTTGCTTATGCCACCAAGAAGGCGGGAACGAGTTGCTTCTTCATTGAACCGGATACTTGGGAAATGCTAGATGAGGTAAAAGCTATTCTTGAACCGTACGGGGTTGAACTGCTACCTGAAATTCATGAGCATTACAGCATTCAAATGAAGCTCGCGGAGAAAGGTTACTGGGTCTATGATTTCGCACTTCCTATGCTTGTTCTGCATGCCCTATATAGCGGTAAGTCCGAGCGTCTAGCCCATTGGCTGACCATCTGTCCAAGAAAGCAGTTCACCACACTGGATACACACGATGGAATCGGGATTGTAGATGTGGCCGATCTTTTGACTCCGGAAGAAATTGAAGAAACAAAAAACAACCTGTTCTCGCAGGGTGCTAACGTTAAAAAGGTATACAACACCATGGCCTACAATAATCTGGATATCTATCAGTTGAATTGTACCTATTATTCCGCACTGGGTGACGATGATGACGCCTATGTTCTTGCCCGCGCTATTCAGTTCTTCACACCAGGAATTCCACAAGTGTATTATGTGGGTCTGCTGGCAGGTAAGAATGATATTGAACTGTTGGAGGAAACGAAGGTGGGCCGTAATATTAATCGCCATTATTACTCCCGGGAAGAAGTAGAGCAGAATTTGGAACGCCCTGTACTGAAGAGATTATTTAACTTGATGAGATTCCGCAATTCCTATCCTGTCTTTGACGGAGAGCTTACAGTAGTGGACACTGGTGTATCTTCCAAGTTAGAATTAACCTGGAATCTCGAGAATCTGCGGGCAACCCTGCAGGCCGATCTGGTTACACGTCAGTTCTCCATTCATTATGCTGACGAAGTTACCGGGGAGGAATCCTGCCTTAAGGACGTATAACTTAGGAGAGCATTGACATGCCTACAATAAAAGATGTTGCACTCAAGGCTGGCGTTTCCGTTACAACGGTCTCCAGAGTGCTGAACAACCGGGGTTATTTAAGCGAAGAGTTGAAAGCTAAAGTATACGGGGCGATGAAAGAGCTGAATTATCGCCCCAACGAGCTGGCTCGCTCCCTTAGCCGCTCCAAGTCTAATATCATTGGATTGATTGTTCCTCATGTATCCCACCCCTTCTTTGGTGAATTAGCCGGACATATCGAGGATCACGCTTACCGCCACGGTTATAAGCTGCTACTGTGCAACTCCCAACTGGATAAAAGCAAGGAATTAGACCATATTGACATGCTCCGATCCAGCAGGGTAGATGGTATTATCATGGGCAGTCATACCTTAGAAGTTGAAGCCTATAATCAGATCCATTTACCGGTTGTCACCTTTGACCGGAAGCTTTCTGATGATATCCCTTATATTTGTTCGGATAATTATAAGGGCGGATTATTGGCAACCACACTGCTTGTAGACAGAGGCTGCCGCAAGCTGGCTCATATTGGCGGCCACCCGCATTTAAATGTGTTGTCTCTGGATAGACATAAAGCGTTTCAGGACATCGTGGAGCAGAGAGGGATTTGGCACACCTCTCTGCATACCGATATTAACGGCTTTAACTTTCATGAATATGAAAGATTGCTGGAGCTGCTGTTTCAGGAACATCCCGATGTGGATGGTATCTTTGCCAGCAGTGATGTTATTGCCGCCTATGCTCTTAAAGCCTGCCGTGAAAGCGGGCGTAGGGTTCCTGAGGATATTAAGATTATCGGCTATGACGGCATTTCTCTTCGAGGCCTCCTGACACCGTCTATCACAACCATTCGCCAGCCCATTGAAGCTATGGGTAAGCTGGCTGTTGACCTGATCCTTGAACAGGTAGAAGGACATTCGGTCGCCATGGAGCATATATTCCCTGTAGAATTAGAAGTAGGCGGAACAACCTAAATCATACTTAGTACAAGTGATGCTAAATAACCGAATGAGGGGTAACGATCATGAACACTGTTTCAGGGTTAGATTCATTGCTTCAACAAGTTCCTAAGTTGTATCACAGCTTCTCTCATACGGAATGGGTTGAACTGCATCCAGAAGGAAAGTGGTCCCGGCTGCAAATTTTAGGACATTTATGCGACTCAGCCATCAACAACCTATCGCGGTTTATTAGGATTCAGCATGAGTCCCAGCCCCTTGACCTAACTTCATACAATCAAAACCAATGGGTGGATGCCCAGAACTATAGCAGCGCAGACCCGGATGAGATATTGAATCTATGGGTAAGTCTCAACCAGTCTGTAATCCGCGTTATTTCTACTCTGGCCCCCCTTCAACTATCTCTTGTGTATCTGCTCCCTCAAGGAGGCACTGTCACATTGGAATGGTTAATAGAAGATTACCTTGAGCATATGAAGCAACATCTGGGACAGATTTTCCCTGACTTTGATTTTTTATAATCGCTATGCTAAAAATCCCCCGCTCCGCTCCCTTATTGGAAGATGAGACGGGGGATTTTTCACTCTTATTGGCGATTAAACAATCCGAATAGCAGGTCCGTACTAAGCTCAAAAGTAGATGACAACAACAGATCAGCAGCTCCAAGCTGATCGGAAGACCCGATTCCCACCGACTTCATACCTGCAGCTTGGATGGCGCGAACACCAGCCTCTGCATCCTCTACACCTATACAGTTCATAGGATCTACACCCAACATTTCAGCAGCCAGAAGGAAGATCTCTGGATCGGGTTTCCCTTTAGCAATGCTTCCCGGATCAGCGACAGCCTGGAACCAGTGACCTGCCTCTAATCTTTCTAGAATTAAGGGAGCATTGTGGCTGGCTGAGGCCAATCCAATAGAGACCCCGCGGGCCTGCAAGCCGTCCAACAGCGATCCAATCCCCGGCAATAGATCAGCAGGAGTAATCCGCTCGATCATCCGTTTGTAGTTCTCATTTTTCTTCGTAGCCAGCTCCAGCTTCTCCTTCTCGGAGAGGTGTAGTCCGCTATCTTCGAGCACGATCTCCAGAGATTCCATTCGGCTGACACCTTTGAGCCGTTCATTCTTTGCCCGGTCGAAGGAAAGTCCAAGCTCCTCAGCTAATGCCTTCCAAGCCAGATAATGATACTCCGCAGAATCTGTAATAACACCATCTAGGTCAAAGATTACAGCCTCGAGTTTCTTCATAAGCGACATTCTTACCGGCTCCTGTGGAGATAATAATAAGCTTTGTCCCTTATGCTTAATCTCTAATCCCTTACCTTCCACAAGTGTATAGACTACTTCTCCCGGACTGACCAATATATCAATCAATTGTCCGCGGTTTACAATCTTGAAGCGGTAGCTGTCCCACTGTTGTGGCAATGTCGGATTAAAGCACAACACTCCCTCATGAAGACGTAAACCACCGAACCCATTTACGATACACATCCATGAGCCTGACATTGCTGCGGTATGCAATCCATCCTTGGCATTGCGATTAATATCATCCAGATCCATTCGTACTGTACGGTCGAAGTAAGCGTAAGCTTCTTCCAAATCTCCTATTTCCGCTGAGACAATACTATGGATACAAGGTGATAAGGAAGAGTCATGCGTGGTCAGCGGCTCATAATAGTTATAATTCCTGATTTTATCGCTTAAGCTGAACTTTTCTCCCAACAGGAACATAGCCATTACCAAGTCAGCCTGCTTAAGCACTTGATGTCGATAGATCACAAGAGGGTGATAATTCAAGAGCAGCGGATACTTATCTGCAGGTGTGTTCTCGAAATCCCATTTTCGCTTAGTTAGAAAGGTATCATCCTGTGCATAAATTCCGAGTACATCATCAAAAGGAATGAACATCTTCTGTGCTGCTTCCAGCCAACCCTGAACTTCTTCCTCAGTCAGTCCGAGCGATTTCTGAAGGCGCTCATAATCCTGAGGGTACTTCTCTCTCAGCAGCCCCGCTGTTTGAAAAGCAAAGTTCAATTGATCCTGCACCATCAGATTGGTATATGCATTGTTGTTGACGATTGCCGTATACTCATCCGGTCCCGTCACCGCATCAATGCAGAAAGCCCCGCCACGTGCCGGATTGAAATGTCCCATGTCTGCCCAGAAACGGGAAGTCTCGAACAATATCTCTGCACCCTTGGCAGCCAAAAACTCATAATCACCCGTTGCTTGTACGTACTGCTTGAGACCATAGGCAATATCGGCATTGATATGCGCCTGCGCTGTACCCGCCGGGAAATAGGATGAGTTCTCTTCCCCGTCAATGGTACGCCAAGGATATAACGCCCCCTTCTGGGACATAACAGTCGCCCGTTCCCGAGCCTTGCCAAGTGTGGCATAGCGGAATTCCAGCAGTGCCTTGCTAATTTCTGGCTGGGTGAATGTGAAGAAGGGCAGCATGTACATTTCCGTGTCCCAGAAATAATGGCCTTCATAGCCTTCACCTGTCAGCCCTTTGGCACCGATGTTCGTAACGCCATCCCGGCCCACGGATTGCAGCAGTTGGAACGCATTGAAGCGAATGCCCTGCTGCAACGCAGGATCACCGTTAATCTCTACATCTGTCCGACTCCAGAAGGTATCTAGGTAGGCTTGTTGTTCTAGAGCCAGACCCTCAAAGCCCGTATTCTCCGCCATCTGCAGTACATTAACACTCCGACCCATCAGTTCGTCTTCCGGATAATCCTTGGAAGTATGATAGGAGATGTATTTGGTAAGCGATACGGTCTCCCCGCTAAGTACCGGAACTTCAAACTCTGCAGAGATTCGTTCTCCTTCCAGCTTCTCCGTCATTTCATAGCCGGATGACGAATGCACGGTGTGACTCATAGCTGTGAACAGCGCAAACCGTGTATGCCGTGTCCGCTGCTTCATCCAGATAAGGGATTCACCATGCTCGGACCCTTCCAGCAGCAAGCTCGGCTCGGCACTGCCCGCCCCGAGGCGTGGATCATCAGTAACCTCCTGTTTGGCAATTTTGCCGTCCATAACCGAATGAAACGTAACCATACCGTCAAAATTCAGGGCCGTAACCTCATAATCTACGGCCGCCAAATGTTTATGCTGCAAGGTTACCACCCGCCGAATTTGCAGGAGTACGCGGTGACCGGCTGGTGATTCCCATTCAACCAACCGGTGCAAAATACCGTTCTTCATATCCAGTTTCCGTTCATACCGATGCACATGGCCCGTATTTAAATGAAAGGGATGTCCATCAATACGAAGTTCAATGATTTTGGCATCGGTAACGTTAAGCATAGCCTGGTTACGGGAAGGATACCCATAGGCACCCTCCGGATAGACAATAGGTTCCGAGTCAAAAAATCCATTTAGATAATTGCCGGTTACAGACGTTCCTTTATCTCCATGATAACCTTCTTCAAAATTACCCCGCATCCCGATATAGCCGTTGCCAAGTGCAAATATACTCTCACTACGTTGGTTGTTCTCATCATTATACGCATCCTCACCCAAGCTCCACTCACGGTAAGGATATAATGCTTCTGGATGTTCGTATGGTTTCATCTTCATCTCTATAAGGCCCCTCCTAAAAGCAGTCTGCTCTCTGTGATATTCATTTTAGCTATGGATTAACCCTTCACCGACCCGCCCATAAGTCCTCTGACAAAATACTTTTGCAGCAGGAAGAAAATAGCCAGCGGCGTCAGCATCGAGATAAAAGCTGCCGAGGTGAGCAAATGCCAGTCATTCCCCCGTGATCCTACAAGGTCGGCAATTTTCATGGACATAACCTGTACAGACGGCTGATTTCCAATGAAAATAAGCGAGACGAGGTAATCATTCCAGACCCATAAGAATTGAAAGATACTGATAGATGCCAATGCAGGTACGGACAACGGTAGAATCAGTTTGCTGAAGATCGTGAAGTGACTTGCACCATCAATGAAGGCGGATTCGAACAGGTCCTTCGGTAATTGGCTGATAAAGTTGTACATAAAGTACGTAACCAGTGGTAATCCAAATGCAGTATGTGCTAACCAAATCCCCAGATAACTTCCGTTCAGGCCAAGCGACGTGAAATCCTTCAACACTGGAATAAGCGCTACCTGAATCGGTATTACGAGCATCGCAATAATAATGACGAACAAGGTTTTTCGACCCGGAAACCGCAGCCAAGCGAAGGCATAAGCGGCAAAACAGGCGATCAACACCGGAATTACAGTCGCGGGAACGGCGATCGTAAGTGTATTCCAGAAGGCTTGGGAAAGACCGGAGCCCTTCTGTGTGATTTCGGTACCGTCTGCTTCCTTAATCTTATATTCCTTACCCGATAGAACATTTTTGTAGTTATCGAGTGTTACATCCGTTTTCACTTTCCAGCCTTTTTCTTGAACATTTACAGTACGAGCTCTGCGATTCTCCCACAGTAGACGGCCGTCGTCTGCTGCAACGCCTGCTTTTAACTGATCGTCACTATAGGTCTTTCCATTCACCTCTATAGGCTGACGAAGGTCCACATCCTTGGAGAGTTGAATGGTCTTGCCAGACTTCCATTCCTGATGCGGGAATATCTTCCACCAACCGGTATGCAGAATATCTGCCGCCGGCCGAAAGGATGAGATAAAGAGACCCAGTGTTGGAAGCAGCCATATCGCGCAGATCAATCCGAGGACGATATTAACTACCGTCTTGCCACCTTTTCTTTTTTTCTTGCCGACCATTAGAATCCCCCCTGCTTGCGGAACTGACGCAGATTAATAAGAATTACTGGTAAAACTGCAATCAGCAGAACGATAGCCAGCGTCGAGCCGTAACCGAAGTTGCGGTACATAAAGAACTGTCGATAGAACTGTGTTGCTACCACCTCTGTATCGTATTGACCACCCGTCATCACCATGACGACGTCAAATATTTTCAATGTGAAGACAATAATAGTTGTAGTGACCGTCAGGATCGTGGTTGAAATATACGGAATCATAATGCCAAAAAAGATTTTAATCTCACTGGCGCCGTCCACACGAGCAGCCTCCATAATATCTTCGGGAACACCTTTAATTGCTGCTGAGAAAATAACCATCGCAAAACCCGTTTGCATCCAAATCAAAATTACAATGAGGAAAAGGTTGTTCCAAGGCTGCAGCATGCTGGTCCAAGCCTGCGGCTCGCCCCCAAAATAAGTAACGATCGCATTCAGCAAACCAATCTGCTCATCACCCGGCTGATAGTAGTAAATAAATTTCCAAATGACACCTGCTGCAACAAAGGAAATAGCCATTGGCATGAAAATGATAGATTTAGCGATTTTTTCATAGCTGCTGCGGTCTGCCAGAATAGCAATCAACAAGCCGAAGGTAACACAAGCCAAAGTTCCTAAGAATACCCACAATAAGTTATTGCGCAGTGCAGTGGCCATCAAATGATCGCTGAATATGGCTGCATAATTGCTTAATCCCACAAATTTCTCGGAAGAAGCATCGAAAAAACTTAAGTATAACGTCCGCAGTGCAGGCATAATCAATAACCAGCCTAGTAGAATAACTGCGGGGCCGATAAATACATAAGGTAGTACCCTGGTTCGGATATACTCAGGATACCGCTCAACCGCCCAGGTCAAGGTATAGTAAATTAGATAAACGCCTAGCACGCCCCAAAGGACGGCAAGAACAGCAGTAACCAGCGGATTAAGTGTTGAATCCCGGAAAAATCTGAAAATTAGCCCGTTTACCACGATATTAGCTAATAATACAGCTAGGGATAAGAGCACCGCCTTTATACTGATTTTTTGCTTTGCTTGTGCACCCATTTTAGCTCCTCCTATAAGTTTTGCCGTAGGCAAAACTCTCTTCGTAAGCATCATCTTTAAAGTTTTGCCGTAGGCAAAACTCTCTTCGTAAGCATTGTTACAACCATTTTTTATAAAACAAAAAGAGGGGCAGATGTTTCTTCCGTTCTCGCTGCCCCTCTTCATGTGGAATCCTAGCCAATCAACAGTTCATCATTGTATTAATGTAATTAATTTTTCCAGCCAGACTGGATTTGCTCAAGAGCCTGATCCAGAGTAGCTGTGCCACTCACATAGTCTGTCATACCTTTCCAGAACGTTCCGGCGCCTACACTACCAGGCATAAGGTCAGAACCGTCAAAGCGAAGGGTCGATGCATCTTGAACCAACTTAGCCATAGCACGATCTGACTCAGAGCTGTACCAGTCCAGGGAAGCGTCATTCATTGGTGCGATTACACCACCGGATTGAACCCAAGTCTTAATGGATTCACCTGTTGTGAAGAATTCCAATACCGCACGAACTTCAGGACGGTCATTGAACATGGAGTAAATATCACCGGCTACGAGTACTGGTTTGCCGTATTGAGGGTCAATGGAAGGTAGGTAGAACCAGCCATAATCCTCATCAATTTTTGCTGTTTCAGGGAAGAAGCTTGTAATAAAGTTACCTTGACGGTGGAACCAAGCTTTTGGCGGGTTGTCGAACATAGGTTTTGGAGCATCGCCGAATGCAGTGGTAACGATGGATTTTGTACCGCCATAGACATAATCTTTATTCAACCAAATTTTGGACATGACTTCTATTGCATGTTTTACTTCTGGGGAAGTGAATGGTAGCTCACCTTTTACCCATTTGTCGTAATTCTCAGGAGTAGTAGTACGTAGCATAATATCTTCTACCCAGTCGGTTGCTGCCCAGCCTGTTGCTGCGCCGCTCTCGATGCCAATTGCCCATGCAGGATCGCCGTCTTTTGCGATTTGCTCAGTCAAAGCCAACATTTCATCCCAAGTTTCTGGAATCTTGTAACCGGCTTCTTCAAATTGTTTCTTAGGGTACCATACAAGGCTCTTCACGTTACTGCGGTTCCAAATACCCGCCATGATTTTGCCGTCTTTACCGTCCATGGTGGACATATCCAGCCAGCTTTGGTTGTAGTTCGCTTTCAATTTGTCCTGATCCAGAACAGTTGTCAGATCGACTACTTTACCAGTTTTAGCAATGGATGAAAGTAAACCTGGTTGCGGGAAGTCAGCGATATCCGGAGCATTTCCGCCATCTACGCGGATATTAATAGTAGCTTCAAATTCTTTGGAGCCTTCATATTGGATATCGATGCCTGTCTTGGCTTCGAAATCCTTGATGCTGTTCTCAAACTTCACTTGGTCGGCATCTACGAACGGGCCGAACATGGTTACTTTTGTTCCTTTATAGTCACCCTTCATCGCCAGTTCCAGTGGTGATCCGGCTGTGTCG
This sequence comes from Paenibacillus wynnii, assembly GCF_000757885.1. NCBI lineage: Bacteria > Bacillati > Bacillota > Bacilli > Caryophanales > Paenibacillaceae > Paenibacillus > Paenibacillus wynnii. The sequence continues at coordinate 2,312,360 of NZ_JQCR01000002.1, read as the reverse complement.
GTACTGGTGTTCTCTGTCGATGCCGGTTCAGCTGCTTTTTCTGTTGCTGCCGGTGCATTTGTTGGTGCAGCATTGTTATTACCATTACCGCCGCATGCACTAAGCATCATTGTAAATGACAAGCAAAGCACAATTGCCAATGGCATTTTGCGTCCTGGAGCTTTTTTCATCTTTTCATACATCCCCTTTAATTGGTTTAGAGAATTGCATCTTCATGAATAATATGTGGATGCCAGAGCCGTCTATTGGCTGAATCACCTCCTTGCAAAGCTTTTCAAAAAGAATTAAAGATACTTAACGAAATGGTCTAACCTGCGAGAATATCTTCCGAAATAACGCTTACATTTCCATCATAGCATACTGCCCAAAGGTTTCCAATAGTCCTGAATTATACTTTTAATCTTAAATAATCAATTATATGGTTCCAATAGTCTAGTTCAAGGCTTTTAAGAGTTTTGAGCTTTCGATAATTTGAAAAGCTTTTCAGAGTCTTGTGAAAAAAAGGAGAGTGTCTCATTTTTCACGTGATGATTCTCTCACTATCAATTTATGTTCCATCTTTTCACGCTTTACCTCTACGCTTCCCGTAGTAAGAAGCTCATGTATTTTCTCAGCTGCGCGGTATCCTAAATCATAAATAGGCTGTGCGATGGTAGTTAACTTTGGAATAAACATAGTGGACATCCGCAGGTTATCAAACCCTACGACCGACACTTGACCGGGTACATGAATGTTCCGATCCTTCAAGTACGAAATCGTACCCATTGCGAATTCATCAGCGACACAGAATACAGCCGTTATTTCCGGGTACTCAGTGAACAACTCATGAGCAGCTTGATAAGCGTGTTCAAAGCGATGATTAGCAAATTTGATCTTCTCCACGTTGTGCTCCAAGCCAAATTCATTCAGAGCTCTTACAAATCCATCGTAACGCGGCGGACCTGAAATGGAATTATCATGGTTAAAACCAATCATCCCGATTTGCTTGTGACCCAGCTCAATTAGAAATTTCACTGCATCATATGCGGCAACTTCATCATCAATCTCCACACAAGGAATGTCATACTCATCAGAATGTGAGGAGACCAGCACAAATGGTATTCGGCAGCCCACTAATTTCTCATAGTACTCAGGGTACAGAACATCACTGGCGAAAACAATCCCGTCTACCTGTTTCTCATGAAAGGCATCAATGTATGACAGTAAGCGTTCTTTGTCTCGGTCGGTGTTACAAATCATTAGACTATAACCGAGTTTGATACACGCATCCTGCATTCCACGGATAACCCCTGCAAAATACAGGTTCTCAATATCCGGGATGAGTAAACCGAGTGTAAATGACTTCTTGTAGATAAGACCTCGTGCAAAAGCATTAGGCTGATACTGCAGGGTCTGGATTGCATCCATAACTCTGCTGCGCTTGCTTTCTATCACCGTCTCGGGTGCATTCATCACACGGGATACGGTACTGATAGATACTTCAGCCATCTTGGCGACATCTCGAATTGTTGGCTTCATAGTGTGTACTTCCTTTTTAGAAAACCTTTTCAAGGTGATTATAGCAAGTTGATCTGAAAAGCACAACATCTTTTTTAAACCGCTTACAAGTTTATTTCCTTAGGTTATATATAGAAACTCCGTTGGAATCCAGTCATTAAATAAGGTCAAAAAAACATATATATTAGAAAGCTGTTTGAAAAAGTACTTCTCCAAGCTTAAATTTATATTTAAAACTACTTTTTTTTGGCGATATTCATGTATAAAATCTGAGAAGCTTTTCAGATGAATTGGATTCGTCAAATAGATTATTTATCGGTTCGGGGTTATGGATGACTACAGAGCCGTCTGTAAACTTACTAAAAGTAGGTAAATGACTTAACTTCATGTTATAATATCGTGTAGATTAGCAGAAAGCAGCAAATACTGCTTAAAAGATAATCAGATTATATGTAGCGTGTACGATTACGACGCAGTTTTGCTTCGCAAAACTTTATAGTTTACGCTTTCGAAGCCAGTTTTGCTTCGCAAAACTTTATAGTTTACGCTTTCGAGGCAGTTTTGCTTCGCAAAACTTTTAGGAGGGATCATATTGAAGCTATTGCAGGACATTCCGATTTCCGTGTTGGACCTTGCCCCCATTATTGAAGGAGGGACAGCGGCGGATTCACTTCATAATACACTCGATTTGGCCCGTCATGCCGAACAATGGGGATATCACCGCTATTGGCTGGCAGAACATCATAATATGCCCGGTATTGCCAGTTCAGCTACTTCACTGGTTATCGGTCACGTAGCATCAGGCACCCGTACTATCCGCGTGGGCTCAGGAGGAATTATGTTATCCAACCATGCTCCTCTGGTGATCGCAGAACAATTTGGAACATTGGAATCCTTATATCCCGGCCGTATAGACCTCGGGCTCGGCCGTGCACCTGGCTCCGATCAACCTGCTTCCCGGGCATTAAGACGCGGTCTTGGCAGCGATGGCAGTGAATTCCCTGAGCAACTAAGCGAACTGCGGGCCTATTTCGACCCCACTGCTAGCAGTTCCCGTCCACCGGGAGTTCGGGCGATCCCCGGAGAAGGACTTAACGTTCCGATTTGGCTTCTGGGTTCCAGCGGTTTCAGTGCTAAATTGGCTGGCCAATTGGGTCTTCCTTTTGCTTTTGCCAGCCATTTCGCACCGGATTATCTGCTCCCCGCTCTTCATCTATATCGCAGCAGCTTCCAGCCTTCTGAGCATCTAGATAAACCGCATGTTATGGTTGGTCTAGGCATCACTGCGGCTGAAACCGTAGAAGAAGCACGCAAGCTGGCTACTTCCCAGCAGCAGCAATTTCTTAACATTATCCGCGGTCGTACCGGCAAGCTCCAGCCTCCCGTTGATAGTCTGGATGGTTTATGGTCTCCTCAGGAAAAAGCAATCCTGCAGGATAAGCTGCAGTATTCCATTTCAGGAGACAAAGCAACTGTCCATGCAAGATTACAACAAATTCTTGCGGACACAGACGCCGATGAATTTATCATCGCTTCACAGATCTATGATCATCAAGCTCGCTTACATTCCTATAAGCTTGCAGCTGAAGCTATTAAGGGCGAATTAGTCTCCTAAGATCTAATTATTAATAATTAAGGCTGATCCACGGTAAAACCGGAGGATCAGTCTTTTTCATACCATTCACTAAAAGTGGTTCCTCAAAGCACCACTATTCGACAAAATATTTGATAATTTTTAGATAATATATGATCTATCGTATGATGGACGCATGTACAAGTAGCACTGTATAGGAAAACTACTGAGCAACGGACCCCCAAACACACCCGATACCCACCGATTCCTGCACTTTATACAACATTTCAGCCTCCAACGCACCCGATACCTACTAATTCCTGCACTTTCTACAACATTTCAGCCTTCAACACACCCGATACCCACCGATTCCTGCACTCTATACAACATTTCTGACTTCAACACACCCGATACCCACTAATTCCTGCACTTTATACAACATTTCAGCTCTAGCTATGTTCCTTCAATGATCAACCAACGGATTAATACATCATTAGTTGCTACACTGTCCGCGAGAGGGCAAGTTTAGGATCGGGTCCGGTACGAGTTCACGTTCGAGTTCGGTACATTCTCGGGTGCGGTACGGATTCGAGTTCGAATTTAGTTCGGTGTGGATTCGAGTTTAGGTGCATTTCGGGTGCGGTGCGGGTGCGGATTCGTGTTCAGGTGCATTTCGGGTGCGGGTGCGGTGCGGATTCGTGTTCAGGTGCGAGTTTAGTTTAATGCGGTGCGAGTTCGGGTGCTTGTACGGTGTAGTTCGGGTGCGAGTTTGTTACAGTTCGCGTGCGGTGCAGTTCGATGACTAAAATTCGAGTCTAAAGTTACAGTATTTTGCAAAAAAAACACGAAAAAAGAGGGAGAAAGCCCCACAGATTTTTCCATATATTATTCCTCCCCCCCTATTTCAGCAGAAACCCCTGACCTCTTCTCTTCCATAAAGCATTAAAGTGAGACTAAACGTAGAAAATGTTACTATATACATACGACTATATAGAGGAGATGGGTAAGTTGAAGCAAGAGGTTATGAACCGATTTATTTCCTACGCGAAGATAGATACACAATCGAATGAGGATAGTGATACTTGTCCTTCGACGGAAGGGCAGTGGGTGCTTGCCCGTAAGCTGGTCGATGAGCTTCAAGAGATCGGCATGCAAGACGTGACTATAGATGAGAACGGATATGTCATGGCTACTCTTCCCAGCAACAGCGACAAAGAAGTCCCGGTCATCGGATTTTTAGCGCATTTGGATACGGCTACCGATTTTACTGGCAAGGATGTGAATCCACAAATCGTTGAGAACTATCAGGGCGGCGACCTGATTTTGAATAAGGCCCTGAATATCGTGCTTTCTACGGCTAGCTTTCCTGAGCTTAACGAATACAAAGGACACACGCTAATTACTACAGACGGTACCACTCTGCTTGGCGCCGACAATAAAGCCGGTATGGCCGAGATTATGACAGCTATGACTTATCTTTTGAATCACCCTGAAATCAAACACGGTACTTTAAGAGTAGCGTTTACTCCTGACGAGGAAATCGGACGTGGAGCACATCGATTTGATGTTCCTGCTTTTGGTGCAGCTTATGCTTATACGGTTGACGGCGGGCCGCTCGGGGAACTGGAATATGAGAGCTTCAATGCCGCAGCTGCTAAAATTACAATCCATGGAGTAAACGTTCATCCAGGGACAGCTAAGGGGAAAATGATCCATTCATCCAAAATCGCCATGGCTCTGCACAATAGACTTCCGGCGAATGAAGCCCCTGAGTTCACAGAAGGGTTTGAAGGGTTCTTTCATCTGATCTCGATGCAGGGAAATGCTGAACAGAGCAAGCTCCATTACATTATCCGCGACTTTGATCGAGAGCATTTTGAGGAACGGAAGGCTTTTATAACCAGTGTAGTCGATGAATTCAAGAGCACTCACGGTTCGGAGAACGTCATACTTGAGATCAACGACCAATACTACAATATGCGTGAAAAAATCGAGCCTGTACGCCATATTGTTGATATTGCCCATGAAGCAATGGTACACCTCGGAATCACACCCGTTATTCGTCCAATTCGCGGTGGAACGGATGGTTCTCAGCTGTCCTACATGGGATTGCCAACCCCCAATATCTTTACGGGTGGAGAGAACTTTCATGGTAAGTTCGAGTATGCTTCTGCAGACAATATGGTTAAGGCTACTGAAGTTATTATCGAAATTACTAAGCTGTTTGAGCAAAAGGCTTAAGCGATTTCAACCGATCCTGATTTAAAATCAAAAGGCACCCCCGCTGGATTCACTCCAGATGAGGTGCCTTCTTCATTTGTTATTCTTCAGCAGAATTGTTCCGTCCTCATTACTCCTCTGAATCAGGAACGAATTGAATGATATCCCCGTATGTTTGTGTTGTGTATTTAAATATCTCAGTTGATCCATTAGTCCGCCGATAGAAGACTCCATCAGAATAGTTAAAAAAGTCATGGAACATTTCCTCCATTTTATCAGGTCTTTCTCCACCTAAAGTAGTTGGCCCATAACCTGGGATATCCACAGTGTAATATTGCCAGACCGCATTTGCTGCACCGTTATTAATTTCAACCACTGTTATGGCATAACCATCATTGTAAGTGTAACGTGAGGCATCATTAGCTGCGAAAGAATAGCTGTAAAAACCTCCTGACGAGTCGCCCTCTTTTCCAAAATCGGGTTTGAAGGAAAACATAATCGGAATGGAGATAGCCGCCAAGCGGGCCTCCTTAAGAGTAGATGCCTCCAAAATTTTGCTGCTAGGGGAGTAATCCTTGCTTGAGATAAACAAAATTCCACGAGCCTTTTCATAGTAGACCTTGTAGTCAAAAGCTTCACTAACAAAACGTGCTGGCACCATCATACGACCATTATAGTTATTGGCTTCGCTGTCCATCTGTACCGGTTGCCCGTTTTTATAAGCGATACTCTTCCCCTGAATCATTGTAAATGTATCTTTTGCCAGATTCGTAATTGTAGCTGTATGTGATAGAACATTCCAAGAATAGGTCAATCCCAGCGAAGCGAGCGTTCGAACTGGAATCATTACTCTACCTGACTGAATATGAGGGTTGATGTCTGTAGCAATAAATAAACCATTGATATTTATAATGACTGGTTTGGGAGCAGGAGCAGCCGATACAAGAGTTTGAGTAACAAGGAACAATGCCATACAAGCAGGTAGTATCTTTTTTAAAAGAACCATTTATCAAAATCCTCCCATATTTTACTGTGAATATATGGACGTGTCTCCGCGCGGAAAGTTTCGTAAAGGGTAGTTTTAGAGAACAAATATCTAATAATGGATGGAGCAATGTAGATAGCTTTATGATTGCTAATGCTTTTTGATGAAAGCTGTGCTAATATACCCTATGTTTAGTGATCTGGTGAATCCAGTATTATAATGAAGAAGGTGTACTCTTGAAATCTAAAGAATTGAATCTCGTAAGGTTAACCTGGCCCATCTTCCTGGAGCTTTTTCTGTTCATGCTGATGGGCAGTGTGGATACCTTTATGATCAGTTCCGTGTCTGATGATGCTGTCGCGGGGGTCGGGGCGGCTAATCAGATTATTGCCATGGCTATTCTTGTGCTTAGCGTAATCGGAAACGGCGCTGCCATGGTTGTATCCCAATACCTCGGATCTAAGAGGCCTCAAGAAGCAGCGCAGGTCATTGGTAATGCCCTCACGCTTAACTTAGCGATCGGCCTTATCCTCAGCACTTTTTTGCTTTCCTTTGGAGGTTATTTACTTCAAGCTCTAAATGTAACAGGGGACATTCTGGTCTATGCAAAGTCTTATATTCACATTGTGGGAAGTTTTATCTTTTTCCAAGCTCTCATTAATGCATTAGCGGCTACGATTCGCACACACGGATTTACGAAGCAGACTATGGTTGTCTCCATGCAGATGAATATCATTCATGTGATTGGTAACTATATCTTGATCTTTGGTCACTTTGGCTTTCCCGCACTTGGAGTGCAAGGCGCTGCAATTTCAACCATAATTAGTCGATTTATTTGTCTGATCCTCTTTTTCCTGCTGCTTTATAGAATTATGGAAGTGCGCGTAGTGTGGAATTATTACATTAAGCTCACCAAAAAGTATGTCCTTCAGATCCTGAAGATCGGCATTCCATCCGCGTTTGAATCGATAACCTACCAATCCTGCCAACTGGTATTCACGATGTATATTACGTATCTTGGTGCTGAAGCGATGGCTACACGTCAATATGCGCTTAACATCTCGAGCTATATTTTCTTGTTCAGCGTGGCGGTATCCATGGGTACCTCCATTATGGTGGGTCGTCTGGTGGGAGCAAACCGGCCTCAAGAGGCCTATGAGCGTGTCTTCAAAAGTGTAAAATGGGCACTGCTCGCGACCGTTATTATCGATACCCTCATTATAGCTTTCCGAGTGCCTCTGCTTGGTCTTTTCACGGATAATCAGAGTATTGTTGTTATGGGCGCCCAAGTCATTTTGCTCAGCTTCTTCCTGGAGACTGGGCGAACCTGCAACTTGGTGATTATTAATTCACTCCGAGCCTCAGGTGATGCTAAGTTCCCGGTATATATGGGGCTATTGTCCATGGTCTGTATGAGCCTGCCTCTCGGTTATTTTCTAGTCTTCACGCTCGATCTTGGGTTAGCCGGTGTCTGGCTCGCTACAGCGGCGGATGAATGGGTCCGGGCCATTATCATGTACTTCCGTTGGCGAAGCAGGGCATGGGAGAAACATGCCCTTGTCAAATATGATCCTGCCGAGGACAAGAATAATTCGACTCCTGTCACCGGTTAAGCTTATCCATACAAAAGGCTGTTCCTAAAGTCCATGAGGACCCCAGGAACAGCCTTTATAAATACAGCTTTTTAATTGCCTCGCTTATCCTTTAACAGAGCCGGCCGCAATCCCTTCCACAATCCGGTCACTCAATAGCAGGAAGACAATAAGGATCGGCAGAATGCTGATCATCAGGGTAGCGCCGATTGCACCCCAGTCTGTAGTATACTGTCCGATAAAATTCTGTACACCTACCGTTAGGGTTTTGTACTTATCCGAGCTGATAAAGGTGTTCACGAAGATGAATTCGTTCCAGTTATATATCATGTTAATGATGGCGGTGGTAGCCAATACCGAAGAGGTCATCGGCAGGATGATCCGGAAGAACATCGTGTTGACGGAGCAGCCGTCAATGATGGCCGCTTCTTCAACTTCCTTCGGGAGCGCATAATAAAATCCAAGTAAAATCATGATGGTCGTAGGTAAATTGAATGCCACATACGATAGGATGATTGAGATTGGACTGTCTGTTAAATGCAGCTTCAGGAACAAGCTGAACAAAGGGATTAGTGTTGAATGGACCGGAATCATCAGACCCACCATAAACAACCCGAGTACAAAAGATCTGCCCTTCCATCTCATACGCGTTACCGCATACGTAACGAAGCTTGCCAGAAGAACCGTTAGAGCTAAGGCAATTGCCGTTATCAACACACTGTTAACAAAATACTGTGCGATATTTCCGTTCGTCCATACATTTACATAATTCTCCCAATGGGGGTGAGCAGGTATAGAAAAGGGCGCCATATTGAATATTTCCTGATTGTTTTTTAATGAAAAAATCAACAGCCAAACGAGTGGGAATATTTGTACAAGGGCTACAAGAATAAGCCCCAAATACATTAAGGTGTACCCTGTTCCCTGTAGAATCTTGCGTTCATTTACTCTTCCAGGGTTATAGCCCGGTGCAGCAGCAACTTTCATATATGTTCCTCCTTCCTATGCTTTATGAATATTGAATGGTCTCTTTCGAGGCTGTAGCCTTGCGGATCAGGTAGGTTGCCACGAGACAAACCAGCAGTAGGAAAAATCCGATCGCACTGCCATATCCGAAGTCAAAGCTGCGGAATGCTTTATGGTACATGTAGGAGGCCATAACTTCACTGGCTCCGTTAGGTCCTCCGTCCGTCATTACATAAATCAGATCAAAATACTTCAGAGAACCGACCACGGACAAAACGATAGTTACCTTAATGACCTCGCTCATCAGGGGCAGTTTGATCCGAGTAGCAATCTGCCATGGATTAGCACCATCGATACGAGCGGCTTCCATAAGCGACTCTGGAATATTTTTCAACGCAGCATAATATATGAGAATATAAAACCCGGCATATTGCCAAATAATTGGCACAAACAAGGCAAGCAGCACAATGGATGGCTCCGCCAGCCAAGCGGGAGGGTTATCGACACCAAGGGACATGAGCAGGGTATTAAGTACCCCATTTGTAGGGTGGTAAATTTTCATCCACAACTGAGCAATGGCTACGGAAGACAGCAGCATTGGAATCAGATAAATTTTACGAAGCAGGTTAGCACCTTTAATTTTGCCCGAAAGCACTAAAGCGATGAGCAGGTACCCGATAAGGCTGATTCCTGAGAATAATGCGAGCTCAAAGGAGTGAAATGCACTGCTCCAAAAGGTTGAATCCTGTATAAGATGTTTGTAATTCTCCAAACCGATAAAGGTCATCTTTCCGATACCGTTCCATTCATTCAGTCCATAGTATCCCGTAAGCACAATAGGCATATATATAATTCCCATGATTAACAGCAGGGACGGCAGTACATATAGAGCAATTACCAGCTTATTAGACATGACTTTCTCCATCGTCAAATCCTCCTATCTATCTCTTTTTAAAAAGAAGCGGGGCAGTGTGTATCCGTAAGCCTAGATACATCCCGCTCCGCTTCGGAATGCTTATGATATTAGTTGCCTTTTTCGATGGCTTCTTTATGCTTCGTTGCGAATTGCTCCGGAGTCACAGCCTTGCCAAACAGCGCCTGAATCATATCCAAGTGAACTTGAGCCGCGCTCGGCTTCATTTGAACATCCGCAAAGAGTGTTATACTGCTGGCATTATTCAACTCGTTAAGCAGATCTACATAAAGCTGTGGCAATTCAGTTTTAGTCGTATCTACTTTTGTAGCCGGGATAACACCTGCTGTAGTTACAGAATCTTCACCCCATTTAGATACAAAGTATTCCATAAAGGCTTTAGCCTCTTCTTTGACCTTAGAGTTTTCAGCTACGAACAATCCTACGCCCGGGCCGCCAACCCAGCTGTTGATGTTGCCTTTACCATTTTCCACAGTCGGGAATTTGAAGAATCCAACTTTATCCTTGAATTCTTGCGGGATATCAGGATTGGTTGTAAAGTTAGGCAGCTCCCAAGTACCCATCAGATACATGCCTGCTTTTTCGTTCATAAACTCAGCTTTGCCTTCATCGTTCGACAAACCGTTGAAGCCTTTATTGAATCCGTTCATTTCTACAAGGGTTTGAATTTCGGTTGCTGCTTGTACCAGACCCGGGTCATCAAAGGTTCCTGAACCTGCAATGGCATTCTTCAATGTATCATTGCCGGCAATCCGGTCAGCCAGATACATGTACCAAAGTGAACCTGTCCAACGATCTTTATTTCCAAGAGCTATTGGTGCGATACCGTTTTCAGACAGCGTTTTCACAACTTCCTTAAATTCAGTGTAAGTTGTAGGCGCTTGCAGGTTATACTTTTCAAAAATAGCTTTATTATAATAGATCGGGGAAATGTTCAACTCAATCGGTAGGGCATAAGTTTTACCATCAATAGCATAAGCTTCTGTCGTACCTGCAACGAATTTATCTTTAAGCAATGCTCCGTCTTTAATATCATCAATCGGAGCGAACAATCCGCCTTTCACATAAGGCTCCATGAATCCGGCAGCCCAAGTGATACCGACATCAGGAAGTTCGTTGGAAGCTGACAATACTTTGAGCTTGTTTTTGTATTGTTCGTTGTCCAGAACCTCTTCCTTAATGGTTACATTCGGGTGGTCCGTCTGATATTGATCAATAATCTGATTTACCAGCTTATTCTGTTGGGCTGAAACTCCAGCCGGCCATAAGTGCATCATGTTGATCGTAACTTTCTGCTCAGCAGTAGCATCAGTTGCTGGTGTATTGCCCCCGTTCGCAGCGTTTGTAGCATTGTTATTCTTACCGCCGCAGCCCGCTAGAACGAGCATTAAGACTAAAGTCAGGAGCAATCCCTGGGTCACCTTGTTCTTGGACATGAATTATAACCTCCATGGTTTGTTTTAGCGCGATTTGTGTAACCGCTCTCAAATCAATTCTATCACCGGAGTCTTATGTCCATAAGATAACGGCTATTGGCAATAACTCCACTATTATTGGATTTCGTCAGAAGTACCTGTCATCTGCTGTCGGTAACGGCTTGGACTGAGATCTTCCTGTGTTTTAAATACTTTTATGAAATACTTATCCGTCTGGTAACCTACCTTCTCTGCGATTTCGCCCACAGACAGCCGGGTATGAACAAGCAATTCCTTAGCCCGTTGAACTCGTAGACGTGATAAATATTCGCTAAAAGGCAGTCCAACCTGATCTTTGAACAACACGCTGAAATAACTGGCGTTCAGGTGCAACCGCTGTGCCATATCCGCCATAGTCAATGTCTCATGCAAATGCTGCTCCAAATATAAGAGTGCCTCTCTGACCGGCTCCCCAATGCTCATATTATTACCAGGATCAAGCTCCGCAAGCTTGTGATCCACCAGCTTCTCCAATTTTTCATGGCGCTGCTGCTCCTCTTCTCGCTTAAGGGCTTCCACTACAACTTCAAGAAGCTCCTTTTTATCGAGAGGCTTCAGCAAATAATTCACTGCGCCGAGCTGAAGAGCCTGCTGCACATACTGGAACTCTGCGTATCCAGAGATCACAATAATTTGCGGCCTGCGGGCGTGTCTATTGAGCGAACGAATCAAATCCAGTCCACTGACCTCCGGCATCCGAACATCGGTTATGAGTAAATGAATCACCTCATGCTGAAGAAGCTCCAAGGCTTCTACGCCATTATTCGCTGTCTCAATCCGGTAACTCCCAGCTGCCCACACTTCAAGAGTCTGTTTGATCCCCTGACGTGTTCTTGGCTCATCATCCACGATCAGAATCGTTTTTATGTTCAATTTCATACGTATATCCCCCAGTGTTAGGTATTTCAAAAGTGAAAACCGTTCCCTCAAACGGAGTACTGTCAATGTGCAGCCCCGCAAGCTTGATTCCCTCTCCCTCATAGTAAAGCTTCAATCGTTTCTGAACATTGATGAGGCCCACGCCCGTACCTTTAGTCGAAATTGAGGGGCCTCCTTCAAGGGTATCATAGAGCGCGCTAAGTTTTTCAGCATCCATACCCGGGCCGTTATCCTCTACGGATACCCTCGTCCATCCCTTCCTTGCGGAGGGAGATACACGGATGGTGATAGAACCCTCCCCGATGCTGCTCTCTACTCCATGCAAAATGGCATTCTCTACTATAGGCTGAATGAGCAGCTTAGGAACTGGCACCAAGGCCTCCTGCGAAGTCATCTCAATGTTCCAGGACAATCGCGATCCCAGTCTCATCTCCATAATTTGTAAGTATCGTTTAACCTGATCCATCTCTTCACCAATCGTTACCCATTCTTCCTTATTCGGATTGACAATAATATAGCGGAACATTCGGGACATAGCGACCATCAGCCCGGCCAGTTCCTCCTCACCTTTCTCCTCCAGAGACCAGTTAAAGGCCTCAAGAGTATTGAATAAAAAGTGCGGATTGATTTGTGCCTGCAGCGCCTTAAGCTCCGTTCGGCTTTGGAGGACTTCCTTTTCATAGACTACCCGTATTAGGTCATTCATATTGCTAACCATTCCGTTATAGGTATTATTCAGCTCTCTAAGCTCCATAGTCGAGGCTGTGACAGGATTTGGTGTAAGTACGCCCAGCCGCGATTTCCGCATCGCCCGGATTAGATTGATAATGGGCCGCGTAATCATAGTCGAGAGGACAAAGGACATGATCAGAAACAGCAGTGTTCCGATTCCGCCGGAAACAAGCAAAACCGTTCTAAGTACGGATAACCCTTCCGTAACATAGCTCACCGGAGTCAGGACGAGCAATGTCCAGTTCGTCTTCTCCGACAACTGCTTCACTGTAACATACTCCTTGTCCATAAAATTCACCGTCTGATCCACACTGTTCAACAACGGCGTCAAATCTACATTTGGGCTGGGGCCTGTCCCCAACAGTTGTCCCTCATTGTTCGCCAGAAGAATAGACTCCCCATTTATGGCTCCTGCGAGCGGATCATCCAATTGAAAATAACTGCGCTGTATGCGGGCTATAAGGTAACCTCCCCGTGAAAACCAACGGTTCATGAGACTTACCTGCCTGATCGCAAGCAGACTCTGATCATCATTCGGATCGATTCCGATCCAGACCAATCTTCCCTTTTGTTTATTGGCTTCCTCAATATACCGGCTGTCAATCCGGGTGCTTAAGCTGCCTTCCCGAATCGGAAATAGCAGTTGATAATCAGAGGTGTACAACTCTAATGAACCCACGCTCGGCATATACGCCTGATAGCTGGAGACCACTTGCAGAAGCGACTGGCGTTGATTAAACGTGACGCTTTTTCCATCAATCTGTCTAAGTAAAAGCTGTTGAACCGTGGTGTGATTGGCTACCTGCGCCGTTAAACTGTCGATTTGTCCAATGAGTGCATCCAGCCGGCCGCTTGCCTGGATAGCCGTTTGATGGATATGCCGCTCCGTATTATTTTTCAGCAAATATGAAACCTTTTCATAAACAAACACACCAGCAACACCAATAATAATGAGCATGACTAATAAAAACCCTATAAATATTTGGTTCCGCAATGTATTCATACGATTAAATTTTCCGTACACAGGTATTCCCTCTTCCGTAGTTTGGAGTATAGTTAAAACAGATTAGTTCTGTTAGCGTTTTCAACTCTATTCTCTCCAAGTCCTGAACTTTGTCAAGGAAATGTTACTGGACATTCCAGAAAAAAAGGCCACCCCGATGAACGGAGTGACCTCAGTATATTATGTTATTGCCGCTTCTCAGTAAGAAGAATTAGTTAATGGTAATACCCTTCTTAATGGCCTTCATATCGAAGTTTTTGTTCACAAGCAACGGCAGAATCTTCATGCTTCTAGTCATAGGTGAGTTACACTGCCAGCATGTCGGCACATACTCAAATGCGAAATTATCACGCATCCAACCTGTGCAGCATTCCTGCGTACAGGACCATATAGTTGTGTCTTCTGTTGGGATGTCTTCTAGCGATTTTTTACGAAAATACATTAAATTCCCCTCCTTGGTTCGAATCGAGACGATTTCACCTTCCCCGCAGGGAGTAGGTATGGCATGCTGATACGAGAAATGAAGAGGTTGTTTAAATAAAAACGGCCCTTAACTCATGTTAAGGGCCGTTCGGAATTTCAAATTACAGTTTTACAACGTTTTCTGCTTGTGGTCCACGAGCGCCTTGAGTTACGTTGAACTCAACACGTTGGCCTTCGTCCAAAGATTTGAAACCGTCGCCAGTGATTGCGGAGAAATGTACGAATACGTCACTTCCACCTTCAACCTCGATAAAACCGAATCCTTTGTCTGCGTTAAACCATTTAACTGTACCTGTTTGCATGATATTACCTCCAATATATTATTTAACACATGTCCTTTTATTCCTACGTATTGTACGAACAAATAAAAATTCACACATTGTAAAAGGCTTCATAGACACAAATGCAACCTTTAACAATATGTGAATTAAGGTTTAAATTTGATTAACTTCATTGTAGCACACATATTTAATAAATGCAAAGCCTAAGCAATATAATTATTTTCGGCCCATTTGCCTAATCCTCTTAGACATAGAGCCGAAGTCTAACTTCCTTAATCTACATACCCCGCAAGGCCCTTGTCCATTAAGTAATCCATTTCTGCATCCAGGATAGTTTCTACTGTCAGCTCGTCCAACTTAACGTCACGTTGACTGGTTACATAATCAACCAGATCATCATTATCGATGTCGACCTCACCCTTAGCATCCGCCTTGGCATTATTAATAAAGGTCTGCTCATGCTTCAGCACCAGCAAAATCAGCTTAGGATCTACCTTGGTCTTGTCCGATATTACAGTTACCAGTTCTTGTTCATTAACCTTATCACTCAAAATGTTGTCATCTCCTTACTTATAGTGCAAAAACATTGTAGCATACTAACCTTACCTCCACCACGGGGATGAAGGGTAATCGGGTGATTGTACAAATACAGTCTCCCCTATTCTAGGTGTGGCAAGCAGTGTACCCCGTTCCTTGGCTGCCTGCCAAGCCCGTTCCACCGGATCTGTCCAATCATGCAGGGCGAGGGTAAAAGCCGCCCAGTGAATCGGGATCATCAGCTTCCCTTTAACATCCAGATGAGCTTGGATGGCCTGTTCAGGCATCATATGAATGGCTGCCCAGCGCGTATCATACTGGCCGCATTCCATTAATGTCAGATCAAACGGTCCGTACTTATTTCCAATCTCTAAGAAATGAGGGCCATAGCCACTATCTCCGCTAAAAAAGATACTGCAGGTAGCAGCCTTTATAACCCAAGAACACCAGAGTGTAGAATTACGATCCAATAAACTTCTGCCGGAGAAATGCCGGGCTGGTGTACAAGCCAGCTGCAGTCCTTGGAACTGGAATTCATCCCACCAATCATGCTCTTCAATGCGTTGGGGTTCAACACCCCATCTGATCAGGTGAGCACCCACCCCTAAGGGGACAATGAACCTCTTAGCTTTATCCTTCAGTAATTGGATAGAACCATAATCAAGATGGTCGTAATGGTCATGCGAAAGCAATACAGCATCCAATGCAGGTAGATCACGAACCTCTACGGGCAACTTCTTACTGTAGCGACGTCCGCCTATCACCGGAAAGGGCGAGGGCGAGGTTCCAAGCATAGGATCAATAAATAGGGTAACCCCGTTTACCTCGAGCAATACGGCGGAGTGACCGAACCAGGTCACCTTTGTTTCCTGGACTCCCTGCGTAAGGTTTAATGGTTCCGGCAATAGGGCATTTTCGGGTTTCGAGCGTGGGTTTCCTTTAATAAACTCACCTAATATAGAGAGCGAGCTACGTAAGCTGGTGTCCATCACTGTAGGAATCTGGTTCAGAAACTTACCGTTCGCATATTGAGGTGAATGGATAAGTCGATGCCGGTTATTCCTTGGGACTCTTCCACCAAAGGATGGGTAGTAGCTCATTACCAAATAGGCAACTGTAAGGATAACTACAATAATCGCAGCAATAATAATTAAGGTCATTCCTGAGTCCTTCTTTCATGCTATAGGGTAGATAACTCTCGATTCATTATAGAACAAGCATCTCCCCCACTTCAATTTTACAGCAATATAAAATGAACTATAGAATCTAATAAAAAGGCAGAAGTAACGAAGGGGGATTTTGGAACTGGAAGAGCGATAGCGACCGCCTTTGTCTCCGGATTTCACCCGCTGTCAGCGGTATAAATCAAGAAATCTGGAGACAACAGCGGCTGGAAGTCCAACATTCACTGTAGTTACAAGTAAAGCCAATTAGAAATTCTTAAGTTCAACTCATATAGCTGACAAAAGCAGTTGTGAGCCGCGTTGAATTATGACAAGATAAACCCAAATCCACTACAGATAAAGGCGGCTGAATCTATGATCGTTGTCCCTACTCTTGATGCAGATAGCAATTACAATAAGGCCTTACGTTATATCGATAAGGTATACGAAGAGCTTGTTGCCCGAAATCCACAGGAGCCGGAATTCCACCAAGCTGTGAAGGAGATTCTTGCCTCCTTACTTCCCATTCTTGCTGCGGAACCGAAATATCAGGATCAAGCCATTCTGGAGAGGCTGGTCGAACCGGAACGACTCATTACCTTTCGGGTGCCTTGGACAGATGACCATGGCAAGGTCAGAGTTAACCGGGGATATCGGGTGCAATTTAACAGTTCCATCGGTCCCTATAAGGGAGGGCTGCGTTTTCACCCCTCCGTTAATGCCAGCATCATTAAGTTTCTCGGCTTCGAACAAATTTTCAAGAACGCCCTTACCGGCCAACATATCGGAGGAGGCAAAGGCGGCTCGGACTTTGACCCGAAGGACAAATCAGACGGAGAAATCATGCGTTTTGCTCAGAGCTTCATGACAGAGTTGCAGAATTACATCGGCCCAGATGAGGATGTACCCGCAGGAGATATCGGTGTTGGAGCGCGCGAGATCGGGTACCTGTTCGGGCAATATAAGCGGATTCGCGGTGGGTACCCTGCTGGAGTCCTAACCGGCAAAGGCATATTATACGGTGGAAGCCAGGCACGTACAGAAGCAACTGGTTACGGAGCGGTTTATTTTGTGAACGAGATGCTGAAGGAAAACCACTTAAGTCTGCAAGGAAGCCGGATCATTGTATCTGGCTCCGGTAATGTAGCTATTTATGCAATGCAGAAGGCAGAGCAGTTGGGGGCCAAGGTGGTCGCTTGCAGTGATTCCGCGGGCTACATCTATGATGAGAATGGCATACACATTAATACGGTACGACGTCTTAAGGAAGTGGAGAGAAAACGAATTAGTGAGTATGTGAAGGAACATCCTCAGGCTGTCTATTTCCAGAATTCCACGCAGATCTGGAGGATCCCTTGTGATATAGCTCTTCCTTGCGCTACGCAGAACGAAATTGATGAGGTAATGGCAAGAACACTTATAGCAAACGGCGTAAAAGCCGTGGGGGAAGGTGCCAATATGCCATCTACCATTGAGGCTATACACCTATTCCAAGAAGCCGGAGTACTATTCGCACCCGCTAAAGCCGCCAATGCAGGGGGCGTAGCCGTATCTGCGCTTGAAATGGCTCAAAACAGCATGCGGTTATCGTGGAGCTTCGCGGAAGTAGATGCCAAGCTGCATGAGATTATGGGGAATATCTACCGCCAATCCATGGATGCTGCTCAGCAGTATGGACAGCCCGGCAATCTACTCGTAGGTGCCAACATCGCCGGATTTAGAATCGTAGCGGAAGCCATGCTCGCTGAGGGTGTTATTTAAAATCACAAAGAGTCCCCGTATCCGTTGTTTATTCGGATACGGGGACTCTTTGTAAGACTATAGGTTCCAGCCGAGAATTTGACGTAAATCGCCATCCCAGATCTGTATATTGCTTTTGACTTCTATATTGGACGGAGAAGAAGCTGTATGAATGTAACAGGAGTCTATACCTACACTTAATGCCCCTTCAATATCTGTTCGAGGATCATTGCCGATCATTATAGCCGAGCTTAAATCGGCATTATATGTAGCCGCTAAATAACGATAGAACAGCGGATCCGGTTTACTCACTCCGGCAACTGAGGAAATCGCAATCCCGTCAAATCGCTGTATGATGCCAAGCATCGTCAACTCAGCCTCGATAAACGTCTTCTGGCCGTTCGAGAGTAAGAACACTTTTTTACCCTGTTCTCTTAACGACTGTAGCATTTGGGGAACTCCGTCATACAGCGAAATATGAATCATAGACAACGTCCGCAGCCATCTTACCGTTTCCTGCAACCAAGCCTCACTAGGCTCCTCTCCCCATTGACGAGCGATAGACCGAAAGACTTCCTCCATCACGAAATCAGGATACTGGCAGTTTTTCGCGGCCTCCTCAAGCTGTGCATCCCTCTCCAGCAGAAATCTTTCTTGAAGCTCCGCTCCCGTTATTGCCATTCTATGATAACCAAAATGAAGGGCCAGCCTCTCCCAGACCACTGGATCTTCTTCATCTGTCTCTATATCAATAAGTGTGCCGTACAGGTCAAAAATATACGTTTGATACATGGGTAAGTCTCTCCTTTATCAGGCCTTCAATTTCCGAGCCAGAATTATAATAAGCAGCAGCGATACTACGATTATAACGGTGTTAAATCCCATTTTGCTAAGGAATCGATTCGACTTCGCTGAAGCATCCGTTATTGTTTGCTCTAATACAGCAGCTCCAAGCTTAGACAGTCCCACATCTCCCGCCTCTATAAGGGTCTTGAAATTGGATATATCATACTGCGGTGTAGAAGCCTCTACATTCCCATATAGGAGTTGGTAAGGTCCTTCCCCAGCCTCTGCGAACACAAGCTTATCTACTAGATACTCTGTGCTTATACCCGAGATATGGATAGGTGTATCATCACGATTATAAATTACAATCCTGAAGGAGGAGGATGAGACCCCATGGGAAGGAACAATATCTGTAGCCTCAATCCGAGCATCCTTAAAGTCTAACCGATACAGCTCTCCGTTTCCTTTCGTGCTAATACCCTGCCCCTTATCATCCAGAAGTTCATATCTTCTGGTAAAGTTACCCGTGCTCTGCAGCAGTACCTTAGACACCTTTAGGTGGTTGTTATGAACGAGAATATCTGTCCGGTTCCCCTCCTGCTTAATCTCGTAGTTCGGGGTGTGTTGACGGAGGAAGCTTGTCGTCCTCAACGCCGTATTGTTGTGAAGCAGCTGCAGCTTATCAAACTTAAGATTCTCAATATTATCTTTCACAAGGAGGCGGTAATGACTGAACTTATATGTGGATCCCAGCTTAACGCGATTCTGATTCAGTCCATCCGTAGAGTATAAGTCGCTTTTATTCAGAGTCTCCCACGTATTGCCATCATAGCTCCCAAATACCTGAACATGCTTCAGAAAAGCTTCATCCGGAAGTTCAAACACTAAGGTATCCCCTTGGATATCCGCATTCTCTCTAACAGGTATGATTTTATAATCAAATAGGGTGTCCCTGCCTTGCTTGGCATTACGAATCAAACTGGAGTCGTAGGTGACTACGCTCTCTTCTGTAACTTCGGCTTCGCTATCGATATAAAAGGGGATATACTCCCCTTTGCCATTCACAATTCGCAGATCTCTTAAGTCACCCGCCGCCTGTCCGTACACCTCTTCATCCAAATAGAATTGTTGATAGGCGGCCTTGCTCTCCAGTTCAATCTGCTTCGAGAACCGCCATTGGGTACTATCGGCTCCATTCGGAGCAGAAGCGAAGCTTTCTACAGGTATGCTTAGACTGATTAGGCTGAGCAGCAGCGTCAGACTAACTTTTAAGTTCACTCTCCGCCGCAGCATGGGTTTCCTCCATTCTGTTCGAGACCTTTTGATACAAGTAGGAAATCCCTAACAGACACATCCCGAAGCTGAAGTACGCAATGATTTTATTGCCGGTGTTAAGAAGACTCAAGTCGTAAAGCAGCAGCTTGCCTGTCGCCAATAGGGTTAATCCTAGACCAAATCGACGGATGTATACGTATCTTTTGCGGAAGCCATACATGATAAACAACACCGCAAGCAGCAGATACACAAGACTGAAGATTAACCCGGCATCGTCCAGTTGCAGTTGTACACCCAAAAATGATGTAATAATACTAAGTAAATAGACTCCCATAATGACAGGATACAATTCAATGCTCTTGTAATTTCGCTGAATGACGGCAATTAACAAATCGCGGCCGCTAAACCATACGAAAATATTAAAGACAATGAGCACGCCCAGTACGATATAATCCTCCCCCGTATTTTGCGCAAAATCACCCTGCAGACTCGGCAGACCTACGGTAATAGCGATACAGATGACGTAGCCGAACCCATATAGAAACATTGTAAAATATTTAACAATCAGGTCATACATAACCTTCACCTTGGGTAATCCATAAGCTAAAAGGACGGATACAACCGCATACAGCAGCAAAGTATAGAAGGTTGTATGTGGGAAGTCCTCCGGTAAGACCAGCATATACAGATGTCTTGATTCATATAAAGCATACGCCCATACATTCAGTAACGCCGGATATTTGAACCCAACTGTCCATTTAACCTCCTGTGGGCTGTGGTATAGCAAAATATTATTCTTATTATTCTGGACAGCGTATAACACAGCTACGGAAAGCATCCCTGCCGTAATAAAGGTATATTTGAGCGCAAAGTAGGGATCACTGTAATTTAGAAATGTACCTTCAGTTATTATATGAAGCGGTACGTTCAAGCCAAAAAACGACCCGAGACAGAGCAGCAAAATACCCCAACCCGTTCGTTCCACTCCCTTGAAGCGGTTCATATTGCCTTATACGGTTAGAACAACAGCCTCTACCAACCATCCTATGGACCACCATTCTTCCCCCAACTGGAAGGGAATCATCAGAACGGCAAAAGTCAACGAGGTAGCGTAGAAGAGCAGCATACTCTGTTTTTCCTGAGGCATTAACTTCTCCAAGCCCCGGCCAAGACCCAGATACATCAGGCATAAGAACAGCGCCAGCCCACCCTTGTAATCCGTAAGTCCCGCATCGACAAACAAATCAAACAAGGTAACACAGCTGATAATGGTATTGCACCCCAGCAATGAAAAATCCCACCCGGATAGCTTGGAGCGATATTTGAACGGATACCATAGCGTAATGCCAAGATACATCCCAAAGGTCAAGACGGCATATAGCATACTCACACCGTTACTATCCGACAAAGAGATCAGCAACAGCATCGAAGGAACATTAAACAGAAAGCTGAGATAATTGACAATAATCCAACGTTTCCGAAGAGAAATCAGCAGAATGAATATATTCAGCAGGAATAAGTAGCCCATGGCTACATAAACCGCACTGCCTGTAAGACCAAATGCACCTATGTAAGAAAATAACGGAAGGTATCCCCCGATAAGCCCGAGCGAACAGATACTTCTGGATTTACACCTTAACGACAGTATTACAGCAGTCAGCGTGACGAGAACAGACAAGGATAGCCCCACGTAAATACTTATAATATCCAATAAAAAGTAGCTGTAAAAGATAGAGCCGTACAGTACTGAAATCCCACCGCCAAGCAAGCCAATAGCAAACGCACCTTTCCCTTTACGGAAAAGCCACTCACCAGCGCCTAGCATAAGCGCCCCCAGCAGGAAAAAAGCGCTCCCCTTCATATAGTCCGTTAACCAATTCGAATATGTATATCGGAACCCCGCCCCTACCGCTAAAATAAAGAGCAGGATTGCGAGTCTGTTAATCCAGTGAAGTCCTATCTTCATCTCGATTTGATTCTGCTTTCTTCTGCGGAGGAGCACTTCCTCACTGACTTCCTCCGAGGAAAAATCGTTTAGTCTGTTATCAATCCCAGAAAGCATGCCATTCTCCGCTTCCTTCTGACTCTGGCGGCGAAGCAGAATTTTCTCATTTAACTCTGAAGATATACCGCCGAGTTTTTGGGCAATCTCTGTCTTCTCCTCACCCAGCTGGCGGGAAGCCGTATTGTAGAAGCGCTCGATCCGGTGCTTCACTTCTATTTCGAAAGAGCTTAGCCGGTCCGTGTAGGCTTTGCTTTGGGATGCAAAATATGTCTGAAGTTTTTGGCGGGATACCTTAATAATGTTGAGTTTCTCATCCATAATTTGTTCCGTAATCGCAATCCTCAGCTCCGAGTTCTCCTGTTGTAGCTTCCCTACTTGTACCTTCAACTGCTCCAAGGCCAGTTTGTGTTCCTCGTGTTGCTTCTTCAAAGTTACGTTCTCGTTCACTAAATCATGGCTCTCATATTCCGTGACTAACGCCTGATATTCCCTAACAAGCCCATCCTGTTGCTGTTTCATGGACCGCAACCGATCTGTGAATTGCTCCATAGCGCCCCCCAATGTCAAATGTTGTTAATATTTTCATTCTACTACAAATAAGCAATAGTTTTAATGTTTTTGTATAGTAAAAAGACCATGAATTCTATACAGATAGAGTCATAGTCCACTGCCTTTTACGCATTTCTAATAATAGGTTGGTTTCTCAGGGTAACTTTATTTTTTCCAGTGGCCTTAGACAAATATAAAGCTTCGTCTGCTTCCCGATATAAGTCCTCGAAGGTTGCTCCATGTTGCTCTGTGTAGGCTATTCCAACACTTACAGTAAATTGAATGGTTTGTCCTTCATTTAATTGTACGACATGATCTCCCATCGTTGCGCGAAACGCCTCCGCCTCTTCCAATGCTCCCCATTCATCACTTGCAAAGAAGCATACAGCAAATTCCTCCCCGCCTACCCTTCCGACAATACCTTTGTTTCGGTATGAATGCTGAATTCTCTCGGAAAAGGCAAGTAGCGCCTGATCCCCAGCCAAATGTCCGTATGTATCATTAATTAATTTGAAATCATCGATATCGATCAATAGAAGAGCCATACCGGCCCCACCATGTATACTATGATTTTCAACCAGCCTCATAAAATGCCTTCGGTTGAAGAGTCCGGTCAGATCATCAACCGTTGCCTGGTGAACAAGCTCACGTTCATAACGCTTTTTATCGCTATGGTCGCTAATGATAATCAACATTCCGGCGGTATTCACATTGTTCCGCTCCGTTGAGACTAGTGTTGCCCCATAGCAGGTACCTTCTTGTTCGGGAAGCTCAATCTCGAAATCGCCTTCTTGTCTTTGCTTATAATACATCCGAATATTCCAGTGTTTCTCGAGCAGGGTGTGGATGCTCATGCCCAGCCAGGTACCAGGTGAATGCCCCGTAATATTTGATAAATACATTTCTCCCGCAGCATTAATATCAATGATTTGGTCGTGGCGATCGGTAAGAAGGATACCGTCCTTCATATTTTCAAATATTTTATGCTTAGCCAAAGGGTAAATGGAGGTATTAGGGTCACGGAATATAGTAAAGTAAGCGGTTAGGGTTGCCGGCAGGATGACCATTGCTGTGAAACCCGTAATCTTAATTTTGAGAAGCGGAAGCACAAATATAGTAACCACTGGAATAAGGAAACCGGCCAGCATCGTAATATTCCGTATGAAATATGCCCTAGGGGCCTTTACCAAGGCAATAGCCAACAGCAGGGCTGCATACAAGCTGAATATCTGATCGTACGCAATAAACAGCATGCTTAACCAAGTAGGCTGAACCGAAATTCCACTAATACCAGCTATCGTATCCATCCTCACATGACTGCGCATCAGATGATGGAAGGAGTCCGTACTGATTAATAGGATATCGAAGATCACCGGAATCGAAAACAGGAAAAGCCTTTTGGATAGTCCACCCGGAGGTCGGGCGACATAATCCTTAACAACGGCATAGGTAAATAGAGTACTAAAGAAGAGCGGGATTTGCTGCACATTTTTCCACCATAGCTTGACTGCGAATGTAGTAGAAAGGATCTCTGCGGCCGTTGCCGCAAATATTAAGCTGACGATGATCATTAGATTCCAAAGATATCGCCTCCCTGGAGTCTTACGGTATTTATGAGAGCTTATACCCATGTAGAGACTGAGCACACTACCCATTAACAAATAATACGGATATCCCTGCATCAAAGGCATGTCATAAGTCTCCTATTTATAGAACTAATTTCCCTTATTATATCCTACAATTTCCCACAAATGAATGAGGTAAATAAAAAAAACAGCCGACACTAAGGCGGGGCCACTGAAAAAGTGATTTTAAAAAAGGTGCAGTTACTCCTTACAAAAAGGAGGAACTGCACCTTTTTCCTGTATACTTAAGTATCATGGGGGAAATAGGTGAGCCGGAATGATTCAGAAACAACAGACCTTGGTGTTGAGTCCATACATCGAACTCTACAATATGGTAGTGCCGAAGGATAACTTGCTTCGGCAAATCAACGAACTTGTAGATTTTTCATTTATCTACGAAGAACTTCAAGTGAACTATTGCCTCGATAACGGGCGTAATGCCATCGACCCGATTCGGATGTTTAAATACTTGCTCCTTAAAGCAATATTTGAATTGTCTGACGTGGACATCGTGGAACGGTCCCGGTATGACCTGTCCTTTAAGTATTTTCTGGGGATGGCGCCAGAGGACCCGGTTATGGATCCCAGCTCCTTAACCAAGTTCCGCAAGCTACGCCTGAAAAACATGAATATGCTGGACTTACTCATTGGGAAAACCGTGACACTCGCCATTGAGATAGGAATCCTGAAGAGCACTGCAATTATTGTGGACGCAACCCATACCAAAGCGCGCTACAACCAGAAGTCTCCGCAAGAGATCCTTCAGGACCGGGCCCGGAAAGTACGCAAAGCTCTCTATGCGATGGACGAATCCGTCAAGACTAAGCTGCCGACGAAGAATACCAGCACAGTGTTGGAAGACGAGATCTCCTACTGCAACAAACTCATACATACCGTCGAAAACGAATTGGGCCTACCATTGGTACCGAAACTGCAAGAACCGCTAAACCTGCTAAAGGAAACCGTGGAGGATGATGTGGAGCAGCTTCGAATCGCAGAAGACGCGGATGCGCGGGTCGGGCACAAAAGTGCGGACTCGTCCTTTTTCGGATACAAAACTCACTTGGCTATGACAGAGGAACGCATTATTACAGCGGCCATTGTTACAACGGGCGAAAAGAATGACGGTAAACAACTGCAAGATCTGATTGAAAAAAGTAAAGCCACGGGGATGGACGTCCGAACGGTAATTGGAGATACGGCTTATTCGGAGAAGGACAATCTCATCTATACAAAGACGAACGACATGGAACTGGTGGCCAAATTAAACCCGATGATTACGCAAGGGAACCGCAAGAAAGAAGATGAGTTTGAGTTCAACAAAGACGCTGACCTGTATGTCTGCAAGGCCGGCCACATGGCGATCCGCAAAGCACGGCAAGGAAAGAAGGGTGTCGGTAAAAACCAGGTGGTCACGTATTATTTTGACGTAGAGAAGTGCAAGCGATGTCCATTCAAAGAAGGGTGCTACAAGGAAGGATCCAAGACGAAAACCTATTCCGTGAGCATAAAGTCCGACGAGCATTCGGAGCAAATGGCTTTCCAAGAGAGCGACTATTTCAAAGACAAGTCAAAAGAACGGTACAAGATTGAAGCCAAGAATAGCGAACTGAAACACAGACACGGGTACGATGTAGCCATATCCTCGGGTCTCTTAGGCATGGAGCTACAAGGAGCAATGGCGATATTCGCAGTTAATCTGAAGAGGATTTTGAAGCTACACGACTAATAAGGATTATGGTTGTGCAGCCAAATACAGCAAAAAGAAGACATCTTCCCTGAGGGGGTGATGCTTCTTTTTGAATGTGACGAAGCACTTAATCCAAAATGGTTAGTTCTTCAGTGGCCTCCACTAAGGCCGACTGTTTTTTATCTTTTCTAGAATTTGATTATACCTGCAGAGTGTAAGAACACGAACAGTACAAGGATTGGAGCGACAAATCGAAGCATAAACAGCCAAACACGGAACCAGAGGCCTGTAAGACCTGCTTCATCGCCAATACCCTTCCAGAAGTATCCTGCAAACACCGTTACCGCCAAACCGCCTAATGGCAGAATAATATTGGAGGCTATGAAGTCCATCCAATCAAAAAATGATTTTCCGCCAAAAGTTAACCCCGGAACCAATCCAAAGGATAAAGCGGCAGGAAGACCGAGAAGGAAACAGCCGGCAATAATGATCCATACTGCTGTATTACGTGACATCTTCCAGCGCTCAATGGCATAGGCTACGGGCACCTCTATTAACGATACTGTTGATGTCAATGCGGCGATAGCCAGCAGTATAAAGAATAACCCCCCGAAGAGTGTTCCAAACGGCATGGCTGAGAAAGCCGCCGGCAGAGCTATAAATACAAGCGTAGGCCCCTGCGCCTGATCAATCCCAAAGGAAAAGGTTGTCGGAAAAATAATGAGTCCTGCAATAAAGGCATACAATAAGTCACCGCCGCCGATAGCAAGTGTAGCCGCACCGAGCGATTGCTTGCGATCAACATAAGAACCATAGGTCATCATGGCGCCCATACCCAGCGATAGAGAGAAAAAGGCATGACCCAGAGCAACCAAAGCGGATTCAGGAGTCAGCCTGGAGAAGTCTGGCTTAAGGAAAAATTCGACCCCAGCCTCTGCACCAGGCAAGGTTAATGCGCGTACCATTAGAATCACTAGTAGAACCAGCAAACCCGGAATGAGAACCTTATTAAATTTCTCAATCCCTCCAGAAATTCCTCGAGCTACAATCCAACCTGTGATGATTAGTACACCGGCCTGCCATATAATCGGGGTGTATCCAGAAATGAAGCTGCTGAATTGCCCTCCGAAGTCATCGTTTGCGAAAAGTTTACCGCTAAACGCTTGAACTGCATAATGAAATGTCCAACCTGCTACGACAGCATAGAAAGACATAATCATAAATGCCCCTATTACTGACAGCAATCCCATACCGCCCCATGCCTTATGTCCGCCGACTTTAACAAACGAACTTGATGCGTTACCCCGGCCTCCCCGGCCAATCGAAAGCTCAGCCAACAATACAGGTAACCCTACCGCTACCAAACAAACAATAAACAGCAGGAAAAATGCTGCACCACCGTATTGGCCCGTAATATATGGGAATTTCCACATATTACCTAGTCCCACGGCACTGCCGATCGCTGCCAGTATAAATCCGGATTTGGTGAATTGATCCGGTGAACCCACCAGCTTTGTTTCACTACCTTTTTTCGTGCTCATGTTATTCCTAATCCCCCAGTTCATCTTCTTTCTTGTAGCTTGTCTATAGCTTTTCATAAGTATACTAATGAATGATACAGGTAGTACAGTGAAATGTTATATAACATGTGACAATAATTTTACCAATTGAACGCATGAACGCAAAAAAGGACATCCCGGGATGTTCACTAACCCGGGATGTCCTTTTATTTTCCAGCTTTGTCTTATTTCTTTTGAGCCAGACGTTGTTTGAACTTATCAACTCTACCGCCTGTTTCGGTATCTCTTTGCTTACCAGTATAGAACGGGTGGGATGCAGAACTTGCATCTACACGAATTACCGGGTATGTGTTGCCGTCTTCCCAAACCATAGTCTCACCACTTGATTTAGTGGAGCTGCTCAAAAATTTGAAGCCAACGCTGGCATCTAAAAAGATAACCTGATTGGTCTTCGGATGTATGCCTTCTCTCATTACAAAATCCCTCTTTCCAAAATATATTGATCCATCTTGTATTGCAAAAATACCCAGAACCTCTCCGAGCCTACCTATAGTATAACTCCTAGAAAGAGATAAATGCGTAATTTTTACGGTTTATTGAGGAAAATAGTCAAAACAGCTATAGTAACTTCACCAATTAGATTCAGAAGGATCATAGAAATGACCTGCGGAGGAACATTACTTACCGGCAATTCTCCTGTAGGTTGACTCATCAGCTACAACGTAGAGTCTGGCTTCCCTCGGAATAGCCTCGCTAAGTTTACGGTTAATACTGAGATCGCTGCGGTCGGCCAATAAAGTTGCCCCTTGATTCAGCAAAGCATGAAAAGCATCCCCATAAGTCTTCCAAGACCCATCAACCGGAATTTCATAAATGTCATCACCGTGCTGCCTGCTGAGAAGCTGGCTAATCACTTCGGAGTTCCCCTCTTGCAGAGCCGCCCGAACCGCAAGCCTGGATATGGCATCATGCGACAGGACGAAATCATTCACATGAACATGCCTAAAGTTCTGAATGTTCTTCTCCTGCATGATTTCAACGGTGGTATGTACATGGGGTGCAATGCGCTCAATACTTGAGGCAATAAGCAAGGACTTCCCATCAATAAGCGCAGCCTCATCAATTCGGGCATCCCCGAACACAATTGCGGCCTTAGCTTCCCCAATATTGGCTTTGCTTAGAATATCATCCGATGAAGGATCGCCGCTAATGAAATGCACCTGCTCCATATGCTCCAAAGGATGTCGACTTGATTCATCAATAACAACAATGTGGCACTTCGGTGAGTAACAAAAAATCTCATCCACCGCCGCTTGCGTTTTTTTATTCCAATTCAATAGAATGACATGTTCCTTGCCGCGAAAGCTCAATGTTCCCGCCCCCCTCCGTCTTTGAATCTCTGCAATAGAGTCAATAACTTTCCCAATAACCAAGCTTAACAGCCCAATTCCAAAAACATATAAGAACATGGTAAAGGCCTTGCCAACCACAGTCTTTGCAAAATAATCGCCATACCCAACGGTAGCCATAGTAGTCATAACCCAGTAGAACGCATTAAACCAAGTTTGGAAGGTCTCCGGCTCCAGTAAAAAGGCAATAGTTGCGCTTACAAGAATAAAGCAAAGGATAATTAGACCAATGGTTTTCTTGCTCAATCTCATCATTCTTGTAGATACTCTGAGTAAGAAATGCATTTCTTCACCTCCTGCGGATTGAATAAAGCTGCCTCCCGAGAGGTTCGAGGGCAGCCCTGCATTAGATCTATAAACACCTCTTTAGATAATCAAACTGCTGACCGCAAAAGCCGTTCCGATAAATACCATACACAGCAAAATCCCAACGGCTACGTTGCCTTTTTTCAGATGCTCGGAAATCGTAAATCCCGGTGTAAGCAGCTCGAAGATCCAATAAGCCGCCACCAGACATACATAGCCTACAGCGAACCACATCATCATAAACCAGATAGATGTATTCGTAAAAGCCGCTACTCCGAGGATAATGGCTGTTGCCAGAAATTTACCGCCCCATGCCAAAGCCACTGCCACATTACCATTCTTCAGTTCTTCCATATCCTTAAAAGGAGTCATCCAGCTGAAAATAACCATGCCTAAACATTGCAGCAAAATGATTACACCCACACTCACTACTAAATTAATAACGATCGTCAATTCGCCCACCCCCGAAATTTTGCATAGGCCGAATCATAGTCGGCGAAATCATGCACTTCCTCCAGAACGACGGAAGCGGTCTTCTTTTTCTCAAGTGCCGTGTAGCGTTTGTCGTCAATCGGCTGCTTAATCCGGTTACCAGATGGCAGCTCAAGCACGGCGAAATTTCTGGTCTTGTTATTGTATTTCGTCTTGTATACACCTACGAGATCTACATCTGTGGTGACAGCAACTTTTAGATTCTTGAGATCGTCAACAGCCGTTTTATGGTCACCGTACGATTTGATTGTACTCCATGAAGAGAGGCGGATAGTGTTGCGTTGATCGGCATCCGTGATTAGCTCTGCATCCATGAATTGCAGGGTCCAGATTTTATCCCCGGTAGCATAGTTTCCATCGTTAGGCAGTAGTTCCTCATCCGGCAGTACGGTCATATCACTTCCAATTAAATCGCCAACCGTACTCTCTACCACCCGATAATCCCACGGGACCTTGGAGACGCTATCTGTGACCTCTTTATCCGTATGAAACACACTTTTTTCATTCCCCGAGCAAGCGCTTAGAAGGACAATCATAAGCATGAGCAGCATCAGTCCAAGGGTACGTGCGGCGGGGGTTTTTCTAGCATACTTCATGGGGATTTCTTTACTTTCCGTATTTACTGGCAATTATCTCACTCCCAACGCGATAAATTGACTGGCATTGCCTGTAATGAGTCCACCGGCACGCCCGAGCAGCCCGCAGGGCTTCCCGTTAATTACAAACATGCCGATTAGCAGATGGAATTCTCCGTTTGGCGTCTGAATCCGACCCATCTCGGCCCTCTTTTGGTACACCGACGGAAATAATACGCTGCTGTCATACCCGTCCTCATCCTGGATTTCCAGTGCTCCATTACTGTCAAACAGACGAACAGATCCACCTTCACGTCCGAACATGGACTTGGATACAAAGCTCCCGGAGAATATCGGTTTGTTATACGTAGGCAATATATAGCTTGCAATCGCCTCTCGTTCTTTTTCATCAAACAGCAAACCCAGCTCATACATTCCCCAGACCACAGCAAGCAGTCCTTTGGATTGCAGAAGAATACTGTGCGGTGTGTTAAATAGCTGAAGCCGGCCTGTCTCCACTGCATAGGCAAGGGCATCCCCGCCTTCGTCGACTGCCATCCATTCCTTTGGATATAAGGCGAACATCCGCTCAATCACATGGTCTTCACTGTCTTTTACAATGCCCTCATCCACCCACAAATCCAGACAATCCACACATCGTATGTTCAGACCGCTGTGCCGTACCAAAGCATCAATCGTACCGGAATCCTCCTGATGAGAACCATAGGCGACACAGGCTGCTGTATCCGGCTGTTCTACTGCCCATGCAGCGGCTAAGTGCTCCTTCATCTGATCATTCGGACTAGATATTCCAGCCTCCCTGCAAATCCACGGAGTGGCAATAGAGGCTTCAACATAACCGGTAGGCGTATCTGCATTCAGCTCAAGAAGTTTAATCGTACCGTCATTCGCCACGGCAAAATCAAAACGGGCATAGCGGCTGATTAACCCCTCCGGGGGAAGTTCGCCTTCATCAAGCATTTCCCATAGCACGGGAGGGATACCTATTAAATCGTACAAATCCTGTTTATGGTGAATATAGCGTACAGCTTTGTCAAGGACTGCCCAGAGCTTGGACGATGCCTCCTCCAACTCCCCATATACATCCGTGGGCATGGTCACTATGCCATCCAGCCAGTACTCTTCCTCCTCCAGATCCGCCCAAGTGAACCCAAGCTCATTCAGCTGTGCTGCCCGTTCTGCCCGCTGTAGACCCGAGTGATCCACAACTTCAAATATGCTATCTCGGTCACTCATCCGCCAAAGCTGCCTTTACTGGCACCTGATTTCGAACCTGATTTTGAAGAGCCTAATTTACTTGATGTACCGCCAACTCCGCCGGTTTTGGCGTTCCCGCGTCTTGTGATGGAGCCTGATGTTGATGTAGAAGTTCTTGGTTTAACTACAGAGCCGGCAACCGGCTTGTTCTGAAACTTAGTGTTGTCATAGGTACGGGGCTTATAAGAGTTTCGGGTGCCCGCGTAATAGCCAGGATGGTTGTTGTACCATCCTCTGGATGAATAGAAGGAGCCGCTGTTAAACAGCATGTGATACAGCAATAGATCATCCCAACCGAAGCCGGAATGATAACCGCCGTAATTATTGATTACGGTGGTTCCGTCAGTGGTAACGGCACCCTGCTCTTCCTGTACAACTTCTGTTCCTTCTTCCGGGTAGGGAATGTTCCAGTCTACATTCTTGTCGAAATAAGCCTTAACCTCCTCGGTGGACCATGACACCAATTGCGGTTCATCTCCTGAAGCGCCGCTTGAGGCGACTGCCGGAGTACCCGGGATCAGCAGCGCATTCGCTAGCAAAGCAATCCCGAGTGAGGTCGATAATACACGGATCGGTTTGCCCTCCGGGGTAAATAACTTGGAAACTGCCTGTTCTTTAATCTTTTCATCCTTAGCCAAGAGAAAGTCCTCCTCCCTTATCCCTTCTATTCTTCGTGCCGCATAGGAACGAGTAGAAGTTCTAATTTCCCTTCATCCACATTCAGTCTGCCTTCTACCGTCTCGAACTCACGGCCGCCAACCACCAGATAGTTCACATGCTCCAGGGCAGCAACCATATTCATACTCCAGATGCGTTCTTCGATCATTTGAAGCTCGCCGTCCGGCTTTTTCTCGAATAAGATGACACCCATGCCATTCTCCATCCTGATTTCACCCTTCCTTAATCATTACATGTGTTTTGATACGTTCTTAGTACAGTAACGTTTCAACACGCACCCTAAAGGCATTGGCAAACCTTCCCATAACAGAATATTACCTACACTTATGAAACGCAATGATTTATACACGAAGCAGAAACCATAGTATTCATTAACCACTATTTACTCTATTTCAAAAAAGGAGGGGCCAACCCTTAGGTTAACTCCTCCTCATCATTATATTCATTTATGCTCAAAGTTGGTCAATCTCTGGCTTATTAGGCGGATTGTGCTTCCTTAGCCACACCAGAAGTTACTTCATCCTCCCGAGTTCTAGACAAGCAGATATTCAGAATAATGGCAGTAATTGATCCCGATACAATACCGTTCTGCATAAGCATTCTAGCGAACTCTGGAAGTTGATCGAACATCGAGGGCAAAGTAGCCGAACCCAAGCCCACGGCGATACTGCAGGCTGCTATGAGCAGATTGCCATCTTTACGCAGATCCACCTCGGATAAAATAGCCATACCGGAAGCGGCAACGGAGCCAAACATAATAATCATCGCCCCACCCAGCACCGCATTCGGCACTACTGTAGTTAGGGCAGCAAGTTTTGGCAGAAGACCCAACACGACCATAATACCGCCTGCCGCAAAAATAACATTACGTGTTTTTACGCGAGTCAACGAGATCAGACCGACATTTTGTGAGAACGCCGTATAAGGAAAAGCATTAAATATACCGCCAAGAATAATAGCAAGACCTTCTGAACGCAGACCGTTTACAATTTGCTTCTGCTCCACCTTTTGCTCCGTAGCTCTTCCTACTGCAAAGTAAACGCCGGTGGATTCCACCATACTTACAATGTTCACAATAATCATTGTGAATACGGCTGTAAGGTTGAACTGCGGTTTACCGAAATAGAACGGTTGGGCGATACTAAGCCATGAAGCTTCTCCAACGGATGAGAAATGAACCATACCCATGCCATAAGCTATGGCGGTACCCACTACTAATCCTACGAGCACCGACACTGAACGAAGGAACCCTGTTGCCAAACGGTTAACGGCCAGAATAACAAGCAGTGTAATCAACGCCAGCAGCAAATTGCGGGGCTGTCCAAAGTCCGAGCTGCCTTGGCCCCCGGCTACATTATTCATCGCAACAGGAATAAGAGAAAGACCGATAATGGTAACAACCGAGCCTGTTACAATTGTTGGGAAGAACTTGAGCAGCTTGCCATAAAGCGGGGCCGCCAATACAACGAAAACACCGGATAAAATAATGGCGCCATAAGCTGTTGCCAGATTAGAGGTTGAGGCGATGGCAATAATCGGGCCTACCGCTGTAAAGGTACATCCAAGAATAACCGGCAGTCCGCTGCCGAAGTACTTGGTACCCATAACCTGCAAAAGAGTAGCCAAACCGCAAGTGAACAGGTCGGCTGCGATTAAGTAAGCCATCTGGGTGGTACTCAGCCCCAGTTGACCTCCCACAATCAACGGTACAATAACTGCCCCGGCATACATTGCCAGCACGTGCTGAAGCCCTAAAGCAAATACCTTTTGTTTACTTAACATCCTGCTGCACTCTCCTTAATCGGTTGAATGTAATGATTATCTTCTATAAAATGCACTTCTCCAGGGGACATCGAGGAAATTCTGGCTAACGAATGTACGGATACACCCTTGTCTTCCAGCAGACCTCGTCCTTCCTGAAAGCTTTTCTCAATGACACAACCTACCCCGGCCAATGACGCGCCGGATTCTTGCACAATATCAACCAATCCTACAAGCGCTGCACCTGTTGCCAGGAAGTCATCCACGATAAGCACATGATCCTCTGCCCCGAGATACTTCTGCGATACGCTGATCTGATAGTGTTCTCCCCGAGTAAATGAATGAACGGGAGCTGTATAGACACTCTCAGCCAAGGTAATGACCTTCTTCTTTTTAGCATAAATAAAAGGAACACCTAGGGCAATCGCCGTAGCCATGGCAAACTGTATGCCGCTGGCTTCAATTGTGAGTACTTTGGTAATCGGTTGATCGCCAGCCCCAAACACTCTACTGAATTCCTTACCGATAGCCAGCGCCAACTCCGTATCCACCTGATGATTCAGGAACGAATCCACCTTCATCACGGTGTCGGACAGAATCAGCCCTTCTTGTCGAATGCGTTCTTTAAGTACCTGCATGTTTCCATATCTCTCCTTCTTGGCAATAAAAAAAAGGACAGATTCACCTGAGTTGTTTCTCTCAAGTGAATCTGTCCTTCTGGGTTTTTATCCCTGAGTGGTGTAACACAAAACTGTGCCCGCAACGCTCGGTCCTGACCTTCTACGCCAAACAGCAATGAAGCGGAACCCTAGATGCGCTATTTCACTCATAGTCGGATAATTTCAGTGGTTATCCGGTAGAAACTTATGGGCCATATTCCCAAGATTATATGAGTTATTTATGAATGTTGTCCTTTAATACTTTGTATATATTACACGCTATGTATTGTTGTTACAAGGGAAAATTTCACGTTGTTACAGAATATTTTCAGGATTAATTTACATCTAGCTTTCATTCGATAATTCGGAGCTTAAACTAGGAGGGAATTGATTTATTGGTCTATAATAAGAGGGTACCTACAGAAAAGGGCGGGTGAACGGAATGCTTCGATTAAATGGCGTTAGAACAGGATTGATGCTGGGCGTCTCGCTAGTACTGGCAGGAATTATCTACTTCTTTGCAGCGAATTGGAGCGGCTTGGATCGAATAGAGAAGATTCTTATTTCTGCGGGATTAGTACTGCTGTTCTATGGAATATCCTTTACCTTAACCCGGTTGAAAGCTATGCCTTCTGTCCATGCTTTTCTTTCCGATCTATTTTTGTTAGGCGGCTGTATTTCCTTTGGGATTGCTGTAGCTTTACTTAATCAGATTTATAACTCCCACGCGGACAGCTATACCCTATTTATGATATGGGCGATACCTGCGGTACTTCTGACTTGGATTACTCGCTATAACCCTTTCTACGTGCTGTCTTATGCGCTGATCCATCTTACCTTATGGTTCTATTTCTTCCCTTCCTCCCTATTTGTGGTTCATAGTGAGGAACAGCGACTAGGGATTGGGCTGTTGTTTGCCGGTATTAATCTTCTCCTGTTCGGGCTTACGGAGATACATCGGTTACGGTCTGTACCCATCAAATTCCTCAGTTTTATCCTCATCCATGTTACCCTGCTGATCCTTACAAATTCCTGGGCTTTCGAAACCTATGGCATTTGGATGAATATTCTAAGTCTTGCCGCAATTGCCTTTGGCTTCTATTACTTCATTCGAGTCCGGTTGGGTAGAACCTTCCTAACCCTGAATGCCTTAGCTGCTTCTGCCTTTGCTGTCTTTAAATTTATTGAGCTCGCAAGCAGACATGCCTCCATCTGGTTTTTCTTCTATGGACTGGTGTTTGTGGCGATATTATTAACCTTTAATGTAGGGTTCTTCCGTTACCTGAACAAGCTTGGCCAACCTTCACGTTCCGAAGCCACTGAAGAAATTACTGAAGAAAAGCCAGAGCACCCTAACACACTGCTTACGGGTAAGATCGTCTCGGTCATTGTTACCGTTATCGGAGTGATTATCGGAAGTATTTCTTTAATTGGTATTGTATTGGTGGCTTCCGGTCTTAGTGATCCTGAATATGTACTGCTCACTCTAGCTTTAGTATTTATCATTCCCATGATCATACTGCCTCGTGTCAATACGGTTGTGAGATATACAGTACTTACTATCGGCTATATTACCGGGATTGCAGCTATTGTATGGATTGATTCCCTAGGCTTGTCCCTCCTATTTATGGCTCTGTCTATAGCAGGCTGGGTTCGGCTTCAAGGAAGTAAGCAACGTTTCCTAACCTACGCGCTTCTGAATCTTAATGTTGCCATCCTATTGTTCCAAATGCTTGATACGATAAGTAGATCAAATCATATTTCCACCTTCATCATACTTGTATTAACGCTCCTAAATGCCGTTCTGTATGCTCTGCATTTTTCAATCCCACAGAGCCCGATAAGGCAGCATGTAAGAACCGGGGCGTTCTTCTTCACTCTGTTATTTATGTTCTGGTTAACCTTCCTGGGAGATATCTTTCCCTATTCCTATGAGCTGTTCAATGTCATCTATTTTACTGTAGTCACACTGCTGGTATTTGGGTTCCTACGCCGCGAACAATCCTTTGATGCCGGAGTAAGTCTGGTGTTCTGGTTCGCATTCCTGGTGTATAAATACTACGATATATTCTGGTCGCTATTGCATAAGTCTGCAACCCTTGCTCTATTGGGTATTATCATTATCACCTTAAGCTACTTCTTTGCCCGCCGATCGGTGATTGCCGAGCCTAACGTTGAGCAAAGCGGGTTGCTGCGAAGAAATTTTGTGCTGATTGCTATTATTGTTGTATTGCAGTTTGCATATCTAGGGATTTATTCCGTACGAAGTGAGATTCTGTTAACAACAGGGACAACAGTGAAGCTGGAGATTCAACCCCTTGATCCCAGATCATTGCTTCAGGGCGATTATGTCGTCTTGAATTATAGTATCTCAAGCCCTCCCGAGTCGATAGCTTCAGAACTGGAGGATTACCGCGGTCAACGCAAGGTTAAGGTGGTTCTCTCACCGGATAACAGAGGAGTATATATCTTTGATCGCTTATTGAAGAATGGAGAAGCTGTTGCCGAGGGAGAAGTAGTTATTAACGGAAAATTAAGCGGATGGGGACCCATCCGCTATGGTATTGAAACGTATTTTGTTCCCGAAGGTACCGGACTGGAGGTCCAGGCCAAGGCCCGGTTTGCATCCATTCGAGTTAACACTCACGGAGATGCACTTCTAGAGTCGTTATCCTATCAATAACCGATTAAGAAGCGTCACCTGCTGGTGCGGGATGGGCTTTAATATACTCCAGTGCATTGTAAATCATTACTGCGGCTTCAGCACGGGTGACTTTTTGTTTTGGGTTGAAATTCCCTTTGGCATCCAATTCAGCAATGTTCAAAACAAGTGCACGTTGAATCGATCCATCATAACCATTGGTGAATTTATCAACGTCGGCAATCTCAACCGGAATGATCTTAATCATAGGCAGATTGCTGTGTTTTTCCATAGCTATGATAAGTTGATGCGTGAACTCTTCACGGTCCCACACTTTGTTCGGATTCAAATCAGACGGCAAATCCATCCCGTTATTCGCAGCTATGATTAGAGTGTCTGAATACCAGGCATCGTTCTTAGCATGAGCATAATAATCCGTTGCCTTTGGTTCTTTAATAAAGCGGATCAAGTCAAGGTTGAGATCAAGTGCCTTAACCACCATTTGAATTCCCTGTGCTGCCGTAATAGGAGCATTTGGTGCGAAGCGGTCTCCACCTACTCCGTTAATCAAACCCTTATCTTGCAAGCTTACGATTTTATCCTTCGCTTTTATATTTCCTAGGTCTGTAAAAGTTGCTGACGCTGCAAAGCTTTGTCCCGCGAAGGAAAGAGTCAAGAGCGCAGTACCCGTAAGTGCAAGACTTTTTATTATGTTCTTCTTCATTTGGTTCACCTCGTGGATTTTATTGTGCTGGCAGGGTGTATTCCCTCTTTCAGACGGAATCCACTGATAAAGGTTGCAAGCTCTAGACGCCTCACCCATATTGCACAAAAAAACAGCCTATCTATGGTGAATATAGATAGGCTAACTTTTAAACCAAAAGACGCCACCCTTTTCTATAAAGGATCGGCGTCTTTTCGTTTAGAATGCTCTTATTTCAAGCAACTCATATTTTATAATTCCCATTGGAGCATTAACATTGATGATGTCTCCGACTTTTTTCCCTATAAGTTCTTTGCCGAGCGGGCTTTCATAGGAAATTTTATTATCTAAAACATCGGCTTCAGCAGCCCCTACAATTCGGTATTCAATCTTCTCGGAATACTCCATGTCATTCAGGATAACAACACAACCCATGCTGACTACAGAGATATCTACACTCAACTCATCTACGACACGGGCTTTTCTTAACATCTTCTCCAATATCATAACTCGGGTTTCCATGAATGATTGATCATTCTTAGCCGAGTGATACTCACTGTTTTCCTTAAGGTCACCATAGCTTATTGCTAATTTTAGACGCGCTGCTAATTCCTTGCGTTTTACCGTTTTAATTTCTTTCAGCTCATCCTCAATCTTAGCCAAACCTTCTTTGGTCAAGAACACTTCATCATTTGACATTTTTACAACTCCTATTTTAACTGCTTTATTGTATTTTAACCTAAAATCCATAAAGATGCCAAAACAAAGGCTTCCTCCCCTCGAAAAACCCAAATGCTGAGAATAACTTGGGAATTCAGAGCCTATACTACCCCTACGCTTTTCTAATTAATAGAGAGTAAGGAGACAGATTCATGAAATTCATGTCCAATAAGCTTTCGCTTTGCCTTTGGTTCACAGGTACGCTGATTACGGCGTCATTTCTATCCCTAACAGGAACGCTTGCTCATCCGATTACAGCAATAGGTTCAACTATTGCAGCGGTTACTAACGATCTTTATGATGTTGTTGTCATCGGAAGCGAGATACAAGGTGTATTGCTGGCGAAGGAAGCTCAAGCTGCGGGCCTGAAAGTGCTGATTCTCGATCCGCGGCCTAAGCCGGGCGGCGAGCTGATTCAAGGGCAAATGTTTTTTCTGGATGATGTACATGATAACCACCGTAGAAGTTTGGTACAGGGTGAGATTAAGAACTTGTTTACGAAATATAAAGCGGGAACCATCCGTAAAGCCCCCGATTTCCAGCGCTATTATGACCATTTGATTAAAGATATCCCCATCCAGAGCGGAATCGTTATTGACACTTTGAATACGTTCACAATTGACCAAGATAAGTCGCTTAAATTCATGAATTATCATCTCCCAAATGGCAGCTCGTATAGAATTAGATCTAAGTATTGGGTAGAAAATACCGACTTCGGTGCCTTAACGGGTAGACTTGAGAGTAGGCGTATTCCAGGAATGGAGACTCTTTATAAGAAGAAACAGACAGAACCTGACTATATGGCGGCTACCTACATGTTGAACCTCCAAAAGGTACATTGGCACTCCCTGCAGAAGGCCATCCTGAGTGCCTACCCCCTAACCAACGTATATGAAAAATACGGCTCAAATACTTATGCTAACAGCCATTTTGCCACAGGGTTGGGTAAGATCATGCGTCATTATACGCCGCAGGATAAACAGCTTATGCTTCGTGGACTAAATATCACCAACCAAAAGGACGGTGAGGTTACCATAAACGGTCTGTTAATATATGATGTGAATCCTTCGGACCTAAGATCTGTACAGTCGGCTATTGCAAAAGCCCAAGCGGAAGCTCCCCATATTCTGAACTTTTTCCGTTCACATGTACCCGGCTTCATCCATGCGGAACTGAATGATCTCCCTGAATATTTATATATTCGTGACTATAACCGTTATGAAACCGAGTATGTTCTTGAATATCCGGATCTCATGGGAAATAGAATGTTCTGGGATAACGTCAGTCTTGGCGGCTATCCGGTAGATATTCAGGGTAGTCGGTCCATTCCGTGGGGTATCGGATACGGCAAGCCTGACCGCTATGGGCTTCCTCTTCGTTCCTTTGAACTGAAATCCTACGATAATGTGCTGGTAGTTGGTAAGAATGTAGGAGCCACCATTAAAGCCTACGGAAGCGCCCGTATTATGCCTACAACCGCCCTGGCTGCGCAGACTATCGGAATTATATTGGGACGTGAGCGGGACAAGCTGTTATGCGATCTGAACGAGGCCGACTTCGAGAGAATTCATAAATATTTGGAGAAAGAATACCAGATTACTCTGAGATGATTGACGGATCTGAATCAAACTGGTAGATTAGATTAAATTAATCATACAATTTAACTCGGAATTGAAATTTCGCTGAAGGAGTGAGTCTCATTAATTTTATCTTTTTCTCCCCTCAATTTCCCCAGAACAGTACTGAATTTTGTTATGAACTGCATAATCAGCGTGCAAATGTATTGGGTATTGGAGATGCAGAATACGACAGTATGAATCAACGTCTTAAAGACTCACTCACCGAATATTACAAAATCAATGATCTGGAGAATTACGATGAGATTTTGCGGGCGGTTGGATATTTTACACACAAATACGGCAAAATAGACCGCTTTGAATCCCTGAATGAATATTGGTTGGAGCTGGATGCCCAAGTACGCACCGACTTTAATATTTACGGAACCAAAACAGACTTTATTTATAACTTGAAGCAGAAGTCTAAAATGAAGGATTTCTTTCATAAAAGCGGTGTAAGTACCGTACAATTCTCCACCGGAAGAGACCGCGCAAGTGTCGATGAGTTCATACATAGCGCCGGCTTCCCTCTAGTGGTCAAACCGGATCTGGGTTCGGGAGCCAGCATGACCTATAAGATCCGAAGTGAAGAGGAACTGAATTACTTCTTCGCTACCAAACCCGCGTATGTAGATTTCATCATCGAAGAGTATATTGACGGGGTTATTCTTACCTATGACGGTCTGGTCGACATTAACGGTGAGGTTCGGTTTGCAGTGAGCCATCTTTTTGAGCAAAGTGTGATGGAGGTTGTGAATTCGGATGATCATCTCTACTATTTCTGCTTGAAGGACATAAGTCCCGAGGTTGAACAGGCCGGCAGAAGCATTCTCAAAGCCTTTGATATTAAGGAACGGTTCTTCCATATTGAATTATTCAAATCCAATAAAGACGGACGGATTATTGCCCTCGAAGTCAATATGAGGCCGCCGGGAGCCTGGATGACCGATGCTATTAATTATGCATATGATGTAAATGTGTATAAGGAATGGGCTAGTATGGTGGTACATAATCAGGTCGGCGGGCCCTACCCGGGTCAATATTATGTAGGTTATGCCAGCCGAAAAAACCACAAGCATTACGTGAACAGCCATGAGGACATTATACGTACCTACGGGGAGAAAATCGTTCATTATAATAGAATTGACGAGATTTTCAGCAGAGCCTCAGGGAACAGCGCCTATCAATTCCGTTCTACCCTATTAGATGAAGTTAGGGACATCGTGAGGTATATTCAACAAGAAGAAGGGTAGTGAGTCTGGAATGAAGGTTAGCTATCATAAGGAATACAGTCATTTTCTTCATAAAGATATGGAATATAAAATATACGGCCACGCGGGCAAGCCTATGCTTGTGTTCCCTACCTCACTCGGAAGATTCTATCAATACGAGGATTCCGGAATGATAGATACCCTTCGCGAATTCATTGACAGCGGCAAGCTGCAAATATGGGCCTGCGATTCTATCGATGAGGAAACCTTTTTCTCGGAGCACTGGAACATTGAGGATAAGATCAATCGGCATGAGCAATACGATAAGTATATTTCGCAGGAGCTGATTCCGGGAATTCTTCAACAAAGTCAATGGAGTAACGCGGGAGAACCGCAGAAAATCTTAATTTCCGGATGCTCCATGGGCGGTTACTACAGTGCCAACTTTTTCTTCCGTCACCCGCATTTCTTCGATTCATTGATCTCCTTAAGCGGGGTATATTCTACCCACTATTTCTTCGGCGATTACAGAGAGGGTGCAGTCTACCTAAATTCTCCGCTTCATTACCTGCCGCAGCTGCAGGATGACCATTACCTTAACCAATATCGGCAAAGCCGAATTATCATTTGCTGCGGACAGGGCGCGTATGAGGATGAAATGCTTCATGAGACCCGCCTGCTTCATGATA
The DNA here is from genome assembly GCF_000757885.1 of Paenibacillus wynnii. NCBI lineage: Bacteria > Bacillati > Bacillota > Bacilli > Caryophanales > Paenibacillaceae > Paenibacillus > Paenibacillus wynnii. The sequence continues at coordinate 2,270,112 of NZ_JQCR01000002.1, read as the reverse complement.
TTCTCCATCATAAGCATATTCCAGCGCAGATTGATTATTGGGGGACCGATGTAAATCATGATTGGCCTTGGTGGAATAAGCAAATCCATCATTATATGAGTAGTATTTTTACCTAAAAGGTCGCTTCAGCCCCTTGTTTTTGGAGTCCGATAGACGGTTGTGCATGTGAGGACGCTCCGCGGACGGACCGTTGCTACAATCGCTGTTGTGTCCAGATGTATTGAATTTACTCTTAGCAGTGTACATCCGGACACAAAGGCGACCGCTACCGCTTTCCGCAATCGTTCCGTCCTCTCCGCTACTTTCAGCGGAAACATTCAAAAATTTCTTCTTTCGCTGCCCATAATCTGCCAAAGTAAGGCATTATGGGTCAAAATCGAAAACGAGCCAGTCTCCAATAACCGGAGACTGGCTCGTTTTTTAGCTTTTACGGCTTTGAAGTACAAAAGGCTATCTCATTCGTCAAAAATTTCTACTTTGAGACAGCCCCAGTTCATCATTACGCGGGTATATGCTCTTTGCAGAAAAGAATCGCTGCCTCTTCTTCTTCAGCTTCCATATCGAAGTCCAGTAAACGATCTGTTGTTCTCTCAAGAAGATCGTTACTCACTACGCTTGTTTGATCCTCATCTACTTTAAGAATAATCCGTGCATATATTCCGTGCTCGGAATGAAGCTCATCATCCTCCGGAATATCCAGATCAAGCTTAAATTCATACCGCTTGCCGGCTAATATGCCAAAAGGATCTTTTAATACATCTACGGTATAGTTCGTAATCATCAACATCTCTTTATCCGCCTCTTTTCTAAAATTCCTCCATCATCGTATCACATTTTGGCCAGAAACGCCTATATTAGACTTTTAGAGCTGGACTTTGATCCTTAGAGACTTTAATTTGTTTGCTTCTTAACTGTCCGCAAGCCGCATCAATATCTGCACCGTGCTCCAGGCGTGTACTTACACTAACTCCCTGCTTCTTAAGCGTATCATAAAACGCACGCACTGATTCCAGCTCACTTCTTTGATATTGACTGTGCTCATCCACGGGATTGTAAGGAATTAAGTTTACGTTCACAAGCGGCTTTCTGCTTGCAAGGAGTTCAGCCAGCTCTAGTGCATGCTCTCTCTTATCATTTACATCCTTCATCAGAATGTATTCAATCGTGATTCTCCGGTTCGTCTTTTCTAAATAATAATCAATAGCTTCCATTAATTTCTCAATGGGAATGGCCTTGTTGATCTTCATAATCCGCGTCCGAAGCTCGTTGTTAGGCGCATGCAAGGAAACCGCCAGATTCACCTGTAAATTGTCATCTGCAAAATCAATAATTTTGTGGGAAAGACCGCTGGTGGATACCGTAATTCTTCTACCGGCAATAGCTAGCCCCTTGTTGTTTTTAATAATCTGCAGGAAGTTGACCAGATGGGTGTAATTATCAAACGGCTCGCCGATGCCCATAACTACAACATGACTCACCAATTCATCCTTCTGTGCTTGGTCCAAATGTAGCTGGACCTTCATAATTTGTTCCACGATTTCCCCGCTCGTTAAATCTCGGCTCTTGGCCAACAGTCCGCTCGCACAGAAACTACAGCCAATGTTGCAGCCGACCTGAGTGGTAACACATACGGACAAACCAAACTTCTGTCTCATCAGTACCGTTTCAATCAGATTGCCGTCTGCCAGCTTGAACAAAAACTTAATGGTTCCATCTGCTGATTCCTGCATGGTGTGTTCTTCCAACGTTAGTATCACAAAATTCTCAGCCAGTAATTCAATACACCCGGCATTCACATCTATCATATCTACAAAGCTGGTTACCCGCTTGTTATACAGCCAATCCCAGACCTGTGAAGCCCGGAATTTCTTATGACCGTATTCCAACAGCCACGCCGTCAGTTGTTCAAAGGTTAATCCATATATGTTTTCTTTATTCATTATTGATCCTCATTTCAAAGCTATAATAAACCAAACTTCATTGTCTCAAATTTTTTCTATTAAAACAAGGAGAAAACCTGCAAAAAAAGCGCACCCTATGAACGGATACGCTTGGAGAATTATTTAAATATGGCGAATTTCAAGTTTTCACTTTGAAGGTACTCAATGATTTCAGGCAAGGCCTCTACAGTAAATTTTCGTTCGTGCAGGAGAAAAATTCCGCCGGTTGAATCCGCTTTGTGGAAATAATTCAAGATTTCCTCTGGATTCTTGGCTCTCCAATCCTCAGGGTCGCGGTTCCATAGCAGCACCTTCATCTGTTGGTCCATCACCTTATCGGCTAAGTTATGATCAATAGAACCGTAAGGCGGCCGGAACATTGTAATAGGTGATTGAATGATATCGACCAGAGCCTGATTTACCTTCAGAAGATTGGCCTCATTCTCCTGATCCGTATTCCCGGTCATCTCGCTGTGATCCCAAGAATGATTGCCAATCGGCATATCATGTTCATGGGCGTATTTCACCTCATCCGGACGATGAAGAACATTCCTTCCTATAAAAAAAAAGTTCGCTGAAACGTTGTGCTCAACCAGAATATCTACGATTTGCTTGGTGTAACGGGAAGGACCGTCATCAAAGGTTAAGGCCACATAGCCTTTTGGCAATCCATATTCAAAGGTATCTGCATCCAGATCAAACTCATTACTGGGTATCCGAGACGTTTCATTTGGAGGATCTACAATATCCTCGGAAAGAGAATCGGTGGGCTCAGCCTGGATAGATGCAGTACGAACAAGAGGCTGTGCAAGCTTAACTGAGTCGCCCTTCAGGGTAACATTCACCGGTTCCTCGAGCGCTTCTACTCGATTCGTTAATAAGCTGTCATCCCATCGCAGGCTTAGTAATAACAGCAAAACGCTGAACATTATGCACCTTAAGGCTATGCGTCCAAATCGTTGTCTACTTTTTCCGTATATAGGCTGTGCAGGTTTAGTAGTGGGAAGTTCCGGTTGATTAACCATCACATCTTCGTTGTGGGGATTCTCTGGCTGTTTTAACTGAAGAAGTTGCGATACATAATATTCAGAGCATGCAAAATACAACGTCTCACTAAAGGTTCTATTCATTTTTATAAGTGTACTATAATGTATATTTCGATAAGGGTCCCACTTGGGATAGAGTGATAACCGCACCCTGCCAAGGTTAAAGGGACCGAGTAAATTCAGCTGAGTATATGTATATTCATCAATAGTAAGAACGCATTTTGCATAACCGTCATTCCGGGTTAGACCTACCTCTATCTGATAACCTGTCAGTATGTGCTCAAGTGACAGTAACTCAATCATTAGCAGGGTATTGGTTTCATTTGCTGGCATGAATTCTTATGTATCTCCGTTTCCGTCTTTACGCTCTGTCAAGGTATTATTGCCAAAGGGTAACGTCATACGATTGGTAAAGTCACTAATCATGCTGGATAGGTAAGCTTTTTCTTGACGTATCGTGTCATACTTCTGCTTGAGATGCGAGTTCTCAACTTCCACACGTCCCAGTTTCTCTTCCAGATCATTTATTTTTTTGAGCTTATCGGAATGGGCTTCATTATGCTTCTGAACCACACTCACATACTTTTGCTGTTCCAGATCAATGCTGCTCTTTAACTCGTCAATCTCAGCAGCCATAGTAGTCTGAAGTTCACGATAGTCCTCTATTACCTGATCTACCTTCAGATTCTTCTCAATCAACTTATGCTCAAGCTCTAGGATGTTCTTTTCTTTCTCTTCAATAACCTTGTTCAGGTTCTTCATATCCCGGTTTAACCGTTCTACATGTCCAGTTGAATGCGTTAACCGATCCTGAAGTTCATGACTGTTGGTCTCGGCATGCTGTCTAGACTGTATAATTTGCTCAACCGCGAAGATCAAATCCAATGACTTCTTATCCAATTGTGCTTTACCTGTAGAGATCAGACCGGATAAAGCCTCGACTGTATCCAATTCGTCTTGTTCCTCCTCAGGCTCTACAACAGGTTGTAACTTTTGGCCCATACCCGATTTTGAGTCTTTCTCCATGGAATCTTTCTTTTTGAAAAAGGGAGAGATCATCTATACTATCACCTCATTATAAATGTCAAAATATGTCGAGCACTCACGAATCTATTATAGTTTAATTACGACCTATGTAAGTGAGCCTTTATATCTAACTTTGGTAAATGTATCCGAGGGCCTATTTCACCTCCGGCAGTGGATTTATCCATGCCTTAAGGATGAGTTTTCTTGAGAGAGGTGGTAGACATTATACCTCACGGTAAATGTAACCTATATAGACTATCGCTCCTATGGTTTTCAAATTACACTTACCATTCATTCCTTCAACTAAACGAGATGTTTGAAGTGCGATACCCGGTGCAGGAAGGGCAGGAAGAAACATCCCAATCTACAACCACACTTACAAACAACATCCAAAAAACTACTTTCTTCTCGCTTACACAAACTTCTTACCTACCGAAAATTCGGAGGTAGTCAGTGTAATAGATGTATTTTATCAGACTGTTGAGAAAGCAAACTTTCAAGCTGCAAATATCATGCGGAAACCCAAATGACGGTTAAAGTAGTGAAGGTTACTCTTTTTCATACACAAATGAAAAGCATAGGCCTCCATCTTTGCTAAGTGACGGGCCATTTTCTTCAGATTCTGTGCAATGGCCGTCATCAATGCCTGTTCCTGCATCTTGGCTTTGCCCCGCATTCGGCATCGACGGTACCCGTGGAGATTTTTGGCATCAGCAAAGCTACGCTCAATGGTTTGAGCGCGGTATTTGTAGATTTTCTCGCCTTCGGGACTTTTCCGGTTTTGGTGTACTTTCTCTTTGAAGTCTTCCCATACATGCCGCTGAATCGTACGCTGGTGCTTGGAGTTTTCAGTACATTGAGTGACTTTCGGGCAAGCCGCGCAGTGCCCCTTGGATGATATATACTCGTTGTAGCCTTGTCGGTTCGTCGTTCGGTACGTGAGTGGTTGTCCTAATGGACATACGTATACATCCTTTTTCGCATCATAGGTAAAGTCTTCTTTCGTGAGAAAGCCGGGTTTGCTGGGTGGTTTCCGCTCGGCAATTACAGTCATCCATGGCGTCGTTTGTTTGCAAATATGGGGCACCATGTATCCGGAATCCAAGGCTATGGCTTCGAGGGTGTCTCGAAAACCAAAGGTCTCCAGTTGCCGGGTTAAGCGCTCCATATACACGGTTGAATCATTGACATTGCCTGGCGTCACATACACATCGGTAATCATATTGTATTTGTGGTCAACCGTCCGGTGGTCTAAGTAAAAGAATCCTTCCGGTTTGTTCTTACGATTCATGTAGCCGCTCTCTGGATCAGTCAGGCTCACTTTCAGTTTTTTGGGCTCCTCCTCCCGTTTCCCGCGTGGAGGAGCTAATGGCTTTTTCCCGTGAGCACGGCGGCTTTCATGGACTGCGGTCTCCAACTCTTGCAGATAGGCGTGCGGGGACTCACTCGTCATTTGCTGCGTATAACGATTTTTATTGGCATTCGCCTCGATGTGCGTCGAATCTGTAATTAAGAGCCGCCCCGCAATCATGCGGTGGGAAATGGCAAGCCGCACCACTTCGTCGAAGATTTCCTGGAAGACATCGGTTCCCTGAAATCGTCCATTCCGGTTATAACTAATCGTGGAATGGTCCGGAACTGGTTCACTAAGGCCCAGGCCTAAAAACCACCGGTAGGCAAGGTTAACGTTAATGTCCTGCTCAAGGATGCGTTCGGAACGAATGTTAAACAGGTAGCCAATCAGCATCATTTTGAATAAACGGATGGGTGGAATCGAAGGTCTTCCTTGGGTTGCACTATAATAAGGGCGTACCTTTTCGGTAATGAACGAAAAATCCACATGTTTTTCGACCAAACGAAGGAGGTGATCGGAGGGAACCAACTGGTCTAAACAAACCATCTCCATTTGATATTTTCCGCTATCCCCTTGATCTTTTTCGTTTAACATAAGACACCGCGCTTTCTAGCAAAGTTATCTATATTATACCAAATTAACGCGGTGTCGTGTTGAAATTCGGACTTTCTCAACAGTCTGATTTTATACACTTATTTCTAGCTTTTGGCGCTGTGATGTATCGATAGATGTACTTTGTGCAACTAAAAACAAGAATATGTCGGTTAAACCCCGGAATACTCAAAAATAAGTGTAGAAAGTGCAATTAACCACCCTTAAGTGTGCTAAGTGAGAAATATAAGTGTACGTTGTGCAACTATACCTATTGAAACCCATGTAGGTAGACGATTTGCCGCCGTATACTTAACCGTTGGCTTTCACTTGCAAATGGTCTGCTAATGTAAGCCTTCAATGAACAAAAACGCAAAGCAGCGCTTCTCCAATAACCGGAGTAGCGCTGCTTTGCTCACTTTTGGTGGTTTTTAATATGAAGCAAGCTGTCTTCGGACAGCTGCCTTGATCTTACTCCTATTTCACTTATTTAAATTGATCGGGAAATTGCTTGATAATTCCTGCCGAGAGAACGTCGGCTAGCTTGATAATATGGTTCTCCCCTTTATCAAACGCTTTGATATCTGCATCCCAATTCTTGCCGAGCCTTGCCACCACATTCTCAGTTAACAACTGTAAATGCTGATACAGTAGATCCTTCAAGTCTTTATTCGTCCAATTCGTGTTAGCGCTGCTGAGAAACTGAGCGATATCATCGGCATTTCTATACCAATCTTTGTTGTACTTTGCTACATCCGCCTGATTTCCACTTTTTGCAGCTGCTACTATTTTTCCCGCAATAAGAATATGCTCTTTCAGGAGACCAGCCAACTTATTGCCAGCTTCTTCCCCGTAATAAGGCTTTATCGCATTCCCAAGATCCTGCTGATTCTGCAGAAGCCTTGCAAGTACCTGTTCCTGATCGTCCAAACCCGCAAGTGCACTGACAATGTAGCTCCGGGTCCATATCACATGGTCGATCCAAAGCTTCCTAAGGTTGCTGTTTAGCTGCACCATTGACGGGCTCAAACATTGGCTGTGTGCATGAACCTCTTTATCCTCTAATGCTCTGGCTGTTGCTCCCGCTGCCGGGCTGATCATCGAAACGATAAACATGCCTAACAGGGTTAACTTCAAAAAACGGCTTCTCATGAACTATATTCTCCTTTGAGCATCAATTGAACATCCTGCTTATTGTGGACAATTCAACTGATTTCATTCATCAAAGGGTTTCAAGCACTTCCGACAGGTTGTTCTCAGATATAACCTTAATACCGTTTCTGATTAACAAAGCTGCGGTAACGCCATATCCGGGTATTTTTGTGTTCGAGAATTCACCATTATAGATGTGGGTGCTTCCGCAGGAGGGACTGTTTTGCTTCAGAACAACTATTGAGGCGCCCACTTCCTTGGCTATCCTAAGGGTCTCGTAGGCTCCCTTTATAAAGGCATCTGTCACGTCCCTGCCCGACTCTATTCTAACTCTGGCGGTTCCATTCAGCACATCTTCTCCATCACCACCCACAATTTCAGCAGGCTCCCTCGGCGTGGATAACCCTCCTAACAACTCGGGACATACCATCATGGCTTTGCCTTCCCGAACCAACTCATGAATTCTATGGTTTAAACTATGCGTGCCGTTGTATCGAACCTCAAGTCCTGCCAGGCAGGAGCTTACCAATAACATTTGCTCACCTCATTTTGTTCTTATATATAGATTGAATCTATCTAGACGCGACTGCTGCACGTTGTCTATATTCTCCCGGCGTAACCCCCATCCACTTTCTAAAAGCGGACTGCAAGGCACTTGGCTCAGAAAAATGGAGCAGATACGCTATTTCAGCGATCGTGTATTCCGGCTTATCCAGATAACGGAGCGCAAGTTCTTTGCGAACCTCATTGGCCATACGGTTATAGGCGGTATTCTCCTTCTTAAGCTTGGCTTGCAGTGTCCTTACACTCATTCGCATATACCTGGCTGCCTCCTGCAGAGTAGGAAAGTGAGTCGGCATACACTCAATAATCCATCGGTTCAATTCCTCCGTAAGTACGGTGCCCTGAGTAAGCTTAGTGCGAACCTCCTCGGCGATAGCTTCAAAGATTCCCAGCAGGCGCGGGTCCGCACTTAACACAGGATAATCCAGAATTTCTTTGCCAAGGCGCAGAGTATTGGACTTCTGATTAAACTGCGGTACCCATCCAAACGCAGCTATATATTCATCTGTACGGGAAGGTGGACTATGCATGAAATGAACGTCCTTCACAGGAATGGCTCTACAGCTTAAGCCGAGCATCATTCGATAGAAAGAAACGGTCATATCCTCTATACAGTGACGGCTGGGGGCTTTAGATGAATTATGGAGGACCATAGAGATAAGGATATCCTCCCCCTCCACCTCTAGATCTGCATTAAATCCGCTGCAAATAATAAAATTGTATTGTTGATAGGCCGCCAATGCCTGACCCAATGTCTTCGAATGCAGCATGACATAACCGAGAACTCCTAAATCAGAAATACTCATACCCTGTCCCTGATGCAAACCAAACCACTCATCCTCTGTATATAAAGCGGCTGCCTTAACTATACGTTCAAAATCCTCGGCTGGAATACGCGCCTCTGTGTTTAGCAGTAAGCTGGTGTCTATGGCAGCATATTCGCAGAAAGCATTCCAATCATAACCTCTGTGCACCAGCGTTTTCATGACAGGAAATAGAAAAGACACAGACACGCCATGACTATTCAATCGGGACTCTCCTCCTTTATTTGCACAAAAGAACAAGATTTTTGCGCTTTTCATCATTTGTTGCGCCGAGCTCCAGACTTATGATTGCAGTATATCCATCTTATCACGGTGAAGGAGGAATACAATTGAAGAACAATATAGCGGTTATTATAGGACATCCCAATCGCAAAAGTTATTGCAACGCCTTAGCCGTAGCCTACGCCAAAGGTGCTGTGGGCACGGGCGCGGACGTTCGTGTAATCGATCTTGGCGACATCAGCTTTGAACCTAATCTTAAACATGGGTATCAGCAACGAACCGAACTGGAAAAAGATTTAATAACAGCACAAGAGACTATTCGCTGGGCGGATCATCTTGTATTCGTCTATCCGAATTGGTGGGGAACCATGCCTGCCATATTAAAGGGCTTCATTGACCGGGTATTTCTTCCCGGGTATTCATTTAATACGAAACCTAATTCCTACTCGATCGAAAAACTATTGAAGGGCAAAACCGCACGCCTTATTGTGACGATGGATTCTCCACCATGGTACTACCGATTGGTGCTTAAACGGGCTGGACATCTCATTATGAAGCGAGCAATCCTACAATTTTGCGGAGTAAAGCCCGTGTGGATTACTGAGATAGGGATGGTGAAAACCTCACCTAAAGACGTTCGAGAGAAGTGGCTGAAGAAAATCGAAGCGTTGGGGGTTAAAAGAGCATAAATGTCGCCGCCTGGCCCCTCAGCTATCGTATAATGGAAGCAAAGATTAGCTGAGGGCTTAGGGGGCTTCTATTTATGCTGGAGACACAGGATGTTGTGATAGGAATTGACGGGGGAGGAACCCATACCCGAATTATGGTTAGTGACCTGATGGGAAACGTACTATCTTACATGGAAACAGGTTCTGCCTCTGTATATAGAGACCTGCAGGCTAAGCAAAATGTGAATCAAGCGATAATAGAAGCTCTAGCAGCTGCGGGTAAAGAATTCCAACAGGTTCGCGGGTTGGCTGCCGGAATAGCAGGATATGACACAGAAGAGGACCTGGAGTGGGTGCAGGAACTAACCGCTGTTGAAGGCCTCACCTGTCCGAGGTCGCATTTCAACGACGCTGTCGCCGCGCATTACGGCGCTCTCCTAACGAAACCAGGGATTGTTGCCTTGTCAGGCACCGGCTCTATCGTAACGGCTTTAACAGAAGACGGACAATACATACGGAACTTCAACTTCCATCATTACGCGCCAAGCGCAGCAAGACTCATTGCCTATGACACCGTATACGAGGTATTGGCTGGCAACGGGGTCGAGAGCGATTCAGCACTCATCCATTCGATGTTAGAACATTGGAAAGTACATACTCTTCAAGAACTTCACAGCTTGGCACGCCAAGGCTTTACGGAAGACCGAAGATCACGCGACCGAACATTTGCACAATTCACACCGATAATTACAGAGGCAGCTTCTAAGGGTAGCGGTATTGCCGGAAGGGTATCCGACCGTGCCATCCATCAGATCAAAATAGGTATAGAACTACTGGCGCCTTCATTTAGCGGAGATCCTATTCCAGTTGCCTTTACTGGAAGTGTTATTAATAGCCCTTATTTTAAAAAGAATCTCACAGCCTTATTAGCCTTGAGCAATCGTAGACATTATACAGTGGTCCAGTCCAAATTCTCTCCTGTCACCGGATCGGTGCTATATGCCCTAAGTCGGATTCCGGGTCAGTCCCTACACGAAGACTTCATAACAAATTTAGAAAAGAGCAGCTATACCCAGCCCTAATAAAAGGGATGCCCTTCAGCCATGTAGGCTTTTAGGACATCCCTTTTATTTTTGCAATATTACTTATACAATACTTTTTCCACGTTGTATTTGGCCTTCATTTTATTCACAATATAGGTCTCGTAGATTTCTCTGTGAACAGGATCTTCAATTAGACAAACATCAATTCTGGTGACTTCATCCCGGTGGTCTTTCATTACCGATACAGTATCCTCGAAATGCTTCTTAATGCGGGGTCTCAGCTTTCTTGCTTTGCCGACGAACAATAGCTCATTATCATCGTTGTAAAACATGAAGATACCACCATAATCGCGTGGAATTTGAATAAAATCGGTAAATCCATAAATGTGGCTTAGCACAGGATTAGCCTGCTTGGTAATCGAAACATCCGGTGTTGGAATGGTAATGGTTATCACAGGTAGCTCACTTCCTCATTCTATATAGGAGTAAATAGTATCACAGATCTCCGTACAAGACCATTTGTATCTTCCAATAACAGGCCGCTATTTGTTAATATGTTATATTTCACAATCAGATATACAGAGCTGATTAACGGCTTTTAATGGAATCAATTGTTTCCTTAATCCCCTTTGTATAGGAAGTGGCCGGGATCGGACCCACTAAACGTTCATATTTGCTGCCGCTTAACTTCAGCGGTTCCTCGGTCAGATACAGCATCTCCACAATTTCTTTCATGACGGGGACGAATAAGCCCAGAAGGGATAACCCCACTTTACTTATAGGAAGTACCATTTTGGACATGCCGCTTGCCTCGCGTGCAATTCGTACGATCTCCCTGCCGGAGATGACATCTCCGCCCGGAATGTTCCAATTCTGTCCGTAAGCTTCTTCTCTGCTAGCCAGCTCAACTATCATAACAGCTGCATCCGGCAGGTATACATATTCACGGGGAACGTTCATATTCCCAATGAAGATGGCCGGTTTGCCGTCAGCGATTGCGGTAAACGTGGAGCCTAGATAAGAGGCCTCATTGGCGGTTGGTCCATAATAATCCGGCAAGCGCACAATTAGTCCCTTCACCTGATCCCAACGTGGGCTGAAAAACATACGCTCGAACTCAAGCTTTACCTTACCCTTTATCGTATGCGGATTCTTAGGATATTCCTCATCAATAGGCAACTCGTTCCGTCTTCTACCATAAGGATAAATGCCGTCCACCGCTAAATATCCATGATTTGATATCCCCGGTTATTTCGCTGCGTCTAATCCGACTTATACTATTCCTCAAGATGCTTTGGCTTCAATTCCGGCATTCCAAGCGCCATCGAAATATTGCACAACATTCCGTTGGCCATAAAACTGCTTACCCATACTTCAGGATGCTCCATCCCTGCTGCCGTAAACTTTTCCTCCATAAGACTTGTTACCTGATGCATGCCCTCTTGCATGGTTCGGCGAATCTCTTCATCCCGAATACCCAAGGCCTGCACTTGCAAAATAATCTCATTGGGATGTGTCTCCATCAGCACTTCGTAAGCCTTAATGGCTTCCTTAAGCAAATTTTCCGGAGAAGCCTGTATGCCTTCGAAGGTCTGAACAATTCGTTCAAAGGCTTTTTTCAGAGCGGCTACAAACAGTTCCTCCTTGTTCTTAAAAACCTTGAAAACATAAGGCTGGGAAATACCTACCCTTTCCGCTACCTGTGCCGTAGTGGCTCTAAAGTATCCATGCTCTGCAAAAACTACAACTGCCGCCTCCAATATCTGCTCCCTACGATTAACAGAGATGGTTTCTGACGATTTAATAACAGGTTCGAATGCTGGTGCCTTGGTCATAATATACTCCTTTTTGCTTCGTTGGTTATTGATCAATCACTTCTTAATTGGAGTATATACATTAATTTTAAATATTGCAACACTTACCGACTCCGGCACAAACTCTTTGCGAAAAGTAAATATTCAAGCTATGATAGGTTCAAATTTACCAAAGGGGGGCCTGTTATGATAGATGAAACGATCACGAGCGGAGTCATTCTCACGCGGACGAAGCTTCGAAAGGACACACTAGTATCGGTATTTGATGAATTTGACGGAGGCATTATGGCTCTTAGTGAAAGTAAACGGGCGGAGAAATATAATAAAATGTCGGAGAGCGCCTTTTCTTTTTACAGGGGGAGCGCCTATTTGTTCTACTTTGATACTACACAGCAGTACTTCCCCTACCACACTTCAACGGAGCGCCCGACCTGGATTCAGGGAGATCTGCATTTTGAGAACTTTGGAGCTTTCCGCAGCGAAGACGGACTTATCGTCTATGATGTGAACGACTTTGACGAGGGTTATGTAGGCTCTTATTTGTACGATCTCCTGCGTATGACAGTCAGCATCGCCCTCGTGGGAAGGCAGCTTGGATACGACAAGAAAGACCAACGGAACAATATCGAAACCTATGTAAATGCCTACTACAAGCAAATCAATCGTTTCACCGCCGGCAAGGAAGACCCGGGGGATTTCATCATGGATGCGGATGCAGCCAGTGGACGGGTTAAGAAACTACTCCGTAAGCTGGAGAAACGCAGGAAGGCACACTTTCTGGAAAAGGTGACCGCCTTGATGCAGAGTGACCGGATATTCCTTGAAACCGCAGAACTGGCTGTTCCATCCGTTACGGAGCAAGCCCGGCTTGTGGATGCCTGGAATTTCTATACCGACACAATCATCAAACGTAGCAAGGATCTGGAGCATTATCGCATTAAGGACATAGCTGTCAAGCATGGATCTGGAACGGCTTCTATAGGACTGGATCGCTATTATGTACTCATTGAGGGTGGTGTGGAGAAAGAGGGGGTAGACGATACCATACTGGAAACGAAGGAAGTACGTATCCCTGTGCCCGCCTATTTCATGCCTTATTCCGATTCGTTCTGGCAGCACTTCTCCCACCAAGGCAAACGTGTGGTAGCCACACAGCAGGCGATGCACCATAAATCAGACCCGTACTTGGGCTTCCTTACGATGGGTGGAAGAGACTTTTATGTCCGTGAACGCTCACCTTATAAGAAGAGGTTAAAAACAGAAGATATAGAGACTATAGACGATATGAGTTGTGTCCTTGTGATTATGGCTCGTCTGACTGCCAAATTGCATGCCCGAGCCGATGCAGATGTGGATATGGGAATTCTACCCTACCATAGTGAAAAGGAAATCTCCAAAGCCATGGGAGCGGACCCAGACGCATTCGCCCGCTATATTTCTAATTGGGCTATCGCCTATACCGATCAAGTAGAAAATGACTATAGGCTATTTGTGGAATGGGTGAAGCGATAACGTCAACCTAGTTGTCTTTTCATTTAGGGTCTCCGCAGCGATTTGGGTGATCGACGCATCCTGCCTGCACGCACGCTCCCACCCTTCAACACTGGCGGGTTCAAAATGGCTTCCCTTATTTTCGTTCAGGAACGCCATCGCCTCATCATGAGATAATCCTTTTCTGTAAGCACGGTCGGAGGTAAGCGCATCATAAACATCAGCTACCGCCACAATTCGGGCCATACATGGAATTTGCTCACCTTGCAAACGGTCTGGATATCCTTCCCCATTCCATTTTTCATGATGGGAACGGATGATCTCCAATTCCTCTCTCATAAAGCCGAGACTTCTGCATAGCTCATATCCAATAACGGGGTGTCTCTCAATAATGGTTCTTTCCTCTGGAGTAAGCTTTCCCGGCTTATTGAGGATGGAATCCGGTATTTCAATTTTGCCCACATCATGAATGATGGTACCATGGGCCATGGCACGAAGCTGCTCCGGTCTTAGCTGCAGCTGCTCCGCAATCTTTAACGCATATACAGTTACTCTGAAATTATGGCCGGCGGTATAAGTGTCCTTGCTTTCTGTTGCTGCCATCAATGCCTTAACGCTCGGTGATATGGAGCTTGTTATTCGTTCAATAGGGTCCGTTGTAAACAAAGCACGAACCGCACCTGCCATAGATTGATTCGCCGCGTATTGCTTGCCGAGTCCTGCCAGCATAACGATTACCGAGGCTAATAAGAGGAAGTGATACAGCCACCAGCTAAGCTGCCAGACCTCACCCGTCACGATGATAATTTGAGCTACGATCAACCAGCCTGAACTATAAACAATAGCAATTTGCAAGGGGAACTGAGAATATAGATAAGAACGATAATAGCGATATACAGTTATCAGGTTGAGTACCGCAGTGACAGCAACCACAGTCCAGTTCAAAGGATAAATATTGAGTTTTATATGATCAAATAATTGAGGATACAGCACTAAACGCACCTACAGCTCCCAAGGTTAACGCCCATACAGGAAGCAGATATTTCTCATGACGGGACAAATACCCTATCAATCGATAATCGGAGGGTAATGAGGATAGCCATAACCAAAAGGTCGCCATAAGAACGCTTAGAGGAGCACTTATACCCGGCAAATGATTGGCATGAAGGAGGAAGTCGGGGGTAGATAAACCATGTATCATGAACATTTCTGCCAAGGAGATAAAAGACAATGCCAGAAAACTAACTTTAATATTCCGCACCCGTCTACCCGCAGTTCCTACCGTGAAGGCAATCACCACTGCCAATAAAGCTACAAAACTCACAATATAAAAGTGACCTCGGGGTGCCACAAAACTGTTATCCCATGAAGGCTGTCTTCTTAACATTACAAAACATATTATAGGCAATAACACGGCCACAATAGGGCCTGTGAGGCTGCGAAGTCTCATAGAATAGTCTCCATTCCTATCGAGCACGACTCCTGTCCTGCTTCTCTTAATTTCAAAAATTGCATTACTAAAATTGGAAATAAAAAAACCTGTGAACTCCTAAAAGCTCCACAGGCTGTCAAACAGGAACCTATACCCTTCTAAATGAAGGTTTTATTGTTTATTTAGTTTACCCAGTCTGCTCTTTTCCTCAGCCAGCAATTGCTCAGCCAGATCCACACCCTGATTTCCACGAGTTGGGTCGGTTTCATTTAACGCATTTTCAGCAGTCTCCATACTGTTTTCGGCCTGCTCAATAGTCTGCTCTGTAGGGTGGCTTAAGGCTTGCGATACAGCGCCATGCAGTGCATCAACTGAATTATGGACCTGAGATACAAAGTTATTCCCAACTGGATTGGAATTGTAACGTGTCATTAGTGTATTCCCTCCCTTATATCATGCTCATATTCCCTTTTAGCATGGTTAGGGAGAGGTACTATTATGCATTTGTTAATGAGGCTTATCCATGAGTCTTATTCAATCAGGCTAAATCAGGCCTAACTCGCGTAAAACTTGAATGAATTTGTCTGTATTAATGGGCTTGGCTGCATAAGCTTCACATCCGTATTCAAAAGATTGCTTCACATTATCCGCTTCAGCCAATGCTGTGGTCATAATAACTTTCAAGCGCTTTTCCGGAGAAACCCCCTTCTGGGCTTCATAATCGCGTATAGCTTTGAGCACCTTCACCCCGTCTACTCGAGGCATCATGATATCCAAGCACAATAAGTCATACGGAGCATTATCCTTCAAGGATAATAAGTAGGCATCCAGCGCTTCCAAACCATCTACAACCGTATCTACTTCTCCATAAGGGGCAAGGAATTTACTCAAAAATTTACGGCTAACTAAATCATCTTCTGCTATTAATATCTTCATACCCTTCATTCCTTTCGGTTATTGATAATACCGGGTATATTCCAGTTTTGCCGCATGATGTGTTCCATGACCACACCCATATCCCCACGTCTGGCGGCTAATTCTATTCGAAAGAAAGTGGTTTTGAGCTCCTCATTCCCGATTTCAATACATTGATTTTTGAGGCGGTGAGCCAAATCTTCAATTCGGGCTAAATCATGGTCTGGAGTGATATGCTCCAATTCCTCTATATAAATTTGTAATGTTGCACGGGCCTCACCATCGCTAACGTTTTTGGGCGACAGGTTCAGTGCCGCAGTCATTAACTCACCGTCCAGAGAGATCTTTATAGTAGGTTCTGTCCATTTTTCCAAAGCCGACTGTAACTTTTCCATAGGTATGGGTTTGGGAAGATAATCATCCATCCCTGCTGCCAAGCATTTTTCACGGTCACCTTGCAGGGCGTAGGCTGTAATCGCAATAATCGGAGTATGTCGGACTCCTGCCTCTCTTTCTCTGATCTTGCGTGCGGCCTCTAGCCCATCCATTAGAGGCATTTGGATATCCATAAAAATTAAATCGTAGCTTTTTCGCTCCAAACCCTTAAGAACTTCGACTCCGCTCCCTGCTACTTCGACTTCATAATCAAGGAAATTTAACATTCTAGTCATAACCAACTGATTAACGGGATCATCCTCGGCTACTAATATGGACCGTTTGAGACGGGGTAACTTAATATCTATAGACTTAGACCTCTCCATAACAGAGGTGGATTGCGCTGGTTTGAACTTTATGGTGAAGTAAAACACACTGCCCTGTCCTTCAGTACTCTCTACCCAAATTTGCCCGCCCATATTTTCAACAAGCTGTTTGGATATAGCCAGTCCCAGCCCTGTTCCACCATATCTTCTCGTTATGGAACTATCGACCTGACTAAATGTCTTGAACAACTTCGGATGTTCTTGTTCGGCAATTCCAATGCCTGTATCCGTTACCTTAAATAAAAGCATCAAGGAGTCCCTCTGCACCTCCTGACGCTCTACCGAAAGGGTTACACAGCCTGCATCTGTAAATTTAATCGCATTATGCAGTAGATTATTGAGCACTTGCTGTAACCGGTTAGGGTCACCGCAGACGAAGCTCGGAACCTGTGAAGATAAGGTATAATTGAATTTCAAATGTTTCGCTAAGACATTCGGGGACAACGTCTTTGCCGTCTTCTCTATTAATTCTTGAAGCGGGAAATCAACCTGATCCATTCTCATTTTCCTAACTTCCAGCTTCGAATAATCTAGAACATCATTGATTAATACGAGCAATGCATTAGCACAGGATTTGGCGGTATGTAAATTGTCTGCTTGTTCATTGTTGAGGGAGGTTAGCAGTGTCAGATCAATCATGCCAAGCATTCCATTTAGTGGTGTGCGAATTTCGTGACTCATATTGGCTAAAAATTCACTCTTCGCTTTATTTGCCCGCTCTGCCTCGTCACGCGCCACTTTTAATTCATTTTCGACTTTCTTTCTCTCCGTAGTGTCTCTCACCATAGAGAGCAAGACCTTCTTGCCCATCAGATTAAAGCAGTGAACCTTAATCTCCACGGGAATTTTCGCACCTTTTTTGGTAATGTGTACAGAATCATAGGTGTAATGGACACCGACCTGCAAGCTCTCTCTTAGGTTAATGAGTTTACTATGGTAGGGCTTACTATTAATATTCAAGGGAGACATCCCGATCAGCTCTTCTCTGGAATAACCCAGCCATGAGCATGCCACCTCGTTCACATCGATGAATCGGCTAAACATTGAGCTGTCGATAAGCTCATGAAGATAGATAGCTTCCGTAGAATTATTGAATAACTGCCGATACTTCTCTTCACTGTCGCGAAGTGCCACCTCAGAGCGCTTACGTTCCGTGATATCCCGAATAATACTCATAATTACGCGTTTACCACCAATGGTAGTACCCGTTGAGCTAACCTCGACAGGAAAGGGAGTGCCGTCTTTTTTATAATGAACCGTCTCGAAAATGACACCTTCCTGCCCTGCCTTGTTCAATTGTTCTACAATATCTGAATCGTTAGCGCGCAGTTGAAACACGGTTAATTCCAAAAACTGTTGTCTACTATACCCGTATTTATGAATGGCCGATTCATTAACATCTAAAATACGGCCTTCAGAATCTACAAAGAGGATCGTGTCATTTGCCTCTTCGGACAAAATTCTGTACTTATCCAGTACTTCTTCGGCATTTTTGCGATCGGTGATATCAAAAACGGCCCCGATAAATCCATCAAATTGTCCATTCATATCATAGAATGGACTCCCTGCATCCAATACCCAACGATACTCACCATCATAACGGAGAAGACGATGTTCATTCTCGAAGGAATGGCGCTGATCAAACGCATAATTATAATTATGCAAGCTGGCGGAACGATCGTCCGGATGAATACGATCCACCCAACCAAATCCGAGTTCCTCCTCAGGTTTTCGACCGGTGAACTGACTCCATCTTCTATTGATATAATCACATTTCTTATCCAGACCCGACCTCCATACCAGCGTAGGGAATTTCTCAAACATACTCAGGTAGTAGTCTTTGGCCTGAGTCAATTGTTCTTCCGTCTTTCTCTGCTGCGTAATATCATCTAGGATAACCAATATCTGTTTCTGACCACGGGAGTTCATCGGCACGATACTGATCTTGTACCAATAATGATTGGCAACTCCCATCTCCAGCCGGGTATAGGGAGTAACCAAATTTAGGGTGGAATTGCCCGTTTGCATTACATTCTTTATGCTTTTGTACAAGTCGCAGTTCCCGCAGGCTGCCCCGCTTCCACACCCCTTCTCAAAACTGTGGATACAGCTTAGATGGTCACCAATCCTCATTTTATTATTATCACTTAAGGGGTTTAACCTGATGAATTCCTTAGCTGCCCCATTCGCCTGAATCAGATTAAGCGTCTCATCGACCAAAATCATCCCAATGGGTGCCGATTCAAAGTAGGCCTGGAAATTATTGCGCTCCAAGAGTAGTTGATCTTCCATCCTCTTTATTTTTGTTATATTTCGGAACACAACTACCGTCCCCGTGACGAACTCTTCCGAGGTCTTAATAAGGGAACAGCTGGCAGACACGTATCGTCTTTCACCCAGCTTGGTAATGAGCATGGTATGTTTATCAAGTCCCTTAAAGGGTTCATTCTGCCCAATTACTGTAATAGGAGAAATACAGGGTTCCTCAGTTGCTCCATTAATAAGTGAAAAGATGCGGTCAAACGCCGTTCCGATAGCTTCAACCATACTCCAGCCCGTTAATTCCTCAGCTGCAGGGTTCATATAACTAACGTTACCATTCAGATCGGTGGTAATAACGCCATCCCCGATGCAAGCTAATACAGCTGAGATCTGATCTATATTTAAAGCAGATGCCGGTAAACCTCCATGCTTATGTTCCATATTCTCACCTATTTCGCAATCAGATTAGAATGCAAGGGGTAATGCAGTAACATTGATACATCCATCAGCGACATTCATTTCAAGTGTCCTGCTGATATTTCTTCCTGTGTCCTCATAGCGGCATTTAGCATTCAGACTATCAAGCACCTGTCTCGCTGCTTCAACATTCCGAGGACCTATCATAAAATGATCAGTCGATATGGAGGCTACAGCTCCTCCATAGATATGAATAATTAAATCTCTAGCTCGGCAGCCGCATTGCATTCTAATTCTATCGAACACCTGTGGAATACCCGTGCTAGCATATCGAAAGATAGAGGAAGTACCTACATTCCCATATAAAGGGGCGGGTAAAGCGATGTGAACCATTCCTGCTACTCTATGAATCGGACAATATGCGGTAACAGCTACACAGGTAGATAAAGCATAAGTCTTTAAAATATCCATGGGATCAATTGAAATCGCTGCATCCCCGATACCTACTACTTTCATTGTCATGACTGTAAGAGCCTGTGGATGAGTTGTGGGATATGGCCTAGCGAGGCTTGTCGTTCCACAGCTCCAACATCGAAGGCCGCTTTGGGCATGCCGTAGACAATAGAGGACTTAGCGTCTTGACCGATAGTTCTTCCACCCTTGCGTCTCATCATTAACAACCCCTTTGATCCGTCGTATCCCATGCCTGTGAGGATAATCCCGATGGCCTTATTCCCCGCTTCTTTGGCTACAGAATCAAATAACACATCCACCGAGGGACAGTGACCGGTGACTTTCCCCCCCGGAAAGCACTCTACTTTAAATGCACTACCTACTCTATGAATGATCATATGCTGATTGCCTGGTGCAATTAGGACTCTTCCCGACTCTACATAATCTCCCGTTTCTGCTTCTTTCACAGAGAGCTCACAGAGCTGATTCAGACGATCAGCGAACATTTTAGAAAAACCGGAGGGAATATGCTGAACAATAACAATTCCAGGAACGGTTACAGGTAACATTCTGAGAATACTAGTAATCGCCTCCGTCCCTCCGGTGGAGGCACCCATCGCAATGATCCGGATGGGGGAGGATGGGTCCGTTCGCGGCTCTATAGGTTTCATGGTAGTTTGATCCCGCCTTAATTCTTCAAGATTGATGTTTGCTGCTACTCTGATTCTCTGAATCAGATCATCAAAGAATATCTGCATATTTCCGGCGGTCATATTCGAGGGCTTGGATACGAAATCAACGGCTCCTGAATGTAAGGCATCAAAGACCCTAGTGCTTACAGTGCTAATCATAATAGTGGGTAATGGATATTGCGGGAGCAGTCTACGAATAAATTCCAAACCATTCATCTTGGGCATTTCGACATCACAAGTCATGACATCAGGCCCGTACTGCAATATCTTGTCACGCGCATCATAAGCGTCCACAGCTGTTGCAATCACTTCAATACCTGTATGATTGGAAAGCCCTTTCCTCAACCATTCACGGAAGAGAAGAGAATCATCCACAATCAGCACTTTAATGTTCCTCATCTACTTATTCCTTTCGATAGACAGCAGGCATAATGTATTTGAATGGGGTAGATTCCCTATTAATAGACTCCGAATGTCCGATGAAGAGGTAGCCTCCGCTTTCTAAGGAGTGATACAGCTTATTGAGCAGCTCTGTCTTGGTCTCCATATCGAAATAAATCATAACATTTCTGCAAAAGATGATATGAAACTTACGCCTGAAAGGGAAATTGGGCTCCATTAAGTTAAATTTTCGGAAAATAACGTCTTTCTTAATTTTTTCATGAAAGGTGAAATTTCCATTCTCATTCTTCTTAAGATATTGACTCTTCCAAAGCGGAGAAAGCGGAACAATCTGTTCATGGGTATATTCCGCTTTTCTTGCAAGCTCCAACACACGATCTGAAACATCTGTAGCAAGGACTTGCGTATCCCAGGCCAGTCTGTCATTTTGAAAGAAGTCGTTCATAAGCATGGCAAGCGTGTAGGGCTCCTCCCCCGTAGAACAGGCTGCACACCATATACGTAAATCCTTCTCCTTCAGGGTATGTAAATACTTAGGAAGAAGGGTTTCCTTCAGGTATGCAAAATGCTCTTCCTCACGCATAAAATAAGTGTGATTCGTAGTTATCTTATTGATTAGAGAATTGACGAGATGTCCCGTCCTATCTTGCAATACCAAATCAATATACTCACTAAATGAATTCACTTTTAAATGTATCAATTCATTCTGGAGCCTACCCACAACCATTGAACGTTTCTCGTTGCTTAGATGGATGCCAAGCTGCGCATAAATATAGGAGCTTAGACGACTAAACTCTCGGTTGTTTATGGATATCATTTTTAATACTTTCCAAAGTCACTATCACTTAACGATATGCTAGTCACACGTTTGGATCTCGTCACGGCAGCTTCATTATGAACATACGACTCCTTGGAAGGGTATGATTTAATAGACAAGTTTTCTCTGTCATAATCCATAGAATGATTGGCTCTCTTTAGTTGGAAACGATTGACTTGTTCTTGGAGCATTAGCGCCTGCTGCGTTAATTCTTCACTCGAAGCCGCACTTTCTTCTGAGGTTGCTGAATTGGTCTGTACCACATGTGAAACCTGGAGAATTCCTTGATTAATCTGTGCAACACCTAAGGCCTGCTCATTAGAGGAAATAGTAATATTGCTGATCAGATCAGCTACTTTAGCAACATCATCCACAATGTTTTGCAAGGCAACAGCTGTATTATTCGCAATCCTCGTGCCCACATCTACTTTTTTAATGGAGCCTTCAATCATCGCTGTAGTTTCTTTAGCTGCACTGGCTGATCTTGCTGCCAGATTTCGTACTTCTTCAGCAACCACCGCAAAACCTTTACCATGTTGCCCAGCACGCGCCGCTTCAACAGCTGCATTCAAAGCCAGGATATTGGTCTGAAATGCAATTTCGTCAATGACTTTAATAATTTTAGAAATATTGATGGATGAATCGTTGATCTCTTCCATCGCACGAAGCATACTGCCCATCTGCTCATTACCATGGATTGCATTTTGCTGTGCGGTCACCGCCAATTGATTGGCGTTATTGGAATTATGAGCATTAAGCTTCGTTTGGGAGGAAATTTCCTCTAAAGAGGCGGATAGCTCCTCAACCGAACTGGCTTGTTCAGTTGCTCCCTCGGACAAAGCTATACTTGATTCAGACATTTGTCTCGCACCGGATGCCACCTGATTTGCTGCAGAACTAATATTATTTAGAACCTCATTCATGTTATTAGACATTCTCATGAATGACTTAGATAAGATCCCTACTTCATCCTCAGTGCTAGTATCGATAGTTACATCTAGATTCCCGTTGGCCATTTGCTCAGACACATGAACTAACCGATTAATGGGCTTACTTATAATCCGGGAGGCGAACAAGCCTAAAGCGATAGCAAGGATTATAGTTGCAACAACAATAATAATCATTGTATTGACTGTATTATTAACTGTAATGGAGTACTCATCTGACTTCTTGAGACCGCCGCTTTCCTTCAGTTTGATCAATTTATCCAAATTATCGTTAGCCTCGATAGCAGGCTGAAGTGCGTCCCCATAGAACAAGGTCACTGCCGCATCTATCTGGTTCTCTTGAGCCAGAGTACTTACTTTTTCTCTGACTTCTTTATAGGTCTTAAGGGATTCCATTAAGGAATTGTAGGCTACGCGTACTTCTTCCGATTGAATACTGCCTTCGAATTTACCTAAGAACGTTTCCATACTGGTATCTAATGCTTTAATTTTTGTGATATAAGGCTCCCGTTCTTTAATCGTTTTCTTAATGAGCACATCCCTTATCGCTGCGCGGATATTGTGGAAATCCATGCCAACATGCCCTAAATCTCCAGAGGCCACACCATAGTTAACATATAAATTGGTATAGTCATCATTTACCTGCTTAATATTTAGAATTCCTATAAATCCAACCAATCCCGTCATTAATACCACTATAATAAATGCAGAGATCAATCTTGTTCCGATTTTTAAGTTATTTATCCATCTCATTTGTTTATCCTCCTAATGTATCTAGCTGTTCATTTCCATCCCATGCGCCTTTGACCAACAGTGTCTTGCAATCCAACAACAGCTTAACTTCAGATCCGACCTTGCCAATTCCCTTTATAAAATTATGGCCGCCCTTATTCATTTCAGGAGGAGCAACAATCTCGGTGTCAGGTATGGACAACACTTCGGAAACAGCATCTACAATCAGTCCTAGGGATACATTCTCTATGTCCACTACAATAATGCAGGTTCTGTCGTTGTAATCCATGAACACTTTGCCAAAACGCAATCGTATATCCATCACGGGAATGATTTTACCCCTGAGATTAATAATTCCCCGTAGATATTCAGGTTGATCCGGCACTTCCGTGATCGGTTGGATTCCAATAATCTCCCTAACGTGATTAATTTCAATGCCATAGAAGTCCTCACCCATAATGAATGTCAAAAATTTGCCCTTCTGCGTATCTTCCTCTAATTCTTCCTGAATATTTACGGACATGGATAGATCAACTCCCCTTGAAAAATATTAATATTAACTTGATAGTCTGGGAATATCCAGAATTAAGCTGATACTTCCATCTCCTAACAAGGTACATCCTGCTAGGACCTCCACTTTGTGCGACTGCTGTTGAAATAAGCTTGGGAGGGCTTTTACAACGACCTGCCTCTGGCCTATCAATTCGTCCGCCAAAATGCAGAATCCCTTCTCGTCATTCTCAAGAATCATGATTATTCCATTTGTTAAATTGCTGCGCTCTGTTGATTGATGTAATCGTTCATGTAATCGGATTAACGGGTAGCAAAGGCCACGTACCATAATCATCTCATTTCCATTCGGATCCACAATGAGATCGGAGGCCTTTGGTTTCAGAGACTCTCTTATATAAGCTGTTGGAATGGTGTATTTGGACCCAGCCACTCGGATATTCATGGCATCTACGATAGCCAGCGTGATCGGAATCCGGATCGTTATCACGGTTCCCCGATCCTCTACACTATCCACCTGTAGAACTCCGCCAATGGTCTCGACATTGTTGGCCACCACATCCATGCCTACACCTCTGCCGGAGAATTCTGTAACCTCTTCTTTAGTAGAGAATCCTGGTTGAAGGATCATATTGTAAATCTCTTTATCCGTATATTCGTGTTCAGGCCTTCTTAACAGTCCGTTCAATTGGGCCTTTTGTAATATTTTATTTCGATTTAATCCTCTTCCGTCATCCTTAATAACAATAAGAACATCGCTGCCGATATTTCTGGCTTCCAGCGTGATCGTCCCTACCCTCGGTTTATTCTTTTGTTCCCTTTCCTCCGGAGATTCCAATCCGTGGTCCATTGAATTCCGAATCAGATGCATCAGGGGATCCGACAGGTGTTCGATAATATTTTTATCTACTTCTGTTTCCTCACCAATCAGGTTCAGCTTCACTTCTTTATTTAATTTCTTGGACATATCCCGAACAGGCCGATTCATCTTCTGGAACGTTGTAGATAGCGAAACCATACGAATTGCCATGACCATATCTTGTATTTCACTGGTTATTTTTTTCAGCTGGCGGGCAGCCTTCTGAAAATTATCGAGTTGCAGGCCTTCAAGATCCGGATTCTCGGTTACCATGGCTTCGGCGATGACCATCTCACCCACCAAGTCGAGCAGACGATCCAGCTTGTCCACCTGAACACTAATGATGGATGCCGCCGCATTTACGGTTTTATACTCTTCTTGCCCTTTGACTTTGACAGGAGTTTGCTGAACACCAGTCCCCGGTTCCGTCTCTTCTGGAGCCAGCTCGATTAATTCCAAATCCCGTAGGAAGATCGTTTGTGAAAAGAACTGATGCATTTCGTCATAGCTGCGATTCGATTTGAAATGAAGCAAAAACCCCGTTGTTCTTATCGTCTCTACGCTGTCCTCAGATTCAATGATGTCGCTGGGTTCATGATGAAGCTCCGTTGCAAAATCCTTCAGATGATGAACGATAGTGAAAGCTCTGATGTTCTCCATCTCGCAACCCTCATCAAAAAAAACACGGGCTTGGTAGGTATGTTTATGATTAGACTTTTCTATCTTTTTGTTATTGGATATATAAAATTGCTGTTGTTTTTGCGAATGGTTGGTGCCTGTTGAGGCCGTAAGATCGGGATTATTCTCTTTTAATTGTTCTAGATAGCACTCGATGCGCTTAATTAACTCAGAGGAATCCTCCGTTGCCTCATCTCCTGCTTTGATCTTGAGGATTTCTACCTTGATGAAGTCAATCCCCTCAAAAACCAGGTCAGACAATAGCGAATATTCAATATGCATTGGCTTCTCTTCACGTATTACATAGAAAAGATCCTCAATGGAATGGGCAAGCTTGGAGATATCATTGAACAACATCATCGCAGCGGAGCTTTTAATACTATGCATGTGACGGAATATTTCATTGATCACTTCTTCTTTGTAGGAGGTGTTACTTTCATTCTCCAACATTTTTTGTTCAAGTTGCTCTAGCAGAAGCGAGGTTTCATAGATAAACATCTCAAGCATGGGCTCGTTGATGTATTCCTCGGTCATTGTTATCACCTTCCCTAAACTCTCCAGTACGTACTATTCCCTCTTACTAAAAGCTCTCAAAATCATATGTAGTGATTCTTGCACCCGCTCTCTAAGCGGAAATGCGTATTCACTAATCCGCCATTTCATACAAACCTCACGAAAGTATCCCCAAATTATGATGGCAAGTTGCTCGCTGTCCACATGAGGGGCGATTTCATTCTTTTGAATAGCTTCATCAATAAGTCCACTCATAAAATGGGTCCGATCCATGATGATCGTGTCGATTTTCTCTCGAAGTTCCATTTCATTGCGAAATACTTCATGTATTTGTGTTATTGCAGTTATCGCAGAGTAGTTCTCGTAGTAGGTAGCATATGTATTCAAACAATAATGAATGGATTCGGTTGGAGTTAGTTTCTTTAAAGCTACTGTGGCAAAAACATCGGAGTCATATTTAGAGAAGAAATCTAGTACCGCTAGCAGAAGCTCGTTTTTAGATTTGTAATGACGAAATATAGCTGCTTCTGTAACACCCTGCTGAGAAGCTACCTTACGAATGGATAAGTTACTAATACCAACGTCGTTTATGACCTCAATCGCCGATAACACAAGCCCCTCTTTCGTATGAATGAGTGTTTTCCCCATAAATTCATTCGCTCCCAAATGTTAGTAAACACTTACTTACATGCGAAGTATACTCCAGAGTCTACTGAAAAAGTACTAGTCACTTAGAATATTATGGGAACAATTTGTGAATTTTCGGGAATTATGGTTGGTTTTTAGTTCTGAAGATGTGTAATTATAGGCTATTTTGCGTTTTTTCACTCGGGTATTTTGTCGAAATCACAAAGAACAGGGCAGGCACATTAGCATGTTGAGTTCTAGCGATAATTAACCCGACAAATGTGAAAAAGGTATAGTATTAACAATGAATATGCTGAAGAATAGAGGATTTTAGCTATTGATGTTGAAAATTTTAAATACGAGGTTGTTGATTAGTGTGACTATCAGGAGGGGCAATATGCTACAAAGAGATAACAGCAAAAGAATCAATCGATCCGCTACAATAGGCTTGGAGTCCTATGAAGGAATCGACCTAGAGCCTATAAATAAGCGTAGCTTCAATCCACTCTGGGGTTCTACGAGAATTGCCGGGATTTATTTCATAGTTGGGTGTTTATGGATTCTCTTTACAGATAAAGCCGTAACCGCTTTTACTAAAAACTCAGAGCTCATTGTCCGGATTAATATGTTCAAGGGCTGGTTTTTTGTTTTTATGACAGCTCTCATTATCTTCAGTCTTATTCTAAGAACCCTTAAACAAATTAAGAGAACAGAAGAAAAGCTCGGAGTCGCCTATAAGGACTTGATGCGTACCTATGAAAACCTGGAATCTGCCTACGAGGAAATAACAGCTACGGAGGAGGAACTCCGACAACAGTACGACCATCTAAGTGATAATCAACGCAAGCTTACGGAGAACGAAGAAAAGATGCACCATCTGGCCTATCATGATTTACTGACGGGCCTGCCCAACAAGCTGGCCTTATATGAGAATGCATCCCAATTTATCCGTACCGACTCTAGCGGTCATGCAGCCTTGCTGTTTGTAGATATCGATAACTTTAAATATATCAACGATACCATGGGTCACGGGTTTGGAGACCGGCTCATTGTAAAAGCAAGTCAAAGATTGATTTCCATCGTGGGGGAAGAGGGCGTGGTTTACCGCTTCGGGGGCGATGAATTCATCATTCTTCTATATCCATTAAGTGGTGCAGCCAGTATAAAACTTATGGCAGGCCGAATTCTCAGCGGATTTAAAAAAGCAGTTGAAATGGATAACAGTCTACTACATATCAGTGCCAGTATTGGAATCAGTGTTTACCCGGAGCATGGCAATGATATTATGGAGCTGGTCAAACGGGCAGACATCGCTATGTACAAGGCGAAGGATGCGGGAAAGGGCAAATACGTTATATTTGACCAACCCCTAAATGACGACTTCAGCGAGAGAATGAATATTGAGAAGCAGCTGTATGCCGCCATGGAACAACAGGAGTTCGAGCTCTATTATCAACCCCAAGTTGACTTGGCGCAGAATAAAATTACCGGGCTGGAAGCTCTTTTGCGCTGGAATAGTCCTGTGCTGGGTTATGTCTCTCCCCTCAAATTCATCAAGGTTGCTGAGGATTCCCATATCATCATTCCTTTGGGAGCCTGGGTTCTGCAAAAAGCCTGTGATTTCCTAAAAAAACTGCATGGGCAGGGCTTTACGGAGCTAACCATGTCCGTCAATATTTCAATGCTTCAGCTGCTGCAGACCGATTTCAATGAACTGGTAGTGGATACCCTGCAGGCCTCTGGACTGGAGCCTCATTATCTGGAATTAGAGATCACTGAATCTGTTCTGGTGGAATCCTACGACTACGTTAGCGATAAATTGAAGCAGCTAAGAGATCTTAATATTAAAATTGCTCTGGACGACTTTGGAACAGGCTATTCTTCCTTAAGCTACCTGACCCACTTACCAATTTCTACTCTGAAAATAGACAAGTCCTTCATTGATACGATTCGAACAGGCACCAACCAATCTACATTGGTAGAGGAAATCATCCTGATCGGCAAACGGATGAGCATGAGTGTGGTTGCAGAAGGTGTGGAGAAGACGGGACAGCTGGAGTATTTACAGGAGCAAGGTTGCGACAAAATTCAAGGCTACTTATTTAGCAGGCCGTTAGCAGCAGACGCCATTGTAGAGCTATTGGCAGGCCAGGCTGAAGTTTAAATTTGATAAGCTTCTTTTTTTATATGGTAGAATGTAAATAAGTTGGTCTATTACTTTTTGTTGGGAAAAACTATACATAATAGAGTGTCGCTAGTCGGCCTATCAGAGTGACATTCTTAACGTAAGAGGGTGTAGTCTATTGGATCTAGTGGTGTGGATTGATCTTATTTTGTTTCTACTTTTATTCGCTTTATTTATTTACGTTTTCGCTTCAGTCACTATTACCAATCTGCACAAGGTCTACCTGGTCTTTCACTTTTCCATGATGCTGTGGCCTTTCTGTCAATTCGCTTTAAAAACAACAGAAAACCCCATGTTTCAGTTATTTTACGTGAAGCTTGCATTTATCGATTCCTCTATGTTGGCTACGGGATGGCTTCTCTTCACCATTTTTCTGACAGGGAGATCAAAGTTTCTGCGAATAAAATCGTCTTTATTACTCTTCATTCCTTCGGTCGTTTTATCCCTTGGTGTGATAACCAATCCGCATGATTGGTTTGTTCTTCCCGTGGACGGCGGATACATCCAGAGAACCTACGGCCCTATTTTTTGGTGCATTGTTATCGTCATGATAATCTATATTGTTATTTCGTTCTACATCATCTATTTAACTTTAGTATCCGGTAGCTCGCAACGTATCAAGAAGCAGGTGCAACAAGTGTTTAAAGGGATTTTAGTAATGACAACGTTTGTAATAATGGATATATTTCTTAATGTTATTTTAGATTCGTATCTGCCGGTCATCCCGGGTTTAACATCTCTTGGTATTTTATTATCTGCAGTCTTTTTTGTGATTTCCATTCATCGGGATAAGGTTCTAGATATTGTGACTATTGCCCATCAGGATATCATTGACACCATTGCGCTTGGGATTCTGGTGCTCGATGAGGGTGAAACCGTTGTGGAGATCAATCAATCCTTATCTCCTTATTTGAACCTCCGTATAGGTGATGCTTTTGATATGTCAGTCATTTTTACCAAAGAACATTCTGACAATAGAACGGATAACTTCCTTGAGACTTACAAAAACAGTCCCTTGGAGAACATTGAAATCGAATGGCTGCAAACGAATATCCAGAGATATATCAAAGTTGACGCGGCACCTATCATGGTTAGAGGTGTAATGGTGGGTCGTATCATTACGTTCCAAGATATGACTGAGCTTCGCAGTCTCTTTGATGAGACGACTCTTCAGAACGATATTCTACAGGAGCGTAACCAAATGTTAATCGGGATACAGAATGAGCTTTTCCAAACCAACCGAAAGCTCAAGCAAATGGCTATTACCGACAGCTTAACAGGGTGTTATAATCGTCATTATTTAACACAGCAGTTAGAGCATGAGGTGATGAAGAATAGGAAGAGTCAGACACCGTTTGCCATATTTCTGTTAGATATCGATTTTTTCAAACTGGTGAATGACAACTACGGACACTTAGCTGGTGATGAAGTCATCTGCAGCACCGTGGAGACTATCAAACAAACCCTGAGGGAAGATGACATTTTGGCTCGCTACGGCGGTGAGGAATTCATCGTGTATCTGCCTAATACGACTTCATCCGAAGCACTCCCCTTGGCTGAACGCATCAAGGCCAGAGTTGAAGTGAACAAAGTGATTGTTGAGAACGCCGACCACCCCGTATCTGTCACCGTAAGTATGGGACTACTCTCCATAAATAAGGACTTTAGAACAGAACATACGGACAGTCCCAAAACCTATTTAAATGATTTGTTTGAATCCGTAGATAAAGCCTTGTATCAAGCCAAAAAAGAAGGCCGGAACCAGATCGTCAGCATTCTAAGATAATCGCCTCAACTAATAGACAAGAAGCCCGTGAGAAAATTCTCATGGGCTTTCTTTATCAACAACTATCATGTTATTTAATGGCAATATATATCTTCACTTCGGTATTGGACGGATCAAGATCTCGGGAATCATAGACCTCAAAATCCCCCGTGTAACTCCGTTCTTCCTCTTGCGGTTGGTTGAAATATTCCCAAATCACTCCCCATGCTTCAGCAACCACTTCGAAGCCCGGTCCTTTTCTTGTGGTAAATACCATATAGGTGCTCTCTGGAACGACAGCGCGTTTCAACTGGGTTTTCGCTTGGACTCCATTGTTATTTAGCTCATGCCCGATAAGAACCGTGTAGGCTCCGGTGGCATCACTTTCATAGTCCGTATAAAGCGCATAGATCAGATGAGGATCAACAACTTCAGGCTGAGCCCCGATATTTTTCTGAAAATAGTCCTCCCAAAGCTGTGGCAAACGCCCGTTTGAACCCATTTCCTCGGTATTTGTTGTACGTGTGCTAATACCTGATAACGTCATCATTTGCTTCATCACAATAAGCTTAGTCATAGTCGCCCTCATTTCCCTCGATTTGATCCTATTGTACCTTGGGGAAGTAGACAGCTCTCTGTCAGGTTCGAATTTGGAAGATGCTGTTGTAAAAGCTGAAAAGGTAGAAGCAACGCCTTATACTATTTAATCTTTTAACAAGAGTCCAGTGAACTGCACACCACCTTAGAGGTGGGAGCTTCTTGGTCAATAGAGCTACTGCTCCAAGTTTACCCAAGCATATAGGCTAGTCCCTAACCCGGTAAGTGCAATTTACATTGCTAGTTTCAACAAGTTCTGCGCAGCGTTAATGTCTCTGTCATGTTGGGAGTTACATTCTGGACAAGTCCACTCACGGACACCTAACTTCTTAGTCTCAGCGTTTTTATATCCACAACATGAACATAATTGGCTGCTTGCGTAATGCTTGGGAGCAATAATTACATCCCTGCCATACCATAACGCTTTGTATTCGATCATGGATCTAAACATCGCCCACGACACTTCGGAAATGGCTTTAGCTAATTTGTGATTCTGCATCATGTTTTTTACACGCAAGTCTTCCATGACGATCACTTGGTTATCGTTAATCATGTCGGAAGAAGCTTTGTGTAAAAAGTCTTTACGCTGGTTAGCTATTTTTTCATGCATATTGGCAACTTTAACTTTTGCTTTGTTGCGATTATTCGAACCTTTTTTCTTGCGTGATAACGAGCGTTGTAACTTCGCTAATCTCCTTTCAGATTTTCTTAGATGCTTTGGATTGTCAATAACATCTCCATCAGAAGTGATTGCGAATGATTTAAGTCCAAGATCGACTCCGATTTTTTTATCTAATTTTGGGAGTTGGGCCATTTCTGTTTCAACCAGTACGGAAGCAAAGTATTTTCCTGATGGCGTTTTGGATACGGTGCAAGATTTGATTAACCCCGTGAATTGACGATGTAGCTTAATCCTGATTTTTGTCTTCAGCTTGGGAATTTTGATATGGCCATCTTCAATGGCTATGGTTCCGTTTTGATTATTTGTTGTGAAGCTATGGTTGTTCGTCTTCTTGCTTTTGAATTTAGGGAAGCCAACGTTCTTATCACGGAAAAAGTTCTTATAGGCTTTGTCTAGGTGGAGTTGCGCATTTGCCAAAGCCAAACTATCCACTTCTTTAAGCCATTCAAACTCTTTTTTGTACGGGGCGGGAGTATTGCCCAGCATCTTTCCGGTTTGCTTATAGTATTCGATTTTATCCGCAAGCATCCTATTGAAGATAAACCGAACGCAGCCGAATACTTTTGCTAAATATTGTTGTTGCTCGTGGCTTGGATAGATGCGATATTTGTAGGCTTTCAGCAAGTTTTCACCTCATTTCTTACCTTGAGTTTCAATATACTTTTTGATTACATCAATAGGCGCTCCACCCGTAGTTATTAGGCAAAAACTTCTCGACCAGAAATACTCCTTCCACAGTTGTTTACGAATATCTGGGAATTCCTTCTTGATAAGTCGAGAGGAAGCACTTTTATAAGCGTTGAGGAATTTGGAAATGTCGGTATTGGGATGTGTCTTCATAAGAACGTGCACATGATCCTTGTCATGATTCCATTCTTGGAGGGTGATATTGTAATTGGGCTGAATATACTCGAATATCTCCTTCAGCCTATTCGATACTTCATCGCCTATTACATTTCTACGATACTTCACGACTAGAATAAGATGAAAATGAAGTGAGAACACTGAATGGTTATTAGAGTCTAACTCCATTAATAACACAACCTTTTATGTAATATGACTGAATACTTCTAATGTATCGTTTTAAGTTGGATTAGTCAAAGAAGGAAGACCGTTGCCATTCATCCCACCACTTTTGAACTGGGGGAATTCTGACAATCAATTGTTAAACATGGATTCTAATTTTCAACATATCGTTTCAATAGAAAGAAGTCGTACGGGTTATCCGTACGACTTCTTTCTATTTATTACTTACACCAACCATTCACTTGATTACAAATTACCAATCCAGATCACGGTTTACCCTTCTATTTCACTAAATTCAACACTT
The DNA here is from genome assembly GCF_000757885.1 of Paenibacillus wynnii. Lineage (NCBI taxonomy): Bacteria > Bacillati > Bacillota > Bacilli > Caryophanales > Paenibacillaceae > Paenibacillus > Paenibacillus wynnii. The sequence goes on along the minus strand of NZ_JQCR01000002.1, from coordinate 2,236,801 downwards.
CGGAAGGTGACAGGGCCCCTTCATAAATCCGTAACTCATCGATCAAACCCTTGTAAGGGATATCCCACCAGTTCACACCCAGACTGAAGCTGGCATCCGTAGTTGTGAAGAGATTCGGGAAATTGGTGCCTGTAAACTTCTCTGCGCCGTTGACGTACACCTTAATTACCCCGTTATCCACAGAGAACGCCAGATGAGTCCATTCTCCAGGTCTAATGGTCAGGCCTGTAGCCGCATCATACCAGCGGGCGCTGCCGGACCACAGCATCGTTTCATCGGCTATCGGTCCTTTAGGAACGAGACTTAACCAGTTGTTGGTGTCTCTTGCACCAAAGAAAGTTGTCGTGAAGTTCGTTAATTCCTCAGGCTTCAACCATATAGCTACCGAATAGGTATTGCTCGAGATTAGCCCATTTGGCAACCGAACCCCTGAAGCTCCATTAAATACGGATGCTTTGCCGCTCTTCCCTTCCACGTAAGTGATAGTGCCTCCTGTATTGTCAATCCGGTTTCCAGTCACAGCACCGGCACCGAAATGACCCGTACCTTCATTTAAGTTGTCCTCAAACGAATATTGCGCCATTAACCCTGCACTTTTATAAGGAAGCACAGTAATGATAAATAATTTGGTCTCGGTCACACTGCCTTTGGTTATCGTCGCCGTAAGTGTAGCCGTTACCTTCTCGGCACCTGCCTCAGGACGAGTAATGATACCTGTATCGGTGACTACACTGGCATTCGAGCTTTTCCAGGTAATCGTAGTATGTGACGTGCCCTCGGTAGGGAGTGTAAGATTAGAGATTATATTGCCGGTATCTCCCAGTCTAAGATCGGCGGCAACATCAGCCACGACCTCCGTATCTGTTTTACCCTGTGTTTGACTCCCCCAGATGGATACTCCTTCGTGAGACAGCGCTGTAAATATCATTACATACCGCTCTGAGGTTGGATCCCAAAGACGTACAAACACACCCTTATAGGTGATTCCACCTACGGTAATTACCGCTTGGTTCTTGCCACTCTTTTCCCACGTTCCTGTTGCATCACCGGATATAGTAGCATCCTTATTCAATCGAATATTTACAGAATTTCTAATTACAGCGGAGTTGTCTTTAACATGGCGAATGAATTTATACTCACCCACCAAATCCTGTGTGTTCACCTTATCCAATGTTTCCCCAGCATATCTATAAGGGGCCACTACAGGCCAACCGTCCGAATTCATAAACATTTGATGAACCCGAACCTCATGCATCTCACCCGTTAGCGGGAAGCGTGAATGGAAGATCAGGAACTGTTGGCCTGTCGCAGGATCTATATAAACGGAGTTATGTCCTGGCGAGACATAGCCCGTACCGATACCTGTACCAGGGTCACCTACTTTTCTGTCAAAAAGAAAATTGCCCATCAGTTTGTTACCGTACAGTGCATTATCCGTATTTGCGGGCAGGACTGCATTTTGTCCTTGTGCATCCAAATAAGGGCCATCTGGGGACTTCGATCGGAACTGTCTCATGTTATAACCGCCGTCTGCACCTAACCCTCCATAGGTTACATATAAGTAGTAATAGTCCGTATTCTTATCGTATCTGATGTACGGGCCCTCACCTGATTTATAATATCCACCGGAAATTTTGGTTCCAAAATACCGGTCAATCAGTCTGCCATCCGCCGTTGTTCCATCTTTCCCAGGATAGATGGCTTCTCCATTAGACTTATCGATCTCAAGCACGAAGATTCCGCCGGACCAGGATCCGTAAGTCATCCACAGCTTGCCGTTCTTATCATAAAACAGCGTGGAGTCGATCGCGTTGGGAAACATCTCATTGTTAAAAGATCCATTGGCATTGAACCATTCAGGTCTTGCGCCAGCCACCGTACCGTTATCCACCAGCTTTTGAATATTCGTATTCGTCCATTTCTTGTTTATTACGCTGTTGTTGTCATAAGCTGCTTCTTTGGTAAAACCAGAATATATAAGAGTGTCCCCGTAGGTGTAGGGTCCCTCAATCTTGCTGGCTACTGCGAATCCAATGTCGGAACGCATATACGTTGAGGAGGCGCTGTAATACATCATGTAAGCACCCTTGGACCCATCTTTATTAATGTAGTCCTTATTCCAGAATACATCTGGAGCCCACACGGAGAATCCGCCTTTGCTATCGGAGTCATTCTCTCCCGCCCAAGCAAAAGACCCCGCCAGGTTCTTCGAAAGATCCCCGAAAATCACATTGCCGGGTGTAGTATACCCATTCGTGAATCGCGTCCAGTTCATTAAGTCCGTTGACTTGGCAGCCTCAATGTGGGAGCCAAATACATAGAACGTATCTCCCTCTTTTACAATCGAAGGGTCATGAACCGATACATTTTGGAAGACCGGAGGTTCTCCCTGGTGATCCTGATAAGGCTTATTGCTATTACTATTATTAGGTTGGCCCGCTGATTTATCTCCATTTTTACCAAGAACCGTACTAGGAAGCAATAAGACCAGAACCAATATAAAAAGTGTTAAATTACGCACCGTACGTTTATCCATTCAAGTGCACCTCTCTCATCTTCAATTGTTGAAAGCGTAATCAATTAATTGAAAGCGGAACCAAAATGTTAACTAAAAGTGCCTTTTTTTGTTTTTCTAATCCTTTTTGCCTCCTTTATTGAAAAAAATAAATTTATTTCAGACATAACAAAACAACGGACGCATAAACGCTGCAACCTATATTAATTATAAACATATTTTTCTGATTTAAAACACTAATTCATAAATAATTTCAAACCTAAACTATAATCTGCATAAATGTAGTGGTTTTCTCCATAATAAAAGAGGACGACTTACAGAATGGAGGTACCCAACCATGCTTGAGAATCTTGAAAGTAACTACGACTGTGCACATGCTAGCGAAGATCTTCACCAGCTGAAGCAGGAGCTCGAAGACCTCAATAGTCAGGAGCCAAAGGATCCGGCAATGCAAGAGAATATTAATCGTCTTGAGAATCAAATCTCCTTCATCCTCAACAAATGTGACATCAACCACCAGTCCGTATACGATTGAATATTAAAACAGGCTCCCGCTGATTAGGCGGAGAGCCTGTTTGCTATGAACTATTGGGTTAAAGCCTTTCGATTGACAGCCTCTATCTGATTCATGAGTTTACTCGAATTCTGGAGAACGGCTGTATTTTTTCTTGATCTCATTAGCCCCAAAGGCCGCGGATGTATAAACGATTGCCAATATCATCCAAAATCAGTATAATTAATAAAAAATTAGTTCTCTTGAAAAGAAACTTAAGGGCCATGCTTCTCTGGCGATGCCAGCGACAACCCCGCTATTTATAGCGAGGTTGTTTTTTTATTTTCAATTGAAAGTGGAGGGATGGATATGACCAAAGGTAAGCAAACAGGGGAAACCAGGGTAATCCTAACAAAGGAGAATCTGATCAAGCAGTTGGAGGACTGTGGATTAGCGGAGGGGCAAACGATATCTGTACATACCTCATTAAAAAACCTGGGCTTTGTTGTAGGGGGAGCCGAAACACTGGTGAGGTCACTTCTGGAGCTTGTAGGTAAAGAGGGGACCCTAATGATGCCTTCTCAAACATGGAAAAACCTCGACCCCTCCACCGGAGTACACTGGGAAGAACCTGCGGAATGGTGGCCCATTATTCGTGAACACTGGCCTGCCTATGACAAGGAAATCACACCGGCAATTGGCATGGGTGTTGTAGCAGAAATGTTTAGAAAGTGGCCAGGTGCACAAAGATCCGATCACCCGGCAAGATCTATAGCTGCTGTAGGGAAACACGCTTAATACATAACTCAAGAGCATGATCTAAGTAATATTTTTGGAAAAAACTCCCCTGTAGATAAGTTGTATGAATTAGATGGATATGTGCTGTTGATCGGAGTCGGTTATGAGAAAAACACAGTATTGCATCTAGCAGAGACCAGAGCCAACTTCCCTAGCAAACGTTTTGCTGATGAAAGCAGTGCCATGTTCGTGAATGGAAAGAGAGAATGGGTCACCTATAAGACTCAAGCAGTCGATGATGGGGATTTCATTAAATTAGGGAACGAATATGACAGTTTAACTAATCTTCAAATTCATAAAGTGGGAAATGCAGAGGTACGATTCATAAAGGTTAGGCCTCTAATTGATTGGACTGTTGAATGGATGGACAAGAATAGGATCTAATTCTTAGAGTAAACACAATATAAAACAAAAATGACCCGTAAGAGTCACCTTTTTCAAGGTTCCACCTTACGGGTCATATGAAGTACATTTACAGTTAAGATTTTTAATTGGATGCAGAAGCTGGCTCTACGATTGTATTTTGATCCAAAGTAACGGCAGTCTGTGACAATAATCTGCCATTTATAGAGGCATTAGTCCCTACGGTGATGGCTTTCTTACCAAGAACTATACCCTCAAAGTGAGCACTCGTTTCAATGGCCATTGTATCAGCAACCTGCCAAAAAATATTTTCCGCCTTTGCTCCACCGGATAGAATAATCTTAGTAGCGCTTGCCTGTGTTAGTCCACCAGCGATCTGAAAGATCCAGACATCGTTGGGTCCACCATTGAGAGTAACATCTGTACCTGAATTTATCAGGACATCCGTACCCCACTTATAGACGCCAGGCACAAGAGTTTTCCCGCTGATATTTCCACTATATAACTCTGTAAAATTAGAGGCACGTCCTGCAGCATCCGTATACGCAGTTTCCATGTTGCTTACTGCTGTCGTTAGGTTACTAGCGGTAGGAGATGCATAATCAGGTGCGAATACTTGTCCGATAACCTGTGTAGAGGTAGAAAAGGGAGCTCCACTACCTAACGTTAGAGCAAATCCAGTTATCGCAGTCGCCGCGATTGGGCTAACTCCTATATTTCCAGTGATCATGGAGCCTGGATTGTTAGAAACTCCTGCTTTTGCTAATATCACAAAGTTACCAGATGCTCCAAGGTCAACAGGTCTGCCTATGGCTACTGTTAATGTTCCCACAGGTGAATTTGATACTTTTGTGGAATCCACTGAATCAATCAAGAACAATTGGTAGTCACCAAATGTTGTCGGAGCTACAATTGTAGATGTTGTTCCATTTCCTACGAGTTTCGTCATGTTAGCTGCCTCGGCAAATACAGTTGTATTTGCAGGAGCAAGCCATGCTGTAATGCCACTTGCAGGAGCAGGAATTGTGATGTTCGCTCCAGCTACTACGGTTGATTTCGCTGTAACTGTAACCATATAGGTTTGTGTTGTACCATTTTCTGCTGTTACCGTATAGGTCACTCCACTTATAAAGTTCTGAATGGCTCCTGAGTTAGGCACTATACTTATTCCTGTGCTTAGGATACTGGGAGTCAATGTTGTTACATTTGTCCCAAATGGAACTGTCAGAGCAATGGTCTTTGTTTCCTCGTTTATTACGCCACCAACAGTAGGCATAAGTCCAGCAAAGTCAAAACTAGTTATTGCTTTAGTATTACTATAACTCTGTGTTGGTGATGTCGGTGTCGGTGTGGGCGTAGGTGTTGGTGTTGGAATTGGTGTTGTAACGGCAGGCTTTCCATCCACTGTTGCACTTATTCCAGCAGCTACATTTATTGTTGTAGGTGTTTGTTGAACACTAGCACCCGACACATTAAATTGGGCTTTATCTAGGGTCCCTTTTCCAAGTATAGAGACTACAGCATCCAAAGTAAGTGACCCCACATTCGCTGTATTCCCTAGATTTACAGAAGATCCTGTAGATGTTGCATTCATGTTCAATGTTTTGACAGACCCCGTTGGGATGTCCATCGTTATATTATTTGAATTCACGTTTACCGCTTCAAAGCTTCCACTCAACTTCGCTTTGGATCCATCTGGCATGATTTCAGATAAGGTTACATTTTTAAATCCTTCACCTGTCAACTTCGTTTCTTCTAATGTGCTGCTAGATTGCAGGATGACTTCTCCAACAATCGTAGATCCAGAAGCCACCATTCGGACAGCGCCGTTTGTTTTATTGACGATTACACTACCAAGAACAGAGTCTTCAAAGAAAATACTGTTCTCACCGCCGCCATTCACGGTTGTTTTCCCTAATACAGTGACTTTCTTAAGAAATACATCACCCTGTCCTATACTTTCAGCCAATAACAGATCTCCTGTGATCGTCATATTTTGAAGGGTTACATCCTTAGCAGAGATAACCACATTACCTTCGATTACCTGAACTCCAGTTAATGGACCATAGGTTCCCGCCTTATCATATGTGGTCGTATTAATGCTTGGAGTCTTGGATTTTAATGCTCTATCCAGAAGAACAACTGCTTCTGCCCGGGTCACAGATTGCTCAGGACGGAAGGTTCCGTCTGGATAACCGCCCATGATTCCGCGATCTTTAACAGCTCCTATAGCACTCTTACTCCATGCGGGGCTGTCTTTTGCATCCATATACGAGTTGGCTGATGTAGAGCTTCCCAACCCTAGTAAATTCGAGACTATAACCGCTACTTCTTGGCGGCTAATTTCTGTTCTGGGTCTGAATGTACCATCCTCATATCCATTGATGTATCCTGCCGCCTTAGCCTTTGACATATCGGCATAAGCCCAATCCGTCTTGACTACATCTGTAAATTGAATGGGTCCAAGCTGCTTAAACGAAAAGGATCTATTTACAAATGCAGTAAGTTCCTGACGAGTCACCTTGGCTTCAGGTCTGAATGTACCATCTTCATATCCAGTTATAAAACCCTCATTAAGCCAATTATTAATAACAGCTTCAGCCCAGTGGCCTTTCACGTCATTAGTGCTAGCTGCAGATACGAATCCGAATGATGAAAAAATTAAACATAAGGATACGATCCACACAAGTGCTCTCTTACTATTTCTACTATACATAAACAGCAACTCCTCGTTAAATCTATATGGAACATAAAAAAAGAGCATGTTCATAAAAATAAGCGGAGATTGGAAGGTTCCGACTTCGTGCTCGTTACCGAAGAAATCCATCTTCGAAAACTTTGGAGCCACTTGAAATATGTATTACCGAACTTATTGTGCGGTAATAACACAATTTTCAAGGCTGCCCTTAAAACACTAGTTCATCACTTCACATTCTTCGCCTTTTTTGACACACACACTCTATTACTCTATATTAACCAAAGATTCTCAGTTTGAATCTTGTATAAATGGACACTCTGCTTATTACAATTACTATATTCTGCCCAACTTATCGGAATTCCTAACAAAATATAAGTTGCGAATCAAGTTACCCTCAACAAGCATAAGTGCTACGGTCTGGATGATTTCGCCTGAACGGAACACCAGTCCTGTTTGCCCATTGATCTCCCTCATTTCCATAACCATGCCATCATTCTGGGGTGCCTTACGAACAAGACCAAGCAGAAAACGCAAGACCCGATCCCGTGATTCCACAGGATGAACAGCAGCGAACGCCTTGCCCCCTCCATCAGAGATCAACACGACATCTTCTGCAAGCATAGATACAACCGAATTCACATCTCCCCGTTCAAGAGCCGAAAGGAAGCGACTCACCCAAACTTCACCCGCCGCTTCAGCTTGAATAGGCTCTTCAAGAGTAATCCCCATTTTCCCTCTCGCACGGCTGAACAGCTTGCGGCAATTCGCTTCACTTTTACCAACGAGCCCGGCAATCTCCAAGTATTCAAAGCCCAAAGCCTCACGAAGCACGAATACCGACCGTTCTGCAGGAGACAGCCTTTCGAGTAATACGAGCATAGCGTAAGACAACAGCTGACCGCGAACAACCATCTCAAGCGAATCATCCCCTTCCGTACAAATAGGCTCGGGGAGCCATTCACCGTAATACTGTTCACGTTGCTTGCGAGCCGATTTCAGCAAATCCAAGCTGCGGTTCGTTACCATTTTGCACAGGTAGGCCTTCGGTTCAATTAAACGCTCCTGCTGTACATCATACAGCTTCAAGAATACATCCTGCAGGACATCCTCTGCATCGGAGGCGGACCCCGTCAACTGATAGGCAAGAGTAAAAAGTAGCGCTCTGTACTGCTCATACAACTCTTGCATCTCATCACTTCCGTTCTTATCCAAATCCTACGTTTGCATTATTTTATCAAACTTGCAGAGTCCCATGTAAATTTTCTCAATTTGGAGCCCAACCTTCCCGTAAAAATAATATCTACCCCCCACTTATGTGTCCACGCCATCCCGATCCCCGGTCCTAAGCCAAAACAGAAAAAGTCCATAAACCCCTTATGTGTAGGTGCGGAGCGCCCCGTAATATCCGCTAATATTACCTTTCCCAGCCTTGCGGCCTGAGCTATTGCTTCCTTACAGGTCTTTCCGTCCACCCGTCCGCTAACCGGGTCAACGACCCGCGCACAATCCCCAATACTGTATATACCCTGGGTTCCCTGCACTCGGTAGCTTGCATCTATGACAACATATCCTTCCGAATCGACAGGCAGACCGATGCTTTGCAGCAAAGGATGGGGTAACAACCCAAGCGTCCAGATACACATACCTACAGATATCGTCTCACCGCTAGACAAGGTCAATGTCCCCAATTCCTCCTGCACCACCTTGCTCCCGTGCGAGAGGGTCACCCCATTAGAATGAAGTGAGTCTTCCAATCTAACCCCTACTTTGGCCGGACCTTCCGGAAATAGCCTCGGGTTAGCATTGAATAAGGTAATCTTTGCTTCGCCCGGATCCAGTCCCAGAGCTTCAGCATCTTCACGCACATAATGCGCCAATTCGGCAGAGGTTTCGATGCCGCTAATCCCTGCTCCTGCAACCGCAATGCTCATTAATTTCTTACGTTCATGTACATTGGTTTCCCCAACTGCCTTCTTCAAATTAGCCCGCCACGCCTCTCGGATCTTCCTCGCATGATCTATACTCGCCAATGCCATTCCCCCCTGCCATGGTTCCGGTTGCCGCAAAACGCTGCCCAAAGCTACAACAAGAATGTCATAGTTCATTCGATGCTCAGCTCCTGCGGCATCCTCATACCGCAGATTTTTTTCTGTCGATTCAATATAGGTAACAGCACCCTGAATGAGCTCGACTCCTTCGGGAAACAGGTCGGTCAGCGGGACCGTAATATCTTCGTCTCCGACTGCGGGTCTAAAAAGCAGTACTTTTCGAAGGTGATAAGGGTTCTTATCCATTAGAATCAGTCGAACGGTTCGTTTATCTTCTTCACTCTTAAATGATTTCCGGATGGCTTGAACCGCATGAATACCGGCATAACCCCCCCCAATGACCAAGCATGTCAACTCTCCCATGGCAAACACTCCTTATGGTTTTGCATATAAAACGAGTTAAGGGGTACTTTTGTGACAGAATCAAGGATATGCAGAAGGTTGCTGAGTAACAGCGGGAGCAAACTAGGATTTTGAAGTTTTTTGTCGAATTAGTAAGTATTACAACGGTTATGTAAAGGAGGAGAAGTGATGTGGGACTGGCTGAAATCACCAAAGACATCAGCGATCAGACAAGAGCCGAATAACCAACCTATTGAGACGAACAAGATGAAATCCTCAAAGGATAAGGTCATCGTGATTACCGGAATGAGCGGCTCCGGACGCAAGAATACAGCCAAACAACTAAGCCTATTGCTCGGGATTCCCTACGTATACCCGTATACTACTCGCACCATCCGTCCGCAAGAACGAAACGGAGAGCATTACCACTTTATCTCTGACGGTGAATTCCAGGCCATGCTGGAACGAAAGGATTTTTTTCAGACGGTGCATTTGGAAAGAGGCAATTATGGAATCTCGGAGTTTGAGCTGTTCAGAGCCTTGGAGTTACGTAATGCTGCTATCGTCGTCGTAAATCATGATGGGGTTCAAGCGTTTCGCCAAAAATTCGGGGATGCTGCCATTCGAATCTTTCTGTATGTTACAAAGGATGATATCCGCCTTCGCTTAGAGCGGGAAGCCGTTCCGTCCGGTATTGTGGAAGAATATTTGGGGAATTATACGGAGCAAGTAATCTATAAGAAAGAATCGGAGTATCTGCTCCAAAACCTTGATTCGGATACCACCCTCTTGAAGATTAAAGAATTTTTGCAGGATAAGATATGAGATAGGTACTCACCCTATTGAAGAAGTACTCTATCTCATGTTCTCTATTCGTGCCTATCTAGGAAATCTGCGCTACAATTTTACCCTGCACATGCTTCTCTGACAACCGCTTCAACCCATAAGGAATTTCATCTAAAGAAATAACCTGCTTTACCAGAGGATCTATCTTCTTCTCTAACATCAGAGATAAGAAGTGCTCCATCATCACGGGTAGATCCTCTTCTTCCTTCCGATTGCCGGAACCATGTGCACCGCCAAGCATCAGCTTATGAATGGTGAAGGTCTTGGTAGAGGGTTGAAAATCTGCTACCGTCTCAGGAGCACCGGCGATACAAGCTAGCTGACCTCCAAAGGAGAGAATGGACAAGTCTTTTTGGGCTGTAGCCCGGTTAACCGAGTTAAGGATAAGATCAACGCCTTGCCCGTCAGTCACGGACATCACTCTGGCATATACCTCCTCCGTATTGTAGTCAATCACGATATCGGCTCCTAGCCCCCGGACGTATTCCTCATTTTGAGGAGATGCAGTCGTTATAATTGTAGAAGCACCGCACAGCTTAGCCAGCTGAATAGCATAACCGCCAACTCCGCCGCTGCCGGCATGGATGAGAATGGACTGCCCCGGTCTCATATGCATTTTACGCAGGATGGCTTGATAAGCGGTTAATCCGGCACACGGAAATGCCGCAGCGTCTTCAAAGGAAATTCCGTCTGGAATAGCCGCGACAGTATGAGCCGTAGTTATGCTATATTCCGCAAAGCCGCCGGGTTTTGTGAAATCACCGTGATAAACGACCCGATCCCCGATATACCATTGCGAGACTCCCTCGCCCACTTCGTCCACAACCCCGGCAACATCAACACCTGGAATAAATGGATACTCCCAGCGAGGATGACCGTTCATGGCCAGCTTATAATCAACCGGATTAAGGCCCACGGCATGAACACGAACACGTATCTCACCTGCCTTCGGCTTCGGAATCGGTTGATCAGACACAACAGTTAAAGTATCCGGTGCTCCTGGCTTTGTGAGTACTACTGCTTTCATAATAGTCATTCTAACGGCTCCTATTCTTATTAGTACTTATTGTTATTTTAACATAACAAATACTAGAGGCGGATCTTTGCTTGAATACCTAAAAGACCTCTCTGAGATCCAGAAAGGTCTTTATAGCAACCATTATATTGATTCTGACTCCCACCTAGCTATTTCCTCGCGAACGCGCGGCGCCACTTCGGTCCCGAGCAGCTCAATGGCCCTCATTACATCCTCATGGGGCATAGTGCCGAGCGGAACATGCAGGAAGAAGCGGGTAATCCCTACATTTTTGCGAAGATGAATGATTTTTTGCGCAACGGTCTCAGGATCGCCTACGTACAGCGCCCCTTCCAAGCTGCGAGCGGCATCGTAAGTGGAGCGGTTGTAATGCCCCCAGCCCCGCTCCCGCCCAATTACATTCATACTGGCCTGTGTGGAGGGAAAGAACCGATCAGCCGCAAGCTGGGTATCCTCTGCAATGAAACCGTGTGAATGAGAGGCAACCGTCAGTAGGGATGCATCATGACCTGCTTGCTCGGCAGCTTTTTTATAGAGCTGGACGAGGTGTGCGAATTGGGTTGGGCTCCCACCTATTATGGCTAGAACCAGAGGCAGCCCGAGCAGGCCTGCCCGAATCACAGATTCCCTATTCCCCCCGCTGCCAATCCACACCGGCAATGGATTCTGAACCGGGCGTGGATAGACACCCAGTTTGTTAATGGCCGGTCGATGCCCGCCCTCCCAGGTTACTTTCTCAGACTCCCGCAGCTTCAATAGCAGCTCCAGCTTCTCATCAAACAATTCATCATAATCATCCAAATCATACCCGAACAGCGGGAAAGATTCGATAAAAGAACCGCGGCCCGCCATAATCTCTGCACGACCGTTCGAAATCCCGTCAAGCGTAGCAAAGTCCTGAAACACACGAACCGGGTCCGCAGAAGAAAGTACCGTTACTGCACTTGTAAGTCTTATCCGTTTCGTCTGTGATGCAGCTGCAGCCAACAGGACTGCAGGAGAGGATGCCGCATAATCTCTGCGATGATGCTCACCTACACCAAATACATCCAACCCCACCTGATCTGCGAGAACAATCTCCTCCACGACCTCACGCAAACGCTGCGCATGACTCATGGTCTTGCCGGTTTGGACGTCCGGTGTTGTTTCTACAAAAGTACTCACACCTATCTCCAAGATTTGTCCTCCTTCTCCGTTTTTGGTTAGCAGCTTCGTTAATCAGCCTCCACTTAAGCTTGCTCCTTACAGCAATACTTTAGTACAATTTCGGCAGCTTATCCAGTGTGATCGCGTAATCATGGTGGTAAGCTTTGTATAATTCCTCTTTCGTTGTCCATTCTTCTGTAGTACAGAAATCATTTGACCAAGTCATAAACCACAACCAAGGGACTTTGGTTTCAGACAGCTGCTGGATGCTAGGAATGACTCCAATTTCCCCAAGGGCAACCGGCTTAGGCGTAGGTGTAATTTGTACAAGCTCATCATATTCTTTGTTCAAATCCGTATGCTGGTACTTCGGCGGATACAAATCTCTGGAGATCACATCAGCTACGTCATCCCCTACATACCCCTCAGGCAGCGGTGAATTCCATACCCAAATGAGGTTGTTTAACTTGTGCACATTCGTATATCTATCATACATAATTCGGTACAGCTGTTTAGCAACTTCAGGCCCCTTACTTCCCCACCAGAACCATGTGCCTTCCGACTCGTGGAAAGGACGCCATAGGATCGGAATATTTTTATCTTCGAATTGCTTCAAAATCCCAGCCATTACATCCATATCCGATAGCATGGCTTTATACTCCTCTGTACCCTCAATGATTGCCTGAGAAGCATCAAAGGTCGTGTTCTCCGCATAAAAGCCTTTATCCCGGCTGCCAAAAGGCGAGAACCAATGCCAGGTGAAGGTTGCCAATCCTTTTTGGTTCAGCACCCAATCCCATGCATTATCGAGTGTGTTTTTATTCTCCTCGACTTCTAACAGGCACGCCTCCGTGCTGTCCTCATAGTTAATATTAGGAGAATAAGCAAGAAGTTCAAATCCGCAAAGTGCCGGGAGCTTGCCGGTTACATCCTCAATATAGAGGAGCTCCTTTTGTACAGTGGTCTGTGTGTGCTGCCCCGTAATAATTCCTTTACCTGAAAGTTCGCTCAGATAATTCAAAACTGCCCGTACCTCGTCTGAGGCGTGTGGGTTACAAGGTGTTGCGTTGTTAACTATAGTCATTTTGAGCTCTCCTCTTTATTTTTGTTATTTTTGTTATAATTGTTATATACATGTGTTTAGATTAATGGGTCTAACCCATCAAGTCAATGTACATATTTCACAAAAAAAAAGAGAGGTTCCATCACCGTCACGGCTTTGGGACATCCCTTACGAAGTTCTGGATAGTAATGTTCACTCAACAGATCTGTTGTCCTAGTGAAGTCTAGAGCGGAGCCACTCGGCCGATTGTTCCATATAAGATAACTCGTTCGCCGCATCAAAGTGCTCAATCGCCAAGGTATCCCTGTACCCATTCGCCTTTAGCCGGTTCAAGATCTCTTCTATTCGGATAATGCCATACCCAACCGGAGACGGGAATAGCCGCGTTCCATCTGTAGTGATTTTTGGAACCCCACCATTCCCCTCATCTAGCGAGCGATCCTTGAGGTGAACATGAACAATTCTTGCCTTGAGTTTCTCAAAAGCCTCAAGCTCATCCTCACCAAGGACTAGGAAATTGCCGGTATCAAAGGTGCAGCCCAGCTTCGGAACCTGTTCCATAAACCACAGCAATTCCCCCGAGGTAGAGAAAGGCGCGCGAAAATCATCGAAGTCCTCCAGAGTAACAAGAATATTCTTTTGCTCCGCATAATCGCACATCACCTGCAATGCCCCAACCATACGCTGTAATGCGTTGTCCCGCTCTTCCGTCCCCGCCGATTCCTCAATGAAGCCTGGGATAACCAGAACTTTCCCCGCTCCCAGAAAGGCAGCTGTATCAATGAACTTCAAGCCCGGCTCTACATTGGGATCATTGCCAAAATCAAAGAAGGCATACATGGATGCGACTGAAATATTCGCCCGCTCCAGCCGCTCCTTCATCTCCTCCTTATCGGGTAGGGCCTGGTCAAGATCAAGCTCTACCGCATCAATGCCGAACTCATGAACCTGCTTCAGTACGTCCGTCACCGTTAACCCCGTTTGCTCGCTCGCTACAAGAATATGGCTATAAAAAACAGAAATTTTCATCATGCATCCGTCCTCTCCAGTTCAACCGTTAAGTATTCATTCCCGAAATCAGCTCCGCGTATAAGCTCACAGCTTCAAGTGAAGGTGATACCCCGATCTCTTTCTGCAGCGTCTCTTTAAACTCCAAATATTGTCGGTCTAACGCTTCCTTATTCTTTTGCAAAGCAAAGGCCTTCATAAGCAGCATTCTAGGCTCTTCATCCAATTCATTACGTGAGATAAGCTTCGTTAATAGACGTATAGCGGTCTTCGCGTCACCTCTATGCAGCAAGGCACCGCACAATTTCTGGACTAGCGCCGTATACATTAACGATAAACGCCCAACTTCACTCCATGCCCAGGAAAAACCCCGATCTCCAAACAAATCACCTTCATATAACTGTTCAAGTTCCAGCGCCTGTTCAATTGTGGTCTCATCCACAACGGCAAGCTGCCTGCATCCTTGTTCGAAACTATGAGCATCTACTGTCACTTGGTTAAGCGTAAGTGCATAATGAGTGCTATCGGAAAGCAAGCTCTCCTTAAGGCCACAAGACTCCAATACCTTGCGCAGCTGATAGACCGTGGTGTTCAAGTAAGTTTCTGCGTTCTTCTGCGGCATTCCTTCATAGATATCCTCAATCAGCCTTGCTCTTGATACAAATCTCCCTTTATGAACAAGCAGATAGCTGAAGAGCTCCGTACTTTTACTGGATTTCCACTTCACACTCACACCCTGTGAGATTTGAATATCGATCCCGCCTAAGCAGTTGAACTTAACCTCCCTGAAACCAAGGTCCTGCTTCGCTTGAACAAAGTGTTCGGCATGCATCTCCGCAAGTACCCTGTGAACTGTTCTATGCAACCTCTCTTGATCAACCGGCTTCACAATAAAGTCGTAAGCATAGACATCAAAGGCATACAACGCATAGTCTTTGTGGGAGGTAACAAATACGAGTTTAACGGATCGACCGCTTGCCCGTAATCTTGCCGCAAACTCCAGGCCGCTCTCCTTGGGCATACTTATATCCACAAACACCAGATCCACCTCATGATTAGCCAAATAAGAGTACGCTGAGTTCGTGTCCAGAAAGCTTCCCATAATTTCGATATCCGCAACCCTAGCAAGCATTCGCCTCATAATTAAATGCATGGCTTTTTCATCATCGATAAGAACGACCTTCACCTCATCCCCTCCCTTCTGTGCTGGCCATGAAATGGGTAGCTTTAGGGGGCGTTGGGATGGAGAAGAAAAAGGTGCTTCCTTGCGCAGGTGTGCTATCGAACCATATTTCCCCGCCGTTTAAGCGGACAAATTCTCTGCATAAGGTGAGTCCAAGCCCAAAGCCTCGCTCTCCGTCTGTTCCCTCTGAGGTAATAGAATAGGCTTCCTGAAATAAGGAATCCGTAAGATCTGCTGATACTCCTTCTCCTGTATCGATTATAGATACAATCATTTTACCCTCCACACGTTCTGCTTGCAGCTGAATGATTCCCCCGGACTCCGTAAACTTCAGAGCATTAGAGAGCAGATTACGCAGAACCAAATGAAGCATCTCCTTATCTGCATAGACAATACTTCCAAGCGGGATGTCGGATCGAATTCGTATTCCTTTTCTCGCACTGCGGATTTGCAACAAATTCATGTTAACCTCGACTACGTTGGATAGATTCAAAGCAACCGGATGAAAAACCATCCCTTCCCTTTGACCCCGGAACCAATCCAGCAAGCTTTCCACCAGAGTAAATGTATTCTGAATTTGCTGCCCCATTTCTTGCAGGATTTCTTCATGGCTCTCTCCGCAAGTCTGCAGCTCCTCCTCCATCAACTCCATTAGATTGGTGAGCACCGCAAGGGGATCGCGAATATCATGAGCCACTACGTTGAACATTCGATCCTTGAACGCATTCAGCTCTTTTAACTGTCTGGAGTTCTCCAGTAATTTCTTCTCCGATCGGACCATTTCCGTGACATCGCTAAGCAATAGCATTTTGCCAACCGGTTTTTGGTTAGTATCATTGACCGCTGACATATGGATATTATAAAACTTAGCGTCTGCTTGACCTGAAATTTGGATTTTGCTGTCCACGGTTGGTCCTTGTATGATCCTTTCAAGGAGGGTCGGATAACGGGTGAACACTTGAAACGCTGGCAGGCCGATATGCTTTTTATGTAATCCCTCAACAATCCCCTTTGCAGACTGATTAAAACTGGTTAAGTTGTTGTCCAAATCAAATATTATGACCGCGTCCTGCATGGATTCGAATACCTTTTGCAAGGCCAAGGGTGCTAATCTCAGCATATTAAACTGATAGATTCCCCACAAATAGAAGAAACCTGAAAAAACAAAACCAAATGGAGATATATCAATAGGCATGTAGATCACACCGCTTAAATACACGAGTGTAAAGCCATAGGGACCCCAGGAGCCAATAATCATTAAGGCGATTTGCTTTTTCATCCGGGAATTAGCTCGTAGGTACATTTGGAACATCAAAGCCGTGCCTAATGCAAAAAGAATATAGGAATAAGCAACATGAACCACGTATAGGGGACCTTTAACCAGAGATACCAAAGGAAAACCCTCAGACCAATTAAGTGTCACGCTCTTGTAATACCAATGATGCCATTCGTTCGTGTAATGGGCTGTAATCGTTAGAGTGGGAATAATCAGGAGGAGTGTAATTAGCCTTCGATGAACAAGGGATTGGCGGCCCGTATACTGCAATACCATAATGATCCATATTACTGAGCCGAAAGGAATGCCGATATATTCAACGCGAAGCCAAAAGCGTATATGATCCAAAGTAGTACTGACAATTTCAAAAGCATAACCGAAGGTATAAAAGGAGCCCGCTAACATACCCAACCCGTAGCTTATCGCGATGGGAAGCTCTCTTCTTTTCCATGAAAGATAGGTCATAACCATTGAGCAGCAGGTGGCTGCCATCAGGAGAGCCGATAAATACAGGTTGTAGTTCATAGATGTTAGCCCCCGCGCGGATTTAATCTTCCATTAAGCACTTTCTATGTTATCAGAAATTAGACAAAAATACATACAAATCCGATAGAATTGATAACAATGTTATATACAAACAATAAAATTGTAGATTCAGCCCAAATAAAAAAGCTAAGCTCAGCGCTTAGCTCCTTCCAGACTTAGTTGTTCTATACTTTTTTAACAAATTCAGACTTCAATTTCATAGCTCCAAAGCCATCAATTTTACAATCGATATCATGATCTCCATCGACCAAACGTATGTTTTTTACCTTTGTGCCTATTTTAATTACGGATGAGCTTCCCTTTACCTTCAGGTCTTTAATAACCGTAACCGTATCCCCATCGTTTAGCACATTTCCATTGGAATCCTTGATTACTTTCTGATCCTCACCATTCTCTGCATCTAATTCTATACTCCACTCATGAGCACATTCCGGGCAAATGAGCATACTTCCATCTTCATAGGTGTATTCTGAATTGCATTTTGGACAATTTGGTAAAACAGTCATCAGTTCATTCTCCGTTCGTTAGGGTTAACCTTCTAAATCTATGAATTCTTGGGTTTCCTTATATTCTGCCATAGTCCTCTTCTCTTGACAAATAATAAGACATTCTCCGATTGTATCTCTATAGGGAATCATCGTTTATACTTAGTTCTATGAATCTTACAGAAAAGGTAGCCTCTCTTCCTCTATCTCCCGGCGTATACCTGATGAAGGATAGTCTGGGCAATATTATTTATGTCGGCAAAGCCAAACAGCTGAAGAAAAGAGTTCAATCCTATTTCTACAACTCCAAAGGGCATTCTCCTAAGGTAAAACAATTAGTGAGAAACATTAGAGACCTCGATTTCATTCTCACCGATACAGAGTTTGAAGCCTTTATGCTGGAGTGCCAATTAATCAAAGAAATCAAACCGATGTACAATAGAAAAATGAAAAACCCAAAGGCCTATAACTACATCGTCATTCGTTCCAATGAGGCCTACCGGAAACTCGAAGTCACCTATGATTTCAATGAGGATGGGCAAAGCCTGCATTTTGGCCCCTATACCAGCAGAAGTACTGTGGAAAGAGCAGTTCAAGGGATCAAAGAATCTCAAAAAATCCTCTGCAGCAGCCCCCATGCCAGAACATCTCACTGTCTTAATCATTCCCTTGGTTTATGCATAGGAATGTGTGCAGGCGGAGAGGCACTTAAGAAGTACAATGAAATTATAGATCAAATTATTGCGTTGTTGAACGGAACAGATAGGAGTATCCTTTGTGATCTAGAGGGAAGAATGAATGAGGCGGCGGAGAGGTTTGACTTCGAGACTGCGGCCAAATACCGGGACCTAACCGGAGCTGTCAGCTCCTTGCTTCAAAAAGAGAAGGTGATCGGCTTCACTGAGGAGAACAAAAATATTGTTGTACTGGAGCATATGGACGAAGGTACCCTCAAGCTCATTCTGATCAAAGGCAGCCGTATCCTCTTTCGTTCAAAACTCGATACCCTAACTCTGGACACGAAGCAATTGCATGCCTCCATACAGTCGGCCATTTCAGATCACTTCAAGAACCTTCCCTTAGAGGCTTCTGTAGAAATCAGCCGTCATAAGCTTGACGAGGCCCAAATTATATACAGTTATTTAAAAAGCTGCTCTGGAAGTTATCTTATTATTCCCGAAGAATGGCTTAGTGAAGGCAAATGTGCTGAATTAGATCAGGCGGTTGACGGGCTGTTATAGAACCTGGCTTAGTTACATTTCTTTTACTTACTATAGAATTTTTCAGCACTTACATAAGCCTATGTATTCAGTTATACTTTTTTCAGAATACTTATACAATAATCGCCAGGTACCAATACTAAGGAGGACATTCATCATGAGGACAATGAAACTAGGGACCAGCACTTTAGAGGTTCCGGTTATTGCAGTAGGTTGTATGCGTATTAATTCACTGGACAAGAGTGAGGCGGAGCAATTTGTTCAAACCGCGCTAGATGAGGGTGCAAATTTCTTCGACCATGCGGATATATACGGTGCCGGAGCTTGCGAGGAAATCTTCGCCGATGCCATCCATATGGATAACAATATTCGCGAGAAAATTATTCTGCAATCCAAATGCGGCATCCGGCAAGGGATGTTCGATTTTTCCAAAGAACATATATTAAACTCAGTAGATGCTATCTTGAAGCGATTAAGAACCGATTACCTGGATATTCTGCTTCTGCACCGTCCCGATACTTTGGTAGAACCGGAGGAAGTAGCCGAAGCTTTTGATATCCTTGAAAGCTCAGGAAAAGTACGCCATTTCGGCGTTTCCAATCAGACCCCTATGCAGATCCAGCTGCTGAAAAAAGCAGTGAAGCAGCCGCTTGTTGCCAACCAGCTGCAATTGAGCATCACTAACGCCAACATGATTTCTCAAGGATTCAATGTAAATATGGAGAATGAAGCTGCTGTGAACCGTGACGGTCTGATCCTGGATTATTGCCGATTGAACGATATCACCATTCAGCCTTGGTCACCTTTCCAGTACGGATTCTTTGAAGGCGTATTCCTTGGAAGCGACAAATTCCCGGAATTGAATCAAAAGATCGATGAAATCGCAAGCAAATATGAGGTTAGCAACACAACGATTGCTATCGCATGGCTCTTGCGCCATCCCGCACACATGCAACCGGTTATCGGTACGATGAATATCGATCGGTTAAAGGATTGCATCAAAGCAGGCGATGTTCACCTGACTCGCGAAGATTGGTATGCTATCTATCGTGCGGCAGGCAATATGCTGCCTTAAAGCTAAAACGTTTATAATTAAGCAACCTCAAGTCTTCACAGACTTGAGGTTGCTTTTTTTGTTTATACTGTTGGATTAAACCCTACTGTACTCCCAACTAACCGACTGTAAAGTTTTGTCCAAAGCATGTTCTAAGGGTGTTGCTGTCATACCAAACCGCTCGGTGAATTTGCGACTGTCTACGATAAAGTCTTCTTCAAATTGATACAGCATTTCTATGCTCTCTCTTGCTGCGGGTATGAACAATCCCCCTAAACGCAGCATCCCTCTTCCCATTGTTCGAATATCCGCAGGAAACCCGGCAATACCATACGCCTTTTCTATGAACTCTGTTGTTGTAACCGTCTCCGCATTCGGTACATGCCATACCTCTCCAAAGGCATCCTCGTGTTGACTAAGCACAACGAGTGCTTTTCCAAAATCATCAATAAAGGTGTACGTATGCTTCTTATCTGGATTACCCATTACCGTGCAAGCTTTCCCCTTCGATATGGGATTAAAAAGCCTGGAACCTACAGAAGAATTGTGTACGTTCGGACCGAAAAAGTCAGCTCCTCTTCCTATAGTGACCTGCAGGGAACCCTCTTCATATAATTTACTTAATATCCGGGACATATCAGCCCTAACCTTACCCTTCTTAGTCGTAGCAGCAATAGGTGAGTTCTCATGCATACTCCCTTTTACCAACCCGTACATATACATGTTCTCAGCTACAACGAGCTTCGCCCCGGCTGCCATGGCACCTAATATGATATTATCCTGAAAGGGTATACCTAGCTCCCCCCACTTTTGGTACGGGGGTTGTGCACACTGATAAATGAACTTCGAGCCCTTCATGATGTTCTTAGCTTGCTCTATATCCATAAGATCTGCCTTTTCTACCCTTACTCCCTGTGGGACCATTGCTTTTCCATGGGAACTAACCATTTTAACAGGCTCATTCCGAGCGACAAGTTCCTTCATTACAGCCATTCCTAACGGACCTGTTCCTAAAATTAAATTCATTATTATCCCCCTCATTAATACTGGATAATAATAAAATAAACCCTATAGCTACTATAGGGTCAATGCTTTTATAACAGGAACCTGAAGCTCGATAATAAACTCCTCCGGCTTCATCATTTGTGCCATATCCACGATGTAATGTTCAATAGAGGCGCCATGTTCAACGTATCCATTCTCTTCAATCCACTGCAGCAGCTTACTATAAATCCGTTTGCAGGAGGTATCGTTAGGAATTCCACAATAAAGGGCGGTAATATAATCACCCTCAGGTATGATGCGTATATTCTCGTTATTCGGGCCTACAGAGTTAAGAATAATACAATATTCCAAGTCGGATTCCGCACGGTCAAAGGTCATGATGTTCTCGTGGTATATGGTCATGATGTGACCCGGATTCCCCCCGATAGCTTCCACCCTGCCGAACAGCTCGGTGAACTTTATAATTGATGGCTCCATTCCGCAGACGTACCGGCCTCTGTCAGATATGATTTGTCGGTCGGGAATCCGTTTCAATTCCACTAGCACATCAAGGTCCTTCAGTCCCCCTCCTAATTCCTGGAGCATAAGGATTCGGGCCGTTCTTTGTTCGATTGATTTGACGGTTTTCTCCAGCCTTTGAATCTCCTCCAAAGTTTCTTTTTTCTTAGTTTCGAACTTTGCAAAGAGACTGTCTAAGTTATCGCTTTTCAACATTGTCCCTATTTCGTCTAATGTGAAATGCAGCACCTTCATGTCCTGAACGATCTTTATATACAGCAGATCACGATTAGAATAATATCGATAACCTGTTAATGGGTCCGTATAGTTGGGAATCACCAATCCGATTTTATCGTAGTAGCGCAGAGTTTGAATAGATATCGAGCAGATTCTCGCCACTTGGCCTATAGAATAATATTGATCAAGATTCATCGTCCCCGCAACCCCTTTAATAGATAAGCTACTATTCCTGTTATCATAATATACTCATTCTATCATGGACACCGTTGCTCCGATTCGAACCGCAAAAAAAAGAACGCTACCTTGTAGGTTAGCGTTCTGATTCAAACTAATCTTATATAGTTAATAAAATTAACATACTGCATGAAACGTTTTAACATGACAACCGCCTGGGCCCGACTAGCATTCGCTGATGGTACAAAGGTATCCTTGGTCATACCTGTAATGATATTGGCTTCAACTGATTGTGCAACAGCCATATGAGCCCAACTGGCTATGGAAGCACTATCTTTAAATTTAGCCAATGATTGATTGTGGTTTACGGAAATATCACCCGCTTTACCCACTGCAGTAATTGCTCTGGATATCATAACCGCCATTTGCTCACGGGTAATCGTGTCGTTCGGCTTGAAGCTGCTATCTTTGAAACCATCTACCAGTTTCGCTTGAACAGCCGCATTAATTGCACCGGCAAACCAATCACTGGATTTCACATCCGTGAATGTGGTTGAACTTGCATCCACTGCTAGACCTAAGGAACGAACTAATAAAGCGGCAAATTCTGCTCTTGTAATGTTACTATCAGGCGAAAAGATGCTGTCCGTTGTCCCCTTCACTACTAGCTTGGACGCGAGCAATTCAATATCTGCCTTTGCCCAACGCTTATCCAAATCATTGAATGTTCGTGTGGAGGATAGGACGGTATACGTACTGTTTCCGTTTCGCTTGAATGTAACCTTGGTGGAACCGTCTACCTGCTTTTTAAAAACCGCCGGTACAAACGAGAATTGGCCTGTTAATGGATCGTAAAGTACCACTGTTGCATAAGCCTCATCCACAGGAATGTCCAATACCATGCTTCGTTCCACATAAGTAGAACCAAAGTTGTTCAACTCGATTGTTTTCCCGTTTCCTGTTGCTGTAACCGAGAACTCAATTGCACTTCCTAACTGGGAAGTAGCAATGTTCTGTGCATTAACTTTAATTTTAGCATTGATACTTGCGGCCACTGGATTGATATTCACTTGAAGAACCGTATTAGCATCTGTAGTCCCTAAACGCTGGGCTATAGCTGCAAAGTTAATTATACTCAAGGGCAATGAATACTCTCCGTCATTAGTTTGTAGAGAAACAATTGTATTAGGTGCATTCAGAGCAGCAGCAGCTAATACAGATGAGGACAGGTTAAACTGTACAGCCTCGTGAGCGGGATTATTGAATGTAATGAACACAATTGGAGCGTCATTACGATTATCCTGCGCTTTCGCTTTAGCAAGAGCATCGGCAAGAGCTGCACTGCCTTGAGTAACGGCGGTCGTTACAATTCCGTTGGCTGCTGTTGTAGATACGGCAGTATTCTTGCTAGTATCCACTTGGACCGGCACGGAGCTGGTGCTAGGCGGAGTGATAGGTTTGCCAGGTGTTGAGATCGTTCCAGTAGGAAGACCGCCACTGCCACCTCCACCTCCACTGCCAACTCCAGTTCCATCACCGCTACCATTACTCGCTGCTGTCACGACTAAATCCTTGGTATCTACTTGGTCCGCTTGTCCAGCCATCACCTTATAGGTTCCGGCGGATTCACTCTTGGCTAGAGTAAATGAACTCGAAAACTTCCCATCGCTTACCTTAGCAATGTCGTAGAACACCGTACTTTTTACCGGGCGTAGTACTTGAATAATCACTTCATTTAGAGTGGATGTACCGGAAATAACTACAGTACCGCCGAGCTCAATAGAGGAGAGTGCATTCAATGTAACTGCTGTGCTGCTTGCAAATACCGCAGCAGGTACGAGTGAAAAACAAAGGGCTACAATCAACAACAACCTCAACTTGCGTAATTTCACTTTGACATTCCTCACCTTCATGTTAATCATATTTTTCTAGTCATCATTATGATTGTCATTACCGACATTACTCATGGCTTGGTTTATTTCAAGCTGTGTTTTTACTGTAGCTAGGTTAAGCCCTAGATTCGTAGAATCACTGCTATACTTACTTACTACAAACACTTTGACCGTGTAATTAGGATTCGTAGCTGCGTCGCTTACGTTGAAATTTGCTGAATACGTTCCTGTATTTACTTTTAAATTAGCCGCAACAATACTTACCGGGGTAGTACCGTCGAATAACTCGAATAGTACGGTTTGGTTCCCGATCGAACCATTGTCATACGCATTGTTAAACAAATTTATCTTTGCAGTAATTCCATTATCCACACTCACTACCGGGGTAGTAATATAGAATATTTCAGATGATTTATAAGCTCTGCCCTCAAAATATTTGCTGCTATAACCATCAGCATCTACACTAATCTCGTAGTAATGATCTTCTAGGAAAACACCTGCCGAAATGGTGAGCTTCCCTTCGCTCAGAGTATATTCAGAGGAAGTCAATTCTCTATCTGTACCGATACTTGAATCGTATACTACGACCTCTTTAACATGACTTCTCCATACTGGATTATCCGCAAATACAAACTCACTTACGGCATTACTTAAGACATATCCAGAAATGTCTGGGGTGTTGTAAGCAACCTCTTCATCCACCGCACTATTACGCACAGTATCGTATAAATCACTTACTACGTTAGCAGCAACTTTAACTTTTATTGAGCCCTGTTGCTTCGGATTTTGGAAGAAAATATTGATTTTATCCCCTTGAACAGTAACTACATCCTGTGCATCCAAAGCTGTATAGGTTACACCGCCATCGGTTGAAAGGGTGATTTGCTCATTTAAGTGGGAGATTCCATCGATAAGAGTTTGGTCTACTAGATTAGTGTTAGAATCAAATTCTAAGCTCATCCAACGGCCATCCTGCGAAAAGTACCCATCATCCAAATCAAATCCTGTATTTTGAGGATAAAACCAATTAGTATTCACATAATTACCGATTACATTCCCTGCTGTATCTTTAAAATGATTAGGATAGAAATAAAAATAGTATTGATAGCCTGTGAGTGGTGCTGCAAAATGAATGGTCGCAATAGGACCCGAGAAGGTTACCGTAGCATCTGAAGGAAGACTGTAGTACCAGTTATTGGAATTATACCATTGTACATTTTGTAAAAAGCTCGCCTCATCCGCCGTGGCATTATGAATATCTTCATCAAATACTACATTTAAATCCTGAAATGAATTTGAAAAGTAGGAGTATAGATAGGTTGGCTGTGTCGTATCTGCCGGGGCAGGGTCTATACCACCAACGTTGGCTTCTATTAAAGCGGTGAGTCTGGAATCATTTTGGACATTTCCATCACTATCCTTAAGAACTCCTCCATTAATAGAGATCTGGTTCGTCTTTCCTGATAAAGCCTCTACAAAGTGAATTTTCAGCTTTCCAGATTCAATCTTTACCGTATCACCTTCAACCAAATGCTTCCAAATGGAATTCGAACCTCTTACTAAATAAATATAATTTTCTAAAGATTCTGTATTGCCTACAACATCTTCATTAAAAGTAATGGTTACATCATGATTGTCACTGCTAATTGCGGTGCTTTGGATCACTGGAGGGCTAACCTGTAAATTCATTTCCTCATTAAGGTTACCAGCTACATCCTTTAGAGTGCCGCTTGCGATTTTTATAATGGTGTTTGTTCCTAATATGACTTTGATATCATTATCATAATTTAAATAAATTTGTCTGGAATTGTTTTGATAGATGTCGCCTTGGTGTGCCGTAACGGATACAAAATGTTCCCCGTCTGTAGCAACACTCAATTTGCTTTTTAGAAAAGTGTTGATTTGATCTTCGTCCGAATCCAGAGATGCATTGATTGAGAAGTTTTCATCAAAATTCAAATACACATCATTGCCGTCATCGGAAACAGCGCCTACAAAAGCTGGCGGGGTAATATCATGTGCTGAGATATCAGAGATAGTAATATCTGCATCGGAAGGAACACTCTCCTCATTCATAACTGATCCAGCAGCTACGCTGATAGCATTTGTTGTACCTGTGAGCGCAGTATCGAGGGTGATTACCAATGCGCCTTCAGGTGTCATACCGATTTCATTGTTTCCATTATCCACGGAGAGATCAACGAAGGTGTCAGAATCCGAACGCTCAATTTGAATATTCGACTTTAAATCTTCTAAACTCGTAGTTGGTATCGCACTAGTATTAAAGCTCACAGTTACTATTGTATTGTCGTTACTCACTTCTGCTGTTGCTGAAACAAGTGTGTCCGTTATAATGCTCAGAGCATGGCCGTGAATGGGTGAAATCGTTAGGGTTGTTACCATTGTAATTACGACTGTCATCATTTTTGCTACATTTTTCATGAGGCTTAGCCTGAATTTCTTATTTCCTTTTACCATCTGAATTCCCCACCTCTTAAATTTTATTATTTAAAATCCTACTAAAACTCAGTATAACTCTCCCCAATGACGGCAAAATGACAAACTTCGACAAAAAAGAGTAGGGTGGAATTTGCGGAGAATGCAGCAGCAAAGAACATCTTTTAGGGTATATACAAGTAAATACTGAAACATATCCCCTATAGTGAGGAGCATGTGTATGAAACAAGCCATGATCATTATTAATCCCTCTTCCGGCAAAGAAGAAGCTCTAGAATATGTCAGTAACGTGGAAGAGAGTCTACGTACCCAAGGATATAAGGTTATCGTCAAAGAAACGGCTAAAGAACTGGATGCGACCCGCTATTGTATCACCGCTTGCGAGGAATATTATGACCTGGTCGTGTCCATCGGCGGGGATGGCACACTTCACGAGACGATCAATGGACTTATGGATCAGGATCACCGCCCGAGACTTGGTGTGGTCCCACTTGGCACGGTCAATGATTTTGCCCGCGCATTGCAAATCCCACTGAATCCCGAAGAGGCGATTCTAACACTCACATCATCCAGAGTGAAGAGGGTGGATATGGGGCGATTGAACGGAGAGTTGTTCGCTAATGTCGTTGCCGTAGGTTCACTCGCTGAATCATTATCATCCGTATCCTCAGAAGATAAATCGAAGCTTGGTGCCTTTGCCTATTTAAAAGAAGGCATCAAAGAACTGATGGGCATCTCCGCCCACCCCTTTGTTATTCAGCACGATGAAAAGATTTGGGTAGGAGAATCCCCGCTCTTTCTGGCCGCTTTAACCAATTCGGTAGGCGGATTTGAGAAGCTGGCTCCCCATGCTGCTGTAGACGACGGTCTAATTCACTGCTTTATTATCAAAGACCTTACTATCTTCAGTACCATTTCGGTCAGCTTATCTTTACTGTTCGGAAACTTGAAGGAGCATAAGGATGTTATTTACTTTACGGCAAAGAATGTACGTGTAAGCTCACCAGAGCCCGTTCGAACCAATGTAGACGGTGAAGAAGGCCCTCTTTTGCCCATCGAGCTAAGTATTCTGCCCCGTCATATCGAGGTGATTGTGCCGGAGGTGGAATAGCGGGGATACCGGCGACTTCTTTACCCATTCCCCCTTTTAACGATGGTATAATTACGTTATCCTAACTCATTTAAGCTGGAGGAATCCTTTGTGTTTCGAATCATGATCGTAGAAGACGACGAGAAAATTAGAACAATCGTAGCGGAGACGCTGCGTAAATGGCAATACGAGGTCATAGAGGTGTCCACCTTTGAGCAAATATTGGACGAATTCATTGCAGGTCAGCCGCACTTGGTGCTGCTGGACGTTAATTTACCTTTATTCGACGGGTTTTACTGGTGCCAGCAGATCCGTTCCGTCTCCAAAGTGCCTATTATTTTTCTGTCCTCACGTAATCAAAACATGGACGTCATCATGGCGATCAATATGGGGGCAGACGACTACGTCCAGAAGCCGTTTGACTTGGATGTTCTCGTGGCAAAAGTAAGTGCCCTATTGCGTCGTAATTACACCTACCAGGATGAAAGCTTACAAATAGCCCACCGACAGCTTATTTTTCACATATCCAACTCGACTATCCAGTATGGGGAGCTGACGGCGGAGGTGACGCGAAACGAATTTATTATTTTGCAGACGATGATGCGCAATATTGGAAAAATCATCTCCCGGGATGATTTGATGCACGTGCTTTGGAATGATGAGCAATTTATGGATGACAATACTCTAACGGTCAACGTGAACCGCCTGCGCCGCAAAATTTCAATGCTGGGGCTAGAAGACTTTATCGTCACGCGTAAAGGAATGGGGTATATCATCGAATGAGATTTTGGCGATTCATCAAGTATGAACGGTCGTATCTGTTCTTGTATGCCTTAGGATTCCTTCTTACGATTTCCGTATTTGCTACGGACCCCCATATTTCATGGAGTTGGCAAACATTCTTTTATTCGTTGATATTGAACCTCTTCTGTCTGGCAGCCTTCCTACTCTACCGCTATCTAAAGAATGTTCAGGCCATCCGCTGTATGTACGATGTAGACACCGAACCGCTGTCACTGGAGGCGGAAGCTTACCGTGAGGCCATTGAGCAGCTAGAGATTAAGCATATTCGTGCCTTGAACGATGTGCAGGATAAGCAAAAGGAATACTATGACTTCATCGTCTCTTGGTTCCACGAGATTAAGACACCCATTGCGATCTTACGGTTGATGCAGCAAACGGAGACCGACCCCAAGAGTTTGGACGAAGAGGTGTCACGAATTGAGCACTACGTAGATCAAGCCTTGTATTATGCCAAGCTCGACAGCTTCAATCAAGACTATGAAATCGTGAACTGTAATTTGGAGTTGATGGCCAAAGAAGCCGTTAAATCACATTCCAAAACGTTCATCTCTAAAAAAATAGGCATCCACTTGGATGTAGAACCCACTATAGTACAAAGCGATTCGAAATGGCTGTCGTTTATCATCAACCAGCTCGTTACAAACAGCCTGAAATATACAAATAATCACGGGCAAATCTCAATATCAACACATGTTACACAGCAAGAAAAGCAGCTCATCCTTCGTGACAACGGCATCGGTATCGACCTAAAGGATCTGCCGCGAATTTTTAATCGGGGATTTACCGGTACGAACGGACGCGTATTTAAGAAATCGACAGGTATGGGTTTATATCTGGCCCAAGAGCTTTCAAAAAAGCTGGGACACTACATTTCATGTGAATCTGCCGCAGGAATGGGTAGCTTCACAGAATTCATAATCCATTTCCCGAAGAACCATGATCCACACCTGAACATGCTTCAAAAGAACACGCCAAAAACGCAATAACCGCTATAGG
This sequence comes from Paenibacillus wynnii, assembly GCF_000757885.1. Lineage (NCBI taxonomy): Bacteria > Bacillati > Bacillota > Bacilli > Caryophanales > Paenibacillaceae > Paenibacillus > Paenibacillus wynnii. The sequence goes on along the minus strand of NZ_JQCR01000002.1, from coordinate 2,207,525 downwards.
TCATTGCGTTTTTACGTATCCTAATGATTCTCATTCACGATTTTATAGTAAATATTTGTGGAAGAGACGTAAAACAACAGGTAAATCAAGAAGTAGACACCCATTATACTCCAGACCATACCTGTAAGGCCGTGAAAATCCTGTACAGAATCAAGAATGTAATACTTGATAATGAACCAACTGTGAAGCACTCCCAGTACCAGTGGCGGTAAAAAAACAAACAATAGCTGCTTGCGAATCACACTTTTCATTTGACTGTTATCGACGCCGATTTTACGGAGAATTGAATATTGCAGCTGTTCATCCGTTGCTTCGCGCAATTGCTTGAAGTATATGACACTGGCTAGCGCAAAGATAGCAATGAGGGATAGAAAACCGCTGGAAAACAGCATCAACGATGACCCTTCAATTTGCTTGGAGTACACGTCTGCGAACGAGGAATAATAGGCATCTGGCGTCTGTGTGACGATCGTGTGTACTTGCATTGATAAGTCTTCGGCATTTCTAGCATCACGAAGCCCATAGATTTCAAACGACCTTATGTTCGCATGATCCTGTAGTCTTTGATACGCCTCATCTGAAATTACGATTACCGCAGGTTTAAGGATCATGGACTTCACGGGATGCGAGGCCCAGCCTAGGTATGCATAGTCTTTTTTCTCAATTAACTTAAACGTCGTTTCCTTATCCGTCTTAACCGTAAAGCTTGGCTGTTGGCCCGGTGCATACGGCTCTGGAAAGTCTGCCCCTTGGGACAGGGCAACCGCTTCATTTCCTTGCAGACTAACGTTTTGCTTGTGTTCCCGCAGTGCGACAAACTCATTGTAGGTTTGCTGAGATACGAGTAGGACACCTGGTGTGAAATATTCAGGATTATCAAAAGCCACATGCATATCCGTCACAGGGGACGCCTCTACTAACTCTTCCGTGAGGTGGAAGCGAATTTCGTGGTTGGAGCTTTTGATCAGATCATCAATTTTACCGTTTGTTGCAACATCCAGCGACTGAAACGCTATATCATTGGGTAAATTCCTCTCCACCGCCTCAAACTGTACCTTATAATTGATTGTCATGAAACACAACAACATCAGAATTGCCGCACTGAACAATGAAATAAACGTTAAATTCAAGGTATTTCCCCTAATTTGGAAGCGTAAGGAAGAACTCCACAGCACCGTATTTCCTTCGTGGTATTTGCTCCTGCGACTTATAGTTTGGAGCAGCCAGCCTGAAAATTGACGGAAGAACAGAAATGTGCCTCCTATAATACCGATGGTCGTAGCAACCATACTCCATGTGGCATAATCCTCCCAGAATACGGATCCCTTCCCGCTACTGATCAAAGCGTAAGCCATCCCGAGCAAAAGTAATGAAATCATCGCCATGACGGGGGAGGTCTTTACGGCCTTTTCTGATTTTTGCTTGGCATGGAACAATTCCGTAAGCTGCACCCGGTTCACCATCACATAGCTTTGTACGCTAATAATGATAGCAAGCAAAAGGAACAAACCGGCTGTGGAAACCATCGCATGAACAGGGAACGACAGCGAGATGACCTGATCATATTGCATTAAATTCATGAGCAGCATTCCGAAGAGCTTGGACAACAATCCCCCAAGCAGTACACCTGCAATCAAAGAAATCGAACTTATAAACAGCGTTTCATAGAACACCATAATTGTAATTTGCCGTTCGCTCAAGCCATACAGCAGATACATCCCGAACTCTTTTTTACGCTGCTTCATAAAGAACGAATTGGCGTACAGAATGAAGAAAATGATGAACATAAAGACCACAACAGACGCAATGCCTACACCCATTTGGAAGTTATCCCGGTTTTGCAGCGCATCCATGATATCTTCGTTATACATGAGGGAAGAAAAAGTAAATTGAATGATGACACCCGTAATCATGGAAAATAAATAGATACTATAGAGTCGGAAATTTCGCTTTACATTCCGAATCGTTAGATCGAGCAGGGTCATCGCGATTTGCCTCCCATAAGGCTCTGGGTTTCCAGAATACGATCATAGAAAGCCTTCTGGATTTGATCGCCTGCATAGATTTCATTCACAATACCCCCATCGCGCAGAAAAATGACTCTTTTGCAATAGCTCGCTGCATAGATATCATGTGTAACCATCATGATCGTCGTTCCAAACACTTCATTTAAGCTAACAAGCTGTTCCAATAGTTGTGTCGCTGACCTTGAATCAAGCGCTCCCGTCGGCTCGTCAGCGAATACAATCGCCGGTTTCGTAATGATTGCCCTAGCCGATGCCGCCCGCTGCTTTTGCCCGCCTGATATTTCATTTGGATATTTATTAAGAATGTCCTCAATATTGAGCGCCTTCAGAATGGGCAGCAGCCGCTTCTCCATCTCTTCCGCCTTAAATTTACGCAATGAGAGCGGCAGCAGGATGTTTTCTTTTACCGTTAACGTATCTAGAAGGTTATAGTCTTGAAAAATAAACCCCATACGCTCCTGGCGAAACTGCCTCAGCGATTTTCTATTCAGATCAAGCAATGACTTGCCATCCAGCCACACCTCTCCTCCGGAAAATCGGTCAATTGTAGATAACACATTCATAAGTGTCGATTTCCCAGAGCCTGAGGGTCCCATAACCGCTGTAAGTTCTCCGGCCTCAATCACCAAATCAATATTTCTGAGTACAGCTGTTGTGCCATAGTTTTTGGATAAATTTTTAGTTTGAATGATGGTTTGCATCGTATTTCCCCTTCCTTCCTGTTTACTACTATAGATACATTTCCGATTTGCAACCATAGAAGTAACACGAAGCTACGTGACGTTTTTGTCACTATCAGAGTTAGTTATTGTAGACAACGCTTAAAAGAGGCATATCCTCTCTATGAAAGGCCCTTCCATATTGCTTCCCCCTTCATATCCTATTAGTAGATTCATATATGGAGGTGTTGGGAAAATGGCAATCAGTCCACTCTGCAGACAATATGCAACCATTTTAAGAGCTACCCCACAAGTTATAAATGGGGTTTGCACAGCTTCGTCGGTCAGAAATAATATTAAACCTAGAATACTAGGCAAGAATTCAAAATCCTTTTTAACGATTCCACAAGCCTTTTCATTTGAAAGTATTGGCCGTGACGGAAGAGCCTTAAACCTCGGCGAGACGGTTATTCTGACTGCTGAAATCAATCCGTTTATTTCACGTCTTCGCAAGCATGGGATAAAAGTAACCGCCCTCCATAATCACTGGTTATTCACCAACCCCAACATTTGGTACATTCACTTCGAAAAGGTGGAAAAACCGTTGGTATTCGCTAGAAATACCCGCGATGCACTAAATGTACTGACCACTAAAATAGTTCGACCCGTAATGGTAAAAAAATAATCTGTGGAACAACAAAAAACAGGCTGCCGCTAAATTAGCGGTGACCTGTTTTTTCTATTCTAAAATTTTAATAAGGAATTCTTGATTACTCCCCTTTTACCGTACTAAATATGATATTAATTAATGCCTACCCGCAGTTACACCACCATCGACTGGTAAAAGGGCTCCCGTAATCCAACTTGCTTCTTCACTAGCCAAGAACAAGATGGCGGACACCATATCCTTGGGCTGACCAATTCTTCCAAGTGGATGAAACGTATTAAAACTATCTAATACACTTCTCATTTGATCTTGGGGAATAAAGCTATTGTAAACAGGTGTCTCTACTACAGCAGGAGCTACGGTATTTATGCGAATATGATCTTTAGCAAATTCTATAGCTAAATTACGGGTTAACGCATGTCTCCCCGCCATGGCAGCTGAGTATGCACTTGAAGGTGTGGCACCAATGGCCTGAGTTGCCCACATGGAACCCACGGAGACGATGGCTCCACCCCCACGCTTTATCATCTCAGGGATAACGGCTTGCGCAATAAAAAATGTTCCTTTCACAATAGTATCCATATAGGAGTTAAAGTCTGCCTCGGAATGATCTAAAAAAGGTGTGGGCTTAAAGATTCCTGAGCTTACGATCAATACATCGATACCACTAAATGTATTAATGGTTTCTTCCATAATTCTTGCAGAAGTTTCAGGATTCCTTATATCTCCCACTACCGTAATCACGTGTTCTCCTGTTGGATCAATTTCTGCCGCAGCATCTAATAATACTTGCTCCCGTCGGCCATTGATCACAACATTAGCCCCCAATTTCACTAATTCAATCGCTGTTGCTTTCCCCATGCCACTGCCGCCACCTGTAATAATAATCACTTTACCTTGAAAATCCACATTTACACGCTCCTCTATTTACCTACTAATAGGTAGGTTATATTTAGAAAATAACTGCTTTAGTTTTTAGCTAAAGCAGTTATTAATTCTTCGGCTATCTCCTCAAATTTCTCGATGTCCTTAAAACTTCGTGCGAGCAATTGTGCGCCTTGGAGTGCTGCAAGAAACTTAAGAGCTTGGGCCTTTGCTGAACCTTTGAAGGTGATCGTTCCCGCCATTAATCCATGATTCATTACTTGCTCCAGCCAGGTTAGATTAGTGGAAAAGTACCCCGTGAGTTTGTCTTGTACTCTCTCTGGTAACGTAATGTAGTCGGTTGAGTACATGACGCCCAAACAGAGACGAAAATCTTGTAAGGGCCCTGCTTTGTAAAGCGTAGTGAATTGACGCAGCTTTTCCAAATCATCTGGTATTTGCGCATCAATTTGCTTTAGAGCGGTAGTAAAATTATTATGATACCGCCCGACTAACGCTTCTCCCAAGTCTGCCTTATTGGGGAAGTGATAATGAATGCTTGCCTTTCGAATACCGACTTCTTTTGAGATGTCCGCATAACTAAACGCATTAAAGCCTAATGTTTGAACCAGCCGCTGCGCAGTATCCAAAATTTGATCTAACGTGTTATTGTTCATATTCCTTATATTACCTACCAGTAGGTAGAATGTCAAACATTTCTTGCTACTACGAGCTCCCCTTGTAATATTGCGGATATCTATGGCTGTGCTACAGCCTCATTTCCCACCTCCACCTTACAAGTCTTATAAACCTGTAAGGTGCGGGAAGTAACAAAAAGCCCACTCCTGACTTAGAGTGGGCTTGCATGTTCCAGTATTCCTTTTTAGACTTCCGCTACATTGAGCTATCGCCTTCGGGGGCTGCTCCATCGGGTCTTACGCCTTTGGATCTACCTCCTCCACCGCCTCCACCAAAATTGTTGCTTTGAGCGGCCGTTACTCCCGATTCATTCAACCAAGTCACGCTTGTTGTAATCTCGAAATCAATCACCTTCGTGCCGCCAGAGTATTCTCCGTCCGCATAATAGCCGCTGACTTCGCTGCCAGTTGATGTCCCTCTCGAATAGAGAGTGTACGAACCAGCCTTCTTCAGATTCGGCGAGCTGATCACAATCGTTTGATAATCCTTTGCAGGGGCAAAGGTCATGATATTGTTTCCCTCGCTGTCTTCCAGATGAACTAAAGTTCCGGCCTTCTGTGTCTGTGGAAAACTCATAAGGAGAGAGAATTGGCTGGAGTCGTTCGATGGTGCTTGGGCCATTCCCGAGCTCCCAGCCGCCGCCAAGGTTCCACCGGTCATCTCGAAGGTGCCGTCATAGTCCAAGGTGCCATTGCCGTTGCCGGTTGGACCGCTCACAACCACGGTGCCGCCGGACATGGAGAGAGATCCGTTAGAATCCAATCCGTCGCCTAGAGAATTAACAGTTAAGTAGCCTCCGGTGATATTGAGCAGATTATTTGTTCCACCTGCCGCATTCGTTCCGTCATCAGAGGCGACCACATGAGTTTCACCACCTGAAATCGTGATCACGGATCCTTCGATTCCTTCATAGCTTTTGGTGATATCGACTTGTCCGCCGGAAATCGTTAGCGAGGTACCCGCATGTAATCCGTCATCGCCAGATGCAATAGCGAGTTCTCCGCCAGATACAACTACACTTCCATTACTGTGAATGGCATCATCTGCAGAATCAATCGTAAAGGTGCCGTTATTAACAACAATGTTCCCTGTAGCTTTCACACCCTTCGCACTTTGTGATTCCGTTTCTTCCGATTCAATCTCAGTGTCGGTGCTGGACTGGGCTGTATCGCCGCCCCATGGACCGCCTTGCCCTCTTTCTTCCACTTTGACTTCACCATTCTCATTACCGCCGCCAGTAACCATGGTGTAGGTACCGCCATCAATCAGCACCGTTGTTTCCGCTTGAATTCCATCAGCTCCGGCCTTAACATCAAACGTTCCACCTGCTATAGCAATGAATCCTTTAGCAGCATCGGTGTCATTGGTTGCTTTGATTCCGTCTCCTGCAGCCACAATCGTTATTTTTCCGTCTGCAACGGCAACCATGTCGCGTCCCAGAATTCCATCATCCGCAGCCTGAACTTCAATAGTTCCTTCTCTGATTTTCAGGTCATCTTTACTTGTTATTCCGTTGTTGTAGTTCGCGAGAACCGACAGTTTACCGGTTCCATTAATCGTCAGATCTGACTTACTGAAAATAGCTGCATTGGGCTCATCTGTTGAATCATCCGCGAGCACGTAGGTTTTTCCATCGGTAACAACATTCTCTGTTCCCGCTATAAGTGTTATCATCGCATTTTTAGCCTCTTTGACGTAGATCGGCGCGCTGTCACTATCATGAATATCCACACCGTTCAGCACCAACCGAACGTTTCCTTCATCCTGAACATCTACGACAACCTGGCCTTCGGTAAGCTTTCCGCTAAGGACATAGGTTCCCGCTGCTGTGATCATCACCGAGCCATCCTTTGCTTCAGCCCCGGAACCTTCAATGCTGGCGCTTGTTCCCTCCAGTTGAATAAGAACCGGATTCTCTGCACTCCAATCCGTAGATTGATCCTTCTCATCAAAGGTCACCAAATCGGACATCTTTATGCTGGTTTGTTGCCCCTCAGTAGCCACTGTACTCTTCGCTGCGGTTGTCGTTGTTGATGCCGTCTCGTCATTCGTCTGTGCCTCAGATGTATTTCCACAAGCAGCGATTAAGGCCGCACACATGAACACCATCGATAATTTACTTAATTTACTCCCTGTTATAAGCTTCTTCATATCTCATCTTTCCTTTCAGTCGTTTAATTTAATAGTCAGTCGAGGTAGGACTCATGGTTAGCGAGATATCTAGATTGCCGTTTCTGCAACGAATATCATCGAGGAATTCCTTCTGGTTCGTTAGCCCATCCATCGAAACGGCATATACCAGTTCATACAAGCTGCCAAGCTCTGTTGTTCTAATCTTCTTAAGCTCATACCTAATGTTATATTTTTTAAAGATTTCGTCGAAGGCCTCGTCGTATCCCAGGTTCTCTGGAATCGTCACTTTAAGCATTTTTTGCAATGTTTTTCTTACGCCAAAGTTAAAATGATTAAGGATAAACATGAGCACACACAGAATAACTGTAAACAATACGGCGTAACCGAATGAACCCACTCCGCAAGCCAGTCCGGATGCCATGGTGAACAAGACAAAGGTAATATCTTTAGGATCGCCGGGTGCGCTTCTAAACCGAATGATGGAGAAAGCTCCGGCAAGGCTGAAGGCCCTTGCGATATTGCTGCCGATTAAAAGAATGATGATCGCCACAATCACCGGAAGCAAGACCATAGTCAAGGTGAAACTTTGTGAATATGAATTGGGGTTGGTCTTCATGTAGGTGAAGCTGATAATGCCGCCTAATGCAATGGATAACAGGATGGTTATAATTGCGTTAGTTAAACTTAACTCTGTATTGGTTAGAGTTGTGTTGAAGATTGAATCAAGCATAGATGACACTCTCCCTTTCAGCATTGCCGTTCTTCAGCATTTTTTTATATTCATTACCGTACTTGGAGAAGCTTGTACGGAACATTTCATGTTCTGACAGCATTCTCGACAGCCACATCGGAACCGTCTTCTCTGCTTTCACTTCCATCAACCATTGGCCGTTCTCCACCAAGGGTTCCCCGTGGTCCCCATTTTCCAGCTTAAGATCATACCGTCTGCTTCTAATATTAGTATCGAAGGTGATTCTGAGATCGCGGTTTTGTTTACAAAATAGCGCCTTTCTCTCATAAGCCAAGTACACTTTGGGCTGCAATTCATAGCGTTTTAGGAAATAAGTAATTTCATTGATGACCTGTTTATTCATGTAATCCTTGAACTCGGGCTCAAGTCCGGTACGGACAAAATCATAGGCTTCATTTAATTGAAGCGCCGTTCTTCTTTTATTGACCAGCCCGAATACCTTCTTCTTGATCTCCAGATAAACCTTCGCATCCTCGTTCGGAACGCCGTAAGCTCTTAAGCGGAGTTTTTCCTTATACTTCGGCTTCGCCAGGCTGTTTCGAATCAACGCATCATTCTGTGTATCAAAATATAGATTACTTATGGAATAAAACTCATGCTGCTTGTTGTACTCATCCAGTTCCATATACTCCAATAATCTATTGTAGAATGTGAGGTAGGCCTCATGATCAAGCAAGTACTTGTTCTCGTATCGGTTAAACACCTCTATAGCCATAGGGGGCAGATCCTTTCTATTCTATATTCTCGTGTGGTGATCTCGTTTGCTCATGTTTGAATCTTAGCCCCCGAACCTTTAATGAATCTTAAATGATTTTACAATGCTTTAATATTTGTACGGACTCAGAAGACCCTATTTGTTCAAAACAGGGCAATTTGCGGGGTATGCGGACACTAGGGGCACTATTGAGAGAATTTCTATCTATAAGAAGGTGTTTTCCATTCAATAGCGTCTCCTGTGTCCACATCATCATTGATAATGCAGCCTGCGACTCCAATAGGGTCTTTACAGTCCGCATAAAATATTGAGGTGGTTCTGATCATTACTTCATCCTATTAAGGTTCGCTAAAGGTAAACTTGATATAATTGTTTCTATATAAGCTGAACAAAAGAAAATAAAAAAAGCGAAAAGGAACGATAGAAAAATTTGGAACTGTAGGAGCGATAGCGCCCGCCTTTGTATCCGGATTTCAACCGCTAAAAGCGGATTAAATCAAAGAAATCTGGATACAACAGCGGCCGGAAGTCCAAATCTTCACGGTAGTGACGCCTGAGCCTTAAGTTCATCTTATATATACAGATCCACAATTAATGATAGAGGATGGCAAACCCATGAGGATATTAATCGTAGAAGACGAGCTTCATCTTGCGGAGGCCTTAACTCAAATACTAAAGAAGCACAATTACTCCGTAGATGCTGTACATGACGGCAGATCCGGTCTAGATTACGCTTTAAGCGGTATATATGATTTGCTGCTGCTCGACATTATGATGCCTGAAATGGATGGATTCAGCGTGCTGAAGAAGATTCGGAATGAAGGTTTGTCGACACCCGTTATTTTTCTTACCGCAAAAGGGGAAATCACTGATATGGTGACAGGTCTAGACCATGGGGCTGATGATTATATCGCCAAACCCTTTTCGTCGGAAGAGCTGTTGGCAAGAATAAGAGCGGCGTTAAGACGTAAAGGTGAGGTTGTACCCGATGATGCTTTAAAGTTCGGGGATATGGAACTCAATACAGCGAATCTGCGGCTCTCCGTTAACGGAAAGGAAATGAAGCTGAACTTAAAAGAGAGTGAGCTGCTGGAGCTGCTGATATTGAGGAAACAGGCCGTAACCTCCAAAGAGCAGATTATTGAGAAACTATGGGGTTTCGATTCCGAGGTGGAACACAACAACGTGGAAGTATACATTTCTTTTTTGAGAAAAAAGCTGACCTTCTTGAATTCGGCGGTACGTATTAGCACGCTCCGCGGGGTAGGGTATGTATTAGAGGTGACAACCTAATGTTCACTAAGCTTAGAAATCGATTTCTTATTGTTAACCTAGCCACCATCTCTGTGATGATGCTTATCGCCTTTGCCTCCATATACATGATTACCTATCAGGATGTTCGGAGAAGTATTGACATGGAGCTGCATAAATTAACCGATTCTAATCAGAAATTCCCTGGCAATTTCGATCACCCACGCTCGATCGAGCCGACTACACCCGAAATGGATGAAGACGGCCCTATGGACAACGGGAAAAATCCGCCGGATCGGTCGGTATTCTTCACGGTTCAGACCGATAAGGACTGGGTCCTTATCGACAAAAACTCCAAATTTGATATCGACAATGAAATTTATGAGCTTGCGCTGCAGGAAGCAGTATCAATGAACAAGGACACGGGTCAGTTTAACTTGGATGGGAGTCACTGGACTTTTAACGTTCAGCCAACGGATGCGGGATACATCTTTGTATTCCTTGACGTCACCGACCAGCAGGATATTTTAACGAATCTTATTTACACCTTCGCTTTTGTGGGATCGGTGATGCTAATTGCCCTATTCTTTACAAGCCGGTTCTTTGCGAATCGCTCGATCACGCCGGTCAAGGAAGCTTTCGATAAACAGAAGCAGTTTATTGCCGATGCCTCCCATGAACTCAAGACACCTCTGGCCATCATTAATACCAATACTGATGTGCTCTTGTCCAATAGCGGAGACACCATTCACAATCAGTCGAAATGGCTGTACTATATCAAATCGGAAACGGAGCGAATGACCAAACTAACCAACGACCTTCTGTACCTGACCCAAATGGATGACTCCAAGACCCATATGATCTTTTCGAAATTCAATATAAGCGATACCGTTGAGGATATCATTTTGACCATGGAAGCCGTTATATTTGAGAAACATATTCTGCTTGAGTACGACATTGAACCTCAGTTGACGGTGTACGGAAACAGCGAACAAATCAGGCAGGTCGTCATGATCCTGTTGGATAACGCCGTCAAATATGCCAATCCTAAAGGCTCGGTCACCCTATCTCTTAAAAAGCAACAGAACGATGTAATTCTATCGGTAACCAATACCGGGGAGGGCATTGCTGCGGAACACCTGACTAGGATCTTTGACCGATTTTACCGTACGGATGCATCCAGAGCCCGCAAGCAAGGAGGATATGGCCTAGGTCTAGCTATTGCTAAATCCATTATTGAGCAGCACAAAGGAAAAATTTACGCCAAAAGCGTGATCGGTGAGTCCACCACGTTTTATGTTCACCTATCGTAAGGAAGGATAGCCCCAGAAATGGGGCTTTTTTAGTTTCAGTTCGCCTTTTTGAAATATTGATAGACCTTATTCAATTTTTCTTGGTGCCTGCCCCGAGGACTCTCCATACCGCCAAATTCAAAGAATCTCACTTGTTTGATACCCACATAACTAAAAAGTGCTCTTCGCATTAAGGTCTTGTGTGCGTTATTCAGCCAGAACAACGGATAAAGGGCAGGTCCCTTCATACTGGAGATACAAACTACTGATTTCCCCTTCAAAAGCCCCTCCGGCAACATTTTGCCCGTTTCCTTATACGCAAATCCAGAAGAAAACATCTGGTCAATATAACCCATAAGCATAGCCGGAGGACGTCCCCACCAAATCGGATAGACAAAAACAATCTTGTCAGCCCATAATAGCTGATCTCGATACCGAGCTAGCTCCGGGTCCTTGTGCATATCTCTCCTGCGTTTTGTTTCATTAAAAACCAATAGGGGGTTGAATCCTTCCTCATATAAATCCAATACCCGAACCTCTTCAACAGCCGTATTCTCCCCACTACCCCGGATGACTTCCTGCAAAAATGCATAACTTAAGCTCTGATGGTTCGGATGAGTATAAACAATTAGCATCTTCATATTAAGGCCCCCAATATACTTATCATTTGATAAGAAAAGGGTAGCACGCTCAACTATTAGTTGTCAAATGATAATTGTTTTATGATAATTATTTTGCTATCGTTTGAATAGAGGTGATTCTATGAACAACCATACCCTGTTCCAAAAATTCGTGGCCTTCTCGGCTGCCGTTCATCAAACTACAAATGAGCTGACCAAAGATGTGAAATCCGAAGCTCTTACGCCTGTTCAATATAAGATTCTTGAATATATCGCAGTTAGTCAGCCGGTCACGCTAAGCCAAATCAGTGAATGTATGCTCATGTCCATGCCGAATACGAGTCGTGAGCTAAGAAAATTAGGCGAGAAACAATTCATCGAAAAAGTTACAGATGACGGAGATCGGCGCAAACAGTATATTCGACTATCCGAAAAAGGGGCGGCGATGATGGGCGAGACCTTCCAGCGCATTGAAGCCCGTTTTATGAAGCATATGGAAAAGGTTGCAGAGGAAGAACTGCAAGAAATCGAGCGTGCGCTCGATCTACTTCATAGCAAGGTGTTTTACTGAAGAATTATGAATTCTGAAGGCAATGTAACCTAGAATTCCACCCAAAGTATTCAGTATAAGATCATCCACATCGAAGGTACCCATAAACAGAATCAACTGGGTCACCTCAAAGCATAAGCTTAGAGCCAAGGAGAACAGAAATACCTTTATGAATAACGCCTCTCCCGATCTAAAAAGCTTAGGTATGAAGATACCCAGTGGAATAAAGGCCAGAACATTACCTATCAGATTCGTAGACGAAAATGGATTAGAGATAGACAAGGTGTCAATTCCTCTTGAGATTTCCTTGAAAGGGGTAAAGTTGCCTGGACGATCAAAGATATGATTAGGATATTGTAAGGTATGCTTCAGTTGATAGAGCAAGAAATGGATGTCAACAGAACCCCACTTAAATAGAATCAGCTTAATCAATGCATACAGATAGATAACAAACCCTATGGCTGTAACTATCTTTTTCAAAGATGTAGTGTATTTCACCAGTAACCCCCCCTTGCTCTTTTATGTACTTCAATTTTTCACTGTCACAATAATGCCATTCGTATTATTTCCTGATATTTCATACTGGCCGTTTTCCGGTACTCTAAGGATGTCTTGAGACATCGAATAATAATAAACGTTATACTCCTCACCCTCCACAACGGTGGAAAGCCTCTTTTTTTCTTTCAGAAAATCGGAATATTGCTCCATCACCAGATTGTTGTCCTGCATGATGGCACTATGAGGCAACCCGACATATCGAAAGTGCCACGGTTCATACTGAATACCTGTGAGTTCAGCTTTATTCTTGGGATATCGCAAAATAAACCCGTATTTCCATGCGTTGTTTTGCAGCCATTCCCCTTCATCCGCTTTGCTCATCTCCGTCTGTGTAGAGCCTATATCAAGGGATAACCCCAAGTTATGTTCGCTGTAGCCCGCGGGCAAAGCATAGTCTGTACCCTTTTCACGGTAAAGCTCATCCTGTCGCTCGAAATCTCTGTAGCCGCTGCTAATTAGAAAATGATTAATGCCCTCTTGGTCAGCAGCCTGGACCATCCTTTGAAACTCCTGTGCTACATGCTTGGACAGTTCTATATTATGATCTAGCAATACATAGCCTTGGGTCAAATCCTTATCTTCAAACAAGTTCACAATATCGGATTTCACACCTTCCTGATGGACCGGATGATCCTTGTTAACCAACAATAAATCCCCTTGGTACACTTGATCCTTTGGAACAATTTTAATTGTTTTGTAGTTTTGCTGACTGATCCCCTGATCCCCATAGTCTTTAAGGGTATTCTCTTGTTGCTGCCCAAAGTACTCTGTTGTCAAAATAACGGCATACCCCAGCAACAATACGATAAATATAAAAAAGCCCCACTTCTTCATCCACTATTTCCCCCTTAGCGCCTGTTCCTCATACATTCAGGATAGAGAATAATAGTTAAAAAAAAGCGAGGCAAATATAAAGTTTTTCTTAAACTATGGCTTTATTATCATTAATTTTGTTCATAATGTTTCCCTCCATCGGGGAACTTTCCTCCCGGCGGCATCCAAGCGCTCTGGTGAATGTTTTTTTCATTAACTACTGAATAGGTATAAATCCATCCTTTTTCATTCTTAAAGGTAACTTCTAAGTGGTACGCGTTATATTGTCTACCTACTTGTCGACTAATTTCCCACTCTTGATTAGGGTACTTTTCCTCCAAATATTGATTAAGTTGTTCTGTTTTTTGTGATACTTGATAATCAATCCAATAGGGACGAAGTGCAAAGAATACAAGCAATAGTACAGTTATGGAACAGGCAGTAATTAAACTAAGTTTCCTAACCCTATCTGGCAATAGTAAGGCTATAAGAAATATAACAATGACAAAAACAACCGACGCTGTGATTTCTATTACTGTTATGGGATGCAATAAAAAGCCCCCTCTTATTTAATTTACACCTGTGGGAGTTGAACCTGAAATAAGGTTCGCACCGCGTTACTCTCCACCGAAATCGTTCCCTCATGCTGTTCCACAATATTCCTGGCAATAAATAGGCCTAGACCAGTGCCGCCCCCCGGATGCGTTCTTGCCCGGTCACTTGTATAGTACATATCGAAGATATGCGGCAGATCGTCTGGATCGATGAATCCCCCGTAGTTGATGACCTCAATCACCACCTGCCCAGAAATAAGACGGCTATTGATATCTACATACAGTCCATCCTTCCCGTAACGGGCGGCATTGGTCAATAGATTCTCAAATACACGGGCCAACAGTTCTCCATCACCCGCAATGTACAAGTTTGGCGTAATATTTACTCTAGAGAGCAGGTGGCTTTTTTCGAAAACAGGATATAATTCCTCATTCAGCTGCATCAATAGCTCACCGATGTCTATTCGCTTCTTCTCAACTGGCAGCATACCATAGTTCATTCTAGTGATATCAAACAATCCATCAATTAGTTTCTCCAGACGCTTCGACTTCGTAAAGGCAATGGAAGTAAAATGCTTAATTTGATCATCTGTCAACTGATTATCCTTAAGAATCAAATCCAAATAGCCCAATACTGAGGTAAGAGGTGTGCGTAAATCATGCGCCAAATTCACAACCAACTGATCCTTGCTATTCTCTGCAAAATCCCCTCGTTCTACCGCTTCCTGCAGCTTTTCACTCGCCAGATTTAGATCTTCTGCAATGACTTTGAACTCATCTCTAGAGGAAATATGAACCCGATTCTTAAACTCACCACTAGCCAGATGATGGATTCCCTTGGAGATTTCATTGAAATAAGTAGCATACGGTTTGGTAAACCAGTAGAAGAAAAGAATAGCCAGCGGAATAAAGAGAAGCAGAAAAAAGTAGATATCCCCAATGTTACTCATGATATGACGATACTGGGCCACAGGATCTTCCCGGCGCACACCGGAATAATAGAGCTGAAGGAGTCTATAAACCCCGTAAGTAATAGCGCCGGACAAAAGCATACTTAACCCCAGCAGCAGAATCATTTTGGTCCTAAAGCTTTGGATTCCTTTATTCATTGAACGTATACCCCACACCCCAGATGGTTTTGATAAATTTATTCTTGTTCATATCTTCTCCAAGCTTCTTCCGCAGGGTTCGGATGTGTACCATAACCGTATTACCGCTTTCATAGTAGGCCTCGCCCCACACCTGCTGAAAAATACTTTCCGCGCTAAAAACCTGCTTCGGGTGGCTGGCTAATAAATAGAGAATATCAAATTCCTTCGGCGTTAACTGGACAGCTTCGCCATAAAGGGTAACGGTATGCTGATCCAGTGAAATGGTTAGTCCACTGACTTCGATTACCGTTTTATTCACTGCCACGGGTTGGTTGAAGTGCAAAGAACGGCGGAGATGAGAATTCACTCGAGCCACCAATTCCATAGGATTGAACGGTTTCGTCATATAGTCGTCCGCCCCCATTACCAGCCCTGTGATCTTATCGAGATCAGAGATTTTGGCACTCAAAAAAATGATTGGCAGATGGTACTGCTCCCGAATTTGACGGGTCACTTCATAACCATCCATCTCAGGCATCATAATATCTAAAATGGCCAAATCTATTGATTGTGACTGAATCGCCTGAATAGCGGCTTTCCCATCGGAGACTTTAATAATATGATACCCTTCTTTTTGCAAATGCAAGGCGACTAAGTCAGCGATCTCCGCCTCATCATCCGCTATCAATATCGTGACACGCTTCATCCATTCCACTCCTATATAATCCTAAAGGACATATTCACTTAATTTACCTTCGTAGATCAAGTAGAGACGTTCATTTTGCCGAAAATCATCCGGGGTAACCAGCGCCGGCAGCTTTTTCCACAGCTTGATGCCTGAGCGGTCCAAAATCTCCGCAACGAATTGCGAGCAAAAATAGGAGTTACTGAATTCAACCGGTTCTTTTAGTGCAATGCCAATTACACCCAGTATATTATAGAGATATTTTTGGTGGCTTCGCACAAAGATCTGCAGCACCCGCTTCATTTTCTCCACTTCACGGTCGGATACTTGAAGTTCATAGATGACGCAAGTCGTATTGGGATACTTGCTATAAGTGCCTGTCTTGATATCTTCTTTCACGAATCCGCCGTTCAGAGGGTTGTTGGGTTGCTTTCTCCCGAAGCTGTACAGTTCCGAAAGCTCCCGATCAAAAGAAATAGAAGCGTGATTATAAGGCGCTTTTGTATATCCCTGGATTATTTTCGTGAAAAGCGTTCCAGTATTCGTAAGCAAGATAAAGACCGATCGATCCTCAGACATTTACAAAATTTCCCCTTATCAAGTTTGGACTATTCCTTCATAATAAGAAGAAACGGCTTAACATCCTCTTAGGATCGTTTCCGTTTCTACAAAAATATAGGGATTAAGTATTATGTGGAACTGATACTTTTATATATTTTATCATATGATCCCTTTAATGGAATCCTACCTCGCGATAAGTTGGTGATTGGAAATGAACAGCTCATTATTTACGTTGATCCTTATATTCTCAGCCTTATCGGCCATCCAATTGGTTTACTATGTAGTAGGCAAATTACAGCCCAACAAAGACTATGCGGCCATTGGAGTTCGCATTAAAACCTGGTGGGGCATGCTCTTCATCTTTTGTCTGGCAACCCTTTTCAACCCCATCGTTTCCCTGCTGTCCCTAATGGCACTCACCTTCTTTGCACTGAGAGAATATTTCTCCATGATCAAATCTAAAAAAGCCGACCGCAGACTTTTTCTGTGGGCGTACTTATCTATTCCCGCACAATTTTATTGGATTTATATCGAGTGGTACGGGATGTTTATCGTATTTATCCCGGTCTATATCTTCTTGCTCCTACCGATTCCTCGCCTGATTAATAAAGGAACGGTGGGTTTTCTACGCAGTGTCAGTCGGGCTCAATGGGGGCTTATGCTAATGGTTTTCGGGCTTAGTCATCTGGCCTATTTCCAATTTGCTACGCCACAGTATGGAGCGGGCCTTGTGCTTTTTCTAGTGGTGTTGACACAGTTAAATGACGTCGCACACCATTTGGTATCCATGTATTTCGGCAAGCGGAAGGTAGTCCCGACAGCCAACCCTTATTTAACTTGGGAGGGTTTTGCGTGCGCGTTTGTAATAACGACAGGGAGTTCTTTTCTAATCTACCCGTATTTAACCCCTCTTGATCTAACTTTTGGGATCGTGTCCGGCATGCTAATCAGCTTAAGCGGTTTCTTCGGCAGTTTAACGGTTTCCGTATTGAAACGGGATTTATTAATCGGCGATGACGATAAGTTCGAGGCTTTGAAAAAAAGCTACTTAAGCCGGGTCGATAGTCTGACCTATACTT
The DNA here is from genome assembly GCF_000757885.1 of Paenibacillus wynnii. Lineage (NCBI taxonomy): Bacteria > Bacillati > Bacillota > Bacilli > Caryophanales > Paenibacillaceae > Paenibacillus > Paenibacillus wynnii. The sequence goes on along the minus strand of NZ_JQCR01000002.1, from coordinate 2,189,956 downwards.
CACCGGTCTTTTTCCACGTGATCCGTTACTTTTTCGACTTCATGTAATGAAGCGATCCATATCATAACGCGGGAACATACGCAATGAATCCGCTAGGGGTTTGAATATGAGGTGCCAGAAAATTTAACACGCTGAGGTCCGAGCTAAAACTAAAAGGGCATGGGGAGCTCATCGCCTTTTTTATCCTCTTTAGATGAAACCATAAGTTGCATGGCTACGATATTTGGGAACTTCTGCAAACTCCTTTCTCTTGTTAAGCTAAGCTCAATTCAAACAAAAGAAGGAGTGAGTGTCATGAATATCAGTGTTATGGGAACGGGCAACATGGGCAAAGCTTTGGTCAAACAACTAGCTACCCATTCTGAGGGTCAAATCTTGTGGGGTTCACGAAATCCCGGCGAGGCTGCCCGATTGGCAAAGGAATTTCAACTCGGTAACATAATGACATGCAGCTATGAAGATGCACTTCAGGCAGATCTCATCATCCCAGCATTTCATGTTCCTATATTAGTGGAGTGGGCACTCGCTTATAAAGAGCAGCTTAAAGGTAAGATTGTGGTTGATATTTCGAATCCTTTTAACAATGATTACAGTGATTTCACTACCCCTTGGGGGGAATCATCTGCTGAGAATATTCAGGCCCTATTGCCAGACTCCACAGTATTAGGGGCTTTTAAAAACACTTTCTTCAAAGTGGTTGAGGAACCTGTATTTCAAGATCAAATCAGCGATGTACTTGTTACCGGGGATGATGAAGTTGCCGTCCAGCAATTTTTGGAGCACTTTAAACCTCTCCCATTCCGGTTCATTCATGCGGGCAAGCTGGTTAATAATCGAACCATTGAACGTTTCACTCTACTTGAATTAGAGCTTGCTGTTCGCTACAATACGTATCCCTATATTTCTCTCCAATTGTTTGGTATCAAGGACACGTTACCGATAAGCTAACTTATAAATCGTCGAATCTTCTGACCTTTCGTGCGGTTCCTGCTAAATATAGAAATCGTTCTTTGGGCCTCTGGATGATGTAATGGAACAAAAACTAACCGGTCTGAAAATGGAATGATGGACGCTTCCGGCAATACCGTAACTCCATCACCGTTCCCCACATAACCGAGGATGACTTCACTGAAGTCTACCTCGGTTTTTATGTGCATAGGCCGCTCCATTGTCGCGAACAACTCCGTCAATTTGGCGCGAATGGTACACCCCTCGGTATAAAGAACTAGCGGTTGATTGCTTAGTTCCGTCAATGTAACCATGGGCTGCCCAGATAACGGATTTTCTTTCGACATTACGACATACAAAGGCTCCTGATTCAGATCCTCTATCCAAATGGAAGGATGCATGGAAATCCGTTCAGCAACGATTAGATCCACCTCACCATTAAGCAGCAGCTTGTAAACTTCCTTCGTTGACTGTCGGTATAACAACTCGACTTCATGGCCCTGTTCTTGTAATTTAGGCAAAGCGGGCATCAAATAACGAGCAGCGATATCCGGAACTGCAGCCATTCGAATACGATGCCACACTTTATAGGGTTCAAGCTGATTCTTTATGGAAGCCAATTGATCGAATAATATCGTGGAGGAATCGTATAATACCTTCCCCGCTTCAGTGAGCTCCACTCCCTGAGAGGAACGGATAAAAAGCTGGACATCAAAGTGTTTTTCCAAACTTCTCAACTGTTTGCTGAGTGCAGTATGCGATATATGTAAATTCTCACTGGCTTTTGCTATGCTTTTTGTTCGAACCGTCTCCACAAAACCCTTTAAAAACTCAATATTCACATACTCACCTTCCGACAAAAAGAATTCGTATTAAATCTGACAGCACCTGATCATACACAACTCTCGCCGATTCCTCATTAGGCTTAAAATGCCCCCCTAGATGAAGGTGAATCACTCCATGCAGAGAAGCCCAGATTTTTAAAGTAGTAAGCGTCAGGTCCTCAACCTTAATAAGTTCCTGCTTCGATGCTTCCTCTAGAACATTCATAACTTGTTGTAAAGCAGTTACGCTCCCTTGTAAACTTTCTTCGTCCTGTTTGAAGCTAATGGCTCCTCCAAACATCATTCTGTAATAGCTTGAGTAGTTCAGTCCGAAGCTCCAATAAGCATTGCCGAGATCCCTGAAGTATTGTTCGAGATTCTCTTGCTTCGGAACAGCTTCAAAGGTTTCTGCCAATAGCTTACAACCCTCTAAATAAAGGTATTTAGCCAGCCCATCCTTGCTGCCGAACAAGCTGTAGATAATCTTGGTGGAGCAGGCCATGGTGTCAGCGACGCGACGAACGGTCACCGCCTCCGGCCCATGTTCTTGCAGAATATTGGCTGCGGCCTCAACAACGCTTTGCTTTAAATTTTCGTTATTTTGAAGTCTTGCTTCCACATAAGTTTTAATTATTCGAATTTCACTCACCTGATTCTAATGTTTTCTTACGGAAACAACGTTTCCGACCCTGTTTGGTTATTGTACTGTGTGCATTCAGAAGAGTCAATTTGCAGAAATATTAATCTGAATGTTGACATAAAATACCTCCGGTAATACAATGTATCCACTGGGTAACGTTGTTACCGTATAAAAACATAGATTCCAAGGAGGTTAACAATGATAAGATTACGAGATAAGTGGATATTGATTACAGGGGCTTCTTCAGGTATTGGTGAGGTATTTGCTCGAGAGCTTGCCGTAAGGGGAAACCATTTGATTTTAGTTGCCCGCTCAGAAAACAAGCTTGAGGCTTTGGCTAAGCAGCTAAGAATGGAGCTTGGCATTCAGGTAGAGGTTATCGTCAACGACTTATCCAAAGAAGGCGCACCTTTGAAGTTGTACGAGGAATGTCAACAACGTCGATTGAGCGTGGATATGGTCATCAACAATGCCGGTTTCGGGACTCACGGATTTTTTGAGCAGTTGTCTGGCGAACGGCAGCATGAAGAAGTGATGTTAAATATAATGTCTGTTGTGGATATTACGCATCTATTTTTACCAGGTTTGTTGGAAAAGGGTAGTGGAGCGGTTATCAACGTTTCTTCCACTGCGGGCTTCCAACCCGATCCATACATGGCCGTATACGGTGCCTCAAAAGCTTTTGTATTGTCATTTACACAGGCGTTATGGGAGGAGAATAGAACACGTGGTGTACAATTCCTCGCACTATGCCCCGGTTCAACACAAACCGAATTTTTCAACGTCGTGGGATCCGATGAAGCCTCTGTTGGTAAGAGGAGCACTCCTGAACATGTCGTGAAGACAGCACTGAAAGCATTGGAAAAGGGACAGCCTTATGTCGTGCCTGGCTTCCAAAACTATATGACTGCCCAAGTTTCCCGTTTGTTATCGCATAAACAAGTGCTTCGTCTTGTCGGGGGACTACTTCGCCCCCGTAATAAAGGAAACGAGGCAGAAACCTTAAAACCGAGTCACTAGTAATTATGATATGCTCATTAGTTAGAGAGCAAAATTAAGAGGCTGTCCTAAAGCCATGCAAATGGCTGCTGGGACAGCCTCTCTTTTCTGAATACGACTTAATTAATTAGTTGTTTAAGATAAGATGTTAGTTTAATTGTACTTTATACACTTATTTACCTTGAAATCCGCTTAGGATGAACTTTAATTGCACTTTCTGCAGCTAAAAACTATCTTAAAGACCTATATCTCCATCTTGTAGAAATATAACTGCAGATAGTGCAACTAAACCACCTTTTCGCTCAAAACACCCGATTTTAATTGTACAAAGTACATCTAAGTGTTTATGACACCCACCGCATCTATTCCTCCCGGCAAATCGCAAGATTACCTTCCTGAACAGCTAAAACAGTGTCTGCCTTATAGGTAACACTATTCGTGCCTCCGCAGCAAAATAATTCCATGTCAATCTTTACTTCGCTTCACTATATTCAATTAATTTTATGCGCCAGTATAGATAGTACTTATTACCGTCCCTTCACCTACTTGCGAGCTCACGGCAATTCGCCCACCCATCGCTTGGACCAATTCCTTAGTTATAACCATTCCGAGACCACTGCCTTCTATGGAGCTATCCGTATTTGTTCCCCGATAATAACGGTCAAATAAGCGTGCAATGGTCTGTGGATCCATTCCTTGACCGTCATCTCTGAAGTCTATGCGCCAACCTTTCTCTGGCATTTCGATCAATTCAATAATCATCCCCGTACCTGAAGAGTTATGAAAAATCGCATTAGCTATGATATTGTCAACTACGCGTTCGAACCATGGAGGATATACGGCTGCCATAATGGAAGTGGATGGTGTTATACAACGAATCTGACTCCCCTCGTATTGTAGGTGTGAAGTGGCCAGTACTACAGATTCGGATAATAGGACACAGATGTCCAACTCCTCAAAGGTAACAGGGATTACCCCGTTTCTTAGTCTGTAAGTCAAAGTAAGATCGTTGATGAGTTTATTCATATAGACCGTTTTCTCCAATATCGTTGAGGCAAATTGGCGTACTTCCTCCTCAGACCAGCTATATTTCTCCGCCTCCAGCATATGCGCATATCCCTGAATAGAAGAAAGCGGCGTCTTCATATCATGCGTAACCCCTGCGATCCACTCTTCTCGATTTCTCTGAGTTTGCTCTTCAGCATCCTTCGCTGTACGGAGCTCGATAGCCAGAGAATCGATCGAATCCATCACTTCACCAAAGATACGGTATCCGCGCTTCCAATCTCCTTTTCGATTACGTCTTTCGTTGTTCGCGCGCACATGCTCACTGTAATCCCCCTTCCCCAACCTCTGAATCCAATTGAGAATATAAAGGACCGGCGATCCAAATCGATTGGCATACCAAAGGGACAGCAGGATAAAGAGTACAAAAGCCGACAGCAGGAAAGCACCGATCCCGAAAATCATTACACCCGACTCTGAATTAAGCATTGGGATTCGTGCGGCTTGATTCTTAGTAATGTCCATCGGGTATTGTACAGCCCAAGTCAGCCCGGTTATAGGGTCATATTGGGTATCCATCCCTAATCCATCAAGGGCTTGATTATGAGTTCTCATTGCCAGTTCCTGCAGCGTATAAGACGAGGGTGTATTCCCCGGCTTCCTCCAAGAAGCTACTTCAACCCCCTCACGATCAAGGACTTGAACCCAACTCCCCATTTGATCTAACTGAACAATAGTGCTGTTGGAAAATTGAATCTGGTCGTCCATGATCTTGCCATCAGCTATTAATCGCTGCATTAAATCTACCTTTGTAGACCGTTCACCATAAAGCATCGTATATAAATGCTTGTCCTTCTCTTGTATCCAAAGCCCGAGTCGATAAGGAAACGGCTCATTTCCTAACCAATAATCTATAAGTTGCCCTGGGACATAACGGGCAGGCAAGTCGTTCGGCGTATTGAAGGACTGAAGGACATTGCCTTTCTCATCCAAACTTTGCAGCCACCCCCCATCTTCCTTTAACCGCTGTAACAAAACTGAATTAACAATCAACCCATTGGAGTCAATGTCCGCTTCTGAGATAAGGCGCGATATGCCCATAGGCGCAAAATTACGGCTAATCTCGATGTCCTCAAATTTTTTTAACATCCATATCACAATGATGATGGCCAACACCGCCAACATCACTCCAGTCACAGCCATCTGCCATGCAAATCTTACCGCAAAACGCCTCCGAATCATCTTAACTCTCCCCTTTTGGCAGGATCAGCTTATACCCCATCCCTCTTACATTCACAAGGTATTGGGGCTTCGAGGGATTGATCTCAATTCTCTCACGAACACGATGGACATGAACCATAACGGTGTTGTCATCATTATATAGGTCCTCTCCCCATACCCGTTGATACAGCTCACTCTTACTGAATATCCGGTTGGGATGTTTACAAAGGAACAAAAGCAGCTGGAATACTTGTGCCGGACAATGAGAAGTGTGTCCTTCTACGGTCAGTGTTCCTTCCACTTCATCCAGTTGAAAGCGGCCAAAATCATAGCTACGAGCAGAACTCCGCTCTTCTGGTTGAGCCTGCAGGTATCTGCGCAGTTGTGCCCGCATCCTCGCAACGACTTCCAGTGGGTTAAAAGGTTTAGTAATGTAGTCATCTCCGCCCACCGCAAACCCTGATAAAGTATCAAAATCCGATGTTCTAGCGGTTATAAACAGGATTGGAGCATCCGTAGTGCGACGAATGAATGGACAAATATCAAGACCGCTGGCACCCGGCATCATAACATCCAGCAGTACAATATCATATTTTTTATTTGCACATGCAGCAAGCGCCGCTTCTCCGTTAAAGGCTGTATCGATATGAGAAAATCCCTCTTTTCGAAGCACCGTGACCATCATTTCCACAATGGCGCGTTCATCATCAACGAGCAGTATCTTGACATCCTTCAAGCCTCATCACCCCATCAATAATTTCCTCTTATTGTAGCATGTCAGCATTACCTCACGAGTAACGGAACCTTACCGCAATCTTAACTTTTAATCCGACATGCAAGAATAGTTTATGAACAAGTAATCTTTAATTAAACGGGTCGTAAGTTTAGTCCAGTATGCTAGATCTAACCTATTAAGCAAAGGAGGATCTGTTGAATGCTTAACAATAAGAGGCGGAATTTAACTCATATGGGGCGTACCCTAATCTCTCTGCTCATGATTGTCCTAGTTATGGCAAGCTGCAGTGGTAACAATCAAGGTAATCCGAAGGGAGACACTAGTGATATGAAAAGAATTGGCGGCGAAGACATTGCTCCCATGATTCTTGCGGGTGAATATGAACGACTCTACGTCCAGTTTAGTGAAGATCTGAAGAAGATGGTCAAGCTTGAGGAATTCCGTTCATTGGGTGAAGAATTTACAAAGGACATTGATTCTTTCCAGCTCCTGTCGAACATGCAGGTAAATGGGGCCGAATCCTTGGTTTGGAACGATATCTCAGAGAGTAAGGAGCTTACAGCCACTGTAGATGCAAAAGGGACCATCATCGGAATCCAAATCCTGCCTCATGAACCCCATCCAGAGACGGATGACGCTTACTCTAAGACTCTATTTAATCTACCTTTTGGAGGGGAATGGCTTGTCTATTGGGGTGGAAAAAGTAGATTTGTTAATTATCACTACGAATATGAACAAATACGCTATGCTTATGATTTTCTAAAAGAAAAAAACGGCTATACCTACGAAGGCAACCCAAAGCTCAATGATAGTTATTTCGCTTTCAATGAAGAGATTTATGCCCCGGCAGAAGGTGTAGTTGTTGAGGCCATTGATGGCATTTTAGATAATGAGCCCGTAGGCAAGATGAATGAAGAACAACCTGCAGGAAATATGGTCCTTATTCAACATACCAATGGAGAATATAGCACAATAGCTCATCTGAAAAAGGGTTCAGTCAAAGTAAAGACAGGGGATACCGTGACTACCGGCCAACTTATCGGGTTATGCGGTAATTCAGGAAACTCCTCTGAGCCTCATATTCATTTTCAAGTATCATCAGGAACGGACGAAAATAAGTTGACTACCCTGCCTATCACCTTTAAGGATGGCTTGGAACCGATCCGCGGTGATATCGTATCAGGAACTATAAATAAACAATAATGAAGAGGTGGAACAATGAAGCCTATTCCTAAGAAAAAGATGTCTACGACAAGCGGCAATCTGGAATATTCTCAATCTGGTGAGGGTATACCTGCCGTTATTCTCATTAATGGAGGAAGCGGTCCGATTGAAGGCTGGTACAAAGTGTTCCATGAACTCGCTGAGGAGACCACGGTATTTGCTTATAATCGATTCGGTGTAGGAGGCAGCGATAAGCCATCCACTCCTCAACATGGAAATGCAATTGTGAACTCACTCAGAGAATTGCTCCAGGAAGTAAACCTCCATCCTCCTTATATTCTAGTCGGGCACTCTCTAGGCGGGTTATATGCTAACCTGTTTGCTAGGCAATATCCAGATGATATAGCGGGAGTCGTACTGCTGGATTCCAGCCACCCGCAAGATCTAAAAATTAATGAAACTCAAAATGGATTCATCCGGGGCATTAATCGAATCCTTCGGAAATTCGACTCTTTCTCTCCTCATAACCAATGGAACGAGGTTCACTTTGTAGAGAAGACCGTAGAGCAAATTGGGCAGGCTGCTCCTTTCCCGGATGTCCCTTTATTTGTGGTATCTGGGGGCAAAAAACCACCAATGCTCCCAGAGCATGCCTATCAATTAAGAAAAGCCAATCAACTAGACTTTGTGCAGCGGAACCCTCAGGGTAAACATATCATAGCTTTCCGAAGCGGACATTTTCCGCAGATGTCGGAGCCAGAAGTCGTAAAGCAGGCTATTCAGGAGTGTATAGCTAAGGTGAGGAAAAAAGACACTTGAGCAGCTGCTCAAGTGTCTTTTCTATATATTATCCTACTCACGAACGTTTGTTTAAACAGTGTTGTCTATAAAACTGGATTGGCAATAGCAGTAACAGCAACATCCTGAGGCTTAGCTTTTTTAACCCCGGATGCCACCAACACAATAAGGAAAAAGACTAAAATACCCCATAACACCTCTACGTTCATACTACCCGACTTAAATCCGCCGAAATACATAACCTCTCGAAGTCCTACTGCAACAAACTTCAACGGTACCCATGAGTATAGCCAATCCTGTGTCGCCTGCGACAGGAATTCAGGTGCAATATTAAGCACTGGCATGGAGAAGAACATAAGCAGCACGAGAATCCCCATAGTAGGGAGGCCAATCCAGTTCAGTAACGACGATTGTATGAAGAAGAATGCCGAGCCAGCCAGCCAAAGGAATAACCAGGTATCTACAGCATGTGTTAGCTCCATTCCGTACCATGACGAAGCCATCCATACCAAGAACCCCGATACAGCCATTAATAAGACGAGTCCAACCCCTAGCTGACTAAGAATAACACCCCATCTCCGAGTTCCCTTAGCAGCTACCCCCTTGGATATTATAAACAGCATTAACCCAGCCACCAAGCTGCCAATCCATTGGATCTGAGTGAGCATACCCGGTGCATTACCACTCGCATTATTGATACCCACAGCATGAACCGTCTCTTCTTCTATAATTATTGGAGATAATAAAGCTTTAGCTGCTCCTACCGTTATTTGCTCTGATTGCTGACTAATCTGTCCAAGCAACTGTGCAGACAGCTCCAGACTAGCACCCTTCATTGCAGCTCCTAGCATCTGCTTTACGGCGGACGAGGCTTGTGTATTCGCACCTTCATTCGTAATAATCTTTACTGTTGCCGGTTTACGATCTGGACTAGCCAACGATAGCAATCCGCTGCTGAGGTCTGTGGGTAGCACCAATGCCCCATAATACTCTTGATGATCCAAACCCGCTCTTACTTCCGCCTCTGAACCAACAACCTTCCATACAATAGGAAGCTGTTTATTAGACAGTAACTTCTCCCGTATCTTCTCACCCACGGCTAGAGATTCACCTGTCGGCAGCCCTACCTGTTGATCTAGAACCACAATAGCAACTGGTAAATTTTTAGGCTTTGCCCCGACAATCGAACCCATCATAGCAGCCCCGAAGACAACTAACACAACAAATACAGCAACTATCCCTATCCACAGCTTCTTTTGTTTTATGAGAGCCATTCCACTCTACCTCATCTCTATTTTTAATTAACAATTTGTTGATTAATGACCATAGTGTTAATTATAATGAGAGGCATATAGAATACAATAATCAGCTTTACCCCATTCTGTTAACTATTCAACACTACTCTGCAAAACTGTTCACTACCTCGAATTATTTAATTGAAAGGGGCTCCTTATGTCTGAAAAAATGGATCGAAGACAAGCTCGAACCAAACAATTAATGCGCGACGCTCTCCTCTCTATAATCGAAGAGAGAAGTATCGAAGGAATTACCGTTACAGACATCGCCAACCGCGCGGATATTAATAGAGGCACCTTCTACCTGCATTACCGGGACGTAGCTGGCATGTTAGATCAAATGAAGGAAGAAGCCTTTGAGCATATTCAGAACACCATCCAGCAGCTTAATCCTAAGGAATTAATGGTTTATGCCGACAAAAATGAGCCCTACCCAAAGATAACCCTTATATTCGAGGAGGTTAAACGTCAGGCAAAATTTTTCAAGGTCATGTTCGGACCTCATGGGGATGTATCTTATATCAACCGATTTAAGGATCTGATGGAAACCCGTATTTTTAAGAACCTTTCTTATGCACAGCCCCAAGAAGAGAATCGATTAGTTCCTTTGGAATTCCTGATTTCTTATATGGCTTCAGCTAACCTGGGAGTAGTGCTGCACTGGCTACAATCCGGAATGAAGCAAACACCTCTCGAGCTTTCAGCTATAATGACAAACCTAATGAATTATGGCCCAATTACATCATCTGGACTAAGGATTGAAACCCCGAAGATGGCGTCGAAAAATCGGTCAAATTAAGATGGTACTTAAGATATTAACTTAAGGCTAATGCGTCACTACCGTGAAGATTTGGACTTCCGGCCGCTGTTGTATCCAGATTTCTTTGATTTAACCCATTTTTAGTGGTTGAAATCCGGATACAAAGGCGGTCGCTATCGCTCCTACAGTTCCAAATTTCCCTCCCTCGTTCCTTTTCGCTTTTTGTTATTTTTTTGTTCACCTTAAATTTAATTATTTTCTCGGGTCAAGGTTTATAGTTTCCTTCTCCTCAGAATCGGTAAGGCAAGTTACATAATATAATTTTTAATAGAGGAGGTTATATCGTGGCAAAAGTAAAAAGTATTGACACACTTATGAAATTTCAAAGAGATACACATAACATAGCCATTTCGGACTACACCTAAGGGAATTGGACGCTTCTGATTCCCTTTTTGTATTAAAAAAATTAAAATATAGTTCAGAAGCATCCGTATATGATATTTAAGGGGAGGTTGCGTTTACGTGGCAGTATTAATTAATGAGCAGATCCGGGCATCCGAGGTGGCACTGACCGGACTCAGAGGAGAAAAGCTCGGCTTCGTCTCCAGAGAAGAGGCGCTGGCTATGGCCCGAGCCCAAGGGGTAGACTTGGTCTGCACCTCGCTGATGAGCAGTCCGCCGCCCTGCAGCCTAGTTCCGAAAGGCAAAGGAAAAGCGGTAGCTGGGAAGGAAGCTGCAGCTGGCAAGTCGGGTAAGTCGGGCCCAGGACGGACGACGGGAGCCGGCAGCAAGGAGAAGGTCAAGGAGCTTAGGTTCACTGCCCATATCGAGGAGCATGATTACGATACGAAGCTCCGCCAGGCGGACAAGCATCTCCGCTCCGGCAAACCGGTACAGCTAGTCGTGAAAGCATCCGGCGCCAAAGAAGGACTCGCCGCCAAAGCCGTGCTGGAACGGCTGTTGGCCGATTTGAAAGAGTCAGGAATGAAGGACTCCGGCATTCAGACGGGCGGCAAAGGCTCACAGGTGAAACTAAATCCGCGCTGAATCCGGCGGTTTGAATAGTTATCATAAATCTCACTTCAAAGGGAAGGGGGTGTCCCAACACAACCATTTGCATGGCTGCTGGGACACCCCTCTTCTTTAATATTTGTTTACTTCCTTATTGTGCATAATCCCCGGTGTAGTTAATTAGAGAAACATCCATAACCCCATCCAAAACAGATAAATCATGGACAAATGCGGTGTTATCATCACGTAGTCTTAGCTCCACAGTCATTTCTACATAGTCTTTGCGTACGGTCTTAGATTTCAAGGTGTAAACCAATTTTTGCAATTGAACCCTTACGGATGCAGTAGCGCTATCGGAATGACGGATAATAAGCAGATATTGCTGCTCACGAATTTTATGGCGGGAGAGCCATATGAGCGTCAGTCCAATTACAAGCGAGCCGATAAGGGCAAGGGGGTAAAGCTTAGCCCCTGTGGCGATGCCTCCGGCAATGGCCCAGAACATATATACGATATCAAGGGGATCCTTGACTGCGGTACGGAAACGTACAATACTGAGCGCCCCGACCATCCCGAGGGACAATACAATATTAGAGCTGATCGTCATTATAACCATGCTTGTAATCATGCACATAAGTACAAAAGCGGCATTATAATTATAGCTGTACACAACCCCGCGAAACGTTTTGCGGTAGATGAAGAAGATGAACATCCCGATTCCCAGAGAAGCGGCGAGTCCAAGCACCACATCGATATATGAAATCGTGCGGAAGGCATCGAGATGAGTGACACTTTTTTTAAATAAATCCTGGAAGTTAAGATTCTCGTTCATTCTAATGCGGGTCCCCTTATCGTTTGAAATGAAGCATGTTCGCTTCTCGGCAAATCACATATTTAGAAATGGTGGAGCGGTTACTTAACGTCGGGCTAGCAGCAAAACGTATATCTTCAGCAAGGAAGTTATTGTACTTCATTTCAAGGATTGTTTGTGCCGGGTCCAGCGTCTCCTTCAAAATAAGCCCGGGATAGAAAAGATCAATGCTGTTCACGCCGGCAACAAGCCTTTTGTCAAACGTGATCCGCACGTCTCCATGATCATACACATAGGCCTCCCGCAAATAGTCGACTATGGTAATGGGACGGTAGCCCTTATGTGCCAGTGCCAAGTAGAATTCCCGGATTAGGGAAGAGGTTGATCCATCGACTGCCGAATAATCCCCCTGTAAGATAGCATCATACTGCGCACGCGTCAGTGGAGCACTTTCCTTATGCACATAGTCTCCGAATTTGCTTTTGCGCTCGAGTTTGATCGTATGGTCGCTTCCATTATAGATGCGGATCCTGAACTTTTCCCGTGAAAACACTCCGTTAACCTTGTCGTACAATGCATAATCCACGGGGCTGTCGAAATACAGACTGCGGATCCCGTACCCTTCAGGGCTTTGGGAATACGGATCAAGCGGAAGCAATGCCGAGACGCGCTGACGGATCGACAAATATTCATGAGGGTGCAGGTAATATTTATACTCATGCCGGAGCGGGCGTCCCCTAAATTCCATCTTAGTTCACCTTAACCTTTCTAACACCGTAGTAAGGAAGGTCATCCTCGTCAAAATATATATCGAAAGCTACCTGCGAATGACCGTTGCCATCGCTAACGGTTGCCTTCCAGTAATAAATACCCGGCTTCAAATCACCGAACTTCAATGTGGTATTCGGCGTGCTGACCTTTTTTACGATACTTGTGAATTGCGGGTCTCTGGCCAACACGAATTCGTACTGAAGATTGTCCCCCTGCAGATCGAATGAGGTATCCCAGTTGAAAGTAGAAGATGTTCCCTCTTGTTGAAGGTCACCCAGAAAGAAAGGTTTAGGCCTCTCTATATCTTCTTTGAACCGTTTGAGAGAGCGAAGCGGAACCCCGCTTATCGCTTTCACGTCTTCGGATATCTCAGCGACGGGAATAGGGAAGAAGTTCCGATCAGGATTTTGGTTTGAAAACTTCTTAGTAATCGGGTAGTACAGGGCGATTTGCTTAGTAAGGGTATCGCTGTTGATATAATCCCGGTACAACTCGTCTATCTTATCCTTGAGAAGCTGAACATTCTCCTGGCTTCGAAAGAAACGGTTATGAAGTTTTACGCCCCAGTAGTTACTGATGCCGCTGTTATACGGCCCAATACTTTTCACATTCCGTGCAATCTCCCAGCCTCCGTCATAATCCCAAGGAAGGAAATACCACCTATTAGAATTTAATGGAGAATACAGAAGATAATTGTGAGCACTCGTATCCATGTTGTCCATTAGAATATTGGAGGCTAGCCAAGTCAGATAATTATCAAGATCGAAGTGCTTACGGATCACTTCATTGATCGGTATGGATAAATTATTCACATCATCCAGCATGGACAACAGCTTGGTGTGATCCTCCCACCCGTTAATTTCCAGGTGGGTCTCGAATTTTGCCTTGTCATAGGTCGGGTCGTCCTGCGCCTTCAAGTCCTCTGGATAACGGAGAAATTCGAACATGGTAGCTTTGTAGAGCTGTCCGTAGGGATCCAGCCAGTGGTTCTTGAGAAACTTCTTATTGGGCTGCTCTATTTGGGTATACAGGCCATAGTCTTCATACTTCGCCTGAGCCTGTGTTCCGCCCTCGCTTAAGTCCTTCACGTACAGGTGTACGAATCTAGTACGTAGGCTTGTCATATTCGGCATGGTCTCGAATATATCGAAGCTGAGCTTGTTTCGCAGACGAGAAGGGTCATAGGAGTGCTTATTAAGATCCAATGTACTTTGGTCATTCCATACTCCTGCTTGATCTAACAGCTTGATCTTGTAGGAGCGCTGGGAAGCATAACGCGCCGTGTTACCCCGCAGCCAGATATTCGCGTTTGCCTCCGTTGACGAATAGCCGAAGAAACCGGGCTTCGGTCCACTGCCGTCCGCTGCCCCTTCCTGCAGGATGACTTTCATTGACCCTTCATCCATCCGATTGACGATCCGGTTCAATTGATACCAATCCAAAGGCGTTTCACCTTCGGTTAACTCATCAGCAAGTACAGTAAGATATAAGGTGTCAACGTTAGTGTCGTTGTCTCGTTCATAGATACGCTTATCCTCGGATAGCTTGTCTTCCGTCACTGAAGAGTACGTTGCAGTAACAGGTGTGGCACTCGGGGTAGTGGCTGTAGCCGCAGAACTACCGGAACAAGAAGACAACACAATCGCTGCAGCGATCAGACCCAGTGTCATTGACAAGGTGTTTGAAAGCGGGAGACGCTTGCGTTTGGAACGGGTGGGTAGGAGCGGCTGAGCACAGAACGTATGGTAATCAATACTGCGGACATAACGCCTTAGTCGCGTTAAGGCTACTAGTAGTACCACAAATGACGCTAAGAGCATCCCAAAACCGTGGTATCCGTACAGCATAGAGAGTGTGCTGAAGGCAATATTAAGCAAAAGATAACTACCGCTGATCATAAAAACACCTTTCCGGTCATCGTAATACAGCAAGAGCAGCAGGATGACAAACGTGATGATAAATAGGTAATAGCCTAGTAGTAAAATGATAAACACATCTAGCTGCTCCATACTGAACCCAATCATGGGAAGCATTTTGATTCCTAACGCCAGGGATATAACCGTAAACATAAGCTGAATTTCCATTAAGAAGGTCAGCTCTTTGATTAGTGACCGTTGCATTTCACCTCTGGCCTCCGAAATTTCATCCCAGGTTCCGCTCTGCCGAATCAAATCGTAATAACCCCTGAACTTCTCGTAAAAGTTCGTTTCAACAGCAACCGTGAAGACGATTAAAGTAGGAATGACGCTTAGGTAAGCGTAGAAGACCGGTGTATCGTAAAAAGGAGAGATGAGGAATCGGCCGGCTACCAACTTATGATAAGGGCCAAACCAGTACACAAAGCTATGCATGTACACACCGGCGTACAGAAATGTCCCTATGCCGAGCAGAGTGGGATATTTTCGGAAATAGGAAAGAAAGCTGAAAAATAAACGGGCATCTCTGCTCGGAAAGACTTGTTCAAAGTGACGATTCGTCAGCACCAGCACAAGAAAAAAACCTGCATCCACTGCAGCGATCATACCCGCCGCCGTCTGATGTGTCGTCAACTCGCTGACCGCCCAAGCTCCAAGTCCCGCGGTGCAGGCGCCTATCAGGAAGCTGCGAAATATTCGCTTGTAATCCTTGAGCGCCGTAAGGTGAACGGACTGTATCCAGATCAGAATTAGCTCCATAAACAAGAAAAACGCGGTTGCTTTATAGGTGAAGCCTGCTTCCACTCCCTTTAGAAAGAGCAGCGCTGCTACCGCACCACCCGGAAGACATATTGCAGCGGCACCATAATAGGAAGAGAGTGCATGCTCATATCTTTTCTGGAATAGCATATCCGCCAGAAAGCGGGTCAGCACCATAGAGACACCGCCTGTAATCAGTACAGAAAAAATGAAGGCATATACAATAGTGGACAAAAAGAGTTCACGTTCCAAGTAAGCCGCACCGGAAAACATCATCAATTGCTGAATTCCGGCCACCATTGCCATGCATAACACCATAGGGCCTATGGTTGACATAGAGGAGTACGCATAGGCCCGGAAATGATGGAGCAGTCCGTGCTCACGGTAAAGCTTCCTTAGTTCAAAGCCGATACCTGCCATGTCTGCTCCTCCTTATAATCATGATAAAGCTCACGATAGCTGCGGATAAACTGCGAATGAGTATAGAGCGCCTCAGCCCGGGCAAGGCCACTGCGTCCCATTTGCTCTCGAAGCTCCCTGCTGCTTCCAAGCCGAATTACAGCGTCGGCCATCTTATCGTAATGCATGACAGGGACAATGAACCCGGCTGGACCGAAGTTATCCTCCCGACCCTGAAGTAGGTCACGGCAGCTGCCGACATCGGTCGTAACACACGGTTTGCCCGCAGCCATAGCTTCGAGGATGGCTAAGGGCATGCCCTCGCTGACACTGGAGAGAATAACTAAATCTAGACGACCTAAGTATTCGCGAACGTTGACTTCCCCTGTAAAAAAGACATCCTGAAGCAGCAGTGTATCTATCAGCTGGCGGCATTCCCGGAAATAGCCCTCGTCTTCATCCCAAGGGCCCATGATATGGAGCTCTGCACCAGCCAGTTCTTTCTTCACCAGAGCAAAGCTCTGAATCATCGTTTTGATGTCCTTAATTGGAACCAGTCGGACGATAGCCCCAATCCGGAGCGGTCCACCCTCTGTAGGGGGGCCAGCGACAGATGAGTAATCGGCGACATTTACGCCATTAGGAATGATTTTTATTTTGCGTTCATCGCAGCCGATCTCTATTTGTACCTCACGGTTGCGACCAAATAACGTAATGACCTCATCACTCGTGGTGTAAGCTGCTTCTGATAAACGGTAAAAATATTGGATCCATAAATCCTTGAAATATCCCTGAACCCAGTCGGCTTTAATAATCTCCTCTTCTCTTTCCCGAGAGTAGATACCGTGCTCAGTGAGGAGAGTAGGCTTACCATATAAGTGCTTGCCAAGTGCACCCAATAACCCGGCATATCCGGTCGATACGCTGTGATAGAGATCCGCCTCGGGAATATCCCCGCGTATCGTAAGAAGCAGCGGAAGCATCATAGATCGAATAGTCCAGTACATTTCAGTGAATGGTACATGGGCATAATCTTCACGGCAGCGTTCAGTGAGTACTTTGAAAAATTCGCGACTCATCAGTAGATGGCCCGCGGTAGTTACGCGATCAGAGCGAATCAGATCAAATAGACATCCCCAGTCCACCTGTTTCCCACCGCCAAGAAAGGAACTCAGTGCTTCCCGTTCACTAGGACTTAGACGTAGGCGGTCTCTGCTTGGTGCATCCTCGTTCATATAACTATTTAGAAATATCTCTTTCACTTCTATAATGTTGGCTGGAAGATTGTATTTGTACACGCCTCGTTGCTTCTCATCTGCCCCAATCGCCAGAATAATAAATTCATGCTCCGGCAGATGTGTAGTCAGTGAGTGAATCCAGCTTGAGACCCCGCCGGTAATATAAGGATAAGAGCCCTCCGCCACGATGCAAATTTTCATAAGTTTAAGCCTCACTAAAGTGAATTGTAAAACTAGATTCGGTCACCGTAATCAGTAGGATGCCTTCACCGATTTTTTTGGCTTCACAGCCTTTTATTTGATCGATTTTTTTAGCGGTCCGAAGAACAAAGAAGGTCTCATTATGAAACGGGGTTACCTTACCCTTGATTTCTTCCGCACTTTGTTGCAATTCCACATGGCTCGACAGTAGGTTCTCCATCTCAATGGCCGCTTCTATAGAAGTTTTAGCACGCAACCAGGGGTAAGATTTCTGTAAATGGGACAATACAGCGGAATAAGAGTCGTACATCTCCTCCCAGGTCTTTCCTGAGCTGCGTTCATTGTCCAACACATCGTCCGGATGGACAAAGTGGGAGAAAAATCCGTTGAGGGTTAGAACGTTAGCCGCTGTCCAACGTTCAAAATCTCCTTGGCCATATCCGGAAGTAACGCGCGGCATTTCCAGAATCCCATCCTCCGCCTGTTCAAATTCCTGTACATAAGAACTACCTGAAGCATCGTCCCCAAACACAGAGGAAATAATGGCCATTTCGCCCCAGCCTTGCTTGAGTGCTTCACGTCCCTCTGGGCTTAATACATTAGAAGGGGGTACGTACGAGAACATGGTATATCCCGGAAAGCTCCGCTTGACGAAGCTCACAGCTTCCTTAACCGATTGAGCCATATCCCCTTCACTCCCCCAAGGAACATAATCAAAAACTGCGCTCTTGCTGGAATCTGTGGTCAGCGACTGGTGATTATAACCATGAAGACCAATCTCACCGCCGCTTTTGATTATCTCTCTCCCATAGCTGATTAGTCCTTGTGCATCCGCATCGGTGGGAGAATTAAAAGGTGGTTTCACCTGATCCTCATAGGATTCGATGGTTACAGCCGTATATTTCAGGCCGTAACGCGTGGCGGCCTTCAGCATATCCGGCCACCAAATCTGTTTGAAAAAATCCTGCCGGTTTAATTTATAAATTTCATAGATGTGCGGATCAATGGAGTTACCATATGGAGCTGGCCAGTCGTCAATGTACATTAGCTTGGAGTTAAAAATAGGATAGATAAAGTCCGGCATCAGCATTGAAACTCCGCCTGCAATAATCCCCCGGCTAATCTTCTCTTGAAGCATCGTTCCATTGAAGACCATAACCTCTCCTTCCCCTACGGAAAAGCTCCATAACAGAGGTGTACCTGCTAATGTTGTGGCATGAATACGTGCAGAGGAATCCAATTCCACCTGCATCACTGTATTATTGATAAAACTGTCGTCAATTTGCAGACCCGCTTCACCCAGTAACACCTCGTCAATTAAATGGACGCCGACCTCATCCTTTACGCCCCCGATATTAATAATACCGAGCTTCCGATAAAGCTGGAAAAAGGCATCATTCTGTTCCGGCAGGTTGGTCAGAAAGATGCGCCCACCATGCTCCGCATAGCCAGTCAGCAGACTCGGTTCCCGTAGAAGTGAAAGATCCTGCACGGAGAGAATCACGGCAGTACAGCCGGACACCTCGAGCTTGTTTTTGCGGAGATCTGTTACGCCTACTGTTTTTCTCATATCCCTCAGCACCCTGTTAGTCTGTTCATTGACCTGAGCACTGAATGGATCTTCACTGTCATAGGCTAGACAGAATGGAGCTCCGGAGGAATCAGCAGGTGCTATGGCTCCGTTCTTCCAGCCTTCGATCTGCGTTTCGAGCTTGCGGTTATGACTGAATTGCTGGAAATACCGTATATGTGTAAGATACATGACTGCTGTAAGCAGTACGATGCCCGCGATGATAGTATAAATGCGGAAATTCAATTTCATAGTCTGTTCATCCATAAGTCAATCTTCAAGCCCCTTCCGACCAGAACCGTACGAATCTCAGACCCTCATGCGACAGCCGTACGTTTGACTGCTTCAAAGATAGCAGCGCCTGGTTAAATTGCTGTGGAGACCTAGTGGTAAAATACAGGTTCATCAGCGCCAAATAAGGTTCCTCGCGGGTTGGAAACCGATCCTGAAATAATCGGCTTACCTGCTCGGCATCGAGATAATTTCCAAGTTCAAGTTCAATCTGCACCTTCTGCCCGTATACATCAAAGGCGTCTGGATCGGCTGCTATCCAATTCTCAAGCACCTCTGCCAGGTTGTATTTAAGTCTCTGCATCGTCCCCTTGTCCAAAAATCCGCTGCGCATATAATTCTTCAGCAACTCGGCATAGGCTTCCAAAAAAGAAGCATCGTCACGGCGGCTTTCATACTGGACGGAGAGATCCTGCAGGGAATGGTTCAGCTTGCGTTTGACCTCAACAATCGCACTCACTGCATAATGAGAAGTTTCCGTATCTTCATTGGTCACTGCCAAGCGCAACACCTCCAAATAATCGGTTGCATCCTGCTTCAACAGATCAATCATGGTCCGACGACGGGTGGTTAGATCGTTGACCAACAGCGCTTCCTCTAAAGGTATGATATTTACCTCTTTGGTAGCATCCACAATACGTGATACTTTGGATAAATCAGTCTGCGCGTCCTGTCGTAAATAAGATTCCAATTTCTCCACCCGTGGTGAATTCAAGTTTGCATTATGCCGCCAGAATAGAGGAAATAGAAAGCCTACAAACGGAAAGGCTACAGCAAATACGAAGCGGACAGCTGCTTCCGGTAGAGAATGACGGTACCGAAAGCCAAAGTAACAGGCACAGACCGCAGCATAGATCAAATAAAAATATTTAAGCATATTTCGGCTCCTCCTCCAAATGAAGAAAGACGGATTGGCCACGTAAGCGGCGTACGATATGCTCGACATCGCTTTGGGTCGAATTACTGAGCAGCATTAGCAGCTCTCCATCAGCGCTCATTCCCAGATAGTCGGTTTCACGCAGGGAGCCGTGGATTCGTTCGATTATTTCAGAGGTTACATTCTTTAGCCCTGTAGGAAGCAGTACATAATTCACACCGAACTGCTCGCTTGCAGCCTGTTTACTGGCCAGTATCTCCATGAATGCCTCGGTCTGTAGTACTCTTCCTTCTTCGGGATCCACATATCGCTGGCTGGCAGCGGCGTCAATATACGTATGCGCGCGGGACAGTGAGGAAGAGATGAGTTCGACAACTGTTTTGAATAGGTTCTGATAGTATAGGGTAAAGCGATAGAACTCAACAGCATGAAGGGATACAATCGCTACTACTTCCCCCCTACTGACCACAGGGGCAGAGAGCAGCGGGAACTCCAGGTTCAGTTCCTTATTAACATATAATTGCTTGTCATACAGCAGGGACATAAGATATTCATGTTGATCCGCCTTTAGAGAGCGCGGGAACTCAAGAGTGTCTACTGCTGAACAGCCCGCAAGACGCAAATAGCTTTTAGTCTTGTTAACTGTATAGATGGTCACCTGATCTGTTTGCATAATCTTCTCTAGTACACCGATAGCTGCCAAGAAGATTCGTTCTGGCTCCAGACTCTCTAACTCTCTGGTAACCGTATGTATCTTGCCGAAGCTGTCCTCCGTTGTAATAATCTGTTGATGGAGTTCGTCCTTAACTGAACGTGTCTCCTCATACACCTCGTACAGAAAAGCATATTTGTCTGAAGCCTGCTGCAGCTGCTGCTCGGCGTTGTTCAAGCGATTAGTACGTCGTTCGATGCTATAGCCGACAACTAAACCCACGAAAAGATATAGGGCTAACTGGAAAAACAATGTCGAATCATATAACAAAGACACGATATCCCGGCCGTTTTCGGTTTGCTGCCGAATGAAGAGAAGGATGGACAGCAGTACAGCCAGCATGGATTGGCGACTTCCGTAGAGGATGCCGATGATCGTGATATAGACAAGCTTGAAATCCATCCCGGCATAGTCCGAACGCTCTAATATCTCATTCAGTCCATACACAGCAGAAAAAGCAAGTAGATTCTCAGCATAGGGAAGCGCGGTCTTCAACTTTTGGCGAATCATTGATGGTTTTTCTTCTATAGGTTTGACAACAGGCTTAGTTTCCTTAACCTCGCTGGCCCAGGTATACATTTTGCGAAGACCGGACTGCAGCGTATATTTAGGAGCCCAATCCAGAGCATGCATAATCCGGCCGTTATCCAAAGTAGAACGATAGATATCGCCTTCGCGGGACGGAACATATTTGATGAGAGCAGCATCACCTTGTAACTGCTGGAGCTCTCGAATTAAATCATTGATAGAATTTTCTTGGCAGGTGGACAAATTGTAGACTCCATCAAGGGAGGAATAAGAAGCTCGGAATAGGGCATCAGCAATATCTTCTACATAGATGAAGTCACGAGTCTGATTGCCGTCACCATGCACCGTAATTTCTTGGTTCTCCAATATTTGCTTCATAAATATGGAGACTACGCCACCCTCGCCGCTATTACCCTGCCTAGGCCCATATACGTTGGAAAAGCGGAAACACAAAGTGTCTAACCCGTACATTTCCTTCCAATTAGAGCAGTACGTTTCTCCCACCATTTTATTCATTCCATAGGGTGAAATAGGTCCGAAAGGTGAAGTTTCAAGAATTGGTACCTCTTCAGTTAAGCCATAAACAGCAGCCGAAGAAGCAAAAATAAATTTGCGGGCACCATACCGGCTTGATAGTGACAGCATATTGCTCAATCCAAGTACATTAGATTGGGCATCCTGGTAAGGATTTTTTAATGAGACAGACACACTAACTTGAGCAGCCAAGTGAATAACGGCATCAAAGCGATTACTACGGAACACTTCTTCACATTTTGTGTCCTCCACGGAAAGAACATAACCTTTATGTTTAAAATTGATATTTTTCTTGCTTCCTGAAGACATATTGTCGATAATATACACGTCATAGCCCTCTTTGTGGAATCGTTCTGCCACAGTAGAGCCTATAAATCCATAACCACCGGTAATCAATACTTTCATAGCTGCCCTCCGTTCTGTCTTTGATGTAACTCATTAGCACATAGGTCTGGGTGTGTTTTAATAGTCTTAGGAGCCCTACGGTCTATCATTATACAGGACTAAGGACTTTTGAACCAGATGAAAAGTAGCGGAAAAAGTCAAAAAAGCAAGAGAAAGGTAGACTGCTATGCTAAAAAAACCACAGGGGTTGACCGCCAAATTAATACAGATATGTGCCCTTCTTCTTTTCTGCGGGGGATCGGGTTCCGTAGGAAAAGCTGCACCTGCCATGGCCGTAAACTACCCCACCGAAACGCAAGCGGTGCTTAATAATCCATATATCGGTTTTGTAGCTGATGCTCGTGACCCCCAAAGGGTCAAGCAAAAGATTTCTCTCGTTCATGCCAATTTAATTTGGAGAGATTTGGAACCTGAGGAGGGCAGCTACGATTTCGCCGGTTTGGAAGAAAAATTCCATTTCGATCATTGGAAAGACCAAGGCGCCCGTATCGTGCTTCGAGTTGTGCTGGATTACCCTGGGGAAGAAAGCCATATGGATATTCCGGACTGGCTGTACGAGAAAATCAACAAAACGGGCACCTGGTACGATCTGACTTATGGCAAGGGTTTCAGCCCCGACTATTCCAATACAGTGCTGATTGCATCCCATAAGAAGTTGATTGCCGCGCTGGCCGAGCATTACAACAGCGATCCCTTTGTTGCATTCATCCAGCTCGGAAGTATCGGCCATTGGGGAGAATGGCATACGATGGATTCTGAACCCGGTTATATCCCTTTTCCATCTCGAAGTATCACTGATCAGTACGTCGAGCATTATGTACGTTCCTTTACCGGAAAACAGATGCTAATGCGCCGCCCAACCCTAGCTGCTTCGCGTTACGGAATGGGATTATATAACGATGCCTTCGGCAAACATAATGCCACGATTGACGGTTTTTTAAGCTGGTTCACCAAGGGATATACTTCGTGGCTGACGCAGGACGAGGAGCCGGCAATGCGCAATTTCTGGACGACCTCACCCAGCGGAGGGGAATTTTCGGATCCAAAAGCCTATCTCCAGGATTCAACCATTGATGAATCGATTTTGCAGGCTAAACTTACCCATGTTTCCTGGCTAGGCCCCTCTGCTCCATGGAATGAAGAGCAAGGAGGGATGCTTCAAGCCAATATAGATCGTTTTCTGCGGACAATCGGCTACCGCTTTGTCATACAGAAGGCGGTATACGAAAAGGAGATCATACCCGGAGGGACAGTGCATGTTAGACTGCTTATTGCCAACCGCGGCACGGCGCCCTTCTATTTCAAATGGCCTCTTGAAATATCATTGGCTGATACACAGGGGAATACTCTGGCTTCTGTAAGCAGCTCGACAGACATCCGTAAGTGGCTGCCCGGAACTACCCCCGCCACCGTCTTTCTGAAGCTACCCAAACGACTGACACCCGGCCAGTACACCTTACAAGCCGCCATTCTCGATCCAAGCACTGGAAAGCCGGGCGTCGATTTCGCCATCAATGGCCGTCAACCGGATGGACGTTTTTTGCTGGGGAAACTAACGGTCTCGGGTGGAAACTGAAAACTTACCGCAAATTCAACCTCTATAGGTTCAGGCTAGTATCTATAGGACGCAAATAAGGGCACCCCTCCGGGTGCCCTTTCGTCTGAACATAATAGGATGATTAAGTAGGGATTGTGATGAGGAATGTTGTACCCTTCCCTTTTTCACTATCGACTTCGATATTCCCTTTGACTTTATTGATTGCACTGTAGGCCATGAGCATACCAAGGCCCGTTCCTTCTTCTTTTGTAGAATAATAGGGCTTACCTAGACGTGATATTTCTTCCCTTGTCATTCCAATGCCAGTGTCTTGGATGCTGATAATAATATTTTGCTTACTCTCCGTTATATCGATAAAAAGAGTACCGCCGCCCTTTTCTCTCATCGCCTCAATACCGTTCTTATACAAATTAATTAGACATTGCTGGATTTGGTTCCTGTCATAGTCTTTATTCAACGTGTTATCGAAACCAAATTGCACCTCGACATTATGAATGGAGGCATAAGGCATAATGATATTTTTGGTGTACTCTGATTCCTCTCTCATGTTGGAATAAACCATATTCTCAGACTGCGGCTTGGCAAAGGAGAGATAATCGCTCACTATTTTCTCCGCGCGGTTAAGTTCTAGTAAAGATAATTCCACATATCCTTTTTCCTCAGGTGTTAACGTTTTGGATTTATTTAATAGCTGTAGAAACCCGCTGGTTACCGTGAGTGGATTTCTTATTTCGTGTGAGACACTAGCTGCTAACTCACTGACAACATTTAATCTTTCCGAATGTAGAATCCGGTCGCGATTTTTGATATTGGCAATGATCTGCTCTATAAAAATCATAATGATGCTCATCACCCCAACACAAGTCGTTAATACATTGAAGGTGAGTATCCAGAATTTCCTGTCTAAAGTCCCCATAATAATACTCAGTATAATCAGATAAGATCCCATGGTTAGAAAAGAAACAGCAGTTGCGCATATGATTCGATTTCTGGGATTTAATTTTATAAACCTTTTACTGAGTAAGGGTACCAAGATCACTACAGCCGTCGAAAATAGAAAGGATTGAACCGCTCCGCCCCCACCTAAATAAAACCGGTAAATATTTAATATCAAATATAACGGGAGTACATTCTTGTAACCCCCATAAAGAGCCACGATAATAAATGGGATGTATCTTAAATCAAAAATAAATCCCATTTCAAGTTTTATAGGTTTGGCAATACAAAGGATCATCGTCACTGCGGATAGTAAAACAAGAATCTTCCCATTATAGGAGAGTGGCCTATTTTCAAAGAAAATGAGAACGATTAATACTGGAAACAACATAAACAAGAAATTCAAAAGTAACGTTTCAAACAAGAGACACTTTCCTTTCGGCCGGTTACAAATAAAGAATATATACCATGTTTTAGACTTATTATAAAACATTAAGCTACTTAAATATATAATCGAGCTAAATTTCGAATAACATCGAGGCTTAAAGGGTTTATAGTGTCATCTTTAACGAAAAAAGGGGATCCCAGAGCCATTTTCATGGTTTGGAACCCCCTATTTATTATTTATGAAACAAACCATTGAGTAATACTTTCCTGAATGGAAGTAGGTTTTTTGCCAATTAGTTTTTCGAGGTCTGTGGAGGTGTGTCCTTCCGTTCCGGCAGCCATTTTACTATCGATGGCCACTAAGAACTGTGCAAGCCCCTCAGGCAATCCCGCCTTAATCATACCTTCTAAAGATTCAGCATCTGAAACGGCTTGGTAAGAAACATTTTTACCGGATACCTTCGATAATATCTCTGCTAAGTCTGGATAACTCCAAGATTGTGAAGAAGCCAGCTCATACACCTGATTTTCATGTCCTTCTTCAGTAAGTACAACTGCAGTAGCTAGAGCTAAGTCATCGCGTGTTGCGGTGTTAATTTTGCCTTCTCCTGCAGAATTAATGATTACTCCACCCTCAATGTAGGTTTGAAGGCTAGGATTCACATGCAATTCTTGATACCATGTGTTGCGTAGAATAGTCGTTGGTATTTCACTAGCCTGGAGGCTATATTCCGTTGCTAAATGTACATTAGCCAAAGGAGCAAAAGCATCCACATCCGCAAATGCAAAACTGGTGTAGATAATATGTTTAACCCCAGCTTTTCTAGCGGCCTCAATGGCAGACACGTGTTTACGAATGCGGCTGATGGACTCATCTTGCGGCGTTGAAATCAACAAGAGTTTTGAAGCTCCTGCAAAAGCCTTTTCCATCGATGCCGGATCATCGAAATCACTATAACGAATTTCTACCCCTAATTCAGCTAAAGCGGATGCTTTTTCAACATTTCGAATACTAACAGCGATTTGGCTGGCAGGGACTTTCTCAAGCAAATGTTTAACCACCAATTGACCCAATTCTCCTGTTGCTGCAGTAACCACGATTTTAGACATATTGTATATCCTCCTATAAATAAATTGTTATATACGATGAATTAAGATATTAACTTATGGCTGGCTCAGGCGTCACTACCGTGAAGATTTGGACTTCCGGCCGCTGTTGTATCCAGATTTTTTTGATTTAACCCGCTTTTAGCGGTTGAAATCCGGATACAGCTAATGCTTTCGAAGCGAGCTTTCCTACGGAAAGCTTTCGGGCGGTCGCTATCGCTCCTACAGTTCCAAACTTCCCTCGTTCCTTTTCGCTCATTGTTATTTTCTTTTGTTCACCTTATAAGGCTTGATATTTAACGATACTCTTATATTATTATAGTAGTTGTATATTTGTAAGTAGTCACTGTTTTATAACATAGTCACAAAAACAGTACCATTAGGAAGAGAGGGGGTTTATTATGGCTCGGACTTCATTTGAGGGCGAAATTCCAGTGGAACAAATAGAGGTTTGCCCCGTCACTGATACCCAAAATGTAATTGCAGGAAAGTGGAAAATAATTATTCTATGGCATTTGAGGCAGACCCGAAGATTTGGGGAGCTTCAAAGATTGGTGCCTGGAATTTCAAAAGGGATACTGACCCATCAACTGAGGGAATTAGAAGCAGATCAAATGATACTTAGGAAGGTATATGCAGAAGTTCCTCCAAAAGTGGAGTATTCCCTGACAGATGCAGGTGAAAGTTTTATACCCATACTGGAGAGTATGGGAGAGTGGGGTAAGAAACATACTGCGAACAAAACGAATCGGTAAAGAAAAAAAGGACACCATGTCAGGTGTCCTTTTAGACTTTCATCCATTCTTCTATTGCTTGGTAACGTAAGTCTCCTCATTCACTAATCCGCGAATAAAGGTCTCAAAGTTTTTGGCCAAGTAGGTAATCTTATAATTATTCTCCCGGTCCACATGAACAACCTCTGGCTCACCATCATTGCCGCATGAACGATAATCCAGCATCACTACCTCATGCTCTGAAGAACAATCACAAATAACCACACCAAATTCGGGATAACCCCCATTTTCAATCCTATACCGGCTGCCAAGATCTCCGCATAACGAAAGACTCTTTTCTCGCCCAATGCCTAGGATACCTGAAACCGAAATATGGCTTTTTGCCCCGGAAGCATCTCCCTCTATAGGGTAATGCGTATTGTTAGGAATACCCCCATTATGTAACTTCATCATATCAATATAAAAAGCGGGCAGTTTAAACACCAGCTCTTCCTCAACGGATGCAATTAACTCAGGTGTGGGCGGTTCAGAAACGTATTGTTCTAACGCATCCTCACTGTCATTCCAAAAGTTTGAAGAATCGAACGCTGCTATTGCTGCTTTTACTACTTTTGCAGGTTTCTTAGCTTTTTCACGCCGGCACCAATCTATGAACTCCAAGGTATCCTCGTCATCGGGTTCCAGTTTATCAGCCATTTTAAATTCTTTTAGGGCTTGATCATATTGCTCCAGATAGTAATAGGAAACCCCGATGCGGTAATGCCAGAGCGGATCTTCCTTGCCCTCTTCTGCAATGGTCAAAAACTGTTCAAGCCCATCTTCATAACGTCCGAGGTTATTCAACGCTCGACCCAAATGACTAGTCAGCACATAATCCCTGTCTCCCGGAGGAATCTCCATAATCGCATCTATTATTTCTTGATATTCATCTTCTTCATGCCACGAACCCAGTTGATCCAAAAGATCATCTCTCAACATTTCCGCCTCCTAGTGCGATACTATCTGCCTAATAAAGAAATTATACCATTTAGAGCCTCAACGTCTCCAGTGCCGAAGAACTTATGCTCTGTTCAATATTGAAGGCGTTCCTTCCCTCCTCTACAAAAATACCCTCAGGCAACCATCTGCCTAAGGGTTCGTAAATTGAATTCATTCTATATTCTATGATTATTCCGCTACAATACTTTGAGCTTCCTTAATCATTTCGCTAACGGAAACAAGGCCGCCGCCGGATAGATACCAATAGTTAGGGTCCAGATAGACGATTTTGCCTTCTTTAAAAGCATTGGTTTTCTTCACCAGATCGTTCTCGACCGCCTCTTTTGCCGGTGATGCCTGACCGTTCTCACTTTTCACCACAGCACCTCTGTCAATAACGAACAAATAATCTGGGTTCTTCTCCAACACGTATTCATAGGACACGCTTTGTCCATGATTCGACACTTCAATTTTGGCATCCGCAGGTGTAAATCCAAACACATCATGAATGACACCAAAGCGGGAGCCTGTACCATAGGCACTGATCTTGCCTTCATTAGCCAGAACAATAAGGGCTTTCTTACCGGTCGCTGAAGCTGTATCATGCAGCTTTTGGATATCTGCGTTAATCGTAGCCAGTTCTGCATCGACTTCGGTTTCTTTCCCGAAAATTTCACCAAGCGTCTTCACATTTCCTGAAAAGGACTGCATGTAGTTGGCATTATCCACAGCCACATATAAGGTTGGAGCAATCTTACTAAGCTCTTCGTAAATCTCCTGCTGTCTGGCAGAAATAATAATTAGATCAGGTGAAAGACTGTTTATTTTTTCGAAATCGGGTTCGAACAAATCTCCAATATCCTCGTATTTAGCATCGCTGTATTTGGATAGATAAGAAGGAATACTTCCTTTAGGTAAGGCAGCAATTTCTACACCCAGCTTATCCAGTGTGTCAAGGGAGCCAAAATCGAATACAACAACCTTCTGCGGATTTTTCTGAACAATAGTCTCTCCCAAAGCATGCTTGAACGTAAGCTCAGTCGGTTCAGTAGTCGGTGCAACAGTGGGTTCAGCAGACGGCTGCACTGTCTCTGAAGCGTTGTTAGCTGATGTATTGTTGCCTGACGTTGCAGCCTTATTATTTCCACAGGCTGCTAGAGCAACTACCATGAATAGAGCCATAACCGTAATAAGTATATTCTTCTTCAATATATTCACCCCTAAATTTAATAGTAAAGCTATTTAAATTATAATTGCTGATCGCGGGAAGCTGGCGCCTTTACACTTCCTGCAACCGCGTCATAATAATTTACCAAAGGAGGCTGCGAATTTACTAAGTTCCAAAATAAACGCCTATCTTTTTCCCGCCAAAGTTTTCAATGGGAATGTCCATATCATACACATCTCCAAGAACAGCCGAATCGATAATCTCATCTACAGTTCCTTCTCTTATAATCCGCCCATTCTTGAGCGCAACAATGTAATCGGAATAACAGGAGGCGAAGTTGATATCGTGGATGACCAGCACAACCGTCTTGCCTCTTTCATCCACCAGCCGTCGGAGTACTTTCATAATCTGCACGGAGTGCTTCATATCCAGATTATTAAGCGGTTCATCCAGCAGAATATAGTCGGTATCCTGAGCCATCACCATTGCGATGTAAGCCCGCTGCCGCTGACCGCCGCTAAGTTGGTCAATGTATTTATCCTGCATCTCTGTAAGCTCCATGAAGGAAATAGCTTCACTAATCTGAACCCGGTCTTCAGGCGTCAGTCTTCCCTGTGAATAAGGGAACCTGCCGAAGGATACCAGCTCCTGTACCGTAAGTCTTACATTGATATGATTGGACTGCTTCAGCACCGATATTTTACGGGCAAGATCTTTGCTGTTACAGGTCCCTATTTCCTTGCCTTCGATGAGCACCTGACCCTCATCTTTAGTAATGAGACGGCTGATCATGGAGAGCAATGTACTTTTACCCGCTCCGTTCGGGCCTATGAAGGAAGTTATTTTACCTTTAGCAATGGTCAAGGACACATTATCAACAACGGTTGTTCCGCCATAACGCTTGGATACATTTCGGACTTCTACCACGACTTGTTCTCCTTTAGCAGCAAATGGACGAAATAGACGCCGCCTGCAAAATTAATAATGACACTGACTGTAGTTGTGAAGCCAAACACTCTCTCCACCAAAAACTGCCCGCCGACAAGAGCTACGATACTTAGCAGAATAGCTCCGGGTATCAGATATTGATGCTTATAAGTGCGGAATAACTGGTGAGCCACATTAGCTACCAACAGACCTAGGAATGTGATGGGACCTACTAGCGCTGTTGAAATCGATACGAAGATAGCGATCACCATGAGCAATCTTTTGACAATATACTCGTAATCCAGTCCCAAATTAATAGCCTCATCTCTACCCAAAGAAATTACATCTAAATACTTGGTAAACCGCATGAAATAAAGCGTGGTGAGCGCAAGGATAACCGTAGAAAGAATCAATAAATCACTGCTTACATTGTTGAAGCTGGCGAACATTTTTCCTTGTAAAACCAGAAATTCATTCGGATCAATCAAGACCTCCATAAAGGACGAAGCGCTCTGGAACATCGTGCCCATAATGAGCCCTACGAGAAGCAAGAAGTAAATATTCTGTCCTTCCCGGCGAAACATAAGCTTATACAGCAAGCCAGAGAAGAGCACCATCAGCGTAGCAGAAAACATAAAGTTAATGTTCTTGTTCATGAAGGTCATATTGGCAGAACCGAGAGCGAATACACCGAACGTCTGAATGAGCATATAGAGAGAATCGAGACCTAGAATACTTGGTGTCAAAATACGATTATTGGTTATGCTTTGAAAAACGATGGTAGAGACCGCAATTACGGCTCCAGTGATCAAGATCGCAACAAGCTTTTTCCCCCGGCTCGGCAGCACATAATCCCAGTTGCCTCCTGCCTGATAGATCATAAACAATACGATAAGTGCGACAGCGGCTACAGACAGTACAGTAAGCTTCATCCTCATGACATATACGCCTTTCTTCTCATCAGTAGGTAAATGAACAATCCGCTACCGATCACTCCCACCATTAAACTGATGGAAATCTCGTAAGGGTAAATGATGAGTCTGCCCAGGATATCACAGAACAAGAGAAACACCGCTCCCAATACAGCTGTATGCACCAGGCTTTTTTTCAAATGATCACCTATGTATAGGGTTACGATATTGGGTACAACCAATCCTAGAAAAGGAATCGTTCCTACAGTTAAAATAACAACAGAAGAGATCAGGGCTACAATAACCAACCCTATGTTCACCACCGCTTTGTAGTTCATCCCGAGATTAATGGCGAAATCCTCACCCATTCCAGCTACAGTAAATTTATTGGCGAACAGATAGGCAAGCACCACCAGCGGCAGACTGATATAGATTAGTTCGTACTGTCCTTTAATAATGGAGGAGAAGTCTCCTAGCAGCCATGATGATATATTCTGAACCAAATCATTACGGTACGCGAAAAAAGTAGTGATTGAACCAATTATGTTACCGAACATCAGCCCTACGAGAGGGATAAATATACTATCTTTGAATTTAATCCGATCCAGAATTCGCATGAAAATAAAAGTGCCTAACAAGGCGAAGCCGAAGGCTACCAGCAGCTTTTGCATCGGAGTCGCCCCGGAAAAAACCATCAAGGCTACCAAAATACCGAATTTCGCAGAATCCATGGTCCCAGCCGTAGTCGGAGACACGAATTTGTTACGTGTGAGCTGCTGCATGATTAATCCAGCTATGCTCATGCCCACTCCCGCAATGACTAACGATGCAAGTCGTGGCAATCTGCTAACCATTAAGACTTGTATCTGTGATTCGGAGAGATGGAACAAATCAAGCGGTGAAATGTCTTTAATCCCAATAAACAAGGAAGTAAATGAGAACAATAATAGCAGAAGGAGCAAGTATTTTAGTTTCATGGGCTTTCCTTATCCTTTAGTGACGGCTTTCACTTCATACATATTTACCGTTGAGCTGATGACATACTCGGGGGTTGGCTTTCCCTTATTCTCCCGATGACCTTGGATATGAACGTCACTCTTCTCCCAATTCTTCCAGGCTTCTATAGATTCCCAGCGGATCATAACTACAACTTCCTCATGATCCTGCTTCCTCTTGTTCACCATAACGGTTTTATCCAATAGACCTTCCATAGAATCTATCGGACTCTTCTGGGTGAAGCGATCAACAACTTGATCCGCATTCCCCTTTTCCACCACGATGGTTCGGGTTTGAATGAGCAAAGAAATCCCTCTCTTCTCTTAACCTTTTAAATTTTATTTAACTATAAATGAAAATGATTATCATTGTCAACAGACGGGATGACTCTCCAACTTTTTGTTCCCTCATAAGCTAGTCACTGCCGGTGGAATCCATTCTAATTATCGAAGATCATGAGGATGTTAATTTAATGCTGGC
Organism: Paenibacillus wynnii; assembly: GCF_000757885.1. Classification (NCBI taxonomy): domain Bacteria; kingdom Bacillati; phylum Bacillota; class Bacilli; order Caryophanales; family Paenibacillaceae; genus Paenibacillus; species Paenibacillus wynnii. The sequence goes on along the minus strand of NZ_JQCR01000002.1, from coordinate 2,157,361 downwards.
AGAAGCATTGATCCATGCAGGTTATAGCGGCGTACAACGTGTTTCTTCAGCGGCAGAGGCCATCCATATTAACAAATGCCTTAAGGCGGAGGGAAATCTCCGTCTTAAGGCATTCAAGAGGAAAAGAACTTTAAGGAGCTAATCAGCAGCTTATCCAAAATAGTGTGCTGACTGACGACAATTGGGTTGCAGAATGCCTCGCAGCATCGGTAACTGCATTGGAGGAACATCAGTTGGCTGTGAACTTCAAGGAAATTCATAATTGTGTTCAATACTCCCATGGAGATATCGAAGTACGCTTAGAGGTTACCGATAAAGCCATTATCTCCTTTAAGAATCCGGTCAAGCCTACAGCCAGTGTAGATATAACACGACTGTTTGATCGTTTCTATACAGGCGATAAAGCAAGAAACACAGGTACAGGGTTGGGCCTGTCTATTGTGAGGTTATTGGCGGAACAGATGAATGGCAGCACAAGTGCTTCCTTACAAGACGGAGTTCTCGATATTCGAGTTGAGCTCCCTCTCTACGTTAATAGTCCTTAACGGATACTTTTGTCTTAAGAATCGGCTTATGGTTGCTTCTTATTCGCCAGGTGCTCTTGAGCGAGACGAACCATTTCCCGAACCATGGACCCGCCGATTGTACCGCCGATATGGCCCACCTCTTCCGTAGTCAGACCGCCATTATCACCTGACTGCAGAGGAACACCAAGCTCCTTAGCCACTTCGAATTTCACATCGTCCGGGTGATTTGGATCAACGTCATATCCTTCGCGCTTCATTACATCTGCTTTGAATGTCTGCATTTGCCGCTCGACCCCTGGTACCGCATATTTTCTTCTTCTGGCCATCCTGATGCACTCCCTTGTTGTCTTTTCCCCTAACATACCCGGAGTCACAAAGTTTCATCCTACATACTAATCTACAATAAACAATTTAGCTCCTGTGGCAGTAGATGATCTATGCGGTTCAGCATCATCTGCTACTTGATAGCTCATTCCAGACTTTAACAGGAAGTTTCGCCCATCACTTAATTCAGTGTTCAACTCCCCTTCAAGTACTAATAGTACATGTCCTCGTTTACACCAATGATCGGCAAGATATCCAGGGGTATACTCCACCATTCGTACTCGTATATTGCCAATTTCAAGAGTCCTCCACAACGCTTTACCTGTCTCTCCAGCGTGTTCACTAGGCTCAATGGAACTCCAATCCATTGTGTTGAACGGTACATTTATTATTTCCATAATTTTTACCGCGACCATCCCATAAGAATTCTAATAACTTTATCACAATTCTTATAATCATTTAAAATGTATTCTATTAAAGGCAAGGATACCGACCTTTTTTTGTCGAATATATACGCCTTGAAGGAATAACTGGAGGAGGGAATCATAATGGCTTACACAATAAATAATCTAAAAGATAACGACAATGTTGTGATTAAGGAACAGCTTGGCGGATTTACGGTTATCGAGTATAAGGAGGATTTGAGCACTACAACATTCCTAGAGGCACAATCTAATTTCTTCATGACCAAGAGTAATATGCGAAATAAACAGCTTATGGTCGAACTAAACAACAGTGAGGTTATGCTGAGTGCTGGGGCTATGCAGTATATGGTTGGTAATATCGAAATGACATCAGGTGTTAAAGGTGTCGGAGGTTTGATGAGAAATCTAGTATCCAGTGCAGTGACCGGTACCAGTGCGATCAAACCCCTCTACAAAGGTACAGGTACGATTCTGCTGGAAACCACCTATAAATATCTATGGTTGATTGATGTCGACAACGACCATATTGTAATTGACGATGGCATGTTCTTAGCTTGCGAGACAACCCTGGAAATTGCTGTCGCTGCCCGCAAGAACCTTTCTTCTGCCGCACTCGGTGGAGAAGGTCTTTTTAATCTAAGTGCCAAAGGTAAAGGGATTCTGGCTCTTGAAGCACCCATTCCTACCGAAGAAGCCGTAGTAGTCGAATTGCAGAATGATGTGCTGAAGGTCGATGGGAATTTTGCGTTGATGTGGTCGAATTCACTAGACTTCACCGTGGAGAAATCCGGGAAAACTCGAATGGGTTCTGCGGCATCTGGTGAGGGATTGGTCAATGTATATCGGGGGACAGGCATGGTATGGTTAGCACCACTCATTCAATATAAAGCGAGCCTTATTACACCGGGCATGAATTAAAAGCTAACAGGAGTTAAACGGGGGTGTACCCTAAGCCCTGAAAATGGCTGCTGGGATCATATCCCCCCATTTCTTCGCTATCTTGAATTATATCGATCCATTATAAAAGATTAAATAATTCTCCAGCTGACTAGACCAATACGAGCTGTTATGTCCCCCCAAATGAGATACCCATTGTGCGTCAATCCCCTTCATCCGCAGTAGCATATATAGGAGATAATCTTTTTCTGTCAACGCATCTTCAGTTCCACTATCCAAGTAAACTTGCATCTCATCCAGTCTCTGACTCTCTGCCAGCTTGAACGGGTCCCGAATTTCTCGCAAGGCCTCGTTCGCATACAGCCAATCCCGCTGACCGATAAATTGATCCGTTGATGTGTAGTCCCAGAGAGCAGCACTATGAGCCCCGACTTTACTGAACAGCTCAGGATAGTTGAACCCCAGATAAAGTGCGGCATACCCCCCCATGGATGCGCCCCCCACATACCTGCCCTCCTTGCCCATAACTGTGCTGTACTGACTGTCCACGTAAGGAATTACTTCTTGAGTCAAATAATCCTCATACGGTCCGATGTCCACACTCCCGGGATCACGCCCTTCCCCCACCTGAGAATTGACCCCGAAGCTGTTCCCATAATCGGGAGACACTATAATCACCGGAGCCATCTTCCCTTGTTCAATAAGCCTATCCGCGACACCGTTAATATGAAGATACTCAAACCAAGTATCATGCTTGCCCCCATAGCCATACAACAAGTAAAGAACAGGATATGCAACATCACTGCTGTACGCAGGCGGAAGGTAAATGGACATCTTCATTTCACGATCTAATACTATACGGTGCATGCTAACCGTAACGACCTGAGAGCTTTCATCGGCGGATAGTACAGTGCTTTCTGGTGTATCAGTCTTGCCCGTACAGCCACTGAGCAAAATAAGTCCAATATAACTCACAATATGCAACACAAGAAATACCTTCATTCTATAGCATACATATAGCCGTCATCAGACCCAACAAATAGTACACCTTGATTGATGGCAGGTGATGAATAAATGTTGCCAGCCGCTTGATACTTCCATAACTCCGTTCCTGTCTCTGCATCTACTGCGTAAATCATCCCGTGATTTTCATCCGAATAATGATTGCCACAAGCGACAAATACCGTCTTACCATCTGTTGAAGGAGAGGCGTGAATGGCATCAATGGTGTCCAAAGCCCACTTCTGCTCCCCTGTTGCTGCATCTAGCGAAATAAGCTTATGGCTATCCGAGCTTCCAGAGAAAAGCGTATTTCCAGATAGGGCCATGGATCCGAGCAAATAAGGAACCGCGTTATTTTTCCATACGAATCCCCCTGTCTTCTTGTCCAGTGCTCCAATGCCACCGTTACGCATCCCGAAATACAATTTATTATCATCCACCACGATAGATGAATCTACTGCATTCATCGTTGGCGATATCCATATTTGCTCTCCAGACTTGGCGTCTAAAGCAACGACATTACCCGGTTCAGCTTGCCTAGACACGTCATATCCGGATATACCCATGTAGATCACCCCCTGATCAACCGCAGGTGAAGAGTGCAAAATGGGTATAAGATCATCAGAGACATAACCATTAAGGGACAACTTTTTCTTCCATGCCAGCTTTCCGGTGCTTGCATTTACAGCATAGAAATTCCCCCCTCCCCCACCGAAATATACGATCCCATCCGAGACTGCCGGCGATGATTGCCAATAGTCAACTTGATCGCGAGGTTCATCTTTCTGATCGGTCTCATAGCTCCAATTCAGCTTTCCATCCTCTGCATTCAGCGCATACAGCTTCCCATCCCCACTCAGAAAATACACCGCCTGATTCGAAACCGCAGACGTTGACTTGATCGCCCCATCCGTCTGATAGGTCCACTTCTGCTCGCCCGTTGTCACATCAACCGCATAGAAGTTCCGATCCTCGCTTCCGAAATACACCATTTGGTTGGCAATTACTGGTGACGTGCGAATTCGATCTTTCGTTTGGAACTTCCATTTGACTTTATGGAACTGGTCAGGTCCTTTCGATGCGTATAGACCCGTGTGTTTCAGATCTCCTCGGAACATGGATCCTTCACTTTGACTCGTCTTGGAACAGCCCACCGTTAACACAGCAACCATACATATAATCGCTCCCATGAAAGACAATCGCCTCTTCATCATCAATAAACCTCCTCTTATGATGAAAAGAGTATAGCACTCATAATCTCACTTCATGGCAGGACAGGACACAAATGTCCTTGCCAATATGGTAGTCTTATGAAGAGGTGATCAAATGATTCATTCAATGAAATTCGGACAGTCTCTGCAGGAACTGCTTCTCATACGCGGGTGGTCTGCGGCACGACTTGCCAAAACCCTAAATATCGATGCTTCCTATGTTCGGAGATGGATTCAAGGAAACCGAACGCCTGCTTTACATACCAGCTATATTGACAATATCGCGGAAGCACTATGTGATGGACTTGATCGAGACTATAAAAAGGCAACAAGAGCTGCTCTATTCATTCTCTTAGGCATGACTGATGAATCGTTGGATGAAGCGACAACGCTCCAGAATAGAGTGAGGCAGTTTCTTCATGAATCCCAAGTGTATACTTTAACTCTAGATTCCGTATCGAGGAAAAACCGTAAGCAAACCGAAGCGCAAGCGGTCGTCTCGAAATTATTAGAGATCACCCATCGCGAACCCAAGGGTCTATCCCCTAATCAGACATCCATGAAGGTGTCTGCGACAACCCACATTCCACCTGTCCTCCCACATAAGGAAGCCATCCTATCCGCTGCAATCACCATGCTTAAGAGCGCTTTGCAGGATCAGGAAGCAGGAAATGAAAGAGCAATCTACCTAACCTTTCAAAGTGAACTTGATTATTTCGACGGATATCCCGAGCTTCACCACGAATGGCAGCAAACGATCATTCAAGCTTTACGTTTAGGTTGGTCTGTTAGTCATTTATGCCGATTAAATAAAAATGTAGAGCGCTCCCTCCAGTTAGTTAATCAAATTCTGGCGTGGACGAACTATTCAGGCGCTTATACCCTTTATTACTTCAATAAATACGGAATCGATTATCCTGCCCAAGAAATTATTCTCATAAAAAGAAAAGGCGCAATCATGGGTTACGCCACGGAGCAATACAAAGAAGTGGATGCGGGTCTCTATTTGAATGAGATTGGAGCCGTACGCGTCATTGAGAAATATGTAGAGCAGATGCTTCACAACACCGAGCCATTAATTCATATTTTGAGCCAAAATGACTATTTCGAATTGAATGTATCCAAAGATAGAAAACCAGGAAGTCATTACATGTGCGCACATGATCTTTCGTATTTAACCGTTCCTCTTGAAACCATGGAGATGTATATGCGTCTATCGATACCAGATGAGCATGAACGTCTTATTCATTGGAAACGGATTGAGGATACTGTTCAATCATTTTATAGAGATATCCAGCATTTCCAGATGCGTCATATCTATCCAATGAAAGCCATCGAAGAACTCGTCAGAACGGAGAAATATGTTCAGAATCCCTATTTCCGGCCTACTCGCGAGGATATTAAGGTTCACCTCCTCTATCTTATAGAGTTGATACAAACCTATGATCGATTTGAAATTGCTCTCATCGATGATCACAAATATGATCTCATCCATAGAGCCCAATTCGATATTAAGGGAGATCACACCGTCGCGATCGGGGTCAATCCTAGAAATGATATCCATCCGAAGGTTGAATTAATCGCAATTAAAGAAGGTACGATCGTGAATGCTTTTCAAGAATACTTTAATGACATCTGGGAGCAAATCAATCCTATCTATCGAGATAAAGAATCGATCATCTCGTGGATAAAGGACAAGCTTGTACTCCTTTAGGAAGTCCTTTACTTTAATTCAGACACTCAAACCGCAAGATTACTCGTAATAACACTTTGTTTATCGAATCAGCACTTCCTTTGTCACCCATGCAGGGAGGCGCTTAATAACAGCGAATCATTTATAAAAGAACATCCGAAGTGGAGGAATCAAAGTGGATATTTTGAAAACGAAGGATGCTGCTGATCTGCTGTCTGTTAGCCCAACTACTATCAAACGTTGGATCTCTATGTTTCCTAATTTCTTTAAAAAAGACCGGTTTGGCCATTATATATTCTCGGAGCAGGAAATTGGCCTGCTCACTCATATTAAAGACCGTATCGAACACGGGGTAACGTTGGATTGTATTGATCTCTCGACTTACAATCAGCCACCAGAGCTACCGCAAGAAAAGACCCGCCTGCACACTCATGATAAGTCTATAGAAGATATGGTTTCACGCATCGATCACATTGAACGCTCACTTCATCATAAAGCAGATGAAGTAGTCTCGATCCAGCTGTTCCAGCAGCGCGAAGAACTCGAGGATTTACGCCAAATGATCACACAATTAGCTGCATCCTTAGAAACCATTCAGAAGCCAAATACCCAAATACACTCATCCTATGAAGAGAACCACCCGTCTGCCGTTGTCATGCTTCAGGTACCGCCAAGGAAGCGCGGTCTTCTACGTTCTTTTTTCTCATTCATGTAGAGAATTCGGTTAATCTGTTCCTGACCTGGCTGAAACCTCAGATAATATCTTTGCGTATGATGGGTAAGTTACGAAATGAGAGGAGAGATTTATATTGTCTATGTTCAAACGTATGCTGGCGAGCGCCGGAATTGGTGCCGCCAAGGTTGATCTTATGCTTCATCAAGATACGGTGAGCGCCGGGGATACTCTCAGTGGTGTCGTTCGGATCGAAAGCGGTCGCGTAGATCAGGAAGTCGATGACGTTTACGCTTTTGTAAGAACGACTTATGTAAAGGAACATAATGATACAAAGTCAAAAGTGGAAGCAACCCTAGCCAAATTCCTGCTCGCTGAGAAGTTTACTGCAGAAGCAGGAAAAGCCTATGAATTCCCTGTCTCCTTTCAGATTCCGGCGTTTACCCCGGTGACTATGGGCAGAACACCCGTGTGGATACACACCGGCCTTGATATCAAGGAAGCGATTGATCCAACGGATGAGGATCATCTTCAAGTCATGCCACATCCACATTCTGCTATTATTCTTGATGCAGTCAATCAACTTGGATTTAGACTTCGTGAGGTCAGCTGTGAATATGCGCCCCATCACGGCAAAACAAACGGAATGTCGTTTGTCCAAGAATTTGAATTTGTTCCTACCTCCATGTTCCGCGGCCAACTGGACGAACTCGAAATCATCTTTTATCCGGATGAAAATGGTGTCAGCTTGCTGATGCAGGTCGACCGCAAGGCACGTGGTCTCGCTGGCCTGTTCTCTGAAGCGCTTGATACAGATGAACGTTTGGTAAAACAGCGTTTTGAACGCAGCGATCTTGCCTCAGGAGCACATCACATCGCCGAACAGCTGGCAGCTACGATTCGCAGATACGCATAAGTGAGGCGCGTTATAGTCTATTAAATAGAATGGCGGCACAGGAGTTCATCCCTGTGCCGCCATTTTTTATGCTGCTTTTTTCTCGTCTACCACCTTTTTGTTCCGAATTGAATAAAGCACAAATAGTAGAATAAACCATAGCGGTGTAAACAATAAAGCCGGACGTGTATCTTTAGCGAACAGCATAATGATGAGAATTCCGGCAAACAACGCTAAGACCACAAAGTTAATCAATGGCGTAAAAGGGGCTTTGAATTTGGACTTAGCCTGTAATTCCGGCCGGGTCTTCTTATACTTGATATGGCATACGAGAACGACACCCCAAACCCAGATAAAACAAATTGCACTTATGGTTGTCACTATGCCAAAAGCCTGCCCCGGAATGAGTTTACTCAAGAGTGCTCCCACGGATATGACTAGTGTAGAAATGAATAACGAGTTTCCTGGCACATGATTTTTGTTCAGTTTTGCAAAATGAGATGAAGCCTGATCTTTCTTGCTTAAGCTATAGAGAATCCGGCTTGTTGAGAACATCCCGCTGTTACAAGCGGAAGCGGCAGAAGTTAATACGACAAAATTAATAATCCCTGCGGCGATTGGAATCCCCACTAAGCTAAATGTCTTAACAAAAGGACTCTCTGACGGATTGAGCTCCGTCCATGGGTTAATGCATAGCAAGACGAAAAGCGCACCAACGTAGAAAAATAGAATTCGTAGAGGAATTTTATTAATAGCCGATGGAATGCTTTTTTCAGGATTCGCTGTTTCCGCTGCTGATACACCCACTAATTCCACACCGACATACGCGAACACAACCATTTGAAAGGAAAGTAAAAAGCCTGTAATTCCGTTCGGAAAAACTCCCCCATGCTCCCAAAGGTTTTTGACCGTCACCGTTCCTGCATCCGTCTTTAATCCCATCACTAGCAAAACGACCCCAGTGCCAATTAATGCGAGAATCGTAATAACTTTGATTAAAGCAAACCAAAACTCGAGTTCTCCGAAATGTTTCACATCTAATAGATTGAATCCTAATAAGATGATTAAGCAGACGATGGCAGGTACCCACTGAGGAATATCAAACCAATACTGTACATATACACCAACGGCAATAACATCAGCCATAGCTGTCATGATCCAACAAAACCAATACGTCCAACCGGTTATGAATGCAGCCCGAGGTCCAAGATAGTCTTCAGCAATATCTGTAAAAGATTGATAACCTGCATTAGACAACAGGAGTTCTCCTAGCGCTCTCATTACAAAAAACACGGCGATACCCACGATCAAATACGTAATCATGATAGAGGGTCCTGCCTGTTGGATCGCTCTACCGGATCCTAAGAATAATCCCGTACCGATGGTGCCGCCGATGGCGATGAGTTGAACATGCCGATTGGCCAGCTCTCTTTTTAATTCTTGTTGTGCCATTACCTAGTTCCCCCTTCTGAATGCAACACGTTAATGCCCATAAAAAAAAGAGATTGGATGTCATCCAATCTCTCAGTTCATAAGAATATTAAATAGTACTTGCCCTGCTAATAACGATCAGCATGACAAATAAATATTCAGTACTCTTCTGTCCTTTTGCCTGAGATTGTGAACCCTTCGGCGCCGCGGTTTCCCACGGTCTCTCCAGAAGCTGCTCCTGCTATAGTGTGATCCATAGCAATCATAGCTTGCGTATTATGCAGTTAATAAAGCGTTAATACTTTTTGTATTCTAACATATTACTTGCGATGTGAGAATTAGATCAGTGACATATGTCTCTTTTCCTAAGACCACTTATTGCTAGATCCTACTCTGGCTTGGCCTCATCTTCATTCTCCAAATTTACACTGACGCCATTGTCCTCTAGTTTTTGGATAACCTGTTGCGACAGCTCATTCAGCGGGTTGTTTGCCAAAGATACTTCTCTTAAGTGCGGTATTGTTTCGAGCACTTTAATATCCTGGATAAGGTTATCGTCTAGATAAAGATACTCCAGTGTAGGATGATTTTTTAACGGCTGTAAATCTTGAATTTTATTTCCGTTCATAATGATCCAGTTCAACTTCAATTTTCGAATGGGACCTAAATCTGCTATCTGATTATTGCTGGCAAAAAGATCGGTTAGCTTATGTAAATTTTTCAAGGGCAATAGACTTTTTATCATGTTACCGTCAACTACCAGGTTTTGCAGAGAACTTAACCCGGAAAGCGGTGAAAGATCTGTAATCTGATTCCCCTCAAGAGCTAAAAACGTCAGTTTTTTCAATTTGCTGAGTGGTGTAATATACTTTATATTTTGGCCGGGCAGAAATAAGCTCTGCATGTTAACGGCATACTCCAGTCCTTGCAAATTGGTAATCTTAGCTTTTCCATTCATAGGGTACAAAGATTCCAACTTCTGCATATCAGCAGCCTTCAACTCTTTATTAGCCGACAGCTTTAATTCCACTCGAATGGCTTTCGCCAAAGCCGGGTCTGTAATGACGGATGCGGCCCAAATAGATGTTGCCGGTATGAATACTAGAACCAAACATAACACGATGATTTTTTTTACTAATTGAGTAGGCATATATACTCTCCTTCTATGTAATTCGATTAGGCCATCCTTACTTCTATCGGATTTTTTTCCAAATTCTTTTCAAGTTCCATCTCATATGGCGCCATATGTTACTTTCAAGTAACTATATGAGTTCAAAGTGCGTACTTTTCAATATCTTTCCTCCTACTCATAATAATCGTTATAAGAGAAGGAGGAATACCCTATGAAACCAGATGAATTTATGCCAAATAAAACAGCCCTTGTCGTTGGAGCTAACGGAGTGATCGGACGGAATCTCATTGACTATCTAATGACACTTCCAGAATGGAATATCATAGGTGTCTCGCGACGTGGCGGAGAGGACGCTGGCCGGTTACGATATGTGGCGGTAGATCTGCTCAATGAAGAGGACGCCTTCACGGAACTCGGCAAACTTACCACAGTCACCCATATCTTCTACGCCGCTTATCAAGATCGTCCAACATGGGCTGAACTAGTTCCGCCCAACTTAGCTATGCTCGTGAACGTGGTTAACGCGATTGAACCCATTGCCCCGAACCTGCAGCATATCAGTCTGATGCAAGGTTTCAAGGTGTACGGAGCGCATCTCGGCCCCTTCAAAACGCCAGCGCGGGAGACGGATGCCAACCATATGCCGCCCGAGTTCAATATCGACCAACAGCAATTCCTTGAACAACGGCAACCGGGAACCCCATGGACTTGGTCGGCCCTTCGTCCGTCAGTTGTTAGCGGGTTTGCACTGGGCAATCCGATGAACCTCGCGATGGTTATCGCAATTTATGCTTCCATGTCCAAGGAACTCGGACTGCCACTCCGCTTTCCCGGGAAGCCTGGCGCTTACAATAGCCTACTGGAAATGACCGATGCAAACTTGCTGGCTCGCGCAACAGTCTGGGCGGCAACCGATGAACGTTGCGCAAATCAGGCTTTTAACATCACGAACGGCGACTTGTTCAGATGGAACGAGCTTTGGCCGAAGATTGCGACATTTTTTGAGCTCGATACGGCTCCTCCGTTACCGATGTCTTTAGAGGTAGTAATGGCGGACAAGGAATCGCTGTGGAATTTTATGGTTAAGAAATATGATTTATCGAGGAATAGCTATAAGGACGTTTCATCGTGGCGGTTTGGAGATTTCGTGTTTTCTTGGGATTACGACTTTTTCTCTGACAGCTCAAAAGCCCGTCGCCTCGGATTCCATGACTTCATCGATACAGAAAAGATGTTCATGGACATCTTTGAGGAATTCCGCCAACGTAAAGTAATCCCCTAACGTCTCATACGTCCGATCGTGGCGGTTGGAATAACACCCTTCCCCTGTCGCCGTACACTTTTTCAATATGCGTGTCCCCCCATCTGCACATGAGATGAAGGATATCTTTCAGACTCCAACCATAGTCCGTCAGCTCATATTCGACCTTCGGCGGCACTTGGTTATACGAAATACGGAACACGATGCCAGCATCTACTAGTTCCCCTAGCTGCTGAGTCAACACTTTTTGCGTTAGGGTAGGTATCAGACGCTTCAGCTCGCCATTGCGCTTTTTCCCAAACGTGAGGTGGAACAAAATAACCGGCTTCCACTTGCCCCCAATCACTTCAAGAGTGGCTTCTACCGCAGTATTGTAAATTTTATCGGGTTCCTGCATACTCTAGAATCGCCTCCTGCACAAGATTTGAAAAGTTCGGTTAATTGGTGTTGTTGTACTTTCTTACAATAACATATGACTGATCAAGCTTACGCAACTTTCTCAACCGGACTCTACCCCGATGGACAGAGTGGTACAAAGAGCAACACTAGTGACTACCACTATGTGTTGCTCTTTTCATGAAATTCGGTTCATTTAGATAAGGTGTGTAAATCCATTCTTGGAGTTATGTCATATCCAACCTTCCACCTATGTTGTATACTATTTATTTTCGTCCGCTGTAAAGTCTAATATGCGTTTGGTAAGTTGAAACCGACTCATAATGGGTACTCTTACTAAGGGATGATACTTTAGCAGAAGAATTTTATTACCATCTAGGGAGGAAGTAGCAGCATGGCTGATTTAGACAAACAAAAAATTGTAGAGAGTGTTCCGCAACGGGGATTTTTTGGACATCCTAAAGGGTTGTTTACTCTATTCTTCACAGAGTTTTGGGAGCGATTTTCCTACTATGGTATGAAAGCTATCCTTGTTTATTATATGTATTACGAACTGAGTCAAGGTGGACTCGGCATGGATGAGAGCACCGCTCTCGCCATTATGTCTATCTATGGTTCACTAGTTTATATGTCTGGGATTATTGGCGGTTGGTTAGCGGATCGGATATTTGGAGCGTCAAAAGCTGTATTCTACGGCGGGATATTAATTATGCTGGGGCATATCACCTTGGCCATCCCGGGAAGTATTTCATTATTTTTTGTTTCCATGGTTCTGATCGTGCTAGGTACGGGCTTGCTGAAGCCTAATGTATCCAGTATTGTAGGTGAACTTTACAGCGAACATGATGGGCGCCGGGATGCAGGATTCAGTATATTCTACATGGGCATCAACCTAGGGGCATTTATTGCTCCGCTAATTATAGGAACCATCGGTATGGATTACAATTTCCACCTGGGCTTCAGCATTGCAGCCGTTGGCATGTTCCTAGGATTACTCGTCTTTATCTATACCAAGAAAAAGAACCTCGGCCTTGCAGGCACTTTAGTAGCAAGTCCGTTATCAAGAGCGGAACGGAAAAAGGTGTTCCTTTTATTCGGTATCAGTGCAGTGGTTCTCGCTATTATCGTTGCTATTACGATTCCGTTAGGTCTGTTAACGTTTAAATCCTTTATCGTGGTCGTAGGTATTCTGGGAATTCTAATTCCAACCCTATATTTTATTGTTATGTTCCGTAGTCCGCGAACAACAAGTGTTGAGCGCTCAAGACTCATTGCTTATATTCCGCTGTTTATTGCAGCGATTATGTTCTGGGCTATTCAAGAACAAGGGTCAACCATCCTTGCCAGTTATGCAGATAAACGTACGCAACTCAATTTTGCCGGACTTCATATTTCGCCAGCCTGGTTCCAGTCTTTAAATCCTTTGTTTGTTATCACTTTAGCCCCCCTATTTGCTTGGGCTTGGGTGAAGCTTGGAAAACGGCAGCCCACGATACCGAAGAAATTTGCCTTAGGTCTATTGTTCGCCGGATTATCCTTCCTTGTTATCCTCTTGCCGGCTTACTTTGTCGGTGAGAATTCCATGGTTAATCCTTTATGGCTCGTTCTTAGCTATTTCATCGTTGTGTTGGGGGAATTATGCTTGTCTCCTGTAGGACTATCAGCTACGACTAAATTAGCACCCTCCGCCTTCTCAGCCCAGACCATGAGCTTATGGTTCTTGTCCAATGCGGCTGCCCAAGCGATTAATGCGCAGATTGTTAGATTTTATTCACCTGCTACCGAGATGATATACTTTGGTGTCATTGGGGGAGCAGCAATCCTCCTCAGTATTCTTCTCTACTCGTTCTCCTCGAAAATACAGGGATATATGAAAGGGATACAGTAAAAGAACTTGTCTAGATTAGTGAGGAGCACCCCTATACTGTGGGTGCTCCTTTTTTGTCGGTTGGATTAGTCCACCATTCTTTTTCTAAAGGAGCTGCCACGCGGCATTTCTCCATCCTTGATAGGTAAGCCTGCACTTTTATCCCCTTTACGATTCATATATTCTGAGTGCATTTTATATAATTGATTGACAACCCACCAAAAGACAACTTATATTAATGATAATGATAATTGTTATCAAATAAAATCGTGGTGAGGACTGGTATATAAATGAATGCAAAAAGAAAAATCTTATTAATCACAACACTAATCATTGCTATGCTCATGTTGGCATTGGTTGGTTGCTCAAACCAGCAATCAAGTTCTGAATCAGCCTCAAACGAAGGGTCAAAAGCAGAGGCTACGGATTCCAAAGAGTCAGAAACTGTATATCCAATCAAGATCAAGCACGCATTAGGGGAAACCGTGATTGAAAAGAAACCTGAACGTGTGGTTACTATTTCATGGGCAAACCATGACGTTGTTCTTGCACTTGGCGTTGTTCCTGTAGGTTTCTCAGCTGCAAACTACGGTGTTCAAGATAAGAGCGGTATGTTGCCTTGGACGGCTGAGAAATTAAAAGAACTGGGTGGAGAAACACCAACTATATTCCAAGATACGGACGGCTTAGATCTTGAAGCCATTTCAGATGCTAATCCAGATGTAATTCTTGCAGCGTATTCAGGAATCACACAAGAAGAATACGCTACTTTAAGTGAAATTGCTCCGGTTGTAGCTTATCAGACTAGCCCTTGGTTAGCTTCGTGGCGCGAACAAATTAAGTACAATTCCATGGGAATGGGAATGGAAGCAGAAGGTGCACAACTTATTGCCGATACCGAGAAGTTAATTCAAGATAAAGCAAATGAATACCCTGAAATTAAAGGTAAAAAAGCTGCATTTGTTAGCCTTACAGCTACAGATTTATCTAAATTCTACGTTTACACACCAACCGATTCTCGTGGTGAGTTTATTAAGGAGTTAGGAATGGAATACCCTGAAAGCATTACTAGTAAAATTACGGATCCAAGCAGTTTCTATTTAGAATTAAGTGCTGAAAATGCAGATATTCTTAACGATCTTGATATCTTCGTATCTTATGGAGATGAGAATACGTTAAAAGCACTCCAAGCTGATCCCATTCTCGGTAAAGTCCCAGCCGTTCAAAGAGGATCTGTTGTCATTATTGGAGATAACACTCCACTTGCAGCGGCAGGAACTCCAAACCCGCTTGCGATTAACTATTCCATTGATGAATACTTAAAATTACTCTCAGAAGCTGTTGGCAAGTTGAAATAAATGATGAACACATCCGTTTCAGAAAATAAGCAGTTAAACGTTCCGAAGAATTTCATAAAAGTACTCATACTCCTTGTTATATTACTCGGTATATGTGTATTGGCGTCGCTTGCCTTTGGCTCTCGTACCATTGGATGGACACAACTTATGGATGGTTTGTTCCACCCTGATGTACAGTCCCACGAAGCAAATGTTGTTCGCCAAAGAATTTCTAGAACTATATTTAGTTTAATGTGCGGTGCTGCATTAGGAGTTTCCGGGGCTCTAATGCAATCCGTCACTCGTAATCCTATTGCAGATCCTAGTATATTAGGAGTCAACACCGGAGCAGCTCTATTTGTAGTTTGTGGAATTTCCTTCTTGAATATCAGTACTGCTAGTCAATATATATGGCTTGCACTACTAGGAGCAATCATAACTGCCATTTTTGTATTCGGAATTGGGTCTATGGGGAGTGGTGGTGCCACCCCCCTTAAACTCGTTTTAGCAGGTGCTGCTACCAGTGCTGCATTATCATCTCTAGTAATCGCAATTATGATCCCCCGTACAAACGTTATGGATCAATTCAGATTTTGGCAAGTAGGCAGTGTTGGATCAGGAAACTGGAGTTCTATCTCTACTTTTATTCCTTTTCTAATTGTTGGAATACTAATCGCATTGTTCACAGCACCGGCACTAAATGCATTGGCTTTAGGTGATGAAGTGGCTACAGGGTTGGGAGTACGCACTGGAATGATTAGACTAATTGCTGCTTTTGCCGGTATTCTATTATGCGGTGCAGCAACAGCATTAGCTGGTCCTATTGGCTTTATTGGTCTTTTAGCCACCCATGTAGTACGACTCGTTATTGGACCTGATTTACGCTTTGTTATCCCGATGTCAGCTCTTTCAGGGGCAATCATTCTAACGATATCAGATATATTCGGGAGGCTTATCGGTAGTCCTGGGGAGCTCGAAGTGGGTATAGTTACAGCATTTATTGGTGCTCCTATTCTCATCCTATTAACTATGAAAGCGAAAATGCGGACGTTATGATGAATGAAAACTTGAACTATATTATTTTAGGTAGAGCCAAAAGACGTCGTCGTTTTATACTCATGACTTCCTTATTTGCAAGTATCGCTTTCGCATTGTGCTGCACGATGCTTATGCTAGGAAATACAATTTATCCCGTTCAGGATGTAGTTCGTGTTCTACTGGGTGAGGATGTAAAAGGTGCCACATTTGCAGTGGGTACGATACGTTTTCCGAGGATGATCGCAGGTGTTTTCTCTGGATTTGCTTTCGGTGTTGGCGGATATATATTCCAGACCATGTTACGAAATCCTTTAGCAAACCCAAATGTAATAGGAATAACGGCTGGTTCTAGTGCGTCCGCTGTTTTTTGTATCATTGTATTACAGGCCAGTAATATGGTTGTTTCTATTGCTTCTGTTGTGGGTGGACTTGCAACTGTGTTCGTAATTTTCCTATTGTCCAAAGGGTCCTCTTTTTCGATTGGTAGACTCATCTTAATCGGAATTGGCATTCAAGCTATGCTAAACGCTGTAATTTCCTACTTTTTACTTATTGGTCGACAACAAGATGTGCCTACTGCCATGAGATGGCTAAGCGGTAGTCTAAATGGTGCCAAGATGGAGAATCTTTATCCTCTGATCATTACAGTTCTTATCTTCACACCTATCATCATGGCACTTAGGAAACAATTAGATATGTTAGAACTTGGAGAGCAAGCAGCAACTTCACTTGGAGTCGATACGGATAAGACAAGAATTGCACTTATTATCAGTTCTGTACTTATCATTGCATTAGCTACAGCTACAACAGGACCCATTGCATTTGTCGCATTCCTTGCTGGACCTATCGCAAAAAGACTTGTTGGTGTAGGTTTTTCAAGCATTATCCCAGCGGGTCTTGTTGGAATCATTTTAGTTTTAGCATCAGATCTTATTGGGCAATTCGCATTCGTTACTAGATACCCTGTAGGTGTAATTACAGGCATTCTAGGTGCGCCTTACTTGATCTACTTGCTGATCCGAATCAATCGAAAGGGTGATTTATAATGAACCCAACACATACTTTTCAAGCTGAAACCATCACCGCTGGATACGATAATAAAACCATTCTGCATGATGTGAGTATTTCCATTCCAAGTAATAAAATAAGCATTATTATTGGAGCCAACGGCTGTGGTAAATCTACACTACTTAAAACGATGGCTAGGCTTATTAAACCTACTTCCGGGCAGGTTACCTTGGATGGAGTACCCATTCACAAAATTCCTCCAAAACAATTGGCACGTGTGTTAGGGCTTTTGCCTCAATCTCCTATTGTTCCAGAGGGAATAACGGTTGCAGATTTGGTTGGACGAGGAAGATACCCACACCAAACATTTCTGAGGGGTTGGACAAAAAAGGATTATGAAGCTGTTGCTGAGGCCATGGAAATAATGAATATTACTGAATTTGCCGATCGGAATATCGATGAGCTCTCAGGTGGTCAAAGACAGCGTGTCTGGATTGCGATGGCTCTGGCACAACAAACAGACATCTTGTTTCTGGATGAACCCACCACCTACTTAGATATCACCTATCAAGTCGAGATTCTTGATCTGCTGACAGACCTGAACCGTAAACGTGGTACAACCATTGTAATGGTTCTTCATGATATTAATTTGTCCGCACGCTATGCAGATCATATTTTTGCTCTTCATGAAGGAAAGCTTGTAACCGAAGGCGAGCCATCAAAGGTTATTACAAGCAAATTGATCCAAGACATTTTCTGTCTCCAGTGCACTATAATCAAAGACTTCGTTTCGGGCTCTCCTTCTGTGGTACCGATTGGACGACATCATAATAAAATGAAAATGTACTCTTGAATAAAGATTTAATAAAGAAGGATAGTCCATGAATCTATAGGACTATCCTTCTTTCTATATATCTAATGATCCTACAAATCCCCACATTGGACATTAGATTTCGCTCTATTCAACCTTCTTTTCCGGTAGCTTATAGATCTCTACCTCGCAATACTCTTCTGTGACATGATCCTCATTGATGACCTCAAAATGAAACGGTTGAGACTGGTGATAGGAATCTCTCCTGTTTTCGATACACTTCCACATTTGCTCTAAATGCTTGATCGTGAGGTTCCTGGCATGAAACCCTCCGATATAGGTGAATACAACATATTTGCTTCTAGGGATGCGATCATATGTTAGGTCTTGTGGTAAATCCTTACCCGATAATACCTGAACCGAAAGCAGATAGGTTGTTGCAAATTGACCATTTACCCACTGATAACGTGTCAGCCCTACATAGATCCTTTCATTCATCTGATGTTGGATTCGATGACGTTGGCGGTAATAAAATTCGTTTCCAGCTTGATATACAGCCATAAGTTTTGCCACAATGACTATTACTTATTTAATTTGCTATGATCCCAACCAGATCAACAGCTTCATGTCGTTGATTGGGAGCTATGCGGGGTTGGCGACGTTTTTTTTGACTTGGCCTCCAATCCCTTCACTAACGGGTTTACACCGCAGCAAGAGAAACTTTGGTTACAATCGTATTTCGGCGAATACGAAGAGGAACAGTATACCATTCTCCATGATATGAAATACATGAATATGATGAGGGAGTGTGCTTGGGGACTGCTCCATAGCGGTCTTGCCCAGGAAAGTGTAAACCATAGTTTCTAATATTACCGCCATGCGGAACATGTAATCGAAAGACTACAGCAGGGTTATAATTATTTTTAGAAAAACAACTTGGGAATAACTTGCCCTACCGTTATGAAATAAATTACGGACATTACTCAAAACAAAGAGGCTTTTTAAAATCAGTCCAGAAGCGTGTACATGAGAATACTTTCAATCTTGGCATCTTTTATATGAAATATCATTGCATCCACATAATTTGCCGGCGCATACCGGAAATCATCCTCTTCATTAGGTGCTCCATTCCCGATTAGATTTCCTTCGGGGTAGGCTCCCTTAAGCTTTTCCACACTGTCGCCGACTTTGATATTTCGTATTGTAGTATATTTGGGATCGGTAATTTTAATATTGAAGATATAGAACTTCTTGCCTTCAGCCGCATCGATGGTTTTGATTTCTACCCCCGGAAATTTGTATTGTTTCTCGGTGAAACCGATCAGCGTATCCATATTCAACCCATCGTCTAAGGAATAGGTGTGGGCTTTCTTCTCTACCGCTGTTCCCAGCATGCTTTCGAGCTTTTCATCGTCAACAATATCAGAAATGGCCACAGTATGGTCTTTATAGACAAAGGATAGCTGCTTTAGGATCACATTCCCGTCCTTTTGAATAGTGCCTTCCTTGATTACCTCGGAACCGGAGTTGTTCCCGGATGATGGATCGGTTGGTGCCGTGGTTGGCGCCTCAGTCGGAGCCTCGCTCGGTGCCTCCGTTGCTTCATTGGCAGTGGTTGTTGCCGTAGGCGAATCGGCCTGGTTTTTTTGGCATCCCGCCAAAAGTGTCATCAGAAATACTGTGAGCAACAGGAAGATTGCTGATTTTCTTAATGCTTTCATCTTTACCCCTCCAAAAATTTAATGTTTTAATCTTATGAGGTTATTATAGAAAAACAATTTATTAGTGTTATAACAGACTTGTATCATTCTTGTAACTTCACTTCACACCAACGGAAGAACGATGGAAACGGTGCTTCCTACATCAATTTTGCTCTCAATAACCAAATACCCATTGAATTTTTCGGCTATTTCCTTGCACATGGACAGTCCCAGGCCCGAACCTTTGGCTTCATTTGAATTCCTCGCTCTATAAAATCTCTCCTGAACTTGTGCAATCTCGTCCTCGCCGATCCCAATGCCCTGATCCCTTATTTGTATAACGGCTTCCTTCTGTCTGATCAACGTCTCAATCTGTATATGAGTGTTGGCATTAGAATACTTGATGGCGTTATCTAGAATATTCGCAATAGCGTGTGACATCAATATTTGATTTACATAGGCAAAAGCCCCTTTTTCCAGCTTTACTTCCAGCGATATTGCTTTGCCCTCAGCTTTGGCTCTCATATCTGCAATCACTTGACCGGTTAATTCGGATAAATCCGTCTTTTCCGTGCCAATCTCATCCGGACCTGCTTTATCAAAGCGGGACAGCATCAATAACTCATTGATGAGCAGGGTAAGGCGGTCGGATTCATTCACAAGATGAAAATATATCTTTTGCAGCTCTTTATCCTCATTATCGCCCTCATATAAATATTGGGAGAAACCCCGGATGGCAGCGAGCGGTGTTTTTAGCTCATGAGACACGTTCGAGACAAACTGCTTCTGGTACTGAATATAGTCATTCAATTGGATACCCATCCGGTTTAATCCCGCTGCCAGCATCCCCAGCTCATCTTTCCTGTTCAATTCAACCTGCTCGAACTGCTGTTTGGAGAACTTTTCTGTAGCCCCAAGCAGATATTTAATCGGTTTTGTCGTATTGCGGGCAATGAATAAGCTGGAAAGAGTAATCGGAACAAGAAAGCCTCCTGCACTGGCAAACAAGATATAACGGATCTGATTCATGATCTCGTAAAAGTAAGAGATGTCCTCCACAAACTCGAATACATAGATATTCTGATAATACATATCTTGAATCGGTATGGCGAAATACAGTAATTTATTATCGGTGACCGAGTAAGAATAATTCCCCTTGAGCGCATTCTCAATATTCCCCTTAAAAATCAAAGGATTTCCGTCATAAACGATGATTCCATTCACCGCGAGGCCCAGAAGCTTCTGATTACTGTCATAGATCCGCACTTCCTGGCCTGAAGCTTTCAGCGTTTCCAGAGCGCTTCTCGGCACATTCGAGACTTGTCCCTCACCTTCTGCTTTTTCATGCTTGGCGAGTATCTCTCTAAAGGACAACTCACATAAATCAGCCTTTTCCATCATTTGCTTTTCAATAGTCACAAAACTGAAGTAATCGATCGCTTTATTCACAGAAACAATAATCACGGCAAAGGACAACACCGAGAAAAGTAAGTAATTCAACAACAGCCGGGTTGCATATTTCAGACCAAGTCACCTCCAAGCTGGTAACCAAATCCATAAATGGTCTTAACGTACTTTGGACTTTCAGCGTCCTCTTCCAGCTTCTTTCTTAACCGCATGATGGTCATATCCACGCTGCGGCTGTCACCCAAGAAATCATATCCCCATACGATCTCCAGAAGCTCATCCCTTGTAAAAATCTTACCCGGTCTTTTCAGCAGCGTTTCCAGAATTTTAAATTCTTTGGCTGTCAGCGAAATTGGGATTCCGTTTTTCAGCACCACTTTGGTTTCCAGATCAAAAGCCAGTTCGCCATAGATAATCCGGTCTTCTTCTTTTTTCAGATCATTATTCTCGTATCTTCTA
This sequence comes from Paenibacillus wynnii, assembly GCF_000757885.1. Lineage (NCBI taxonomy): Bacteria > Bacillati > Bacillota > Bacilli > Caryophanales > Paenibacillaceae > Paenibacillus > Paenibacillus wynnii. The sequence continues at coordinate 2,135,867 of NZ_JQCR01000002.1, read as the reverse complement.
AGCACAACTTTGATTCTGGCTATGAGCTCCCGGTTATCAAACGGCTTGGTAATATAATCCTCCGCCCCGAGCTCAAGTCCCAATACTTTATCTATAATTTCATTCTTCGCCGACAGCATAATAACGGGAATTGCTTGTTTCTTGATAATTTCCTTGCACAGATCATAGCCAGAGTAATCTGGCAGCATTAAATCCAGTAAAACCAGATCCGGCTGAAAGGAATCCAGCTCCGCAAGTCCCGTACTGCCATTTTCTGCGGTTTTTACCCGAAAGTTTTCTCTTTTGAGCACAAGCTCTATTAAGTCCCTAAGGGCCGCTTCATCATCAATCACGAGTATCTTTTTCACTTGATCCCTCTTCCTGCAAGTATTGCTATTTGTTCACCGCCGGATACTGTAATCTAAGCATAGACAAAAATTACAAATAAAAGAGCTTACTGCAGTATCTTATTATTTTACATTAACTCTTTCCTTTAAGCACGGCACATCCCTGTAGGGGCTCAGCAGATCTCCACAACATCGACCCAACGAAGGCTAAATAAGCTGCCTCCGGTTGAGTACCAGAAGCAGCTTATAGCCTTGGGGTCTTTTTAGTGTCTATGGAATAGCAGCCTGTTACCATCACCCTTGAATACTATTATGATCATACCACAGAAGGTCATTCTGCCCCTGTTCCGCAATCATCGCAAACTGTTCAAGTGCTTCCTCATAATGTCCCAGATTGTTATACGCTCTTGCCAGACTGCTGATCCCCTCATAATCTCTATCCACTGGAGGAATCTCCATCAGAGTGTCTACAATCTTCTGGTGTTCACCATCTTCATGCCACTGCGTCAGTTGCGCGATTAGTTCTTTGTCCATGGTCTACCTCCCCAAGCATATAATCAAGTTACTAGAATATTGAGAACTATTATTTCCCCTATTCTACCAGATGGGATGTAGATATTGAAAATCGAAATAGAGCATCCTCAAAGTGAGTGTGCCCTAAAGGTTTTAATCTGATAAATAAACAACTTTCTTATCAGTTCTAACAATTCTCCCATGTTACCCGCCATCCATATGACTGAAGTTTAAAGTATTTTTCAAACTCAGTAACTACAGACTTTGCATTTTCCTCAGATGCTGCATTAAATATAGTTAAGTCGACTATATTACAGTCTGAAATCTCCTCCAACCCTTTAAGTCTTGATGCATCTACTCCAACCTGCTTTAGACTCATACAATCTTTGAATATTGTTAAATCTCCAACCGGATAAGTAAATTGCTTTAATTTCTTCAATTCACTTATAACCTCTATATGTGATTCATCTTTTGCACAGCTATCCGTCTCAAAAAACGTTATATTTTTTAAACCTTTTAAGAATGATAAATGTGGTATTGTCACTTGTTTGAGCTCTAGTTTTATTAACTTACTAAGGTTTGAAATATAAAGCAGGTCGCCAACCTCCATTTCTTCTAAACTTAGTTCCTTCAAATTGTTTATAGTTCCTATTGATTCGCTATCCATTGAGTTCATTCTACATAATCTCAAACTCTTTAATTTCTTTATATCTTTCAGTTTATGTATATCTTTTAATGAAAGTCCTATTAACGTTAGCTGCCTTAACCCATCTAAAGAAACTAAGTACTCCAAATCAGACTCTTTAAAAGCTTCTGATCCTATCACAAGTTCTGCTAAAGAAGGCAACCGTTTAAGTACATCAAAATTAGTAATTTCATCCGCATGTATAATAAGTTCTTTAAGATTTACCATATGGGTTAAAATATCCAAAGATATTACTCCGTATTTTTTAGCTTGATCAGCTCTAATAAATACCATTCTCTCTTTTGCCAATGTTTTTGAAGATACAAAACCACTCTCAACATCGTCTTTAAAATACTCTCCCCAAAATCCGCTTACAGGGATAAGGCTGTTCTCTTCGATATCCATTTTAGTCAAAGCCAAAATATCATCCAACAAACTTCCACTTTTACGGGATAATACGATTACATCATCATCTTCTTCTCTAATAGCAATACTACTATTTCTGAGGCTAGAATCGATAAATTTGAAGAAATGTCCCAAACTTTCCGCAATAACATATGAAAAATCAGAATTGCGATCTATCGTTATAATTTGCCCATGTATCCCCTTTTCTCCGGGGTCTAAATCAATTGCCCAAAATGAGCCTCCACCATCTTCAGCAAAAGGAATCCAGCCTTCTCTGTAGTTCCCATCTTTTATTACATCTGGTTTGCTGGATATAATATCGTAAGCTGATTCCAAAAGCGACTTCCAGTTGCTTACTATCGATTCAATGTTCATCCAAGCAAGCCCAGCCATAACGCCAAAAATCTGCTCTCCTTCTCCATTAAAATTCATGTATAAGCTTCTGAAATCTTTTGGAAATTTGCAATTCATCCTGCTCTCAAGAAGGTCTATTTCTGCTTCCTCAACTGCTGAATTAAGTAAATCCTCAACGTTTGGTATATGCGATTTTAAAGTCTGGATAAGAAAACACTCGTCTTTTTCATTAAATAATGACATATATTACCCCCCATTCTTCAGAGTCATAATAGTTTGCTATTTGGCAGTATCGTATCATGAATTGTAAATATTAGAGTCATCTTAACTATACTCCAGATGGAAGATGCCCTTCAAAGGGTACACGCCTATGTGGAAGCCGGCGCTGACGGAATCTTCGTGCCGGGTTTGTGTAACGAGATGCTGATCGTCGCTCGCATCAGCTACGGCCCGCATCCCTATTTGCTATTGATGGATACATTAAAACAAACTACTGTTAGAGCCTTAGCCTTGCAGAAATTGGGTACCTTGTTGGCTGGTGCCATGTAGATCGCAGAGAAACAAGGAAAACTTATTATGCTCATTTCTCATTACATATGGTATCTTTTGCGAAATAAATAAAGTACTAACAAACTCAATATCAACACTACCGTCCATTTTGTCCAAAACAGCTATGATCTCGGCTTCGATTTCTGATTTTTCTTTACTCGATTTCCCGAGAAAGCCGTTTCCGGTCTTTATAAACCCTAAGAAGCTCTCCGTATTATAGGATTGCTTCCAGGGATATCGAATGATCTCAGGGTTGTGAAAATATCCACTGTCCGTCATTTCTTTTGCAATTGTCTGTATTCTTATCTCCATATCCTTGCCATTCTGAAAGTAAACAAGACCATACTGATTACATAAAGAGACGAGTTCCTGATAGAGGGGGTCGCCTTCACCAAAGTACATATTCCAAAACAGCGCCAAATTACCATCTACTTTTAGGGTGCTAGCACACTTTTTGTATCCAATCGGCTGCGGTACCCAATGATATGCGGTGGCAGAGAAGATCAAATCAAAGTGATTCTCAGGTTCATCCCAATGCTCAAAGCGGGTGACGAGATATTCCAGTTTTTTATCCCGATGCTTCCTCCTCCCCACTTCTGCCAACTGGGCGCCAGGTTCAATACATAACAGTTCATACCCTTTGTTCAAAAACAGTTCAGAGGCTTTGCCGCTGCCTGCACCAATCTCCAGGATTTTAGAACTTGGCCCAAGCCCCGCATTGGATTCAATACATTCAACCAGTTCATCGGGATAGCTCGGGCGATAATGATCATAGTATTCGGCAGCCTCATCAAATCGTTTGCTCTCCTCAACCCAATCCATAGTTCCCCCCCTTGACTTAAAACCAGTTTAAGAAATTTTTGGTACATATATCTTATTCGTGACCTAGAGTCTAGACCCTTTTCGAGGTTGGTCGAGAATGGCGGCGGCCACCATACCGTTGTTTCATTGAACTTGACGAAAGACCAAATCGTGACCTACCGGGGAACCTAAGTCCGCCATGGATACAACAACGCCTTCATCGGCTTTGCCATCGAATACAAGACGGGCAGGATCTTTCGGGGTCGCCGATACCCAGTGGTGATACAATGATTTTCGGCTGGTTGCTTGCCAAGGACGGATCAACCCCCAGCATATGGGAATCTATCTGCTTTATCGCCACTATGCTGATGAATTTCAGCTATTCGCAATGTTGGTTATGTTACATATTGGCTATTATAAATTCATATGTCATCTCAGCGACTCTTGTATTACCCGCCTCTGAAAAACCATGACCTTCTCCTGGAAACACTTCAATTCTAGCATGAAGATATAACATGGATGCCTTCTTTCCATATTCAAGTGCCACAATGTCATCCTGATCCCCATGAAAAATCAAAACATTTTTATCGAATTTGCCAATATGGTCAAACACCTTATATTCGTGAATCGATTCAAAAAAAATCCTCCCCAATTGAACTCCCCATAACTCTTCCAGATCAGGGATGCTCTCACGTGTTGGAAACCTTTCATTCCAGTTATCTGCAATACAAAGCGCTGGAAACAGCAACAAGAGCCCTTTAATCTCCTCCATACATTCATCGGCTACTAATGCTGAGACTAATCCTCCCTGACTTCCTCCAAATAAGTAGATACGATCAGGATCAATATGGTCCCAATTTTTTATGTTTTCAACAACAGCGCGCAGATCTTCTTTTTCTGTGAATATAGACATTTCGTTAGTCTTAAGGTCACTCTTTGAATTTACGGAGCCCCCACAAAAGTCAAAACAGTAGGCGCCCACACCATTCTTGGCCAAATAGTCACTATGCATAGCAAAATCTACATTTGTTCCATTAAAACCATGGCTGAAGATCACGACAGGATACTTCTTCATCTTATTCGGTATGTAAGAGACGCCATAAATTTCCCTCTCATGATGTTTAATCTTGACCATTTCTTTTTGATAACTGCTCATTTTTTCCCTCCATGACATAGAAGTGTAAATTACTTATCCAGTTATATTTTTTATATTACTTTATATATCTTAATATCTAAACTGGATTCCGATGGTAGTCCTTCTGCAACTAAAATTTCATCATTCAAAAAAGCTAACGCCTTACTATTCGTAATGACTTTTGGATAAAGTATGTTGATCCCCGTATTTTCCAATGATTTGCGTATCAACTCCTCCGTCGAGAATCTCTCCATTAAAATACTTACCTGTGGCACGACCTTTAAAAGAAATCATTATTACTGAATCTCCATCGTTATTGTTCAGTTCGATCGTATTCTCTATTTGAACATGTACCGTTAATATTTCTTCAAACTCCATGTTTCCAGACCTCCTATACGTTACCGTGTTTGCTACCCTGGTTCGTCAATCATTATCTCCAGCGGGAAGTTAGTTCTTCACATAATAGTCTTCTCTCCACTATATTTCCAGACCCTTGTCTGACTGTGTATGTGCTACATCCTAATTGTATTGCCTCTTGGTTTGGATTGAATTTATGCTCTAGTCACCTTTGTACGACATATAGTTTCATATCGAGGCTAAGTGTACTATTTTAAGACTCTATCAGTAGCGATTTAATATTTTTTCGTATTATTCTTCACATGCACTAAGATTTTACAATGATAAGCTTAATAATGTATGCCTTATGAAACTTTAGGAGGTAATATAATGAGCAAGTACGACGAAGCCATGAAGCTGCTGGAAGAACAAGTGGGTAACAAGGACGGCCTGATCTCTCTGTCCACCATCGCGCTGGAACCGGGGGCCAATGACAAAAGCCGTCCCGCCGCCCGCATTGTGGACGCCTATTATGAGGACGGCGCGTTCTACACCGTCACTTACGCGACCTCAGGCAAGATGCAGCAGATCTCCCAAAACCCCGAAGTCGCCGTTTGTATCATCGTCGAAAACTTTACGGCCAATGGTATCGGTGAAAACCTGGGCTGGGTATGTGACGAGAAAAACGCAGAGATGATGACAAAGCTGCGCACCATATTCGCCGAGTGGTATAACGAAGCCAATAACGACGAAGACCCTAACACATGCCTGCTGCGCATTCGCCTTACAAAGGGCCTGTGGAATGACGCCCATAAAGGGATCAGAAATGAAATTGATTTTGTCAATAAGACGGCGAATTAAGTGGTCTATGTGGTTCGCCTTATTGGATTAATGTGAAGTAGACATTTGATAACAGACAATGTTAGCTCAAAGGGAGTGTCCGCACACTCCCTTTTTTGCCGTTACTTATGGTAAGGTTTACCGCACTTTCTTTAGCAGCAAGTTTTTTCTAAGGACACCCTTTGTGGGATGATCCTCTCTTGAACAACAATTTTGAGAAATCTTAAAACTTTCCTTATAATTGACCTTACTTCATAGTTAATAGAGGAGGCAGAGCCTATATGGAGAACCATGATTTTTCATCCGCTTTGGGGGAATTCATCAAATCGCGCAGACATCGGCTTCAGCCTGAAAATGCGGGAATCAAGCCCTTGCCTGGCCGAAGACGTACTCCGGGACTTCGGAGGGAAGAAGTCGCCTATCTGGCCAATGTCAGCGTAACTTACTATACCTGGCTGGAGCAGGGCCGATAGAGGAATCCTTCCCCAGAAATCTTGTCCCACATCAGCCAAGCGCTGCAACTGGATGCAGACGAGCGGAAGCACTTATTCGACCTGGCTGCACCTGATCCAATCAGCTTCAGCATGACCCAGAGATCAGATAAACCCGATACCGGATTTTTGCAAAACCTTGTGGATCAAATGCGTTATCCTTCTTTCATTGCCAATGAGTTTGCCGATATGATCGTCTGGAATCGAGGAGCGGAGCTCGTTGTCGCGGACTTCGCCCGATTGCCGGAAAGCGAACGAAACATGGTGACGCTGCTGTTTCTGGATCCGGAGTACCCAAAGAGGCTTGTAAACTGGGAAGAATTTGCTCGTTACATGACGGCGTTAATCCGGGCAGGCTTCGACAGTAACAAAAACAACCCAATGTACATGGAACGATATGAGCGTCTTAGACGGAACAGCGAAGACTTCGTACGTTTGTGGGAGTGGCATGAGATTCGGCAAAAAAGCTCTGCCCCGGTTCATTATCTCCTTCCAGACGAACAGGAATTGGCGTTCACGATCCATTGCGCTGCCATCGACAATAATCCGGGACTGCAATGGTGCTTCTTCGTTCCTACACCAGGTTCAGGAACGGAAGAGCGACTAGCGATCTTGCTGAAGCAAGACGCCGAATGGCCGCCGCAATCTTAGCCTGTTAGTTCCGTTAATAGTATAAAGGCACAGTGGTTAGCCCCTTCTATCGTTGGTATTATCATAATAATATCAAGACGAGGGGGCTGTGTCATGAATACATATCCATATCAGGGCAAGCTGGCAGTGGTCACCGGTGCTTCATCCGGAATTGGCGAAGTGTATGCTGGGGCGCTGGCTGCACGAGGCTGCCATGTCGTACTAGCTGCACGCTCAGAAAAGAAGCTGAAAGCATTGGCCGGCGAAATTCAACGTAATCATGGAGTGCAGGCGTATGCCCTGCCCTGCGATTTGTCCAAAGCAGGTGCCCCGCGCCAACTAGCCGAATCCATCGCCGAGCTCGGCCTAACGGTAGATATTTTAATCAATAACGCAGGCTTTGGCACGCATGGCCGCTTTGAGGAGATCGATCCAGAGCGCGAGCAGGAGGAAATTATGCTGAACACCGCTGCTCTTGTCGACCTGACGCATCATTTTCTTCCCGGCATGCTGGAACGCAAGGACGGAGTCGTCGTCAACGTGGCTTCAATGGCCGCGTTTGCACCTTGCGCCTATTCGGCTGTTTACGGTGCAACCAAGGCTTTCGTGTTATCTTTCTCCGAAGCGTTGTGGGCCGAAACCCGTGGACGCGGTGTGCGCGTCCTTACCCTGTGCCCGGGTGCGACGGATACAGGATTTTTCGATGCTGTCGGCAACAAGGACATGGCGGCGGGTAGCGCATTGTCCACTCCGGAGAAAGTCGTTCAAGCTGGATTTCGCGGAGTCGATAAAGGTAGAAGTTATATCATCGACGGGCGAAATAATCACATGGCCGCTCAGATGGGTCGTTTTCTTCCCCGGCACAGAGTAGCTATGATAATGGAACGCATCTCACGCCCCAAAGAACATTGAGGGACCCACTTAAGGTTCGATTCTCACGCGTTGGGGTGATCACCGCCTCTATAGTTCTTTGATAATGGGTGCGTGATCCACCATAAGGTATTGCAGTTTATGTGCAGGAAATGATATTAAGCTAAGAAGTTCGCCCTATTTGTGATAGGGTTCACCGCGCTGTCTGTAACGGCAAGTTTTAGGGCCATCCTTTGCGGGATGGCCCTTTCTTTGATCTCGCTTTGTTCAACTATCGTTCGCCGTTAGTTCAGTTAAAGGATGCTACAAAAAGACTAAATATTTCGTTTTTCATACTCAAAGGGTTTTTCACACGAATAAATCTCATGGAAAAAACCGAAATACGGGATATCGTCTTCCAGGCATTTTATATAATACGACAGCTCCTCATCATACTCCGGCCCTTCGCCGTTGTTTCGCATTACCTCGAATGCATCTATAATACCCTCCATGAGGTTTGCTTGAATAAGCAAGGGCAATCTATTCAACATCGAATGATCAAGCCTGGTTTCGGATCTGTATCCGCGAGCACTCCCTCAAAATAATCCTCCATAAACTTTTTACGTTTATCGGCGTCTGGTTCAGATTGTATCCAGCCCATTCCGTTTCCCCAGATACTGGCCAAGTCGAACATATACCAGCCGTAACAAGAATTATCGAAATCGTATACGGTTATTTGCCCGGTATCAAAATCTATCGAATAATTCCCATCGTTGTAATCAAAATGAATCATACCGAACGACTCATGGTTCCTTCCCAACCCTCCCAAGGTTTTAAGGAGCCCTAACAACTTCTCTTTAAGCAAAGATAAAGAGCTGGGTATCAGTTTATCGATATATTCGGCATTGTATTTATCAAAAAAACTGTAACGGGGATGGACTGGAGCATACCCTTTCGACAATTGGTGCAGCTTCCCCAGAACTTTACCGCAGTTATAATAGTATTCAGAAAGAGGAACGCCTTCCCGATACCGATAATGATTTTCCACAAGCATTTTTCCTCTAGCCTTTTCAAACAGGCAGACAAAAAAGGTGTGATTATTATGAGTTATCTCTTCCAGCAGATTCCCCTTCTGGGAACTGACTACATTCGAGACACTGCCGCCATGGTCAAATAAATACCTGACATACTCAAGTTCACCTAGAAAATCTTCCCGGCTTCTGTCATTTAAGAAGGCGATTCTGAGTATTTTTGCATCGATGCCTTCCTTCACACAGGTATAAACGACATTACGTCCTCTTTTATGTTCCTTAACCGGATTAAATTCATAGCCTTCTAATCCGTACAACTCTGATACAAATGGAAGTATACATGCATTACTGATTTTAACAACCTCGTTATAATTTATAATATCTCCTCCAGTAAAAATTCTTGTGATCCAAAAATGAAAAGTCCTTCTGTGGACTTAAATGATAAACACCTTGTTTAACATTGAAATATCACTCCTTTAGGCATATTTTACCTAAAATACCATGAAAATTCTAGGTAAACTTTAAGTATAATGAAATTCAACTTTTTAAAGGGCATGTGCCTTATTACCAGTAATCGTCAAAAACCTGGGGACCTGTGAAACGCTGATGCTGTGAGATTTATGATGAAGCTGACGCTGGGTCGGCTATTCCAATGGAATGATTCATGGGTCAGCTCTCCTTAACGATTAGAAAAAAGTCACCACAATCATTGATAATATGATTAGTACGAAATATCATACTATTATGTAGATTGATTATAAAAGGAGAGATTATGATGAATCATAAAAAAGAAAATAGTCATGGATTTGGGCATGGCAAAGTGCTGGGAACAACATCAATGGGTGAGAGAGGTCAAATTGTTATTCCTAGAGAAGCAAGGGAAGAACTTGATATCAAGCCAGGTGAGAAATTCATAGTTTTCGGCAATAAGCGCAAGGGAGCTGTGATTCTAGTCAAAGCAGAAATGTTCAACAAATTTGCGGATTTCTTCATGAGCGCTTCGAAAAAGTTTGAAAGTATGGCCCAAGCAATCTTTGATAAAAGCAATACTATTTCTGAAGATGAAGATGACGATATTGAACCTGGGGTCGATGATAAAGGGCCTGGGGTCGATGAAAAAGAATGAGAGAATTCTTTAAATTGATGAAGGATGTCCGATTCAGAAGAACCATGCAAATGATTTTTAAGTTCGCTTGGAATTTCTGGTGGCTGGACAAGCAAAAGAATTTTATCCCGAGCCGGCGCTTAGAAGCGAAAACAAAAGCAATATATCGAAAACAGGCAACGTATTTTACGAAGACCGCTATGGATATGGGTGGATTAATTATCAAACTTGGGCAGCATGTTAGTGCGCAAGTGGATATTTTGCCGAAGGAAATTATTGATGAATTGTCCAAGCTGCAGGATTCCGTAGATTCCGTAGATTTTTCCGAGATACAGCAAAAGGTAGAGAGTGAACTCGGACGATCTATAAGCGAGACTTTTGCTGAGTTTAGTACAACGCCTATCGCAGCGGCTTCCTTAGGACAGGTACATCGGGCGACATTACGAACAGGTGAAGACGTCGCAGTGAAAGTTATGCGTCCTGGGGTCGAGGACATTATCGCCATTGATTGGAGATCCATACAAGTTGCTATTCGATTATTAAAACGCTGGACGAAGATTTCAGACTTCATGGACCTTGATGCGGTGTATGATGAGTTTTACGATACCGTTATGGATGAGCTCGATTATCAAAAAGAGGGGCGAAATTCAGAAGAATTTCAGCTGCAGTTTATCCATCGGGATGATGTCGTTGTTCCGGGCATTCATTGGTCCTATACAACTTCAAAGGTTTTAACCATGGAGTTTTTGGAAGGTGTTAAAATCAACGATTTTGCCCAGCTTGATGCTTGGGGTGTGGATCGGACTAAATTAGCGAAGTCACTGATAGAAATTTTCGTAGAACAGATTCTATTAGAAGGCTTCTTTCACGCAGACCCGCACCCGGGAAATGTTCTCGTGCAGCCTGACGGCACCATCGCATTAATCGATTTTGGAATGGTTGGACGAATTGCAAATGATATGAAGGCGCAAATGGTAGCCCTTGTAATGGCCGTGTATTTAAAAGATGCTCACGGTGCAATTGATGCCCTTACTCGTTTGAGATTTTTAAGACGGAATGTAGATTTAGAGGTATTTTCAAGGAATCTTACGTTATTATTTGAACAAATCAACGGTGATACGTTTGACTTGAGTTTTGTTACGTCAGGTGATAATGCTGAAGAGTTACGTAATTTCCTCTATTCTCAGCCCTTTCAGTTACCTGCAAATACAACATTTTTGGGAAAAGCCATAGGCACGGTATATGGACTTTGTACTGGACTGGACCCTGAGCTTGATTTGATTGGGACCGTTAAGCCTTATGTTGAAGAGGTCGTGCGTAGCGATCTAAGGGGAAGTGTCTTTTCCAACGTTGTTGATGAAGGCAAGAATATTCTAAAAGGAATCCTTCCTACGACCAAGAAGTTCATTTCTACAGTAGATAAAATGGATAGCGGAAATTTACGGGTAAAGCTATCGAGTTCCTTTGAGAAAAAATTGATAGAGACGCAAAATAAGAATACACAACGAATTATTGCAACAATCATTGGAGCGGTATCCCTTCTGACTGCTGCAAACATGTGGAATGAAGTGAATCATATGGTTTCTTATGTGTTGGGCACTTTGGGGTTGCTCATTATGTTGAGCCAACTCAAAGCGAGAGAACGCCGCCGTGATGTAAGACATGCAAGGCAGATGAGAGCCATGCGTGAACATAATAGATTGGAAAAGTCGAAGTTTAAGCCCCATCAATAACGGCAGTTCAACAACCATACGTTACAGTTCGACGCAGAAATAATTAGAGCCATCCTTTGCGGGATGGCTCTTTCGTTGTCACGGTCACTATTACTTCATCTGCCCTTTGATGATTTTCACCATTTTTTTTGCATCGGCATTTCTTTAGCACGCATTTTTTCATATTTGCTATACATTAACCATGCAACAACTGAGAAAATAATGGGTCCGGCCACACTCCAAATTGTTGTTTGCATATCCCCTTCTAAAGCTGGCTGTATAATACTAAAGAAATTTGCTAGTCCGATGGTTAGAACAACTGTCCACGCCCAAAAATTAACGCTCCATTGCGATTTAAGAATGATAAACGGCTTTTGTATTTCCTTTCTTTTTCTGAAATAGGGGAATGCAAGTCCTATAAATACATAGGGGATCGTCATAGCAACATTAGTCATCGAAACAAGTATGTTAAAGAATGCGGCCATTGTACTTCCACCAAAAGCAATAAGTGCGATCATCACACAAACAATGGCAGCTTGAATCCACATTGCGTTAATAGGAAGCCCATTCTTAGTTTCACCGATTTTTCCAGGCCATATCTTTGCCGGCGTACCCTCAATCAATTGCTTTAGAGGCGAAAACATCAAGGTAAAGAACGCACCGGACAATGCTAGGAACATCGAGATTCCGACGAATCTTGCGACGCCAGCACCTAAAGCTGAAGCTGTCTCTTGACTTGCTCCAAAAGCTGAACCCAGTGATTGACCTAAATTAGCCATAACGATATAACTTGCGTTTCCCAGGTTAACATTTTTGATACCCATTACAGCTGACCAGTTTGTAAATACGCCAACTAGCAGTATTCCTAATGAATATCCTACAGAAATGATGGCTGCTGTTATAAGAATTCCTTTGGGAAAGGTTTTTTCTGGATTTTCTGTTTCATCCACCAACCCACCTACTGCTTCAAGTCCGCCATAAGCGAATAGAGCATATACGACAAATGCAAATGCGGCAATCATATCTCCCGCATATTTAGGATTTGGTGTTTGAGTAAATGAATGTAATCCTTCAATCGGCTGTGCCAAATGTCCATGGTTGCCTATAAGGACTGCTATTGCACCAACCCATAGAAATACATTCAATAACACGACTGCAGTACCACCTATAGAAGTTACTTTTCTGATCTTATCCAGTCCCTTAGTTGATATGTAAGTTACTACAAGAATCCATATCATTCCCAAGATACCTAGAGTCTGTGTTCCATGAAGGTTTAAAAAAGTCCAGTTTTGTGTCGTATCTTCTCCGAATATAGCGTTTGATACAGGAACCCACATACCGGATGCGACATTAACCATCCAAGTGATATAGGCAAAATACCACATGAACGTTCCTACAAATGCAAATCTTGGACCAATGGATTTTTCCATCCATGAATGGATTCCTCCCTTCTCCTCTTTGAAGGCGGAACCAAATTCAGCTACCATTATTGCAAACGGAACAAAGAAAGTTATTGCAGCAAGAATGTACCAAGGAATAGCCGCATAACCCATCTTATAGAACGATCTTGGGATGTTATTGAATCCATAAACAGAAGTAAAAATCATTAAGACCACGGACACTAGATTTAATTTTTTCGTTGTCTTTGTCTTTATCTTTGATGCCATATTAATTCTCCCTTTTCATGATGTTATCGTTGAGCTCCAACATAGAGTCAACCATAGGTAGTTTTACCATAATAACTCGTTTTCAACAAGACAAAGATAGCCCTTCAGATTTTCTTCCCCAAGGAGATCATTCAGAAGTTGCTGGGCCAATTCCACTCGCTGCTGCACTTTTCTCCCCCGGAGACACAAAAGACCCTCTTCCAGAGCGTCATCAGGTAAATTCACTTCGGCGTACCGAAGGACATTCGAAGCATTGAACTGGAATTCAACCCGCAGGTGCAACAGCATTCTATTGAATTGGCCCCTTCTACTGAAATGGCGGAAGGGGATTTTGCTGTGAATCGGCAAAAGTTCCGTTCGAGGTACATCATCATTTTGTAACACAAAAAAACTCACAGACGCCTGTTTACGCATCGTTCTGACCGGAGTATGACCCAACCTATTCCTATGGTCGGCATGATGTAAATACAGGCCCCTGCGAGCTTTAATAATTTATGATATTTCAGTACACTGCGCTCAGTATACATTCTTAAAAGACTTAGGTTTTAAAGGATTTCGTTAAAGTAAATATCACTGACGAGGATATCCAATCTTAATTGATGCCTCCCTAATCAATCGTGCGCTGTGAAACCTATTTCACGCTACAGTGATTTAGATAAACCTTTTTTGTGAATTAATATTGACCGTACATTGTCGTGGACCATTACTTTTTTTATATATAATTCATTTTGATATTAAAACAATCACTTGCTCAATTAAGATTATTGTCGGTTTTTGTGGAAAATTTATATTTTAATAGGAATAAAGAATCAATTTTCCCAAAAAACTATTATAATTTCATTATTATGGTAAATTATTAAATTATTAATTAGAGGAGGAAGTAAAGATGAAATCTAAGAAAATTATGAAATGGATTACCGTAAGCATGTCTACGGCCTTATTGCTATCATCTGGTGCTGTGATAGTAAATGCTACTGGAAATTCTCAGCTGAATGGCAATACTTCAAAAGAATCACGAATTGATTTGGAAGCAGTGAAGAATCAGATACCAACAGCTTTTGTGCCAGGGGCAATTTTGAATTATAATGCAGAGCAAGAACCAATCATAACCTATGATACAAGTGCAGCAGATCATGCTGGGGATACAAAAGGCATATTACGTTCATTACAAGCTTATGAAGAAGTGCCAGATATTAATGGAAGAGCTGCTGAGGATGAATTTTTCAAAGCCGTAGCAGAATCTGTTAAGGATTTACCAGTTACAGATCTTGGATATGATCTTCCAGAACCATCTCCAGGTACTGTGGTTATCTATGGTTCTGATGGACATATCAATCGTGTCTATGTAGATGAAAGTATTGCTTCGATACAAGCAGCGGCGGCAGCCGATATTCCAAGTTCATCAGTCCCTTATCCAGGACGTTTACCTGCAGGTACATACACATATGGATCTGGACAAACAGTAATTATTTCGGCAGGTGCTGTAACAGGTGAGGGTAGGTTTACTGTTTTCCGGGCTGGTGTTGGTGGATCTGGAACAGTAGGATCAAGCGGTAAGACATTAGGGGCAGGTGATATTGCAACAAAACGACAAATTGATAATGCAATTCATGGAACTCCAATCACTGCTAGAGCGTTAGATACTAATATTTCTAAAACTGTATATAAGAATGATATTGGTTCACTTCCTGATGCAGTAATGGATAACTATTTCTGGGGCTGGAATAATGTACAATTCGGTTATACTTACAGTGATACTTTATCCTTCCCGGGTAGATACTATTATCAGTTTTAAGTTAGAGATTATGCCTATGGCTTATAGCCATAGGCATAGGCATAGGCATAGGCATAATTGATTATAGAACCAGATATTAAGGAGAGAGTGCTTTGAAAAAAAAATCAAGGACTTTAATGTGTTTGATGTTGATAGCAATACTACTGATTTCATGCTCGTCTAAGGACGCTGGTTCGGAAACAACAAGCACAGCCAATTCTACTCCTACGGCTAGTTCAGAGGTGAAATCAATAGTACCTGCAGCGGATTACATTACGATGACTTATTCAGAATATGCAACTACAGATGAAAATGGAGCCATAAAAACACAAATACTAAGCTACGATACAGCTACAAAGCAAATGAAAACGGTCTTTCAATTCGATTATACAGCTCAATATCCATTGGGCTATTATGATAAGCCTAATCAATTAGTGTACTATACCCAAAGGGTAGGAACAGACGAGGATTATGGAGACCAAATCTTTGTCAGAGATTTATCGAATGAAGAAAGCACTCAATTAACAGATAACTTATTTGCAGTCAACTATATTATTCCCTCAGGAGATCAATTATTTTTTGTGGCTAATGTAAAAGGAGAGCAATCTATACGATTAGGCGCTATTGATCTCAATACCAATGGGATGACACTCTGGGGTGATGATGACATGCTCGTAGAAGCGATTACATTAGATCATAAAAACAAAAAAATTTATGCTTCTGGTTATTCGTTGAAGGAAAGGAATTATAGTCTGGCCCATCAAGATGGACCCGTGGGACAGAACAATTTCAAAATGCCTACGTATACCATATACGAAACGGATTACGATTTGAAGGAGAAAACAAAGCTCTTTAGTAAAAATTACTGGATTCGTATGCTGATGAATAAAGAGGGGCATGTTATTGCATTTGGTGACAAGGAATATAATAAGGGGCAAGTGCCCTCTATGGTTGTTGACTATGATACTGTCAGCAAGACCTCCAGTGTGAGTAATTGGGGAACTACAAGATTACAAAGAGGAGAGGCCAATTACTCGAACGATGGTAGCAAGATTTATGCGCTAGCTATCGTTAAAAATAAACGTGGGTTATTCGAATATGATGTGAAGAGCAAGAAATTCACTGCTCTATTTACACCCACAGCTGGGTTCATTAATAATATCCAGGTAGTAAAAGGACACTGATAAGCATTGAATTGGAATTCAACCCGCAGGTGCAACAGCATTTTTTGAACTGGCCCCTTCTACAAAACTGGTGGAGGGGGCTTTTGCTGTGAATCAGCAAAAGTTTCCTTCCAGATACATTATCATTTTATAGCACAAATAAGCTCGCAGAAGCCCGTTTACGCATCATTCCGACTGCAGTGTCACTACCCTGCTCCTATCTTCGATATGCTGTAAATACAGGCTCCTGCGAGTTTTTGTTAAAAAAACTTGCCCCTACTTATGATACGGTTCACCGTAACATCTATAGGGCGAAATTTAAAGTGGCTTACTTTTTCACTATTTCGTGTATTAGGTTACCTAACTCACTATTTGGTTTTACTTACGGCATTTAACTATTCACATAATAATCTTATGATACATCTGTAAGAACTTGTATAACCGAGTTCTTAAATTGAAAGCACTAAAGAATGATTTTGTATTATAAATGTTTTCAATTTATCTGTAGTTTCTTTTCTCTCAAATAGTTTACGATCTTCAAATTCTAAACCCTCTTCTTCTATCATTGTCTTTATTGCTTCTATTGATTTAATTATTAATGTATTGGTTGTATCTTCATCCCTTAATTTTCTTAATATACTCAATGACAATTTTTGAATTTCACTTGAGTTTAATTTAGGACTAAACTTATTATCTTCAACTATGATATATTTAATAGTCATCAAAATATGCCATTTCATTCTAGTAAATTCTTTGTATTCCTTATTTTTTCTGAAAAAAGCCTCTACTCTATAAAACAATATTGAACTAACAAAATATGGTTCTAACTTATCATTTTCTTTAAATATTTCATCTTTGACTTTTCTAGCAACTGTTCCGTAATGACCGGATACCCCGTGTGGATTATCTAAAAACATTGAAGTAACTGTTTTAATTTGTTTGGGAATATTAATGATTTTAGTTTGTGTTATATCCTTATTTCTATATTGATTAGATCGTCTTTCATAATATAGTTGTAGATCTTTATAAACAGCATGTTGAGATTTATAAAACTCCTCTAGCATTTTGTGGAAATTATTTAAAGCGTCTAATTGCTCTGGTTTTAGACCTGTTTGACTATTTGTAGATTTAACTATTTCATTTTTCGTATTTTCATCCACTGTTGCAATAATTTTCAAAGGAATAGAAATATTTTTTTGCTCTAAATAATTATAAGTCTCAAAAATTACGTTACTAGTTTGACATCCATTAACAATTTGGTAGTTATGTAATGTAAACTTCTCTCCTACAGGTTTAATTTCATCGGCAACAATCGTTATACCATTATTTAAAATACCAAATAATTGTGCATTTGAACTTTTAAGACAATCATGCATATTTTTATTAACATCATTATTATCTATTCCTAAATAATCTCTAATATTATCATCAAACACATTTTTTACTCCATTAGTTTCACTATCTAATAGCAAATTCATATATTCTTGTATTTCTACTAATCCAAAATAAGCCGATTTAATTTTGGAGCCTTCGTACGGAAAAGTTACATTTTTAGGAAATTTAAAAGTTGCCTCTAAATCAGAATCTATTTTACGATATAACTTTTGAATCTCTCTTACACCAAGCGGTATAAATTTTACATCATCTGATAAAAATCCACTTTCCAACAACGCATTTTTACCATCGTTTATTGTTTCATTTATATCAGAGCTTATTTGTGTAGTTGGTGAAGTAGTAGCATAATACATAATGCATTTAGGATTTTCTTTTCTAAATAAATTTGAATTAGCATATATTATATTTCTTAATTCCCAAAATTTTGATATTTCAGGAATTGTACATTCTTCATTACAAACAAACTGCTTAACATGCCTGAAAAAATAAGATACTTGGGAATCATTAAACTTTTCAGAGGTTTTAGATTGCACAAATATAAATTCAACAGACAGAATTTGTTTCTCTTGTACTAGAATCTTTATATCTTCCTCATTTAAAACTATTTTATTGTTAACTATTATAGCAATACCATCAATTGCTTTAGCAGTTCCAGTATCTAATTCTTGAAAATTCCTTTCTGAATCTACTACGTGATTATTTAAAACACAATAATTAACAAAGTCTTCAAATATTAAATCCTCATCTTTTTCTTCTATTTCATATTTTTCTTTAAAATCTCTTAGAAATCCCTTTATAATTGGATTTTTCATAATTTCTCCCTCCATTTGTAAATTTATTACTTAGATATTATTACATTACAAAAAATAATTGGTGTCTTGGACAATCATTATAAGGTCTGACTCCTTTATCGAACAACAACATTGTATAATGACTTCTTACAAAATAGTAGGTAAATCTAAGTTAATTAATTCATCTTTAAGATTACATAATCTATTTCTTTATTAAATTCGAGAAAATTGAATATTAAATATATAGGCGAACCCACTCATATTGTACTTTTCTCAAAATAAAGAAAGTTGTTGTTAATTTCTACAAATTCCACTCTACTTATGATACGGTACACCACACTATTTGTACCTGACCCGTAACTCTAGGCTACAGCTAGAGTTACAAGATAAAGCGGCTGAACCAGTCTCCTACGAACTTGTGCGCTCCTTGACGGTAAGATTCGAAAAATTACATCTAGAGTCACCCTTTCTACAGCGAAAGACGTTACTGCATCTGATCGTCAAGAAGATCACCCTAGATGACAAGAGAAGGGTCAAGGATGTGGAACTCAGCTTCAATTCGGAGACCGAAATACATTTTTAAGCGTAGCCCCTTCTGCCGAGAAAATGGCGGAAGGGGCTTTCCTTCTATCTAGGAAAGTCCCTCAATTAAAACAAACTCTTCAGTTTTCGCTTGGAAGTGAAGGTCCATAGCACTTTATTCTCCTTAAATAGGCGGAATATTTTGCTTGAATATTTTTACTAAACTTTTAAAATATAGGCATTTAACACCATTCCAATATTATACTTTATTGTATATTATTAATATTGTCGTTATTACACTAACAAAGGAGAGTTATCATGAAAAGAGTCATAGGTTTATCAGTAGTGTCGTTAGCTTTGCTGGCAGGTAGCCAAACTATATATGCAGAGAGTGGATCAGTTAGTAAGGATACCTATCAGCAGGATTCGAACCTTCAAAGTAGCACATTTCAATATGATTTAAAGCAGAATAGCTTTAAATTAAGTGAAGCCAACTATATTAAGGCAGAAACTATATTTAAAAATAAAATTTATAACTCAGGATTAGACTATGAACCAGGGTCAAGCGAATACTCAAATTATTTAAACAACTATCTATGGGATATAGATGGACAGCTTACAAAAGATAGAAATTTCACCCAACTTGTTAAATATGTTTTAGATTACAATAAAAAACACTTAGCTACTGAGGGACAGTTAATAAACCCGACTCTTCCACAAAATAACATAGGATTGGATAGCCTTATTACTCCTTTAGCGATATCCTATAATCGACAACAGGCCGTCAACTACGCGTATGCTTGGGCATCTGCTGGAAGCGCAAAAAGAAATTCCACCTATAGTAATAGATGGTCAAATGACTGTACAAATTTCATATCGCAAGCTTGGTATGCAGGTGGGCATTACGAACGCAAGGCAAACTATGTAGATAATGGATATGATGGTATGGTATATAATAATAATTCCTTTTGGTACAGTGAACGATCTACTTTTTATCCAAGTTTATGGTCTGAGTCCTCTTCTTGGGTAAATGTGGATGACTTCTATACTTATTGGTCTAATCAAGGATTGACAGGGTCATATTACACAAATGCACAAAAATCTTCAGTTATAGCTAAGGCACAACCTGGCGATATTATTCAATTATCGTATAGTAGTGGAGATAAATACGATAGAACTCATTCTATGATTGTTACTAAAAAAACAAGTAGCGATATCTATTTAACATATCACTCAGGCCCAAATAATTTAGATATTGTGGACAAGCCTATTTCAAGTTCTGATTTTAATGGAAGAGATTTTTGGCTTATTTCTTTTGAATAATATAATATAAAGGGGTGCATAAATTGCACCTCTTTTATAATTAAGGAGGGATTCCAATCAAACGAGTAATTATTGCTTTACTTTCAATTATAGTAATATTCGGTGTTATAGATTCTTTAAACAATGGTTTTATAACTTTCAAATTTCTAAAGCCAGTTGTTAAAGAGACTAGCCTGATCATTGAGTCCGCTTCAGCTGATGAACAAGCATTTATCGATTTGAAAACAAAAGTTGAAACGCAAATTCCAGATGGTTTTGTATTATTACAAAACCCTACAAATTTAGGAAATAGTTCAGAGTATATCTTCGCTACCATTACCACAACTTTAAAAAATATAAATTATAAAACTGTAACCAATTTAACCCTTGATATTTTACCTTTATCCAAAATTAATGATCAGATCATCCTTTATTCAAGAGATGTTCAATATGTTGAGATTTCTCCTTTTTCTAATTCAACTACTGCTATTACAATCATCATTAAAACCAAAAGCACTAATAAAAATGAAATTATCAATATTTTAAAAAATTTTAAACTTCAATTAAGTTGGGGAAAAGAATATAAGAAGGTTTTTAAATTTCAGACTATATTATGAAGTTTTTCATGTTGAAAACTTCGCCCTACTTATGATACGGTTCACCGTATTGTGTCTCAGTATAACATTTTGGAGAAAATTGAAGTTCGCTTTGTTGTTTAAATTAAAAGCTATAAGAGTAGGCAAAGTCCAAGCCTACTCTTATAGCTTTTATTAACTATTTAATCTAATTGCTTATTTAAGTGATTCCAGAAGACATTCAGATTCGAATGCTATCTTATTAATATACACGCCAAGTATAGCTTACCCATCTCGAATCTGCTTTAGTTCTTCCTATAGGATTACCTTTGTCATCCTCATTTATCAAAATAAATGTATGCTGTTTTTCGTTTATTCTACCGTATTCATCCACTTGTAACCGAACATCAATTGTTGTATTGGCAAGAGCTACATCAACAATTGAAACAAATTCAAAGGACTTAAGTAACTTATCTGCATAATATTCTCTGATTCGTGCGGGTGCTTCTTTTGCCACAAATGTTTTAGAGGGGAGTATTTTAGTCATTCCACCGTAGTTTTTTCGGGACCAACATAATAAAAACTCTTTCAACACATGCTCTGGCGAATCTGAAGTAAATGATTCGGCATTAGTGGACTTCTGCTCACGCGGCTTCCACTCCTCTATTTCTTTCTTAGTTTGCTCATTCTCTTGAATTTTTGTTAATAAATCTCGAAAAGTTTCTTTAGGCTTTTCAGTGGGGCTATTTGCCTCTCCACGTTCTACCTTAGTCGCCCATTCACCAACAGCGAAAAGTGTTGCCCATGTTTTTGCTGCAACAATTCTATTGTCGTATCCCAAATCGGTTCCATGCAAAATGCCATTTCTATATGGAAGACTAATCTTTTCTGTTGTCGTTTTGTAGCGCCCTTTTCGGAGGATTTTTACAAGTCTTCCAAGTCCTTGGGTGTGTGCAGCGATAGAATCCCAAGCCTCTAATTCAGTTGATTCAGCAGATAGACCTTTATGATCTTCATGGAGATCATTTACCAAGCCGTCTGTAAGTGCCAGTACAACAGGAACGCAAGCATGATACCGTTCTTCCTCGTAATCAAGCAAAGCTTTATTCGTTAAATCCATTCTTGGTCTGAACGCCTTTAGAGGTCCCAGTACCCTCAACTGCCGCCGAATAGTTTCCACATTGTAGTAATTAATTAGTTCTTGTTCCGCTCCATTAATATCACCGGACTCAGCTTTCTGTACAGCTGTCTTAGCAACTGTAAAGTCCATCATTTTGTACATAATCCAACCATGTTCAGCGAGGAGATCGTTAAACCGGTCTGGCATACCTATTAACTCATTTGTTTGTTCTGCCAAACCTTCTAACTGCCCTAGAGCGTCCTGGATTTTACTTACATCTACCCCTGCCACTTTTAGAAGTGGGGCTAAAATAGGCATAGCTCGTTTAAAGTTCTTCATATCATTCGTTGTTTTAGATAACTCTTTCATGCTTGCAATATCACGAAGACGTTTATTATTTGTCTTTTTTGGCTTTTGTTTTTTCATTGCCTTCCTTCACCTCTTTTATTTATCACAAATTAAGAAGACCTATTTCTACCCATGTTTTTAATACTATAACTAGTAGCGTAATAAACGTATATGAAAATACAACATAGTATGATTAGTCCAATGTACCAGTAGCTCCATAGCGCCAATAGAAGAGGAACAATAGTAAATAAGCAAAAAAAACCCAGTTTTTGGTAGTGTGGATAAACTTTTTCTTAAGTAAAGCTTCTGAAAGGATTAAATCAAATACCAGAAGAAAAAACATCTAATTCTAATTAATTGTACAATTAGTCCTTTACATAGCATTTGCCCCCATAGATACTTAGCCCACAAATATGAGATGAGTAGAATTCCTCATGCCCACAAATTTTACAAGTGAATACAATATACTCTGAAATGGTGTATGTTCGCTCTCCCTTTAAGCTAACGAGATTCATATTATTCTTCTCTAGTTTTGCTGAGCATTTTTGGCATCGTATATCACGTAATTTTTCTTCAAGATTCTTGTAAATTTTATCACTTACTTCATAAAATGAATTTGAAATACTGTGACGAGATTCACTTCGCCACTCATCTTTCTCTCTCAATATGTCATTAACTTCTTCACGTGTAGTCTTACCAAATATTTTCTCTGCATAGGTCATAATGATTTCAAAAGTGTTCCCTAATATTTCAGCAGCACATACAAAGATAGTGAAAAGCGTTACTGCATCTAGTTTTACTCCGGAATCATTCTTTATAAATACGTACAGGAGGATTGAATAACCCAAAAGCTTTATTATAGTAGCAGTATTTTTCCATGTCCTAAAAAAACCAAGCCATTTACCAGTGATTATTCCAAAAGCAGAAATAACGAAAATGGCCATCAGTATGCTATTGTCCGTAAATAATTTTATAAAATCCTGTAGGTTCAATTTATAGACCCCTGTTCATTTTGTTTGTATCTTTGTAATTAAATGTGCTAACTATTGGTCTTCAAACCATTCGTTGCAACGTTCACAAAGTCCCATTGGACCTATAACACGATTCGCTCCGCAACGATTACATTCTCCCCAACCACCTGTTGATACATCAAAATATACTTGCTTTCCTTTGGCTTCGTTTAATTGCCTAGTTCCTCTACACTCAGGATATCTGGAACAGCCATAAAAATCAGGCGACCCTTCTCTAAATACCATAGGCGCATTACATTTTGGACATTTTAAATACTCTTGATCAGCCATTGTTTCTCCCCCCTATGTTAATTTTTCTTAGGAGCTGAATTTAAAACATTGTTTATCCACTCTTCAAATTTTTCGCCCTTTTCATATTGGTATACGTCATAGGCCTCTGGAAGTAGTTGCTTAAATTTTTCCTTAAATTCCTCAATCGTGAACTCTGCTTTAAAACTATCACGAACACGTAGAACCTTTTTATTGATGTCTTTGATTATATGCCCCTTTTTCTTTTTCCCTAAAAACACTTTTTCCCCGAAAGCTTGCAGTTTCCTAAAAGCTTCTTCTCGAACATCATATACTAGATCGTTTACACTTAATCTCCAAAGCACATCCTTTGATTGCTGACAGCGCCATTTTCCCAATTCATTTACAGCTTGCACTCTATTTCTCCAGCTTGTTTTATCACCAGCTTGCTTCACTAACTCCTTAATATTAGCAGGTGTCTCATCTACAAAGTTACTCATCGACTTATATCCCCCTCTATGATTTAACAGATTGTCCAAATAGCAATTTTATGTTAAAAAAATATTCTGCTAAGTACAATCTCCATATGGTTTATATGGAAACCACTTGCAGGAGGTTACTTCTATGAAACACATGATTAAAAACGTTGTTGGCTATGTACGTATCAGTTCTGATTCTCAAAAAGATAATACTTCAGTAGCAGAACAAAAGAAACGAATACAGGCATATTGTACCAGTCAGGGCTGGAAATCAGAAGAAATTTTTGTCTATGAAGCAAAGTCTGGCTCTAAGATTGACGAAAGAATTGAGTATGCAAGAATGCTTAATTTTGCTTGTGATCAAAGCAATGAAATCAACGCAATCGTTGTATTTAAGTCAGATCGCATTCATAGACAGGTTTAGTCTTGAAGCTCAAGAAGTCACACTAATTCAGCATTGTGAAAATCTAGGTTACATTGTTTTTGGGAAATATATAGATAACGGTAAAAGTGGCACGGACATGAATCGCCCAGCATTGCAGGAACTTTTAAAAGATTGCTCACAAAAGAAGTTTGATATAGTTCTTGTTTGGAAATTATCAAGGCTTTCTCGTAAGCTTAAAGATACACTGCAATTAATTGAGGATTTCGAGAAGCACGATGTAAGTTTTCTTAGCTATAGCGAACAATTTTATAATTCAAAGAACAATTCAACCAATAAGCTCATGCTTAGTATGGTTGGTGGATTTGCAGAATTTAAAAGAAGTACAATTGTTGAAAATGTGAAATTAGGTATGAACCAGCGTGCTAAGCTAGGTAAGTGGGAGGAAGAATCTTTGGCTACGATATCAGTAACAAAGAACTTATTGTAAATACCGATGAAGCAAACATTATAAGAATAATTTTCAATATGTATGTTAGTGGCAAGGGTTGTATCTATATCAGGGACAAACTAAAGGAATTAAATTTAAAAACAAAAAACGGCAAACCTCTTACACATATTGCAATACTTACGATACTTGAAAATCCAACTTATAAAGGGTTCATTCGTCATGGAAGAACAACTGGCGAAAATAAAAAGCGAAAACCACAAGATGAAATTATTTTGGTAATTGGTATCCATGATTCAATCGTAGATGAAGAAATATTTGATAAAGCTCAACAAATCACTTTGCAAAATCAAAGAAAATCCCCTAGAATGCCTTCAAATCCTCATCTACTGTCCGGCATTCTAAAATGTCCTTTATGCGGTGGCAGAATGAACTTTCAACCTGCAGGTAACCGTAATTTAAGAAATCACGGTGGTTATTACACATGCTTTAACTACAAAAATATACGTACATGTAGTTCAAAGCTATATAGAGCAAAACATATTGAAAGAGATGTGTTGCAACGCATTAAATCCATCATTACAAACACTCATGTTATTGAGGATATTGTTAGTGAGATTAACTCTGATAACAGCATTGATTCTAAGGTAATTGAGAAACAATTAACGGATGTAGAAAAGCAAATTCAGAAATATAATGAACGCATGACCGTTATAAAAGAGCAATTTCTTAACGGCGATATCACAATTGAAGAACACAGGGAATTCAAAAGTGATCTGAATATAAAAATCACTGATTTGAATGCTCGTCAAGAACAAATAACTTTAGAATATGCTAAAGCTTGCAACACTGCAATTGAACCATCGGATGTTTTATTCGTCCTTGAGAATTTTGACGAACTAATGGACAATGCCGATGTACAGATGAAGAAGTATCTCATTGAATCCTTGATTGAGCGGATAGACATTCAATCTGATAGTTCAATAAAAGAGATTGTCTTTAATTTTGAAGTGCCTAACCCGCTCCACCCTGATAATCAAAAAGATAGTGATATACTCACTTATGATACGGTTCCCCCCGATTTATCTTCACCGCGCGATAAATCTGCTCCACCAGAACCAGGCGCATGATTCGATTAAATTCGTTTTAGAATACACGCACACTTTTCAGACCCTTGTAGATCAAGGGTCTTCCCTTTATGTTCCGAACACTTTATGGTTAATTTTTGGCGTTCAGAAAGGCTTTTGTCCCCAGAATGACCCCAAATAAAAAAGAACCGTACAATTCACTCCGTGACGGTTCTTTTATTGTTTTCCTCAAATGCTCAATTAATCACCTCTTAATCTGTACATTAAGATCATCAACTACTCCACTGGACAGAATATATTCAAATTCTACAATGTTGGTTAGCAGCTCTTTCAACTCAGATTCTAAATCCTGTCCTTCGTACAAACCTCGATCCATTTTCCACACAATAATCATGCAGGCGGATTTTATACCTGCTGCCTGCGATAGATCCCCTAAATCAATAGCTCGCATCTGTCGGCACCTCCGTTGATATCAATTCCGTAATAGGATTATAGCATAGATTTGTTGTATGTCACAGAACGTTTGTTCGCATTAATTTCGAACTAAATTAATCTCATATAATGAATGTTGGTAGCCGTAGAATTATGTGATATAATTCGCTCGAAAAACCTCTAGAAGGAGGATCGATTGGGTGAAGCTCTCCCGTGGGAGATGCCGACTGCGATACCTATTAGCCAAAGCCAAAATGACGCAAGCTGAATTATCCCGTAGAACTGAATATTCACCGCAGCAGATATCAAACTGGGTTAATAACCGAGAGCCGATGTCTTACGACGCTGCTGCCACAGTATCTTACGCGCTAGGCTGCCAAATGGAGGACCTATACGAGCTAATGCTATTGCCCTGAGCCGGTCGGCTCTCTCCGGGAAAGTCTATAGCCATGACTATAGAAAATATACCTTTTATTAGTTACAGTTACCTATAGGATCCACCTCTTTTCTATATATTTATAGAAGGTATGTTCGATTATTGTAATATTGATTCAGGGCAAACGCTGTCGCTATATGTCGAACTAGCTAACGGTAATTATATACAATGTTTAACAGTTAAGACCATATTCATATAAAAGCCCCTGCGGACCATGGAGGCCGACAGGGGCTTACTCAACTCAATTTGATTTAGGTTACTACTCCTTTGTTGATCCCGGCCGATTACTCAGCACCAACTCGAACAGACCGGTTGCAGAGAGTCCGGCCAGCCCGCCGCCCCATAGCCGCAGCGTGAGGTCCAGATCAGAAAACGGGTATGCCCACCAGCCGATCAGCAAGCCGATCAGCAAGCCAATCCACGGCAGCAGGTTCTTCGGCACGTTGGCTGTATTCTTCACCAGCTGCACCAGTGCCAGCACAAATACAGAGATCAGAGTGGCAAACGCCAATACGTTATTTAAGACTTCCATATTATTTAGCCCCCTTGTTGATATCGACTCGCAGTTTATCCTTGTCCCATGCCACCGTAGCGCCTAAAGCCTCTGCTACGGCACGTGTCGGCGTGTAAGTGACCCCAGCATCCAGCACACCGTCACCGACTTTTACTCCATTGACATACACATCAACCTTCACATCTTTGTTCACTTTCTCCGCCTCCTTCAGATATCTATCGATTTTAGCGAGCACAACCGCAATCTGAGTCTCCGTAGGCTTCACACCTGCCCGGAGCTGAGCCGTGTTAAGCCCGAAGCTCATCTGGAAATGCGGATAGTCCTTAAATGTAGTCCAGTCCCCGCCCCACTCAAACCCGAGCGCCTTTGCCTCCTGCACCACCTCCATCCAATCCGTTGTTTTGTCGCTGTCTCCATCCCGAGTCGTATCCCAGGACACGCTGGAGCCATTCGGCAGCAGCAAAGCAAAATCGATAGATAAACCAAAGTTATGATAGCTGTAACCTCCCCGGGCATTGGTGACAATCTTCCCGGGCTTGGTGCGACCCTGCGCATACAGCCCTTCTTGCTCTGCAATGGTTCGCAGCCCCTGTGTAATGAGAATCGGTACCCCGCGGGTATAGCTCCGCTCGATCAGAGCCGTAGCAGCAGCCAGTACAGCGGGATGAAGACCTTTAAGACGGGTAGCTGATTTACTTTTAACCTGATCCAATGTAAGCATGGTTTAACCTCCAGTAAGTTTAATAGCCGCAATGATTATGCCGATAATACCGGTAATGATTGCCCCGCCGACCGTGCGCCACAGCCAGCGCTGCGCGTCCTCGATCCGGTCTAGCCGGTGATGCGCAGATTTAGCGCTCTGAACGGCATCCCGGGCGGTGTCTCTCGCCGACTCCACAGTCGATGTCAGCGCCGGCACCACCTCCAGTGTCTTCTCAATCCGCGCAAGTTGTATCTGGATCTCCACCAACTTATCCTCAGTACCCATAGCTCCGCCTCCTCCTGGCATAGTTGTTTCCCCCTTCAGCATCTATTGGCATATAAAAGACACGCCCTGGAGGACGTGCCAGAATTAGTATGGAACTGTGTCTCTTGCCAGCTCATTCCCGCGCTCAGCCATGTCGTTGATGGACTGTTGCAGCTTGCGGAGCTCATCGCGCTTGTTTTTGTTACTCAGGCTCTTATCGCTCTGGACGTCTCGTTGCTGTTTCCGAATTGCAGACATCTGCTTGCTGATTTTGTCCATCCGCTTTCGGAGTCCGTTACTGTACCAATCGGGCAGGTCCTTCTGATCTTTATCCAGATTAGCCTGATCAAGCTTACCCTTCAGCCGGTAAAACTCAGTAGAGGTATCGTTTGTGAACACTGGATCGGCGGTAACCTGCTGAGTTAGTGCGCTGCCAACGTCCCCCCCGGGAGAGAGCAGCGGCTGCCCAAACTGGCCAAGGAACCCGGTATACTGCCGGGCTAGGTAGTCGAGTTGCTTCGGCGATGTCCCTGTCAGCTCGCCGAGTTTCTTCGATACCGTGGTTGTCTTTGCATCGTACTGAAGTTCCGGCGAAAGATTTTCCAGATAACCCGGTACGATAGGAGCCCCGCTAAAAGTCTTGTTTGCAGCGAGATCCGCGATAGGACCGAAGATAGTGTCCCCAGCAGCCCCCAGCAGTTTATCGGTGACCCCTCCTTTCTTCAGGGCCCCCTGAACTCCTGGCGGAGTAAAAGTAGTCCGGAGACGGTCGGCAAAGTCCCGGAAGGCTGCGGGATCTTCTTCCGCAAACAGACGCATTAAGCGTTCTGGGATGTCGCTGAATATGGTTCCTTGCTCCTGCGGCTTGGCAATTTTGAAGAACGTGCCGTCGCCCTTAGGGATCATTAGGAACGCATCCTTCGTCCGGCTACTGAGCTGCTGGTAAGCCGGATCATCGTGATTGATGGCGTATAAGGCCAGAGTTGGGATCGTAATTGCCAGGATAGACTTGGTCAGCGCTTTGGCTGGGTTATCCTTATAGGTGCGGATTGTCTTATCAAGCCCCTGAGCTGCCGCGTTAAAATACGGAAACACCTTGTCGATCTCCCGGGACAATGCTCCGCGCCGTTTAAAGTTGACCGTGATGTCCTGAGCAGCCGCAAGCGCCGCCTGCAGATCTCCTGTCTGATCAAAGCTACGCTTAAACTCTGCAAGACGCGGCGCGATTTCCACAGCGTTGAGTAGATTCTCATACCCTTCCTTTGCACGGGCGAGCTTCGTACGAACACCAGACTGCGGCAAAGCAGCCCGTTTGCTTTGTGCTAAGAGGTTACGGTCCGCCGCAATAGATGAAGCATGACCGCCGCCGACATCCAGGAACTGCTTATACGCACCTCGACGTCCGCCGATGTCTACGGCCGCACTGACCAGGTCAGCAACAAATGCAATCGGGTTATCTCGGGTTGTCGATGCAACATAAGCCTGCGGAATGTCGCGGAATAAGTTACGAGTTAGCGAGAACACCGGGTTACTACCCGTGGTCAGCAGCTTCATGTTGTTCGTCACCTTACCGACCAGATTAAGCATCCAGCCTGCCGACTCCGGCCCGAGCGCCGTTATCGCGGACAGCAGCTGCTTATCCTTAATCAGCACGTGCACCGGCTCACCATCCACCATAGCCCGGACGATATTGTCTTTGTCCAACTTCGTCCGCTGCATAGCCTTATCAAAATCATCCGTGAACCGACTGAGAAGATTGACTATGCCGTCAGTTACCACAGCTCCCGATTCATCGGTTACATCTGATAACAATAGCTTCTTGATGTCAGCAGGCTTCTCCGGCTGCTTAACGATCTCAGCCCAGTCACGGAAAGCGTCTGGTGCCTGCTCGATGTTGCGGACGTACTGCTGCATGACCTGGTTACGCTTAGCAGCCTTAACATAAGCATCGACGTTCTCAATGGTCGCTTCAATTGGAGATATGATCTTTCGCTGAGAGCCGCCCTTCTGATAGCCTTTGACCGGGTTCCCCTGATTGCCAAATCCCTTTTTGCCGCCGCCCGGGCCCTTACCTGTCTTCTCCAGCTGGGTGAACTGGCGCTTGTTCGGCACGTAATACGGGTTAGCCTTAAGCCAAGCATCCGCCATGTCCTGCGTGATGATTCCAGTATCGACAAGCCAAGATTGCACCATCTGCCGGTTAAACTCATAAAACTTGTCTGCTGCTTCGGCAAACTCAGGAAACTGCTGCTCGTATTCTGCTGCCTTCTGGGCACCGAATTCAGGCGTCCATGCCAGATCGTCGCGGAATACTTTCTCCCCGCGCTCTGCCCGGGTAACGGCGTGTTTGTTAAGCAGGTAGTCCTCAAAGTCCACATAGATGGCCTTGTTTTTCTTCATTAAAGACTTCAGCGGCTTAAGGATACTCTTCAAGGATTCGCCTACTACCTGCCCCTGCGAATCGACCAGCCCGTCAGTGATGATTCGCTTGGAGATGACGTCAGCTCCACGTGAAGCCAAGCCGAGTGTATGAATCCGCTCTGAAGCTTTCAGCGGCTCCTCCATGAGATCATTCAGGATCTTGTCCTGCTTATTCAGCGGATGAAGATCATCCACCAGGGCGGTGTAAGCTCGGTCACTCGTACCCTTCAAGTTTGCTGGGTCACGCTGCTGCCGCGTAACCAGTTGTGACCGTGTCTCGGTACTTAGGGAATCATACGGCTTAATCCGTTGCCCTGCCGCGATGCCTAACCCTGACTTATCGTCAAACTGTCCAGGGCGCAGGATCGGATCGCCGATGGGCTGAGGCGCAGGCTCTTGTGGCGGGATAGGCACCTCTCGTCCTTTAGAAACCTCCAGCAGATAATCAATATCGTCCTGCGTCAGCTCAGACAATGGTTTGGCATTGATGGCCTGCTCCTTGGCCGTCACCGGTGCCTCGACGGATGAAGCACGCGGCAATGTAGGTTCTACAGATGGGGGAGCGACAATCGACTCGCCCACGGGTCTGCGTGCCTGTTTTGGCCCTGTATGACGTAAATCCCTCAGCTCCTGGCCCACCAAGGGGGAATCCGTTACTCTCAGCGCGGGATCAATGTCTCGGACACTACCGGCCAGTGTATTCCGCGCCTGCTGATAGCCTGCCAACTGCTCGTCGTAACCGGTCCGCTCCCGCCAGGAAGGTATCTGCCCCGCCTCATCGGCGAAGCCATTATCCACCCGGTTACGGGCCAGTGTGTACAAGTCCTTAAGGGTAGGCCGCTTACCATTGGCAGCATAAAACTCCTGATACCAGCGCGGGTTGTTGGACTGGCGACCAGTACGCCCGGTCACCTCGCCCTCTGGGGTCCGCTGTAAGGCTCCCTGCTGAACACCACCACGATTATCCATCTGTGACTTTAGCAGCTTATACTCGTCAATGACGGCTTGCTCGTAGTTGGTCTGTAACGTTCGGATAGATTGGTCAATCTCACGTAACCCACTACGTCCCCCGGCAGCATTATCTGCAGTAGCTCGCGTGCCTGCCGAAGCTTCCGGCAGCTCATAGGTGTATGGATTAGCAATCGGATCAGTTCCGGGAGCATTCAGCCCGCGGTCCGCTGCAGCCGCTTGACGCACGGTGCCCCGACCTTCAGGCAGTGCCAGCAGCTCCTCGATCTCAGCAGCGGGGATACCGTTCCGTTTGAATAGGTTGCGAAGCCCGGCGCCAGCAGCCGCACCGCCAAAGCCCAGCACAGCGCCGCCTGCTGCTCCGTACAGGGCATTCATGCCGATCTGCTCATTACTGTCCTGCTGATTGGCTAACCCTATACCTACACCTTGTAGCGGCCCGGCTACCGTCTCCGTCAACCCTTGCCGGGCGATGGTTTGAGCGGTATTCGGACTGACCTTTGGAGCAATCTTGCCGATGCCCTGGGCAATCTTATTAACCGCAGACTGCCCCATGCCTTTGCTGAGAGCCTTGCCGGCCACTTCATATGTGCCCACATTCGGCCCCATGCCCACAGGCGCCCCGGTAGGGATTAGCATCGGCGTGATAAAGTCGTTGACCAGGTCGGCGATCTTGTCCACGGTTTCATTACCAGAGCTGTCACGCCGAGTAGCTCCACTATTCCCACTAAATGCGTTGCCGATAGCGATACCCAGCGGATTGCCCTCCGTCAGATAATTCATGGCCTGTGCGTACTGCTTGATCACAGGCGGCGCACTCTCAATCTCCTTCTTGTTGATTTCATACTGGGAGAGCTCCGGAATCTGCGAGGCGTTAGCTGGACCGCGCTCCGTTTGCTGGAGCAGGGATGCCGCTGGCACCTTATCAGCAAGCGCAGCCTGAATTGTCTGCTGTGGCGTCTGTAGTAGCTCCGGTGCGGGTAACCGACCTGTTAAAGGAGACTTTTTCTGATCGGCCCTAAAATCAATGCCCGGCTGCACAACAGGTGGTTTCGGGCTCATGTCGATTGTCGGCTGCCCGGCATTGACCCCTACGCCCGCCAGCGTACTTCGCAGCAACTCGGAGGTAATGGGATCTGAGGATGGAGGAGTAATGGTATTCGCAAGGCTGCGGTTACGTACAGCCGCAAACATGTCGTCAGCGGGGGACGCCGAAGCAATCGGCTCCGGTGAATAGGTCCGGTCAAGCACTCGCTGTTTGGCATCCTTCCCGCGCTGACGGTTCCTCACTATATCAAACATGGACATCAAGCTTCCTCCTCAATACCACTTATTTTTATCCCAGAATTTCAACGCCTTATATGGATCTCCGTAACGGTCTATCACATATTGAAGCCCCTTGCTGGCTTGTTGATAGGGATCAGACCAATCTACGCTATTCCCTCCATAGTTTTTACGGGTGCCATTTAAAAATTGGTATAGCCCCGCTGCTGTCGATGTTGGATTCTTGGCATTTGGATTGAAACTACTCTCTCGGGCCACGAGTTCTTCAAGAGGCTGTTGCCATTCCATCGGCTTGCCTGCCGCTTTTAAAGACTGCGATATGGCAGAGGAGGCAACAGAATAGTTTTTGGGATTAGCCTTAGCGTCTCCAGCAGCCTTGTAATAGTTGTTATAAGCCCCACCCGCCGAAGCTGTGGGGCTACTCAGTTTCCCGAGTATTGTTTAACCCGAGCTTCGATATCCTTCATGGTATAGCCCAAGCCGAGTAGCACCTGCTTAGTCTCCGCTTCGGACAGCCCTGCATCGACAACGGATTCAAACATTTCCGTTCGCTTCGTCGGGTCTTTGGTCAGCTGAGTACCAGACTTAATCTGTCTATTCGGATCGTTAGGATAGTCTGGGTCTTGTACCATGACAGGTTCCGTGTACAATGACTTGATATTATCAAGCACCTGATTAGCCGTCATGCCGACATACTTCTGACCGGCGCCGGGCTGGGACTGCTGATAGTCCAACTGCACCCATTGCCGGGCGTTATCATCTTGCGAGAGCGCCAGCTGCGCCTGCCGGTAGGCAGAATCATCAGACTGTGAAAGCTGCTGCAGGCCGTACCCGAGGCCGTACTGCCGGACACTCTCGTCAAACTGAGATTGCCACTGCTTATCCGATATGGCGTCCCGGGCGACCTTATACGCCTGCTGTTCCGCATACTGCTTGTTGGCTGTATCCATTTGCTGTGCCTGGAGCGTCTGCTGGCCGTTACCAAACTTCCCGATAGCCTGCCCATAGTTAAACCGGTTCTCCCACTGCTGCTGCTCCTGCTGCTGTGCCTGGGCCTGCTTCTGCGTGTCAAGCTGCTGCCCCTGAAGCGTCCGGATGGATGGTGTAACCTGACTCGCGGTTCCGTAGCTGGAATTCGCTCCGAGTTGGCTGACGTCTACTCCCATGTTGGATAGCATCGCCCGAATGCCATTCGCCTGGTTACTCAGCTTCGTACGCTCTGCGGCCGTGATGCCGGTAGCCTCAGCCTGCTGTTTGAGGGCCAGAAGTTGAGAGTAGAGCTGCTGCGCCTGCTCGTCTCCCGGTAAGTTACCTGTCAGTCCGGCGCGAGTATTGGTGTTGTCGATGCCGCGCTGGTCCTCGCTGGTGTACATCTGCGCCAGGTTGCCTTGATTCGCAAATTGCTGCTGCTCCTGATTCTGCTGGTCCGCATAGCGCTGGTATGCCTGCTGCATGAGCTGCGGCAGCACGGTTGTCTCCACGTTCCCCATTTCCTGAGCGGCAATCTCTGATCCCCGGTCCGTGGTGATGGTACTGTTCAGGATGCCGCGCCGGTTGGTGTCGGCCTGCACCTGATTATTACCGGTCTGGATATTGGCCCTTGCCCGCTGAAGTGCAGCTTGATAAGCCGGATCGCTGTTGGCGTCATAAGAAAAAGGCGTCGCCTGTTTAGTGGCATACGCCTTCATGAGATCCATCAGTTCACTGCTCTGTCCGGTATTCGTCTTAGCCGGTGATGCCGCTGGAGAAGCGGTCGGCATTGCAGTAGCAGCAGGAGAGACCGGGGCCGCTCCAGGAAGCGCTCCTGTGTACCCGAGTTGACTGGTCAAATACTTGGCCTGCGCCGAGGTATCCTGCCCTGCTGCCTGTCGGGAGCGGTAAGCCTCCAATGCCCGATTGGTCTCACTCTGCTTGAATCCACTATCTGCCTTGAGCTGCTGTGCCTGGGCAAGCAATCGTTTCTTTGTGGCGGCATCGGCGGTGTTATAGTCCACCCCACCATATACGCCCGTTGAGCCTGTAGCCATGAGGTCAGCCTCCTTTCTGTGCATAAAAAAGAGCCCTCTTAGTGAGGACTCATTGGTCATTATTTTCAACAGTTATCCAACCACTTGAAGTCATGAAGTACTTTGATTCTCCGGTAATAACATTCGTCTTTACAGGTACTGTCCTATCTCCGCTTCTAAATTCCAGATATCGATAAGGCGTTGGATAGATCAGGATCGCAAAAGCAGCCATAAGAACCAACCCGACGACAACGACAACCGCAGCTTTTTTGATCATTTCTGCAATTCCGCCAGCTGCGCTTCTATCTCTGCGTATTGAGCCTTTAAATCAGTCACCTTCTGCTTCAAGGTCTCATTTGCTGGATCATCCTTGAGCTGTATCTCAGCCATAGTGATACTCACTGAAATTGTGGCTAATTTACCGTTTAGCGAAACTATTTTATTCTCTTTTTCCTTCTCTGGGGAAGGTGTTGGCTTGCTTGTAGCTGGTTCCACCGACGGAGCAGGAGTTGCTGACACTGATGAAGAAACCACTTGGGGTTCCTGGCTCATTTTTATCGTCTTCCCTTCTACTGTCAATTCTACTCCCGCAGCTTGAGCTACCGCACGTACCGGCGCGTAGGCTGACCCGTTGATAATGACTGCATCAGCGATCTTCGTACCACTCTTCTCGACACTGAACAATCCTTGAACCTTCTGACCGATCAGACTGGACGAATCAGCGAATACTGAAGCTCCCGCAAACAAAAACAAGCCAACGATAACGCCCGAGATGAATTTTTTCAAAGTAACCGCCCCTTTTGGAATATGTTACTTCTATTATCGGCGAAAGCTGGCATATTTTGCAATCAGGAAACTATGAAAGTTCCGCCGCCACTATTAAGGTTGTCTGGGTTTCCATGATTGTGATTAGGAATAGTAACCGAATGACTGTGCGAAATACTCGCTTTACCTGCCAGAGCAGCCCATATAGCGTCCAACTCAGATTGTAGAGAAGTTCCCGATTCTAAACTCCTAAATTTTGACCAAGAAGGTACTGTAACATTATCAAAAGTGTCTGAACCACACATTAATTGAAGAGAACCATTCTCTGAGCCTACTAATAAACTCAAGCTTGAGGAAACCAAGCCTGCAAATATACCAACCGGGCCAAGTACCAACGAAGGCAATCCGCTTTTTCGGAAGACTATGGTCGGTTCATCAAACAACCCAGGTTCAATGGTCATGTAATTGCTGGCGTCAGTATAAACGGCCAGTAGGTCCCCGCTATTGTTCATCTCAGCCCGCGGGAAGTCATTCCGGCGAGTGGCGATGTAGGAACCAAAAATCTCAATGGATTCAATGAGACCGGCCGTAATATGCCCCAGGTCAGCCGTAATCGCGGACAGCTCATTGACGCTGATCTTATCGGCAGTCACCGCACCGGCAGCCAGCTTATCCGTCATGATGCTGCCTGCAACAATCTTCTCCGCGTTCAGCTCATTCACATTCCGCGTATCCAAATTGTTCAACAGCCAAGTCAATTCCTTGGTCAACTTCGCATAGGCGTTCAGGAGCTGAGACACCAGCACCTTGATGTCTGTCTCAACTGTATCTATATTCGGTAATTGTACATTCGCCACTACACTTTCCTCCTTGTCACTTCGCGTATGATCCGGTGAATCTTCACCTGTCCGCTGCCCCATATCCTCGGCCGGAACCAGGTCTCCGGCGTGTGGACCACAACCGGTATCCGGTAAGACTGTGTAGCCCCATCACTGTTCACAAGAGTCCGCACAGTCGTGAAGCTGCCGCCCGCCAGTCCCGGGGCATAGGCGATATTCAGAACGGCCCCAGAAGACAGTTCCGCGATAACGGTCAGCTTGTGCAGCGCGGCTCTGCCGGTCTCCGCTCCATCACTCCATGGCTTTAGATCAATACTCCAGTTAATCGCTACACCGGCATCCGTTGTGCCACCCGCTTGCAGGATACGGCCGTCTGCCGTGCCCATATAGAGTGTCTGGCCGTCCAGGTAATAAGACGTAGCCACGAAGCTACACGGCCACCAGCGGCGCCCCTGGATGTCGTACTTCAGGGTGACGTTCGGGAGCTGACTCCCGCCGGTTACCAGCGAGATATATAAAAAACGCCCATCTGTGCCGAAGCAGCAGTGACGGGCGTTTGCCTGATTAATGGATTCGATATAGTCCTTGATCGGCTCGCTGATCCGCACCGGGGAGGAACCGCCTTGATACTCATACACGCCGTCCGGCCCGAGCCAGTACAGCGCAGTCCGGTTCTGCACGACAGACCGGTCAGAAATGCAGCCCACGGGATACGGGGCGGTCATCGTAAAGTTTGTGCTGTCCTCACCGAACAGCTCATGTAAGGTGTAGCGTTTAAACAGGATGACATGATCGCTGAATGAGGTCAGCCCTGTTGGCAGCTCGCCGTCTGCCGTTTCCACCGTGATCTTCCCGGTGCCGGTGTACTTATCAGTACTGGTCCAATCCGCTGCATCGCGCAGGCCGGAGAAGCTCAGCAGGTTATCATTCCGGTTGGCTAAGTAGAATCGGTTCGCATGAGTGGTCAGGAACGCACTGCCCGCTGGAGCTGATCCGAGAGCCGTCAGCGTTGCGCCGTCCCACTGGTGAAGCTGAAGGCTGCCATCAATGAAGTATAACTTGCTGCCATCGAAGAACATCGACACATCCCACAGCCGGTTATTATCATCGTTACCATAATCATAAACTGCCGCCCATACGACACCTGTGAGCCTGTATAAGCCGCGCTGATTGCCGCAGTACCATTCACCTTTGAAACGGCACAGACGGTTAATGTACCCGGTATGTTGGCTCAGCAGCGTGAAGCCCTCCCGGGTCTGAAGCGTGGGATAGAGCGCGGAGTCCAGATTGATCACACTGACCGCCTGGCCTTCTCCGATCTCAATAGGCTCTGCCGCCTGGTTAAGCCCGTCTGCCAGAGTAATGGTGACGGGCTTCGTCTTGTCTGGTGATGCTGTCCAGCCTTGCATGGTAACACCTCCTTACTGCGCAGTATGGTCCTACTCTTCAAGAACGTCAGCAGCTCCTGCGTACTCCGGCAACGTCTTAAGGTGCTCGTATCCTTGTTTAGTTGTATTAGAAGCAGTATCCGAAATATCATGTTGGAATACGATTGTTTTGGTAGCTTCGAGCGAAGCTTTTCCATCATGATAATGCTGCCTCGACACATACGAAGACACATAAAGAGTTACTATGTTTTTTTCAATCAGTATGCTCGTAATCACAATGTAAGCTGATTCCACGGGTAAGCTAACGCCGGAATCATATTCAAGAGTTATTTTCTTTGAAAGAGCCATTTAAGCACCTCATATCTTCCGTATTTTCAACTTCCACACACCGTTTGCCAAATCTACTGCGGCACCGGTTAAATTCGTCAGCACGATTTGAACAAAGTTTGAGTTACTGACGTACGCAGTGCAGCCCATACCGAGCAGGCTATACGGGGCCACAACGTCTATAAGGTCACCGAATACAGCGCCCGGGACGCTAATACCGGACGATGCCAGCGAAGCCCCAGACGCAATACTCGCAGGGTTCCAGGTGTATGATATGACCGCGTCAACCGCTTCGATGTTGTACCCGGTTCGTACTGTCTGAAGTCCAGAACCAACGGCAATAACCAGCCCCGGGGAAGTGTAAAATTTGTTGGAGTACACGTCATATACTCCTGTGTCCGTTTCACTTAATGCCGATTCGATTTTAAGACATTGTGATGTAGACACTGCCGCCTTATCGTACCTATTTCCGTACATGCCTACAGAGTAATTATTAAGCAAGCTTTGCCGGCACAATATGTCATTGTTGATTACCAGTCCGTTTGTAGTTAGTGTCATATACAGCGTGTATATAAAATTATCTTTGACAACAACATCGGAACACCCGGAGAGGTAAAGTTGAAATATGTTCTCTGATGCAAAGTTCGGGATTCGAGTATCGGATACCTCAATACCCGAGCAGTTCGCAAAACTGATTGACTGCGATGCGGTGAGGTTGGCATCATTAATCTTGTTGTCTCTGAACCTTACGCTGCGGCAGTTGTTGAGATTCGAGAACACTTCACACATATTAGAAGTACATGATTCAATTAAAACATCCTCCGCGTTATATCCGCTACCTACTGCCGATGCACGTATTGCATAAATGGCGGTATCAAATGTACAGTGACTGATGCTGATGTGCTTGCATGATACACTCGTCTGTCCGCTGCCGAGCCTGATAAATTGACTTGTCGCTTTACGGAAAGTGACGTGATTAATGTCTACATACTCACAACCTTCTTCAATGGTCAGTGCTGACAGATGACCGCCGTCAAAAGTGCTGTTTGATATTTTAATATTTTTTGTTTTAGTATCAAACTTCACCATTTCGGTCAATTCATAAGAACCGAAATTTCCTGATTCCAAGGAATTAAAATAGCAACTATCTATGACAAAATCTTTTACCGGGTTATCCAAATCCCCAAGGACAATCAATCCATTCCCGCCAGTAATAAATGAGCAATTTGTCAAAAGGTAGTTTTCGGGAGCGTTTTGGCCGAAATCAGAGTAAACTCCGAAAGCCGTGTGATTCACCTTATTTGCAACTAGCATTCTAAAAGCTACCTTGTTGAACGTAACATTTGAAGTATTGTGAAAGATGAACAGAGACTGGTAGTTGCCGATAATCTTGATGTTCTCAACTAGCAGAGAATCACTGTTTGTGAACGTGAATGCCTGACCGTCCGTATAATAAAAAATATCATTGCTGAAAAAATACGGCGTATATACCCCCACAATATTGGAGCAGTCAAGGACTGTTGCACTTCCATCTCCCATCATGTAAATGCCGGTTACCCCTACGACCGGATCAAGTTTATCAAATATATTATAGGTTCCGGCTTTAAAGTACATCCGATAGCTTGTATCGGCAGCTGTAATCAATGCCTGGCGGATTTGTTCAGTGTGGTCAATCTTAACTGCTGCGCCTGAAACCGTACGCTGGAGCGCATTTTGGATAGTAAGTTGATTGCCCGACACATTTGTTACCGTTGTTCGCAAGTAATTGTACTGAATGTTATTATCGATTACATTGCTGATCACAGCGCCCGTTGACGCAACGTTTACGCTGATGCTGATGGCGTTCGGGCTAACTGTGTCATACAACACATAAGCACCTTTTGAAACCAGAGTGTAAGGAAGTCCCGCAGCGTCTATTTTATCTGCAATTGTAGTTGCTGTATCTGATGTGGTAACAGATATCACATAAGCACTCTCGTTAATTGTAATGGTTATGTTTCCGTTAGATGTTGGCAGCGTTGATGCACGAAGGGAGAATACAACATTGTTCTTTCGGATGCCTGCGCCTGCAATTGCAATTTTATCTCCTGTTACAAATGTGCTGGAGCCACTGAGTGTAATTGTCGTTGCTCCTGAATTCCCACTCCCTGTTACAGGCGCCACCGTTTTAGACAGGCTGACTTTTGTATACAGCATATTCTCCGCCAACTGCGCATCAACACCGTTAAGCCGGGCCCCCAATATCGGGTAAGCCGGGCCTGTCGCAGGCTGCCGGGCATCAAGGATTTCCGTATTACTCTCCCCGGCTCCGGCAACAATGGTATCCACCCTCTGCTTGACCAGGTCAATTGCCTGCTTGGTAGTAGCTGCACCTTCTACGGGTCCCGCATAAGTGATGTTCGCCGCCGAGTGGGCAGCGGTGGAGACCTTATGAAGATCAACGGTAGACTGAGCGGTATTAGCGGAACCTTGTGCATTGTTGGCAAGCCCCACAGCCGTATTTGCCGTGGACTGAGCGGCACCAGCAGCACTAACCCCGGTGTTTGCCGTGGCTTGAGCAGCAGCAGCGGAAGCAGCAACGGTAGATATGTTCCCAGCTAGCCCTGCATTCTGCCCGTCCACGTACGTCTTGGAAACAGCCTCCTGGCCGACAAGCTGCCCAGGGATCACCCCGCCATCGATAAACTGCTGGTTAATATCCTGTGATCCCTCGCTCACATCCATCCACCTCCCATAACATCTTCGATTCGGTCATCATTCGGCGCCTTATTCAGCGCCTTCTGAAACTCATCGATCAGTCCGTTGTATTTGCTCGTATAGTTATTGACCATGCCCGCGTCCTGAAACACCTCGCAGATCTGCGCCAGCGCTCCGTACACCAGCAGCATATGAAAGTCAGCATCCAGCTCTGGTACGGCCGTCAGCGCAGCCTCACTGAGCTGAGCAGGATAGCGGAAATAAAATAGAGTCAGACCGTCCACAATGTTCTCCGTTGGCGTGGGGTAGATACCCAGCCCCGTCTTCCCCTCGAAATAATAGAAGGGCACGTTGGACCGCTTCTCCACGCTTTGATGCAAATATACCCGGCCTTGCACCAGTACAGCATCCACATTCGTGCGCGGGATCGGCAGCGTGTAGACGAATACGTTCTTTGCCAGTGTGTAAATGGCTGTCGCCCGCTCCCGGAAGGTAGTCCGAAACAGCTCGTTCTGCACCTGGTTAATCTTCCGGATGACGCTCGCATTGCTCAGCCCGTGGGGATATTTTTCCGCGATCTCGT
This sequence comes from Paenibacillus wynnii, assembly GCF_000757885.1. Taxonomy (NCBI): domain Bacteria; kingdom Bacillati; phylum Bacillota; class Bacilli; order Caryophanales; family Paenibacillaceae; genus Paenibacillus; species Paenibacillus wynnii. The sequence continues at coordinate 2,094,164 of NZ_JQCR01000002.1, read as the reverse complement.
CCAGGATCTCCTGAAGCGTCACGGGATCACCTCCTCATAAGAAAAGAAGGCCCCTAACCCGGAGCCCTCACAATTACATAATCTTGATTTCTTTGTTGGCATTTTCGCGCACGCGCTTATTGACTGCCTGCGTCTTGGTATAGCTCTCCTGCCAGATATCCCGGATCACTTCTGGCACCTCAAACTCTATCCCGCGCGGAATCGCATAGATGATACCGTTCCAGCCCACGGGAACAATGTCGTCTGGATTAAGTGAATCTTCCGGGATGATGATCTTCACTTTCGGCATAGCATCAAGCTGCGCCTTCAGTGTTCTTTCCTCTTTGGCAATCTTGCTTTCCAGCTTCTTTTCCTGCGCTGCATTCTGATCCGTCATATAAAGCCCTCCTTATAGTTGAAAGGAGAGGCCGAAGCCCCTCCAAATGTGATAGATTACACGCTTGCAGCAGACTCCAGACGGACCAGGCAAAGCTCGTTGATTCGCAAAGCCGCCAAAATAGCTTTCCAGGCCACAGTGTTGAACTGTTCCAGCGGATCGGCTGTACCTGCGGAGCCCGCACCCTTAACGATGATATCCGGCTTGGAACTGCCCTCAATATCCGGCACCCCATAAGCGCCACGGCCGACAAACAGGGTAGCGTATACGTCAGCCGAAGATGCACCTGCACCGGTATACTTCACACCGTTATCCACTTCAATGAAGTAGATACCATAGAGCTTGCCGATGATACCATCCTCGAAGTTCTTCGTTCCATTCTCGACATTGGCTTTCTTCCACTCGTCCGTCTGCATCAGGTCCATAGCTACATCCGTGTGGATGAACGCCAACCAGCCTTTACCGCGTCCAGGGATGTTGACTTGCTTAACCTTGCTGCGTCTGAGTGTCCGGCGAGCCTTAAGAATCTCCAGCGCCGTGATCTTGTCTGTAGATGCTACGGTCACACGGGATGCCTTACTATTGGCATACTGGACGTTGGTACCGGCATAGATCACATCACGGACGATAGTATCAATCGACTCACCGGCGTTTTCACCCATAAGCTCGGACGTTTCGGTCAAGAGCGGGTCCAGCCCGGTCAGATCCAAGAAATCAGAAATCTTGGTCCAGTTACCGTACATCTGCACCGTAGCTGTTACGGCCGTGATTACCAGGTCGACCCCATCAGGTGTCACGCCTTCAGTCACAGCTGTAGTGGACACAGCCAAGCTGTTCAGGCGTCTCCATTGAGCGGTAGCCCCGTGACGCTTAGGGATGTTCTTCGGTTCACCATATTTCATGTATACCAATTCCGGCAGCAGGCGGTCCAGCATGGCCGTCTGGTAGAATGTTGCATTTTCCGCTGAAAGCTGATTTGTACCTGCTGTATTGTTATAGGACTGTACGTTTGTAGCCATTTAAATCATCTCCTCATAGTGTTTTCCTTGTTCCTGCTTTGACCTCGGCGATCATTTTGCGCTGTTCGTCCTTGCTGAGCGATGAGAATCCCGTTTTGTGTTCAGCGCCTTCAGCGCCAAGCGCTCCCGGTGTAGATAAAGCGTTATTTTGCAGCTTGCGGATCGTCTCCGCTTCAGTCTGTTGAGCAGTCTTGGCAATCTTGTCCTCATAGGAAGCAAGCTTGTAGGCATCCTCCAACTTGTAGCCGGATTCGATAGCCAAGTCGAAAGCGCGGTCCTTGTACTTGTCGAAATCGGGATAGCGTCCTTTCAGATCCGTAAGCTCACGCTCTACTGCCAGAGCCGCCTTTTCCTCCCGGACGGTCTGCATCTCCGTCTTGTACTGATCCAGCTCAGACTTGATCGGGTTAAGCTCCTCACGGAAGCGGGCAACCACATCGACATCCACCCCAAGCCTGCGGGCTTCTTGCTCCAGTTGCTGCTGCTGCTCGAACTCGTCCAGCGCAGTCATATAAGAGTCGACATCGGGAAAGCCGTAAGCCTTTGCTACGCGCTCTAGGTTCTTCGCCTGCGTCTCCAGTTGGGTAGAACGCTCCTGCAGCTTGTCGTAATTAAGCCCCTTCTGAATCCAGTTCGGAGCTTCTTCATTCGGGATAATGCGCTCTTCCTTGTTGTACTTGACGCGTATCCCTTCAACCGGCGTTTCCTGTGTGGTAGCAGGTGCGGCAACGGTTGTATCTGGTGTAGCTGTTACGTTCGGCTGTTGCTCGGCGCTCTGGTTGGCGCCCTCTTCAAATGTTGACATGATAAATCCCCTTTCGCGCTATGGTTGGCGCTGTGGAATGAGTAATAGGCCGAAGGATTCTCACCCTCGGCCTGCCGGTTGCCGCATCGCGGCTTGCTGTAGTGCTGTCTGAGATTTGATCTGTTCAACCTCCAGTTTATTCTGGTGATCTGCCTGCTTCAGGGCCAGCTGCTGCTCAAGCTTGGCCTGCTGCTCTGCTGCCGGGTCTACCTGTGGCTGCTGAGACATCATAGCTTCCTGCTGCGCCTGTTGCTGGGCGGCCATCTCCTTGCGCTCCCTGACCTTCTTGAGCAACCTGTCCTTGAACGGAATAACGTTCTGAGGCGCATACTCAAGGTAGTCCTCCAGATCGAGATCTCCCTTGTCGAAGAGCTTATCCAAGCTCGCCATCATCAACTCTTCTGAGTATGTGGAAGCGGGACCGACATTGATCTTCAGGTTCAGGCTGATTTCAGCGTATTTGCTGCCGGTGAACTCCTCGGAATACTCCTGGCCGTCATCGTCCTTCAGGGTGATCTGCCGGGAGGTGTTATACTTCACCTTCCAGAACTCCTCCCATATCTCGCCGACATCCTTGATGAAGCGATAGAATCTCTTCTTAATGGATTCAATCGGCACCCCCGCTGCCTTTTGCAGGAGCATAATAGCAGTGGCGTTCAGCTCACCCTTCTGCATGTCCCCTGTGGCTGCGTCCTGAGCACTGGAGAGCTGCTTGGTATAATCCATAAACGACTCTACCAGTCCGCTAGCCAGGCTTGATACAGCACCGGGAGTCAAATAACGGACCGTGGACTGGCCTGGTGGAGAGGTGTCCACAATGGGCTGTGATGGGTCATTGTTGAGAGCCTTGGCATCGATATAGTTCGGGTTATAGACCAGCTTAGGCCAGCCTGTGAGCTGCACGGACAGGAGCTGCATTGCCATCAGGTTATTGATTGCCTTCTGATTCGGGATAATGCCCTCCGTATCACTGCCGCCATGAATGGATTTCTTCCGGCGTTTCCATTGCATAACTGCGAGCGGGTACTTTCGAAATCCGGTATCAACTTCAGGTTTAATCATCTGACCTGAAGCCTCCCGACAAAGCCATATCTTACCGTCTTTGCGCCAGTACTTCGTCAGCACCGTAACTTTCTCAGATCCGGTCACTTCGACTTTCGCCCGATCATAACCTTCGACCTGGACATCGCTGTCTGCCTTGATCAGCTCGATCTTATCCTGACTCAGCTTAGCTTCCTTCGCCATACGCTTGACCTCAGCCAGATCCTCTCGGCTGCTAATGATGATATAAGGCTGCCGCTGCACCTTGCGCTGCTGCGGATTGCCGAAAAATACATTGATTGGGTCCAGCATCTCTCCGGCGATATCACCGATCCAGGGGCGTACAATGCCGCCATTACTGCCGGTGTCCCAATAGTAGTGAGCGATGCCAGTACCGCTGTTACTACCCGACTCCAGCACTTCTTCGTTGATCTCATCCTGCTCGATCAGCTCCCATGTGGTGTCGGAGTAACGGGTAAACTTCTCGCTGGCTTCCTGAGCGAGCTGGGCCTGCTGGACGATCTGTTGATCCATCTGGTCCATATCCGCATCAGCCAGAAACTCCTGCGGACTGAACAGCATCTTGACATTCTCATTCATGACGCTGCTGACCTTATGATTCTGGATATATTCTATGATATTGAATACAGGGCGGGGCAGAGTCTTCGTCCGCTCTGTGATTGGAGGCCATTGGTCTCCAGCTTTGAAGCGCTCATACATCGGCCAGGCATCCAAGAAGCCCATACGCCTCATGTAATTCAAGCACTCGCTGTACTGTTTCTGGATCTGTGTCTCCTCACCAAGCTGTTTCTGTGCCTCAGCCATCTTGTTTCACCTTACCTTCTGTCCACTCCTCGTATACGCCTGACCCCAAGAAAGCCATAGCGGCCTGCTGTGCTTGAGTGAACGGGTCCGCACTGTTAGGTTCGTCAGGAGGCTTGGCGCGGATATACGGTACAATCATGGACCGCAGCGCCTGATTGACGTCCTTGACTGTCTGCTCTTCCAGGTTCGGAAGCTGAAGTAAATTGCCTATGATAGCAATCGGGTGCTGTTCTACCATGTCAAATAACCTCCTTCGTTATCGTCGTCACTACGGAACGGGAACGGTAGCGGCTTGGCCTCGATCACCGGCGCCGTCACGATGAAGCTCTGCTGCTGCCGGATCTCATTGGCAATCATGTCGCTGATCAGTACGTCATCGTGCTTGCCACTCTCTGCATCGGGTCTGCCTTTGTCGTCATACACAAAGGTCAGGCACTCCTGCAGGAAAGTGATATCCTGGAACAGCTCGATGTTGTCCTCGATCAGCCCGATCTCCTTATCAATGATGAGCGGGCGCGTATTACCGTCCGTCTTCCACCCGAACTTCTTCTCCGCAGGCTTGCCCATGCTGTCGTACTTCTGTCGGACGTATTGCTTCGGATACCGCAGGCGCTCCAGTTCCTCAATGGGTGCTGTGTTGAAGTTCATCTCCACACCGATTAAGGCATTGTTGAAGTAGCGGCCCATGCAGTACATCTGCCAGGAGAACGGCTTACTGTTGCTGAGCTCCATGTGCAGTGTGGCGCAGCGCTTGCCGGTGACGTTATTGATGACCGTTGCTGCATATTTGTCCTTGCCCTCACCCTTGGTGTCTCCGCCGATCACGTAGGGGTAGCCGAGCCGCGCATCTTCATATAGCGTAATGAATCCGTCCTTCTGGTCCACCCACTCAATGCTGTCGTCCAGAATCCGGTCCTGTGTCTCACCGTCAGCCCACTTATAGCGAAAAGAGCCCCGTCTCGGCGGCAGCTCTTGGTATACTCGCTTCAGATATTCGATTCGCATGACCAGGCGCTCCTGGTCAAACACACAGCGTCCAGAAGCCAGGAACGCCTCATGTGGGGAGCAGGGGTACTCCTGCTTGATCTTTTCTTTGTCGATGTACCCTTCCCACTTCACGTAATACCAATAGACCTGAGAGATCTCCAGCCCGATGGTATGGAGCAGCCAGTGACACCGCTCCCAGATCCACGGGGCGCGCTCTCCTGATCCCGCAGCGACCTGCACACGGAACCAGGACTCTCGCTCGGAGCTCTCGAAGTGCATCCGGTACTCGCTGGTCAGCCACCAGGCAAAGAAGCAGTTCTCCCAGCTGCCGCTGTCCCACAGATCCTTGTACTCGTTGTAGCCGTTTGCCGTAGACTCATAGATCTGTATGGCGTCCTTGGTCAACGCCTCACCAAGCCCTGCCTGTACACCGCTGATGCCGTCCTTCCAGAACGCCGTCTCAGAGCCGTGAAAGAAGTTAATGGTGCGGGAGCGGCCCATATTCTTCGATGCCGTCTTGATCTCCCAGCTAGAATGAAGCTTATCGAACAGGAGCTGCTTGCGGTTATTAAACTTCTCAGTAGGTTTAATCGAGTCGGGCAAAGCGCCATACGGGTACTTCGCCTTGTTCTCGAAGATAGCTGTCGCGTTGCCGTCCTCGTCCGCTGCGGTGAAGCCCTCGAAGTTCTTACGTGTGATGGTGCAGGCTAACTGGTAAGCTGTGATGAAGCTGGTAAAACCCTGCTGCCGTCCTTTCAGCACCAGGAACTTCAGATGCAGCCGTGTTCCGGCTTTATATGCTGCAATGGCTGCATTCAGCTTCTGGAGAAATAGCGCTTGCGCATCGTTGATGATGAACGGCACGGTCTGCTTATCTTTATCGACAATGACAAACAGCAGCTCGATCAGATACTCCGGATGTTCCCGGACCTCTGCGCGAGCTGCTGGATTATCAATCAGGTATTGAGCGGTAGACTCTCGGAATTCTCGATCCTGTTCGATGCTATGATGCTCTTCCCACCGTTCACGGCGGCGAGCAATGATCTGCGGACAGGTTAACATGTACTCGCCTCCAGACTTGTTCACAAAACTTGGTGTTTTGTACATATGTATGTAGGTGGTATGCCTGATGCGGCATCCGCACTACATGTTGTATCCATCGTATATTAATGCAGCACATGCAAATACAACGATACTTTTATGCAATATTAGGCATGAATAACACCGCATAATCACATCAAATCTTCCAGCTTTTTCACCGTTAAATCACCGCTAAGCTCCAGCTTATCCTTGAACATACCCAGGTGCCGGGCCACATTCTCCAGCGCCTTCATCTGGTCATGCATGACCACCTCGATACCGTTCTTGTTCTCCTTGATACCGGCGTACAGGAACTTGGCACCGCCCTGGAGCTTGCGGGTATCCTCGATATGCAGGTCCAGGTGACCTTCGCCGCGACACTTGGGACACTCGGGATGAGGGTCAGCCAGCCGGTCATAGCCGTAACCCCCGTCCTCCGACGGCAGCACGGCATCAATGGGCCGGTCCTGCTTCTTCGCTTCGGCCTCTGCGTGATCCAGGGCCAGCTTGACTGCCTGGGCGTACTCTGCCTCATCCAGCCATTGATACTGGTGCTCGATGCCATGACAGTATCGGCAGGCCAGGCGGCGCGTGTGGATCAGGTCATTAGGGTTAGCTGTGGCGATGTCCCACCAGCGCTGCATGACCATCTCGGCCGTGATCTCGACCTTGGCTGCACGCTTGTCCTGTGCTGCTCTGATGGCTTCCTGCACCTTAACATTACTTAACAAACGACTAGCTTGCTGTTCTGCCGTCTTAGCGCTGTACCCGGCTCTGATCGCTGCCTGCTTGGCGTTCAGATCGACCAGGTATTCTTTCACAAACAATTTGTGTCTGGCCGTCAGTGCCATCACAAGCAGCTCCTTTCAGGTTTAGTTAAATCCTTTGAAGAACGGATTCTTCCGCTCAGCCTCAACTTGCTTCTGGTATGGCATCCAGTCCCACTGACCGCCTTCAGATCCCTGCTTCACGTTCAGGTTGAAGAACATGCCGGTTGGATTCAGTACGCACAGGTGAACGGTAGTATCATCCACAACACCGGTTACAATAGCCGCCCGATCCTCAGGCTTGTATTCCCCATTCGGCGTGCCGTAGCTCTTGTAGTACACGATTCTTCCGACAGTTGGAATCATTCAGCTACCTCCTCGTAAGTTTTCTCAAAGATACCAAGCTTGCAAGGATACACTTCCCCATTCACACCTTGGATGATGTAATCGCCGTGATTCCCGCGCATCACACCTTCAAGCGTTTGAATGTCGCACCATACACCCTCCTGATCTCGGATACCGCTTCTCAGATTTTCAGGATTCGCGACAGCAGTGTAAGTAACGATTTCGTTTGAAGTTACCTTGTCCTGGAACCAGTCTGGCCTTGGATCTATCCCTATTCTGAAAGCTTCAATCACAACCGGCTTCTTGCGAAACTTAGGCAAGCAGATCATCCTTTCGACATAAAAAATACCGCTCCGGAATCCGGTAGCGGCTGAGTGAGGGAATGGTTATGAATCAATACGAATGACAGGATTTGAACCTGTGATCTCCTGTGTCCAAGACAGGCGAGAACGGCCAAACTTCTCCACATCCGTGTATAAGCACTGACCCCGGGAATTGAACCCGGATCATTCTGCTCTCCGTTTTGACGGGGCCCCGCAGCGCTCTACCCTTGAGCTATGTCAGTGACAGAAAGCCGCGCCCTATGCAGGCAACGCCCGGCATCGGTGCGGCTCTTTACATGTATCGCACAATATCATAATAACACGGAAATTTCAGAAAAACAGGACACCCTACTGGACATTTAACTGGACAACTTTGAAAATTCATCTATCGCCCGTCTTCTCCAGCGGTAATATGTCTTCTCGACCACAGCCAACCGCTTGCAGGTTTCCGGAACATCCATATCCTGAATATACTTCAGGCGAAGCAGTTTAGCGTAGTCCGGCTTGTACTCCTCCAGCAGAGAAAGCAACTCATCAATCCGCTTGACCTCCGCCTGCAAATCCTGAAGCTCGCTCAGCCGCTCAAGCACCTCGTCCAGATCATATTTGCATCCGCCTCGGGCATCAATCACCTTGGCAATGCTGGCCCTCAGCTCCTGTAGCAGCTCGTCGTCCTCTTGATAGGCTCCAATGTCCGGGATCGCATTCCTCTGGGCCTTAACGCCCGCCGGGTAGAATGTCAGGTATGCGTGTGCTGTCGCTTCCAGTGCCTGCTCCCGTTTGCTCAGGTACAGGTAACTGGGCAGCCCGCGCAGCCGCCGGTGAAGCTGCTGCAGATGATCCTCCTCGTTAAGCCGGCTAATCTGTATCCCGCTCCCCACCTTGTACGACCCCAGCGCCTGGATGCGGGCCTGCTTCTGCCGATAGCTGCTCAAATGCTCAATTACTTGCTGCTCTGTCATGCTGCCTGACCCCCTTGATATTTTATTCACCCGAAGCGGACAACCGCTCCAGAATCCAACGTGCCCGAGTCAGGTCCGCAATACTCCGGTCCAACAGATGCGCATCGCTGGGTGGCGCAGCTGCTAGAGTTTGAATTTCTCGTAACCGCCGGATATCGTCACGCAGGTCTTCCACTTCGGCTACTAGGTCATCCCGCTCTGTGATCAGCCGATTGACCTCTTCCTGAAGCCCATCACATTGCGTTGCCAGCTGATCGATGGTCTCCACATACTGGACGCATCGGGTCTCAGCCAGCCCCAAATCAAGCTCGGCGGTTTCCCGTACAGCAACGGCCTGATCTAGCTCCAGCCGAAGCTCATCGTTTTTGGCCGCTTCTCCCCGGCGCGCTGCCTGGAGCTGTTCGATCTTAGCCATAGACTCCTCAGCAGCCTTGCCGGCAAGCGCCACCACTTCTGTCGCCTGGGCTTTCCAGTGTTCGGCTTCTGCCTTATAACCCTTAAGCATGTCATGAGATATCGGCTGCGTAGCTGACAACGCTGCTTTTAACTCCTCAATCTCCTGAAGGGCCTTATCTAGTTGTTCCAGCTCTGTGATCGGCCCGGGCTGCGCCTCCTTCTCGCGGAGCAATTGGGTTTGCTTGGGCGTGCCTCCTGCAAGCAGCTCCTGCGCCTTGGCTGCGTCAATGCCCCTCACATCCCACTTCTTCACCCAGAAGGATAGGGTGTTGTATTTCATGCCCCATGCCTTTTCGATGCTGGCCACCGTCTCCCCTGAAGCAATCTGCTCCAGGAATATCTGCTTAGTCAGTCCGTTGTTGGGTCCCTGCTTTTCGGGTCTTCCGCTCATTTCGTTGTCCTCCTCTGGCTTTTGGTTTCGCTGCTTCGCTGGAAGCCTGTCTTCACTGTGATTATGCGCCACTGGCTTTTTGAATGTCTTATCCCGCTTAGTGGCCGGATACATCCGTCTGACCTCTTCCAGTTGCTCCGGCGTCAGGGTGTATTCTCTGACCCCGCTGGTTCCTGTGCTGCTATACTCAATAGCTCTGCTTGGGATAGGTGTGTTTCCCATACGGTTCGCCTCGCTTTCCCGTGGTTCCCCACTTGCGCTGTCGCTTCCTTGGAGGAGATGCTGGCAGAAGAATAAATACTTCTCCGATCACTGCTCCGCAATCGTCCGTAATGATATCCCATGGTATCTCTTGAAAGATTGGGTCATGCCTCATCCGGATCATCCTCTCCGCTTATTGTTAACTGCTCTGCCATCCAGCCGCAGCATGGACAGCAAAATATATCCGGTGCAATTTCCGTCATATCAGCAGAGCACTCCAGGCAAATCAAGATCACGCCCTCACCCTCTCTGCTGTTTCTCGTAGACTTCCTCCAGCCACTCCGCCAGCATCTGCATCTGCTTGATAGCGAGCGGGTGGTCTTGATATTTGCTGCAGATACTGCCAGCAGAACCGGAAACCCATTGCCAAAACTCCGGACTACTCATGCCGTAATGAGCAGCTGCCTGATTCGCCTGACTGATCCACGCCTGCACATCCGCGAAGAACACTCCGTAGTCCATGGCTTACAGCTCCTCAATCTTGATATAGATCCCCGGTAGACTGGCCCAGAACTTTTCCGCCACAAGGCTAACAACCAATGCATCATCCTTCCAGAACCTCAAATCCGTCATGCAGTCGAACAGAAGCTTCTGGCTGTTGTCAATATCAGGCTTGGTTGTCTTGTACTCCCCGTCCTCATGCTTGCCCTTGATCGGGAAGCACCACTTCACAATCACTCGGACCGGACCTACATAAGCGCGGTTAGGAACGTGCTGTCCCAGATGTGCCATCAACTTCGCTCGGGCAGCCTTAAGCTCATCCGGCTCATAAAAGACCGGCTTGTCATTGATCACGGTGTCTTGCTTCTGTTGGTGTGTGATCGTCGGAACCTTTTTCATCGGCATAAAAAATGCAGTCGTCATCGTAACACCAACTTCCATTTTTTAACTTTCTCGTTTTTCTCGAGGTGATAAATTAGGGGAAGGGGGAGGGGGATTGTTATACCCCCTCCCTTATTCCTTATATATTTATATATAGGGTCCCCGCCGCATTGTGGCGTCCACCATGACGTACCAAATCCCCGCAAAAACTCCGCAACATTGCGGCGACCATGTTTTACGTATGTCCGCAATGTTGCAATGACCATAAAAACATGATGACCGCCGCCGCATTGCGGAAATTGATTGCGGGGAATTCAATGGTCGTCGCCGTCTTTTTTGACCACAACACTGCCGTTATTTTTGTCGATCATAAATCCGTATTTATTGATCCAGTCCCGAATCGTCCGCTCTGCGACCTGTTTGCCTGTCGATGAGAACCACTCCGTCAGATCCTTGAGAGTAGGCGGCTCACCCATATTGCAATTGTTCACGGCGTCCTCAAACTCTTCGGCTTTGCTCCGGCGTTGCTCGCCCGCCTTGTCCTTCCGTTTCCCTGTTGCCTTTTTCCACGGCGGTGCTGCCTCCCCCTCCGGATCGATGTCCTTCAGGCTGCCGACCTCATCCACCTTATGGACCGGATACTGGAACCACATATTGACCGGCTTGAACTTCGGATACTCGCGCAGCGTCCCTTCCACACGCCAGGCGGAACGGATCCGGACAGCTTCCAACGCCTGCTTGATCTCGGCCTGCGCGGCGTCTTGCTCCGTGTTGTAAATCGCCCGCCGGGAGTGATCCTCCATCTGCTTCGCACTGAGCAGGTCGTCCTGGGATACCGAATCCCGTAGGTACACCGGGTTATGCCGCTCGAAGTAGCGCTGGTATATGCTGCAGATAACCTTGTTCTCTTCCTGCTTCAGCAGCGCCTCGGTGATCTCCAGCTCCACCAGGTCAATCAGCGCGTCTGGATCCCGGGCGAACACGCCGCTACCGGATGCCCGGTCCATCGACTTCTTGCCACCCTGGGAGCCTTTGCTGTGATGATGACAGTAGATAACGCCTGAACCTAGCTCCGTACAAATCTTGTCAAACTGATTCGTGAAGTGAGCCATCTGATCGGCACTGTTTTCGTCACCGGTCAGAACCTTATAAATGGGATCGATAATGACGGCAATATAATTTTTCTTGGCAGCTCGCCGGATCAACTTCGGAGCCAGCTTATCCATCGGTACCGTCTTCCCCCGCAGGTTCCAAATGTCGATGTTACTGATATTGCTCGGGGGCAGCCCCAGCGCCTGATACACATCCTTGAAGCGATGCAAGGCGCTGGCCCGGTCCAACTCCAAATTGACATACAGAACCTTGCCCTTCGTACATTGCCAGGCTAACCATTTGATCCCCTCGGCTATGGCAATGCTCAGCTCGATCAGCGCGAAGCTCTTCCCGGCCTTTGACGGCCCAGCCATGAGCATCTTATGGCCCTGCCGTAGCATTCCTTCAATTAGTGGAGGAGCTAGCTTCGGCATGTTATGCCAGGTATCTGTCAGGTTCTCTGGATCCGGCAGGTCATCATTGATGCCCTCAATCCATTCATGCCACTCGGCCCAGGAGACTTTCCCCAGATTCGTGTCCACGATGAACTGCTTGTTCCCGTTTCGCTCGATACCAGGCATGCGGGATAACCGGGAAGGGTTTCGGTTCTGATTGTCCACGGACAAGCCGTTTTTCTTACATACCGTATACAGGTAATCCACCCGCTTACGGTACTCGTCATAGTTGGGTGCATCAACCTTGACGATAGCGTGCAGGCTCTTGCCGCCGCTGTAGACCATGACGGCGATCGGCAGCTCCAGTTCCCGCATCACGGCGTTTTGTTTTTCAATATCCATGGTGTCTGATTCGACCAGCGCATACCGAAACTCGGTCACGTTATCGTTCTTCACGCCTTTACCGTCCAAAGGATTGAACCGGATCCAGGCGCCAGCTGCGGTGTCATAATCCCCTATGACCGCCCCGATATCACCGCCACATTGATTCAGGGCTTGAATCAGCTCTCCAGCGGTCCGGTCATAGGCGCCCTTCGTGGGAAGAAATTTTCCTTCCTCGTTCTGCCAGGTGTCCGTGACATAGCCAACCTGCTCAGATGCTTCAAACAAAGCGCTCAAATACGTTGTTAGCTGCTGAACGGGATTCCAATCAGCCGGTTCATGGATCTCTTTGCCTTCAATCCAGTTTTTGTCGATCACCACGTAATCCCCGCCGGCAATCTCATCGTCCCAGTCCAGTTCGTGGTCATTCGCAGACCGCGGCAGCCAGCCATTGTCCTTGGCCATCTGCGTAATGGTCGCGCCGGTCACCGGATTACCAGTACCCTCGAACGTAGTCCACTTTTTGAAGCACTCACCTGGACGGTAGCGCCCGCTGTCCCGCCGGCTCCACTCGTCCCAGTCGCTGGCCGTGTATCCTTCATATTTCAGTGCCATACCGACATTGACCCATTCCTGGTAATTTAGGAAGACGGGGTCCACGTGGCCAAGCAGGGCAACCAAATCCAATTTATGCTCCACAGGTTACACACCCTTACTATTAATATTTTGGCGCGTTAGGCAGCTCGATCTCCACGAAGCAGATATTTACGCCTGCTTCAGCAAGCTTTTTAATCTCCGCAGTGATCTGCTTCCTCCGCGGCATATTAGGGAAAGCCACTTCCCCGCGCTTCATGTTCAAACTGTCGTAAAGTCGGAGTTCATAGTTCATGGATAAAACCTCCTCAGGAATAATTTCCGGAATAATTTACGTTAAAAATGACAAGTATCTTCGTACTGCTCATCTAGGCTGCTTTTTCGGATTGGAGGGAACGTCCGACACTTTACGTTCAATAAGCATTAATACCATGCATTCAGGGCAAGGCTTTCGTCCAAATTCCCCCACCCCCTTTGGCACACTCTTGACTCCGTTGCATGTTCTACACCGTTCTTTCAAACCCAGCCCTCCTACGCCTTATGCGTCAACAGTGATCTATATCAGCCGCAAGAGCACTAGGCCAAGAATCAACCAGGCAACACAGAAATTACGAAGGACTTCTATTGGCTCAAGCTGCCTCTCCTCGCGGATCGTGCCGATGATGTTGCCTTGATCATCCCGCAGGCGAATAACTGTCTTCATGCCGAACACCTCCATGTTGATTACTCCCCACGATATTCCTTTGGATTGATGTCATCTGGAACATGCCACCCGTTGCCGGCGATCCGGTCAATGAGGCGCTTCGCAGAATCGAATGACCAGGTACCGACATGCTCAAAGCCGCGGTTCTCCAAGAATCGAATCTGCTTCGGCGTGGTCAGTCCTTCTGTACGACGTTTATCCAGGCGTTCCAGTAGCTTCGTGGCTTTGCCGGCATTATCGATGGCTTCCGGCAAGATACCCAGCTTCTCCAGTGTCTTGACCTGTGCTTCAGAAGGCGGCGACATTTCCCATCCGAAGGAAGGAACATAGCTGGATAAGTCCTCGGCCTGTATACTCATTTCAAACTGAAGCGGATCCACCAGTTTCGCTTTCCGGCGCTTCATCTCATGAAGCATCTTTGCCAGTGCTTCCTCGCGCTGCGCAATCACGTCCTCAGTCGCCTGTTTCTCCACGGTCTCCAGATCAAGAGCAATGCCTGCCTCTTCGATCTGCTTGGTCATCGCCTGAGCGACTTCCTCATTCTCCGCGATCAAGTGAGCTGGGTGACACAGTTCGTGCCGCTCTGTATGCCAGAGGAAGTCCAACAGCAAAAGATCCGTCTTGCCGGGAAACAGCCGGGTACCTCGCCCAACCATCTGGCTATATAAGCTGCGGACCTTTGTCGGCCGCAGCACGACGATGCAATCCACGCTGGGGCAATCCCAGCCTTCTGTTAGCAGCATGCTGTTACAAAGCACGTTGTATTTGCCTGAATCGTAATCGGCCAGTATCTCTGCCCGATCTTGAGAGTCACCGTTGACTTCGGCAGCCCGGAAGCCAATAGCATTTAATATAGAAGTGAATTTTTTGCTGGTTTTAACCAGCGGGAGGAAAACGACAATTTTTCGGTCATTGGCCACTCTCCACATCTCTCCAGCAATTGAATCCAGATACGGGTCCAGCGCCGTCCCCAGATCACTGCTCTTGAAATCCCCAGCCTGTTGACCCACTGTGGATAAATCCAGCTTCAACGGAATGGTCATTGCCTTAATCGGACTTAGGAACCCTTCCTTGATTGCCTTTGGTAGCGTGTATTCGTAGGCCAGGGACTCGAAATATGATCCCAGGTTACGCATATCGCCACGGTCCGGCGTGGCTGTTACGCCCAGCACATTCGCTTTCTCAAAATAGGCCAGTACACGCTGGTAGCTATCTGACAAACAATGGTGCGCCTCGTCAATGATAATGGTGTCAAAGTGGTCCGCTGCGAACTGCCGCAGCCTTTTATCCCGCATAAGGGTCTGTACGGAACCAACCACAACCCGGAACCAACTCCCGATGGAGGTCTGCTCTGCCTTTTCCGTAGCGCATCCCAATCCGGTGGACTTAGACAGCTTATCGGCCGCCTGATCCAGAAGCTCCCCACGGTGCGCCAGGACAAGCACACGCTCGCCCAGCCTCACCCGGTCCTCGATTACCTTACTAAATACAATAGTTTTTCCGCAGCCTGTAGGGAGGACCAGGAGCGTCCGTTGGACGCCCTTCTCCCACTCCGCCTGAATTGATTGGCGGGAATCTTGTTGATATTGCCGGAGCTCCATCGCCATAGTGGCAGCCCCCTAAAACTGGCCCGGCGTGAATCCGCCGCCTTGAGGAGGAGGCGACCCAGGGAACGGCGCCTGTTGATATTGTGGCTGCTGGTACTGCTGTGGAGGTTGTTGATATTGCTGAGGCGGCTGTCCTGGTGGCAGCTCATCTGCAGCGTAGAATGTCTTCACCTGATTGTTAGTCTTGTCGACTCCGTCGCGACCCTTGAAATTATTGATCTCAAGCTTTAGCCGACCTTTGGAGCCAATAACAGTCTGCCAGTTCATGCGAAGCTTCTCTCCCTTACGTTTCTGGCCGATCCCAGCGAAGAAGTTGGATAATAAGCCCTCCGTCTTCGTATGCAGGAACAAATTGTGGAATATGACGACGTCGCCTTGATCTGAATGAACAGTCAATTCGATCTTTGCCTGATTGCATGCTGGCATTTTTTCGCTGCCACTGAACCGTGCGCGTTCAAACTTTGTGACAGTGAAGTTGTAGTCTCCTGCCGGCAGAACAATAAATTCTCCACCGTCTTTCTCAATTGTGTCGTCCCAACCAAGCTCACGTTCTGTATTTTGATCCATTTATGAAACCTCCTGTTGTTTGGTTAAAACGGAAATTCGTTTCTAGTATTTTGAATCACGCCGAACACCGTCTGCCAAGCGCCGACCAATACCCCTTCAACGAATCCCGGGTCATAATTGGCAATCGGCGTATCATACGGGTAGTAGCCTTTGTTGCTGACCACAATCTGGATTTCTGCTTCGGTGACTTGGTGCTGCTCCATCAGATCCCGCAAGGATTGCGGAATGTTTGGATTAAGTCCAGCTGCCGGTGGAGCCGTTGTTACAGGCGCTGAAAAATTGGCAGCCTGCTGATTCGGAATAATATTTGGAATAATTTCTGTTGGATTTACGGTTGGCGCTGACTGCTGTGGCGGTGCAGATGGTGCGCTGGCTGTTGTTGCTGCTACATTGAAGATATGAGCAATATAATTAAAGTCCAGCGGGAAGTCGTCCGGCAGCCCCTGGCGATTCTTTGCATCCCATGCTGGATGATGGGTGGCATAGACAGTACGGGCACCACCTTGCGCCTTATTCTTCTTCCCGTCTTTATCCGTGGAAATGGAGAAGGTTTTATAATTAATGAACAGCACCATATCAGCCCATTCCTTTACCAGCGCCGCAGTCCGGCTTCCTGTCTTCTGACCGAGCTTGAGCTGATACCGATCATAGGCGCCCATCTCATCCGGTTGCTCGAATTTGACGATCTGCGCGTGAGCAGTCAGTACGACATGAATGCCAGCTTCGATAACATCACTCAGCAGATTGAGAAAGCGACCAATCTCCTCGGCTACGAAGATATAGCCTTTTCCGTAGCCGAAATCCTCGACACCATTTTTCTGATGTGCTGCGCATATGCCTTCTACGCAGAGCATTTCCGCCCAATCGATAGTATCAATGATGAGTGTGCCAATCTGTCCCGCCTGCTGTTTCACCCAATTCACTTGTTGCTTGAGCATTTCCCAGCTTGATGGTTTGGGCAGGCGAGATACATCCATTTCAGTCGTTGATCCTTCGGTATCAATGAATACAGGCCGCGGGAAGTTAGCAGCAAACGAAGACTTGCCAATCCCCTCCGGTCCATACAAAACTACTTTCTTCGCCTTTTGAACCCGGCCACTAATGATTTGCATTAGAATTCACCTGCTTTCCAAGTTGTAGAGGATGAAGGTGCGGAAGGCGCGCTCCACCCTTCACCTGGATCAATCTCGCCCGGCGACTGCTGAAGGGTAATTCCTTCCTGCCCGGCGACATACCCGTCCTCTATGATAATGCTGCATTCTTCGCCGGTGCTGACCCGTGTTGCAATGGCCTGCAGACCTTCCTGCTCCAGCCAGCTGCCGAACTCTTTCAAGGTTTCCAGGTCCATCTGCTCCAGCTTATCAAGCAAAATGAATCCACATTCGGGCTTAAGCTTGCGAACAATGGCCGTGGAGACTTTAAGCTGATCCGCGCCGCTCATGTTATCCCAGCGTTGGCCATTGTAAATCAGATTCCCATCATCAACAGACAATCCCGGCAACGGTAAATTCGCATTGGTTAGCAGGTCTGTCTTCTGCTGCCGGATAGCGTCGATCTCGGTGGTCAGTGTCTCATACTGCTGCCGATATTCTCCGGCATCCGTCTCCGCCTTGTCTTTGTCCAGGTTCGTCCGGACCTTGCGGTTGATCTCGTCAATCTGCCGGATGTTGGCCTCCAACTCCTCTGTTGACTCATCCAAGAGCTGCAGCGTGTCTTTTTGAGCTGTCGCCAGATCTAAGCCGGTTTGTGTCCGCTTAGCTTCGGCATCCTTCAGCATGGCTTTCAGGCGCTCAACCTCTTGACCTTGCTGGGCATACAGCGCCTGGAACTGGCTCAGGCGCTGTCGCTTCAGCTGATTCTCACCGTTACGGGCAAGAATTGCCTGCTGCTGCTGGATCATCTCTGATGCAGAGATAGGTTCCTTCGGAGCATCTGGGAAATACGCCTGCTCCTTGGCAAACTTGGACTTCTGATCCGCGATCTGCCCGATGGCATGTCGGCGGTTATAAATCTCCTGCTCCTTAACCTCCAGTTCATGAAGCTGCTGCCCCACGCCTATGATCTGAAGTAGAATACTGGCCTTCTCCTTATTGGAAGCATTCATAAACTTGGGAAGGTTAATGGCCAACTCCTCCACGAAGCTGTCCAAGAGCTGCTGTCCGCCCTTCTGGCCATTTGGATCAATTACCTTCAGGTCGCTATTTTTACCCTTCCGCTCTACAACAAGTCCGTTGGAGAGTGTAAGGCTCAGAAAAGGTGGTATCGCTGATCCTTCCCGTTCAGCTTGCGAAGGACGATACTTGTTACCGCCCAGCGCCCAGGCGATAGAGTCCAGCACGCTGGTCTTGCCCTGGCCATTCCGGCCGCCGACAACCGTCAGTCCCGCGCTGCTCGGTTCAATCTTGACGGCCTTGACCCGTTTCACGTTCTCAATTTCAAGCTTGCTAATTTTGATCACGAACGTTCCTCCTTTGTGTGTGAAGGGCGACACAGCGGCCGCCCATTAAGCGATATTGTTACACCCGAATGCCTGTTATCACTTCGAATACATCAGCGTCAAAGTTAGGAATTGATTGAACCGTGATCTTCTCCGGATTGGATAATTCATCCCACAGCGTAGTCCAGGCAGCCTTGTATTCGATCTTCGTCCCTTCGTCATCTACCAGCTTCAGCCTGCGGCAGATCCGGGCACCATCCGACCATTTAAATTCATCGCGGGTAATTGGGCTCGGTTTATTAAACAGAATGAAAGGCTGCTCCTCGGAGCAGAACGAACCGGAAGAGTAATCAGTGGAATTAAAATTGCCACTGTTGCTGTCGCCACTGTTGCTGTCGCCACTGTTGTAGTGGCCACTGTTGCTGTCGCCACTGTTGTAGTGGCCACTGTTGCGGTTGCCACTGTTGTAGTGGCCACTGTTGCGGTTGCCACTGTTGCGGTTGCCACTGTTGTAGTGGCCACTGTTGTAGTGGCCACTGTTGCTGTCGCCACTGTTGTAGTGGCCACTGTTGCCACGTCCTGTATTTCCTTTACCGGTGTTCAACATGTCCAGCACTTCCTGCCAGGTCAATTCCCTGATGATGGCCAGCTTATTGGTAACTGACTTATCATCGCCCGACTCAACCTCGCCGAGCGCTTCCACTTCAGCCACCTTGTTCTCAGGGTTGAACGGGTAGTAATCGAAGCAATCATTCAGTTGTTGGCAAAAGTGAAGCCCGGCGTTACACAGGCCGAAGTGGCCCTCATGGGTAAATGTTTTGCCTACTTCATATTGAAATCCCCGGCAAGTCCAGTCCTTGTTAAAAACCTTGTATCCCTTCAAAACGATTCCTCCTCGGATAATATGGATGAAATGCAATAAGTACAGACGTTGCGATCGTTCCATTGCCGGATCTGCTTGATGGCCTTTGGATGGCCGCAGACTTCGCACCGGCAGAACTGAGCCAGCTTTATTACTTTGGGCATGATGCCGCGCCCCTTTCTATATCATTTGCGCTTCCAGTTCATCAATTTGAGCGCACAAATCCATCTGCCAATCCATGTCACCCATTTCGTAAGCATGAAGGGCAAGCTCTTTCAGACCATCCAATGTGTACACCAGCGCGTAATTTTCCCGAAGCAACTTCAGGATCAGCTGCAGCTCAACTTTTCCGATAAGCAAGTTCCCGTTCAGATCCAGGTTCATCTCGACGATTTCAGCCAGTTTCCGGTGAACCTTATGGATGGCCAACATTAGGCATTCTCCTGCAGGCGAATTACTTCAGTGATGCAGGTGGTGCAGATCGGCTTGCCAGACAGATGCTTCAGTTCTTCAATGCTGCCGCACAAGGTGCAGCCGGGGGTATACTTCTTCAGGACGATCTTGTCGCCATCGACAAACACTTCAAGCGGATCCAATGGAGCGATTCCCAGCGTACGGCGAAGCTCCTTCGGCAGCACGACACGGCCCAATTCATCAATGCGGCGAACAATTCCAGTAGATTTCATATTGCATCTCCTTCTGGCCAGTGGTACACTGACCTCAAATGATGTTTTAAATGTGGACGATTCACGGGGTAGGATCCGTTGAGTCGTCTTTTTCGTTTACAGCCTTCTCCAGTGTAGCCAGCAGGGACAGCAAGTCATCTGGCGGCATCTGCTCGATCAGGAAGTCCCGCAGCTTTTCAACCTCTTCGACTTTGATCTGCTTCGGTGGGACGTAGACGCCCGACATGGTGGTTTCTGCTTCAAACAGGTGCAGTTGCTTGCCTATGATCTGGTTGTCGATCATTACAGCGACCATTCCCCAGCCTAGCGGCTTCGTTACAGGTTCACTCATTATTTTTCTCACCTCCCTTCAGGTAATTCTGATTAGTGCCGCGGTACTTGATGGCGCACTCGGCGTGCTGGACGCGGAACTGGCCGGAATAGCGCTCAAAGTGTCCTTTGCCGGCATCTACCCATTGTCCGCAGCGGTAACATACGCCTGGATACTTGTTCCTCACTGACCTGCCTCCATTTCAGCGATCTCCTTATCCAGCCACCAGATAGCAGCTTCTGGATCTGCGACGATCAGTCGGCCGTTTTGGATGGCCCAGCGGTCACGCATCAACTGCAGCTTGTGGGACAAGGCATCAAACACAGGGTCAGCAAACTTTGAAGTGGCTAACATGGCCTGCCTCCTCCCGCTGGATCTGGGTCAGCGTCTCCTGCACGGTGTGCTTGGCACGGCCGAGTCCAGTCACATGCTTGATGTCGCGCTGCTGCAGCATGCCCTCGATGGCACGTTCCAAGTGGAGTTTGGCCGCAGTCAATTCGGCTTGAATATTAATGTTCATGGGTAAGTTCCTCCCCGATGATAATTCTGTTCTTCCTCTTCTCGTTTCCACCGATCAAGGCTGGAAGTACTGAAAAGGTAACGTGGATTCTTACTACCTTCTGCACCGACAATCCGGTGGGGGATACGCTTTGCTTTGCAAAGCTGCCGAAGAGTATAGTCACTTATGGAGAGATATTCGCAGGCACCAGGTACATTAAGTGTCCGGTCCGACGCTGCGGACATCCGCTCCAAGATGCGTTTTTCAGCTTCTGCGACATGCACGGATACAATGTCGGAGATTGCCTTTTCAAGTGCTGTCATTCTTACACCTCGCATTCCAGCCCAAGCATCTCAGCAATACGGGGCTTTTGTTTTTCTCCTGGACGCGTCCCTTTGAATATTTCAGAAACGTAAGTAACAGAAACGCCAAGCTCCTGCGCTACGTCCTTCATCTTGATACTTTTCTGAAGCATGACTTTCCTGGCTTCAGCTCCAAACTCCGTATAGTACTGCATTTTATCAACCTCCTTTGTAAAGCTTTGTAAAAAATACAGCTTAATTGTTGACACTCGACTGAAAATAATCTAATATCAGACATGAAGGCAAAACAAAATAAACGTCGTTGGGGAACGATTTTTAAATATGGTCATTTGACCTGTTCTTTTTGTCGCCTTTTTTGCTATTAATTAAGCTGTTGAGTTAATACTAACCGATTATAATCGGTAGGTCAATATCAATTTTGATTATAATCGGTTGTTTGTTTGATTATAATCTATTTTAGGAGTGTGTGAATTGGGAATAGTTGATAACATAAAAAATCTCTGTTATAAAAACGGCACGACGATTCCGAAACTGGAAAAAGAACTTGGTTTCGGCAACGGCACAATTTACAACTGGATAAAAAGTTCACCTTCACTAGAAAAATTACAAAAAGTGGCCGCATTTTTTAAAGTGTCCATTGACAACCTTGTGGGCTGGGGACAGATCTATAAAATCGGTTGTTATATTAAAGATGAAAGAGAAGATCGAAATATTTCTCTGGAAGATTTATCCACAGCAATTCAGATTTCGTCTGAATCTCTTTTCCTAATAGAAAATGATAATATCCCTTTAACTTCCGAATTATTGAGAAATATTACCGATAATTTTGGAATGACGGTCCAAGAATTTTTAATTAAATATGAAATGTACGAAGACGCAATCACTCAATACTATAACGGTGATATAAATGCTTACTTAGATTATTTGAAACACGAAGAAGAAACTGCACAAAATAGTTATGAGCAATTAAGCGATGGAAATGAAACTATTGTGCCCCATCACGAGGAGGATGGTTGGACAGAAGATGAACTCCGGGATATCGATGAATTCAAAGAAATTCTAAAATTGAAACGGCAACTTAAGAAGAACAAGGGGGTGCTGTAATTGAAAGGTAGTATAGAGAAGAGAGGAGAACGTTCCTGGCGGCTTACTATTGATGTGGGTGAATTGCCTGATGGCACAAGGGACCGACGCAGGAAGACGGTCACCGTAGAAGATACTGCCTTGCTGAAGACCACGAAAAAGCTCAAGGATCACCTGGATAGTGAGTTGGCCGCCTTCAAAGTAGAAGTGGAGTCCGGTGAATATATTCAACCAGGGAGATTCACATTTAGTGAATTTGTTGAGCAGAAATACGAAAAATACCTAATGAAGCTGTCGCCGAATACGATTGCGACCTATAAAGGACATTTGAATAAACACATCATCCCTTTCTTTGGCCACCGACAGATTCAAGATATTAGAACCATGCACTGTGTAGATTTTATTGAGTCACTTTCGGCATACTCGGTTAGCCTACAACGATGCAATCACTCGATTTTGAGAAGCATATTCGGAAAAGCGAAGCAATGGAAAATTATAAAGGTTAATCCAATGGACGGAGTAGATCGTCCAAAAGGGGATACCCGTTCAAAGAAATATTATGACGCAGACCAGGCTGCCGCCGCGTTAACCGCTCTGCAGAGTGAGCCAAACAACTGGAGGATGTTCTTTACTGCTTGCATGATCGGGGGGTTTAGAAGAGGAGAAATGTTGGCTTTAGAGTGGGATGATATCAACTTCGAGTCACGATTAATCAGTATTAGCAAATCCCTTGCCGCAGGACAAATTATAAAAGACCCTAAATCCGATGACTCAACTAGAATTGTTAAAATGCCACAATGGTTTATGGACGACCTAGCTATTTTTAAAACAGAATGGGATATCCGCAAAGATAAAAACAAAGAGATATGGCAAGGCGGTGATTTTCAGTATGTATTCCATAACGGGATAGGCAAGCCATTCTATAGAGTTGTGCCATCTCATCGATGGAAAGAGTTTACCACTAAACATGAGTTACCGCATATCCGTTTACACGATCTCCGGCACACCTCTGCTACTCTACTACTTGAAGAAGGAATCAGCCTTAAGGTAATCCAAGAGCGTCACGGCCACGCTGATTACCAGACAACGGCCAACACTTATTCCCACGTTACGAAGAAATTAGCCGATGAAGCCTCAGACAGGCTCGAAAAATTCCGTCCCCAATCCGCCCCCAACTAGAATTATTTATGGTACTTAAGCCCTTTATTTATTGTAGTGGCCCGGTAGACCTGCTCCACCAGCACCAGCCGCATGAGCTGATGAGGCAGCGTCATGCGCCCGAAGCTCATGCGCTGCTGCGCGCGGCGCATGACGTCATCGGAGAGGCCGTGGCTCCCTCCGATGACGAAGACGACATGGCTCGTCCCGTAGGTGCCGAGCCTGTCGATCTCTCCGGCAAGCTCTTCCGAGCTCCAGAGCTTGCCGTCGATCGCGAGCGCAATAACATGCGCCTCGCTCTTAATGTGCGCGAGGATACGTTCGCCCTCGCGCGCTTTTACCATCCCGACCTCAGCTTCGCTTAGAGAGTCGGGTGCTTTTTCATCCGCCACCTCAATCACTTGGAACTTGAGGTATGGCGTAAGCCTCTTGGCATACTCCGCGATGCCGTCCATCAAATACTTTTCCTTCAATTTGCCTACGCCGATAATTTGAATAAGCATAAAACCCTCCACCTGATTCCCTTATAAAGATAGTTATTTTCTTTCACTTCGCGAACTCTTCGCTACTCGCCAGCCTATCCAAAATCCTTCTCTTACGATACAGCATACGTGCGGCTTCCGCTACTTCCTCCAGCGTTTTCCGATTGGTGTAAGCACCGAAAAACATCCCCGCTACCGGAATGGCCTGCAGCATTTTCTTCAAGCCCCAGTTGTCGCGGTAGACGGTGATCACCTCTCTCCAGCCTTGAATTTTGGAGATGGCTGCATTCGTACCGGCCGTAATATCACCGTCTCCACCTGTCTGCAAATTTAACTCATCAAGGATAGTCTTTTTGCCTACAATGTCCGATAGAGCAAACTGCATAACCTTCACCGTAAATATTCGCTCCGTCTTCTCGGTAGGATCATAACCATAACACAGGCCGATCTCCTGAATAACCTTTAGGGATAACCCCAGGGAGGCTGGAATATCAGCAGCAAGTGTGAACAGACCGCCAAATCCGGTAGTTGCTCCTTGAGCAGTAGCGAAATTGCGGCGACTTTTAGATAACTGCAGGGAAGCGGCATTCATAACAGACAGAGGGTATGGCCCCGTCTCCAGACCGCCAGCGGCTACACTTTGAGCAGCCATTATCTTGCCTACCTTGCGACCAGCGACCAAGTAATTCCCGCCGTTCTGGATATAGTTGCCCAGCTCGTCCAATACCAGACCTATTTTATCGCTAATGACCTTGGGTGTAATCTTATCCAGCAGCTTGAACGGGAGGCGCATAACGCGATCCCATATCATTAACTGGTTCTGTGACTTCTCCCACCTTGCTACTTCGGCAAGTGCTGCCCGCAGTTGATCCGGTGTCTCCAAATGTGCAGATATATTGTTTGTGTCATATAAATACCTCCCGGTGAATTTCATCTATAGATCCAAATGAATGCGTTCTTTATAGTTATTACCCAATCCAAGGAGTTTCTTTAGTTTAGTCGCTGGAATGCGGGAATTCAACGAAAAAAAGCGATGCTCCGAGTCATGATTCGGAGCATCGCTTTTCATCCTACAAAATTAATCAAATTTCAAGGTCTGTCTCCATCAACCAATAGGGAAAGCAAAGTATACTGAAAACTTACACTTTCTTATAATTAAAAAAAGGACGTGATTCACGCCCTTCATCCTACATTTTTCTATATGTTAGATCATCTTCGTCTGCCTAATTTCAATCCTTAGACCACCAAATACTCCGCATTATTATCGCATTCTGCACATTTTGCCGGCGGATCCCAATCCGAGAATTCCGTATCCTTCAAATCCACAATGTCAGGTGCATCCTCATACTCATCCACAAACATATCAATAGCTAATTCCACATGTTCCTTACACACTACATACATCAACCAAGCATCCCTTTCTGTGCCGCTACGGTGTAATACTACTACTACTGTTCTACCATAATTCTAGGGAAAAGGGAACTCTCTTTACGTCCGGATCGCAAACTTTAAGCTCTGTTAACGAAATCTTCGATCTCTTCCGCAATAAGCGCTAAAGCATCTCTCCAAAATTGCAGAGAGTGAACATCAATCTCCATGAGTTGTGCAGCATCAACAATATTATTTTTGCTCGTAGCGCTTAAGAACGAATGGTATCGGGCAACGAAATCTCTTCCCTGTTTTTTATATTGCGCATAAAGACCTTTGGAGAACAATAACCCGAACGAATAGGGGAAATTCAAAAACTCGTTGCCCGCCATATAATATCCCACTTTATTAATCCACATATAAGGATGGATTGTTGCAGGGTCAATACTCTGCCCGTAAGCTTCCTGCATACAAGCAAGCATTAGCTCGTTCAGCTCCTCCACAGACAAGGTGCCGTGCTGTCTTTTTTCGTATAACTGATTCTCGAATAAATACCTTCCATAAAAATCAACAACATAATAACCCGCATCCGAAATACTTCGCTCCAGGAGGGAAATACCGTCTTCCGTGGGTGCGAGCTTAAGTAACTCATGATTGATTATGGTTTCACAGAAGATCGAAGCGGTCTCGGCAATAGGAGTAGGGTAATCCGTGTTTATCATCTTTTCGCCGGAAAGGCAGGAACTATGGTAAGCGTGTCCAATTTCATGAGCGAGTACCCCTACATCCGTGTAACTCCCGGTAAAGGTGGTCATGATACGGCTTTCTTGTATGGGGAAAATGTCGACACACATGCCGTAATTTCCTTTTCCCGCTCTCGGCTCGGCATCAATCCAGTGATTATCAAAGACCTTCTGGGCAAAATCGGCAAGCTCATCACTAAAGGTTCGGAAGCTGTCGACAATACAATCCCTAGCCTCTGCATATGTTAGGACTTTAATACCTTCATTTATTGGGGCGAAAATATCATAAAAGGGAAGGCTCGCGGTATGCCCTAACCTTTGAGCTTTCTTCAAATAATAGGTATGAAATGCAGGCAGGCTCTCTTTTATAGCGGATAACATGACCTCTAAGGTTTCACGGTCCATTCTCGAGGAGGCAAGAACCTTTGCTAAAGGAGACTCATACCCTCTCATCCCATAAATCGTAAGGGCCTCACCGCTGATTCCATTTATACAGGCCGCGCTTACCTCTGCTATGTCCCTATAGGCTTCCCATTCCCCATGATATGCTGCTTTTCTCAACGTAGAGTTTGTGTCGTAGGCCATATTCCGCAGTTCGGAGAGTGACAATCGACGGGATTCCCCTTCAACCTCAACATCCACAAGTACATTGGAGACACTATTCATATACAACCTTTGCCATGCTTTGGACCCTGTGCTTTGCAGCCTTGCAATAACCACCTCTACCTCTTCACTCAATACATATTTGGATTGCCTCAGAAGCTCATTCAAATAAAACCGGTGCTCCATAAGATAGGGCGAACGGTCTATAACTTCATCCAAGCCATCTATGGAATTAAGCCATTTGTTGAAGATTACACAAACATTCACTATATCTGCACCTTCACACTCAATATCATCCAACATATCCATTGCTTCCGTATTTCTGCTATCCGCACTTAGGATTAGTTCCAAGTAACAAGACAAACAAGCGTATACGCTTTTGAATCCATTATACCGCTTTAGAAACTCCTCTATGAGAGTAGAAGGCTGACTCCTATCGTTAAGACTTAGATCTGCCCATTCGTTTAAAGCATGTATATGATGCTTGAGTCGTTCACGATCCGCTTTCCATCCCTCTGAATAAAATGAAGTATATAGGCTGTCCAAATTCCAGGTTAGATTCATTGGTAAACATCCCCCTAGCTTATAATACGGAAAGTTAATAATTCCCATAATAAATAAACCCTACCATGATCTTTTTGTTTTTTCAATTTATTTCTCCTTACAAAAAAAAGATTCCCTCACCCCGCTCAGGAGTTAGAAGGAATCTTATTGTCATCTATACACTCAGAAACTCCACCGGTCGATCCAGCTCATACAATCGGCGATATCTCGGCTCCCGTTCCATCAGCTCCGCATGCGTGCCGCGCATTTCCACAGAACCATTCTCCATGAAAATGACTTCGTCCATTTGCTCCGCACCCACCAGATGATGCGTCACCCAGACTAACGTTTTTTCAGCCATCGCCTCAAAAATCGTAGCCAGCAGCTCACGCTCCGTCCGCGGATCTAATCCAACGGTTGGCTCATCGAGTACAACAACCGGTGTATTCTGCAGCAAAATACGCGCGAGTGCGATCCGTTGTCTTTCCCCACCGGAAAACCGTTGCCCCGCTTCACGCACAGGTGTATTATAGCCCTCTGGCAGTGAAGAGATGAGTGTATCCAGTTTCGCAAGTGCTCCAGCTTTCTTAATGGCCTCGTCTGACGCGTCTGGATCTCCCAAACGGATATTATTAGCTACCGTAGTATCGAACAGATGCGGACTTTGGTTCAGCACCGAAATAATCGAAGGAATTCTTTCCCCATACGCCGCTGCATCCATCCCGTTAATCACAGTCGACCCCATGGAAGGCTTAATCACGCCTTGAATGACCTTCAGCAGTGTTGATTTACCAGCTCCACTACGGCCGATAATAGCAATCTTTTTACCTTGTGGAATGTCGAGATTCAAATCGCGTATCGACCATTCTTCACTTTCACTCGCTCCATAGCGGTATCCGGCATTTTTCAGCTGAATATGAACAGATTGTACATCCATTGCCGCCGCAGTCGCATTGTCCAGCGTCAACCCAGCAGCCATTGCATGCTCCTCATCGGCTTCTACTCCGGCCAAACGCTCCAGGGAGTTGCGGTATTGCGGAATCTTCTCTACCGCTTCGGATACCGGCAGAAATGCATCTGCTACCGGGAATACCACCAATACAAAGGCAGCAATTAGGGTGCCCACAATCGCACCGCTAGCGTATTGTCCCGCCGCCCAGAACAGCAGGGATACAACGCCAACACCCACAATCGCCTGTCCAATGAACATACGAAGTCTAGCCCACCCCCGCAGGGCAGCGTCGGTACGGGCAACTCTTTTCTCATCCGCTTCATAGGTATCCACGAACTGAGCTTGCCGTCCGCTAATCACCCAATCACCCATGCCTAGTACAGCATCCGTCAGCTTTTGATAGAGACTATTGCGCTCCTGCTTGACTTCCCGCTGACGCTTTTGCGTGAACAGCAGCGAAATGAGCGGAAGCACCACAACCAATACAAGAATATACAACGCCATCAGCAGCGCAAAGGCAATATCGAACGTTCCCAATGAAATGACCACAGCCGCATACAGCAACAAAGCGATTACACTAGGAAATACCGTACGCAGATATACATTTTGCAAATACTCAATGTCGTCAGCCAGCATGCCGAGAATGTCACCCGTACGGAAACGCGAGGACAGAAACAGCGCCTGCGGCTCCAGAATATTATAGAGACGAATACGCATTTTGGAGAGAATCCGCAGGATTGTATCATGCCCTACCAGACGTTCCACATAGTGAATTACTGCCCGGCTGGTTCCAAAGGTTCGTACCCCCACTATCGGCACATAGATCATTAAAATATTTTCAATAGGCGTGGACGCTTTCGAGATCAGAAATCCTGACGTATACATCAGGGACGATGCTGAGAAAACTGTCAGCGCTCCAAGCACGATTATAAGTACAAAGCGCCAGAAATACGGCGATATATACGGAGCAAACCATCCTTCACGTTTCAATGGATTCCCTCCAATTGCGATTGAATAAGCTCATAATATACACCCTTGCGGGCTATCAATTCTTTGTGAGTACCCACCTCAGCCACTTGACCTAGATGCATCACAATAATGATGTCCATATGGATCATCCAATGCAGGCGGTGCGTAGCCAAGAATACCAGCTTCCCTGCGAACAGCGGCAGCATCGTTTCCTTCAGCTCATACTCCGTCTCGATGTCCAGATGGGCAGTCGGCTCGTCTAACAGTATAATTGGACGGCTGCTAAGCAGGGCACGGGCCAAGGCGACGCGCTGCTCCTGCCCTCCACTGAGAGAGCGACCGCCGCCGCCTATCATTTCGTCCAGTCCGTTCGGCAGTGAGGACACGAGCTTTGATAGTCCAGCTGCGTCTACTACTCTGCTTACTTCATCCATGGAGGCATCGGGATAATAGAACCGCACATTGTCCGCCAAAGTACCACTGAAGATATACGGCCTTTGCGGGATATAGGAGGTCTGTTTCCGCCACTCCTCATCCGTCAAAGCACTGACACGAGTTCCATTGACCGTAATGCTTCCGGAAGTTGGATGCAGGAATCCCCCCAATATATCGACTAGCGTGGACTTGCCGGCGCCGCTCTCTCCGATGATCCCCACTGTACGGGTACCTGTAAACTTAAGGTTAATCCCTGCGAGTGAAGAAACGCCGCCTTCCTCATAATCCATACCCACATCATTCAGCATTAATTCACTATCTTTATGCCATGCAAATACCGAGTCCATAGAGGAAACAGAACGATCTAGAACCTCCGCCTTAACCGTATCTCTATCTATGATGCTCTTCATGGCTTCCCCGGCTTCCTTCCCGTCCAAGGTGGCATGGAAATCTGCACCTACCAATCGAACGGGCAGGAAATATTCAGGTGCGAGAATTAGAATCGTGAGACCCGTAACCAGCGTCATCTGATCATTGACCAACCGCAGCCCCAAGCTAACCGCTACCGAAGCGACCGACAGCATCGTGAAAAAGTCTAGTGCGAACGAGGATAAGAAAGCTACGCGCAATGTGCGCATAGTAGCCGAACGATAACGATCACTTACCGCGGCAATGCTCTCGCTGTGGCTGCGGCTGCGTCCCAGAAATTTCAGCGTCTCTAATCCGCGCAGCGAATCCACAAAATGATTGGACAGGGTACGGTAAGACTTCAACTGCCGATCCATTTGCTTACGTGCCGTCAATCCGATCAAAATCATAAAAACAATAATAATGGGCATCGTTACCGTAAGGACAATGCCGCTCGTCGTATCCAGCGTAAAGATATACAAAAGCAGCAGAACTGGTGTAACCGACATGCCTACCATCCGTGGAATGATAAGCTCCAGGTATGTTCGGAACTTCGTGACGCCTTCCAATACAAGCGTAACTAGATTCCCGGTTCCACGGTCACCGACCATTCGAGGCCCCAGCTGGAACAGCTTATCCATCATTTCCTTCCGCATACTGCTGCCAGTCGCTTCCGCGAAGCGGTAAGAGACATGACTCATCAGCATGGCACACGCATGTCGCACTAGAAATGCAAGAAGGAACAACAGCGCAATGCCCCATTGTTCCTTCAGCGGTTCTCCCGCAAACAGCGCAGAGATGACTTCTGCCAGCCATTTAGCCAGCAGAAGAATAGACAAGCTTTGCACCAGGGTAAGGAAGCCCACGATCAGAAAGACCGGCTTAACTCCTTTGTACCCAAGCAAATTTTTATCCATTAGTATTCAAGATGCTCCTTCTCATTAATCCGTTTGTGAAAAATAAAGTAACTCCAAATTTGATATCCCAGAACGAACGGGAGCATTGTAAGTGCTACAATCGTCATTACCTTCAGAGAGTATTGTCCCGAGGCTGCATTGGTAATGGTCAGATTGTAGGCTTGATCAATGGAGCTGATCATCACTCTTGGGAACAACCCGATAAAGATCGAAGCCACCGATAAGGCCATTACAGCCCCCGTCATTCCAAACGCCCAGCCGTCTTTCTTCTTCGTCATGAAGTATCCGCCGAGCACATAAGCAATAATACCCAATATCACTACAATTAGAAGCACAGTACCGCGAACTTCGAATACATCAGTCATGAAATAGGTCATGATTACAAACGTAAGCAACAGCGCGCCCAATGGAAGCAGTAACTTCTGAGCCAGCTTGCGTGCCCGAACTTGCAGGCCGCCAACTGTACGAAGAGTGGTGAACATCAGTCCATGTACTAAGCACAGCATAACTACTGTAATTCCGGCTACCACTGTATACACGTTAACAATATCCGTAAATCCGGCGTACATCTGCATATCAGCATCAATTGGCAAGCCCTTAATGAAGCTTGCGAACACTACAGCCAGCAGGAACGGGGGGACAATGCTTCCGAAGAAGATGCAGGCATCCCAAGTTCTTCTCCAAGCCAGCGAATCCCGTTTGCCTCTGAATTCGAAGGCCACACCGCGGGCAATCAATGCCAGTAGAGCGAATACAAATGGAATATAGAATCCGCTGAACAATGTAGCATACCAGTCCGGAAAAGCAGCGAACATCGCACCGGCACCGGTTATCAGCCACACTTCATTAGCATCCCAGAAAGGTCCAATGGAGTTAATAAGAACCCGGCGTTCTGTATCATTCTTAGCCAACAACTGCGTTTGCATCCCTACACCAAAATCAAAGCCCTCCAGAAAGAAAAATCCTATAAAAAGCACTGCAATCAGCACAAACCACAGTTCATTAAGAGAAAGCATGGGATCCCTCCTTGTTATATGGGTCATGCGAAGAGCCGTGATCGTGATCGTTATCCATGTTATAAGGGCCTTTTTTGATCACCTTAATGAATAAGCCCACTAGTATTGCTCCGAGTATTGCATAAATAACTGTAAATGAAATTACTGAGAACAACACCTGACCCGTCGTAATATTAGGTGATACGCTATCTTTAGTCTGCATAAGTCCAAATACAGTCCAAGGTTGACGTCCAAACTCTGTCATTACCCAACCGGCAGTGTTTGCGATCGGAGGAAGCAGCAAGCCCCAGAACATGAACCGCATAAACCAAGTGTTCGGACGGTCCATTTGTTTACGCCACATCAGATAAATGGCATACATGCCCAGGAAGATCATAGCTGTACCTGCGGCAACCATGATGCGGAAACTCCAGAACGTTGTACGTACCGGAGGAATGTAATCCCCGGGACCATATTTTTGCTCATACTCAGCCTGCAGCTCATTCATTCCTTTAACTTCACCTGAGAACTTACTATAAGATAGAAAGCTGAGTAAGTACGGGATTTTGAATTCGCCACTGCTTACTTTGTTCTCGGGATCAATATTCGCCCAAACGGTCCAAGGTGCCGGATCGCCACTTTTACCCCATAATCCTTCAGAGGCTGCCATCTTCATCGGCTGGGTCTCAACCAGGTATTGAGCCTGTGCATGTCCTGCTACAGCTACACCAATGGAAGAGATAATACCTACAATAGCTGCAATCTCGAACGATTTCTTGAAAAAAGATACATCCTGCTTCTTCAACAGTTTATATGCACTGATTCCCGTGATAAGGAATGCACCGGTTGCATAAGCAGCGAGCACGGTGTGCGGGAACTCAACGATCAATTGCCCGTTGGTAATCAAGGCAAAGAAGTCATTCATTTCTGCTCGGCCATTATTAATAGCGAAGCCTACAGGGTGCTGCATAAAGGAGTTAGCCGCTAGAATCCAGAAGGCTGATAGCATCGTTCCGATCGCTACCATCCATATGGACAGCAGGTGAATTCTCTTGGATACCTTATCCCAGCCAAAAATCCACAAACCGATAAACGTAGATTCCAAGAAGAAGGCCAACAGCGCTTCAATAGCAAGCGGAGCACCAAATACGTCCCCGACAAAGCGGGAATAATCAGACCAGTTCATGCCGAACTGGAATTCCTGTAATATCCCTGTAACTACACCAACCGCAAAGTTGATGAGGAACAACTTACCCCAGAACTGCGCCATTCTTTTGTACTCTTCATCGCCTTTTCTTACATACATAGTCTCCATAATTGCAATTATCAGTGCTAAACCAATCGATACTGGCACAAAGAAATAGTGAAAAATCGTCGTTGATGCAAATTGCAAACGCGACAGCGCTACTATATCCATAATTCTCCCCTTCCTTTTTCCCAATTCAGTATTTATATTCTGTCAAAAATTGAAGGAATAAAGTGTGATATTAATCACATTATACACCCTGTTTCGGGCTTAAAAAGTATAAATTTGTGACAAATATCACAAATTATCGATAAAAAGCAAAAAAAATAAGACGGTTTTACCGTCTTGGAGTTTTAATTGGATCTATAAAAATCTTGGCCCATAAAGGCGTTGGTTAGGGAATGGAAATACCCTTCTTCAGCGATTTGAGATCGCCATTCGAATTAAGCAATATTGGAAGCATCTTCATGCTTCGTTCCATTGGGGAGTCACAGAGACGGCAAGAAGGCGCATGTTCAAATGCGAAATTATCTCTCATCCATCCATTACAGCCCTCACTGGTACAGGCCCATATTGCAGTATTTTCTTCCGGTATTTCCTCCAAAGGCTTCTTCCGGTAGTTCATTACCGTTCCTCCCTTCCTTTATGTCACAAGTTGGCTAAACGAAATAAAAAAAGACCGTCCCAACTTTCACAAGCGGGGACGGTGCCTTCTATATTACAGTTTTACAACGTTTTCGGCTTGTGGTCCACGGTTGCCTTGAACAACGTTGAATTCAACGCGTTGGCCTTCGTCCAAAGTTTTGAAGCCGTCGCCAGTAATTGCGCTGAAGTGAACGAATACGTCGCTTCCGCCTTCAACCTCGATGAATCCGAAACCTTTTTCTGCGTTGAACCATTTAACTGTACCTGTTTGCATGTGTGTTACCTCCACAAATTTAAATTAATATGTTCTTTTTATCTTCAAACAAAGAAAAAATTAACACATTGAAAAGGGTTTTATTTGAAATAACAGCCCTTTTCAATAAGAAAATTATTCATCAGCTGTATGAGTATTATCATATTACCACACCTAAGATTCAAAGGCAAGATGTCCTATCCGTATTTCTCCGTTTTTCCCCATATAAGGCTGACTTCCCAATGTAAGGGTTATCAGCCCGTTTGTACAACACTGCTATATCCAGTATATGCTGCCCTGATTTTTTTTATTCCTGTGGTTTTTCCTGGAGAGTTACGGAGACTTCTTTCATGACTCCATTACGGTAAAAGGTGATCTTCAGCTGGGTCCCAATCTCCGTATGATCATATAAATACTTCCGCAGAGATAGGGTTGACGTAATCGGCTCGCTATTGAACTTGGTGATTACATCATTGAATTTCAGGCCTGCCTCTTTAGCCGGTCCAACCACATCCAGTACAACCGCACCATCCTTAATGCTATCAGGAAGGTTCAATTTCTTCAGTTGTTCTTCAGCAAGCGGTATATAGGGATTATTCAGATCAACCGAATATACACCCAGATAGGATCGGGCAATTCGCCCTTTCTCCGCTAGCTCATTTGCCGTTTTCATCACATGGTTGGCCGGAATAGCAAATCCCAATCCTTCCACACCTGTATCTGAAATTTTCATTGTATTTATACCAATGACCTGACCGTTCAAATCCACTAGAGCACCGCCGCTATTACCTTCATTGATAGCTGCATCTGTCTGAATGACTTCTTGCTCCCAGTCATATACACCATCCTGATTAAGGGATACCGGAATCTTTCGTTCTGTATAGCTGACAATCCCGGACGTAAGCGTATCGCCCAGACCCAAGGGATTACCGATAGCTATGACCGTCTCTCCCAGACGAAGCTTGGAGGAATCGCCAATTTGTGCCACCATATTGATACCTTTAGCATCAATGGACAGCACCGCGATATCACTTACCCGATCTGTGCCCACAAGGGTGGCCGGTCGAGTCTCACCGTCAACCGTAACGACTTCAAGCTTGCCCGGACCGTCAATAACGTGGTTATTCGTAATTATGAATGCCTTGGCATCTGTTTTTTTATAGATAACACCGGACCCGAGTGCCGACTCATTAAGAATATTAAGTTCCTTATTATCCTCTTTGTGATTAATTATGCTGACCACTGCCGGGCGAACCATTGCAGCTGCCTGAATAATTCGATCATACGGATCACCGCTGCTCGGTGTAACATTCTGTATCATTGCAGGTACAGCTGTGGTTTCATGGCCCAGTTGTCCTGTAACTAAACTGAATAAGAGCACTGCAACTACTGCACTGATCAAAGAGCTGATCGCAGAAATTTGAAGAGTTGACAGACTCAGGCGCGGTTTTCTTACCGGCCAGCCGCGGGTTGAAGATGGCTTCAATGCTTTACGCTCTTTGCGTCGAGATACTTTGGTTGAATAGAAATCATCATCAAACAGTCCCACCTTGAAATCCTCTCCCCTCTATCACTCTTTTAGACTCCTCAAAGTACTAAAAGGTTTCACTCCGCAACTCTCATATTCTTTCAATATAGTGGAATATTTAATGTCTTATAAGACTACAATAGTAGAAATCAAATAACTCTTAAGCGTAGAAGTGCCTACCGTTAAAACTCTCGTTTCTCTTTATGATTGTATCACAGGCTGAAGCCGGGACGTTGGTTTTCCAATGTAAAATTTCTGCATAATTTTGGCAAGATTATGGTTAAACATTTTAAGGGAGGATATCCTATGGACTCATTCTCTACAAGCATGGATCTGGTCCAGTTTATTGGCAAGCTGGGTGATTTAAAAGACGAACACTATCACATGATGCTTACTGTCAGCGCCCTAGTTGAATTGCTTATTGAGAAAGGACTCATCTCCCGTCAAGAACTGGAACGTAAGGCCGCCGAGTTAGACGGGCTTATGACTGGCTCACCTTATCCCATGGCGTAGGACGGTCATAATACGTATCACACAATTTAAATTCACCGTCTTTGAAGAAGCAGCCTAAATCCTCCATCGCAGCGCGAACCGACATTCTAGCCAAATCCATCATATTGTGATCTCTGCTTAAATGGGCCAAATAGGTCCTTTTTGTACGACCGGTAAGAATCTCACTTAGAGCAGCTCCTGCAGCATCATTCGATAAATGCCCCATATCTCCAAGGATACGCCGTTTGGTATTCCACGGATATCTACCCATTCGCAGCAGCTCAATATCATGATTAGCTTCTAGTACCAGTACATCTGCATCTGATATAGCCAGCTTCACCTTTTCACTCACATAACCCAAGTCCGTAGCTACGCACAGCTTCTCCTTGCCATCATAAAAATTATAACCTACCGGCTCCGCAGCATCATGAGAAATGGCAAACGATTCTACACGCATACTGCCAAAGTCGCGGTACTGACCGGTTTCCATGATGATCTTATTATGCTCCTGTATTTTCCCGACTCCTTTTTCAATAGCCGCCCAAGTATTGGTGTTGGCATAGATCGGAAGGTCATACTTGCGCGCCATTGCGCCCAGTCCTTTAATATGGTCTGAGTGCTCATGTGTTACCAAAATGCCGTCAATTTCCTCGCCAGTTACCTCTCGCATGCTCAGTAATTCATCTATTCTTTTCGCGCTAAGTCCTGCATCTATCATTAGAGTAGTCTCGCCATTGCGTACTACAGTAACGTTGCCGGTAGATCCGCTAGACAGCACTGTAAATGAAATCCCCATAAAGCCCCTACTCCTTCTACTCTGTTGTCTTCGGACTGATGATGTCCGCACTGATGCCATGTACATAATACGACTTTCCATTCTCCAGCACGAAGCGCCACATCGGGGCCGCCACTTGGCTCTCGGAGTTGAACAATTCACCGTAATAACCGAGCTCAATATCTTTCACTACCGTATTCGGTGCAAAATACTTCTCTATTAAACTGCTAAGCGCCTGGGAAGCCGGAAGTACCTTCTGAACCTCTTGGTTGCTGCTCGGCCCAATTTCAATCTGGGGTCTTCGGTAAGCTACAATCTTCTGATTGCTGTTTATCAGTTCCAGACTTACTCTGAACAACGGCCACTGCTTCTGGACAAGCGGATGGAGAACGTACTTTCCGACCTCGCTTTCCTGAGAATCAAGCTCATAGCTCGCGATGTCCGGAATCTCGCTCTCGAGCAGACTGCTTAACTCCGAGAAAGAGGAATAGATAAGCTTGCTGTCTATCGGCTGCTTCAGCTGCACAGGCTTCTGATCCTGCTCCCCGCCTGAATAACGATAAGTTATATCGGGCAGTTGAGGAGTGGCTGCCGGGATGGGAGACAGCACACGGATCCCTTTTTGCTCCATAATTTGCTGGGTTTCTTCAGAGAGGGAAGTGAAGTCTAGATTGGCACTGACCTGATCCCGCAGATCCATCCACAGCTGATAGCACAGCAGCAGATTCAGCAGCAAGAAAGCATAAATCAGCACATTTTTAGCTCTTCCCCAATCCATACCCCAACCCCCTCATATTGAATAACCTAATTCAGTGTAAGTATCGTCCCGTCACTGAGCGTAACCTTCCATACCGGATGCAGCTGCAGCTTGTCACCCTTTATCCCGGGAACATAGGCTGGTGCCAAATCCTTCACTGCTGACGCCTTGCCGATTTGAACCAGCTGGTTCTTCAACACTTCTCCGCCTGACAGCTCGACGATTTTCTTGATAGCCTTGGACTCATCCACATACATCAAAGATCTTTCATAAGAAGAAACCGTCCCTTGCTGCAGATCCAGATTTATAACCCCGTACTGAAGCTGCGGCTTATTCATGATGGGATAGGACCCGTAAGGGTAGGAACCATAATACTGCTGAAAAGAAATCAGCCTTTCCTCTATCCCCTCTTCAGTTGCCGCCAACTGATCCAGTGAGGTTTCTTTAGCAGCTGCAAGCCGATAACTCCCGCTCCATCCGCCATGCTTGTTAACAAAATCTACAGCTTCAAGGACATCCTTGGCAGGTGTACTTTCTCCCACAGGCAGAGCCGTAGGATCACTATAGCTCATCCAATTTTGTTC
The DNA here is from genome assembly GCF_000757885.1 of Paenibacillus wynnii. NCBI lineage: Bacteria > Bacillati > Bacillota > Bacilli > Caryophanales > Paenibacillaceae > Paenibacillus > Paenibacillus wynnii. The sequence continues at coordinate 2,056,312 of NZ_JQCR01000002.1, read as the reverse complement.
TTGATCTACCTGAAGGCTTCGCTTGCTATCTGTGTATATTTCCGAGCCGTCTTTTTCACGGATATATCGAGTACTCCCCGCATCGCGGAAAAGGTTTCTCTGCATTTGTTCGATGGTATACATATCTGAAGGGATTTCCGCTTCCACAATGGTTACATTACTGTCTGGTACATAGTAATCCCCGTTAATTGTCGTATACGGTGTCCAATTTTTGCCGAAGTCCACATGCTGCTGCACATCCTGTACGGTAAGATCGGCTTTTGCTGCTTCATACACTATATCTCCTCTGGTACTAAAAAAGAGGGCATGCGCCTTAGAGTCATTCTTAAGGTTATAGATCCAAATCCGGTCAATACTTTCCCCGGCAAACAAAGAATCGGGTGTCAGCTGCATTACCCTTTGCAGCAGCGTCACTGGAATGCCTGCACCGTAGCTCAGCTCAATACCGGGATTCTCGCTCCGAAGCTTGGACCAATCAAAGTCCTGCACGGATCGCCGCTGGAAGCTTTCAAACCCGCGCCCCTTCAGCCGATTCAGGATTAGATTATAGAAAGTCGAGCTGGGGTAGAAAAGGGTGTGCTTACTGTCCCCCAGATGAATAATCATCTTGTCAGGGTAAAGCAAATCTTCGACTTTCTCTTCCGGGCCCATGTTATCAGTCTTCACATACAGATTCTTCGAGAGGACTGCTGTGTCACTGCCCGGCAGGCGATAGATCAAGTAATAACTCTCAATAAGACTGCTAAGCACCAACAGGGCAAGGATCCATGATTTTACTCTTTCCTTCACGCTTGCCCCCTCCTTTGCTCGTCCAGAGGCAGGGTAAAGGTTACCTTAGAGCCTTGGTCCAGTTCAGATTGCAGAGAAATTGAACCTCCGTGCGCCTTCACAATTTCCCGGGCAATGGACAGCCCAAGACCGGTTCCGCCCATATTACGTGAACGTGCCTTATCGACACGGTAAAAGCGTTCAAATATACGTTCAATGTCTTTCTTAGGGATTCCTATTCCGGAGTCCCGGACGGAAATGGCCAGCATTCCTTCCTCATTGCGGCTGGCCTCAAGCTCGATCGTACCACCTTCCGGTGTGTACTTCAGCGCATTCGAGACGAGATTGCCCAGCACCTGATCGATTTGATCACGGTCAAGCCATGCATTGGAGATTCCGCGGCGGACTCTCGTGCTGATATCAATACGCTTCTGACGAATTTGAAAAGAGAACCGGTCAGCCACATCCTCTAGCATCTCAGCAATATCCGTGTGCTGCATCCGCAGCCTTGCTTCCTTGGAATCCAATCGAGACAGATGGAGCAGATCCGTAACCAGACGTATCATACGTTCCGTCTCATTGCGAATAACCCCTACAAATCGCGCAGCCAACTGCGGATCATCCAGTGCCCCGTCATCCAGCGCCTCTGCATAGCTTTTGATAGTCGTCAGCGGTGTACGCAGCTCATGGGAAACGTTAGCAACGAACTCACGGCGCGATTCCTCCAAATTCTCCTGATCGGTAACATCCTGGAGTACGGCAATGGTTCCCGCTATTCCACCTTCACGACGGTGTATCGGAGTGAAAGTCACACGTACAATATTAGGGTCCTCAAGATCTTGATGAGAAAGTCGCAGCAACGACGATTGGGCACTGCCTCCGGACAAAGCTCCTGCCTGCTCAGCATCTAATCCAAGCAGCACTTCCAGCTTTGCCCCTTCCGGCAACGGCCCTTCTTCTCCCAGCATAAGCGCAGCTCGGCGGTTCATCAGAATTACAATACCCCGTTCATCGGTGGCTACTACACCGTCGCTCATATTCGTCAGGATAGAAGCCAATTTCTCCTTCTCTTCCTCATTCTGCGAGAGCGCCTCGCGCAGTCTTCCGGTCATATAATTGAACGCCTGGCTAAGCTGACCGATTTCATCATTGCCGAACACCGGCATTTTGCGATTAAACCGCCCTTCAGCAACTGCCGTGGCATGGCGGGTCATCTCTTTGATAGGCTGGGTAATCGTATGTGCCAGAATAACCCCTAGTACGGCCGTAAGTGCTAGTGCCAGCAACAGCCCGGTAATAAACACACTATTGATTCGGCTCATCGTAGCATACAGGTCCTTCATGTCGGCAGCGATATATATAGCGCCAACTATTTTGCCACCGGAGACTACCGGCTTGGCCACAACCTTCTTCCGCACGTTATCGTCACCGATAATATATTCCTCATTATCACTAATGCCCTGCAGGGCTCGGCTTACTACCGTTTGTGTGTTGCGTTGCCCCACGTAGTCATTCTGCGAGGGAACTGAGGTTGTAATGATTTTGCCGCTGGCATCCAGTACTTGAATCTCCGCACCGTTAATGTACAAATTGTTAACCATTCCGCGCAGACTGTCTACAGAACTCTCATTATCTGAGTTTGCTGTATCCGTACTGAACTTGTCTGCCGTCAGAATAGAGAGCATCTCGGCCCTGGCTTTCAAATCCTTCGTGAAATTCTCCGTTAAAGAGTTCTTCATGGAGCTTACAAAATAAACCCCGATCAACTGCATAGCAATTAGAATAAGCAGCACGTAAATGATAATAAGTTTGGCCTGAATCGTCCGAAAAAAGGACAACCGTTTCATCATAGCCCTCCGCTTTTGGGACTATGCATCAAATAGCCGAGTCCGCGCCGCGTAAAAATATATTCAGGCTTGCTCGGATTCTCCTCGATTTTCTCCCGCAACCGCCGAATCGTTACATCCACGGTCCGCACATCACCGAAGTATTCAAATCCCCATACAGCCTGCAGCAAATGCTCACGAGTCATTACCTTGCCCGCATGCCGAATCATATAATAGAGCAGCTCATACTCACGATGTGTCAGATCCAGAGGTTCCCCGTCTTTGTATACCATATACATATCCGTATCTATAAATAAGTCGAAATGCTGAGTTCCCTGTTTACTCTCCACAGGTTCGCTTTGAGTCTCCGCAGGAGATGGCTTATGCTGCCGCCTCATCTGTGCTTTTACCCGGGCAAGCAGCTCCCGCGTACTGAACGGCTTAGTTACATAGTCATCAGCACCGAGCTCCAGTCCCAGCACCTTATCAATTTCTCCATCCTTAGCAGTAAGCATAATAATAGGAATATCCAGATGGGCAGCACGTACCTCGCGGCATACATCCATCCCGTCCTTACCCGGCAGCATCAGATCAAGCAGCATTAGGTCGGGCCGTTTGGACAGAGCAAGCTCAACCGCGCTATTCCCATCGAACGCGCAGATCACCTCGTAGCCCTCTTTTTCCAAATTAAATTTTAAAATATCGGCAATAGGCTGTTCATCGTCCACTACCAAAATCGTCCCCATCTGCATGTCTCTGCTTCACCTTTCTATTCTTACTAGTGCATTGTTCCTTTTATTTTACCATACCTATCAGGGCGTCACACCCTTCTTCAGAAGAAAGAAACCGCCCAGATAGAATCTGGACGGTAGTAGGTATAAAAAGTAGATTATCGCAAGTATTTCATGGGATTGGCTGCCGAGCCATTCTTACGGATTTCAAAATGAAGATGGGTTCCGGTTGATCGGCCGGTATTGCCCATAACACCAATCTTTGCCCCTTGCTCCAGCTTTTGACCCTGACTCACAGAGATTTTGCTCAAGTGACCGTAATAAGTCTCATATCCATTACGATGATTAATAATGACAACGTTGCCGTAGCCGCTCTGAACACCTGCGAAAGTTACTGTGCCGGCATCAGCAGCCATAATCGTACGATTGCCTGATACTAAATCCACACCTTTATGGGTACGGCCCCAACGTGCACCGAAACTGCTTGAGATCCTAGCACCAGATACGGGCCAGTTGAACATACCCGAACCTTCACCTACAATTTTAGTTCCCCGGTAGACTACTTCTGGAAGCGAAGCCTTTAGGACAGTCTGACCCAGCCACTCCTCTTGAACAACCAGACCGTTCTCCTTCGTAAGACGGTATTGCATTTCTTTTTCACCAGTCTGACCTGGACGGACCACCTTGCTTTTACCGGCTGCCAACTGGTCACTTTTACGTACGATCACTTCCGGCTCAATAATAACCTTTTCTGATATCTGCTCTACTGTTACTACGGTTATAGCAGGCTGGGGTACGGATAGCTGAAGCTGGTCCCCGATTTGCAACGTCAATTCTTTCACAGTTGGATTGTTGTTGAATATTTCCTTCTGTGTGGTCTCGAAGCGTTTGGCAATACCGGAAATGGTATCACCTTCTTGAACAGTATAGAGCAGAGGAGACTCTACGCCTTCTGTCAGCAGCTTAACGGCTTCATCCAGATCCAATATTTTGTTTGGATCCGCTTTTATGGGTAGAAGGGATACATCTTCACGAATGTTGGCCCCCTCTACCTTCTTGGATATCGGTGACGCTGTTGTTATATTCTTGGTGCTTGATGCAGTTTTCATTAGTTTAGCCCCGGCGACCTCAGCGGTCTGTCCAGGTATGTAATGCTGCTTAACCTTATTTAATACCGCAGTGGCCGTCTCCTGATCCTTTACAACCCCTACTGCTTTACCGTCTACTATCAGTTGTACGCCAACAGCATAGGCTTTCAGCATACCATCCAGCTTCGCCAACGTAGCTTCGTTGTTAATCTCTGGTTTGTAGGCTTTATCAACCTCAGTAGTAATGCCTTCCGTCTGGAGGATCATATCCGTACCGGGGTATTTCGCCTGATACTCCTGTTGTTTTTTTGCAAATAGCTGATCCAGTGCGGCCTTGTCACTCAACGTCCCAATCTCTTGCCCTTGAACCATTACTCGATAATAGGGTTCTGTATTCGCCCCCACATACTGTTTCCCTGCGCCTACTAAAAAGGTGGTGACAAGTACGATCCCTGCTGTTGCCAAAAGCCAGTTCCGCCGCAATCCTAAGGTTCCTGCAATCCCGTCCACCTTTGCGGTCATCCTGTCCTGCTGATCTTCCACGCTGGATTCTGCCGCCGCCGTTTGGCCGTTCCGCAGTTTCCCCATCCCGCGCGTAAACTTAAATCCCTTCATGAAACTCTCCCTTTCAGCTTGCTTAATCGCCAGTTGCAGCAAATAAGCTTGTATTACGACCCCGTATATATAGTCTGGTGCAAATAAATTCTGTATCCATTAGTATAAGAATCTGTGCTGTCATAGATAACAAAAAGGTTACAAAATTTTAACCCATTGACATCCTTGTTTACTTTAACATACTTCAGCGAAAAGTTTCAACTTTGTTAATGGAAAAAAACCCGCATTTTTGGCGGGTTTTTTTCCATTTTATATCATTTTTTTCCACCCAAGGTGTCCAAAATATGACTCTTTTTATTTTCAGGGATTCGTGCTGGGCGTGGGTGTAAGCATTTTCATAAGATCGTCGTATTCTTCTTTATCCACATACTTGGAGATGACCTCCTGGATCTCTGTCACTTCATTTTCGGTTAATCCATTCTCCATCGCTGTAGATATTTTTTGCATTTCCTCCTGAGGTACCTTCGTCATAAGAATATTAAAAATATTCACCTTTTCTCCAGAGGGCAAATTATTCTTTAGATTATTCATAGCTTCCGGCGTCATAACCAGCTGTTGATCAAGTGCGTCTCCACTCCCGCTCCCCGATGTCTCCGAATCCTGCTGGGCCTGCCCCATAACGGGGAGTGCATCCTCGGGTGCCGGGACATCTTCCTCGGCGGTCTTTGATACGCTTCCATCCTTAGGATCCGCTGTATCTGATGAGTTCGATTCGCTGCCTGCCAGATTAGCTTCTGTGTTCTCGGTCTCTTTACTGTTGTTGTCCATCCCTGTAAGGCTCTTAATCATTCCGCTAATTCCAGATACCGGACTATCCAGCTTAATATCGAAGCTTTTCAGCACCGACTGAATATATGCATTCACTACTATCCCTGTCGTTAATACGGAAAGACTGCTCGCCAATACGGTGATTAGGAGCACCCCAAGCGCACGTTTTAGGACCTTCATCTTCATCTCTCCCTTGCGTCGGTTCTTGTCCATAGGATAAGAGCAGCGAATACCGTTGCTATCCACTTTTCTTAGTATTGACCGTTACTGACTTCGGGAAACCTCTAAATATAGTAAGTATGCTATTTTATAAAAAAAAAGAGACCCCGATGGGCCTCTTCAATCATCCAAAAAATATTATACGTACATTGGCATTACTTGATTTGTCTGTTCACGGTTACGTCCTACGGAGAAAATAGCGATTGGAATCCCTGTTAACTCGGATACACGTTCTACGTATTTACGAGTGTTCTCCGGTAGATCCTCCAAAGTTTTTGCGGATGTGATATCCTCGCTCCAACCTGGCAGTTCCTCGTATACCGCTTCACATTCAGCCAGCTTTTTAAGGCTTGCCGGGTAAGTAGTGATGATCTCTCCACGGAATTTGTAGCCTGTGCAGATCTTCACGGTTTCCAATCCACTCAGTACATCAAGAGAGTTCAGGGATAGACCAGTGATACCGCTGACACGGCGGGCATGGCGCACAACAACACTGTCGAACCAGCCTACACGGCGAGCACGTCCTGTTACAGTACCATACTCATGTCCTGTCTCACGGATGTAATCACCAATCTCATCATTCAATTCTGTAGGGAAAGGACCGTCACCCACACGGGTAGTGTAGGCTTTAGCTACTCCGATAACCTGTTTGATCTTGGAAGGGCCAACGCCAGATCCGATACACACACCGCCGGCAGATGGGTTAGATGAAGTAACGAACGGGTATGTTCCTTGGTCAATATCCAACATAACTCCTTGCGCACCTTCAAACAGTACTCTTGCATCTGCATCAATAGCATCATTCAGCACGACCGATGTATCAGTTACATAATCACGCAGCACTTCTGCATACTCCAGATACTGAGTCAAAATCTCTTCAACATCCAAGGCTTCCGCACCATAGACCTGAGTAATCACTTGATTCTTCTCTTCCATCAGATGGCGAAGTCTAAGTTCGAACTCTTCTGCATCCATCAGATCTGAAATACGGATACCGTTACGTGCAGCTTTATCCATATAACAAGGGCCGATACCTTTACGTGTTGTACCAATCTTGTTCGGACCTTTACGATCCTCTTCCAGAGCATCAAGCAGCATATGATAAGGCATAATAACATGAGCACGGTCGCTGATGACCAGGTTCTTCGTATCGAATCCATTCTCATGGATATAATTGATTTCTTGGATTAGGGCAGCCGGATTGATAACCATACCATTACCGATTACACAAGTCTTCTCTTTATAAAATACACCTGAAGGAATCAGGCTGAGCTTATACTTCTTACCGTCAATCAGAATCGTGTGACCGGCATTGTTCCCCCCTTGATAACGGGCGACCACATCTGCGCTCTCTGCCAGAAAGTCAGTGATTTTACCTTTGCCTTCGTCTCCCCATTGTGTTCCCACCACGACAACCGTTGACATAATTTTCATTCCTCCGTAGGTGCTAGCTAAAGCACCATTATTTTTCATAATATGGGCTTTTTACGTCACACTTATGTACGCAGCCCCCCGGACGCCAGCAAGTTTTACCCCGCTAAAGCACAATTACCAGTGTAACAGCCGTTATTTTCAAAGTCAAATAAAAACGAACGATTACACAGTCAAATGTGCAATCGTTCGGAAATCGTCAATTATTAGCTTAGCCAGCAAATGGTTCGGCATGTGCCCGCTCGTAGTTAACGAACTTGTTGAAATTTTTCAAAAACACTAACTCGACCGTCCCCACGGGACCGTTACGCTGTTTAGCAAGGATAATTTCAATAATATTTTTCTTTTCCGATTCCTTGTCGTAGTAATCATCCCGATACAGGAAGGCTACGATATCGGCATCCTGCTCGATCGAACCCGACTCACGCAAGTCACTCATCATTGGACGTTTATCCTGACGCTGCTCCACTCCACGGCTAAGCTGTGACAATGCAATAACCGGGACATCTAGCTCACGGGCAATCTGCTTAAGTGTACGGGAGATTTCAGAAACCTCCTGCTGACGGTTCTCTCCGCCTTTGCCACGGCCTTGAATGAGCTGCAAATAGTCAATGACGATCATGCCTAGCCCTTTCTCTTTCTTAAGCCGGCGGCATTTGGCACGAATATCTGTAACCGTGATACCAGGTGTATCATCAATGTAAATCTCCGATTCAGATAAGGATTGAATCCCCATCGTCAGCTTTGACCAATCATCATCACTTTTGAAGTCACCTGTACGCATAATGTTAGCGTCCAGATTCGCTTCGGCACAAATCATCCGCTGTACTAGCTGAGGCGCGGACATTTCCAGACTGAATATAGCTACGGTTTCCTTGGCTCTCACCCCTACATTCTGAGCGATATTGAGCGCAAAGGCCGTTTTACCAACCGAAGGACGTGCTGCTACAATGATAAGATCATTGCGTTGAAAACCATTGGTCATCTTATCCAAATCTGCGAAGCCCGTAGGGATACCGGAGGTCCCCCCTTTGTTCTGATGAAGCAGCTCCACACGATCAAATACCTGCATTAATACATCACGGATGTTGACAAAGCCACTACCGCTTCTCCGGTTGGATATTTCCAAGATCCGGCGTTCGGCGTCACTCAGCATATTCCCGACATCTTCGCCGCCGGTGTAGCCTTCGCTTACAATCTGTGTTGCTGTGCGGATCAGCCTCCGCAGCATGGCTTTTTCCTCAATAATCTGCGCGTAATATTCTACATTCGCTGCTGTAGGCACGGCATGCGCCAACTTCGCTAGGTAGCTTACTCCACCGATTTCCTCCAACTGACCTTTATCCTGCAGTCTGGACGTCAGCGTAACCAGATCTATCGGCTGGCTCTCTTCTCCGAGTTGTACCATCGCCTCAAAAATCAATTGATGCGGCTTATCGTAGAAGTCTTCGGTATCCACACGCTCCATGGCGGTGATTAACGCTTCGTCCTGCAAAAGAACCGCACCGATTACCGCCTGCTCTGCCTCCAGATTTTGCGGTGGAATCCGATCGAAAAAGAGATCACCACCCATATTATTCCTCCGTTACCTGAACCTTAAGCGTAGCCTTTACCTCGGTATGCAGCTTCACAATCACTTGAATTACACCCAGATGGCGAATCGGCTCACTTAGCTCAATTTTTCTTTTATCAATAACAATTCCTTGTACCGAAGCCAAGGTCTCAGCAATTTGTTTGCTCGTAATAGCCCCGAATAAACGGCCGCCCTCACCGGCTTTTGCCTTCATGTTCAGGGTTAGCTCGTTCAATTTGTTCGCAAGATTCTGTGCTTCTTCCTTCTCGTTATCCTTTTTACGTTGTTCGGCTGCAGCCTGATTCTCCAACGTCTTTACATTACCGTCAGTTGCTGGACGTACCAAGCCCCGCGGCAGCAGGAAATTAGCTGCGTATCCTTCAGATACCTCTTTAACCTGACCTTTCTTACCTTGCCCTTTAACATCTTTCATAAAAATGACCTTCATTCGAATAGCCCCTCTTTCGCTTCAATTTCGGCCAGCACACTCAGCAGTCTGGCTTCCGCTTCTTTGCCTGTTCCTTCTAGCTGCACCGCTGCATTAGACAAATGCCCGCCACCGCCCAGCTTCTCCATAACCACCTGGACATTCATTCGCCCCAAAGACCTAGCACTAATGCCTATCAAGCCGTCCGGCCGCTCACTGATTACGAACGAAGCAAAAACATTCGTCATCCCTAGCAGCGTGTCAGCGGTCTGTGCAATCAACAGCTGCGGAATTTTCATTCCGGGGACCGTAACACACAGCGCTATATGATCATATACCATACGGGCATGCTTGATAATTTCAGCTTTGGAGAGATACTCCTGTAAATCCTCCTTCAGCATACGCTGAATTAAAATCGTATCCGCACCAATCCTCCGTAGAAATCCGGCTGCTTCAAAGGTTCTTGATCCGGTATGAAGAGCGAACTGCTTCGTATCTACCGTAATGCCGGCAAGCAGCATTGTCGCCTCCAACGGAGTGAGCTTTACCTTTTCATGAATATATTGCAGCAGCTCCGTAACAAGCTCACAGGTGGACGATGCATAAGGCTCCAGATAGACCAATACAGCATCGTTTATGAATTCCTCACCTCTGCGATGATGGTCCACCACTACAATCCGACTGGCATATTGAACAAGCCGAGGCTCCATAGTCATAGAGGCCTTATGGGTATCCACAACAATCAGCAAAGTATGCTCAGTCATGATCTGCAGGGCTTGCTCCGTCGGGATGAAGGACTTGTACAGCTCCTCATCCTTACGGATCTCGTCAATCATCCGGGTGATCGAAGGATTAGGACCTTCCATGACGATATTTGCTTCTACATTGTACATTTGTGCAGCTTTTAACAATCCGATTGCAGCACCCACCGAATCAATGTCCGGAGTCCGATGTCCCATAATGAGCACCCGGTCACTCTCTTGCATCAAATCGCGTAGAGCATGTGCAATAACGCGAGCTCTAACCCGGGTCCGCTTCTCCGCAGCGTTGCTCTTGCCGCCGTAGAAGGACAGCCGCTGACCGGCTTTAACTGCCGCCTGATCGCCCCCACGGCCAAGAGCCATATCTAGACTCGACTGTGCCAGGGCACCCAGCTCACTAGCGGATTCGGCCCCAAACGCCAGCCCAATACTCAGCGTCATAGGCACTTTTAGATCGGCTGTCATTTCCCGCACTTCATCTAGAATAACAAAGCGGCTTTCTTCCAGAGCCTGTAGATTCCGGTGGTTGAGCATCATTAGATAACGCTCCGAGGATAGACGGCGCAAGTAAACATCAAATTGCTTGGCCCAATCGGTGATCTCGCTGGTGACTTTGGCAATTAGCGAGGTGCGCTGCTGATCATCCATCCCCTGCGCCGATTCATCGAGATTGTCCATAAGAAGAATACCCAGAGCCAGCTTCTCTTCCTCGTACCGTTCACGGAGCACCACAAGCTCTGTAATATCATACAGATATAGGAGCCGTTCACTAGGAATCACTACAGCTTGATAGTGGCACTCATCTACTGTAATTTCTACCCTTTGATCCTTTAACGAAAGGTCCTTTACGGAATCCTTATTCAATTCCCTTTTATTCGGTACAGTCGCTTGAAAGGAGGCGATCACTTCGGGCAGTATTTCCTGAAGTGATTCACCTACCAGCGATTTTCTAGAGAAGATGTCACCTGCATGACGATTATTCCATTCGACCGTTCGATCCTCACTGTAGAGAATAATCCCTAGCGGCAGCATGCTGACCGCTTCGCCCTCTACCCGCTTGATACGAAAAGATAGGCCATTTATATATTCCACAAGGCTGCGCCGGAAGGAGATTTCCGTTTTCAACATAGTGAAGCAGAAGGTACCGGCTAGAAACAAGCTGGTCACGCCAAGAACCCAGTTATAAATGCTGATAACTATAATAAGCACAAGCAGCAGCATAAACGCCCATACGGTGTGATAGCCGTGCCAGCGTTTTTGTAGAAATTTAGGCATGAACCCTCACCCTATCGTTTCGATTTCGTGACACGCTCGCGCAGCGGAAAGACCAAATCAATAATACCGATGATCCATAGCGATGGTAGCAAAACAACTGGGATCGCCAGCAAAATCGGGAATACCTTGTTCCATTTCCGTTCATGCGCTACAAAAAAGAAAAATCCAATTGCTTGAATCTTGAATCCTAGCTGTAATAACGGTAGCAGGTTAGCAGAAATCATTAACATGTAGCTGTTATCGGAGCCGGAGAAGATCATAAGAACAATAAAACCGACCAGATAGTACCAAATAAATGATCTTGGAAGTCTCCAGTCCCGTAATGGCTTCATCTTTGGTACCGCATAGTTCATACTGTTCAGAATTGGACGGACAATAGAGTGGGTTATTACAGCAATCATAGCCGAACTAATGATTAGCGTCATTGGAATCATCTGGATGGTCATGACACTAAGCTCCCGAATTTCTTCGGAGGTCCAGCCTAAGTCTCCCATACCCATACCGATCAAGGGAGTTACCGCTAATACTTCATTTACATAATTGTAAAGATCAAAATTAAATACAGTCTTTCCGATGAATAGCAACAGCAGAAATTCGCAGAGAATGGCCAACATGCCCGCGATTACAGTGGATTGCGCAGAATCACGTTTCCTGTACCATCGGCCCATCACTAGCGCCGGAACCAACAGATACACTGCCATCAATACGTACACAGGTGAAATAAGGCCAACAATGAGCCATACCGGAAGGATGTGCAATATGAATTGCCGTGTGTTCAAAGTTGTGAACAGCACTACCGGTGGAATGATCAGAAACAGGGTTGTAATAATAAGCAATGGGGTTGACAAGGATAGCAGCAGAAGCAGGTATGCAATGCTCCATGCCATGGATGTCCAACGAAATTTCAACAGTATTCACCTCTTACGCATATGTTCTTCTAAAGCAGATATATCTTTGTAGGACTCTTCCAATTGGTGGCCTTCTTGCTTGTGCTTCCTAAGCTTCTCTAGCAGTAAATCGTCAAGCTCACGATAGGGAATCCCAAGTCTTCTCCCCAGAATATAAGAGCTCATCATCAAACTGGCCAAGCTGTCACCCACTCGGGCAGTACTGCCCTCCCATAAAGCCTTAAATAATCGGGATACTTGATCAATAACTTCCGTCTTTAGCCATTCAATAACCTTGGCCCTTTTGGCAACATCTAAATCCTTCGGCACATTTGACACGGTTCTCTACCTCCGGCAAAAAGCTTTATTCTCCATTATAGCATAAAAATTTTGCATAGGCGCAAGCGCCCCCCGGCAGCATAATACCCCTCTTTTTTTCAAAAAAGGCCCGCATTCCGTTATTGCCGGAAATACAGGCCTGGGCTTACTTTACTTCTGTTTCCATCACCGAGATCATTATATCGATTCCATGGATTGCCTTGAAACAAATTTCTCACAATATTCAATGATTTGACTCCGGCGCACAATACCTATAAACCGATTCATATCATCAACTACGGGGACAAAATTCTGGACCTTTGCCAGATTAATCAAATCTTCCATATCCGCATCAATTGATACCTGCTTATTATTCATTCTAAGCGGCACATCCTTTAGCAGAAACCTAGAAGCGGTCTCAAAGGTAACCTTCCCATTTGAGTCTTTCATGTACCAGAGTAAATCACCCTCAGTTACTGTACCTGCGTACTCACCATTCCGATTTAGGATGGGAATTGCGGTGTAACGATGATATTCCATCCGCTCCAGCGTCTGCCGCAACGTTGAATCCAGGGTTACACAGGTTACTTCCTGTTTAGGAAGTAGAAAAAATGCAATATTCATGTCTAGTCCTCCCCAAAGAATTACGAAGGAATTTCCGTTCCTTACCTTACTCTAACCATAAGAGCCTTTGTATTTATACGTAGAGACTGATAAATAGTTCCAGAATATTATACCATAAAGACAACAAGCAGCAGCCGGTAACATTCCCCATGCTGCTGCAGATGGCATACTCTATTATACGATTAAACCGTACTATTGTGCTCCCGGCGTTGAGGTAGGCTCTAGTGCGTCCCCTGCTTTTCCGGGTTCAATTAGCTGATCGATAGGTGTTCCGGCGTTCATCCAGTTATCAATCAACAGCTTGGCATTACTCAAATCCTCTTCATTAACGATATCATAGAATACTCCGCCAATACGGGTACCTTCTCCCATTACCGTGAAGCTGGAGATATCCATCTCTTTACCGCCCATGATTTTTTTAGCTAGACTAATTATCATAGAAGGCTGCATGTCGGTCTTGAAGTTTTCACCCATAATGTCGAGCAGTGATGAGATATTTGCAATTTGATTGAATGATAACATCTTATTCGCGGCTACATCAAGAAATACCTGTTGTCGCTTCGTGCGGTTGAAATCGCTATCCTCACGGTATCTTACGTAGTTTAGAGCATCTACACCACTATAGCTGGATTTCCCACCGACAATCGTAAACTTTTCGTGATCCTTGCCTTTATTAACGATATCTTTCTTAATCGGCAGCGGAACGCCGCCAATCGCATCTACTACATCCTTCAACCCTTGAAAGTTAATGGTGGCATAATACTCAATATCATGGCCGAGAAGAGCTTCGAGTGTATCTTTAGCCATTTGTTGCCCTCCGAAGGCATAGGAATGAGTGATTTTATCCTTCTTATTGTCATCATGTCCTATAATCTCTGTGTACGTATCCCGCGGAATCGAGATCAGCAGGACCTTAGCATCCTCTGGGCGGACAACAGCATAAATCATAGTATCCGAACGCGCCGTTTCGTTGCCACGCTGATCCGTACCCAACAGCATTAGAGAAAACGGCTCATTTTTGTACGCAATGGGCTCGGGCTTAATTGAATTGTTCTCGTTGACCAATGGTACGTAGGATTTACTTTCCAGCGTTGCCTTGACTTGGTCTGACAAGAATAAATCAAAAGCCAGCACAGTCAACGGTTTGCGGAAGAGAAAAGCTCCGGCTGCAATCAGCAGAACAACAATAAGAGCAATGTATCTTTTTTTCATTTTTTTCATTGGATTAATTCCTTCTTTGTTCTGAAATAAAAATAAGGACTAGGGATGATAAACAACATTTCTATTGTAATCACTTAAATAAAAAGAAACAACAAAAATCGACAGGCCGATTCTTCATATCTATTCATGATTACAATTTGTACAGTATATGTTTGACTCTTGATTCCCAAGACATACTTAGGTAAAATCCGTAATCGAACAGTTTGGCTGTCTCTTCAAAACGCTCCTGGTTGGTTTTAGCGCCCATCACTACGGCTACCAAACGTTGTCCGTCCCGGTGAGCAGTTCCTGCAAAGCAGTAACCGGTTCGGCTATCAAAACCAGTTTTTAACCCGTCATTTCCTTCATAGGCATACGCACCGCCCATCTCAGGGAGCATAGAGTTCATATTGCTTACATACAAGCCTTTGCCCGTTAGTTTCATTTGAGTCAGACTGGAGGTGTTGAGCACTTCGGGATGCGTATGAATTAGAGCCATGGCAAGTCTAGCCGCGTCTTTAGCAGTCAGCATAGTCTCTCCGGTAACATACCCGGGCGGGCGATTCGGACCTAAATCTTTACCCGAAAGTCCCGAAGCGTTCGCGAATGAAGACCTTGGGGACAATCCCAGGCTGCGGGCTTTATTATTCATCATAACTACAAAAGAGTTCTCCGATCCCGCTATATGCTCTGCTAGGGCTACAGCCGCATCATTCGCTGAATATACAGCTATTCCCTGAAAGAGCTCACGCACTGTGTACGTTTCACCGTGATAGAGAGACAGCGTTACACCACCGACACTGCTGGCATATAAACTAATTGGAACTCTTTCTTCCCAGCGGCTTTTGCCTTCGGATATACGGTCAAGTACAATCAACTCGGTCATCATCTTAGACATACTGGCTGGAGGCATAGAGGCATCCCCGTTCACATCCATCCAAATATGGCCGGTATTCATATCCATGAGCACTGCCGCGCTAGACTTAATATTAGGTTTATAATCAAATACGCCCGTCTTGTAAACTATGAACAGGGTTGCGATCAACAGAACTGCTGAACCCCAAATTACATTCCGTCTCTTCATCAAATAAATTCCCCCATATTATATATGACGAATGAAACAGCGTTTTGATTTCATTTTCCGAAAAAATATTAATTTTTCTTTATATTAGTCCTATCACCACAAAAGCTAAGGAAGAAACCTCCGCTAATCCACATCCTTAATCCACCATTTTGCAGGTTCAATAATAGTGCTCATAGAATTAACATGAACCCCCTGAAGACGCTTATTCACAGGGATTATAGATTCACGTTCAGCAACAAAAATCATCGGCACTTCCTCATTAATATATTTCTGCCAGTCATAATACACTTGCTTCCGGTATTCCTTGTCAAATGACTTCATGTTCACACCGGCACGGATCAGTTCTTCATTTCTTTCGGAGGACCAACGCGGGTAATTCCACGGATCGTCCTTTCTCCAGAGTCCGGATGGATCTGGATCGCTTGCTAATCCCCATACTCCATTAAATAACTCTACAGTGGGGTCGTCGTTCTCCACAGCATCATAGAAAGGATTTAGTTCCTTAAGGTTTCCTCCATTTAGTCTTACATCCAAACCCACTTCTCGCCAGTTCTGTAGAATAGCCTCTGTACGTGACTCAGCCATGGCGCTGCCTATCATACCGTCATAGTTAATTACGAAGGGGTTCCCTTTAGGATCTTCACGCAACCCGTCTTTATTAGTATCGATATAGCCCGCTTCATTGAGCAGATCTTTAGCTTTAGCTGGATTATAAGGATATTGATTAATTTGGTCATCAGGAATTTTAGCCCAGCTCGTCCCTGGGATCGGGGTCTCGACAAGTTTACCTAAGCCGTAAGAATAATTTTTAATCAGACTGGCCCGGTCGAGCGAATAATACATCGCCTGGCGTAATCTTTTATCAGCAAATTTAGGGTTGTCCATCTTAATGATTTCCTCTTTATTATCCCAAGACCCGAATTTGAAGCCTATATATTCATACGACAGCTCGGGGGTCTGCAGCAGATTCACATTTTCCAGATTCTTAAGCTGCTCATAGGCATCACGGGGAGCATCCTCCATATCAATGGCGCCTTGTTTAAAGAGCTCTACGATCTGTTTGTCATCGAACACCTTGTAAAGAACTCCGTCAAGCAGAGGCTTCCCCTTGTAGTAATCGTCGAAACGCTTCATCTCAACGTATTCACCCGGCTTAATGCTTGTAATCATAAAAGGTCCAATTCCGATAGGATTGACCCTCATCTGACTGCTGTCTTCCATTTCTTTAACAGGTATGCCCGTATAATATTTTTTGTTCATCGGATAAGACCATAGGTTATCAATGGTGTTCACGCGCGCGGAAGTTACTGTAATTCTTAAGGTATAAGGGTCAATAACGGTTAAACCGCTAATGGTTGTAGCTTTTCCTGTATGGTAAGCCTCTACACCCTGGATCATTTCCACACTATAATAACGCGGCCCGGAATAATCAGGACTAGCAATCACTTCAAACGCAAATTTCCAATCCTCCACCGTCAATTCATCCCCATTATGCCATCGAACACCGGGTTTGATTTTAAAAGTGAATGTTCTGTGATCCTCGGATTCCTGCCAAGTCGCAATGTTAGGTACTGTGGTTAAATCATCTTTTACCGCAAACATAGATTCTGTAGTGAATTCCAGTGCGTAAAGATCGTCATCCCCTTCGTAAAAAGCAGGCTCGAACAATCCCTGAAACGGGGAGGAGTAACCATAAGTAATGATGCCGCCAGCCTCCGGTTGAGCGTTTCCCTTAGAATCTGTCATTCCGGGAGCCCCGTCTCCACCTGCCGAATTCCCTGGGGTTACAGTTCCGGAACATGCCGATAGCACCAGCACCCAGAGTAACATCAGCATGGCTCCACTTCTTATCTTATTGTTCATGTGTTCCTTCCCTTCCGTTACTGATCAGAAACTTAGTGAATACTGCCTATAGTTACTATAATAAACCAATGGTAAATTGAATATCTTTTTTATCCTACGGGTGGAATAAATATTAACCTTAACAAAAAATTTAACATCCTACAATTTGTAAATTATTGCATATCTCAAAAAGAGCCTGCCGCATGGACAGACTCTCCTGAGTATTAGTGGGGTTGTTCAGCTGTCATCTCCATCATAAACAATACTTAATCCCTCTACATATTTCCGCTGCATCAGCTTCTTTTTCTTCCGATTCTCCTTGCTCTCAAAAATAATATCGAAATCATAATCGTCCGGGTACAGCTCATCTTTAGAAATATACGGTTTTAGTCGCTTGTGGTTGACGAACATTTTTTGCTTCTGAATCATGACACCAACCATACCTAGACTGTTTTTTCTCTCAAAAACAATTCCCGTTCTCCCCATTGAGCTGACGTACACCGCATCCCCAACCTTAAAAGAGTGCGGCAGCGCCTTCTCATCCGGTTCTTTCTCATCGACATCTTCGGCTTGGACTTCAACGTCAACAATTCCTGTATCCGTTGGTTGGAGCAGCGGCTCCTTTTCAGCCTCATTATACGTTGTATGCTCGGTCAATGGTCTTCGCTGCAAATAAGCTTCCCGATCCCGCTGCCCTTCACGCTGTTCTTTTACAATTTGCCGTGAGCGCTCAATAACGGACAGATCAATTCCCAGCTTCTCGGCAATTTGCAGTGCGTAGCTCTCACCTGCTTCACCAATGGTCAACCGATATAAAGGCTGTAGAGTATCCTTGTCAAACTCCATTCGCGCATTTTGGAATCCCGGCGTGGCAGCCGCGAAGGCTTTTAACTCATTAAAATGAGTTGTGACAATAATATTCGCACCTCTGCGGCTTAGCTCCTCCAGAAGAGCGGTAGATAGCGCTATACCTTCACCAGGGTCCGTACCAGCGGCCAATTCATCAATGAGCAGCAGCACACCCTTACCGGCGCCGCGAAGCATTTCCTCTATGCTCTTCATCTGTGCAGAAAAAGTACTTAGTGACTGAGCCAAGCTCTGACCGTCACCGATAACACTCATAACCTCTGAGAAAATGGTAAATTCGCTACCCTCTTCCACCGGAATGAGCATTCCAGATTGGGCCATCAGGGTTAGGATACCGAGAGTTTTGAGGACTACAGTCTTTCCACCGGTGTTTGGCCCGGTTACAATGAGGGATTTATATCCTTTTCCAAATTCCAGACTAATCGGTACCATTCCTTGCAGCATGGGGTGTCTTCCCCCATTCATCCGCATAAATCCACGTTCATTTAACGCAACCGCTATGGCACCCAGAGAACGGGCATACTTTGCTTTGGCAAATATAAAGTCATACGTACCCGTCACTTCAATGTTAAGCCGTAGAGAGACCCCCTCACGCTCAACCAGATCCGTTAAATGACCTAAGATTATCGCTTCTTCCCGAGCCTCATCAGCAAGCAACAAATCCAGATCTCCTTGTAAGACAGCAATCTCATCCGGCTCTACGAACACCGTTTGCCCACTTGTCGATTGATCCAGTACGAAACCCTTTACCTGCTTATGATATTCACGTTTCACAGGAATTACGTAGCGTCCATTCCGCATGCTGTAGATATTCTCCTGAAGAATGGACTGATGCCGCGACATGACACCTTCAATCTTCTTATAGAGCCGCTCTTTGGCTACGGTCAGCCTCTTGCGAACTTTTTCCAATCCCTTACTGGCCCCGTCATCAATAGATCCAAAGCGGATACAGCGGGTAATTTCATCCTTCACATGACTCAGCTCTAGCAGTGAGGAAGCATAGGCCCCTATCCGTGGCGCAGTATGTTCCTTGGAGGCCATGTATTTACGGAGTTGCGTGCAGCTCTTTAGAAAAGTCCCAACGGCCGTGAAATCCTGCTCATTATAGAGATATCCTGTTCCCATCAGCGACATGATCCATTCAATCCCATCCAGAGAAGGAAGCGGGATACTGGATCCCTTTTCAAGCAGTTCCTTAGCCTCCGCCGTCTCTTCCATGGCCCTGTGTATGGACGTCAGGTACTTCATAGGGTGTAAATTGCTGATATGCTCTTTCCCGGCATAAGATACGGCATAGCGCGCCAAGTCCTCTTTAATTTGTTGGTATTCAAGGGTACGTAAGCTTTGTGAATTCATCATTATTTCCTCCTTTGGCTCTGTTCCTGTTATCAACCCTCGCAATTCTCCGATAGCACAAAAAAAGGGCAAAGAATGCCACTACGGCAGTCTTCGCCCTCATTTGTTAAGTGTTTCTCTTGTCTTTTCAAGTTTTCCCTGAACGGATGCCCCAAAGTCACCTGAAAACAGAAAAAACCGTGCTGCAAGAGCACGGTTTATCACAAAGAGAAACAGCCGTAAAGAGGCCATTTGACGCTTCGCGTGTTCTTAACTAATCATCCACCCTTCAAGTAACAAAGCTTTGCAGTGACACAGACTCAAACAAGGCATGTAATGTCGCCAAAAAAAGAGTCTTCTGCTATTACTTTAAGGTGATATGAAATTGCTTAGTTAAGAACGGTCACCAACATCAAAATTTCCCCTTTAGTTATAGGATACTTGTAATTTACTACATTCCTATGCTGAGGTCAAACAGATACAAAGCAATTCAGCACCCAAATTATACCGTACACTCCGTTATTATATTCAATTTACATCAGACGCGCAAAAAACCCCTTTAAGGGGCAGAATCGGTTCTTATGGGAGAAAATAAAAAGACAGCCGACTTCCCGGCTGTCTTGAACGAGCATCCTATTCCGTTGTGTAAGGCAGCAGCGCGATTTGACGCGAGCGCTTAACAGCGATTGTCAGAGCACGTTGATATTTTGCACTAGTTCCTGTTACACGACGCGGCAAAATCTTTCCGCGTTCGCTGATGAACTTCTTAAGAAGCTCAGTATCTTTATAATCAATGTGAGTAATTTTGTTCACAGTGAAAAAGCAAACTTTCTTACGCTTGTTGCGTCCACCACGACGTGCCGGTCTTTTGTCGTTGTCAGCGCCTTCTCTTGGTTTAAAAGCCATGTTCTGTTCAGTCCTTCCTTATTAAAATGGCAAATCATCGTCCGATATATCGATCGGTTTTCCATCGCCCGAAAAAGGATCTTGATTATTGTTGGTGTTACGTGGGAAATTGTTGTTACTATTTCCACGTCCACTGTTGCCGCCGCCACCGAAGGAAGGCTCTTCTGGAGCACTGCCACCACTTGGAGCATTTCCACCTTCACGGTTCTGCGTAGATTCCAGGAAACGGACATTATCGGCAATAACTTCAGTAACGTATACACGTTTGCCTTCATTATTCTCGTAATTCCGAACTTGGATACGTCCTTCTACTGCTGTCAGTCGGCCTTTGCGCAAATAATTGGCACAGGTTTCCGCCAGCTGTCTCCAGGTAACTACCGGGATGAAGTCCGCCTCGCGTTCGCCGCCTTGAGTTGTGAACTGACGGTCTACGGCAAGCGTAAACTGAGTTACAGCCACACCTTGGGGTGTATAGCGAAGTTCCGGGTCACGGGTCAACCGACCAATCAGAATGATACGGTTCAACAATAGGGTCTCCTCCTTTTGAGCGTTTTGGTTACAAAGCGTTACAAGATCTTAAGCTACATCGTTCGTAATGAGATAACGAATAACTTCGTCAGAAATCTTCATGAGACGTTCTAATTCAGTAACTACTGCAGGTTCTGCAGTAAAGTTAACCAAAACGTAGAATCCATCACGGAATTTCTTGATCTCATACGCAAGACGGCGTTTACCTTGCACATCGTGCTTTGTAATTTCCCCGCCATTGGAGATGATGCCTTGGAATTTTTCGACTGCTGCTTGAACGACTTCTTGCTCAATGTCAGGACGAATAATGTACATCACTTCATATTTGCGCATAATTTTCACCTCCTTATGGTCTGAGGCCCCTAAACATGTTAGGAGCAAGGAACGAGCACAAACACAAACTCGTACCATATGAATATAACAAAATGTACAAGTCAATGCAAGCTATATTATACAGTCTTTAATATCCACTCGGTTTAGTACATGAAGATCACTCTGGAAACACACAATATAGAGGATATTATCTTCTAAAGGGAGGAGGGATAACATGGGTGAGAAAACAGAATATGAAGCGGGCGATAAGGCTCCAAATCCCGGAATTTATACGGAAGTAGGCGAAGCACGGAGCTTCCATACCCAAATCACACATCCAAACCGTATTGAAATGGAAAAGGGCGACACCTTTCCTCATACAACGAACAAGAACCGTAAGTGGAAAAAGGCTGAGAAAGCTCGAGTGCACTAATTTTGGGGTTCATGTATAAATCACAGCTATTGAACCCATACTATTCTCAGGCAGTACAAAAGAGAGGTGTGGTTCCGTTGGACGTTTTAGTCGAACACGAACACAGGAATTCTGATTTGGCACCTATTGTCAGCAAGGAAGTGTAATAAGAGTATTGTCTTAAAAAAGCAATACTCCTGAGCAGTCCTAGTAACATTAGCGGCTTATACAGAGAAATTCCAACATCATTAATGTACTGCCTCTGAGGAGGGTCCCGAAAGGGGCCCTTCTTTTGGTTCGACAGTGCTCTTTAGACATCAAAAATCCTCCGCCTTAGAGACGAAGGATAGATTATTTGTTATGTAGAATAAAGATGGCGGAGAGGGTGGGATTCGAACCCACGCACGCTGTGACACGCCTAACTGATTTCGAGTCAGCCCCCTTGGGCCTCTTGGGTACCTCTCCGCAGCAAGAATTATTGTATCATGGAGCATGTTAATTTGCAAGTTAATTATTGCCCTAAAGGCCCTTCTACCGATCGTAGAACCTTCTTCATATTTTTCTCAAATTTAGCCCGGGGAATCAAGACGCTATGCTGACAACCCGTACATTTAATCCGGATATCCATTCCCATACGGATAATCTCCATCTCATTCGTGCCGCATGGATGCTGCTTTTTCATCTGCACGATATCCCCTAACTGAAAGGTCTTTCGCTCCACCACATCATTCGCCCCCTCTCCTGATTTCTTTCTCACAATTACTTACTGACCCCACCTAGGCCGATAAGCTGTACTGCCCCTAGGAGTCTATATGTGCCCCGCCCTTAACTAGAAGATAATTTGTTACACCTGCCCTGTCTCTAAGCCACCTTGCCGCTCCAGCGCTTGCTTGATATCGCTCTGGATTTGACGTTCAGCTACATCACGGGCATTGGGCCTGCAGCTCACGGCCACGCGTATAACATATTCTGAAGTACTCATGGACTGTATCCCCAGCACACTTGGATAAGCCAATATACTCTCGCTGCGCTCTTCAATCCCCCTGAGAGCCTCACCTATTATTCCCAGCGTAACCTCCAGGCCCCGCTCTATCTTTACAGGGACATCTACCACAGCCAGTGCGTTAGCCAGCGAATAATTCGTCACATTAATAATGGTACCATTCGGGAGAATATGTACTTCACCTGTACTGCTAAGAAGCCGGGTCGTGCGCAAACCAATCATTTCTACAGTTCCCTTGTACGTACCCGTCTGAATAACATCTCCAACGGCGAATTGATCCTCGAGGATAATAAAGAATCCGGAAATAACATCCTTAACGAGACTTTGCGCACCGAAACCTACGGCTAATCCTAATACACTTGCTCCAGCTAATAGGGGCCCGAGATTAAAGTTAAATTCTGATAATATAAGAAAAACCACAACAAAGTTACAAATGATAGACACTACATTCTTCAGCAGCCCACCTACGGTTTGAAACCTTCGGCTATTAGATAGCAATCGCGTACTAATTTTACGCTGTAAAGAACGATCAATCATATTATCGACTACTCTAATAATTATTCTGGAAAGTATAAGTATGATTATGATCCGTATTCCTGAAAAAAGTACATGCATCCACATATCGACATCGGTTAACCAGTTCCAAAGCTTATCCTTGAACTGGAGAGCTTGCTTCACCGCCCCCACAGACGAAGTGTTTTCGAACAACCACATATTCATTGACTTCTCTCCTCCTTATTCCCAAACCAACGTGTATCCCTCCATAGCATTTTTACTGAAGATCCCACGGATTTCAATATCCTGCTCTACCACTATTTTTTTCACTTCTTCAAGTCCTGACTGGAAAAATTGAATCGACATCGCACATCCAGCCGTGATCTCTTTGGGTGTCGGAAAAATATCTATCTCGATCTCTGCATATTCAAGCAGCATTTCGGCGCGAAGCGCCTGCTGGGTAGAGTCAAAAGCAATTAACATCTCATTATCCAATACAACGCCCCCCATAGGTTTCTTGTCCTATCTCTAGTCAACCTAAGTATAAAATGGCTCTTTCATCCATATACTAGATATGAGAAGGAAACATATATCAACGAAATAGAATTAGCCTGGAAAGGAAGATGACATGACTTATTCTCCAAACACCTCACCTTTGCAAGAACCTTCTGGTTTAAAAATATCACATGCTGATCCCGAAATCTATTCAGCGATCATACACAGATTACTTTTCCATTTTTCACGTAATCGTCCAGGGACTCAAATTGTTATTGTTTGCATCGGTACAGACCGTTCTACAGGTGACTCTCTCGGTCCTTTGGTTGGGACGGCTTTGTCTCGTTTCCATAGTCCGTTATTTCATTTGTATGGAACACTGGAAGAGCCTGTCCATGCTGTTAATCTTGAAGAGACATTAGCCCTAATTAATCAGAGATATACTAACCCTTTCATAATAGGTATCGATGCTTGCCTTGGACATTCTACGAGCGTAGGGTGTATTCAGGTAGTTGAAGGACCTCTGAAACCCGGTGCAGGTGTAAACAAACAATTGCCGCCGGTCGGCAATATCCACTTAACGGGAATCGTCAATGTCGGCGGCTTTATGGAATACTTTGTACTTCAGAACACCAGATTAAGCCTAGTCATGCGTTTGTCAGATATCATTGCTTCCAGCCTCTATTCGGCATTGAAGCAATGGCATCACCATTCCTCTAAACCCGCTGCAGCGCGAGAGCTATAACCTCTTTTTCTTCAGGAGAAAGAGAATACTGTGATTCACCCGCTAACAGGGGTTTGGAATATATATATGAATTCTCTCGGTTATGCAAACTTGTAAGCACTACTCCGTTACGGTTATCGTCAATGATTGCCATTGAAAAGCTGAGGTCATTTCCACGTTCTCCAAATGCATTGTAACGCTTCATGGCGACATTTGATTTCATTCCACGGATTTTTTCCTGTGCAGATTGCAGCATGTCTTTATGTTTGCGTTGTTCTTCTTCCAGCATATCACCTTGATTTCTCAGTTGTACAAGCAGGCCTTCTAGATCCTCTACTCCGCTCTCAGTCATCATAGCCTCATATCTGCGCTTCACTTTACGGAGCTTACTTCCTTGCAGCAGCACTATGATTAGCAGCAAAGTAATAAAAACGAAAAAACCTATAACAAACCACGACAATTGCTCATTTATGAATTGATTCATTTCAGACATGGGTTGACCATCCTTCTATATTATCTGTTACTACCTTTACCATATAAATCATCCATAGCGGCCAGCATTCTACTAATATCATCCTTGGTTGAACTTACACCTACGCTGGCTCTTACAGCACCACTTTCTAGTGTGTTGACAGCCTTATGCGCTAAAGGTGTGCAATGCAGTCCTGCACGAACCGCTATTTGATATTCTCTATCCAATCGATGAGCAATTTGTGAAGACTCCTGCCCTTCAATTACAAATGAAACAATACCGGTTCGGGGACTTCCAAGTGCCGGGCCAAGTAATCTTATCCCTGAAATACCTGCCAGTCCCTCCATCAATATTTGCGTCAACTCCCATTCCCGTTCATGAATATGGTCTAATCCTATTGCCTTCACTTTTTGCACACCTGCCAAAAGCCCGGCAATCCCTACTGTATTTTGAGTACCTGCTTCATATCTATCCGGGCGTACGGTTGGTTGTTCACTATTCTCCGACTGACTCCCTGTTCCCCCGTGCACTAATGGTTCCAGGTCTATCCGTGGAGAAATATAGAGCCCCCCCGTCCCTTGCGGGCCAAGCAGCCCTTTATGTCCAGGAAAAGCAAGAAGGTCAATATTCATTGTACCCACATTGATATCCAATGACCCTGCACTTTGAGCCGCATCCACCAGAAATATTGCCCCGTGAGATTTCGATATATCACCTATATCTCCTACAGGCAGAATACTTCCAAGGAGATTTGAACTGTGACTGCAAATAACCATTTTTGTGTTGAGTCTAAAGGTTTGCTCCAGCTCCCGTAAATCGAGTCGCCCTTCTTCATCAACTTGTAAATAATCAACGGTGATCCCCATAGTTCTACGCAAGTATTCAAGCGGTCTACGAACAGAGTTGTGTTCAGACATTGTAGAAATGACATGGTCTCCTCTGCCCAAACTTCCTTTAATAGCCATATTTAAAGCTACCGTTGTGTTATGTGTGAAGGCAATATCCTGTGCATTTGCGACTGCAAACAGTTCAGCCAATACACTTCGCGCTCTGACAAGTACTCTCCCCGCCCCCATCGCTAGGGTGTGGTTTCCTCTTCCGGCATTTGCTCCGGATACATTCAGCGCATTCAGCATGGCCTCCGCTACCTCTGGCGGTTTCGGCCAAGAAGTAGCCGCATGATCCAAGTACAGGAGTTCTGTCAACTCGATCCCCCCTCTGCATACTTTTTCATAACTTTCCGTTTAAAAAACATACCCTTCGTTATCCAATAAGGATATCTCAGGATATGTTCTAAGTTCATCCATTTATTAGTTCCCCAATAACTCCAAAAGTCTCTCTAAGTCTTGAGCACTGTAATAATTAAGTTCAATTTTTCCTTTTTCTTTACCCTGTTTTATTTTAACCGTAGTTTTGAATCTTTCCCGCAATGTTTCTTCAACATTATCAATGTAAGGATCCCGTTTTACGATCTTGGCTTTTATTCCATTAGCAGGTTTACGATCAAGGTTCTTAACCGTTTCTTCAAGCTCTCTCACACTCCACTGCTGTTCAACACATTGGTCTGCAAGCTGCTTCACTAATTCCACATCTTTCAAAGCTACAATTGCACGGGCATGACCCATCGAAATTGTTCCACGTGAAACATAATCTTTAACCTCTTCGGGTAAAGTAAGTAGCCGCAGAAAGTTAGCGATATGTGGTCTCGATTTCCCCACCTTAAGTGATAGTTCTTCTTGTGTTAGTGAGAACTGATCCATTAAACCTTGATAGGCTACTGCAATTTCCATTGCATTTAGATTCTCACGCTGCAGATTCTCAATGAGTGCAATTTCCATAACCTGCTGGTCACTGAGACTTCTTACCACTGCTGGTATCGTCGCTTTTCCACAATATTGGGAAGCACGGAATCTACGTTCCCCAGCTATGATTTCATAACCTTTCAATACACTTCTTACGATGATAGGCTGTATTACGCCATGCTGACGGATAGATTCGGCTAACTCTTGGATCGCCTCTTCATTAAAATCCTTACGGGGCTGATATGGATTGGCTCGAAGTTGTCCAAGTGGAATCTCCACTACCTTATCATCTTCGTTAATGGACAAGGATGGAATAAGTGCATCAAGTCCTTTTCCCAAACGTTTACTCATAAGATATCACTTCCTTCGCCAACTCTAAATATACTTCCGCTCCTTTGGAACGGGGGTCATAGGTAATGATCGATTGTCCATGGGAGGGTGCCTCACTTAGACGGATATTGCGAGGGATAATCGTCCGGTATACCTTTTCTTGGAAATACTTTTTTACCTCTTCTATTACTTGTATCCCTAGATTAGTACGGGCATCAAGCATGGTTAATAATACCCCTTCTATCATTAGATGAGGGTTTAGATTTTTCTGGACTAATCGAACGGTATTTAGTAATTGGCTAAGTCCTTCTAGCGCGTAGTACTCACATTGTATTGGGATAATTACGGAGTCTGCTGCTGTAAGTGAGTTGATGGTTAATATCCCCAATGAAGGCGGACAATCAATGATTACGTAATCATACTTACCTTTAACCGCATTCAACGCCTTTTTCAGACGTAATTCTCTAGATATAGTGGATACTAATTCAATTTCCGCACCTGCTAGTTGTATGGTAGCTGGAATAATATGCAATCCATCAATCATGGTTTCTAAAATTGTTTCTGCTGGTTCCACTTCATTAATTAAGATGTCATATATGCAGTTTGCTACATCCGCTTTATTGACGCCAACCCCGCTGGTCGTGTTACCTTGTGGATCGATATCAACAAGAAGCACTCTCTTCCCTAAGGTAGCCATACCGGCACCTAGGTTCACAGAGGTCGTTGTTTTACCGACACCGCCTTTTTGATTTGCTATGGCAATAATCTTGGACACTTAATTCACCTCGAATAGTTAGGAACAATCTTCTGTAGGTCGTTATATCTGCTGATATTTTTTGACGGTAAGTATAACAGGAGCCAATCCATGAAAAAAGCGGCCGTTCACCTCAGGGCCGCCTTCAGCTTTGATAACATTTATCTTTTTGGGATTTGAATGACTATCTCGTAATGATCGCCGCGGTCGTTCTCTGATGTTTTAATTTCCAGACCCGAGCCTGAGACCATATCAATGGATTGACGAATTGTATTCAGAGCTAGACGAACATCCTTGGTAAAGGAAATCCGTTTTGATTTTTTGTTTTTGGTAACTTCTTTGTAAAATGCTATTCGAGCTTCTGTTTGTTTTACATTCAGTTCTTTTGTGATGATTTCTGCCAAAACCTTTAATTGCATTTCTTCACTGTCCAAAGATAAAAGCGATCTTGCATGTCTCTCCGTGATTTTACGTTCCATCAATGCTGTCTTTACTTGTTCAGGCAGGTGAAGTAGACGAATCTTGTTTGCAATGGTTGACTGACTTTTCCCAAGTCTTTGTGCCAAGCTTTCCTGAGTAAGGTTATGAAGATCTATCAGCTTCTGATAAGCGTAGGCTTCTTCAATAGAGGTCAAGCCCTCTCGCTGCAGATTCTCAATGAGTGCAATAGACGCAGCCTGAGAATTATTGAATTCACGAACAATAGCGGGAATCGTCTCCATACCCAGCTTTTTAACCGCACGCCAGCGTCGTTCCCCGGCAATAATCTCATACTGCGAGTCACGCATGCGCACAACTATAGGCTGAATTATTCCATGCGTTTTAATAGTCTGGCATAGCTCATCTATCTTATCATCATCAAAAATGGTCCGAGGCTGATATGGACTGCTGATAATTTCATGAACTGGGATCTGTTTGATTTCTTCTCCGCTGCTCCGCTCAGTGAATCCAAAAAGTTTGGTGAATTGATCTTTCATTCCGTTCATAACCACCTAATTTCGTTATAGTACGATCTTCTTGACCTTCATCCCGGGAAAAGCACATCGTACGGCTTCAGAACAGTCTGCTACTCTATGTAAATCTCAGAAGAGCAGCGGATCTACGCATTTCTTGACCTACTCTATCATTCTATCACTTTTCTACTCATAATCCTATTCTCCATGAGGACCATTTTTTCCTGCCTGAGCACAAACCCTATTATTTGAAAAAGAGCACTCCCATCCATGAAGAACCATGGTAGAAGTGCTCTTTCAATCTTTTTGTATACAAATAATTGTTTCACGTGAAACATTTAGATCAAAGGTGTTTTGGCCGGTAAGCCGGCTTTACGCGGATATTTTGCCGGTGTAATTCCCGTTTTTTGAATCAAAATAATATGACGAGCCGACTCTTCGACAGGCAGACTAAAAGACTCTACCTTCTCTAATCGACCACGTAATTCTTTAAGGCTATATTTTGCTTCTGTCAATTCCTCTGAAGGATCACTGCCTTTCATAGCTGCAAACCATCCATCCTTGCGAACAAATGGAAGACAAAACTCATTCAACAGTGAAAGTCTGGCTACAGCGCGGGCGGTAACCAAATCATAGGCATCGCGATGTCCGGATTGACGAGCCACATCTTCAGCCCGACCGTGTATCAATTGCACTCCATCCAGCTTAAGTTCGTTAGTTACATGCTGTAGGAAAGATATTCTTTTGCTCAAAGAATCAACAATAGTTAACTTAAGATGCGGGAAACATATCTTTAGAGGAATCCCCGGAAAGCCAGCGCCTGAGCCGATATCCGCCAAACTCTTTATATCGTTGATATTAAAATGAAAGGCTAAGGAGATAGAATCATAGAAATGTTTCGTATATACTTGATCCCGCTCAGTTATCCCCGTAAGATTCATCTTTTCATTCCAGGATACTAACTCCTTATAATAGGTCTCGAATTGCTCCAGCTGTAAGGGTGTAAGGGTAATTCCTTTGTCTTGCAAAAGCTGTGTGAATTGCATTACTGTAGCATCCATTATTTATCCTTTCGCCGCCGTAACTCGATTATAGTGTTCCAAGTAAACGAGAAGAATGGATACATCTGCAGGTGTTACCCCAGAGATCCGCGATGCTTGACCGATAGATATTGGACGAATTTTGGTGAGCTTTTGTTTCGCTTCAATAGCCAGTCCGTGTATATCCGTATAATCGATATCATCCGGTATTTTCTTCTTCTCCATCTTTTGTAAACGCTCAACATGCTGCAGCTGCTTTTCAATGTAACCCGCATACTTGATTTGAATGCCTACCTGTTCTTTCATTTCATCGTCTAATTCAACCGGTGAAGGTGCCACTGCATCAACGAAGCTATAGTCTAACTCTGGACGACGCATTAATGTGAGCAGATTGCTTCCATCTACAATAGATGCAGATTGCATTCCTTCTAATATAGAGTTAACCTCAATAGGCTTCACTTTTGTTTCTTGTAGTCTTTTCACTTCTTGATCTACCCGTTCCTTTTTCTCGGTAAAGGTATCATAACGTTGTTGAGGAATCAGACCAATGTCATAGCCAATAGGAGTTAAACGTAAGTCTGCATTGTCATGACGCAGCAATAGACGATACTCCGCACGGGACGTGAGTAGACGGTAAGGTTCATTCGTCCCTTTTGTAACAAGGTCATCTATTAATACACCAATATATCCTTGTGCACGATCAAGAACGATTGGTTCTTTATCTTGTACTTTACGAGCTGCATTAATACCAGCCATGACACCTTGTCCCGCTGCTTCCTCATAACCGGAGGTGCCATTAATTTGTCCCGCTGTAAACAACCCTGGGAGACGTTTGGTTTCTAGTGAAGGCCAGAGCTGAGTTGGAACCATAGCATCATACTCAATAGCGTAACCATTGCGCATCATTTCTACCTTCTCCATACCCGGAATAGAACGAAGAATGGCTAGCTGCACATCTTCAGGAAGACTGGTAGACAACCCTTGTACATAGTATTCCGATGTGTTTTTTCCTTCTGGCTCGAGAAAGATCTGATGCTTGGATTTATCACTAAAACGCACTACTTTATCTTCAATAGAAGGACAGTAACGCGGACCGGTTCCTTCAATAATACCTGTGAACATAGGTGCTCGGTGCAGGTTATCATTAATGATCTGGTGCGTGACTTCAGAGGTATAGGTTAACCAGCATGGGAGCTGTTCATTCTGGGAAGACTTTGTCTCAAATGAGAAAAATTTAGGCTTATCGTCTCCCGGTTGAATTTCAGTTTTACTAAAATCAATGGTGTCTCTATGCACACGAGGTGGCGTACCGGTCTTAAATCGAACCAGATCAAAACCTAATTCGCGCAAATTTTCTGCCAATCGAACGGAAGGCTGTTGGTTGTTTGGTCCGCTCTCGTAAGTCAGTTCACCCATGATAACCTTGCCCCGTAGATAAGTTCCGGTGGTTAGAATAACCGTTTTACTATGATAGGAAGTTCCGGTTTTCGTTACAACTCCGGCACAACGTCCATCTTCTACAATCAGCGTCTCAACCATTCCTTGGCGTAGAGTCAGGTTTGGTGTTTTTTCCATCGTTTCTTTCATCGCATGCTGATAGAGAAACTTATCGGCTTGAGCACGCAGAGCATGAACTGCTGGGCCTTTTCCTGTATTCAGCATACGAAGTTGAATGAAGGTCTTATCAATATTGCGACCCATTTCTCCACCGAGCGCGTCAATCTCGCGTACTACATGACCTTTCGCAGGTCCGCCTATGGATGGATTGCAGGGCATAAATGCAACCATATCCAGGTTAATAGTAATCATCAGCGTACTGCAGCCCATCCGAGCCGCTGCCAATGCTGCTTCACAGCCGGCATGACCGGCGCCAATGACGATTACGTCATAGTTGCCTCCATCATAACTCATGTCCTGTCTCCTCCTAAAAGTGGTTTTATGAAGCAAAGCTTCTAATTTATATTATTTACCTAAACAAAATTGCGAGAAAATCTGATCAAGCAGTGAATCCGCAGCCGTATCCCCTACAATCTCACCTAACTGTTCCCAAGCCAGTCTTACATCGATCTGAATCATATCAATAGGGACAAGCATTTCGGCTGCTTCATAAGCATCCTGTAGAGATTGGTGCGCTTTTTTAAGCAATGCAATGTGTCTTACGTTACTAACATATGTCAAGTCACCCGATTCCAGCTTTCCGCCGAAAAAGAGTGCCGAAATGGCGTCTTCCAGTTTGTCGAGACCTTCCTCTTCAATAACAGACATAGGCACAATATTTGCAGCTTCAAAATATCGATGCAGAACATCCTGATCCAGTCTGGACGGTAAGTCCATTTTATTCATGATGACTAAGACTTGTCTACCGCTGATTTGTTCCATTAAAGCCAATTCATCCTCATGAAGTGGTTCATTAGCATTTAGCACTAGCAAAATTAAGTCCGCCTCACTAAAAGCAGCTCTTGAACGTTCAACACCTATCTTTTCAACTACGTCCATTGTTTCGCGTATCCCGGCAGTATCAAGTAGCTTAAGCGGTATATTATTAATGGTAACGTATTCTTCAATAACATCTCGGGTCGTTCCTGGAATATCGGTCACGATCGCTTTATTATCACGGGCAAGAGCATTTAGCAATGAGGATTTACCTACATTGGGTCGGCCAATAATAGCTGTCGTGATACCCTCACGAAGAATTTTACCTTCATTTGCTGTCTTAAGCAGTTTATTAATGCCATCCATACCTTCACGGCTTTTCGTTTTGATGAACTCAGAAGTAACTGATTCCACATCATGCTCCGGATAATCAATATTTACTTCAATATGAGCCAAGGTCTCAATCAGACTATGTCTTAAAGCATGGATACGTTGTGACAAAGAGCCGCTTACCTGCTTCAACGCAATGGAAAAGGCCCGATCCGACTTAGAGCGAATCAGATCAATTACAGCTTCCGCTTGTGACAAATCGATACGTCCATTTAAAAATGCCCGCTTGGTAAACTCTCCTGGTTCGGCAAGTCTAATATCCTGCTGAAGCAGCAGATCCATGACTCTCCTTACGGATATAACCCCACCATGAGCACTAATTTCTACAACATCTTCTGTGGTAAAAGACCGCGGAGCTTTCATTACAGTTACTAATACTTCTTCTATATTTTCTCCATCATCGGGGCTAACGATATGCCCGTAATGAACGGTATGAGATTCCACATCATTCAATGAAATCCTGCTGCGGAACAAAGGTGCTACCTGAGCAATAGCCTCGGGTCCGCTTATTCGGATGATGGCTATTCCTCCCTCGCCCAACGCTGTGGATACAGCAGCAATAGTGTCACTAAGCATAATGTCATTCACCCCTATATCTATCTATAACTTAACGTGTTAAATCTTTCTCATATTCAAGAAGAAACGGCTTTGCCGTCCTAAATGGGAGCTTATGCTTCCGAAGCAGCGATACTCCGTATCGCTTTCAGGTATCCGTTTCTCGTAGAAATATAAGCAAAGTATACTGAAAACTTATACTTTCTGATATTTCTAAAAAAACAATGACCCCTTACAGTGGTCAAGGAGTCATTGCAGCATTATAGTCTTACTTCAAAGTTATTACGACGCGACGATTTGGGTCTTCACCCTTACTCAGGGTATTCACTTGCCGGTGATCCTGCAGTCTGGAATGAATAATCTTGCGCTCTTGTGGTGACATAGGTTCAAGTACAACCTCTTTACGTGTCCGGACTACGCGACCGGCCAGCCGATCAGCCAGTTCTTCCAACGTTTTCTTACGACGTTCCCGGAAATTTTCTGCATCCAGTACTAACCGAATGAAGCTGTCCGAATATCTATTGGCTACAATATTAGCCAAGTATTGCAAAGCATCGAGAGTTTGTCCTCTTCTGCCAATCAGCAATCCCAAATCGGGGCCTGATATTTGCAGAGTAGTTGATTCCTTAGTATGGACGATTTCTACTTCTACGGTAAGTCCCATGCTCTTCGCAACATCAACTATGAAATTGATTGCTTCTTGATAAGCTTCCTCTGCCGGATGTCCGGAATCTTGCCGCGGCACACCGCCCACGACCTCTTGTTTGCTCTCTCTGGTTGACTGCTGAGGCAGTGACGGAGAACTCGCCGCTGAGAGCGGTGTATTAGGCAGTAAGGTAAGTTCCACCTTAGCTGCTTTTACACCGATCAATCCCAGGAATCCTCTTGACGGTTGCTCTAGTACGTTGACCGTTACCCGGTCCCTGTTCACTTTAAGTTCAGTAAGTCCACGTTCTACAGCTTCTTCAATGGTTTTCCCTGTCGCGACGGCTTTGCTCATTTTGACTTTTTGGCCTCCTTGGGTCCTTTGCCACTGCTATTCTTAGCAGCGCCTGCAGTACCTTTGTTGGAATTATTCTTGCTCTTCACTAGATTTGGACCGTCTTGGACGGTTCCAACTCCTGCAACAGCCAATTGAATCTTGTCGTTATTGCGGTATAAGAAATAGTTCTGAACAATGGTGTAGATATTACTGTATACCCAGTACAAAGGTAACGCTGCTGGGAAATTGTAAGACATAACGAAAATCAGTACCGGGTATATCATCATCATGAACTGCATCGGACCCTGTTGTTGCATCGGGTTCATTTTTGTCATCATTTTAGTTTGAATAAATGTTGTCAGAGCAGCAAGTACCGGCAGTATAAACAACTTATCCGGTTCACCAAGCTGCAGCCACAGGAAGTCATGTTCCCGCAAGCTTGGGTTGTAATAAATAGAGTTGTAGAGAGCGATAAAAATCGGCATCTGAACAATTAAAGGAAGACAACCAGCCATAGGATTAACTTTGTTCTCCTGGAACAATCTCATGGTTTCTTGCTGTACCTTCTCAGGTGTGTCTTTATATTTTTTCTGGATCTTCTGGAGTTCCGGCTGAATGGCTTGCATCGCACGCGAGCTTTTTACTTGTTTCATAGTAAGCGGCAAAATCAACGTGCGGACAATCATAACCATCACGAGTACGGCTAATCCATATTGCCCATTAAACCACTTAGCGAACGTATCAAGAGACACCGCAAAATAATAAACTACATTACTCTGCCAGAAACTCCCTGTCTTCAAATCCTCCGTTGTGTGCGTCACAGTAGTCGCTGACGAGCATCCTGATAAAACAAGCAACGACAACATCAACACAGCAATGACGAGGATCCATTTTCCCCGTCTAGTCTTCATTACAGACACTTTAAAACCCCTCTCATAAACATTCCTTTGCACCGTAAATCATACCATAATAATTCCTACAAATAAACAAGCCTATTAAGCACTACTTATTTACGTGAAGCCTTTAACAGCTTGGCTTTGCGCAACACATGAAGAGCACTTTTTTCGAGCTCTTTATATTCCATAGTGAGAGCGCCTTTCCTTACTATAAAAACCATATCCAGCCCATCAGCGATTTCAGTTTCATGATGACGGACAATTTCCTTCACCAATCTCCTCATCCGGTTGCGGACAACAGCATTTCCAACCTTTTTACTTACCGAAACACCCAGCCGGAATCGCTCCACCTCTTTTTTGCTGAACCAATAAACCACAAATTGATGATTCGCAAAAGACTTCCCATGGCGGTATACGCGGCTAAAGTCGGCGCGGTTTCGCAAACGCAAGCTTTTCTGCACGAGAATCTCCTTATTAAAAGACCGAATTATAGCCCTCCGGAATTTTTCCTTCTAATTAGTATAGTCATTCAAGGTTAGGGATAAACGCCTCAGACGGTGGATCATCTTCCTACCTCTTTTTTAATGAGAAATCCTAAAATTTCTATTCTTAAATGAAATATCCCCACAAAGTGGCGCAAACGCTGGAAGCGTAAACCAAACTCTGCGGGGAATTTTCAACCTTATACAGTAAAAAAGACCACCGTAGTGGTCCATTAGTGGCCT
This sequence comes from Paenibacillus wynnii, assembly GCF_000757885.1. Lineage (NCBI taxonomy): Bacteria > Bacillati > Bacillota > Bacilli > Caryophanales > Paenibacillaceae > Paenibacillus > Paenibacillus wynnii. Next base: position 2,020,526 of record NZ_JQCR01000002.1, on the reverse strand, counting down.
AACTTACGCACTCAAAGATTTTCTGCCTTTCAAGCGGCGGGCTGCCAGCACTTTGCGGCCGTTTTTCGTGCTCATTCTTTTGCGAAAACCATGCACCTTTTTGCGTTTGCTAACATTCGGTCTGAACGTCGGTCTCATGTATTGCACCTCCCTTACAGGAACTAAATTACTTTACTGTCTTATAAGCAAAAACGGGCTATGCCATCCTTTAGTAGGGACAGTATCTACAGTATCATCATTTCATTTGGAGACAAATCACCACAGAAAACACCTTTATATATTAAAACATATTTTATCGAGAAAAGTCAACCATACAGACGGAGACGCTCCTTCTATATAGAGAAGCAATTATCCACAGCCTTTTGAAATAAAAAACTAATCCACAGGGTTAAACAGTTATCCACCTGTTACTAAAAAATAAAGTCGACTATCCGCACATGGGCACAACCTGTGTATAAAAAAATCGATAACTTGACGTATGCTGTCGAACCATAAACATATTATCAACAATATGTAGTGTTGTTCCTAATATTTATACACAAGTGATTGAATTTGTGGATAAAATGTCCTCAGTCATTGAAAAACAGGGGTTGTTTTGCTATGATGGTATTACTTTTGAATGTGAATAGATTTGTTTGTTCGCTATATTATCAACAAGCTGTGGATAACGTTGTGAACAATTCAAATTTATCCATGTTTTTTTGTCTCCGCATATTGCGTACTGGGGATAAAGTTCACCATCAATTTATTTTCTTCGACATTTCCACTTCATGGCTGATGCCACATTTGGAAGATTTAAAGGAGTGACAGTCTGTGGACAGCCATACTTCCGAATTATGGCAACAAATTTTATCAATTATTCAAACCAAATTAAGCAAACCGAGCTTTGATACCTGGTTTAAAGCTACGAAAGCCATGACTTTCGGCTCACAGGTTCTCATAATTTCGGCCCCTACAACGTTTGCTGTGGAATGGCTTGAGAGCCGTTACACCAAGCTGGTAGGTGCTACGGTTTTCGAAGTCACCGGGAAACAGGTTGACGTCAAATTTGTTATTGAAGAAAGCAAGCCCTCCGAGCCTGTAGTGCAACTATCCGCCCCGCAGCCTCCTGTATCGCGTGAAGAAGCACAGACTCATTTGCTCAATCCAAAATATACGTTTGATACGTTCGTGATTGGTTCCGGCAACCGTTTTGCGCATGCGGCATCCCTTGCTGTAGCTGAAGCGCCGGCCAAAGCCTATAATCCCTTATTTTTATACGGAGGCGTTGGTCTGGGCAAAACCCATTTAATGCATGCCATCGGCCATTACGTTTTGGAGCATAACCCTAGTAATAAGGTGATTTATATCTCTTCTGAGAAATTCACTAACGAATTTATTAACTCCATCCGTGATAACCGCGGTGAAAGCTTTCGCAACAAATATCGCAACGTTGATATCTTGCTTATTGACGATATTCAATTTCTGGCCGGCAAAGAGTCGACACAGGAGGAATTTTTTCACACGTTCAATGCACTGCACGAAGAACGAAAGCAAATTATTATCTCCAGTGACCGCCCGCCTAAGGAAATACCAACATTGGAAGAACGGCTGCGTTCCCGGTTTGAATGGGGGCTTATAACCGATATTCAACCGCCAGATTTGGAGACACGAATTGCAATTTTGCGTAAAAAAGCCAAAGCGGAGAACCTGGATATCCCTAATGAGGCAATGATGTACATTGCCAGTCAGATTGATTCCAACATTCGGGAGCTTGAAGGTGCGCTCATAAGGGTTGTAGCCTACTCATCCCTAACAAATCAGGATGTTACCACTCATTTGGCTTCAGAAGCGCTGAAGGATATTATTCCTTCCAGTCGTCCTAAGATGATCACGATCGGGGATATTCAAGCCAAAGTCGGCGAATATTACAACCTTCGCATGGAAGATTTCAAAGCACGCAAACGTACCAAAGCCGTTGCTTTTCCGCGTCAGATCGCGATGTACCTATCCAGGGAATTAACCGACTATTCCTTACCTAAGATCGGGGAAGCCTTCGGGGGACGCGACCATACAACGGTCATTCACGCCCATGACAAAATCACGCAGGCATTAAAGGTTGATCAGGAGCTGTACAAAGTGGTCAATAATCTTGCCGAAAAAATTAAAAATCCTTCCTAAGGATGTAAAGAGCCTATGCACAATCTATACACATGTGAATAGGCTTAATTTTATGGGGGTTCAAGGGGTTATCCACATATTCAGTGCCCCTACTACTAATACTATTAAATAACTATAATAATTCATCATCTATAAGCACGTCCCAAAACAACGTAACCCATACAGGTTTCCCCAATTTTTCAGCTAGGAGTGAAGTTATGAAAATCAGCATTCTTAAAAATGAACTTAACGAATCCATCCAACACGTATCAAAGGCTATATCCAGCAGAACAACGATCCCTATCCTTACCGGTATTAAACTGGAGGTCAGTCATCAAGGTGTGACACTAACCGCAAGCGATACTGATATATCCATCCAATCCTTTATTCCTGCGGAGAATGACAGCCATACTATTGTGAAGGTGGAGCAGCCGGGAAGTGTTGTCCTGCCGGCTAAATTTTTCGTTGAAATCATCAAGAAGCTGCCCTCCAAAGAAATTCACATGGAAGTCAAAGAAGGCTTCCAAACCTATATTTCTTCCGGAGCTACTGAGATTCAGATAGTGGGACTTGATCCTGAGGAATTTCCGGTATTACCAAACATTGAAGAGAACGAGACGATTTCCCTACCGGGAGACCTGCTCAAAAATATGATCAAACAAACCGCATTCTCCATTTCAACCCAAGAAACGACACCAATTCTCACAGGGATTCTGTGGAATCTAGCCGATGGTGAATTCAAATTTACGGCTACTGACCGTCACCGCCTGGCTACTAGAGCTGCGCGTCTCGAAGGAACAGAGAATGTTCGTTTTGGAAATGTAGTGATTGCCGGTAAAACGCTGAATGAGCTTAGTAAAATCATTCCGGATCAAAATATGCTCGTAGATATTGTGGTTGCGGATAACCAGGTATTGTTCAAAATCGACAAGGTCTTATTTTATTCGCGTATATTGGACGGAATTTATCCGGATACTTCTAGGATTATTCCCACTGCCTACAAAACAGAACTAACTTTAGACACTAAAAAATTAAGTGAATCCATAGATCGGGCTTATTTGCTGTCCCGGGAAGAAAAAACGAATATTGTTCGTCTGCAAACACTCGAGAATGGGGCGATTGAAATTTCCTCCAGTTCCTCTGAGCTGGGTAAGGTTCGTGAAGAACTCGAAGTTATTGACTTCAAAGGTGAGCCACTTAAGATTTCTTTCAACTCCAAATATATGCTTGATGTGTTAAAAGTTGTGGAAAGCGAGCAGCTTGTTATCGCATTTACTGGAATGATGAGTCCTATTATTCTTAAGCCCCTCGATGAAAGCCAAAGCATGTATGTGATTTTGCCTTACCGAACAACAAATTAATTCCACCATTCACGTGGCTGTGGATAAGTGGGCGAAGGGACAAAAAACCATGAATCAAATTGTTATCCACAGTGGATATATCAAACTCGATCAGTTTCTGAAGCTTTCTGAATGTGTATCCACAGGCGGAATGGCCAAGGCATTGCTGCAAGAAGGATATGTTCGTGTTAACGGAGAAAAAGAAGAGCGTCGGGGTAGAAAGTTATACCCTGGGGATAAGATTGAAGTGCAGGATGCCGGGTCTTTTGAAGTTGTCGGCGGTGGAGTTAAAGAATAGGTTTGGGCTTTAAATAGCGTCAGGAGGAACCATTACGTGTTTGTTAAAAATATCGGTCTGCAGCATTATCGAAATTATGGGCAGCTGCGTCTGGAAAGCCTCGGTGACGTGAATCTAATTTTGGGTCAGAATGCCCAGGGCAAGACAAACCTCATGGAGGCTTTGTTCGTTCTAGCCATGACCAAAAGCCACCGTACCTCTAAAGATCGTGAGCTGATCTCCTTTGAAGCCCCGCAAGGGGCTGCCCACATTTACGCTGAAGTGAAACGGAAATACGGTGATTTGAAGCTGGAGCTTATGTTGTCAGGCCAAGGCAAAAAAGCCAAGATTAACGGTCTAGAACAACGACGGTTAAGCGAATTTGTTGGCTCTTTGAATGTTGTCATGTTTGCACCAGAAGACTTAGAGATTGTCAAAGGAACCCCCGGTATTAGACGGAGGTTCCTTGATATGGAGATAGGACAGGTACAGCCTAGTTACTTGTTCCATCTTCAGCAGTACCAAAAGATATTGCTTCAAAGAGGCAACCTGCTGAAACAAATATGGGGTAAGGGATCCTCGGCAAAAGATCTGCTGGAAGTCTGGGATGCCCAACTTATAGAGCACGGTGTTAAAATCGTCAAAAAAAGGAAACAATTCATAAAGAAGCTGCAAATATGGGCAGAAAGCATCCACCGGGGTATTACAAATGGCGGTGAAGAGCTTAAATTACTGTATGTCCCCTCTTTTGGAGAGAGGGATGAGGAAGATGAAGCTGTCTTATTAAACAATTTTATGTTAAAGTTATCACAAACCAGAGATCAGGAAATACGGCGCGGCATGACGCTTACGGGTCCCCATAGGGATGATCTGTCCTTTTTTATCAACGGAAGAGAGGCACAAGTCTATGGCTCCCAAGGTCAGCAGCGCACGACAGCCCTGTCCCTGAAGCTGGCTGAAATCGAGCTTATTCATGAGGAAATAGGAGAGTATCCTGTTCTGCTTCTTGATGATGTGTTGTCCGAGCTTGATCCCTATCGTCAAACCCAGCTTATAGAAACCTTTCAAAGCAAAGTACAAACTTTCATAACAGCTACAGGGGTTGAAACTCTGAAAGCTGATAAATTAAAGGGTGCGAACCTATACCATGTCCACGACGGAAGAGTGGATGTTTAACAGAGCGGAGGACGTGCATGTATATTCATTTGGGCGGGGAGAAGATTATTCGTTCTTCAGAATTGATTGCCATATTTGATATTTCGATTGAGAAATCCTCCAAGATATCCAAGCAATTTGTCGTTCATGCTCAAGAAAGTAAAGGGCTGGAGCGAATTGGCGAAGAGGAAGCAAAATCAATTGTAGTGACAAAAAATATCGTATACTACTCCCCCATCTCCTCCTCCACTCTTAAAAAAAGAGCCAAAATTTTATTAGAGATTTAGCATCACACCCTGTAAAAGAGATAATCAGAAAGAAGTAGGTGAAGGCATGTCAATGAATCAACCGACATATGATGAGAGCCAGATTCAGGTGCTGGAAGGGCTCGAAGCGGTCCGAAAGCGTCCCGGCATGTATATTGGTTCCACTAGCGCTAAAGGTCTGCACCATTTGGTGTGGGAAGTAGTAGATAATAGTATCGATGAAGCCCTAGCCGGTTATTGCGACCGTATCCAAGTAATTATCCACGAGAATAATAGTGTAACTGTTATTGATAATGGACGCGGTATCCCTGTAGGGGAGAATGCTAAGCTGAAAAAATCCACACTCGAAGTAGTTATGACTGTCCTGCATGCAGGAGGTAAGTTCGGTGGCGGTGGATATAAAGTATCTGGCGGTCTGCATGGCGTAGGTATATCGGTTGTCAACGCTTTGTCCGAGAAGGTTGTCGTTACCGTCAAACGTGATGGGCATGTATACCAGCAGGAGTACAGACGTGGAGCACCGCAGTATGACATCAAGGTTATCGGTGATACGGATGAGACAGGAACGACTACAACATTCCACCCAGACCCGGAGATTTTCACCGAAACTACAACTTTTGAATATTCAACACTGCTTACCCGTGTCCGTGAGTTAGCTTTTCTTAACAAGGGGATCGAGCTTTCGCTTCATGATGAACGGACGGATGTATCCAATACGTTCAAATATGAGGGCGGAATTGTTGAGTATGTGAAATATTTGAACGAAAAAAGAGAAGCTCTACATGAAGATCCTATCTATGTTGAAGGCTCACGGGATATGATTCATGTGGAAGTGGCTCTCCAATATAATGATTCTTACACAGAGAATATTTATTCTTTTGCTAATAATATTAATACGCATGAAGGCGGAACGCATGAATCCGGCTTTAAGAGTGCACTGACACGTATAATCAACGATTATGCTCGTAAAGCTGGAGTAATCAAGGACAGCAGCTCTAACTTAACGGGGGATGACGTGCGTGAAGGTTTGACGGCGATTATTTCCGTTAAAATACCTGAGCCGCAGTTCGAAGGTCAAACGAAGACGAAGCTTGGTAACAGTGAAGTTCGCGGGATTGTGGAATCACTTTTTGGAGAGAAACTACAGGAATTCCTTGAGGAAAATCCAGCGGTCTCACGCCGGGTTCTAGAGAAGTCTTTACAAGCTTCCCGGGCACGTGAGGCTGCTCGCAAAGCACGGGAACTAACACGCCGTAAGAGTGCTCTAGAAGTAAGTGCCCTGCCGGGTAAGCTTGCTGACTGCTCTTCCAAGGATGCCTCCATCAGCGAATTGTTCATCGTCGAAGGTGACTCTGCCGGTGGATCGGCCAAGCAGGGCCGTGACCGTCATTTTCAAGCCATTCTTCCGCTGCGCGGCAAGATCCTGAACGTTGAGAAAGCTCGTTTGGATCGTATTTTGTCCAATGCTGAGATTCGGGCTATTATTACAGCTTTGGGTACCAGTATCAGTGATGACTTTGATCTGTCAAAAGCTCGTTATCACAAAGTAGTTATCATGACGGATGCCGATGTTGATGGAGCGCACATTAGAACGCTGCTTCTGACCTTCTTCTACCGCTACATGAGAAAACTGGTCGATGCCGGGTATATTTATATCGCTCAGCCGCCACTATTCAAAGTGGAACGCAATAAAGTAATTCGTTATGCGAATTCCGAGAAGGAACGCGACGAAATTATTGCTGGATTCGGCGAGAATGTAAAAGTTAATGTTCAACGCTATAAAGGTCTCGGCGAAATGAACGCGACGCAATTATGGGACACTACAATGGATCCTGAGAGCCGCATGATGCTTCAGGTAACGATTGACGATGCCATGCTGGCCGATAGTATTTTTGACACACTTATGGGTGACAACGTTGAACCACGACGCGAATTCATTCAGGAGCATGCAAAGATGGTCAAGAATCTTGACGTGTAAAAGAAGACAATATTTAGAAACCTCCAGTGTTACTTCTCTTACGGGATAGTAATACTGGAGGTTTTTTTGGTTAGAATGCTTTTATTTTACCCAGAAATTCTTGAAATACCTTTACGTCTTGAAGAAATAGCAGAGCGATTATTCTTAACACGACCGTAGGCTGCAGCATATCGATGGATTCTTCGATAAATAGATTTGTCAGAAAATAATTTAAAGACAACAATGGAGGGTAACGTATTAATCTCCAACAACCACAAATTATGATGGGGATCAAGGGCCACATCCAGGCCGATTTCCTTTATTCCAGGGTATGTTCTCTCTAATTGCCTCGCCATAAGGACGCCGAGTGCTTTTAACTGGTTTATGGTGGAATCGACCTCAAAGGTGTTCATATGATCTTCAAGTACTGCTTTAACAGACTTGATCTTACCGCCACTATGATAATTAGTAATAATTTTATGAGGAGCGGCAACTCTGCTTAACATCCCTGTAGTCTCCCAAAGCCCATCTAAATTTTTCTGCGTGAGCACCCGTAGATCGAAAGGCCGCTGCTTGTGTGTTAAAAGATTAATCCCTTTCTGAATGAGATAGGGCTGATTTTGAATTATTTTAATTAAAGCCCTATCGAGTTCCTCCGGGGAAGAGAATACCTCTGCTGACTTGAGGTATCTCAAAATATACATGAGCTTCGTGTTCTCTACCTTTACTTCTAGATTCTCTGGCGGGTCCTCTTGATTCTCTTGATCACCTTGAGTACTTGCGCTTAGTGTGACGACTCGCTGTTCTACTCTCATTACCCCGCTGCCGTAAGTACCCCGATCCGGTTTAATGTACACCATATCATATAAGATAAGCATTTCTTCAAGAGTATCAAGTGAATATTTACGGGTATCTGGGATGTAAACAGCGAGATCGCGATTTCGCAAGATAGCCTTAGTTTTAGCCCACTTACTGGAGACCCGTTGAATCCTCATCGTATTTCCCCCTTTTGCTGCTGAAATGTCAGGACAAGTAATCTAAACAATGGTATAATAAGAGGATATGGGATTAAGCCCTTTTTGATTGATATAGGACGATTCCATTCGTATAACAGCTGATGTACCCGTTTGTTCTTGCCTATACAGTCTATGTACTAAAGGCATGTGCGGAAAGGGCAAATACCCTTATCTGGACAAAAAAGAAATTAAATTTAGACGATATAAGGCTATCATGTTTAATTGTGCTACTTTTAAGAAAGTAATATAATAAAGGGTAGCGATTTTTTTAAAATATAAGAAAGTATAGAGTTTCTATCTACACTTTTTCCTTATATTCTTTACTTGAAGCGGATCTACGTTCTTTCAAGGACGATGAAGCCGTTTCTTCTTAAATGAAGGAGGTCCAGCAACTCATGGCTGAACAAAATAACCCGCAAGTTAAAGATCGGGACATCAGTGTAGAAATGCGTGATTCCTTTATGGATTATGCAATGAGCATCATTGTTAGCCGAGCTTTACCGGATGTGCGGGACGGACTAAAACCGGTTCACCGACGCATTTTGTTTGCGATGTCTGAACTTGGAATGTCTCCGGATAAGCCTCACAAGAAATCGGCGAGAATCGTCGGTGAAGTTATTGGTAAGTATCATCCCCACGGCGACTCAGCTGTTTATGAGACCATGGTACGTATGGCTCAGGACTTTTCTATGCGCTACATGCTTGTTGATGGACATGGTAACTTCGGTTCTGTGGACGGTGATATGGCAGCAGCGATGCGGTATACGGAAGCACGTCTTTCCAAGATCGCAATGGAAATGCTTCGGGATCTTAATAAAGAGACAGTAGACTTTGCACCCAACTATGACGGTGAAGAGAATGAGCCGGTTGTATTGCCATCTCGTTATCCGAACTTGCTTGTAAATGGTGTGTCGGGTATTGCTGTTGGTATGGCGACTAATATTCCACCACATAATCTAGGTGAGGTTATTGATGGAGTGCAAGCGATGATCCGCAACCCTGATATTACACCTATGGAATTAATGGAATTTATTCAAGGCCCTGATTTCCCTACGTCTGGATTCATTTTGGGTCGAGAAGGTATTCGTCAGGCTTACCGCACAGGACGTGGTTCTGTTACTATGCGAGCCAAAGCTACCATCGAGGAGAATAACGGGAAAGCTCGTATTATTGTTCATGAACTTCCATACCAGGTGAACAAAGCACGTCTGGTTGAGAAGATTGCCGAATTGGTTCGTGAGAAGCGGATTGACGGTATCACTGATCTTCGTGATGAATCCGACCGTAACGGTATGCGTGTAGTAGTTGAGATGAGACGGGATGTTAACCCTAGTGTGGTCCTAAATAATCTTTACAAGCATACTTCTATGCAGTCGACATTCGGTATCAATATGCTTGCTATCGTGAACAATGAGCCTAAGGTGCTTAACCTGCGTGATGTGTTGTATCACTATTTGCAGCATCAAATGGTTGTTATTCGCCGCCGGACTGAATTTGATCTGAAAAAGGCGGAAGCACGCGCTCATATCTTGGAAGGTCTTCGTATCGCGCTCGATAATCTAGATGAGGTTATCGCCTTGATTCGTGCATCCCGTACAACGGATATTGCCCGTGAAGGCTTAATGAGTACTTTTAGTCTCAGTATTGAGCAGTCCCAGGCCATCCTCGACATGCGTATGCAGCGTCTTACAGGTCTGGAACGTGAAAAGATTGAGAACGAGTATAACGAGCTCTTGGCTAAAATTGCAGAATATAAAGCGATTTTGGCAAATGAATCTCTTGTACTGGAAATTATCAGTAATGAACTGCAGGAAATCCGCGATAAATTTGCAGATGAGCGCCGTACGGAGATTACTGTAGGTGAAGAGAGCATTCTGGATGAGGACCTTATTCCACGCGAAGAGGTTATAGTTACAATTACTCATACCGGATATATCAAACGCCTGCCAGTAAGCACCTACCGCAGTCAGAAGCGGGGAGGACGCGGCGTTATCGGTATGGATACGAAGGACACGGATTTTGTGGAGCATTTATTCGTAAGTAATTCCCATAATTACTTGATGTTCTTTACCGATAAGGGTAAGGTCTACCGGATTAAAGCCTATGAGATTCCGGAGCTTGGACGAACTGCACGGGGAACACCGATTATCAATCTGCTTCAGATTGAACAAGGTGAGAAGATTAGTGCTGTGATCCAGGTCGAGGATAGCGACATCGATAAATATCTGTTCTTCTCCACCCGCCAGGGTATTGTGAAGAAAACGCCGCTTGAAGACTATAACAATATCCGCAAAGGCGGACTGATTGCTATTAATCTTCGTGAGGATGATTCTCTAATTGAGGTCAAGCTTACAGACGGGCAGCAGAATTTAATTATCGGTACCGCACGCGGTATGTCGATCACATTCTCTGAGAATGACGTAAGATCAATGGGCCGGAGTGCTACGGGTGTCAAAGGCATAACTCTTACCGGAAATGATCAAGTTATCGGAATGGATTGTGTTGATGAAGAGCTTGAAGTTCTAATCGTTACTTCCAAGGGTTACGGTAAACGGACACCAGCTGGTGATTACCGTTCACAGACTCGTGGTGGTAAAGGAATTAAGACAATCAACCTTACCGAGAAGAATGGTCCTGTAGTGGGCTTAAAAGTTGTTAAGAGTGACGAAGACCTTATGATCATTACGACCAGTGGTACCTTAATCCGTACCAGCATGGATGGAATTTCGACAATGGGACGTTATGCTCAGGGGGTTAAACTGATTAACATTCGTGAGGATGATGCGGTAGCTACCCTTTGTCGAGCTGACAAGAATGAGGAAGAAGAACTGTCCGATATTGAAGAGGGCGGACTAGTAGTGGAAGAGATAAGCGATTCAACCGAACCCGAAACAGATGTTGAAGGCGAAGTAGATACGCTGGAATAGTATTCATAGGAAGAGCATGGGTTTCTTTAATTAGAGATCCGTGCTCTTTTTTTTGCAAATAATTAAATTAGCGAATGCACTCCTCCACACTAGTCGCTTGAATCCATCCATACTATAATTAGAGGAATAGAGTTATCCTGTTCTGTGAGACTAATTGGGTGCGCTGTTACATAAACGTTCTTATATAAGAAGAGCGTCCCTAAGCTTATAGCGTTAAAGAAATTAAGGGGCTGAGTAAAGATGCCGAGTTTATCCGTTGCGGATGTGAAACCAGGTTCAAAGATTATTAAAGATGTTGTTACACCTTTTGGGGGAGTTCTGTTCGCTAAGGGAAAAGTTATATTACCGCGTGATATGGAAATCCTTCAGGCTTTTATGATAGAACTGGTAGAGATTGAAGGTAGCGACGCAGAGCATAAAACAACTGATTCGAATAAGGGTTCTGCCAAAACAACTTCCACAAAAGCGGCTGCAATAGTTAAAGATAGAAATAGCACCCCTCTTCATGATGAATACGACAAGATGCTGGCTCTCATTAAGAAAAGCTATCGGTCAGTTACTGCAGTAACGCTACCCATCTATGAGCTGCGCAGTCAGTTAGAAGCTTTGGTAATACATATTAAAGATTATCATGTTTTGAAGTTCGTTCCCCGTATGCTAAATGAACAGGATTATAACTACCATAATGCGGTGTTGTCTGCTTTGACATCATATAAGATTGCCCAATGGTGCAATTATCCGCAGAAGGACTGGATGCAGGCTGCTATAGCGGGACTGCTTCACGATATTGGGAATGCCAAGGTTGATCCCTCTCTTCTCCATAAAGCTGAGCCTCTGAGCAGTGGTGAGAAAGAGGAGATGCGAATGCACACAACTTACGGATATCAATTTTTACGTAATGTAACTGCAATTAATGAAGGTGTCAGGTTGGCTGCATTACAGCATCACGAAAAAATAGACGGTTCAGGATATCCACTCCGGCTGGAAGGGAGCCAAATTCACTTCTACGCCAAGATTGTTGCGGTTGCTGACATTTACCATGCCATGACTCGAGCGAGAGCCTACAGAAAAGCCGAGTCTCCTTATTTGGTTTTAGAACAGATTCTCAAGGAAAGCTTCGGTAAGCTGGACCCGGTGATTGTTCAAACCTTCATCCAAAAAACAACGGAGCTTTACACCGGAACTAAAATAAGACTAAGTGATGGACGTAAAGGGGAGATTATATTCACGGACCGAAGCAACCCAACGCGACCAATGGTGCAGGTTGAAGGCGGTAAGATAGTCAACCTGGCAATGGAACGCGAGCTGAACATCCAGGAGATTATTTCATAGTTGTTGTTGAAGGATATCTAGGATGCTGGACTACCTCATATAGCGGATCTGGGAACGTGGAAGTAGTCTGGCACTAAATAATAAGTACTTATAAAAAAAGCTTGCAATTGATTTCTATACATGATATATTCTTATTCCGGCCAAGAAATGTTGATGCCGAGCTCGAAAAAGAAGTTGAAAAAAGAGCTTGCATTACACGGTTGGATATGATATATTATAAGAGTTGCTGGTGAGACATTAACCGCCGACAACGAGAACTTGATCTTTGAAAACTGAACAACGAGTGAGTGGGATTTTACGAGAGTAAAATCCAAAATCATGGACTTCTTGAAGACCATGATCAGAGAATTTTTTAATTCTCGTCAGATGTTTCAAAATGAGCAATCGCTCTTTCTAAATACAATTTGGAGAGTTTGATCCTGGCTCAGGACGAACGCTGGCGGCATGCCTAATACATGCAAGTCGAGCGGAGTGATTTTGAAAGCTTGCTTTCAAAATCATTTAGCGGCGGACGGGTGAGTAACACGTAGGCAACCTGCCCCTTAGACTGGGATAACTACCGGAAACGGTAGCTAATACCGGATAATTTCTTTCCTCACCTGAGGAGAGAATGAAAGACGGAGCAATCTGTCACTGAGGGATGGGCCTGCGGCGCATTAGCTAGTTGGTGAGGTAACGGCTCACCAAGGCGACGATGCGTAGCCGACCTGAGAGGGTGAACGGCCACACTGGGACTGAGACACGGCCCAGACTCCTACGGGAGGCAGCAGTAGGGAATCTTCCGCAATGGGCGAAAGCCTGACGGAGCAATGCCGCGTGAGTGATGAAGGTTTTCGGATCGTAAAGCTCTGTTGCCAGGGAAGAACGTCCGGTAGAGTAACTGCTACCGGAGTGACGGTACCTGAGAAGAAAGCCCCGGCTAACTACGTGCCAGCAGCCGCGGTAATACGTAGGGGGCAAGCGTTGTCCGGAATTATTGGGCGTAAAGCGCGCGCAGGCGGCTATTTAAGTCTGGTGTTTAAACCTTGGGCTCAACCTGAGGTCGCACTGGAAACTGGGTGGCTTGAGTACAGAAGAGGAAAGTGGAATTCCACGTGTAGCGGTGAAATGCGTAGATATGTGGAGGAACACCAGTGGCGAAGGCGACTTTCTGGGCTGTAACTGACGCTGAGGCGCGAAAGCGTGGGGAGCAAACAGGATTAGATACCCTGGTAGTCCACGCCGTAAACGATGAGTGCTAGGTGTTAGGGGTTTCGATACCCTTGGTGCCGAAGTTAACACAGTAAGCACTCCGCCTGGGGAGTACGGTCGCAAGACTGAAACTCAAAGGAATTGACGGGGACCCGCACAAGCAGTGGAGTATGTGGTTTAATTCGAAGCAACGCGAAGAACCTTACCAGGTCTTGACATCCCGATGTAAGCATTAGAGATAGTGCCCCTCTTCGGAGCATCGGAGACAGGTGGTGCATGGTTGTCGTCAGCTCGTGTCGTGAGATGTTGGGTTAAGTCCCGCAACGAGCGCAACCCTTATGCTTAGTTGCCAGCACATTATGGTGGGCACTCTAAGCAGACTGCCGGTGACAAACCGGAGGAAGGTGGGGATGACGTCAAATCATCATGCCCCTTATGACCTGGGCTACACACGTACTACAATGGCCGGTACAACGGGCTGCGAAATCGCAAGGTGGAGCGAATCCCAACAAAGCCGGTCTCAGTTCGGATTGCAGGCTGCAACTCGCCTGCATGAAGTCGGAATTGCTAGTAATCGCGGATCAGCATGCCGCGGTGAATACGTTCCCGGGTCTTGTACACACCGCCCGTCACACCACGAGAGTTTACAACACCCGAAGTCGGTGGGGTAACCCGCAAGGGAGCCAGCCGCCGAAGGTGGGGTAGATGATTGGGGTGAAGTCGTAACAAGGTAGCCGTATCGGAAGGTGCGGCTGGATCACCTCCTTTCTATGGAGAATCGTTTCCTGTAACGGAAACATTCGAACAGAAGCGTTAAGCTTCTATAAGGACCCTTGAAGGTTCGAACCACTCACTCGTTGTTCAGTTTTGAGAGTTTAAGCTCTCATTTTTAAACTTGTCTGTAATTTTGATCGACACATTCGTGATCGACCCAAAATTAACAGAAACTTGATCCTTGAAAACTGGATACCGAAACGAATTTGCGTTTTAGAACATCTTTTAGCTATAACTTGTGCAAACAAGTAAATTAGTTATTAGCTGGAAACGAAGGTTTTGGATTGTGAAGCGACCTTTGGCTTTGAATACCTTGCGAGTGGTTTTCCACGAGCATCATTCAAAACAAGATGAGCGAACAAGCCAAACACCGGAGTGATGGTTAAGCTAATAAGAGCACACGGAGGATGCCTAGGCGCCAGGAGCCGACGAAGGACGTGGCGAACAACGAAACTGCCTCGGGGAGCTGTAAGCAAGCTTTGATCCGGGGGTGTCCGAATGGGGAAACCCAGCTGTGGTAATTCGCAGTTACTCATACCTGAATACATAGGGTATGTAGAGGCAGACCAGGGGAACTGAAACATCTAAGTACCCTGAGGAAGAGAAAACAATAGTGATTCCGTCAGTAGCGGCGAGCGAACGCGGAACAGCCTAAACCAAGGGGCTTGCCCCTTGGGGTTGTGGGACGTCTCACATGGAGTTACAAAGGAATACAGTAGATGAAGAGGTCTGGAAAGGCCCGCGATAGAGGTAAAAGCCCTGTAATCTAAACTGTGTTCTCTCCGAGACGGATCCCGAGTAGTGCGGGGCACGTGAAACCCCGTATGAATCCAGCAGGACCATCTGCTAAGGCTAAATACTACCTGGCGACCGATAGTGAAACAGTACCGTGAGGGAAAGGTGAAAAGCACCCCGGAAGGGGAGTGAAATAGAACCTGAAACCGTGTGCTTACAAAAAGTCAGAGCCCTATCTATGGGTGATGGCGTGCCTTTTGTAGAATGAACCGGCGAGTTACGTTTAACATGCAAGGTTAAGTCGAGAAGACGGAGCCGCAGCGAAAGCGAGTCTGAATAGGGCGATTTGAGTATGTGGACGTAGACCCGAAACCGTGTGATCTACCCCTGTCCAGGGTGAAGGTGCGGTAACACGCACTGGAGGCCCGAACCCACGCATGTTGAAAAATGCGGGGATGAGGTGGGGGTAGCGGAGAAATTCCAATCGAACTCGGAGATAGCTGGTTCTCCCCGAAATAGCTTTAGGGCTAGCCTCGGTATTAGAGTAGTGGAGGTAGAGCACTGATTGGTTGCGGGGCCCGCAAGGGTTACCAAGATCAGTCAAACTCCGAATGCCATATACTTATTGCCGGGAGTCAGACAGTGAGTGCTAAGATCCATTGTCGAAAGGGAAACAGCCCAGACCATCAGCTAAGGTCCCCAAGTGTGTGTTAAGTGGGAAAGGATGTGGAGTTGCACAGACAACCAGGATGTTGGCTTAGAAGCAGCCACCATTGAAAGAGTGCGTAATAGCTCACTGGTCGAGTGACTCTGCGCCGAAAATGTAACGGGGCTAAACACACCACCGAAGCTATGGCTAGATACTTAGTATCTGGGGTAGGGGAGCGTTGTATATACGTTGAAGGTATACCGTGAGGAGTGCTGGAGCGTATACAAGTGAGAATGCCGGTATGAGTAACGAAAAGATCAGTGAGAATCTGATCCGCCGAAAGCCCAAGGTTTCCTGAGGAAGGCTCGTCCGCTCAGGGTAAGTCGGGACCTAAGGCGAGGCCGAAAGGCGTAGTCGAAGGACAACAGTTTGAAATTACTGTACCACCGTAATCCGCTATGAGCGATGGGGTGACGCAGGAGGGTAGTGACGCGGACTGATGGAAGTGTCCGTCTAAGCAGTGAGGCTAATGTGTAGGCAAATCCGCACATTGTTAGGCCAGGCTGTGATGGGGAGCGAAAATTATAGTAGCGAAGGTCATGATCTCACACTGCCAAGAAAAGCCTCTAGCCAGGAGAAGGTGCCCGTACCGCAAACCGACACAGGTAGGCGAGAAGAGAATTCTAAGGCGCGCGGAAGAACTCTCGTTAAGGAACTCGGCAAAATGACCCCGTAACTTCGGGAGAAGGGGTGCCCCGGTAGTGTGAATAGCACGAGGGGGCCGCAGTGAAAAGGCCCAAGCGACTGTTTAGCAAAAACACAGGTCTGTGCGAAGCCGCAAGGCGAAGTATACGGGCTGACGCCTGCCCGGTGCTGGAAGGTTAAGGGGAGCGGTTAGGAGCAATCCGAAGCTGTGAACCGAAGCCCCAGTAAACGGCGGCCGTAACTATAACGGTCCTAAGGTAGCGAAATTCCTTGTCAGGTAAATTCTGACCCGCACGAATGGCGTAACGACTTGGGCGCTGTCTCAACGAGAGATCCGGTGAAATTTTAATACCTGTGAAGATGCAGGTTACCCGCGACAAGACGGAAAGACCCCATGGAGCTTTACTGCAGCTTGATATTGAATTTGGGTACGATCTGTACAGGATAGGTGGGAGCCTGAGAAGCAGGAGCGCAAGCTTCTGCAGAGGCGACGTTGGGATACCACCCTGATCGTATCTAGGTTCTAACCTAGTGCCCTAATCGGGTACGGGGACCGTGTCAGGCGGGCAGTTTGACTGGGGCGGTCGCCTCCTAAAGAGTAACGGAGGCGTTCCAAGGTTCCCTCAGAATGGTTGGAAATCATTCGAAGAGTGCAAAGGCATAAGGGAGCTTGACTGCGAGACCTACAAGTCGAGCAGGGACGAAAGTCGGACTTAGTGATCCGGTGGTACCGCATGGAAGGGCCATCGCTCAACGGATAAAAGCTACCCTGGGGATAACAGGCTTATCTCCCCCAAGAGTCCACATCGACGGGGAGGTTTGGCACCTCGATGTCGGCTCATCGCATCCTGGGGCTGAAGTAGGTCCCAAGGGTTGGGCTGTTCGCCCATTAAAGCGGTACGCGAGCTGGGTTCAGAACGTCGTGAGACAGTTCGGTCCCTATCTGTCGTGGGCGCAGGAAATTTGAGAGGAGCTGTCCTTAGTACGAGAGGACCGGGATGGACGTACCGCTGGTGCATCAGTTGTTCCGCCAGGAGCATGGCTGAGTAGCTACGTACGGACGGGATAAGCGCTGAAAGCATCTAAGCGTGAAGCCCCCCTCAAGATGAGATTTCCCAATTAGTAAGACCCCTTGAAGACGACGAGGTAGATAGGTTGGAGGTGGAAGTGCAGCAATGCATGGAGCTGACCAATACTAATCGGTCGAGGGCTTATCCAAATATCTAAACGCAGATTTGTTTCGGATCCAGTTTTCAGGCGATTAAGCCTGCCGTTTGGTGGCGATAGCGGAGGGGTTCCACGCGTACCCATCCCGAACACGACCGTTAAGACCTCCAGCGCCGATGGTACTTGGACCGAAGGGTCCTGGGAGAGTAGGACGTTGCCAAGCACATGAGACCACTGTTGATTCATTCAACAGTGGTTTTTTTGTTATGTAGGGGAATATTTACTAGCAAAATAGGGTGACATTTTTGTTACCGACAGGTCGTTGGATACAAGTATAATAGGATTGTGCAAATATTAAGCAAAACCTTAATACGAATGAACTACTCTCAAAAATTCTAATTCCGAATTTTTTTGTGTCTTTAGATGCATGGTAGAGGTAAGGAGGATTTAAGGTATGATGCGAACAAGACGGTTCTGGACGCTATTCATTCTTTGTATAGTGGTTGGACTAATAGCAGGCTGCGGAACGAAGGAACCCACATGGCAAGCGTTTGAAGGTGCATTAAATGAGAAGAGTTTCCCGGTTCCTAAAGAAGCAAACTCCCCAGATAGGATGACTACGAATGTAGCTATGGATTATGTACGCTATTCTTTACCAGGGTTGAAGGAAAAAGAAAGTATCCCTAAGCCTTATATAGAGGCAATTAAGGCATGGGGATGGAGTGAACAGGAGAAGACTGAGGTTAGCGCTTCCCGGGTTTTTCAGAAGGATGGACTGAATGTTCATGTAACTGTACATGACGACTATTTCATAGTTATGGTACCCAAAGAAAAAAAAGCCTCTATTAAAGGACTAGAAAGTAAATAAAATGAACGCCATCTCCCGGATGGCGTTCATTTTTATTTGAGGCTATGTAAAAATGCATTAATTTATTGAGAATAGTAGGAGGCATCGGTAGGACTGAACTTCAACATTCCTTGCTCATGACCGAGATTTAGACGAAACAGAGCGAAAAACCGTGGAAGTAACAACCACAAATGGAATAAAGCCATCGAAAGGGTAAAAGCGGGCGGTGCCCATACAATAAAGAGTGCCGGAATACAAAGGCCGATCCAGAAATTATGCAATTGAACCCTTTTAAACAGACTGAAGCTGATATATTGATCAGGCATATAACCTATCCACGGAAGCCTGAATGAATATCTCCATTTCTTTGTTACCCGGTTTCCCGTAATAATCAACACTGAATGTGAGATAACATACTGAATCCATAAAACGACAGGCGCTGCTATAATAAAATAGAGTAAGCTCAGCCGGGAGAGAAATAAGGTTTCCAGCAGAAGAATCACAAGAGGAAGTGTGAGATACAGTCGCAGCATCCTATTTGAGATATTAATTTTTTGAATGAGCTTATATTGATAAAATGTAGCTGAACCTTTGGGATTGGCTTCCATACAAAAAGGCTGACCTCCTTACAAGTTGTCTTGTACCTAATATCGGCATTTTAAGGCTTTTTATTTAATGGTAGTGAAAATCACCAACTAAACAACAATAGAATATATATATATTAGATACCCTAGGATATGAAAAAACTATGAAAAGGTTTAAAATGATAGAAGGTGTATCATACTGTTCTTAAAAGAGTCAAGGTGGGATGGCTATGGAAGAACAAAACGGGCAAGCCTGTATCATTTGCGGGCAGGTTAAAGAAGAAGGTATTGTGATTGTCTCGCATTTTATTTGTGAGGATTGCGAGGCGGAAATGGTGCGCACAGAGGCTGAAGATGCTAAGTACCGCTTTTTTATTGGGCGTATGAAAAAGATCGGCCTGCAAAAGAACGCGTGACTACAGAAGCTGCGATTCATATATTTGCAGCGAAAAAAGAGTGGGCGGTGGAGAAAACGGTGCCACATCGGTTGAATAAAGGTATGTTCCATAAGCGGCTTCACCGTGCTACCTGCGGGAGAGGCCGTTTTATTATGTTTATGGCTGTGTTTTCTATTGAAGAATAGGCGTTTTCATACATTTGCGTTAAAATAGAAGGAAGCCTGCTGTGGAAGGAATAGATTGATGAACGACGAACAGCGCAATACAGCGCCTTTATATGAAATGCTGGAACTATATAGAGAAAAGGGTAATACTTCTTATCATGTACCCGGGCATAAAAACGGACGGGCATATAGTGACGCTTACAGCGCAGGCTTTCTAAGCGAAGTTATGAGGTCTGACGTTACAGAGATTACCGGTACGGATGATCTGCATCACCCAGAAGGAGTTATAAAGGAAGCGCAGGAACTGGCGGCAGATTGCTTTGGAGCCGAGGAAAGCTTTTTTATGGTTGGGGGAAGCACAGCGGGTAATCTTGCCTTGATTCTAACGGTATGCTCGGAACCGGGGACGACCTTGATTCTGCAGCGGAATGTGCATAAATCTGTGATTCACGGGTTGATGCTGGGTGGGGTGAAGGCTGTGTTTTTGGAACCGCTGCTGGATTCTGACAGCGGCATTGCCGTAGCTCCGGCGGTGGAGTCCGTGAAGGCTGCTTTGGCAGCCCACCCTGATGCCGCAGGTGTCCTGATCACCATGCCTAATTATTACGGCATGGGAACTGATCTTGCGCCCCTAGCAGAGGCCTGCCACAGCTGCGGTGTGCCGCTGCTGGTTGACGAGGCCCACGGGGCGCATTATGGGCTGCACCCCGCGCTGCCAGCTGGGGCGCTTCTCTGTGGCGCGGACGGCGTAGTGCAGTCCACGCATAAGATGCTTCCAGCGCTGACCATGGGCGCTATGCTGCATATTCAAGGGCCGCGGATCGACCGCGCCCTGCTGCGGCAGCGGCTCGCCATGGTGCAGAGCTCCAGCCCATCATACCCCGTGATGGCTTCGCTCGATTTGGCTCGGCGGCTGGTGCACAGCCAGGGGCCAGAGGCTTTCACGGCGGGGCTCGCCGCCGTGGATACTCTACGGCGCGGCTTGGCGGAGCTGCCGCGCTATGGGTTGCTGCAGCCGGCACCGCCGCTGCAGCACTCCGGCGGAGGCCGTGCAGCCTCCGCCATAGCAATTACGCCGCCGGGTGAAGCGGCGTATGTCACACAGGACCCTTTCAAGGCCGTCATTTATGACGCCACCGGGGTCCTGGACGGGTTCGAGCTGCAGCGCCGGCTCGAAGCTTGGGGCTGTGTGCCGGAGATGAGCGACGAACGGCACGTGGTGTTAGCTTTCAGCCTAGGATCCAGAGAGGAAGATGCGACTCGTCTGCTGGATGCCCTGAGAGAGATAGATACCGAAATAGAATCCGAGCTTACAGGAAGTACGATATCAGCTGTATCCTCGCTTGCTTTTGACCAGAGCTCAACGGTGGAAGAACTCATATCGAACAAAAAATCGGACAAAGTGAATATTTCCACGTGGAACAATTACAAAAATAATATCATTTCGGCCCCGATCCCCTTTTCCCTTAAACCTGTGGCTGCTGCGGAGAAAGAAAGTATTCCGCTGAAGGACAGCGTAGGTAGAATTGCTGCAGAAATGGTCACTCCCTATCCCCCTGGCATCCCCTTAGTGTACCCTGGTGAAATGATTACCAGCGGGATATGCAGCAGACTAACAGCTTTATCTCGTGTAGGGGCCAAGTTTCAAGCAGCAGCTGATCCGTCATTAGGAAGTATAGTAGTGTACAACATTAGGAAAGGCGGAGAGGTATAAGTGGCCCGCGAAGGATTATTTATTACATTAGAAGGTGGCGAGGGCTCCGGTAAGACCACATTGATGGGAAGACTAGCCGCCTATTTGCAAAATAGATCCATGCCTTACCTGATTACCCGCGAGCCTGGTGGAATTGAGATCGCAGAGAAAATACGGTCCATTATTCTAGATCCTGCCCATACAGCTATGGATGCACGGACAGAAGCCCTGCTCTATGCAGCTTCCAGAAGCCAACATTTATCGGAACGTGTCGAGCCGGCTCTAAAAGAGGGGCTGACTGTACTCTGTGATCGTTTTGTGGACAGCAGTCTTGTGTATCAAGGGTATGCCAGAGGACTAGGAATAGAGGAAGTCTGGAACATTAATCGCTTTGCGATAGGTAGCCGGATGCCCGACATTACATTCTATCTGGATATTGAGCCTGAGATTGGCTTGTCCCGAATTGCTGCGAATCAGGAACGTGAAGTGAATCGTTTGGATTTGGAGAGTGTCGAATTCCACCAAAAGGTTAGGGAAGGGTATCAGATGGTGGCAGCAGCTTATCCTGAGCGTATAGTTGTTTTGGATGCCAATCGCCCTCTTCACAGCGTAGAACAGGATATTATACGTATGCTGGAAGTCAGGATATTAAAGGATTTTCAATGAGTTTTGTCTAATATATAACATCAGTACATTATGGGCAGAAATTCATATGATAAAGAATTACAGGATACTACAAACTTCAAGGAGGGGAAGCAAAGATGAAATTAATCATTGCGATTATCCAGGATAAGGACAGCAACCGTTTGTCGAGTGAGCTTGTAAAGGCTAATTTCCGCGCCACAAAACTGGCAAGTACCGGTGGATTTTTGCGGGCAGGGAATACCACGTTTATGATAGGGATCGAGGACATCCAGGTTGAGAGTGTACTGAATGTCATCCGTAATAGTTGTAAGGTTCGTGAGCAGCTTGTAACTCCGGTGACTCCAATGAGTGGAACGACCGATTCATATTTGCCGCTGCCCGTAGAAGTACAGGTTGGCGGAGCGACCGTATTCGTGCTTCCTGTCGATCGTTTTGAGCATTATTAAACTCAAATATCCGCAGAAACGGTTGTCTACGTTAGTAAGTCAACTGTACAGACCGTTTCTGCGTGACGGGAGCCTAAATACGCCGAAGAATGAGTTATGGGGGAATTCCTGTGAAAATAAATCCGGGCTATAGGCCCCTTAAGAGTGATCTGACTAATGTCGAAGGCGCAAATAGGCCAGTTCAGCAGAAGAATTTCTCTGACGTATTTCAGCAACAGGGTGAACAGGCAACTCGTGATGAGTTAACCCGGCAGATTAAGGATATTCAGGTGCAGGGTGATCGGTTGTCTAAATCGATGACCATACGTGAGTTAACCATTTATCGGACGATGATCAAACGCTTTCTGGAAGAAACAGCCCGACGAGGTGTTGTTCTGAAGGAAACACGGGGCTGGGATCGCCGCGGCCGCGGCAAGCGTTATAAACTGCTCGATGAAATAGATGAGGCTTTGCTATCTTTAGCGGACGATTTGCTGGAAAGCGAAGAGGGCCGTATAGATTTATTAGGACGGGTTGGGGAAATACGTGGAATGTTGATTAACCTTTCTTTTTAAAAGTTCAGGAGGAATTTATGCCTTTTCATGATATATTGGGCCAGGAGAATGCCAAACGGCTGCTTCAAAATGCTCTGCGCAAAGAAGCTGTAAGCCATGCGTATTTATTCAGTGGACCAGCCGGCAGTGGACAGATGAAGACCGCCCTTACGTTTGCACAGGCTATTTTTTGTATAAAGTCTCAGGATGATGCTTGCGGGGAATGTCTGGAATGTCGAAAGGTAGAGCATGGCAACCATCCGGATCTTCAGCTTCTTAAACCAGATGGAGCCAGTATCAAAATAGATCAGATCCGAGATCTTCAGCGGGCCTTTTCCTACCGATCCGGGAGTCCAAACCCAAAGGTGTATATTATAGATGAAGCAGATAAAATGACGGTACAAGCCGCCAACAGTCTGTTGAAATTTTTAGAAGAACCGCCTGCACCAGCTGTTGGTATACTAATAGCTGACAACAGCCGTTCCCTACTGCCAACCGTTCAATCGCGAACTCAACGTATTCCTTTTAGTCCCTTGCATCCGGAAATTATGCTTCAGGCATTGGCAAGTGAGGGCGTTCCTGCTCCTCTGGCCCGTTGTGCGGTATCCCTTACTTCGGGATTAGAGGGCTGCAGAGAGCTTTTGCAACAGAATTGGTTTGCAGAAATGAGAAATCTAATGTTACAATTAGCAAAGGAGTCTTTGGGCAAGGGTAGTTCCGCGGTGGCGACTGTGGGGCAGAAGCTGTTCAAGACCGGGCTTGGTGATCATTTGGACATCCTTTTCAGTATGTTCCACCTATGGTTCAAAGATATGCTCTACTTCCTGTACCAAAAGCACGAAAGCATTGTTTTTATAGATCAGTTAGACTTCATCTCCAGACACGCAGATCTCCGCGATGCAACAGAGTGGGTAGCTTATATGGACTTTGCAGCTGAAAGCACAAAAAAGCTGCGGTCTAATGCCAATGCCCAGTTGTGTTTGGAACAGTTTTTAATTCGTCTGGAAAGTTGATGTATAATTATTATTTGTGCTTTGCATTATCCTCCGGATGTCGCTTTAACCAGAAGTATCGGTTTAACGGATGAGGAAGGACAAGCATGAATCATCGGGGAGCGGACGGCGCGGGTTCCTTTTACCGGCATACAAGGGGGTTAGTTTTTGTATAGCGTAGTAGGTGTCCGCTTTAAAAAAGCGGGTAAAATATATTATTTTGATCCAGTTGATTTCCCCATTGAAAGGGATCAGTGCGTCATTGTTGAAACGGCGCGCGGGATCGAATATGGTAGAGTCGTCATAGGTAAAAAAGTAGTACAAGAATCTGATGTTGTTCTTCCGCTTAAGAAGGTTATGCGTATCGCTGGTGATACTGACGCGCGTGTAGTGGAAGAGAATAAAGGGGCAGCAAAGGACGCATTCACGGTCTGTTTGAATAAAATTCGTGACCATGCGCTCAAAATGAAGCTTGTAGATGTGGAATTCACATTCGACCGTAATAAGATTATCTTTTACTTTACAGCCGAGGGTCGCGTTGATTTTCGGGAATTGGTAAAGGATTTAGCCAGTATCTTCCGTACTCGAATCGAACTGCGCCAAATTGGTGTTCGTGATGAGGCGAAAATGCTTGGAGGCTTAGGCCCTTGCGGACGAGTTCTGTGTTGTTCATCGTGGCTGGGTGATTTCGAACCCGTGTCGATCAAAATGGCCAAGGATCAAAATCTTTCGCTTAATCCAACAAAGATTTCCGGACTTTGTGGACGACTCATGTGTTGCTTGAAATTTGAGCATGATAACTATGAAAGTGTGAAGGAAGAAATGCCTGCGGTAGGTAAAGTGGTCATAACCTCTCTTGGGGATGGCAAAGTTGTAGGAATTAATGCTGGAAGCCGCACAGTTCATGTACAGTTGTTTGAAGTGGGCAAAGTTAAAGAACTTCCAATGGATGATGTTGTCGTCAAGTAAACCATTAAAGGTTACTTTCGGGGTGGAAACTTGGAGAAAAAAAATATATTTGCACACATGCAGGATATGGAAGCTCAGATGGAGAGCATGCGAACCAATCTTAGTAATTGGAAACAGACTGTAAAAGAATTGATGGAAGCTAATCAAAGACTTAGTCTGGAGAACGAGCAGCTACGCAAGATTTTAAAAAGAGAAGCACCGATACCCTCTGACTCACCCGCAGCAGACTCTGCGGATCCGGCAGCGATTTTGACTACTGGTGAAGGTACTGGAGAGGTTGTCGGGGAAGGTTATGATAATTTAGCCCGACTTTATCATGAAGGGTTCCATATTTGCAATGTCTATTTTGGACATTTGCGTACGGAGGGCGATTGTCTGTTCTGTCTGTCTTTTCTTAATAAATAAGGATATTCAGCCGTAGGGAGAACCATGCCTACGGTTTTTTTGATAAGATTCATCAGATTTAATATAACTTTTTTAGGAGATTATAAGAATGAACCCATTAAATCAAGTGCCTATTGCTTTATTGCCGTCTGAGCGGATAGATGATTTGTTGACTCACGATTTACGCATTATCCAAAGTGATGAAGTATTCAGTTTCTCCATGGATGCAGTGCTGTTGGCGCGTTTTGCGAGTATTCCGCCACGAGGCCGTGTTCTTGACCTCTGTACGGGCAACGGTGTTATTCCAATGCTGCTTACTACACGTACCAAAGCAGCTATAGAAGGGATTGAAATTCAGCCACGGCTGGCGGATATGGCTCGTAGAAGTGTAGCTATTAATGGACTCCAAGAGCGAGTGATCATACATGAAGGAGATTTACGTGAGCTATATAAGGTGGAAGGTCATGGCGTTTATGATGCTATTACGGTTAATCCACCCTACATGCCGCTTAACGGAAGTGACCTTAAGCTGAATACACACCAGGCAATGGCACGTCACGAGTTGGGCTGTACCTTGGAAGAGGTTATTCAGGCCTGTGTCCGACTAGTCCGTACCGGAGGTAAGGTGAGTATGGTTCATAAGCCGCAAAGGCTGGTGGATATTATGAGTTTGATGAGACAATATAGGCTGGAGCCGAAAGTTATTCGGTTTGTACACCCTCGTGCTCATATGGAAGCTAATATGGTCCTTATTGAAGCCATACGTGACGGCAAACCTGAGTCGCGTCTACAGCCTCCATTGATCGTATATAATGAAGACAATCAATACTGCCAGGAGATTTTAGATATCTACTACGGAGCTAAAGAGGGTAAATCATGACAATAACACGCCAAAGCAGTTTTTATGTTAGAGATGATGGACACCGACCGGAAGGAACGGGTTCACTATACCTCGTAGCTACACCTATTGGGAATTTGGAGGATATGACCTTCCGAGCCGTTCGAACGTTGAAGGAATGCGATATTATCGCTGCGGAAGATACGCGGCAAACCCGTAAATTGTTGAGTCATTTCGAAATTTCACCCTCTTTGTTATTCAGCTATCATGAGCATAATAAGGGGGCGAGCGGGCCTGAATTAATTCGGTATATAATAGAAGGAAAAAATTTGGCGCTTGTCAGCGATGCCGGTCTGCCGGCGATTTCTGACCCTGGGGCTGATCTTGTAGCACTCGCAATTCAAGAGGGGATTCCGGTCATTCCCATACCCGGAGCAAACGCAGCTCTTTCGGCTTTGATATCATCGGGACTGCCTACCGCCACTTTTACTTTTGCCGGATTCCTGCCTCGGGAGCGCAAGGACATTCGTTCGGTACTAGCCACACTTCGATCCACACAAGGGACATTATTATTTTATGAATCCCCTCATCGGGTCATCAAGACCCTTGCCCATCTACTGGAAGCATTCGGCAACCGTAGGGTTGTTCTAGCCCGCGAACTTACCAAGCGGTATGAGGAGTTCGTACGGGGAACTATTGAGGAATGCAGTGAATGGCTGGTAGAGCATCCGCCACTTGGGGAATATGTCATCGTTGTAGAAGGTGAGAGCAAGGAGGAGGCAGAGAGCGCCGAGTCTGCATGGTGGCGTAAGCTAAGCGTCGAGGAACACGTAACACATTATGAGGCATCAGATATTCCACGCAAGGAAGCCATGAAAAAAGTGGCCTCTGACCGCGGTGTTTCGAAAAGAGATATCTACAATTCCCTGCTGTCAAAGGAGTAAAATGGTTAGCAATTCCCAAAGGGAGAGCGCTATTGACTTGAAGTAGTTGCAATTCCCTTGAAGTAGTTGGCGATTCCCACAGGGAGAGCAGCGATTGTGCTTGCACAGAGCGCCTTTGCATTCGTATGTAAGTATGTAAGTATGTAAGTATGTAAGGTTCTGAGGGTGGTCCCCGTAAGGGGAACCCGATAAGAACCGATTCCCTCGCCAGTACTTACTTCTGTCCTCGCACTCCCTTGTTCAACCGAAAATTCCGGGTGTCCAGAGGGCGGAGCCCTTGGGGCCCTCCCTAGAGGGAGGGTTTGGGAGGGTGAAAAAAGCAAAAAAATACCTCCCGCATATACGGGAGGTTAAGGAGATATAAAAAGGTTAGAATTAACAAATTAATAAGTCCTATTATATACTATTAGTTCTAATTTGTCACAGGGGTAGGGATAGCAGAGATGCATTCGTGACAAACTATTTTCCCCTTAAAATAGGTAACATTTTCAGCATTACCACAGAAAATACAAGCTGGTTCGTACTTTTTAAGCATGATACGCTCACCGTCTACGTAAATTTCGAGGGCGTCTTTTTCTCCAATGCTTAGTGTACGACGCAATTCGATTGGAATAACTACCCGTCCAAGTTCATCTACTTTTCTCACAATACCGGTTGATTTCATCATTATATTATTGCTCCTCTCAAAATCATAAAAATATTAAAGTATTCATTATAATAAATAATCAAAAGTGTCATTATTCGACATTGTTCTCTGTTTTATGATACTTATAATACCAACCATTCCCAAAACAGTCAACCTGTTTTTCTAGAAATTTTAAGTTTATTTAATACTTTTCTCTGTATATCGCTTATTTCTTCGTAAAGTAGCCAATATATTGTAAAAAACTAGGTAAAAAATTTGGAAACCCTTATTTCGACATTATTCGACATTAAAAGACACTAACTGCTATTCTAAGACACTAAATGCTATTCAAAGACTCTAACGGTCATTTTAAAAGTCACCGCGAATCGTTCAAATTATAAGGATACTAAGGAGCTGATTCCATGAAACAACCGCTCACTGAAGAAAAGGTTTTCAAAGATCCGGTTCATAATTATATACACGTGCAGGATACCATCATTTGGCGCTTAATTAATACGAAGGAATTCCAACGTTTACGCCGGATTCGCCAACTAGGCACCTCCTATTTTACCTTCCACGGTGCGGAGCATAGCCGATTCTCACATTCTCTCGGTGTGTACGAAATTACAAGACGAATTATTTCCCAATTTGAAAGAAGCGGCTATGGCGACTGGATACCGGAGGAGAGATTGCTCACTTTATGTGCAGCTTTGCTTCATGATTTAGGACATGGTCCGTTTTCACATTCTATTGAAGAAGCCTTTGATATGAACCATGAGGATTGGACTTGCAGAATTATTTTAGAAAACACGGAGATTACCGAAATCTTGCGGGATGTAGAAGAGGATTTTCCAAATAAAGTAGCTTCGGTGATTTCTAAAACCTATGAACATGCCATTGTAGTGAATTTGGTCTCAAGCCCTCTAGATGCTGACCGTATGGATTATTTGCTCAGGGATGCATACTATACAGGTGTGAATTATGGAACTATTGATATTGATCGTATTTTGCGGGTGCTTCGCCCCTATAATGGACGGGTTGTAGTGAAGGAATCGGGGATGCATGCCATTGAGGATTATTTAATGTCCAGATATCAGATGTATTGGCAGGTCTATTTTCATCCGGTTACACGAAGCTCTGAAATTATTTTGCGTCAGATCTTCCGACGGGCTAAGGAGCTTGTTCAAGAGGAATTTAATTTCAAGTTCATGATAGAACCGCTCAGTGATTTGTTTCGCGGTGAGCTGACCGTGGAGCAATATTTGTTATTAGATGAGGCGCTTGTACAAACGGCTTTTATGCAATGGACTCTTGAAGAAGATGAATTACTGAGTGACTTGTGCAACCGATTCATCCATCGTAAACTGTATAAATATGTGGAAATGGAGAACCTTGATCTAGAGACCATTGACGAAATCCGCCGAAGCTTTGGCGCCGCAGGACTCCATCCGGAGTATGACTTGGAAGTGGATTTTCCCACGGATCTTCCGTATGACGTGTTTCGTCCAGGAGAGGGCTTTGACAGCAAGCAAATATTGCTGTTAGACCGGCAGGAGCGACTTCGGGAAATATCAGAGGTTTCTGATATTGTGCGCTCTATAAGCGGCATTCATCGTGGAAAATATCACCTCTATTTTCCGCAGGACAAGCTGGATAAAGCAATGGCGCAGCTACCTTCGTCGATCGCAGACTTATTTAGAAGGTAATACAAAATTAATATGAAATTTTTATAGAAGTATACAAGCGGGAAGGGGAGCAAAACATGTTTCTTTTTGACACACATACTCATTTGGATGCTCCAGAATTTGACGAAGACCGCGAGGAAATCATCAATCGGGCAGTGGAAGCCGGAGTTAGCAAAATGATAAATATTGGATTCAACAGGGAGACGATTCCCTCCACGATGAAGCTTGCAGAATCTTATGATTTTATATATGCAGCCGTGGGATGGCATCCCGTAGATGCCATCAACATGACAGAAAACGATCTGGAATGGATTGCTTCCTTGTGCAGCCATAAAAAAGTGGTGGCTATTGGGGAAATTGGCCTTGATTACCATTGGGATACATCTCCCAAGGATGTGCAGCAGCGTGTATTTAGACAACAGATTGGGTTGGCGCGCGAACTCGGGATGCCGATAGCCATTCATAATCGGGACGCACATGAAGATGTGGTTAGAATTCTGCGGGAAGAGAAGGCCAATGAGGTTGGAGGTGTCATGCACTCCTTCTCAGGCAGCTGGGAAACTGCCAAAATGTGCCTGGACTTAGGCTTCCATTTGTCTTTCGGGGGACCCATCACGTTTAAGAATGCCAGAGTTCCTAAAGAGGTGCTTGCTCAGACTCCTTTAGACCGGTTACTTATCGAAACCGATTCTCCATATCTAACCCCTCACCCTTTTCGAGGAAAGCGAAATGAGAGTGCACATGTGAAGCTTGTAGCGGAGGCAGCAGCGGAAATAAAAGGAATAACCTGGGAGGAAATGGCTCAAATCACGTATGCGAACGCACTGGAACGATTTGGTATTGTCTGAAAACGGGAGTAAATAGGGCGAAAAAAAGAGTATAGACGATATATTAAACTTTTTTAATGAAAAAACGGCCGAATATTACAATATTTTAATCATTTTTTTACGTAAACGTGCTTGAAGTGGACTTTACAACATGCATCAAAACACGTTATCATCTTTTCAGTGCAGTGAGCTGTTGATATTTGTAAACAGCCATTGATTCATGGATCGTCTCGCTGAGTCTCCGTATGGAGAACGGGGGAACCAATATTGTCATGCCGTACTGTATCACCGTACATAGAGTACACAAGAAGCATGCCGCAGACAATATTTGATTTCTTTTCGTGGTCTTTGGGGTGAATTTAAGGGCAACCGCCGTGAGCGGGTGACCTGAAATAGGGCGTCTCTCTTTCGCCCGAACCCGACAGCTAACCCCGTAAGCGCAAGTAAGAGAGGAAACCTCGTGCATACACATTCTCGCGTATTCTGACACCGGAGAAGCCACGAAAGAGTCCTCATAAGTACTCTTTTAGGCTTCTTTTGTTTTGAATAAAGTGAATGTTTCCGACATACTGTTATACAACAGGAGTGGGAGAAGCTATGCCGGGCAGGCGATCCATGAGCAGGAGACGCAAAGAAAATGTAGGCGTGTCCTGTGACAATCTCAAATAGTTATCGTCAGAACATATTCAGTCAGCTTGTTTAAACTTGTAGACGACGAGGCTATGTAAGGAGGATGGAGAGAATGGGCGTATTCCAACCAGAGGTATCCCATGATTCACAATCATCCAGCAGGTCTTACGCATTACGGTGGGATCAAGTGAATTTGCGCGTACTTTCACTTGCAGGCGTGGTTTCAATCGCTATCGCGCTACTAATTCTGCTGTACGTACACGGTCAAAGCAGCAAACAATTTGTTTTAGTAATAGACGGGCAAGTCCAGGCGCTGGAAACCCGGGAATCGCTTCTAGGTGATGTGCTGGCGAAGGAACAGATTTCGCTGCAGCCGCACGATGAAATTTCTCTAGGACTTAGTGATAAGTTACAGGATGGTGACCGTGTCGTCATTACCCGTGCGAAGCAGCTTAATCTTACTGCTGATGGAGAGACCAAGACACTCTATACAACCGAAAGCACCATTGGCCATGCGATTAACAAGCTTGGAATTGAATTAAAGGGCTCTGATAAGATTTTTCCTTCGTTAGACACCACAGTAGCCGCAAATATGGAGATCAAGATTGTCCGCATCAACAAGCAAACCGTAGAGCGGACAGAAAGTTTACCTTTCAGGATCATCAAGACAGCGGACCCCTCCCTACCTAAGGGAACAGTTAGAGTGGCACAGGCCGGTAAACCAGGCATCATGATTCAACATATCGAAAAGGTCTACCAAGATGGAGAACTAGCCTCTATGCGTATGATTGGCAAAGAAGTTCAACTGGTGACCAAAGATAAAGTCATTGCTATAGGAACCAAAGCTATTCCTAAGCCTGTTGTTGCTGTAAAAACTATTACAACTACCTCCAAATCAACTAAAGTGTCTGCAAGCAGCACTAACGTCGCAAGTAAAGCAGGCGTAGACTTCGATTACAAAAAAGTAATTAAAAATGTCTCGATGACGGCTTATTCTTCAGAAGAACCAGGCATCGGTACACGTACTGCCTCCGGAACACGCGTAACGGAAGGTCGGACGATTGCAGTTGATCCAGATATTATTCCCATGGGATGGTGGGTTTATATTGAAGGGTTAGGTTTCCGCCGTGCTGAAGATACCGGTGGTGCCATTAATGGCAATAAGATCGACGTGTATTATGATTCATTAAGCAATGCACGTAATTTCGGCCGCAAGTCCCGTACCGTGTATGTGATTGGACCGGTAAAGCCGCAATTGGATTAAGCGTTACTTTTTGCAAAAAAACGTCTTATAAGCTATAGTGATGAGTAGCAGAATATGGAACGTCAAAGATCGCAGAGCTGTCGCTCATCACTTATACATTCTTTAGCCAAAAAGAAGAGGGGCGAATCCTCTTCTTTTTGCGTTGTATGGAGTTGTACCGAAAGGAAGATATTATGATTAAGGAAATGATTGTCGTTGAAGGGAAAAGCGATACAGTGGCAGTGAAACGGGCGGTAGAGGCGGATACGATTGAGACGGGTGGTTCAGCCGTGAACAATAGCATCATCGCCAAAATTGCGCTAGCTATGGAACGGAGAGGCGTCATTATCCTGACAGACCCGGACCATGCGGGAGAACGCATACGTAAGATCGTCGCCGCAAAAGTACCTGGCTGCAAGCATGCCTTTATTCCAGAGAAGGATGCAACCCGCAAAGGTGACATCGGTGTGGAGAACGCCTCACCGGAGGCGATAAGACATGCACTGGCGCATGTGCACACCGCTTTTGAAGGATCCATCCCTGTTATTGGGATCGATGATCTGATGGAGGCGGGAATGCTGGTTCACCCTCATGCCGCAGAGAGAAGAATGGTACTGGGGAATTTACTTGGAATCGGTTATTGCAACGGCAAGCAGTTGTATAAACGACTGGCGATGTTTGGCATTACGCGGGAGGAATTTACTCAGGCTCTCGCCCAAATTGAATTAGGAGGTCTCACTTCATGAACGGCAGAGAGCAAATATCATCCCCAAAGAGAACTAAGGAAATTATTCAACGCTATAAATTCTCATTCAAAAAAAGTCTAGGTCAAAACTTTTTGATTGATCAAAATATTCTCGACAAAATTGTAGATGCAGCAGAACTGGACAGCAGCGCAGGGGCATTGGAAATAGGCCCGGGAATCGGGGCTTTAACCGAGCGTTTGGCTCAGACTGCCGGCGCAGTAACCGCTGTAGAGATTGACCGCAGGCTAATTCCTATTTTACGGGATGTATTGTCCCCTTATCCTCATGTTAAAGTGCGAAATGATGACGTGTTGAAAGTGGACCTTAAGGAATTGTTCGCGGAAGACTTTGCTGGGGTAGAGAGAGTCAGCGTAGTAGCCAATTTGCCCTACTATGTAACTACACCCATACTCATGAAGCTGCTGGAGGAGAAACTGCCTTTAGATAATATTGTGGTCATGATTCAAAAAGAAGTTGCAGAGCGAATGGCAGCCTCACCAGGCGGCAAAGAATATGGAAGTCTTAGCATTGCAGTGCAATACTACAGTGAGCCTGAACTGGTCTGTAAAGTGCCTAGAACCGTATTTATTCCCGAGCCGAATGTGGAATCAGCGGTTATCCGCTTGAAGGTAAGACAGCATCCACCCGTTGAGGTTGCCGATGAGAAGCACTTCTTTGAAGTGGTACAGGCTTGTTTCGTTCAACGCCGCAAGACCATTGCCAATAATATTAAAGCCCGTTATTTTCCGCAAGAGGGCCGAGAGCGCCTGGAGGCATTGCTAGCGGAGGCCGGAATTGAACCAACCCGCAGAGGTGAAACGCTTAGCATCGAGGAATATGCCCGTCTCAGCGGCGTTCTGTTGGCAGCAGGGATTGCTTAGGCTAAAAACATATCAGAATAAGAACCAACCGTGACCTTTGCCCATAGGATGGGGTAGAGGTGATGCTGTAATGAATTTGGGAGACCTAGTCGTTCGTAAATCCTATGGCGGCGATGTGACTTTTCGCGTGGAACATATAGTACAAAATAAGGCCGTCATCAAAGGGACAGAGTTCCGTCTGCTGGCAGACTCTCCGCTCCACGACTTGATTCAAGTGCCTCCTTCCCGTACTACGGAGCGTGGACAACGAGCGCAGATTAAGGCTAGAGAATCATTGACACTGCTGCAGAAGGATAGGCTGGAACAAAGCCAGCGGAGCCTAGGGGCTGCAATTGGCGCTTGGACTCAGCAAGTTCCTAAAGAAGCGGCTCATTTTGAAGTCCCCGGGAAAGTGCTGCATCTGGACGGAGATCCGGCGTATTTGAATAAAAGTCTTAGCTTATACGAGCAATTGAGAATTCCTGCTGAAGGACATCATGTTCATGAATCTGCGATGGCGGATACCTTGTTCAGACTACTTCCCCGTGTCCGTCCGGATATTCTGGTAATCACGGGCCATGATGGAGTACTGAAGCAACATCATGCTGCATATGATTTATATAGTCTGAGCAGCTATAAAAACTCGCAAAACTTTGTAGCAGCGATTCAAATTGCCCGGGATTATGAGCGGAACTTTGATGCACTCACTATAGTAGCCGGGGCCTGCCAGTCCCATTTCGAAGCTCTGCTTGGCGCAGGGGCGAATTTTGCCAGTTCCCCGGGGCGAATTTTAATTCATGCGTTAGATCCGGTATATATAGCGGCCAAAGCTTCCTTCACCTCTATTCGGGATACCGTTAACCTGAACGACGTACTGAACCATACGATCAGTGGCATCCAAGGAGTGGGCGGAATTGAGACACGCGGAGCCTTTCGCATCGGGATGCCAAGGCTGCAAAATCTATCCACATTAAAGGTTACACCCTCAGTAATGTAAAGAGTGTTGCAGCGTTAAGTTCTATTAAGAAAGGAGGGCTAAAGGCCTGCCTTTCTTATTTTTAATTTGTATACATACAAGCTTTGTTTCCGATAACAAGGACGAATCTGAGCAATTACCTATGGACAAAAAAAATCCGTTGACAACCTTTTTTACATCATCTATAATTATTTATTTGATTTGACATGTTCTATATAAAGATGTATAATGGACAAGGAAAGAGGTGGTCGTCAGGAATGGCTAATAACGCGCTGTTGGAAATTAAACGCAGTCTCGAAGCTCATGTCGGTCATAAGATTACGCTACGTGCAAACGGTGGTCGTCGTAAAACCGTCGAGCGTACCGGAGTCCTGGAAGAAACGTACCCTTCTGTATTCATTGTCAAACTAGACCAGGAGCAACAGACGTTCAAACGAGTCTCCTACAGTTATACCGATATACTTACTGAATCTGTGGAAATCACAGTCTGCGAAGATGACGGACAGATGCGAGTTATGTATATTAAAGCTTAAATGAATCAGAAACAGTCTTCCTTCGGGAGGGCTGTTTTTTTATGATTTATTTGGAGTTGAGGCCTAAGTAAACCTTGCATGATTCCTGTGAACAGCAACCATACTAATGGGGAATTACGTACGTTATCCAATACCATAAGGAGGGACCGATTATGAGCCGCAGAAGACGGAGTGTGATGTCCGATGAGCTTAAGACGGAGCTGGCCAAGGATCTGGGCTTCTATGATACCGTTGAGCGTGAAGGCTGGGGAGGTATTAAGGCGAAGGATGCAGGAAATATGGTGAAGAGAGCCATTCAGATGGCAGAAGAGGCCGCACGTAAATCCTAGTTCTCATTTATGCCACGTTTTTTAATGAATCGAAGGGCACCGGCTATAAATAGCGGTGTTCTTTTGTGCGTTTTACTTTAGAATGGACTTAGGTACAAGTTTCTCATATAATATGTTAAGTTGTTTTTTGAGGGAAAAGTGAAGGTGGGTGAACGCCTTGAAGATGTATGAAAAAGCGCCGGCCAAAATCAATTTAATGCTGGATGTGCTGCATAAGCGCCCGGATGGCTTTCATGAGGTGGAAATGATTATGACCATGGTCGATCTGGCGGACCGTCTGGAACTTTCAGAGATGCCGCGGGATTCGATTATAATATCAAGTCAAGCCGGCTATATTCCGCTGGATGAGAAAAACTTGGCATTCCAGGCTGCCAGGCTTATTAAAGACCGTTACGATGTAAAGAGTGGTGTACATATTCATCTGGATAAAAGAATTCCAGTAGCCGCCGGACTGGCTGGCGGAAGCAGTGATGCGGCAGCTACCCTGCGGGGATTAAATCGTCTGTGGGGGCTCGGTATTCCCACTCAAGAGCTCTTGTCGCTCGGAGCTGAGTTGGGTTCGGATGTGCCGTTTTGTATTACCGGCGGAACCGCACTGGCGACGGGACGCGGTGAGAAGCTGACACCCATCGGAAGCCCGCCGCAATGTTGGGTCGTTCTGGCGAAGCCTCCAATTAATGTGTCTACAGCAGAGGTGTACGGACGATTTCGCAGCAACAACATTGGTGTGCATCCTTCATCCCTCCTCATGCGAAAAGCTATTGAGGAAGGGGACTTCCAAGACGTATGCGATAAGCTCGGAAATGTGTTGGAGGAAGTGACCCTTAAGCTGCACCCTGAGGTGCAACAACTGAAGGAAGCTATGATCAAATTAGGCGCAGATGGGGTACTGATGTCCGGAAGCGGTCCAACTGTATTTGGTCTGGTATCCAAGCAATCCAAGGTAGCCAGAATTTACAACGGGCTGCGGGGATTTTGTAAGGAAGTCTATGCTGTACGGATGTTGACTTAGTATTTCTCCTGTCTACGTGAAACGGAAATGTTCCTTAATGGACGATGAAGTTGTTTCTTCTTGTATAAACCCGTACAAAAGTGATATATTTTTCTATATTATTCGGTTTTGGCGAGGAGCGTTCCGTGAAAAAACTTAAGCGAAGTCAGCGTTTGGTAGATATGACTCAATTTTTACTTGAAAAGCCGCATGACCTGTTACCACTGTCTACATTTGCCGACCGATACGGATCGGCTAAATCGTCTATTAGTGAGGATTTGGCTATTATAAAAGAAGTATTTGAAGGAGAAGGCATGGGAGAGCTACAGACATTTGCCGGCGCAGCAGGCGGTGTACGCTTTATTCCTAGAATGCCGAAAGATATGGCACTTTCCTTCGTCCGAGGACTATGTGTCCAATTGGAACAAAGCGATCGGATCTTACCCGGCGGATATCTGTATATGTCAGACCTGCTGGGACTGCCCTCTTTAATGGAACAGGCGGGTAAAATAATTGCTACGGCTTTTTATGGAGCAGAAATAGACGCCGTAATGACCGTAGAGACCAAAGGTATACCTCTTGCTTATGCAACAGCTGCCCAATTAGGGCTACCGGTAGTACTGGTTCGCAGGGATCATCAAGTAACAGAAGGCTCAGCCGTAAGCATCAATTATGTATCCGGTTCACATAAGAGTATTCATACGATGTCATTATCCAGACGTGCACTTCCAGAGAAATCACGTGTTCTTATCGTAGATGACTTTATGAAGGCGGGGGGAACCGTAAGGGGCATGGTTGATCTGCTGGGTGAGTTCAAATGTCAGGTGGCTGGTGTGGGTGTCCTGGTAGAATCAGGTGCGGTGGAATGGGAAGAGCGTCTACTTCATGATTATGTATCACTTGTGAAGCTGAGCGAGGTCGACTCCAAGGAGAAGCGTATCTCGGCTCATCCCGGCAATTATTTCGCAACATAAGAAAAGTATAGGCAACAGGAAATTTGTCGAATCGGTGAGGAATATTGAAGGACCTCCTCGGTTTATGTCGAAACTATTGGTATCGCAAAAATATTCTTCTTTAACAGTCATTTTTTGGAATGAAAAAGAAGGAATTCGCTTTGCTGTGTGGAATTATACACCAAGTCTCTGATGGAAAAAGGTGGTGAACACACACATGCAAATTACGGATGTCAGACTCCGCCGCGTCAACTCTGAGGGGAGAATGAAAGCAATTGCATCCATTACCATCGATAACGAGTTTGTTGTTCATGACATTCGAGTGATCGACGGTAACAACGGGATGTTTGTTGCTATGCCCAGCAAACGTACACCGGACGGCGAATTCCGCGACATCGCACACCCGATTTCGTCGGGAACACGCGAGAAGATCCAATCCGCTGTTTTGGCCGAGTACGATCGCGCCGCTACGGAAGAGGAAGAAGAAGAAGTTATTGAAGAGGGAGCTTAAGTGCTCTTGAAAGACTGCTGCCCTTACTGGCGGCATTAAGGTCATGCCATTTTTATAAGATCAGACTGTTCTAACTTCTTGAATTTCATCCTGATCTTGCAAGAGAAGCTGCCGCTATTGAAGGAATGCACGAAATCTTCGAGAGTGCAGTGATAAATGTTTTTCTTATTGGGGTTCGAAGAAAAGGGAGCCATGCCTTAATGGTTCTCTTTTCTTTTTGCCCGGAATGAGATATATTCAGTAGTGAGTTCAAGAGTAGGAGGTTGGCATTCTTGAAAAGAATGGCTGTAGTACTTGCCGCAGGTCAAGGCAAGCGTATGAAATCTAAATTATATAAAGTGCTGCACCCCGTTTGCGGTAAGCCGATGGTAGGGCACGTGCTTGATACAGTAAAAGCGACCGGATGCGAACGAAGTATTGTCATCGTTGGGCACGGCGCAGAAGCGGTTCAAGCTTATTTGGGCGAGAAGGCGGAATATGTGCTGCAGGAAGTGCAGCTAGGTACCGGTCACGCCGTGAAGCAGGCGAAGGATTTGCTTGGCAAGGAAGAAGGCACAACCATTGTTATTTGCGGGGATACACCACTCGTAACAAAGGAAACACTGGAAGGCCTTATGGCTCTTCATGAACAACGCAAGGCAGCCGCAACCGTACTGACAGCTGTGATGGAACATCCAGCAGGTTATGGACGAATTATTTGCGGAGAAGACGGCGGCGTTCTAAAGATCGTAGAGCAGAAGGATTGCACTGCGGAAGAAGATGCTATATGCGAAATTAATACCGGCACTTATTGTTTTAACAACTCCCAATTGTTCGCCGCGCTTGATAAGGTTACGAACAGCAACAACCAACAGGAATATTATTTAACCGATGTCATCGGCATCCTAAAGACACAAGGTGATATTGTTCTGGGATACCAGGCGAAGGATCCTGCTGAGTCTATTGGAGTAAATGACCGTCTCGCATTATCAGAAGCCGAAGGTCATATGAGACAACGCATCAATCGGCAGCATATGCTGAATGGTGTGACTATTATTGATCCTACAGCTACTTATATTGGAGCCGATGTTGTTATTGGAGCCGATACCATTCTTTATCCAGGAACGCTTCTTAAAGGTAATACCGTGATTGGGGACAATTGTGAGATTGGACCTGCGAGTGAAATCGAAGACTGCCAAGTATTGGACGGAGCAGTGATTAAGCACTCCGTACTAAGTCAGGCACAAGTCGGCGCACGGACTACCGTTGGGCCTTTTGCCTATTTACGCCCAGGTGCTGTTCTTGGTGATGAGGTAAAGATTGGTGATTTTGTGGAAATTAAGAATGCTACCATTGGTGACGGTTCTAAAGTTTCGCATCTGAGCTACATCGGTGACGCGTCTGTTGGCCGGAATGTAAATGTTGGCTGCGGAGCAATCACCGTTAATTATGATGGATATAATAAAGCTAGAACTGAAATTCAGGATGATGCCTTTATTGGCAGCAACGTAAACCTTATTGCTCCGGTCACTGTGGGTAAAGGCGCTTTTGTTGTCGCCGGGTCAACCATTACACGTTCGGTGTCTGAGAATGATCTTGCCATTGCCAGAGTGCGGCAAGAGAATAAACCGGGGTATGCGGAAAAGATCCGCTCCCGTGCGAAAGCTAAAAAAAACCAGTCGAGTCCATCGTAAAGCATGCTGTAACGCCACACGGACTAGAACAGACGCCTGCATCGAGTTGGGATACCTCGTATCGTTGCAGGCACTGATTTCTTTGAATATTCCGCGCCGGCGCCTTTGAAAAGTTAAATTCCGTCACGGAGGGTTTAAATTTTATGACTTATTGCGATTCCAAATTAAAAATCTTTACCTGTAACTCCAACCCTAAGCTCGCCCATCAAATTGCTGATTACATCGGTATTCCTATGGGTGAATCCCATACCACCAGCTTTAGTGACGGAGAAATTCAGGTCAAGCTGTCGGAGAGTGTGAGAGGCTGCCATGTATATATTGTGCAGTCTACCTGTGGTCCTGTTAATGACAACCTGATGGAACTACTTGTTATGGTAGATGCCTTGAAACGTGCATCCGCTAAGAGTATCAATGTGGTTATTCCCTACTATGGATATGCCCGACAAGACCGTAAAGCACGTTCGCGTGATCCAATTACGGCCAAGCTGGTTGCTAACCTGATTGAAAAAGCCGGCGCTCACCGTGTTATTACGATGGACCTTCATGCTATGCAAATTCAAGGATTCTTCGATATTCCGGTAGATCACCTGCTA
The DNA here is from genome assembly GCF_000757885.1 of Paenibacillus wynnii. Taxonomy (NCBI): domain Bacteria; kingdom Bacillati; phylum Bacillota; class Bacilli; order Caryophanales; family Paenibacillaceae; genus Paenibacillus; species Paenibacillus wynnii. The sequence continues at coordinate 1,980,284 of NZ_JQCR01000002.1, read as the reverse complement.
GGTGTTCCTATCTTGGCCCAGTATTTCCGTTCCAAACAAATCCAGAACCCTGTTGTTGTATCACCGGATCATGGCGGGGTTGTACGCGCAAGAAAGCTGGCTGATTTCCTTAATGCTCCTTTGGCAATTATTGACAAGCGCCGCCCAGAACCAAATGTCAGTGAAGTTATGAATATTATCGGGAATATTGAAGGTAAAACCGCCATCCTTATTGATGATATTATTGATACGGCAGGCACAATTGTTCTTGGAGCCAACGCTCTTATGGAAGGCGGCGTGAAGGAAGTATATGCTTGCTGTACGCATCCTGTCTTGTCAGGTCCTGCCCATGAACGTCTTGAGAATTCTCCAATTAAGGAAATTATTGTGACGGATACGATTCCTATTCGTAGCGAAAATCCGACCTCTAAGCTTACGGTGCTGTCTGTAGCTCCGCTTATGGGTGAGGCTATTATCCGCGTTCACGAAGAGCTTTCCATCAGTAAATTGTTCGAGATCGAATAAGCTGCTGAGAATATAAAAGGGTTACACCTCCGTTTATGGAGATGTAACCCTTGTCGGCGTGATGCTGGTTTGTTATTCAGTAGCCGGGTCGTGATATAAATGTAAACACTTTACGGTTATAGAGCGTTCCCTGCAGCTCTGCAAAGCTGTCATCTGCGGCGGTCAGCACGCCAATATCCACATGCACGGTGTCTCTACAGACTTCTACAGGTATAGCATTTTGTATGTGATATTGGAAATGGCGCTGAAGCGTCAAAGTCTCACCCTGATGTAACATATTGATCACCTGTTTTCGGAGTATAATTCAGTCAATGGGTTTATGAATACTTTTATTGTACCAAAAACACACTTCTCCTGCCGGAGAGTCTGCATCGAAAGGGAAGGTTCGTTCATGAAATGGATTGTCGGGTTAGGAAATCCGGGTTCGCAATACTCGAAAACAAGGCATAACGTTGGCTTTATGGCTCTGGATGAGCTGGCTAGCAGACACGGTATCGCTCTTAATCAGAGTAAATGTAAATCTGTGATCGGTGAAGGTGTCATCGACGGGGTCAAGACCGTACTGATTAAACCGATGACGTTTATGAACCTTTCTGGTGAAGCGGTTCGAGCATACATGGATTATTATAAGGTAAAGCTTGAAGACATGATCGTAGTTTATGATGACCTGGATACTGAAATCGGAAAGGTTCGTTTGCGCTATCAAGGCAGCCCAGGCGGCCATAACGGCATCAAGTCCATTATTCAGCATACAGGTACACAATCCTTCAATCGAGTGCGGTTGGGTATATCACGTCCTGAGCCGGGGTTCGCTGTAGTGGATTATGTACTCTCTTCATTCCCTAAGAAGGAAGGAGACAAACTCAAATCTATGCTGGCTGATACGTGTGATGCGATTGAGTTCAGTCTTCATCATACTTTTGAGCAAACCATGGCCAAGTTTAACGGTTAGAGCTGACTGGTTTAGTTGCCAAAGGCTAAAGTCCGGAGCTAGTGGGCATAATGAAGGTATATACTATCTTCAGGAGGCATATAGATGGCAATAAACTATGTTTGCAGGCACTGCCGTACATTTCTCGGAAGCATCAATAAAAATGATGCTACCGAAATGCAGCTCGGCCTTCATTCCTTGACCCCTGCGGAGCGCAGAGATATAATTGCGTATGATTCAGAAGGCGAGATAACGGTAAAGGTAACTTGTGATTACTGCAAGGAAGCCTTTGAAAACAATCCAGAACTTTGCCTTCTGGCCAGTCCGCTTCAGTAGTATGGAGGCGGTACTTGTTTTATCGTCATCCGCAAGCCTTGGCCTCACAGCTGAGGCTTCTTTTCGATTTTAATAATGACAGGGGTGGCGGCGATTAGTGCCGCCGAGATCTGTCCAGTAAGAGAGGTGCGCCTTTTGTTGCAAGGTCTTATAGAAGCTTTTTCCAAAGACCCCGATTTTCAATCCGTCACCCGGGGTGTTGCTGCAGGAATGAAAGAACAGCTGATATCGGGCTTGTCCGGCTCCGCGAGGCAGATTATGCTTGCGGCTCTGCACGAGGAGACTTCCCGACCGCTGCTCATAGTCACACATAATATGTTTTCAGCCCAGAAAATGGCTGAAGACCTACAGGAAGCGCTTTCTGCGGATCGGGTACTGCTCTATCCTGCCAATGAACTTGTTGCTGCCGAAGCAGCTGTCTCCAGTCCGGAGACGCTGGCACAGCGTATTGATGTTCTGACCAAATGCGCACAAGGCTTCCGTGGAATTGTTGTAGTCCCGTATTCTGGGGTTCGAAGATTGCTACCTTCACCCGAGATTATGGCTCAAGCTCAGATTATAGTCTCTCAAGACGGGACACTGGTTCTGGAAGATTTCCTAACCTCTATGATCGAGATGGGTTATGAACGGGTAGAACGTGTAGAGAACCGCGGAGAATTGAGTGTGCGCGGTGGAATTATTGACTTTTTCCCTATGACTTCTCCACTGGCGTACCGGGTGGAGCTGTTCGACGATGAGGTCGATTCCATTCGAACCTTTGACCCTGCGGATCAGCGCTCCATTGACAAAGTCCGCAGCGTAAAAATTACACCCTCGAAGGAAATTATCGCGGAGAAGTCCCGCCAAGAGAATGCGGCTTCAGAAGCAGCAGCCATCCTTGAGCGTCAACTGGAGAAAATGACAGACCGCCAGGCAAAGCTTCGTTTGCGTGAAGAACTGGGACGAGAGCTTGAGATGCTGAGGGAAGGAACTTATTTCCCGGAAATCTACAAATACATTTCTTTGCTTTACCCTGAGCGCACTCATTTGTACGATTACATGGTGGAGGACACCATACTTGTTCTAGACGAGCCTGCACGGTTGCTCGAAACCGCGAAGCAGCTTGAGCGTGATGAGTCGGAATGGAATCTTCATCTTCTGCAAAACGGCAAGATGCTTCCAGAGCTTCCTTTGTCCGTTGAGAGTGATGTAGTGATGTATAAACGCCCATTCCAGAGCCTTTTTATGTCTATCTTTTTAAGACAGGTCCCACATATTCAGCCTCAGAACATTCTGGGCTTTATTAGTCGCGGCATGCAGGACTTCCATGGTCAAATGAACGTGTTGAAGTCTGAGATGGAGCGTTGGAATAAGTCCGGTGTGCGGGTCATGATGCTTGCTAACGGCGAGGAGCGAATTGAACGAGTTCGTAGAATACTTTACGATTACGGTATTGATGAGCCTACGATTGTTCAGGGAAACCTGGGTTCGGGCTTTGAGATTCCCTCTATTCACCTGGCGGTTATTACCGAAGGCGAGATGTTCTCTCAGAAACAGCGTAAGGCACGTAAAGTGTCCAAAGGTATAGACAACGCTGAGCGCATCAAGAGCTATACAGAGCTGAAGGTTGGGGATTATGTCGTTCATCAAAATCATGGTATAGGCAAGTATATGGGTATCGGGACGCTTGAGGTTAGCGGAATTCATCGTGATTATATGCATATTCTGTATGCTGGGGGCGACAAACTCTCCGTACCTATTGAACAGATTGATCTTATTCAAAAATATGTAGGTTCAGAAGACAGAGAGCCTAAGGTATATAAGCTGGGCGGGAATGAATGGGCTAGAGTTACGAGCAAAGTACGTTCCTCGGTGCAGGATATCGCTGATGATCTTATTAAACTGTACGCGGAACGTCAAAGTGCCATTGGGTATGGTTTCGAGAAGGACACCCAAGAACAGCATGAGTTCGAAGAGATTTTCCCTTATGAGGAAACTCGTGATCAGTTGCGGGCGATTGAAGAAATTAAAAAGGATATGGAACAAAATCGTCCGATGGATCGTCTTCTATGTGGTGACGTTGGTTACGGTAAGACAGAGGTCGCCATCAGAGCGGCATTTAAGTCGGCTATTGAAGGCAAGCAGGTAGCCGTGCTGGTACCGACGACTATTTTAGCTCAGCAGCATTATGAGACTTTCCGTGAGCGCTTTTCCAATTATCCGCTTAACATTCAGGTGCTCAGCCGTTTCCGCAGCCGGAAGGAACAAAATGATACGATTAAAGGAGTCCGGCAAGGAACGGTAGATGTTGTCATTGGAACACACCGTCTGCTATCACAGGATTTGGTATTCAAAGATTTAGGACTGCTTATTGTGGATGAAGAGCAGCGTTTTGGTGTAACGCATAAGGAAAAGCTGAAGAAGCTGAAGACTAATGTCGATGTTCTTACCTTAACGGCCACACCTATTCCGCGTACACTTCATATGTCGATGTTGGGTGTTCGTGATTTGTCTGTTATTGAGACACCCCCAGAGAATCGTTTCCCTGTACAGACCTATGTGGTAGAGCATAGTCAGACACTTACGCGTGAGGCGGTAGAACGTGAATTGGCTCGCGGAGGTCAGGTATACTACCTGTATAACCGTGTTCAGGGGATACAGGAAATGGCGGCGCAGATCTCGATGCTTGTCCCGGAGGCAAGAGTGGGGATTGGCCATGGGCAAATGTCAGAATCGGAGCTTGAGAAAACCATTCTTGATTTCCTGGACGGTGAATATGATGTACTCGTCAGTACAAGCATTATTGAGACGGGTGTAGATATTCCGAATGTAAATACGCTTATTGTCCATGATGCCGATAAAATGGGCTTGTCCCAGCTGTATCAGCTTCGCGGCCGTGTCGGTCGCTCTAACAGGATTGCATATGCCTATTTCACTTATCAACGAGATAAGGTTCTGACAGAAGTGGCAGAAAAACGTCTCCAGTCCATCAAGGAATTTACGGAACTCGGATCCGGTTTCAAAATTGCGATGCGTGATCTCTCCATCCGCGGAGCAGGAAATCTGCTGGGTGCAGAGCAGCATGGCTTCATTGCCTCTGTCGGATTCGACCTGTATTCACAGATGCTGGCTGAAGAAATACGCAAGCGTAAAGTGACGGTACTGGGTGAGGAAGACACCTCGCTTAAGGAAGGCAACACCGTTATTGATCTGGCGATTGATGCCTATCTTCCGTCCGAGTATATTTACGATAGTATTCAGAAGATTGAGATTTATAAAAAAGTAGCGGCGGTAACCTCATTTGATGAGGCTTCAGAGCTTGCTGATGAGTTGCTAGACCGATTCGGTGAACTGCCGGAGGCCGTTGATAACCTCTTGTCTGTGGCTCGGCTGAAGGTATACGGCAAAATGTACGGGATTGATTCCATAGTTAGACGCGGGGAAGAGGTTTCCCTGAATTTTCATGAGGGGCGTACCGGGGCTTTTGATACCGCCAAGCTTGCTAAAGTTGGAAATCGATTCGAAAGACGTGTACAATTTGATAGGGACGCGAAAGCAGCGATCCGGGTAAAATCTAAAGGGCTTGAGGATAAGGAGCTGCTTGGCTTACTAGAACAATTTCTAGAAGAAGTCAAACAGTCTTTAAAATCGAAGGGAGAACTACACAATGTCATTAAATAATCAAAAATCATGGAAATTGCTGCTGGTGTCACTGGCTGCTGCAGTATCCTTTTCCATGCTGTCTGCTTGCAACAACAACAATAATAACGTTTCCGATGATACTAGTAAGGCGGTAGCTAGCTATAAAGGCGGAACGATTACTGAGAATGAATTCGCTCTGGATCAACGGATTATGAAAGTTCTTTCACCTGAACAGGCGCAATATTTGGAGATTGATGAGTTTAAGGAATCTATTTTGCGTCAGGAGATTGCCTTCGAATATCTGGCGGGCAAGGCGTCGGATACCGCGAAGAAAGAGGCTGAGAAGGAAGCAGATGTACAGATTGCTAACTTTAAAAAGGGTATGGGTGATACCTTCGATAGCACATTGAAGGAGCAGGACCTTAAGGAAAAAGACATTCGAACTTACATGGTCCGTGTACTTTCTGTTTATCAAGATATGCTGGGCAAAGTAACCGACGATGAAGTCAAAAAGCAATTTGAAGCCACAAAGGGTGATTTCACAGTTGCCACCCTTCGTCACGTTCTGATCGGGTTCACGGATGCTAATGAAAAAGAACGTACGGACGAAGAAACACTTAAGCTTATCAAGGAAGTAAAGACTCAATTGGATGGTGGAGCAGATTTTGCCCAAATCGCCAAGAAATACTCTGAGGATCCAGGCTCTAAGGATGCGGGTGGAGAAATTGCGGACAAGCCTCTTGGAACGTATGTAGAGGAATTTAAAAAGGCTGCTCAAACCCTGCCCCTTAACACCATTAGTGATCCAGTAAAAACTTCGTACGGTTACCACATTATTAAAGTGGAATCACGGACAGAGAAAACCTTTGACCAACTAACGGATGATGAGAAGGAAGGCGTTAAGGGCTCGATTGCTTCCGCCAATCTGCAGACGTTTATGGAGAAGGGTCTGGAGGATCTTGACGTCAAAATCAACCTGCCGAAGAGCTCTGCCCCTGCAGCGGATGGCGGAACAGAACCTACAACGGCTCCAAGTGCGGAAGCTCCTGCTGCAACGGAAGCTGCTAAATAAATATTGCGGACATCCATTTTTTAAAGATACTGGCATTTTCGTATCATTTAGACACCACCTTCGGGTGGTGTTTTTTTGTGCTTACACGCACTCCGTTGGAGTCCTATTCTAATCAAGTAATGTTATGTATAAGTAATTGGGAACAGATGAATACTAGGGTCAGATATCACGATAAATCACTGGGATCATCCTTCCCATAGAGGCAGTAGTTGGACCATACTTCTTATGAAAGCGGGGCAACATGTGAAATGAAAGCTACTGGAATTGTACGCCGTATAGATGACCTCGGACGAGTAGTTATCCCTAAAGAAATTAGACGAACCCTTAGAATTCGTGAGGGTGATCCACTGGAAATTTTCGTAGACCGTGACGGTGAAGTTATACTGAAGAAGTACTCTCCGATTGGCGAGCTTGGAGATTTTGCCAAGGAATATGCAGAGTCGCTATTTGAAGGTATCGGACATATAACCATGATTTCGGACCGGGATACGTTCATTGCTTTAGCGGGCGGATCTAAAAAGGATTATTTGGATAAGCAGGTAGGGATCTTATTGGAAAACTGTATGGATAGCCGGAAAACGGTGTTGGAAACGAACAGTGGAAGTTATGAGATTTGTAAGGATCATCCGGATACTATGTCTTCTTATGTAGCCGCACCGATTATCTCCGGCGGTGACCCTATTGGCTCTGTAGTATTGATGAATAAGGATGAGGCCGTAAAAATGTCCCAGATGGAAATTAAAATGGCTGAAACTGCTGCCGCTTTTCTAGGCAAACAAATGGAGCAGTAATACCTTCTGTACAATGTGCCCCGCTTATCTTTGGACTTATGATCCAGAGAGGAAGCGGGACTTTTGTTGTCTGGGGCCTTTACGGTATAATATAGAAATTCATTCTATTATAGCCCTAGAAGCAGGTATATTTATGAAACCTTCAACACCAGGCTCCAAACTGCTGCAAGGCGCATTTATTCTTAGTGCGGCAGCCATTATTTCGAAGCTGATTGGAACACTCCAAAAAATTCCGCTGCAAAACTTGGGCGGTGATGGCGTGTTCGGAATTTATAACACCGTATATCCGCTTTATACATTACTTGTAACAATAGCCATGCTTGGCTTGCCGGCAGCTGTTTCCAAGTTTGTAGCAGAAGCGGCAGTGGGCGAACGTCAGGACGCCGCTCGACGAATTTTAGTGCGGTCTGCGGTCCTGACCGGGGTTAGCGGCTTAGTGATAGGTGTCGCCACCTACACGGGAGCCCCATATATTGCCGGCTGGGTCGGTAACTCCCGTATTACTGCCGCACTGCGTACTGCCGCATGGGGACTGCTCTTTGTCCCGGTAATGTCTGCACTGCGCGGATATTTTCAAGGACTACATAATATGGTGCCGACAGCGGTGTCACAAATTGTAGAGCAGTCCGTACGTGTTGCTGTCATGATCACTCTACTGTTGTATTTAAGTTCAGGAAGAGCCGGTGCAGAGACTATCGCTGCGGGTGCTATGCTCGGCTCAGCCGGTGGCGGTGCTGCTGGGCTCATTATCATGCTGCTCTATTGGCGGCGTCATCGAAGTCGTTCGGTATCTATAAAGGCTCCTGCCGAAAAACCGGCGGCCATCCATACCCGACGTCTGTTGTCTTACGGAGTCCCTGTAATGCTGGGAGCCCTTGCTATACCTCTTATTGGACTGGTGGATGTGTTCACACTGCCCCGCCTGCTGTCTGCGAGTGCAACCGAAAGTGGTGCGATGGTACAGTTTGGCGTATATAACCGCGGCTTACCCCTTGTGCAGATTGTAACGATGCTGGCTACGACGCTATCGGTGGTTTTTATCCCGGCACTGGCAGAGGCTAATTACAGGGGAGATACTAAGCTGATAGAAGTACGCTGTCAGCAATCTCTTCACTGGTTCTGGCTGCTGGGTCTCGCAGCCTCGGCTGGCTTAGCGGTGCTTGCTGAGCCGATCAACGTGGCCTTGTACGGCAATGCTGCCGGCACCGTCACTATGACCTGGATCGCGTTCACAGCCGCCGGCGGCACGATCAGTATCATTTCTGCCGCGCTGCTGCAGGGCTTGGGGCATGTGCGCGCGCCGGCGCTGCACCTGCTGGCCGCCGCGCTGCTGAAGGCGGCTCTCAACCTGCTGCTCGTCCCGCAGCTGGGCATTACCGGCGCGGCCATCGCTGGTGTGGCCGCGCATCTCTTCGCAGCAGCCCTCAACGTGCTGCTGCTGCACCGTAAAGCCCATCTGCGGCTTCGCCTCGCAGATGTCTTGGCCAAGCCCGCGCTGCTGGTCGCGGGCTTAGGCTTGGCCGCCGCCGCTGTCAGCTGGGGCGCTGACGCTGGCTTGGCAGCAGCCGGCCTGGCCGGCGGACGCGCCGCAAGCCTGGCGCAGAGCCTGCTCGGCGTGAGCGCGGGCTGCGCCGTCTTTGCCGTAGGCGCTATCGCCCTGCGGATGCTCAGCGAGGATGAGCTGCGGGGGCTGCCGGGCATCGGCCCCTCCTTGGCGAAGCTAATGAAGAAACTTCGCCTCTTCCCCTAAGGGTGGGAACAACTTAGCTTCACATTAGCACCTATAACAAGCCCCGCGGTCTTACTAGGGTAGAGGCGGGCAGAGAAGAGGAACAGGCATGAGTGCAACATTAACCGTTGTGGGTCTTGGTTCGGGTAATCCGGACAGGCTGACATTAGGAATAGTTAAAAAGCTGAAGGAGGCCTCCGTAGTTTATGTCCGTACGAAGGAGCATCCGGTTATGGCGGCTCTTACGGAGCTTGGAATCGCCTCAGAATCCTTCGATGGATTGTATGAGACGTTGTCCTCTTTCCCGGAGGTGTATGAAGCCATTACCTCAAGACTGATTGAGGAGGCTCGTACGGCAGAAGATGGAACGCAGATCGTGTATGCTGTTCCGGGACACCCGATGGTCGCGGAATCTGCGGTCTCATTACTCCGAAAGCGTTGTCCTTCAGCGGGAATAACCTTACATGTACTGGGTGGAGAAAGCTTTCTGGACGAAGCCTTTGTGCGTTTGGGCTTTGACCCGATCGAAGGCTTCCAACTGCTGGACGCGTCCGGTATTCGCAGATCCCAACTACAGCCTGAGCTTCACACGTTGATTGGTCAGGTTTATGATACCTTTACGGCCTCAGAGACCAAGCTGTGCCTGATGGAGCTGTATCCGGCGGATTACGAGGTAGTTGTCGGACATGCTCTTGGTGTGGAGAACGAAGAGAGCATCCAGACCGTCCCCTTATATGAATTGGATCGTCTGGAGGGCTATGGCAATCTGTCTCTTATTTATATCCCGGCCAACCGTGAGGGGGATATCCGGAAGCGCACCTTCTCCCGTCTGCATGAGATTGTTGGAATTTTGCGCAGCCCGGAAGGTTGTCCGTGGGATCAGGAGCAGACTCATGAGTCTTTGCGCAAGAACCTGATTGAGGAAACCTATGAGGTGCTGGAAACCATAGATGAAGATGACCCGGAGCACATGAAGGAGGAGCTGGGCGATCTTCTGCTACAGATCATGCTTCATTCCCAAATGGAAGAGGAGCTTGGAACCTTCGATGTGTTTGATGTAATTCAGGGGTTGAATGACAAGCTGATCTTCCGCCATCCGCATGTCTTTGGGGATACCAATGCAGGGAACGCTGAAGAAGCGCTGCAGAACTGGGAGGGCATGAAGGCAGAGGAGAAGCGCCGTAAAGGTGTGAAGCCTGAGACTCAATCGGCTCTCAGCGGTATTCCGCGTGATCTGCCCGCGCTCATGAAGGCTTATAAACTTCAGAAGAAGGCATCTAAGGTTGGTTTTGACTGGGATAACATTACGGATGTGATTGCCAAGATTCGTGAGGAAATAGATGAACTGCAGGAAGCAATTGATGCAGGCGCACCGGCTGAGGAGCAAATTTCGGAGCTGGGTGATCTATTATTTGCCGCAACAAATGCTGCAAGGTTCATCGGAGCCGATCCGGAAGAAGCCTTAACACGCACTAACCGCAAGTTTGTGGAGCGGTTTGAGTATATTGAGCAAAGCCTTAAGGATAAGGGTGTCAGTCTCGAAGAGAGCAATCTTGAGGAGATGGAAGCATTGTGGCAGGAAGCTAAGCATAAAGAACGGGCTTAACAGCCAGTTATTCATATACAACAGAAGGCAGCCGAAAGGCTGTTTTTTTGATTTCTGTTTCTACTTAAATTACCGCTACTTACCATGATTTACAAACTGGTATATTATAATCTAGATCCAGATAATAGAAAAAATTCATTTTTTTATTTTAAATTTTAACAAGTTATAGCTTGTAACTCGGGACCAGAATGGTTATCCATGCGAACCATGGCTGCTTAGCTCCATCAAGCATGCAGAAACGCTTGGTAGCATTATTACGAATGGTAATACGTTGTGAAGCCGAGTCAGGAAAAGGAAGGGGGATTGCTGTGGACGGTTATAACCAGAATCAATTGTATACTTTGAGTTCCTGCATTCCAAAATAACACTTTGCATTGAGCCTCAAATCTCGTTTTCAGCCATATTCGATTTCTTTTCAAGTCATTTTACGTTAACAGAAGGACTGGAAGGGGATGCTGTTGCCAATATTACGATTACTCAAAATCAGTCGCTGGTGAATGATGTCGATTTCTCATCGGGAGAAGAGATGTATTTGCGCATGAGCGCTTCCGAATTTTTTACAATTCCGGGCATAAGGGTTAATAAAGACGGAAAGGAATTCATTTTTTGTACAAAATCCCAGACCATTCTTGTCTTTGACAGACAGAAGAGAGACATCCTGATATGCACGCAGGAAGTAGATGTCCGGCATGAGGAGTTAGTATACATCGAACTTATCAGGGACCTCATATTAAAAAACGAAGAGAATCACGGCGTTACAGTTCTCCATGCCGCATGCGCGTACAAAAATGACCAGGCTACTTTAATTATCGGGCCTAAAGGTGCGGGCAAGTCAACGATGCTTCTGGAACTGGTCAGCAATAATGGCTATTTATTTATGAGCGGGGATAAAACGTTCCTTTGGGCAGAGCAGGGAAAGATTATGGCATCGGGGTGGCCTGACTATCCGCATCTGGGGCTGGGTACACTTTCGAAGCATCCGGAGCTCGTTTCGGCCTTTCACTTATCAGATCGGATTGCCGCAGCCGAAGACGATCTTTGGTCTACGGATCATAAAATGGCCTTCGATCCAAAATTGTTCAAGAGGATTATTCCACACGCATCGAAGGGAGTAGTATGCAGTGTCGGGCAATTTCTGTATCCCCGCTTATATCCTTCTGAAGTGTGCACTGCAATGCCGATCCATAATGATAAATCTTTGATGGAAGCGCATCTCGAACGTATATTCGGAACTGGTGAGCCATTATGGAACAATTTTATCGAACCCGGTAATGCCTCCGAGCTTGAAGATATGATCTGGCGATGCCTCGATATGGCTTCAGAGATTCCTGCCTTTCAGATTACGGGTTCTAACGGGCTACAACTCAAGCTATGAAATTGTCCCTTCTTGTTAGACTGCTTGATTTAAAGTTGTATTACAGGTTTATAATGTAATAGTGCCTAACTTACATCGGGATAATCTCTGTCCAGCGATCAAGAAATACGTAAATTCTCGTTTTTCTTGTAGAAAATGACGGGTTGTGGCAGGAATATGGATCGGCATCAAGAATATCTTAAAGACGAAATGATGATTAGTGGCAGAACTTGGCTGCAAATTAGCGTTTCATTTATTTTTTGTATCCTGGGAGGAACTTTAAATTATGAACAAGACAGATCTGATCAACAACATTTCCGAGAAAAACGGATTGGCAAAGAAAGATGTAGAAGCCGTATTGAACGGTTTTCTGGGCGAAATTACCGAAGCTTTGGCGGGTGGAGACAAGGTTCAACTGATCGGCTTTGGTACCTTCGAAACTCGTAAACGTGCTGGACGTACAGGCCGCAATCCACAAACGGGCACAACCATTGAAATTCCGGAATCTACAGTACCTGCCTTCAAGGCTGGGAACAAGCTTAAAGAAGCAGTTAACTAATGCGTCTTGATAAATTTCTGAAAGTTTCCCGTTTGATCAAACGCCGTACGGTTGCCAAGGATGTGTCCGAACAAGGCCGGGTGCTGATTAACGGACGGGAATCCAAGCCGAGTAGTGCGGTAAAGATCGGTGACGAGATTACCGTTCAATTCGGTCAGAAGCTGGTAACGGTCAAAGTGGAAAAGCTGGTTGAAACCACCCGCAAGGATGAAGCAGCCGGCATGTATACACTGTTACGGGAAGAGCCGATCGCCAAAAGCACCGGCCTAGACTGGTAATAGTTGACAGCCAGAGATTAAGAGAAGCGTACCTTTACGTTATGTAGAGGTGCGCTTTTTTAAAATATATATTTCTACGAGAAACGGATGGCTGAAAGCGATACGGAGTATCGTTGCTTCAGAAGCATAGGCTCCCATTAAGGACGGCAAAGCCGTTTCTTCTTGATTCCCCTCTATATCAGGTATTCTTCTACTCTTGTGTTCTAATGGAATCCCTTCTTGCATAGATTAGGACTAGGGAGGAGGGGTACATGCTATGATCGAACCGATTAAAGTCAACAAGCAGCATGATCTTCATATGCACAGCCGCAAGCAGTTGGAACTCACCGGGATTCAAAATGTAGAGAGCTTCGATAGTGAGGAGTTTTTGTTGCAGACCGAGCTTGGCCATCTTACCATCCGTGGAACCCATTTACATATCAAAAACTTAAGTCTGGAGAATGGAATTCTGTCTCTGGAGGGGAATGTTCACTCGTTAGTTTATCTCGATCCCGGTACACAGGGTAAAAATAAAGGCTTCCTCGGGAAGCTGTTCAAATGAACCCGGTTGTTCAGTGGGTAACGCTGCTGTATATGCTGCTGGCGGGCAGTGTGATGGGACTGGCTTATGACAGCTACCGGGTGATTTCCGTTAAGCTGCATTTTTCCAAAGGGTTAAATGCCGCACTCGATCTGCTTTATTGGATGGCAGCTGCGCTTTTTGTATTCCGGATGCTATATGCCGGCAACCAGGGCCAACTGCGGTTCTATGCCTTCCTGGGTTTGTTTCTAGGAGTATGGATCTATTTTTTGATCTTCAGTGTTACGGTACGGCGTTTTGTGGTAATGTTAATTCAATCGGTTCAATATGTATGTAGTTTGGTATGGCGGTTGATTGTAATCGTTATCGGACTACCGCTGCTATGGCTTTGGAATCTTTTTGTAGGAATTCTTCGCCTGCTGGGTCGGATGTTTCTGTCTGTACTCAAAATACTGCGGTGGCTGACTAAGCCATTATGGGTGTTGCCTGCAAGATGGATTTCTGCATGGCTGCTCTGGCTGAAAGCAAGATCCTGGGTTGTGAAAGGTTCTAAATGGTTAACCAAAATATGGAGACGCTGACCTTGAAGTGGAGGGGCTAAGATGAGTAGATTCTCTACCGAAGAGAAGAATAATTACATAAAGTCTTCGGCCGCTGGAACCAAGAGGCGGAAGTTCATATGGATTCTTTTTGTAGCTGTGTTTTTGGGTTGGGCAGGATTTACTTTCTTTGCTCAGAGTGCGCTTATTGCGGACAAGAAGGACGAGCTGGCAAAAAAGCAGGCGACCAATGAGAATGTTTCTAAATCCTTGCTGCAGCTGAAATATGAAGTATCGAGGTTGAATGATACCGAGTATATAGGCCAGTTAGCGCGTAAATGGTATAATATTTATCCTAAAGGCGAAACGCCAATTCGAACGGAACAATCAGAGTAAATAAGGGGCTAAAAGACGTACCAATCTGTTGCCTTGCTATGCTCTATACTGTATAATCAAATCACCGCAGACTATATGAACATTATATTCGTCTGTATATTTTTAAGGGAGGATCATTTTATTCTATGGCAATTGAAGTGGGCACCAAGTTAGAAGGCAAAGTGACAGGCATCACGCATTTCGGAGCATTTGTGGATCTGTCAGGAGGTGTCACAGGACTCGTTCACATCTCGGAAATCGCCGATAATTACGTTAAGGATGTTAATGATCATCTGAAGATTAGTGATGTCGTAACAGTCAAGGTGATCAACGTTGACAAGGACGGTAAGATCGGACTTTCCATTAAGCAGGCTGTTGACAAGCCCGCGTCAGAAGTACGTCCCCCTAGAGCTCCAAGACCAGATCGTCCAAGCGGTGGAGACCGTTTTGGTGGCGGTGGTCGTGAAGGTGGCGGCGGTGGCGGTGGCGGTGGCGGTCGTGAAGGCGGCGGCGGCGGTGGATTTAATCGTGAACGGGGAGGGCGTGCATTTAAGCCTGCAGCCGGTAAACCTTCATTCGAGGATAAAATGTCACGCTTCCTGAAAGACAGTGAAGAACGGATATCTTCGATTAAGAAGAACACGGAAGGTAAGCGTGGAGGCCGTGGCGCCAAACGCGATTAAACCTAATCTAGCACATCATAAATAACCGCTGGGGCTTTTGGCCTCATGCGGTTTTTTTGTCTATTCATATTTTTTTGCCGACAGCATCCTGTGTATTTTCACATAACATTGGGGCAATCGCTGACGAATGGGTACACCGTGAGCAGTCGTTCATTAACGGCTAATCGCTCTCGAAGCAGTTCAACCAACTGCCCCGCAAGGGTTAAGAAGCCTTTCCCGAGAGATGTCGGCGAAGGCTTTTTTGTCGGAAATTTATTCCTACTTCCCCTCCTGTTTTGACAAACTTTAGCAAACCAACCGCTATATAATGGGAAACATAAATTCCAAACGGGTGGTGCTTAGGGGAATGAACAAAAGCAATGTGGTTAATTTACCGGAGTGGACAAGAGTAGCAAGCGGAGATGAGGAAGTGAAAAAAACCTTTGGGGAGCGTATTAAAGGCTGGAGCCAAAGACAGCACATGCTTCAGATTATCGCCTCAAAGAAATGGATGCTGCTGCTTACTGTTATGGGTTTCTTTCTTGGTCGAGCGATGATATTGGACGAGCTGTCGCCGTTTGCTGCAGCCTATTTTGCCATCATTGTCTTTATGCGCAGAGACTCCGTATTGCCGGTGGCTGTTGCCATCATTGCAGGAAGTCTTTTTACTCCATTCCCTGGAGGGTTGGTTATTGCAGCTGAACTTATCATTTTTATTCTGCTCTATAAAGGGTTGGAGAGCTTCCAACGGATAGATCTCTCTTACGCACCGATGATGGTGTTTGTGGCTTCGTTTATGGTAGGTCTATTCCAGACGGTAATCGGTCCTTCTCTATCGTGGTATCCTCTCCTGATGATGACGCTGGATTCTCTTCTCGGCTTTGTGCTTACCCTAGTATTTTTACAGGCGCTTCCACTGCTTACGTATCGGCAGAAGAGCCGGGTGCTGCGAAATGAGGAGATTCTTTGTTTAATTATTCTACTGGCATCTGTTATGACCGGACTTGTAGGCTGGACGGTAAACGGCCTTTCACTGGAGCATATATTATCCCGCTATCTGATCCTGCTGTTTGCCATGGCTGGCGGTGCCCCGCTGGGAGCCTCTGTCGGTGTGATAACTGGACTCATTCTAAGTTTGGCTGATATAAGTGCAATTTATCAAATGAGTCTCCTGGCCTTTTCAGGGATGCTGGCGGGTATGATGCAGGGAGGGCGGAAAGGTGCTGTATCTATAGGGATGCTGCTGGGGTCAACCATTCTTTCAGTGTATTTCACGGGACCTAGCGATATGATGGCCTCAACGTGGGAGACCTGCGTCGCGGTAGTGCTGTTTTTGCTGACTCCACGGGTTCTCATTTCTACCATTGCGAAATATGTCCCCGGTACGGTCGACCATAGCCGTTCCCAGCATGAATATGCAAGGCGGGTTAGGGATCTGACCGCGGAGCGAGTTACCCAGTTCTCTCAGGTGTTCAAGCAGTTATCGAGCAGCTTCGGCCAGATCCCTCGTGCCGGAGAGGCGGGTAAATCGGATCGGGAGATGGAGCATTTCATGAATGCGGTCACCGAAGAAGCCTGCACGGGCTGTATTCGGCGCTCGCATTGCTGGGATTCAAAGTTCTATCAGACCTATAGATATATGACAGATATGATGACCACTGTAGAGGAGTGCCCGGATATAACGGCAACCAATCTTCCGCCGGAGTGGAGCCGGATTTGCGGCAAGACGGGGGAAGTGCTTGATGTGATGAAGAGTCAATATGGTCTATATCAGCATGATATGCGATGGAAAAGACAAATATACGACAGCCGCCAATTTGTGGCGGAACAACTGTCCGGAGTATCACAGGTCATGGAGGATCTGGCCCGGGAAATCAAGCGCGAAGGTCAGGCCATGTATCGTCAGGAAGGCCAAATTCGCGAGGCTCTGGAGAAGCTGGGGCTTTCCATTCACAGCATAGACATCATAAGCCTGGACCCTGGGCATGTGGAAATTGAAGTAATGCATGCTTATACAAGGGGCTTTGATGAATGCCGAAAAATGATTGCACCGCTCCTATCTGATATTTTAGAGGAGAATATTGCCGTAACGAGTGAAGTTTCCGTCCATCCCCGCGAAGGGTTGTCCATGGTCATCTTCGGGTCTGCTAAGGCTTACGAAGTTAGTACAGGAGTGGCGAGTGCTGCCAAAGGGGGAGACATGCTGTCAGGAGACAGCTTCAGCACGGTGGAGCTTGGTAATGGCACATTTGCCGTCTCTATTAGCGACGGGATGGGCAACGGGGAAAGAGCACGTATGGAGAGCAGTGCAGCACTCGGGATGCTAGAAAAGCTACTGCAGTCGGGTATGGATGAGAAGCTGGCAGTGAAATCAGTGAACTCAATCCTGCTGCTTCGCTCACCGGAGGAATTTTATGCAACCGTAGACATGGCGCTAATTGATCAGTATTCCGCCCAGACTACGTTTATGAAGATTGCTTCGGCTCCAAGCTTTATCAGACGTGGCAGTGAAGTTATCCCTGTATCGGCGAGCAATCTCCCAATAGGGATCATTCAGGACATAGAGGTTGATCTGGTGAGTATGCAGCTGCAGCCCGGTGATATTTTGATTATGATGACCGATGGTATATATGATGCGCCCGGTTATGCCGTTAATAAAGAAATATGGATGAAAAGATTAATCCAGGAACTTGAAGGAAATGATCCACAAGAAATGGCGGATAGCCTGCTTGACAAGGTTATTCGATATCAGGGCAATGACATCCAGGATGACATGACCATAGTAGTTAGCCGGGTGGATCACTTCCGTCCGGAATGGTCTAACCTGCATGTACCGGGTCTTTCACGGATGGAACGGCCTCGTACCGTCAGTTAAAATTTTGTGTACTCCCGTTTCAAAAGCCGCTGACTTAGCGGTCTGATAATAGGTTTGAAATTATAATGTGATAACGTAACGAAGAGAAATACTGGAACTGTAGAAGCGTGAGCGTTCGCCTTTGTCCCCAGATTTCTACCTTGTAAAATTCATTCAGGAAATCTGGGGACAACAGCGATCGCAAGTCCAGTATTTATCGCAGTGGTGGTTATTCACGGATCTATAAATCTTTTATGCTCCCGCTAAGCGGCGTTTGAAATCTCTCATATCTGGAAATGATAGAGATAGAGGATTTCAAAACGAGCCAAGGGGAGTGGATAACGGATGAAGCAAATCTTGCTTATTACTGACGGATGTTCCAATGTCGGCGAGAGTCCGGTAATGGCGGCTGCGCATGCCTTGCAGGAGGGAATCACAGTTAATGTAGTTGGCGTGGTTGATTACGGTACCATCGGTGAGCTTGGAAGCCGGGAAATCGCAGATATCGCTAAGGCAGGTGGCGGACTTAGTCGCATAGTCGGTACACCCCAGCTAGCCCAAACCATGCAGATGATGACGCGCAAGACGGTGGTTCAGACGATCCAGCAAGCGGTTAATAAAGAGGTAAAAAAAATACTGGGTGAAGGCACCTTGGAGGATTTACCCCCGATCCAGCGTTCAAAGGTGGTTACTGTAGTAGATGATCTTACAGAAACTTCAGACCTGCGGATTGCCCTGCTTATTGACGCGAGTGCAAGCATGAAGCCAAAGCTGGGTGCTGTAGAAGATGCTATTCGCGATCTGGCGCTGAGTCTTGAAGCGCGGGAAGGAACCAGTGAGATTGCCGTGTTTCATTTCCCTGGACGCAGCAGTGAAGAGGACGCTGTGCTTGATGCGAATTGGACTTCTGATTTGTCAGGCATCCGCTCGCTGTTCTCCCGTTTACGGATGAGGGGTGCAACGCCGACAGGACCGGCTATTTTCAAGGTGCTTGAACACTATCGTTATGATACACTGAATGAACATCAAGGCCGCTATCTGGCGGAAGGCCAGGGCGAAAGAGAAGGGATGCTTGGTGGGTATGTCGTCTAATCCGCCTTATCCAACCGGTACCGTTATTCAAGGCAAGTGGCGGGGAAACCGTTATCTTGTAGAACGGGTGCTGGGTAAAGGTGCGAACGGAACCGTATATCTAGTGCAGCGAGAAGGAAGACGGGATCGATATGCCCTAAAAATTGGATACGATACGCTTGATTTGCAATCGGAGATCAATGCGCTGACCTCGCTGCAATCATGCAGAAAGCGGAACGAATATCATGCCCGGCGGGAAACGCCGTTATCTTCTTATTTACTGGAAGCGGATGATTTCAGTGATGGCAGCAATGTCCCGTTTTATGTCATGCGCTATATAGAAGGCAGGCCTCTTCATCATTTTCTGTCCAAGCACGGCCCCTCATGGATCGGACTTGTGGGACTTAAATTGCTGGATAAGCTGCGCGGGCTGCATGAGTGTGGCTTTGTATTCGGAGATTTGAAGCCGGAGAATGTCATGGTATCCGATTATGGAGAAGCAGAGCTCATTGATTTTGGCGGGGTAAGTCCCCTCGGTAAAAGTGTGAAGCAGTTTACAGAGTGGCATGATCGTGGTTTCTGGAACGCAGGAAGCCGTACAGCGGATGAAGCTTATGATTTGTTCTCCTTTGCTGTGCTGTGTCTACGCCTGCTGGATGAGGGCGGGTTAAAGACCGCTGCCTCTCAGCTGCCGCAGACTCGAAGCGTGGAGGAATTGCTTAAGCTGACCAGACATCTTCCGAATCGAAAGCTGGCCTCCTGGCTAAACCTTGCATTGCAGAGTGGCTTTTCAGATTCGAAACAAGCATGTGACGTTTGGAAGGAACACGTATATAACTCCAGAGCCGTTAAGCCGACGGGCATGAAGACTCCGCGCTGGCTTAAGAACAGCTTTGCATTTTCGCTCTTTGTACTGGTCTTTACAATTTATTGGGTGATTCGTTTCTAAGAACTCATACATACAGCCGGTATGCTGATCTATTATAAAAAGTATAAGAATAATCCACAGAGTTAAACAAACTCATATTCTTATATTTCAGGAAAGGGAGCCGGATATGGAACAAATGAATGGATTAGTGGATGCAGTAATTGACGCTGCAGCGGAGCATGGGCTGTGGGAGCCGCACGATACCATTGTAGTCGCAGTTTCCGGAGGTCCGGATTCTGTGGCTCTTTTGCATGTATTGCACGAAATATCCTTAAATAGGACACCCTTAACCTTAGTATGTGCCCATGTGAATCATGGATTTAGAGCGGAGTCCCGTCAGGAGGCTGAATTTGTCCGTAAACTGGCTAAGGAGCTGGGCATTGCTTTTGAGATGGCCGAATTTGATATCCCAGATTACATTAAGAAGAGCGGATTGGGCGCTCAGGAGGCGGCACGCAAGAAGCGTTATGAATTCCTTATAGACACTGCTCAGCAATACGGAGCGGTATCTGTGGCTTTGGCACATCATGCTGATGATCAGGCAGAGACTGTGCTAATGCGTTTGTTGCGCGGAAGCGGTCTGTCAGGGTTGGCCGGTATGCGATGGAAAAGAACCGAAAAAAAGGTGGAACTCATCCGCCCTTTTCTTCGTATTAACAAAACAGCTCTTATAGAGCTATGTCAGAGCCACGGCTTTCCCTATGCCGAGGATGCCAGTAATAGACAGGTAAAATATAAACGAAATGCCGTCAGGCTTGAGGTGCTGCCTTTTCTGGAAAGGTATAACGGAAGACTGAATCAGTCACTTACGCAACTGGCAGAGATTGTCGGAGCCGAAGATGAATTTATGGAAGCAGCCACCGCAAAATGCTTTCAAGAACTGGTCAGAACCGGTAAAGGTGAATATGCCTTTGACAGGGCTTCTTTTGCCCCCGTGCCCTCCGCTTTACAACGGCGTTTGATTAAACTAATATTAAATTATCTGTCGGCGGACCATCCAGTGTTTGATTTTAATAAAATCGAAGCTGTACGCCGGGGAGCGCTGCAGGACCATCCCACTTCATGGAGTCTTGACTTAGGCGGTGGCCTGACCTGTATGCGGCAATATGACACCATTTTGTTCTCGTCCAAGCCTCCGAAGCAGCAGGCAAGCTATACATATCGGCTTTCTTTACCCGAATCTCAGCTTAATTTAAGTGAAATTGGGAAAGTGTTGACGATGACTGTGCTGGAGAGAGAAAGCTTTTTGGTTCAAGGGGAAGGTTCAGGAAAGATGTCGGCATGGTTCGACGTTCGTGAACTGGTTTTTCCGCTGACGATTCGTTCCAGACTGCCCGGAGATATCATAAAAGTCATGGGATTAAACGGAAGCAAAAAGGTAAAAGATATTTACATTGATGATAAAATACCTTCTTCCGAACGCTCTCTTATTCCCTTGGTTTGTGATGGTGTGGGCAATATCGTCTGGATTCCGGGCATAAGACGCTCAATCCATGCCGCAGTAGGGCGGCAAACGCAGGACGTGCTTCTCCTGTCCCTTGAAGAGGCAGATGGAGAAGGATCGTAATGGTTGAAGTAAATCTTTCATAGTATAACTTAGGAGGTTCGCAAGTTGCAGAACGATATTCAAGAGATCTTGATCAGCGAAGAGGAAATACAACAAAGAATTAAAGAGCTCGGTGCAGTGCTGAGTGCAGAATATGTGGGACGTACCCCTTTGGTCATTTGTGTATTAAAGGGAGCATTCATTTTTATGGCCGATTTGGTTAAAGTTATTACGGTACCTGTTGAAATGGATTTTATGGCCGTATCCAGTTATGGAGCATCAACCAAATCCTCCGGTGTTGTTAAGATCATTAAGGATCTAGATGTGCCGGTTGAAGGACGCGACGTGCTGATTGTTGAAGATATTATCGACAGCGGTCTTACGCTCAGCTATTTAATTGAACTGCTTCGCAACCGCAATGCGGCTTCGATTTCAGTGGTGACTCTGTTTGATAAACCAGCTGGACGTACGGTGGATCTCGAAGCGGATTACACTGGTTTTGTTCTTCCTGACGAGTTCGTAGTGGGCTATGGTCTTGATTATGCCGAGTTATATCGGAATCTCCCCTACATCGGAGTACTAAAGCCTGAGATTTATTCCAAGTGACCTATAGACAGCCTTTGATCATATGGATCTAATAACGGGACGTCCACTATTTGAGGTGTCCCAACAGGCTATGGTACAATAACTTAAGCGTGTGAGAGGAGGTAGGGGATGAATCGGTTCATCCGGAATTCTGGTTTTTATTTGATTTTATTTTTAGTCGTGGTGGGCATAGTCCAATTTGTAAGTAATGGGAACGAAGCCGCCGATTTCCCTAGATACGACGAACTTAGGCAGGAAATTAAGAGTGACAATGTGGAGAAATTGACGGTCCAGTTCGAGCAAAATGCCTTTTTGGTTACTGGTGAATATAGAAAGGCGCCTGCTGACTCTAAATCGAAAAGCTTCTCCACATATATTCCTCCTACAGATGCCGCTATCAATGAGCTGGTTAAAACCAGTGAAGAACACAATGTGCAATACACCCAGAAGAAAATGGAGGGTGACAGCATTTGGCTGACATTCTTTTCTTCGATTATCCCGCTCGTCATTATGTTTGCCCTCTTCTTCTTCTTGTTCAATCAGACACAGGGCGGCGGCGGGAAGGTAATGAACTTCGGCAAGAGCAAAGCCCGGTTATATAATGAAGAGAAGAAGAAAATCAGCTTTGAGGATGTTGCAGGGGCTGATGAAGAGAAGCAAGAGCTTGTGGAGGTCGTGGAATTCCTAAAGGATCCGCGTAAATTTGCTGCTGTTGGTGCCCGTATACCTAAGGGTGTACTGCTTGTGGGTCCTCCCGGAACCGGTAAAACATTGCTGGCCCGTGCGGTAGCAGGTGAAGCTGGTGTTCCATTCTTCAGTATCTCAGGTTCTGACTTTGTGGAAATGTTTGTTGGTGTCGGCGCTTCACGTGTTCGCGACTTGTTCGAGAATGCCAAGAAGAACGCACCTTGTATCATCTTCATCGATGAAATTGATGCAGTAGGCCGTCAACGCGGCGCCGGACTCGGCGGCGGACATGACGAACGCGAGCAGACCCTTAATCAGTTGCTCGTTGAGATGGATGGTTTCGGTGGTAACGAAGGTATTATTATCGTTGCTGCAACTAACCGTGCTGATATTCTCGATCCTGCCTTGCTTCGCCCAGGACGTTTTGACCGACAAATTACGGTTGACCGCCCTGATGTGAGGGGCCGTGAAGCTGTACTTAAGGTTCACTCCCGCAATAAGCCGCTTACGAACGATGTAAGACTTGATGTTGTTGCTAAGCGTACTACCGGATTTACGGGTGCGGATCTGGAGAACCTTCTTAACGAAGCCGCGCTGCTTGCAGCACGTCGTAATCGTAAGGATATCTCCATGAAAGAAGTCGACGAAGCCATTGACCGTGTAATCGTAGGTACTGAGAAACGCAGCCGCGTGATTAGTGACCGCGAGAAACGCATCGTAGCTTATCACGAAGCGGGTCATACTATCGTAGGATATTTCCTGGAGCATGCCGATATCGTACACAAGGTAACTATCATTCCGCGCGGACGCGCTGGTGGATATGTAATCATGCTGCCGAAGGAAGATCGGATGATCGTTACCAAGCAGGAACTGCTTGATAAAGTAACAGGTCTCCTGGGTGGCCGGGTAGCCGAAGAATTATTCATCGGTGAAATCGGCACAGGCGCATATAGTGACTTCCAGCAAGCAACCCGTATTGTACGGGCGATGATTATGGAATATGGTATGAGTGAGAAGCTTGGTCCTATGCAGTTCGGCACATCCCAAGGTCAAGTATTCCTTGGTCGTGATATCGGACATGAACAGAACTATAGTGATTCTATCGCTTATGAAATTGATCAAGAAATGCAGAACTTCATTCGTCAAAGCTACGAGCGTTGTAAAGATCTCCTGATCAAGCATTCCAAAGAAATGCACCTGATTGCGAACACCTTGTTAGAGAAAGAAACTCTTGAACTAGATCAGATTAAAGAGCTGATTGAGCAAGGATTTCTGAATGAAGACGGTGTCTCGCTAGAAGGCGAAGGGGTTGCGATTGAGGTTGGAGAAGCGACCATCGACACCATCGGCGATGTACGGGTTCGTATTCAAGGTAAGACTGGCGAGAACCCGTCCCCACTTGGAGATTTGACCAAAGACATTCCTGGCCAATCGGAGACGGATGGCGAGAACGATCCAGAAGACGGCAATAAAGGCGGCGGCGGAAGCCTGGTCTAAAGTGCCTCATCCCTCATGTGCAGGAACACAAAACCGGAGAACATAACTGTTCTCCGGTTTTTTAGTCTCTATAAATTGGCAAAATTCTAAGCTTAACGCCACACCCGTTTACATTGACAGGGCGAAGATCGTTGTGTACATTAATGATTAATATATTAGTTACATTTTAAATGATGCGCTGGCGTAACTGCGGCGAAGATATAAGGGGGAAAATGAACAGTGGAAGCTCTAGCGCTGGAGCGCAAGCAGGAACAGAATCGGGAACTGCGTGTACGCCTGGAACAGCTTAAGAAGGAACGCAATGCTATCATTTTGGCTCATTATTATCAACGGGATGAAATTCAAGAGGTTGCCGATTTTAGGGGTGACTCATTTTTGTTAGCTCAAAAAGCCGCTGAGACCGATGCAGAAGTCATTGTGTTCTGTGGTGTTCATTTTATGGGTGAGAGTGCTAAAATTCTTGCACCTAATAAAATAGTGCTCATTCCTGATGAGCGTGCAGGCTGCCCTATGGCTGATATGGTCAATGTAGATGGCTTGCGTAAGCTGAAAGCTCAGCATCCTAATGCTAAAGTGGTTACCTATATCAATTCCTCGGCTGAAATCAAAGCAGAGACTGATATTTGCTGTACCTCTGCGAATGCTGTAAAAGTCATCGAGTCGCTGGATGCTGAAGAAATTATATGGGTACCGGATAAAAATCTCGGACAATATGTCCAAGATCAAACCGGCAAAAAGCTGATCATTTGGGAAGGCTACTGCAATACCCATGATATGCTTACCGTCAAGGATGTAAATGAGATGAGAGCAAAGTATCCTGAAGCAGAATTTGTGGTTCACCCTGAATGCCGCCCAGAGGTTGTTGCTATGGGGGACTATGTGGGGAGCACTACATCTATTCTTGAATATTGCCGTAAATCGGACCGTAAGCAGTTTATCGTCGGAACAGAAGACGGTACTGGATACCAACTGCGTAAAGACAGCCCGGATAAAGAGTTCCATTTTGCCACGAAGTTCCTTGTATGCCCTAATATGAAAGTTAATAATCTAAAAAAACTGGTGAAATGCCTGGAGACGATGAAACCGCAAATTTACGTTCCGCCTGCTGTCGCCGACAAAGCCAGAACTTCCCTAGAGCGCATGCTACAAGTACGGTAGCATGCGCTACTCTTTCGTTGAAACAGGTGAAAAGCGGTCATGATTCCACAATATCTGGTAGATTTCGACCTGCAGGAGATTCCTACCATTAATACGGATTGTATTATTGTCGGTTCAGGGATTGCCGGTTTATTCGCAGCTATTAAGGCTAGCCGAGATCGGCGTGTCATTTTGATTACCAAGAAATCTGTAATGGAGAGCAATACCCGTTACGCACAGGGGGGAATTGCAGCCGTTATAGCTGAGGATGACTCACCGGAGTATCATCGGCAGGATACGTTAATGGCCGGAGCAGGACTTTGTTCTTCAGCTGCAGTTAATGTCCTGGTTAATGAGGGGCCGGAGGGCGTGCATGAACTTATCCGTTTAGGCACATTATTTGATCAGGAAGACGGCGTGTTGGCGTTGACCCAGGAAGGGGCACATAGCCACCGTCGTATTTTGCATGCCAACGGGGATGCAACCGGGTATGAAATTGTCCGGGCGTTGGCGGAGCAGGTCGAGGAGAATGACAATATTGAGATATGGGATGATCACTATGTGATTGATCTTATTACCGATGCAGGCGAATGCAGAGGCGTCTTGATGCAGCAGCCCGGAGGAGGCCGTTTATTCCTCCAAGCAGATGCAACCATTCTTTGTTCAGGCGGAGCAGGACAGCTCTATCGTTACACTACTAATCCAGAGGTGGCCACCGGTGACGGGGTTGCTATTGCCTACCGGGCTGGAGCTCATATTCGGGATATGGAGTTTATTCAATTCCACCCAACAGCATTAAGTTATCCCGGAGCCCCGCGTTTTCTGATTTCGGAGGCGGTACGGGGAGAAGGTGCTGTGTTACGTAATATCCACGGTGAGCGATTTATGGATCGATATCATGAATTGCTGGAGCTGGCCCCGCGCGATATCGTCGCTCGAGCTATCGTTAGTGAGATGGAAATAACCAAGTCCACGTTTGTGTATTTGGATATAACGCACGAATCTCCAGATATGGTGAAACATCGATTCCCGACTATATATGAGACATGTATGAGTTATGGCCTTGATATTACAAGTGATTGGATTCCTGTCGCTCCCGCTGCGCATTATATGATGGGTGGCATCAAGACGGATTTGAACGGAGAGAGCAACATCTCCCGGCTTTTTGCCTGCGGAGAGGTCTCCTCTACTGGGGTACATGGAGCCAATCGTCTGGCCTCGAATTCACTTTCAGAGGCCATTGTATTTGGTCGTCGTATCATTGAACGTGTGAGACAGCTTCCCCCGCTTACGCGTAACAGCTTCTCGACTGACTTCATAGAAGCACGAACCGAACACCCGACCCAAGCCATTGTGGAACGGCGGCTGAAGCTGCAAAAGATTATGGTCCGCTATGTCGGACTGCGCCGTAATGAAGAAATGCTCACCAAAGGACTTGAAGAATTGAAAAGGCAGCTGCCGATCTTCGGGTCAGTACTGACAAAACGTGAAGAATACGAATTTGCAAATATGCTGACCTGCTGTCTACTGGTAACGGAGTCGGCATTGGCGCGTGAGGAGAGCCGCGGAGCCCATTACCGTGAGGATTTTCCGCAGCGTAATGATACGCAGTGGCGTAAGCATTTGCTCCAAATTCGCGATCTGGGAATAGTGGAGGAATTAAGCGATGATGTTTAACGGATATAATGAAGAACTAGTGCAATCCATCAAGGGCTGGCTGCAGGAAGATGTGGGATCCGGAGACGTGACTACCCAAACTACAATTGTTGCTGGACATGAGTCCAAAGGAATTATTCATGCGAAGGAAGCCGGAGTCATCTGTGGACTTCCCGTAGCCGAGCTGGTTTTCGAGGTAGTGGACCCAACCTTAACCTTTACAGCTATGGTTCAAGAGGGTCAGATGGTTGCCAAGGGCACAGTTCTTGCTGAGGTAGAAGGCAGTACACATGCTATTTTGACCGGGGAAAGGCTTGCGCTTAATCTAATGCAGCGATTGTCAGGCGTTGCCACACGGACGTCCTCTTTCGTTCAGGCACTCGATGGACTGCCTACACGATTGGTTGATACGCGTAAGACAACACCGGGTCACAGGAGGCTGGAGAAATATGCAGTACGAGTCGGCGGTGGAGCTAATCACCGGTTCGGATTGTATGATGCCGTTATGATCAAAGATAATCATATTAAGGGAGCGGGCGGTATCCGTCAGGCCGTAGGACGTGCCCGTGCCAATATTCCGCATACAATGACTATTGAAGTTGAGACTGAAAGTCTGGAACAGGTTGAAGAGGCGATAGCTGCCGGAGCAGATATCATCATGCTCGACAATATGTCTCCCGATATGATGAGAGAAGCCGTCAAAAGAATTAAAGCCAAAGCTCCTCATGTTAAAACAGAGGCTTCGGGAAATGTGACACTGGAAACGGTACGCGATATGGCTGAGTCAGGAGTGGATGTCATCTCTGTGGGGCGGCTTACTTATTCTTTCTCCAGCCTGGATATCAGTCTGGATCTGAATGAGAAGAAGGAGGGCCCGCTATCATGATGCTCGCAGTCGATATCGGCAACACGAATATTGTGCTCGGTGTATATCGGGGGCGTGAGCTGCTGCATCATTTTCGGCTGAGTACTGCACGTCAATCAACCGTAGATGAATACGGAGTATTGATTCATAATCTATTTCATATGTCAGATCTCTCCACTAAGGATATAGAAGGGGTTATTATCTCTTCGGTTGTTCCCCCGCTGGTTCAGGTGATCGTGGATATGTGTGTAAAATATATTGGTCATGACCCCTTGCTTGTAGGGCCTGGAATTAAGACAGGGCTTAACCTTCGCTATGAGAATCCACGGGAAGTGGGTGCTGATCGAATTGTGAATGCAGTAGCCGCTATCGAACAATATAAATGCCCGCTCGTTGTTGTTGACTTCGGGACAGCAACAACGTTTGACTGTATTGATGCGGGTGCCAATTATCTCGGCGGTGCTATTGTTCCCGGGCTTGGTATCTCTACAGAAGCCTTATACCAACGGGCTTCCAAGCTGCCGCGCATTGAGTTGGAGAAACCTAAGAAGGTTATCGGCCGCAACACCGTACATGCCATGCAGGCAGGGATTATTTTTGGTTATGCAGGCCAAGTCGAAGGCATTGTAAGACGAATAAAGGTGGAAATGAATGCTCCGCATCTGAAAGTAATTGCAACAGGAGGTCTCGCCTCATTGATTGCCGGTGAAACAGAAAGTATAGATGAAGTGAATCCAATGCTTACACTTGAGGGTTTGCGCATCATTTATGACCGCAATAAATAAAGATAAAGAACACTAGAGATACAAGGAATAGGAGGAGTATGGGTCCATGGATAAAAAGAAAGATCGGCTGGTCCGGGGAACGGCGCTAAATGGTAAGGTTAGAGCTTTTGCCGTCCGTACAACAGAGCTCGTCGATGAATTGCGGCGCAGACATGATACGTACCCGACGGCTACAGCAGCCCTCGGCCGTACAGTTACCGCTGCGGCCATAATGGGAGCCATGCTCAAGGGTGAAGAAAAGCTGAATATAATAGTTAAAGGCAATGGACCGCTTGGACAAATTGTAGCGGATGCCAATGCTTTGGGAGAAGTACGGGGATATGTACATCATCCGCATGTTCATTTGCCAAGCAACAGCTTAGGTAAACTGGATGTGGCAGGCGCCGTAGGAACAGAAGGATACTTGGATGTAGTTAAGGATCTTGGAATGAAAGAACCCTACAGAGGCAGTGTTCCTATCATTTCTGGAGAACTTGGCGATGACTTCACGTACTACTTTGCTGTTTCCGAGCAGACTCCGGCTGCGGTTGGTTTGGGTGTGCTTGTGGATACGGACAACTCCGTTATCGTTGCTGGAGGCTTTATCATCCAGCTGCTTCCGGGACTGACAGATGCTGAGATTACAGAGATTGAACACACTATAAGCACCATGCCTTCGGTAACGACGTTACTGGATCAAGGTCTTGAGCCGGAGGATATGCTGCGGTTTCTTTTTCCGGATGCTGTTGTAATGGAAGAGCTGGATATTCGTTTTGCTTGTCAGTGTTCACGTGAACGAGTAGAGCAGACACTGGTCAGCCTGGGTAAGCAGGAAATGGAACGGTTAATTGAAGAGGATGAACAAGCTGAGGTGGTATGTCACTTTTGCAACGAAGCTTATGTATTTAATAAGGATGAAATGCAGGTCATTCTCGACCAAGCAAAATCGTAGGGTATGGGATGATGACGAGACAGGAACGAACACTGCGTAAGGCGGTGCTAATACTTGCTGCTGCGACTCTCCTGCTTGGGTTACTGCTTATTTGGAGCTTGCGAGCGGGTGGAGACAAAGAGAATAGCCGAAAAAGCGGTGAACCTGTAGAGGTTGCTTCCATCGGGGGCCAATCGGTTAGTGAACAGCAGTGGATGGATGAGCTTAGGAATAAGCATGGTGATGAAGTGCTATTGGGTATACTGAACCGTATAGCGGTTGAAAAGGAAGCCAAGGCACTGGGAATAAGCGTAACGGCAAAAGAAATTGATCAGGCACTTAGAAATACCATGGCCGGTTATAGCTCGGAACAGCAATACTACGCTCAAATGCAATCTGAGTTAGGATTATCTCGGCAGGAGGTTCGCGAAGAAAGGGTCTACCGTCTTACCCTGCAAGCCGTTGCTACTGCTGGTATTGTCATTAATGACTCGGATATTAACGAGTATCAGAAGCAGAACGAGGATCGTTTTCGTCCTAAAAAAATAATCGATCTCTCCATGATCAAGGTCCGAACCTATGCAGAGGCGGAAGGGGTCATGGATCGGCTGGATCGTGGTGAAGATTTCTCTGCGCTGGCAAAAGAGCTTTCTATCGATGAGGAAAGCGGCGCGCGGGGCGGAAGCCTGGGAGCCGTCGAGGAGGATGATCCATTTTGGCCGGAAGAGTTGCTCACGACAGCTGCGGGTCTCGATGCAGGGGATATAGCGGGTCCGCTTCAGGAC
The DNA here is from genome assembly GCF_000757885.1 of Paenibacillus wynnii. Taxonomy (NCBI): domain Bacteria; kingdom Bacillati; phylum Bacillota; class Bacilli; order Caryophanales; family Paenibacillaceae; genus Paenibacillus; species Paenibacillus wynnii. The sequence goes on along the minus strand of NZ_JQCR01000002.1, from coordinate 1,950,101 downwards.
GATGACAGCTACGCCGTCATTCGTGTTGAGCTTATTACATCGCCGGAAATACCAAGTGATGAAGAAATCAAGGCACAGATTCGCCGTGAAATGGCCCTTGAGCAGGCGGCTCCTTTGCAGCAGGTAGAAAGTGATTTACGAGCCAAATACGATGCGGCAATATATATTGACAATCGTCCACAAGATTGATAATATGATATTAATCTAAAACCTACTGATTTACTCGGAAATAACAACGGCGGCCGGTTACTTCAACCGCTGTGCAGCGCTCCAACTTGTGTGCTGCGGTATTGAATATCCTGGTGATAATATCCTTTATATAGAGGGATAAGCCGTTTTTTTATACACCCGGACTCACATGCTGAAGACGACGTCACAAGTTACGTACTTATACCCATTTATCATTTCAAGGAGGTTTTTGCTCATGGCTAAAGTCGTTAACAATGTAACAGAACTGATTGGGGGTACACCGCTTGTACGCCTAAACCGGGTTACACCCGAAGGAGCGGCGGATATCTATCTGAAGCTTGAATATCAGAACCCGGGCTCCAGCGTTAAAGACCGTATCGCAATTAGCATTGTCGAAGAAGCGGAGAAAGACGGACGCTTGAAACCGGGCGACACCATTGTGGAAGCCACTAGCGGTAACACAGGAATTGGCTTGGCTCTCGTAGCTGCAGCCAAAGGCTATAAAGTTGTTATTGTTATGCCAGAAACGATGAGCTTGGAGCGTCGTAATCTGCTGCGTGCTTATGGAGCTGAATTGGTACTAACTCCAGGATCTGAAGGTATGAACGGTGCTGTTAAGAAAGCAGAGCAAATTCTGAGCGAGAATCCTGGCTTCTTTATTGCTGAACAATTTAAGAATCCTGCCAACGTTAAGATTCACCGCGAAACGACTGGACCAGAAATCGTGGAAGCGATTGAATCTATCGGAGGAACACTGGATGCCTTCGTAGCGGGTATTGGTACAGGCGGTACTATCACCGGGGCTGGTGAAGTGTTGAAAGCGAGATTCCCTGACGTGAAGATCTATGCTGTAGAACCTGCTGCATCTCCAATTTTGGCGGGTGGCAAGCCGGGACCTCACAAGATTCAAGGAATTGGTGCTAACTTCATCCCTGAGATTCTGAATCAGAATATCTATGATGAAATCATCCATGTGGAGAACGATGAAGCCTTCGAAATGGCGCGTCGAGTTGCCAAAGAAGAAGGTATCTTAACAGGGATCTCTTCAGGAGCGGCAGTATCTGCAGCAATCAAGGTTGCTAAAGAACTGGGCGCCGGCAAACGTGTAGTCGTGATTATTCCAAGTAACGGAGAACGTTACCTGAGCACACCTTTGTACAACTTTGAAGTGTAATTGCCCGTGGATTAACTACAGCAATTATGTTTAATAAGAGCCTTCGCAATCACTAATAAGTGGCTGCGGGGGCTTTTTTAGGAAAAAAATGAAAATGAATAGGATTCTTTCAGCAATAAGGCTTTTCAAAAGTACTTAGGGTACAGTATACTGACAGGCAATATACTAATGGCGACAACATCTTGTTTTAGGGGGATGGACTTGGAGATTCTAACATCAAGGCAACAATGGGAGCAGTGGGCCGCAGAAGGCTGGACTATGCTGCCCTTTATTATAGAATCGGAGCGGGGAAAGGGAGGGTTGCCTTCCTCATGGAAAAAAGCATGGGAAATAGCTTCTCCATATTCTGTTGTGCTGGAGAGCGGCAAGGGCGGGCGCTTTACCTACTTAGGTCTAACTCCGGTATCTATTCTTGAAGGAAAGGATACAACTGCCGTAATTCTGGAACCGCTTGGCGATGAAACCGGTAGGGTACAGGAGATATCAAGACTGAATGGACAACCGCTGGATATTTTGGAGGCATGGATGTCCCCCTTCACGTCTCCGCGTATACAGTCGACGAGGATCCCCCCGTTTACAGGCGGTTGCTTCGGTTTTCTGGGATATGATGTGGTGCGTTCCCTGGAACGATTGCCGAATCTCGCCGAGGATAATCCCGGATTTCCGGATTTCCTTTTTATGAGAATGGAAGAAACATGGATATATGATCATGCGGAAGACAGGCTTTATTGCGCGCAGCATGTTCCAATCCCTGTAGATCAACCAAGGGAATTGGAAAAGCTATATCATACAGCTATAGTACGCAGCGAAGAAATGCTGAAAGAATGGAAACTGTTATCTACAGCTCCTTCTAATATGCAGGAGGCAGAGCCGGCAATTTCCGATTTGTATACTGACGCCTCGGGAGAATGGCCCGGTATGACCTCGGCTTTCTCCCGGGAGCCATTCGAAAAGGCCGTACTTGAAGTGCAGGAATACATTCGCCAAGGGGATGTATTCCAAGTGAATCTTTCCCTGCGTCAGGAGGCGCAGTTGAAGTCTTCGCCGGAGGATATTTACGAGTGGCTGCGCAAGCTCAATCCGTCCCCATACATGGGGCTTCTGCGGTCGCCAGGCTTTACGCTGTGCAGCGCATCGCCGGAGCTGCTTGTTAAGCTGCACGGGGACCGGGTGAGCGCTCGGCCTATCGCCGGTACCCGCCGCCGGGGACTGACTCCCGCGGAGGATGCCGCCATGGAGGCGGAGCTGCGCGGGAGCGATAAAGAGATCGCCGAGCATATCATGCTTGTCGATCTGGAGCGCAATGACATCGGCCGTGTCGCTGCATACGGCTCCGTCCGGGTGCCGGAGCTGATGACTGTGGAACGTTACTCGCATGTCATGCATCTAGTCTCCCAGGTAGAAGGCAAGATCGCGGAAGGCAAGGACACATACGATGTTATTGGAGCCTTGTTCCCGGGGGGGACGATTACAGGAGCGCCGAAGGTAAGAACGATGGAGATTATTGAAGAGCTGGAGCCGGTTCGTCGTGGACCCTATACGGGTTCGATGGGCTGGATTGACTATAACGGCAATATGGAATTAAATATTATTATAAGAACACTCGCTGTTAAAGACGGCATTGGATATATCCAGACAGGTGCCGGCATTGTTATTGATTCTGATCCCTATCGTGAGTACCGTGAATGCCACAATAAAGCCAAAGCGGTAGTGAAGGCTGTACTCTGCAGTGAACATGCGCAGGAATACCGGATCACCGAAGGCGCCGAAGGAGGAGCAACACCATGATCTTAGTCATCGACAATTATGATTCCTTTACCTATAACCTTGTTCAGTATTTGGGTGAGCTGGGAGAAGAGGTACAGGTATACCGCAATGATGAGATTAGTATTGAAGAGATTGAAAAGCTGGCACCGGATCATATTCTCATTTCTCCAGGGCCTTGTACACCTAATGAGGCGGGCATAAGTTTGGAAGTACTGCATCATTTTAAGGGTATCATTCCGATCTTTGGTGTTTGTCTCGGTCATCAGGCCATTGGACAAGCCTTTGGGGGGAATGTGATTCGTGCAGAGCGATTGATGCATGGCAAAACGTCACCGATTCATCATAAGGGGACATCCGTATTCGAAGGTCTGGAATCTCCATTTACAGCTACAAGGTATCACTCCCTGCTTGTAGAGCGTGAGAGTCTGCCGGATTGTCTGGAAATCACAGCGGAGACTGCAGAGGGAGAGATTATGGCACTGCGTCACAAGGATTATCCGATTGAAGGCGTGCAATTTCACCCTGAATCTATTATCACCTCGCATGGACACACCATGTTAAGCAATTTCCTGAAACGGAGAGCCGGAGAAACGGCATGAATTATATAGGAATGAATGAAGGCGTCATTGATGCCAAGGAAGCTGTGGTTTCTGTCTTGGACCATGGCCTTTTGTATGGGATGGGCCTGTTTGAGACATTCAGGACTTACGAGGGAGTGCCCTTCCTGCTTAATCAGCATTTAGACCGCATGAAAGCGGGCTGCCAGCAGTTAGGTATCCCTTTTAACATGGACCACGAGAAGCTGCTGGATTGGATTAAGCGACTGATGGGAAAAAACGGACTAAAGGAAGCCTATATTCGATATACGGTAACGGCTGGCGAGGATATCCTTGGATTACCTGCGGGAGACTACACCCATCCCAATCACATTCTCTATGCCAAAGCGCTGCCTGAATTACGGGAGCAGCTTTATACGCATGGTAAAGAACTGCAACTGTTGGACCTCCCGCGTAATACCCCGGAAGGTTCGATTCGCTTTAAATCACTGCACTATATGAATAATATATTGGCCAAACGGGAGCTTTCCACTTATCCTTCCGCTGCTCGTGGGGCAGATGGGCTGATGTTAACTCCTCAGGGTGTTGTAGCGGAGGGTATAGTCAGCAATCTTTTTTTTATAAAAAACGATGTGCTTTGTACGCCTGACGTATCAACAGGCATCCTACCCGGCATTACCCGGGAAATGGTGATAGCACTCGCCGTCCAGACAGGGCTTCAGGTAGAGGAAGGCCGCTACTCTTGGGAGCAACTAAAAGCGGCTGATGAGATATTCCTGACCAATTCCATTCAAGAAATAGTGCCTGTCACCTTGCTTTGTGAGAAAGAGGTACAGCACGTTGTCAGTGGAGGAAGGTCTGGACCTGTGACCACTCAATTGATTTTACTGTATAGGGGAAGGGCGGGTATATTCACATGAAACCGACTATATACAACCGAACGTACAGATTCGGCGATGATGCAGAGATTGCGTTAGGGAAGCGGACCTTAATTATGGGTATCCTTAATGTAACCCCCGATTCGTTTTCGGATGGAGGCTTATGGAATAATCGGGATCGGGCGGTAGAGCATGCATTAAGAATGGCTGCTGAGGGAGCGGATATTATTGATATCGGGGGAGAATCCACTCGTCCCGGTCATGATCCGGTTAGCTTAGATGAGGAATTGGCACGTGTACTGCCTATCATTGAAAGTATCCACTCCGCTGCACCTCATATTCCTATATCCATAGATACCTATAAAGCAGAAGTTGCACGCAAAGCCATCGCGGCTGGAGCACATATAATTAACGACGTGTGGGGCGGTAAAGCGGATCCGGAAATGGCAGGCATGATGGCAGCAGCCGATTGCCCCGTTATATTGATGCACAATAGGCATATTCGTAATTATATTAACTTAATACCCGATATCGTCGTTGATTTAAAAGAAAGCATCAACCTGGCTTTAGCCGCAGGTGTGCGGCATGAGAACATTATCTTGGATCCGGGGATTGGATTCGCCAAAGATTATCATCAGAACCTCCAGACAATGATGAATCTGGACACCTTAGCCGGACTTGGATTTCCGCTTCTACTAGCCACATCCCGCAAAAAATTCATTCGCACAGCGCTGAATCTTCCCGTTGATGATGTAGTGGAAGGTACGGCAGCAACAGTGGCCTTTGGAATAGCCCAAGGCTGTCAAATTGTACGCGTGCACGATGTAGCCCTAATTAAGCGAACTACTGTTATGAGTGATGCCATGTTATATGCGGAATCTTCAGCAGTGAAGTTATAAGACAACATACTTCGAAAAGGCGGTTGTTCCGATGGACAAAATGAAGATGCACCGAATGGAATATTACGGATATCACGGGGTATTTGAAGAAGAACGTAAACTGGGCCAGCGCTATTACATTGATTTGGAGCTGGAGCTGGATTTGCAAGGAGCAGGCCTGAGTGATGATCTGACACTTACGGTGAATTATGCCGAAGTGCATGAGCTTGTCAAAAGTATTGTCGAAAAAAAGTCCTTTAAGCTCATTGAAGCTTTAGGAGAATATATTGCATCCTCTGTACTGGACACTTATACTGTTATAAATGCAGTAACGGTCCAAGTGACCAAGCCGCATCCGCCGTTTGATATTCATTTTCAGGGAGTGACTGTTGAGCTGCGCAGAACTAGAAAGTGAGAATTAACCCATGACTATACATTCTACCTCTGAAGAATCAGAGGCTTATATTGCTTTAGGGGCCAACTTAGGTGATCGAAAAGGCACACTGGTTGAAGCTTTGAAACGGCTTAACAGCCATGAAGCCATCCGTGTGGTTCGTACTTCGGGTGTTTACGAGACAGAGCCGGTTGGCTATTTGGATCAACCGCAGTTTTTAAATATGGCGGCAGCAGTCAGAACGGTACTTACACCGGAAGCCTTGCTGGAAATCATGCTTGAGATTGAAAACGGGCTTGGGCGTACACGCGATATTCGTTACGGCCCGAGAACGGTAGATTTAGATTTGTTGTGGATGGAAGGGCGGTCAATGGACACCCCGCATTTAACGCTACCGCATCCGCGTATGCTGGAGCGCGCATTTGTACTCTTTCCTCTAAGCGATATCGTGCCGCAGGATGAAGGTTCTGGGCTCCACAGTATCGTTACGTCAGCGCTGCAGGACATAGATGGAAAGGATGGAATTCAGCTTTGGACAACAAGCGTTTGGGACGACGGGTTCGGGCATTCCGTAAACTGAAGGGATATACTCAACAGGAACTAGCGGATCGTACCGGTATTTCCTTGGCTGTGCTTGGCGCAGTCGAGAGGGGAAATAGACGGCTAGAAGATCAAATTTTAAATAAAATTGCGAGTGTTTTAGAGGTTTCAACCCAAGAGCTGGCAGACCCGACTATATAACATTTATAAAGCAAAGGAAGTGAAAGGTATGTTGAAGATTGGCAACATTGAGATGAAGAACCAGGTTGTTCTGGCTCCGATGGCTGGTGTATGTAACCCCGCGTTCAGACTTATTGCCAAGGAGTTCGGCACAGGATTGGTCTGTGCGGAAATGGTTAGTGATAAAGCGATTCTTCATGGGAATAAACGTACACGAGAAATGCTGTTTGTTGACGATCGTGAGAAACCGCTCAGTCTGCAGATTTTTGGCGGTGACCGTGAGTCTCTAGTCGAAGCAGCTAAAGTTGTCGATAAAGAGACCAATGCCGATATCATTGATATTAATATGGGTTGTCCTGTACCTAAGGTAACCAAATGTGATGCAGGGGCTCGATGGCTGCTCGATCCTGACAAGATTTACGAGATGGTCTCGGCTGTAGTAGATGCTGTAGATAAACCGGTGACTGTAAAAATGCGTATCGGTTGGGACAGCGAGCATATATTTGTTGAGGAGAACGCACGTGCAGTTGAACGCGCCGGGGGCCAAGCTGTAAGTGTTCATGGGCGGACACGGGAGCAGTTGTATACAGGTCATGCGGACTGGAATTATATCAAAATGGCTAAAGAGGCTGTCTCTATCCCGGTTATCGGTAACGGTGATGTCAATACGCCGGAGGATGCTCGGGCCATGCTGGATCAGACGGGCTGCGACGGTGTAATGATCGGGCGCGGCGCACTCGGAAATCCATGGATGCTGTATCGTACAATTCAATATTTGAGCACGGGTGAGCTGGTGCCTGAGCCGTCCGTAGCTGAGAAAATCAAAGTCGCTATCCTCCATATGGACCGTCTGGTGGCTCTCAAAGGTGAGGCCGTTGCTGTACGTGAAATGCGCAAGCATCTGGCTTGGTACCTGAAGGGCATGAAAGCAGCCGCACGCGTGAAGGATGTTATTATGGAAGAAACCAAGCGCGATGAAATGGTGCGGATTTTGAGTGATTTTGCCGAACAACTGAATTACGATGAGGAAAAAGGTATTGAGGACACAGGAGCGGTCTTATCGAGTGTATAACCTAATTCCTTTGCTTTGAGGACGCCAAAGCGGGTTCTTCTGAATTATACCAATCATTATATGGGGTATCATTGACATTTTGTAGCGGTTCCAATATAATTTCTCAGTATAAAATCGCCGTTACAGTAACAGCAATGCAGCAAGGAGGGTTCTTATCCCTCCAGATTCGCATATAGTTATGGTGTTTTCAATAAATGTATAACGACAGGAGAATCGGTTGAGATGAGCGATAAAGAAGTCATCCTTACACCGGACGGTCTAAGACGTCTGGAAGATGAATTGGAGACCCTCAAATCCGTTAAACGCCGCGAGGTGGCTGAGCGGATTAAGGTTGCGATTGGTTACGGTGATATCAGTGAGAACTCGGAATATGAAGACGCTAAGAATGAACAGGCTTTTATTGAAGGCCGCGTCATCACTCTAGAGAAGATGCTTCGCAATGCTCGTATCATTAATAGCAGCGAGATCGTTACCGACGTGGTGAGCATCGGTGTTACCGTAAATGTTCAGGATATGGAGTATGGCGATATCATGGAATATACGATTGTCGGCTCCGCTGAATCCGATCCGCTTAACAATAAGATTTCCAACGAAAGTCCGGTAGGCAAAGCTATTATCGGTAAGAAAAAGGGAACCGTTGTTGATGTAAGTGTACCTGCTGGCGTTATTCAATATAAAATCATCGATATTAAGATGAAGTAATCATTAACCTTCCTCTGGGTTACCTGCGCAGTTGAAGGACGTTTTGGGAAAGCTTCCTTAGGGAAGCTTTTTTCAAAGTTAAAGGATGTACAAGGTAAATATAGTTTAAATGGAACGGGATTGTCTTCTAACGATGATTCCGTTTCTTCTCACGTAACGCTGAGTTAATAAAAGGGGATGTAAAGCATGACTGAAGAAGTGAATAACGCGGATCATCAGGAGAAAGAGTTAAGTGAGCTGCTGCAAATCCGACGTGCGAAATTGGACGAGCTGCGGGGATTAGGGATTGATCCTTTCGGTAAGAAATATGAGCGTACTGCTAATGCCGGAGATCTCATTGCAAAGTATGATGCGCTAAACAAAGAGGAAATCGACGAACTGGCACTTGAAGTTAGTATAGCTGGTCGTATTATGGCAAAACGGGTCATGGGTAAAGCGAGCTTCGCCCATCTGCAGGACCTAAGCGGAAGAATTCAAATCTACGTTCGCCAGGACAGTATCCCAGAAGCCCAGTATGCTGGGTTTAATATTTTGGATTTAGGCGATATTATCGGCGTAAGAGGAACTCTTTTCAAAACAAAAACGGGTGAGACCTCTATTAAGGTACATAATCTTGAGGTGTTGTCCAAATCTCTGCTTCCACTTCCGGAGAAATACCATGGCCTGAAAGACGTAGAACTGCGATATCGTCAGCGTTATGTTGATCTTATTATTAACCCTGAGGTTCAACAGACCTTTATTGCCCGTTCACGTATTATTCAATCGATGCGCCGCTATTTGGATTCAATGGGATATCTAGAAGTAGAAACACCAACTCTTCATGCGATTGCCGGCGGTGCTGCTGCCCGTCCTTTCATCACTTACCACAATACCCTTGAGATGCAGCTGTACATGCGGATTGCGATTGAGCTTCACTTGAAGCGTCTGATTGTTGGCGGTCTGGAAAAAGTATATGAAATCGGACGCGTATACCGTAACGAAGGCATTTCAACCCGACATAATCCGGAATTTACGATGATTGAGCTCTATGAGGCTTATGCGGACTATAAGGATATTATGCATTTGACTGAGAGTATGATCGCTCATATCGCCCAGGAAGTACTTGGTACGCAAAAAGTGAATTATCAAGGCCAAGAGATTGACCTAACGCCACAATGGCGCCGTGTATCCATGGTAGATGCGGTTAAGGAAGTTACAGGCGTTGATTTCAGTGTTCAAATGACGAATGAAGAAGCTCAGGCTTTGGCAAAAGAACACCGTGTGCCCGTAGAAAAGCATATGACCTTCGGACATATCCTTAATGCCTTTTTCGAGCAGTTCGTTGAGGAGACCTTGATTCAGCCTACTTTTGTTACTGGTCATCCAGTTGAAATTTCACCATTGGCTAAGAAGAACGACCTGGACCCACGCTTTACAGACCGCTTTGAGCTGTTTATCGTGGCACGCGAGCATGCTAATGCGTTCAGTGAGTTGAATGACCCGATTGATCAGCGTCAACGCTTTGAAGCCCAGATTAATGAGAAAGAGCAAGGCAACGATGAAGCCCATGAGATGGATGATGATTTCATTCGTGCTCTAGAATACGGGATGCCTCCAACAGGCGGACTAGGTATCGGGGTTGACCGTTTGGTTATGCTGCTTACTAACTCGGCTTCCATTCGCGACGTATTGTTATTCCCGCATATGCGTAACCGTACCGAACACTAATAAGACCACAACTGCAACCAAGGGAAGGGATCGCTCACTTGGCGATTTCCCTTGGCTAACGTTGAAGGTCGCGCGCATAACCAATAATATCGAATAATATACATCTACTTTCAAAAAAAGCTTGCAATTGATTTCTATACATGATATATTCTTATTCCGGCCAAGAAATGTTGATGCCGAGCTCGAAAAAGAAGTTGAAAAAAGAGCTTGCATTACACGGTTGGATATGATATATTATAAGAGTTGCTGGTGAGACATTAACCGCCGACAACGAGAACTTGATCTTTGAAAACTGAACAACGAGTGAGTGAGATTTTACGAGAGTAAAATCCAAAATCATGGACTTCTTGAAGACCATGATCAGAGAATTTTTTAATTCTCGTCAGATGTTTCAAAATGAGCAATCGCTCTTTCTAAATACAATTTGGAGAGTTTGATCCTGGCTCAGGACGAACGCTGGCGGCATGCCTAATACATGCAAGTCGAGCGGAGTGATTTTGAAAGCTTGCTTTCAAAATCATTTAGCGGCGGACGGGTGAGTAACACGTAGGCGACCTGCCCCTTAGACTGGGATAACTACCGGAAACGGTAGCTAATACCGGATAATTTCTTTCCTCACCTGAGGAGAGAATGAAAGACGGAGCAATCTGTCACTGAGGGATGGGCCTGCGGCGCATTAGCTAGTTGGTGAGGTAACGGCTCACCAAGGCGACGATGCGTAGCCGACCTGAGAGGGTGAACGGCCACACTGGGACTGAGACACGGCCCAGACTCCTACGGGAGGCAGCAGTAGGGAATCTTCCGCAATGGGCGAAAGCCTGACGGAGCAATGCCGCGTGAGTGATGAAGGTTTTCGGATCGTAAAGCTCTGTTGCCAGGGAAGAACGTCCGGTAGAGTAACTGCTACCGGAGTGACGGTACCTGAGAAGAAAGCCCCGGCTAACTACGTGCCAGCAGCCGCGGTAATACGTAGGGGGCAAGCGTTGTCCGGAATTATTGGGCGTAAAGCGCGCGCAGGCGGCTATTTAAGTCTGGTGTTTAAACCTTGGGCTCAACCTGAGGTCGCACTGGAAACTGGGTGGCTTGAGTACAGAAGAGGAAAGTGGAATTCCACGTGTAGCGGTGAAATGCGTAGATATGTGGAGGAACACCAGTGGCGAAGGCGACTTTCTGGGCTGTAACTGACGCTGAGGCGCGAAAGCGTGGGGAGCAAACAGGATTAGATACCCTGGTAGTCCACGCCGTAAACGATGAGTGCTAGGTGTTAGGGGTTTCGATACCCTTGGTGCCGAAGTTAACACAGTAAGCACTCCGCCTGGGGAGTACGGTCGCAAGACTGAAACTCAAAGGAATTGACGGGGACCCGCACAAGCAGTGGAGTATGTGGTTTAATTCGAAGCAACGCGAAGAACCTTACCAGGTCTTGACATCCCGATGTAAGCATTAGAGATAGTGCCCCTCTTCGGAGCATCGGAGACAGGTGGTGCATGGTTGTCGTCAGCTCGTGTCGTGAGATGTTGGGTTAAGTCCCGCAACGAGCGCAACCCTTATGCTTAGTTGCCAGCACATTATGGTGGGCACTCTAAGCAGACTGCCGGTGACAAACCGGAGGAAGGTGGGGATGACGTCAAATCATCATGCCCCTTATGACCTGGGCTACACACGTACTACAATGGCCGGTACAACGGGCTGCGAAATCGCAAGGTGGAGCGAATCCCAACAAAGCCGGTCTCAGTTCGGATTGCAGGCTGCAACTCGCCTGCATGAAGTCGGAATTGCTAGTAATCGCGGATCAGCATGCCGCGGTGAATACGTTCCCGGGTCTTGTACACACCGCCCGTCACACCACGAGAGTTTACAACACCCGAAGTCGGTGGGGTAACCCGCAAGGGAGCCAGCCGCCGAAGGTGGGGTAGATGATTGGGGTGAAGTCGTAACAAGGTAGCCGTATCGGAAGGTGCGGCTGGATCACCTCCTTTCTATGGAGAATCGTTTCCTGTAACGGAAACATTCGAACAGAAGCGTTAAGCTTCTATAAGGACCCTTGAAGGTTCGAACCACTCACTCGTTGTTCAGTTTTGAGAGTTTAAGCTCTCATTTTTAAACTTGTCTGTAATTTTGATCGACACATTCGTGATCGACCCAAAATTAACAGAAACTTGATCCTTGAAAACTGGATACCGAAACGAATTTGCGTTTTAGAACATCTTTTAGCTATAACTTGTGCAAACAAGTAAATTAGTTATTAGCTGGAAACGAAGGTTTTGGATTGTGTAAACAAGCCAAACACCGGAGTGATGGTTAAGCTAATAAGAGCACACGGAGGATGCCTAGGCGCCAGGAGCCGACGAAGGACGTGGCGAACAACGAAACTGCCTCGGGGAGCTGTAAGCAAGCTTTGATCCGGGGGTGTCCGAATGGGGAAACCCAGCTGTGGTAATTCGCAGTTACTCATACCTGAATACATAGGGTATGTAGAGGCAGACCAGGGGAACTGAAACATCTAAGTACCCTGAGGAAGAGAAAACAATAGTGATTCCGTCAGTAGCGGCGAGCGAACGCGGAACAGCCTAAACCAAGGGGCTTGCCCCTTGGGGTTGTGGGACGTCTCACATGGAGTTACAAAGGAATACAGTAGATGAAGAGGTCTGGAAAGGCCCGCGATAGAGGTAAAAGCCCTGTAATCTAAACTGTGTTCTCTCCGAGACGGATCCCGAGTAGTGCGGGGCACGTGAAACCCCGTATGAATCCAGCAGGACCATCTGCTAAGGCTAAATACTACCTGGCGACCGATAGTGAAACAGTACCGTGAGGGAAAGGTGAAAAGCACCCCGGAAGGGGAGTGAAATAGAACCTGAAACCGTGTGCTTACAAAAAGTCAGAGCCCTATCTATGGGTGATGGCGTGCCTTTTGTAGAATGAACCGGCGAGTTACGTTTAACATGCAAGGTTAAGTCGAGAAGACGGAGCCGCAGCGAAAGCGAGTCTGAATAGGGCGATTGAGTATGTGGACGTAGACCCGAAACCGTGTGATCTACCCCTGTCCAGGGTGAAGGTGCGGTAACACGCACTGGAGGCCCGAACCCACGCATGTTGAAAAATGCGGGGATGAGGTGGGGGTAGCGGAGAAATTCCAATCGAACTCGGAGATAGCTGGTTCTCCCCGAAATAGCTTTAGGGCTAGCCTCGGTATTAGAGTAGTGGAGGTAGAGCACTGATTGGTTGCGGGGCCCGCAAGGGTTACCAAGATCAGTCAAACTCCGAATGCCATATACTTATTGCCGGGAGTCAGACAGTGAGTGCTAAGATCCATTGTCGAAAGGGAAACAGCCCAGACCATCAGCTAAGGTCCCCAAGTGTGTGTTAAGTGGGAAAGGATGTGGAGTTGCACAGACAACCAGGATGTTGGCTTAGAAGCAGCCACCATTGAAAGAGTGCGTAATAGCTCACTGGTCGAGTGACTCTGCGCCGAAAATGTAACGGGGCTAAACACACCACCGAAGCTATGGCTAGATACTTAGTATCTGGGGTAGGGGAGCGTTGTATATACGTTGAAGGTATACCGTGAGGAGTGCTGGAGCGTATACAAGTGAGAATGCCGGTATGAGTAACGAAAAGATCAGTGAGAATCTGATCCGCCGAAAGCCCAAGGTTTCCTGAGGAAGGCTCGTCCGCTCAGGGTAAGTCGGGACCTAAGGCGAGGCCGAAAGGCGTAGTCGAAGGACAACAGTTTGAAATTACTGTACCACCGTAATCCGCTATGAGCGATGGGGTGACGCAGGAGGGTAGTGACGCGGACTGATGGAAGTGTCCGTCTAAGCAGTGAGGCTAATGTGTAGGCAAATCCGCACATTGTTAGGCCAGGCTGTGATGGGGAGCGAAAATTGTAGTAGCGAAGGTCATGATCTCACACTGCCAAGAAAAGCCTCTAGCCAGGAGAAGGTGCCCGTACCGCAAACCGACACAGGTAGGCGAGAAGAGAATTCTAAGGCGCGCGGAAGAACTCTCGTTAAGGAACTCGGCAAAATGACCCCGTAACTTCGGGAGAAGGGGTGCCCCGGTAGTGTGAATAGCACGAGGGGGCCGCAGTGAAAAGGCCCAAGCGACTGTTTAGCAAAAACACAGGTCTGTGCGAAGCCGCAAGGCGAAGTATACGGGCTGACGCCTGCCCGGTGCTGGAAGGTTAAGGGGAGCGGTTAGGAGCAATCCGAAGCTGTGAACCGAAGCCCCAGTAAACGGCGGCCGTAACTATAACGGTCCTAAGGTAGCGAAATTCCTTGTCAGGTAAATTCTGACCCGCACGAATGGCGTAACGACTTGGGCGCTGTCTCAACGAGAGATCCGGTGAAATTTTAATACCTGTGAAGATGCAGGTTACCCGCGACAAGACGGAAAGACCCCATGGAGCTTTACTGCAGCTTGATATTGAATTTGGGTACGATCTGTACAGGATAGGTGGGAGCCAGAGAAGCAGGAGCGCAAGCTTCTGCAGAGGCGACGTTGGGATACCACCCTGATCGTATCTAGGTTCTAACCTAGTGCCCTAATCGGGTACGGGGACCGTGTCAGGCGGGCAGTTTGACTGGGGCGGTCGCCTCCTAAAGAGTAACGGAGGCGTTCCAAGGTTCCCTCAGAATGGTTGGAAATCATTCGAAGAGTGCAAAGGCATAAGGGAGCTTGACTGCGAGACCTACAAGTCGAGCAGGGACGAAAGTCGGACTTAGTGATCCGGTGGTACCGCATGGAAGGGCCATCGCTCAACGGATAAAAGCTACCCTGGGGATAACAGGCTTATCTCCCCCAAGAGTCCACATCGACGGGGAGGTTTGGCACCTCGATGTCGGCTCATCGCATCCTGGGGCTGAAGTAGGTCCCAAGGGTTGGGCTGTTCGCCCATTAAAGCGGTACGCGAGCTGGGTTCAGAACGTCGTGAGACAGTTCGGTCCCTATCTGTCGTGGGCGCAGGAAATTTGAGAGGAGCTGTCCTTAGTACGAGAGGACCGGGATGGACGTACCGCTGGTGCATCAGTTGTTCCGCCAGGAGCATGGCTGAGTAGCTACGTACGGACGGGATAAGCGCTGAAAGCATCTAAGCGTGAAGCCCCCCTCAAGATGAGATTTCCCAATTAGTAAGACCCCTTGAAGACGACGAGGTAGATAGGTTGGAGGTGGAAGTGCAGCAATGCATGGAGCTGACCAATACTAATCGGTCGAGGGCTTATCCAAATATCTAAACGCAGATTTGTTTCGGATTCAGTTTTCAGGCGATTAAGCCTGCCGTTTGGTGGCGATAGCGGAGGGGTTCCACGCGTACCCATCCCGAACACGACCGTTAAGACCTCCAGCGCCGATGGTACTTGGACCGAAGGGTCCTGGGAGAGTAGGACGTTGCCAAGCACATGAGACCACTGTTGATTCATTCAACAGTGGTTTTTTGTATATTTCAAATGACCAAAGGTGTCCGTCGTAGGTGGACTTTAGTCCAAGAATTCGCTTTCGTGTTAAAGGTTTACGGAATACCTTACTACTACGTGTAATATTCTTGACAGTGCAAAAAGCCTTTGCTAAGATGGCAATAATATATTTTTGGACAAGCATCTCAAACCTTTAATGAAGATACGATTAGATACAACTTCAACGTCTCTTATAATTGTCTGTCGTGAATGGACTGGACTCGGAGTTTCTTCTTTTATAAAGTTTGTGGGCCTACGGAAATAGATATTAGAGGAGGAATGACCCAGGTGTGGGAAGATAAGTTTGGTAAAGAGGGACTAACTTTTGATGATGTACTGCTGGTGCCGCGTAAATCCGAGGTTTTACCGAAGGAAGTGGACCTGACAACTGTTCTGAGTAAGCATGTGAAGCTTAATATTCCACTTATGAGTGCAGGTATGGATACGGTGACAGAAGCAGCCATGGCGATTGCTATCGCGCGTGAGGGTGGCATTGGTATCATTCACAAGAATATGTCCGTGGAGCAGCAAGCGGAAGAGGTGGACCGCGTGAAGCGCTCCGAGAGTGGAGTCATTACCAATCCGTTCTCTCTTACCGCAAACCACTGGGTATCTGATGCTGAAGTACTGATGGGTAAGTATCGCATTTCAGGCGTGCCTATCGTTGACGAGAATAATAAATTGGTAGGTATTTTGACTAACAGAGACTTGCGATTCATCCATGACTATAACATACGTATCAGTGAAGTTATGACGCATGAGAACTTGGTTACTGCTGCTGTGGGTACAACTCTTTATGAAGCAGAGGGTATTCTGCAGCGTCATAAAATCGAGAAACTTCCACTCGTAGATGAGAACTTTATTCTTAAGGGACTTATTACGATCAAGGATATTGAGAAGGCTATTCAGTTCCCTAACGGAGCTAAGGATTCTCAAGGTCGATTGCTTGTAGGGGCAGCTATCGGTATTTCTAAGGATACATTCGAACGGGCTGAGGCATTAGTTCAGGCTGGTGTAGATCTTATCACCGTTGATTCTGCACATGGTCACCATATTAACATTATAGAGGCTGTACGGCAGCTGCGGCAGCTCTATCCAGACCTGACAATTGTTGCTGGTAACGTGGCTACTGGTGATGCGACTCGTGAGTTGATTGAAGCCGGTGCATCCGTAGTCAAAGTAGGTATAGGTCCGGGCTCGATCTGTACTACGCGTGTAATCGCCGGTATCGGTGTACCTCAAGTTACAGCTATTTATGATTGTGCAACGGTTGCTCGCGAATACGGTATTCCAATCATCGCTGATGGCGGAATTAAGTACTCAGGAGAGATCACCAAAGCTATTGCTGCAGGTGCTCACGCCGTGATGATGGGAAGTTTGTTTGCAGGTACAGAAGAAAGCCCGGGTGAATCTGAGATTTATCAAGGCCGGAAATTTAAAGTCTACCGTGGCATGGGCAGCATGAGTGCCATGAAGCAAGGAAGTAAAGATCGCTACTTCCAGGATGACGATAAGAAGCTTGTTCCTGAAGGTATCGAAGGTCGTGTTGCTTTTAAAGGACCACTTTCTGATACGGTTCATCAGTTAATTGGTGGTCTCCGCTCAGGTATGGGGTATTGCGGTACGAAATCACTTTTGGAATTGCAAAACGACACTTCGTTCATCCGTATTACCGGGGCAGGATTGCGTGAAAGTCACCCGCATGATGTACAAATTACAAAGGAAGCACCCAATTATTCTTTGTAATCGACCTTTAGCACTAATTTACGGACGGACAGGACGAATTTCGCCTTGTCTGTCTTTTTTTGCAGGTACCCCTGTGTTAGAATAGAACAAGCAATGGATATGAAGTTTAAAAGGAGAGTATAAATCAATTGAAGTACAAGCAGCAATCTACCAGTAAACAATTCGTGATTAAGACAGCTACAGTAGGTCTTCTTATAAATATGCTAATGTTTTCTGCTATTCCGGCTATGGCCGAAGGAGAAAAAACACCTGCTACTACAGAGGCAGGGACAGTAGCGCCAGCTACAGCTAAAGGAACTGCCGTAAAGATCCCTTCAGTGGAATCTCTTGGCTTAGAATTGAAATCAGCGGTACTGATTGAGCCTACAACAGGGCAAGTGCTATTATCCTTAAATGCAGATGAGCCTTTACCTCCCGCAAGTATGACGAAAATGATGACAGAATATATTGTAGCCGATGCCGTGAAGACCGGTAAGATTGCCTGGGATCAAAAGGTTATCGTTCAGAAGAATGCTTCTGAGCAAATCGGCTCACGTATTTTTCTTGCTGAAGGGGACGAACATACGGTTGAGGAACTGTACATAGCGATGGCTGTTGGATCTGCAAATGATGCCACAGTAGCTCTTGCAGAACTGGTTGGAGGATCCGAAGAGGCCTTTGTGGCCATGATGAATGATACCGCGCAGAAGATGGGAATGAAAACAGCCTATTTTGTCAATTCTACAGGACTAAGCCGCGAGGATATGCCTGCTGATTTTCGCCCGGATATAGATAAAGAAACGGTAATGTCTGCAATGGACGCTGCTATTCTTGCTAAATTTATTGTTACAGATCACCCTGATTTTACAAAATTCACAACCATTCAATCGTACAAATTCCGTCCACGGGATAAAGCTCCGATGATTAACTATAACTGGATGTTGGAAGCCAACAAGAATAACGTTAACTTTAAGGCCTATGCTTATCCGGGTCTGGATGGTCTAAAGACCGGGCATACCGCCAGCGCAGGCAATTGCTTTACAGGTACAGCAGTTCGTGATGGAGTGCGTCTCATTAGTGTCGTTATGGGAGCTGATTCAGAAGCCCATCGCTTTACAGAAACCAAAAAGGTGCTTGATTATGGGTTCACTAATTTTGAGATCAAGCAGGTTATTGCACCTAAGTCCGTTGTAGAAAGCAATCAAACGGTGCCGGTATTGAAAGGCAAGAAAAAAGAGGTTTCCGTAGTTACCGATGCAGGTGTTACTTTTATCGTACCTAAAGGAACTACATCTCCTCAAATCACTGCCACGGCCCAAATCAATGATCCAGCAACTCTGGTTGCTCCTATTGCTAAAGGCTCAAAAGTAGGCAAGGTTACTTATTCCTACAAGGCTGAAGGTATGTCACAAGCACAGCAAAAGACGGTGAATCTGGTCACTTCAGATGAAGCGGAAAAGGCTGGCTGGTTTAAGCTGTTCTTTAGAGCGATAGGAGAATTTTTAGGCGATCTGTTTAACGGAATCAAAAACTTGTTTTAATCGGCCATTTTGTCGATAACAGTAGAAATTCCGAGTAAATGGGTTGTATATTTAGCCGCCTTGCGGTAAAATTACAAGTTAGATTCAGATAGATCAATCGGGAGGCTTGGACATGGAAACAGGAACATCGCGAGTTAAAAGAGGTATGGCAGAAATGCAAAAGGGCGGCGTCATTATGGACGTCATGAATGCTGAGCAAGCAAAAATTGCAGAGGCTGCGGGTGCAGTAGCCGTTATGGCTCTAGAACGCGTACCTTCCGATATTCGGGCAGCTGGCGGAGTAGCACGGATGGCCGATCCTACTATTGTAGAAGAGGTTATCAAAGTGGTTAGCATTCCTGTTATGGCCAAGGCGCGTATTGGGCATTACGTAGAAGCGAGAGTTCTGGAGTCACTGGGTGTTGATTATCTGGATGAGAGCGAAGTCCTTACACCGGCTGATGAAGTGTTTCATATCAATAAACGAGAGTTCACCGTTCCTTTTGTGTGTGGAGCTAAGGATCTTGGAGAGGCCCTGCGTCGTATTGGCGAAGGAGCATCAATGATCCGTACAAAAGGTGAGCCAGGAACCGGAAATATTGTGGAGGCAGTCCGTCATATGCGTGTCATTAACGGCCAAATCCGCCGAGTAACCAATATGTCTTTGGACGAACTTTATAATGAAGCAAAAAATTTGGGTGTTGCTTATGATCTTCTGCTTGAAGTGCACCAACTCGGCAAACTGCCGGTAGTTAACTTCGCTGCAGGCGGCGTAGCTACTCCAGCTGATGCTGCATTAATGATGCATTTGGGAGCTGACGGCGTATTCGTTGGTTCTGGTATTTTTAAATCGGACAATCCTGAGAAATTTGCCCGTGCGATTGTAGAAGCTACAACTCACTACACGGATTACAAATTAATTGCGGAAGTATCCAAGAATCTAGGTACACCAATGAAGGGTATTGATATTGCGACTTTGACACCGGCTGAACGCATGTCGGAGCGTGGCCGTTAATAGAGAGAAGGTTACCGGATGAGAATAGGAGTGCTGGCGCTGCAAGGCGCTGTAACAGAGCATATTGTCAGTATAGAGAAGACCGGAGCTGAAGGCCTCGCTATCAAGCGCGTGGAGCAGCTAGAAGAGGTTGAAGGACTGATTATCCCAGGTGGAGAAAGCACAACGATCGGTAAGCTTATGCGCAAGTATGGCTTTATCGAGGCAATCCGTGATTTCTCCAATCAGGGTAAGCCGATATTCGGAACCTGTGCCGGTATGATCGTGTTAGCCAAGCAAATTGCTGGCGGCGAAACTGGACATTTGGAACTGATGGATATCACCGTAGCCAGAAATGCCTTTGGCCGCCAACGGGAAAGCTTTGAATGCGATCTGGATGTAAAAGGGATTGAGGAGCCGATTCGGGCAGTCTTCATCCGTGCCCCACTGATTAATGAAGTGGGTTCGGAGGTCGAGGTGCTTTCCGTTTACAAAGACGAGATAGTAACCGCACGGCAAGGCAATCTACTGGTTTCATCATTTCACCCGGAACTGACAGATGATTTCCGGCTGCATCAATATTTTACCGATATGGTAGAAGCCAGCGGTACTACCGCTTAATAGAACTGCATATAAGGACACCCTTACTCTTTCAAAGCTGTTACCGGCAACTTGAAAGAGTTAAGGTTGTTTTCAGGAGGGAACCCTTTGTGTTAGATGTTAAAGTATTGCGTAGTGATTATGCCCGGGTGGAGCAAGCATTGGCAAACCGAGGTAAATCGCTTGATTTAATCGCGGAATTCCCACAATTGGATCTTCGCCGCCGTGAGCTTTTGCAGGAAACGGAAGGCTTGAAGAATCGTCGAAATACCGTCTCTGGAGAAGTGGCAAAGCGTAAGAAGAATGGTGAACCTGCAGAAGAACTAATCACTGAGATGCGAAGTGTATCCGATCGGATTAAAGAGCTCGATGATGAGGTGCGTGATCTGGAGGCTAAGATTTCCGAATTGACGCTTAATATTCCGAATATTCCTCATGTTTCTGTACCTGTAGGCAAATCAGAAGAAGAGAATGTGGAAGTGCGCCGCTGGTCGAATCCGCGTGAATTTGGGTTCACACCTAAGTCCCATTGGGAGCTTGCTCAAAATTTGGACATTATAGATTTTGAAGCCGCTGCCAAAGTAACGGGTTCCCGGTTTGCTTTTTATAAAGGGTTGGGAGCCAGACTTGAGCGGGCTCTTATTAATTTTATGATGGACCTACACAGTGGTGAACATAACTATGAAGAGATGCTGCCTCCTTACATCGTTAACAAGGACAGCCTGTATGGCACAGGACAGCTGCCTAAGTTTGAAGAGGATCTTTTCAAATTGCGTGATACCGAATATTATCTGATTCCTACGGCAGAAGTACCGGTAACGAATTATTACCGGGAAGAAATTCTGACTGCTGCTGATCTACCGAAGTATCATGTGGCATACAGCTCCTGTTTTCGTTCTGAAGCCGGCTCAGCGGGCCGTGATACTCGCGGACTGATTCGTCAGCATCAATTCAACAAGGTAGAGCTGGTTAAGCTCACAACACCGGAATCCTCTTATGAGGAGTTGGAGAAAATGACGGCAGATGCAGAGCGTGTGCTGCAATTGTTGGAGTTGCCTTACCGTGTGCTGGGTCTATGTACTGGTGACATGGGCTTTACCTCTTCAAAGACTTATGATTTAGAGGTTTGGCTGCCAGAGAGCGGCATGTACCGGGAAATCTCCTCTTGCTCTAATACAGAGGATTTCCAAGCACGCCGGGCCAATATTCGTTTTCGTTCGGAGCCTAAGGCTAAGCCGGAGTTCGTTCATACATTGAACGGATCAGCACTTGCAGTTGGTCGTACGGTGGCCGCTATCCTTGAAAATTATCAGCAGGAAGATGGAAGTGTCTTAATTCCGGAAGTCTTGCAACCGTATATGCGCAATGTGAAAAGCATTCAACTTAAATCTTTATAATTCACTTGCCAATACTTTTGTTGTATGGTACAATACTCTTGCATGTGAAATTTTGATGCATTGGAGAGGTACCGAAGCGGTCATAACGGGGCGGTCTTGAAAACCGTTAGAGTGCAAGCTCACGTGGGTTCGAATCCCACCCTCTCCGCCATATCCTAAATATACTTAAATTAGATATAGAGTCGTTTCCTTCGGGGAGCGGCTTTTTTATTTTCTAGAACACTAAAAAGGCGTAATTGTATAGAGATCCTGAACCAACAGGGAATAAAAAGCTTGTTTTCTCCGCAATGTAATGGGGAAGGAGGCTGATGATAATATGGAACGACAAATGCAATTGGACCAAGAGAGTCTTGTTAATGCTTGGAAAGAACAGCTACCTGCCTTAATGAACGATGGAGACAGCTTTACAGTGCAGGCTGATGAAGCCGATGAGCAGACACTGCTTATTCATTTCAATGCAGCGGGTCGTCAAAAATACTCACTTGATTTTCGCTGTACTTATGTAGATAGCCGCGAGGTTTCCGTTGATCTGATCGATGTGGAGAAAAGTGGACATCAAACGGATGAACGTACGGATACTGTACAGGGGCTGGCGCAGCAATATACCAGGCAGATTCATGAGTGTGCACAGGCCCTTCAAGGCCTAACTAATCCCTAGGAGCGTGAGATAATATGAGCAAACCAAAAACCATACCTGTTCCAGAGGCTCAACCCTCAGGAGGTAATCAGAAGAGAGACCGTAAACCTGGGCCGGAGCCGCTTTCTGGGTCGAAAAAGGTGAAACAGGACAACCATGTAAGCCATCTTAATCCTGAAGGTTAAAAAAGAAAAATAAAAAATTCTTTCTAAATTTGTTTCCCTATTTTGACAAATGGTTTATCATTAAGGAGGAGAGATATTTTTTTACATGGGAGAGGAGATCAATAATGTTTAAAAAATGGGGGATTTCTGCAGCAGCCTTGCTGTTAACTGCAGCTGTAATACTACCGGCTTGTTCAAGCAAGCAAGAGCCTAAGGAGGCCTTGAAGGCAGCAGCTACCAAAGCAACAACGATGACTTCATATGAGATGAAGAGTAAATTTGTTATGAATAACCTGACTATAGACGAGGGTGCTAGTGAAGCGGACGGAATGACGACTCAGATTCTGAGCATGATGAAGAATGCTGAGATTACTGTAGACGGTGTCTATCAAGCAAAACCGATGCAGACAGAAGCGACAATGGTATTGAACCTGAAGGGCGATATGGCCATGAGTTTCACCGTACCTATGGTTATTACACCGGAGAAGGTTTTTATCAAAATACCTTCAATTCCGCTAGTCCCTCTTCCTGAAACCCTTGTGGGTAAATTTCTGGAGCTTGATTTGAAGGCGCTGGCTGAACAGGAAGGAACAGAGTTTAACCCGGCCACATTGGATACTCAAAAAGCTCAGAAGCTTTCCAATGAGGTGCTAGACACCTTGATGGCTGAATACGATGAGGCGAAGTACTTTAAGAATATTGACGTTAAGGATGCTAAACTGCCAGAGGGTGTCGATGCTAAACAGGTCATTCAATTCCAAGTGACTAACGACAATATTAAAGAAGCAATCACCATCCTTATAAACAATGCTTTGCCAAAAATCATCGATATAGTGGGTAAGGAAGAATACAAGGAAATGCTTCAGATTGACGCTGCTGATCTAGCTGAAGCCAAAACTGAATTGCAGTCCGGTGATACCAGAGCTGAGCTGGATAAAGGGCTTGCTGATCTTGGTAAATACTTGACGATTAATCAATTCCATTTCAATACAGCTATCAACAAGGATGATTTTCCGGTTTATCAGGATATAGTGATGGATATTAAAGTGAGTGATCCGGAACAGGGCACAAATGTAGGAATATCAATGACCGGCAGCAACCAGTACAGCAAGATCAATGAGAAGCCAGTGTTTAAGATTGGTATTCCTAAAGGTGATGATGTAGTGAGTATGGAAGAGCTGCAGGAACAGTTCGGTGTTATGGGTTCATATTAATTTTTATAATTGCAAAATCCCGTTTGAGCGTAGCGTTTACGCCCAAACGGGATTTTTTCAATTAATATAATGGATGCTATAGAACCTCGTTAACCAAAATGGCATAGGTTTGGTGATCCTGCCATTCCCCATTGATCTTGATAAAGCCACGGGCCGTCCCTTCGGGTTGAAAATGATTTTTCTCCAGCACCCGGCGTGATGCAGCATTCTCAACAAGAATAGCAGCCTGAACACGATGCAGCGCTAGAGAGCGGAAGGCAAATTGGAGTATTAATCCTACAGCAGCTGTCATATACCCTTTAGACTGCACATCCTGATCCATAAAGTAGCCTATATCAGCAAACTGCCCTACACCCCTAACAATATTGGAAATAGTAATTTGACCGATTAGACTGCCATCAAGAAGATAAATTCCAAACATATAAGCTTTGTCTTGCTGAGCCTCCAGTGTGCGGCGGTCAAGAAGCTGCCGCTGTCCTTCCAGTGTATAAAAATCCTCATCGTGTATGGGTTCATACCGTTGGTGAGCCATGCGGTTACGGAGGCGCATCGCCAGCAGCTGCTCCGCGTCCTCTATGTACAGCTGGGAAATGTATATGCCTACGGGCGTATTAAATAGAGTTAAATGCATTAGATTTCCCTACCTCTCTGCCGTAGGCGTCTGAAGAATGTAGTTAGGAGCTCAGCGCATTCCTCTTGCAGGATTCCCTGTATAACTTCGGTACGGTGGTTAAAACGCGGTTCTTCCAGAAGATTCATCAACGTCCCGGCACAGCCTGCTTTTGGATCGGGTGTACCGTAAACCGTCAACGGTATTCTTGATTGTACAATGGCCCCAGCGCACATCGGGCAGGGTTCAAGGGTTACATAGAGCCGACAACCGAGTAAACGCCATGAGTTGAGCGTTTTGCTTGCCTCCCGTATAGCAACCATCTCTGCGTGGGCAGTGGAATCCATTGTAGTTTCACGTAAATTATATCCACGACCGATAATTTTCCCTTGGCAGACTACGATTGCTCCTATAGGAACTTCACCCAGCGCTTCAGCTTTGCGTGCTTCTACAATAGCTTCCCTCATCCAAAACTCATGCAAGGCATCGTCACTAACCGATTTATCTACAACATTACTCAAAGTAATCTTCTCCTCTATATTAACTATTGTCCAACGAACAAATATTCGCTCTTAACAAATTGTGCATAAGTCTGTGGATAACAGCCGACTTATGCACAATTTTGTGCACATCGCGTTTTGATAATTTGTTTATATGTGCATAACGTGTGGATGATTCCTTATATATTGTAGAGAAAGACATTTTAATTATCAATCTTTCTTGTAATATGGCTTCCTATAATTGTCTTTCCAAATGGGTGGGCAGAAGGTATGATAATTATTGAACGCTTCGCTAGGATTTACCAGCGGATAAGAGGGGAATAATTAGGTTGTCCATTCAAACAAAACTTTCAGGTATTATTTTTGGTTCAGTCGTGCTTATTCTTGCGCTGAATCAGACACTTAACCTATATGCTACCCGTGATAATTTGCGCCAATCGAGTGAAAGCAATATGGAAATGGTTGCTATGCAGATTGCTGTTTCTGTAGAACAGAGCAGATATAGCTCCAACTATGTCGAATATCAAATTGCCCGAAACTTACGAATGGCCGCGGTTCTTATCTCTCAAAAGTTAGATCGGGATATTAACAATATCGGAAATGCCGAGCTTAAGGATCTGGCTGCTAAGCTGGAGATCTCTAATATATCGTTATTGGTTAAGACGGAAGATGATGTTGTAGTAGCTAAATCATCCGATCCTAAAGAACTGGGCTTATCTACAAAAGAGTGGGGATATTGGTATACCGCTTTTTTAGATCTGTTCGAAGGACGTACAGTCTCCGTAGCTCAAGGGCAGAAGATGGGCAACTTTTGGTCAGGGCCTTTCGAATACTCTTCCTCTAATCCTGAATTTATCGAGAAATGGGGATACTATTATGATGGGCGCAGTAATTACATCATTGATCCCTATATCCGCAGTACCTCAGTCAGTGACTATGTGAAAATAATGAGCCCCAATGAGATTGTAGAGCAGACCAAAGGCGTTAATCCCGGAATTCTCGAAGTCACAGGCTTTAATCCAAACACATTTGGTTCAGTAACAATGAAGCCTGACGGAAGTGACGATGTTAATATAAAGCTTCGGAACCGTCCGATTAAATACGGGACCTATATCTATGGTAATGTGGAACGAGACAGATTAGCAATAGCAGATGCTCTGAATCGAGGAAAACCAGTTACTATAGATACAGTTATTCTTGGCAAAAGAGTACTTAAAAGCTTCATACCCGTTACCCAGCCTGATATGGGATCTTATGTGATTAGTGTTGTGATGGATTACTCTGTTATTTCCTCAGTGATCAAAGAACAGCTTCTAAATAATCTTTCTATTTCCTTATTGCTGTTAGTAGCTTTTTTACTAGGGAGTCATGTATTGGCCGGATTTATAATTCGTCCTATTCAGGAGATTCTAAATAAAGTTAATAATGTAGCCCGGGGGGAGTTTGAACCGCCCTTGGTGGTACGCAGTCGGGATGAGCTGGGATTGTTAGCCCTCCGAATCAACGCGATGACTCATAATCTTATGCAGCATACCAACCGTTTGAGGCAGACTCTCGAAGAGAACCGGGCAGTGAAGGAGCATCTTGAATCAGTGATTAACGGTACATCCGATGCCATTCACACCATGGATATGGATGGACGGATTATCAGCATTAATCGTGCCTTCGAAGAGCTTTACGGGTGGAGTGGTGCCGAAGTGGTAGGGAAGGCGCCCTATCTGATACCCGCTCCGGCCCTGCAGCAGGAAGAGGACCGGCTGAATGAGTTGAAGAAGGGCAGGGCTGTTCCGCCGCTTGAGACAGCTAGACTTAAGCGAGGTGGGTCGGTTGTTGAAGTCAGCGTCAGTACCTCCGTGATTCGTGATGAGGAAGGGAATCCGCTGTCTTTCATTCACGTCTCCCGCGATATGACGGAGCGAAACCGAATGGAAGAGTTGCTAAGACGTTCCGAGAAGCTAACTACTGTAGGCCAGCTGGCAGCCGGTGTAGCCCATGAAATTCGCAACCCGCTGACAACCCTTCGGGGATTCTTGCAGCTTCAGCAAGAGAAGAAGCTACTTATACCACTGCATATCAACTTGATGTTATCCGAGCTTGAACGAATTAACTTAATAGTCAGTGAATTTTTAATACTGGCTAAGCCTCAGGCGGTACGTTTTCAACAAAAGGATCTGCGGTATATTTTAAGTGATGTTATTTCTTTGTTAGATAGTCAGGCGCATCTATGCGGGGTTCAGTTTGAGAGTAAATTGTCGGAACAGCCAGCCTCGGTTCACTGCGAGGAGAATCAACTGAAGCAAGTATTTATTAATATCGTCAAGAATGCAATAGAAGCGATGCCGGTTGGGGGAACCATTTTAATTGAGCAATATAATGATCCTGATTCTGTAGTTATTGTTATTACGGATGAAGGAGAGGGCATATCCAAGGAAATGCTGCCTAAGCTTGGAGAGCCGTTTTTTACGAATAAAGAGACCGGCACTGGGCTGGGACTCATGATTAGCCAGCGTATCATTCAGGCCCATAAAGGGAGTCTGGAGATTAAAAGTGAAGTGGGCCGCGGGACTGAGATTACAATTAAAATACCATCCAGCGGGCAAGCTGCTCCACAGGAGAGTATTTAATGGAGAACGGAGTGAAAATAGAGTGAGAATTAATAAATTCATCAGTGAGACGGGCTATTGCTCGCGACGGGAAGCGGACAAGCTGGTGGATGCAGGTAGAGTCACCATAAACGGAGAACGCGCTGTACTCGGAAGCCAGGCTGTTCCGGGAGATGATGTCCGAATAGACGGCCAGACCTTGGAGACGGAGAGCCAGACCGTTTACATTGCACTCAACAAGCCTACCGGTATTACCTCAACCACAGAAGAGCATATTAGAGGGAACATAGTTGATTTTATAGGTCATCATGAACGTATATTCCCTATCGGGAGGCTAGACAAAGATTCCGAAGGATTGATTCTATTAACCAATGATGGAGATATCGTTAATAAAATATTACGTGCGGAGGGGCAACATGAGAAGGAATATGTTGTTACCGTCGATAGGCCCATTACATCCTCCTTTCTTGCCGGTATGTCAACGGGAGTCAAGATCATGGGAGAGAAAACCCTGCCCTGCGAAGTAACACGTATTACAGACCGGGTATTCCGTATTATTTTAACAGAGGGTAAAAACAGGCAAATTCGCCGTATGTGCAGCGCATTTGGTTATGAGGTCAGAAAGCTCCAGCGTATCCGGATTATGAACATCAGGCTGGGAGCGCTCCAAATGGGAGAATGGCGTGATTTGACGCCGGAAGAGAAGGCCGATCTTGGAAGTATGCTGAATTATGAGCTTCAATAAATAAAAGAAAAGAGCTGTCCACGAGGCCTATTGAGACCTTTGGGACAGCTCTTATTGTTTTACCAGTTTGATTATTTGGAGGAAGCCTCAACGGTATTTACCGCATTGGGATCCTGGTACTTCCGAAGGATGGAGACCTCTACACGTCGGTTTTTGGCACGGCCATCAGCGGTTGTGTTGTCGGCGATCGGATGATATTCTCCATAGCCTATAGGACTGAATTTCCTAGGGTTTAGGTTAGTGTTCAACAATAATATTTTCATAAAATGTAGTGCCCGGTCCACACTAAGATCCCAGTTGGAAGAATAGCTGCTGTTTGAAATAGGGATATTGTCGGTATGCCCCTGTACGAGTACTTCATAATCCGGGAATTGCTGCAACATAGTTGATATAGATTTTGCTAATTGACGGGAATCGTCTTTGACAAGGGCTAGTCCCGAGGAGAATAAAGCGTTATCGCTGATAGTAATCATAAGCTGAGATTGATTCAGCTTAGTGTTCAAAAGATCGGTTAATCCGTTATTCTTAATGTATTGATCGAACTGCTTCTTAAGCTTCTCAAGATCTTGCTGTTCCTGCTTCCGGAGCTTAGCAATCTCGGCCTCACCGGTATTTTCTTGGATGATATTATCCATTTTCTTGCCTTTACCCTGATCAAGGCTGCTATCTGTGGGTGTCGCAGAGCTTTTGTCTAGAATACCTGTTCCACCATTAAGGGCGGAGCTGAATGCCTGACTCATCTCTTCGAACTTTTTGGCGTCGGTTGCACTCATGGCATACAGAACAAGGAACAGGGCGACAAGTAGCGTCATTAGATCGGAATATGGGAGCAGCCAAGATTCGTCGGCATGCTCCTCGTGTTCCTCGTGCCTAATCTTTTTGCTCACCCGAGCCAGCCTCCTTCTCGTTCATCTTGGTACGCTCTGAAGGAGTGAGGAATACGGAGAGCTTTTGATTAATCGCAATTGTGGAAACACCGGATTGAATGGAAAGCAAGCCTTCAACCATCATTAGCCGGATTTCAATCTCGCGTTTAGACAAACGCTTTAGCTTTGTTGCAATCGGATGCCATAACACGTACCCGGTAAAGATACCAAGCACTGTGGCCATGAAAGCTCCCCCGATGGCATGAGCCAGCTTCTCCATCTCACCCATATCCGCCATGGCCGCAATCAGACCGATAACGGCTCCAAGAACCCCTAGAGTCGGAGCATACATACCTGCTTGAGAAAAAATAAGTGCTCCTGCTTTATGCCGATCTTCTGTAGCATGGATATCTTCCATAAGAACATCGCGGACAAACTCCTGATCATTACCGTCAATGATCATCCGCATACCGTTTCGAAGGAAAGCATCCTCTATTTCATCAACCTTGGATTCTAGAGCCAGCAAGCCTTCGCGGCGTGTAATGGAGGCCCACTCCATAAACATAGTGATTAAATCATTCTTTTTGATTAACTTTTGGCTGACAAAAACGATTTTGAATAGCTTGGGAATCTTCTTCATTTCGTTCATTGGAAAAGCCATGAACAGTGACGCTGCAGTACCTAGCAAGATAATTACGTAAGCTGCCGGGGCCAATAAACTGTAAAGAGGGGCGCCTTTGAGGACCATCCCCCATAATACTGCGATCAAGCTGAGAACTATACCGATTATTGTTGAAATTTCCATTATGCACCTCGTCCATGAGTTTTAAGAAGTGATCCGACTATACCGCTTTTATCATCCTTGAACGGCGGTGGGACACTTGCACGATACGACCAACGTATATTCTTATTTATCGACAGGATTCCCTTTTTTGTGAAGTCATTTTTTCGGCTATAATAGATAAGTAAGTAATTATCCATCTGTGAAGAAAACGGAGTGATTGTTGTGGGTGTAAAGCATGGTAGAGATTACGCTGATATTTTGAATGAATTAACGGTAGCAGTAGGACGTATTTCGGACGGTTATCTATTTTTTGAGATGGAATCTGATGAATGGAAGGAGCTGCCTGAGGAATCAAAGCTTGAGGTTTGGGAGGCTTTGGCTGAGGATCTATTCTTTGCTCTTGGTGAAGAACCGGTGATTCAGGTAGGCGGCGGAGTTGTTATGTATGACAAGGAGACACACCGCATCAATATTTTGGTCGGGGAAGAAGATCTAGCCTCCGTCCCACTCGTTTAAGGACGCTGCAAGCCGGGTGCTAAGTTGCCTGAGGCTCCCAGTCCATGGTAAAATTAATGTTAGTTCAGTTATATTTGTTGCAAGGGAAGAATACACTAACTGAAAATTGCCATGATTTTGGTACATCCCTTGGACTAAGAAACTAAGGGATGTTTGCTTATAAGCTACCTTTAATAAGGGAGGAAACAAAAATTGTTATTTACGGGGCAAGAGTTGCTTGAACAGGTAGGCAAGATCGAAGGTTGGAAGCTGGATAATGAATCGATGGTACGTAAATACATGTTCAATGAATTCATGAAGGGAATTGCATTTGTGGATGAAGTAGCCACGATCTCAGAGGCATTTAACCACCACCCTCATATTACGATTGACTATAAAGCTGTAACCCTTCGGCTTACAACCCATAATGAAGGCGGAATTACTTCTGTTGATATTCGTGAAGCCCATCAATTTAATGAAGCCTTTGAGAAGAACCGTTAGGTAACCGTATGACCAAAAATAAAAGCCCGAACACACAATACGCCTGTGCATGTAGGAGAAAAGCTCCTCTGCACAGGCGTATTTGTTGTATGGACGATAAGGAAAGTATGATTTCAGATGGTTAGTTTATTTCTTTTCCGATAGCCACATCGCGATGTTCGCAATTTCTTCCGGCGCAAGTTTTTCCTTAAAGGAAGGCATTTGCCCGCTGCCTTTGGCCACAATGCTAAAAATTTCTTCAGCATCATGCTCGCTGCCTATGTTCTGCAAGCTAGGGCCAACTCCACCCTGTAATTGGTCTCCGTGACAAGTGATACATTGGGCCTTTTGTGCTGTTGCTTCAGCCTTTGCCGAGTCCAGTTGGACTACGGGCATTGTAGGATTGTTCTGCTCGGCTACCTGTTCTTTACCTGGTAGAGTGAACATCAGTATTACTGCAAAGGCGCAGGCGGCAAAGAATAAACCGCTCATTATCCATTTTTGCATCCGCAATCGTCCCTTCTATGTAAGCTATTTCCTATATTATAACGGAAGGTGAAGCGGTATCATAGCACTTGTGGCAAAAAAATGAACGGATTTAGAGCCTATTCTTAAAAAGGTGGAAATTAAGGTGCTATTTATCATAGACCATGCAATAAAATGGCTTATCTCCAGTGGGTGTCCGCCGTTCATAGGTGTCCGTAATCGTAAAACCGCATTTGCGATAGGTTCGGATAGCACGTTGGTTCCAAGTGAGGACTTCGAGATCTATTTCCCATTCAGGATAACGTTTCAACGCTACCTTAACTATAGAATCCACGAACAGCTTTCCTAGTCCATGTCCGCAAAAATCAGGGTTCATGCCTATGCCTAGCCTGACAACACCTTCCATTGGGAAGAGCTGAGCAAAACCGCAAAATACATCCTGATCATTTAACACAGATACATATTGATGACTTCGTATCTCTGGGTCTCCGAATTCTATGCCCAGCGCCTGCATTTGATCCCAGCGTTGCCAACCATAAATGTTATAGGGGGGTTCATAATTCCAAAGGCAGATCTCTTCTGCATGTGTGATTTCCATCGGAACCACACGGAAGGTTACAGGAGAACTAATCATAGGTCAAAGACCTCCTTTCAGGGAAGTAATCTATATCTAATTATATACAAAAAGAGCCATAATCGACTCAAGAACTTTATTGAAGGAAAAAATTTACAAAAAAATAATTTATTAAATAACGATTTAAGGGGCGATTTGATGTTTTACGGTTGATGAGAAGGGTAAAAATAAGTATGGCGAAAAAATAAGACAAAAAAAATAAGCCCCCTCCAGGATTTCGGCAAAAATCGCGGAGTAGAGCTTATCGGTATTACTTATTGTACATCGTCATTGTCTTCTTGAACATCACTTGCAACGGTCTTATAAGCACTTGTGCTCATAATTCGTTTGGCGCCAACGTAGCGGTTGACGTAGTAACTGTCACTCAGCGTACTAATGGTTACACCGCGTGAAGATGAAGCATGTGCAAATTTACCATCGCCGACATAAATGCCGACATGTGAAACGCCTTTTCCACTGGTATTGAAGAATAGAAGATCTCCAGCTCTTAATTCATTACGGGAAACTGCAGTACCCATTTGATACTGAGAACCAGATTGGTGTGGCAAATCAATACCGATCTTGTCGAAGACGTACATGGTAAAACCAGAGCAATCAAAGCCGTTTGTCGATACTCCACCGGCTACATATTTAGTTCCGATAGCTTTATCGATTACTTTGTCCATCTTGGAATCCGCGAAAGCGCTTCCTGCTCCGATTGCGGTAAAAATAATGGAAAAGCTAAGTACTGCGGCTGCTAACTTTTTCTTCAAAAGTGTAAACCCCTTCCAAATGCCTACGAGGTTAGCTTAAGGGTTCGGTTGAAGGTCCCCTATGACCCCTCTTAGAATAGGAGGTCAATTCACCCAAAGTGGTTCCCCCGTTTTCCTTGTTTTATTAAGGAAACTCGGCACGTACTGATGATGCAGATAAACTTATCTGAAACACATGACAAAAGGTTCAAAAAGGACGGGCTATTCATTACAAAAATGTTACTAAAAACTCACTGCGATTATTGTAACAAACAGAGCCCAAGTTGGCAATCACTTATAACATATTAATGTGAAAATATTGAGATATTTGATAGCTATATAGCCTGTTAAATCCTGTTGCGGCGCTAAATGGACAAGTTTTTAAGTTTTTTTTCATTTTTTATCCAAAAAAGCGTTTCAGCATCGTTCAATACGTGTAAAAGGTAGAATAAGGAAATAAAGAAAAACCCGAAAATGATTACGGCAATAATCATGTTCCGGGCTATATGTTCGATTAAGTATTTAGTTATTTAGCTAGGATAGATCAATCAAAAGCAACAGCTTTATATGCTGTAGTACTCATAACTCTTTTAGCGCCAACGTAGCGGTTGGCCCAGTAGGACTGGCTCAGCGAACTAATATTTACACCGCGTGATGAAGAAGATTGTGCAAATTTTCCATTGCCGACATAAATACCAACATGGGACACGCCTTTTCCGAATGTGTTGAAGAAAATCAAGTCACCGGAACGGAGCTTGTTGCGCGGGACGGGAGTCCCTACTTTGAATTGAGCTTTTGAAGTACGGGGTAAGGTAAGACCTACTTTAGTGAATACATATTTGGTGAACCCTGAACAGTCAAAGCCGGCTGTACTGGTGCCACCGAATTTATACGTCGTTCCTATGGTTTTAGCAATGACTGTATCCATTCTGGAGTCAGCAAAAGCGCTGCTGCTACCAAGGGTGAATGCCATCACAAGCCCCAATGCGGCTGCGGTGCATTTTTTCTTAAAGTTATGACTTTTCAAAGATGTATTCCTCCTAGTGCCGGCGAGGTTAGCTTAAGGGTTCGGTGGAAGGCCCCCTATGATCCCTCTGTAAGGAGATCAATTCACCCAAAATATGGTTCCCCCACTTCCTGGTGCTCAGGAATTTGGCGTTTTGTGCACCTAAATCGTAACATAACAACAGCGACAGGTACTCCAATTTTGTACTGAATAGTTACGAAATTTCTTAAAAGATTACAAACTTGTTACTATCAGTACAGGCATCATTGTAACAAAGGATTTACTGTTTTGCAAACGTTCTATTCATATTTAATCAAAAAAGAGTCTCGGCTCCTAGTTCTAGGAACGAAGACTCCTTATATATGCCCATAGGTCATCTTAATTATTACTTGGAAGCTTGCTTTGCCACAGGTGATACTGGGCCGCCAAACCCCACATTTTGAAGAAGGTAGAGGGAAGAGGGGAAATCTGCCGAATAAGGAGTGCTGGTAATCCGGGGCAAAAGATGCCCGTCAATCCACATAAGAGCAGGATGAGCAATCCGCCTGCCCCTAGGATAGCCGCAGTGACTAGTGCAGGGATGATATGCCGCAAACAGAGAATAAGGGAGTAGAACATGCCCGTATCACTGGTGTAACCGAATTGCATATATAACAGGCACAACCGGATGATAAAAATATAAATTAGCCACACTAAGAGATAAGGGCTGATCTTTAACAGCAACGAATAGTCCAGAAATGAGGACAAGAGCAGCTTGTATATTCTCGGGGCCAACCAGTATAGAGGCACAAGAGCCAGTAGCCATTCTACAAGGCTGAAGATCAGAACAGGTAAGCCATAGAGCTTCATGCCGGGGAAGAAGAAAAGACCACGCACACCTTTGGACTCCTGATGCAGTTCATGGATCAGTCCAGCCCGAATAAAGGGCGACAGCAGCAACTTTAGTATGGTTATGGCCAGCAGCATCCACAGCCAACGCTGTACGTCAGGATCGCTGCTGAGGCTGAATTGACCCTCGATGTAGAACAGCAGTCTGCTCATTCCACTGCCGCCAGCTTGCTCGTTGGGATAACGCAGCAGAATGGGTACAATAGCATGCCGCACGAATCCATACATAGAGTAGCCCCAGAGTAACCGATATATGAACAACAAAATTAGAATATAAAACTGCTCTTTCATGCTGTGAAAGCCGCGGGTTATCGATACTCTCAAGATCATTCACCTCACCAGGACAGAGTTCCAAGCACAGTCTCTATAAGTTTTGTTGCAGTGAGCGTCCACCGGGAAACGGTATCCCGTTCAAGCTCGGCCAATCTAAAATTATTAATATGTTTATTCTCAAGCAATATGGAATGCTCGGGATCAATTTCAGCTGACAGAAGAGGGGCGCTGTATAGTAACTGAAAAGTAGCCTCTGCACCCTGTCCGTCCCATACCCGCTGCATGGTATGTCCGTCAGTAAAGGTGAATTTCAGACTTACATTTGAATATGGAGTTCCTTTATTGCGTATCTTCACCTGTGATTCATAAAGGTAAGAGTCATTCTTGTTCTGGAGCTCCTTACGGATGCTTGATATATGATCAAGCGAAAAGTCAGGGGCACCTCCGCTATAGATATAGTGCTCGAAGTAACTTTCCCAGGACTGTCCGGTCACCTTTTCAACCGTTTTTTGAAAATCATAGGTTGAGGGATGGCCGAAGCGGTACTTTTTGGCGTACGTGGACAAAACGGCATCCATCGCCTTGGAGCCAATTCTGAGCTCGATGTCCTTCAGCACCAATTTACCCCTTATGTATACATTTTGGGTGTATACGCCCTTTCCTTTATATCTCCAGGTTTCCAGGTTCAGCGGCTCCGGCTTTTCTACGAGGCTTGCTTGTAGGGCCAGGTTAGGCGCAATACCATATTCCTTCTCCATCAGTTTATCTTCAGCATAGGAGGTGAAGCTTTCATCCAGCCAGGCCTCCTCAAACTCGTTGTTAGCAACCATGCCGTAGAAGTATTGATGACCGATTTCATGAATGACGGTTCGCTCAAGTGAGGTGTCAGGTGATGTTCCGTTGGCTCCGAAGGCTGTAATGAGAGTTGGATACTCCATACCTCCGGCCCCGTTACCCAGCTCAGGCGGAACCACTATAGATAACGAAGAGTAGGGATAAGGTCCGTACCATTTACTGAAATATGTTAGAGCCGCTTTGGCAGCCTGAAAATATCGCTCTTGTAAGTCCTTGTGCAGCGGATCAAGGTAGAGCTTGATTCGCACCCCTGGAACCTCAGGCGAGGAGAAGGCCTGCTGGGCAACCACAAAGTCAGGAGAGGCCGCCCAAGCAAAGTCATGTACATCGTCTGCATAGAACTGATAGGTTTTATAGTTTTGAACAACCTTGGGGTTTTTTATAGGAAAACCAGTAGCGGCTACGGTGTAGTTGGATGGAACGGAAATGGCTACATTGTAGATACCGAAGTCACTGTAAAACTCTGAAGTGCCGTGATATTGATGTAAGTTCCAGCCTTCTTCTCTGACCCCGCGTGTATCCGTCGGTTCGTAAACACTAAGCTTGGGGAACCACTGTCCAGCCATAACGAAATTGCCAGAAGTCCCCATGCGTGCAAATATTTTCGGCATCTTTACCTCGTATTGAAGTTTAAGCGTGATGCTCTGACCGCCCTTTACGGACTGTGGAAGATGTACTTTTACCAAGGATTTGTCGTTTACATTCCCATCATCAGGCTGTACATACTGCATTCTTTGAAGCAGAGAAACCCCCTCAGTGGTACGCAGATCGGTTAGAGTCATACTGCCGAATCCGTTCGAAGGCATTGAATCACTGCGCAGCTTGCCTCCCGACTCTTTCATGAAGGTTGTATCCATGGAAGAAAAGGCATTAGGGTAAAGATGGAAGTACAATTCATTGACAGGTTTGGAGCCCGGGTGAGTCCAGGTCACCGTCTCAGATGCCTTTAAAGCACTTGTATCCGGATCAAACCGCACATTAATGTGATATTCTACAACTCTATGGCTCATGGCTTCAGCTTTCTTAGGTGGTATTCGCTCCGGGGTGATTGGGCTTGCAGGAGTTCCTTTTTTGGCGGTAATGGGGGACTTGGCCTTTTCTGGAGCAAAGGTGTTTTCATTTAAGGGGTTATGCCCGGAGAATGCCCACATTCCTCCTCCCAGCAGACAGAGGGCTGCCAGAGTCCCTGTCATGATTTTGAACCGTAGTGACCATAGCTTCATACTGTGATTCCTCCCGTTGACAAGCATCTACGGGATGTATATGTTTGCATTCGCTGTATTATTAGCTAAAATTAAATTATTCGCAGGAGAAGGGACGTGCAGCATGGATAACGTACAGCCGGAGGGCAAAAAGCAGATTGCTTTGAATATTGTGAACGCCAAGAGCAAACATAAAGGGTTCGGAGCAGGCTCTATTGATCTGAACAATGTATCGCCTGTTATTATCGATGGTGGCGAGGCAGTAATAGATATTGGTGCTATGCACGCCAAGAGTAAGGTAGAGAAGGGCATTAAGTTCTCAACGAATCGCGAAGATGTTCCTGCAGGCAGACAAGTGTGGCTTGTATGGGTAGCTGTAGATCGCACAGTGGAAGGCCAGTTCTATGCCGGATTGACTGCTTGTGAAATGTGGATAGATACAGAGGCACGGCGGGGCTGGAAGATTCTTGCCGATCATGTGAATAAGCTCGATGCTTCCTTGAAGCGGAAGGTAATTGTAGAGGGTTTGGGCCATGTGGAGAAGGCCGC
Organism: Paenibacillus wynnii; assembly: GCF_000757885.1. Classification (NCBI taxonomy): domain Bacteria; kingdom Bacillati; phylum Bacillota; class Bacilli; order Caryophanales; family Paenibacillaceae; genus Paenibacillus; species Paenibacillus wynnii. The sequence goes on along the minus strand of NZ_JQCR01000002.1, from coordinate 1,912,652 downwards.
GCTGCAATCTCTGCTTATAGCTCATAATGCAGAATGGTGGGCAGCTTCACCTCAAGAGCTGAAAGCAGCACTTTCAGACTAAAGAAATAGTGAAAAGTAGTATCTGTATCATAGGGTACTGTTAAATAAAACATAGAAAGGCTACGCTCTCCTGATGAAGGAAGAGCGTAGCCTTTTTTAACATACGAGTAGATCATCCTATAATATTAAAGGTTAAGCCTTCTTTTAAGCTGGCTTACTCTTGCCTGGCTGATGCCGAGCTTATCGGCAATCTCTTTTTGATTTGCATGAGGATAATCTTTTATGGCCTGCTCCAGCAGAACCTTCATCTCTTCGGTTCGGGCTCTTTTCTTCCTATTGGCCTCGTAGGCAGGTTCTCCTGCGTTAGGAGGCGGTGCAGAATCCTCTAAATGACGCTCTGGAAGACTCAACTCACTCAGACAATGGCTGCAAATAAACTGATCTTTGTAGTAAGAGACATTATCCAGACTTCTGCAAAACGTACATTCGGTCGATGTGTACTTTCTTAGTACAATAATGCTCTCATCCAGAACAAAAAACTCTATAGGATCCCCAATGTCAATATTGCGTGTCATGCGGATTTCAACGGGAACCACAATTCGTCCAAGACTGTCTAAACTCCGGATCATGCCTGTATCCTTCATTCCATGTCCCTCATTTAATCTTAAGATTTGGTGGTCGTAAATGATTATACAGTAAATGTAATTTAAGGTATAGGAGAAAGCGCATACATATTTAGAATTTCCATGGTATTCTACCAAGCATAGAAAACCTCTCCAGCATAAGTTCCAGCGAGAGAGGTTTATTAGGGTTCTCTATTTTTATACCCAATTATTAAGATCCGAAACCACAAAGTGGAATTTAAGTCCATGTAAAAACCTGTTCATTTTTCTCTTTTACAGAAAGGTAGGGGTTGTCTTTAATATAGAAACGCCAGGGCTGAATAGCATATTCTTCGGCATAAGGAATGTTGATGCGGGGTGCCTGCACAATATCAAGAGTTGCAGGATCGTCACCTTGTTCAAGCCATAGCGACCCTCCAGGAGCATCAAGACGTGTGCCGTTAAGACTCTTATCTATTCTTAGTGCCCGACAGAGCTTACCCGGCCCACCGGACAAGTCAGAAGCTCTCTTAATCTTGATATTACGATTAACGGCCATATATTCTGCATCAGCGGGACTGAGCGGCTGTACCGCCCGAATGAGCACCGCATGGGGATTATCCTGCTCAGCGGTCACCACATTAAGGCAGTAATGTATCCCGTAAATTAAATAGATGTACGCTGCACCACCAGCGTTGAACATAATCTCTGTGCGGGTTGTGCGTCGGCCTCCGTAAGCGTGACTCCCCTTATCCTCAATCCCGCCATAGCTTTCGGTTTCTACGATACGGCAAACGATGTCTCCCTCTTCTGTACGGCGGATTAAATGCTGCCCTAACAGACGCGGGGCGGCTTCAAGAGCGGTATAGTTATAGAATGATTGGGGCAGCGGCAGGTTGGGGTTAGCAGATCTTTTACGGGATGGTTGTCGGCATTCATGGCAGTCTCCCCCTCGTTCATGAGTATAAGATGACCCACTCGTGGGTTGGTCTCATGGTATCCCACGGCAGACGCGATTGGCAACAAAGACTAGTTCAGCCACCAGCGTTTAATATCATCCCAGAGGGAACCATCCTCCTTGGTGGGATCGATAGGTGTAGTAGAGCCTTCTCCCTCGGAGTTTGGGCTGTCACTTCCATGCTGATCACAATATTCAGTGGGTTCTGTGCCGCTGATAAAGGTATCCAGCTCCTTTGTAGGGCAGCCGGATGTGGCTAATTTGCCGGACTCAGGATTGATATATACACTGACAACACCGTCAGGAATGGGGAAAATTTTAGGCGGTACATTCTCAAGTGCCTTTTCAGTAAACTGCGCAAAAATAGGAGCCGCCCGCCGCCCATCAGCCGTAGTTATATTGCGCCCCTTATCGTAGCCAACCCACACTGCAGTGGAAAGTTCAGGGGTGAAGCCCACCATCCATGCATCGGTGTCGGTCGTTCCAGTTTTACCGGCTACAGGGCGTTTAATAATGGGAGCTACTCGGTTCCCGGTACCCCCTGCTTCAAATACACCTTCCATTAATCGAGTCAATACATAGGCTGCTGCCGGCTCCACCACAGTCTTACCCTGTGGACTAGGGGCTTCATAGAGAGTATCGCCTCTGGCATCAGTAACTTTCAGGATTACAGTGAGGGGTGTCTGGATTCCCCCGCCTCCAATCACCGCAAAGGCTGAGGCCATCTCCAGCGGGCTGACCGGTGAAGTGCCAAGGGCAAGAGAAGGTACACTTTGGAGCGGGCTGACTATGCCCATTTTAGCAGCCATTTCAGCTACCTTATCCGCCCCTACCTTCATAATCGTATTTACAGCATATATATTATCCGAGGCTGCTATCGCCTGGCGCATATTAATCTCTCCAAGATACTTGTCCCCAAAGTTGCGGGGCTGATAGGTCTTTCGGTTGTTATCATAATGAAAAAGCGTCGGCTGACTGTTGAATACGGATAGGCCGGTCATTGTCTTGGTGGATAAAGCGGTCAAGTACATAATCGGCTTAAAAGACGAGCCGGGCTGACGTGTCGAAGAAAGTGCATGATTAAACTGATTCGTCCGGTAGTTTTTACCCCCAACCATAGCCTTTAGATAGCCATTCCGAGGATCGACGGATACCAGCGCGGTTTCAAGCTCCCCATCCCCATCCATTTCTTTCTCTACTGCGGTTTCTGCTGCACGTTGCATATCTTGATCTAGCGTTGTATATACGTTTAGTCCGCCCTGATCCAGCTCATCGTTGGTGATATGGAGAAGATTCGTAGTAAGGCCACGGACATAGTCGCGAAAATAAGGTGCAGTAACTAGGGTGTCCTTCTTTCCCTGAGGCTTCAAGTTCAGCGTCTCCATTGAGGCCTGTTCTGCTTCACTTTTTGTGATTTCCCCTAGCTCAGCCATGACTGATAAAATAATTCGTTGGCGCTTTTTGGCGTTGTCCAAATGGCTGTAAGGAGAATAATAGGTGGGGCCCTTCGGAATACCGGCCAGCATAGCACTTTCAGCCAGATTCAAATCAGCAGCCGATTTGCCAAAGTACATCTGGGATGCCGCCTCGATCCCGTAGGCACCGTGACCGTAATAGATTTCATTAAGATACATGCGGAGAATTTCATCCTTACTGTATTTCATCTCTAGCTGCAGTGTATAGACTGCTTCCTTAGCTTTCCGGGTCCACGTTTTCTCATGAGAGAGATAGAGATTCCGTGCTAGCTGTTGGGTTAGCGTACTAGCTCCCTGTGTGCGGCTTCCGTTTTCAAGATTAACCAGTACGGCACGACCCATGCCCTTAAGATCGAATCCGGAGTGATCATAAAATTTCCGATCCTCTACAGCTAGTGTTGCCTGGATAACTAGCGGAGAGATATCTTTGAGATCTACCGGCTCCCGACTTCTCCCATCCGGGGAAAAGGTGGCTAGAACGTTGCCTCTGGAGTCTAACAGCTTGGAGCGGATATCGTCCGAGGCAGGCGGAAGCTCTTTTTGATACAAGTACCCCAGCAAGCCCCCCGCTGCCAGCAGGAATAGAACAATTAAGGTAGCCAGCAGTCGGAGTATCCGCGGGAAGCGGCGTTTAGGTAAGGGTGAATTTGAATGACGCGTCATGGCACCATGCTCCTTTTCTCGCTTTTCAAAACGGACAATGAATGGTATGAACCTGCAGAAGCCGGGCTGTCTTTTCTACTTTCATTATGGGGAAGGAAGGGTCGGGATATTCAATCAGACATTAAGTTCGCTTTCGAAAAGCAGGAAAAATCAACAATAAGAATTGAATTGCTCGCATGAACTGGATATAGTAGTACAATGGAAAGCGAATACGCCCTTGCTCAAAAATATACTTGTATCCGTATATTTTTCCGAGAGACGGATGCAGCCTTGTAAGGATGGTGCAGCCGTTTCTTCTTGTGCAGAGGCTTGCAGAATTGAGGAGCATAGTATGCCTGAATTATCGTCTGACAAATATAGCGTCTCCGTTTCGCTCGTAAGCCTTCATGAAGGCGAATCAAGTGTTCTGAACGTTTCCGGGGAAGCTATAGCCAAGCAATCCCAGTTGTTTATCCGGTATGTTGAACCGGGGCAGGGACCACAGGGAGATGACGTTTCTATTCGAACAACCCTAAAGATAGCAGGTAATGAGCTGAAGATTATCCGACATGGTGGTGTAGAATCTGAGCAGAGCTTTCAAGAAGGGCGGCGTTTGCCGGGATTTTACCGTTCTCCCTATACCCAGTTTAATCTTGCCACTGAAACCCGGGAGCTTGATATTACACGTGATGGACGTTCCCTGAAGGTATCCCTGGATTATGATCTGTACGTTTACGAAGAGTTATCTGGAAAGTTCGCTATTAGTTTGCATATACAGGAGGAACCAAAATCATGACAAAGATTCAAAATCCGTTAGAGCTAATTAATGAACGGGTGAAAGAGGCTATTGCCGATGCAGTAATTGCTGCCGGTCTGGTCACACGCGAAGAGCTCCCAGCGATTACACTGGAAGTCCCTAAGGATAAGGCCCATGGAGACCTGGCAACAAATGCTGCCATGCAGCTAACCAAGATTGCCAAGCGTAATCCGCGCCAGATTGCCGAGGCCATTGTAGAACATTTGGATTCAAGCCATGCTGTAATTGAAAAAGCGGAGATTGCCGGGCCGGGTTTCATTAACTTCACATTGTCCAAGCATTATCTGTATCCTGTCATCAGCCTTGTGGCCGAACAGGGAGAAGATTATGGCCGTATCAACATAGGACAAGGGCAAAAGGTAGAAGTGGAATTTGTAAGTGCTAACCCTACAGGCAGTCTGCATTTGGGACATGCCCGCGGTGCGGCGGTGGGTGATGCCCTGTGTAACGTACTGGATTTTGCCGGATATAAGGTTAGCCGCGAATATTACATTAATGATGCGGGCAACCAAGTGGCTAATCTGTGCAGATCCATTGAGACGCGTTATTTGCAGGAGCTTGGTCAACCGGCTGAAATGCCTGAAGATGGATACCATGGCGAGGATATTAAAGGCTTTGCGAGAGAACTCGTACTTGAAAAGGGTGATTCCCTGCTAGCTATGACTCCGGGAGACCGTGCTGCTTTCTTCCGCACCTACGGACTGGAGAAAGAACTCGACAAAATCAAACGTGATTTGGGTCGATTCCGTGTTTCCTTTGATATCTGGTTCAGCGAAACTTCGCTTTACGAAAATGGAGAAGTATTGAACTCGCTGGACGAACTGCGTCAACGCGGAGAAGTGTATGAACAAGAAGGTGCCACTTGGCTGCAGACCACTAAATACGGCGACGACAAGGACCGCGTACTCATCAAGAATGACGGCACTTACACTTACCTTACGCCGGATATTGCTTATCACAGCGACAAATACGGCCGCGGCTACGATAAAATGATTAATATATGGGGTGCAGATCACCACGGCTATATCCCGCGGATGAAGGCAGCCATGTCTGCACTGGGCAACGACCCTGACAAGCTGGTTGTGCTGATTGCCCAAATGGTAAGCCTGTTTCAGGACGGCGAAAAGGTTAAAATGTCCAAACGTACCGGCAAAGCGGTAACGATGGAAGAGTTAATGGAAGAGGTCGGAATTGACGCCATCCGTTACTTCTTTACGATGCGGAGCATGGACTCTCATCTTGACTTTGACATGGACCTTGCCATTTCAACATCCAATGAGAACCCGGTATTCTATGTACAATACGCGCATGCGCGTATTTGCAGCATATTCCGTCAGGCTGAGGAGCAAGGCATAACCCTGCCGGACTTATCTCAGGTAGATTACACCAAGCTGACAGCAGTTCATGAATATGATTTGCTTCGCAAAATCGGGGAGCTTCCATCCGAGATTGCCGTTGCGGCAGAGGGTTATGCTCCGCACCGCTTGGTTCGTTATGTTTATGATTTGGCTGCGCTCTTCCACAGCTATTACAAAGCAGAGCGTGTCATTACTGAGGATGGTGCCCAGACATTAGCCCGTTTGGCATTGCTTGGCGCAACGCGTACAACGATTGCCAATGTACTGCGTCTGATTGCTGTAACTTCACCGGACAAGATGTAAGCGGCTGTTAAATCAGCAGCTAACCTAGCCACCAAAGCCTCCGCCCCCCGTTAACGGGGGGCGGATTTTGCTTTGAGCGGTTTCGGTTGGCTTCGCGACCCTGCCCGCAGCAAGCGTAGCGCGTCCGCTGCTCCGCCTCCCAGCGTAGCGCGACGCTGCCCTTTGCGCAGCCGCACTGGGGAGGCGGTGCGCCGCAGGAGCAGCTTCAGCTCCCGTGGCGTGAGGCCTGGTCGCAGGGCGAGCAGCAGAGCGGCGGCTCCCGTCACATGGGAGGTCGCCATGGATGTGCCGCTCATCTCTTTATACCCTTCCCTCAGCCAGCAGGAAGGAACGCCCTCGCCAGGCCCGTATACGTCAATATACGGGCCGCGATTACTGAAGCCGGCGACCTGGCGCTTTTTGTCGACAGCGCCTACGGCGATGGCTTCAGAATAACGGGCGGGGTAATCACCGCCCCGTTTACCGTCATTGCCGGATGAGGCGATGATGGCAATCCCTGCATGATAGGCTTTAAGAACAACATTATGCAGGGCTTTGCTTCTGGTTTTCATCCCGAAGCTCATATTGATAAGGTCAATTCTATTTTGAACACACCAGTCGATACCAAGTACGATATCGGAGACATATGCTGAGCCGGTATGGTCAAACGCTTTGACAGGATACAGAAGGGACCGTGGAGCCACGCCCATCATCCCTCGGGAGCCGCCGGCGGCCGCCAGTGTACCGGCAATATGGGTGCCGTGTCCGTTGTCATCGAGCGGCAGCATCCCCCGATGCAGCAGGTTTATACCTGATGCCAACGAGTGCCGTAAATCCGGATGGCGGTAATCAGCACCGGTATCAATAACACCGATTTTGACATGAACACCTGTTGATTTCGACCAGGCCTGCGGAGCATGAATCGCTTTCACCCCCCAAGGCATGACCGTTCCAGTCTTCTCACCAGAAAGGGTGTGGATTTGCATTCTTAAATCCTCTTCGATACTTATAGTGTCTGAGAATTTTCGAATCAGCTTTTCAGCTCCTGCAGCAGGTACAAAAAAAGCCCGGATCATCGGGGATATTTGTACCCTTCGGAGCTCTGGTTGTTTTGTTTTTAAGGATTTCCACTTTGATAGTGCTGCGGCATACTCACGGGCATCATAAAAAGTAACGATGCGCCGCTCTCCACGTTTGGGGGCAACTGACAGCTCCTCCAGAAGACTTTGCCAGAATCCGTAATAATCCATGTTTTTCGCCGTCCCCTCCTTGGTGCCGTGTGCCATATTGTATGAATGAAGAGGAGGAGACGAATGGGAACTTGCCCTTTTTTATCGAAATAGGCACCCCATCGTGTCAAAAGACAGCGGAACACATAAAATAAACAGAAGAGATCGATACTCTCTTTGCAATCCCGTAAGGAGCCGATCCTTGGCGTGGATACAGTCATGTGCGGAGGATTTTCCTCCGCCTTTTTCACGTTGCGGGGTGTTGAATACCGGATCAAGCCGTTCTGTTCTTTACAACACGATAACCGTTGACCATGTACAGTCCTTTACTTATTGCTTTTGACTTGCAATTTGTAGCCAAATAGGTTTTACTTAGGTTTGTTAATGGATATATTGAATTAAAATGTAGTAAAGTGAACATTGTGTGAGAGGAAGTGTCCTTAGTGAGTACGCCACTCAATTTAAAGCTTGAACCGGAGAAACTTAAAGAAATGCCGATGGTGGATCTGGCTTTTCTGGTGCTCAAGGCGGCAAATACGCCGTATTATTACCGTGATTTGATGGTCGAGGTGGCCAAGCTGCGCGGTATGACTGAAGAACAAACTAACAATACTATCGCCCAGCTATATACCGAGATTAACATTGACGGGCGTTTTGCCTGTGTCGGCACCAACCTATGGGGATTGAAACGCTGGTATCCTCTGGAACGCTCTGACGATCCAGTTGGTAACTCTAAACGTCCGCGTATTATCAACGATGAAGATGACGATTTAGAAGATGACGACTTTGCTGAAGAAGAAGAGAATTACGCTGCTGAAGAAGAGGATTTCGATGTGATCGATGACGATCGTGACGACCTCTATTCTGACGACGACAGCGAAGAGGAAGTTGACGAAGATGTCGTTATTGATGATGAAGACATTGACGGAGACGGAGACGATGAGGAAGATTCGGACGAAGGCGTCGATGAGAATGCCGAAGACGAGGACCACCTATAATTAAAGTAGTTTTCCAATGGCATAATTCTGCCCTTGACAGAGGGAAAGCGTCAGAGTAAACTATTGCATGGGCTTATGATGATGGTTAATATTTTTTTCTAACAATAAAAAGTGCCCCGGGTCTACGGGTGTCACTTTTTTGTTTTTTTAAATGGCATTTAGCCGCGGTTTTCTCAAACGTCGCCTGAATTTCTGGAACTTTATTAGGAGGGTTTTACAGTGACAAAGTATATTTTTGTAACGGGTGGCGTTGTGTCTTCTCTTGGCAAAGGCATCACTGCCGCTTCTTTGGGCAGGTTGCTTAAGAACAGAGGTTTAAAGGTGACGATTCAAAAATTCGATCCGTATCTTAATGTTGACCCCGGAACGATGAGTCCTTATCAGCATGGAGAAGTATTTGTGACAGACGATGGTGCCGAGACCGATCTTGATCTTGGTCACTATGAGCGGTTCATTGACATCAATTTGTCAAAAAGCAATAACGTAACAACAGGTAAAATTTACTCATCCGTAATCAGCAAAGAAAGACGCGGTGAATATTTGGGCGGGACTGTTCAGGTCATCCCTCATATTACCAATGAGATTAAGGAGCGCGTATTCCGTGCTGGACGCGAAACCAGCTCTGACGTCGTGATTACTGAAATCGGCGGAACCGTTGGCGATATAGAGAGTCTTCCGTTCCTGGAAGCTATTCGCCAAATCAAGAGTGACATTGGTCGCGAGAATGTGATGTACATCCATGTTACCTTGATTCCTTATATCAAGGCTGCAGGTGAAGTTAAGACCAAACCTACCCAGCACAGTGTTAAAGAGCTTCGCAGCATCGGTATTCAACCCAATGTCATTGTTTGCCGTACAGAGCATGAGTTGTCTGCCGACATGAAGGCGAAAATTGCCCTTTTCTGCGATATTGACGCTAATGCGGTAGTGGAATGCCGTGACGCTGCTACCTTGTATGAGGTACCGCTGAACCTGCGTGATGAGGGATTGGACGAGATTGTCGTCAATCATCTGAAGCTTACCACTCCAGCACCGGATATGCGGGAATGGGAAAGTATGCTGGAACGCATCCAAAAGCTTGAAAAAACAGTTGAGATTGCAATTGTCGGTAAGTACGTAGCCCTGCATGATGCCTACCTGAGTGTAGTGGAATCTTTATCTCACGCCGGCTTCGCCTCTAATGCCGAGGTCAAACTCCGTTGGGTGAATGCTGAGGAAATTACCGATGAGAATGTAGATGAGATGCTGCGCGGTATCGGCGGTATTCTGGTTCCTGGAGGCTTTGGTGACCGGGGGATTGAAGGTAAAATCTCAGCGATTCGTTATGCGCGTGAGAAGTCTATACCATTCTTTGGGATTTGCCTGGGTATGCAGGTATCCGTTATTGAATATGCTCGTTCTATTGTGGGTCTTGAAGGTGCGAACAGCTCCGAGATTGATCCGACTACATCGTATCCTGTAATCGATCTGCTTCCAGAGCAGAAAGATATTGAAGATATGGGTGGGACGATGCGTTTAGGATTGTATCCTTGCAAACTCTTGCCTGACTCCTTAGCTATGGAGTGTTATGCAGACGAGCTTGTATACGAACGTCACCGTCACCGTTATGAGTTCAATAATGCATACCGTGACGAAATCGAAAAAGCAGGCCTGGTTATTTCGGGGACTTCCCCGGACGGACGTTTGGTGGAAATTGTTGAGCTGCCGGGTCATCCGTGGTTCTTGTCCGTACAATTCCATCCAGAATTTACTTCCCGTCCTAACCGTCCACAGCCTTTGTTCCGTGAATTCGTCAAGGCTTCGCTGACACATTCCGAACAATTGTAATTTTTTAGAACAACTCCTAATACTGCACCTTGAAGAGCTTCCTTTTGGAGGCTCTTTTTATTTATGCAATTTTATCCAAATAGGAGGAATATGCATACAAATCACGAATTATAGTTCTGATATGGATTTAATTGCCGAAGAGCCGTTAGCTGTTGGGAGCGCGGTGCAATCAATTTACCGTAAATTTCTAGGGGGTTTAGCGTATGAAAAAGAAAGTGTTGATTGTTGATGACCAAAACGGAATTCGCATTCTACTTATGGAAGTGTTCAACAGTGAGGGATACACAACTTTCCAAGCAGCTAACGGTAAATTGGCATTAGAGATTATGCGTACAGAATCACCTGACCTGGTTCTTCTTGATATGAAGATTCCCGGAATGGACGGGCTGGAGATCTTGAAGCATCTGAAGGAAATTGATCCTGCTATTAAAGTCATCATGATGACTGCCTACGGTGAGCTCGATATGATTAAGGAAGCGACAAACTTAGGGGCCCTTATGCATTTCACCAAACCTTTTGATATCGATGAAATGCGGGTAGCTGTTAATATGCATCTCTATGCCAAGCAGGCTGATCAGTGCAGCTAAGTCAGGATTCTGCGAATTAATGAAATAGACTTCCGATTTAATCCTCCTACTTGTTAACAGACTTAGGGGGATTTGCATTGATACAGGCCGGTTTCGGAGGGGGCTGGGTAAATAACGTCCCACCGGGACATTTTTTTGCTGACCCTATTTAGTATTTGAGACAGGATGTGTTATAATAATCCTGTATGTGATGTCGGCTTAAAAATAGAATTAACCCAACATTCTTAGGAGGATTGAAACCATGCCATTAGTATCTATGACAGACATGTTAAAAAAAGCACTTGAAGGAAAATATGCGGTAGGTCAGTACAACATCAACAACTTGGAGTGGACACAAGCGATTCTTGGTGCAGCAGAAGAAGAGAAGTCACCAGTAATTCTTGGAGTTTCTGAAGGAGCAGCACGTCACATGGGCGGCTTCAACACTGTTGTAAAGATGGTAGAAGGCCTTATTGAAGATATGAAAATAACTGTTCCAGTTGCTATTCACTTGGATCACGGTTCAAGCTTTGACAAATGTAAAGCTGCAATTGACGCTGGATTTACATCTGTAATGATCGACGGCTCCCACCACCCAATCGAAGAGAACATTGATATGACTAAAAAAGTCGTTGAATATGCTCATGCTAAAGGCGTTTCTGTTGAAGCCGAAGTAGGTACTGTTGGTGGACAAGAAGACGACGTAATCGGCGGCATCATGTATGCTGATCTGGAAGAGTGCGTACGTATCGTAAAAGAAACCGGCATCGACACCCTGGCTCCAGCACTTGGTTCCGTACACGGACCTTACCTGGGAGAGCCTAACTTGGGCTTCGCAGAAATGGAAGAAATTCGTGACGCTACTAACATTCCAATGGTTCTTCACGGCGGTACAGGAATCCCAACTCATGACATCAAAAAAGCAATCTCCCTGGGTACTTCCAAAATCAACGTAAACACTGAGAACCAAATCGTGTTTGCAAAAGCTGTTCGCGAAGTTCTTGCTGCAAAACCGGATGCTTATGACCCACGTGTATTCATCGTACCAGGTCGTGAAGCGATCAAACAAACCGTTATTGGTAAAATTCGTGAGTTTGGTTCTAACAACCAAGCGTAATAGATTTTACTCAGTTTCACATTAATCCTAGTGAACATACTCACAGGATACATACACAGAACTGTCTGTATGCACAGGAAACGTCCTTTAACTCAGTCTAATTAAATAGTATCATTTGGAAAGCACACCGCCTAGACGGTGTCTTTCCATTTTCATCACCAAAAAAGCCACAGCACGTATTGTTGATCAGTTGCAATACACGTAGGGGGAACCAGATAATATATGGAAAAATTAATGATTGACGGTGGACGTCCACTGCAGGGTGTTGTAACCATTAGCGGAGCAAAGAATAGTGCGATCGCGCTTATTCCTGCGGCGATTTTAGCCGAATCTGAAGTTATTCTGGATAATTTGCCAAACCTTAGCGATGTTGCCGTCTATTCCGAGATCCTTGAAGAGTTAGGCGCAAGTGTATCCTGGTCAGGCAGCCAGATGAGAATTGATCCCTCACGTATTTTATCGATTCCTATGCCCAACGGGCCCGTCAAGAAACTTCGGGCTTCTTATTATATGATGGGGGCACTACTAGGAAGATTCAAGGAAGCAACCATAGGTCTTCCCGGCGGCTGTAACTTTGAGCCCCGTCCGATCGACCAGCACATCAAGGGATTTGAAGCGCTGGGTGCTACAGTTACCAATGAACATGGATCAATCCACCTTTATGCCAAAGAACTGCGCGGTGCGAAGATTTATTTGGACGTATCCAGCGTAGGTGCCACTATTAACATTATGCTGGCTGCTTCACGGGCCAAAGGCTCTACAATTATTGAAAATGCGGCTAAAGAGCCTGAGATTATAGATGTAGCTACCCTATTAAACTCTATGGGCGCTGTTATTAAGGGCGCCGGTACTGAAACTATCCGAATCGAGGGTGTCACGGAGATGCACGGTTGCCGTCACTCTATTATTCCTGACCGGATTCAAGCTGGAACATATATGATTGCCGCTGCAGCGACACGCGGTGACGTGGTTATAGATAACGTAATTCCTAAGCATTTGGAAGCATTAACGGCAAAGCTGCTTGAGATGGGTGTGGGCATCGAAGAACTGGACGAGAGCATTCGTGTAATCGGTAAGGCTCGATATGAACATGTCGACGTTAAAGCCCTAATTTATCCAGGATTCCCCACCGACTTGCAATCCCCTATGACAAGCTTGCTAACTCAGGCGGAAGGTGTTAGTGTACTAAGTGATTTTGTCTACAGTAGCCGCTTTAAGCATGTACCTGAATTAGTACGTATGGGCGCTAAGATCCGTGTTGAGGGCCGGTCTGCGATCATTGAGGGCAATAAGCTTAATGCTGCAAAAGTTAAAGCTACTGATTTGCGGGCTGGCGCGGCGCTTGTTATTGCCGGGTTGACAGTTGAGGATGGTATTACCGAGGTAACGGGTGTGGAATATATTGATCGTGGTTATGACAACTTGGTCATTAATCTTCGTCAGCTAGGCGCTGAAGTATGGCGTGAGAACGAATAAAATTCGTATACCCTGTTAGAGAGGAGGAGTTTATTTGCATACTTACTGCATATCTCCTTCTTTTTTGGGTAATCCTATCCTAATGAGGATTTTACTGGACTCTTAATATGTATTGATTGCTAGATGAACTCATATAAAAAATTGAATAGGTGGTTATTACATGGATCTTCAAATTTCCGATTTGGAAGTAATGAAGCTGACCGATCTGTATACGCTGGCTAAAAAATACCAGATTCCCTACTACGGCCAGATGAAGAAGCGGGAACTGATCTTTGCGATCCTAAGGGCCCAAGCGGAGCAAAGTGGGCTTATGTTTATGGAAGGTGTATTGGAAATTCTACCTGAAGGGTATGGTTTTCTAAGACCGATTAACTATTTGCCCAGTGCTGAAGATATCTACATCTCAGCCTCTCAAATTCGTAAGTTTGATCTCAGAAGCGGAGATCTTGTCTCCGGGAAATGCCGGACACCCAAAGAAAATGAACGATATTTTGGACTATTACAGGTCAATGCCGTAAATGGCGAGAATCCTGCCACTGCAGCGGAACGTCTCCATTTCCCAGCACTAACACCTCTTTATCCGCAAATTAAGCTGCCGCTCGAAACATCCCCTACCCATTTATCTACTCGAATAATGGATTTACTTGCTCCTGTAGGTCTGGGGCAGCGCGGTTTAATTGTAGCACCTCCCAAAGCGGGAAAAACGCTCCTTCTGAAAGAAATTGCCAACAGTATCTCCATTAATAATCCTGAGATTGAATTGTTCGTGCTTCTTATAGATGAACGTCCTGAAGAAGTAACGGATATGCAACGTTCTGTGAAGGGTGAAGTCGTGGCTTCCACCTTTGATGAGCTTCCTGAGAACCATATCAAAGTGGCCGAGCTCGTCTTACAACGCGCCCTTCGTCTAGTAGAGCATAAAAAGGATGTCGTAATCCTGCTTGATAGCATAACCCGTTTAGCCCGTGCTTATAATCTCGTGGTTCCGCCGTCTGGCCGTACACTAAGTGGTGGTATTGATCCGGCAGCTTTTCATCGGCCTAAACGTTTCTTTGGATCGGCTCGGAATGTTGAGGAAGGCGGAAGTCTGACAATTTTGGCAACTGCACTAATCGATACGGGTTCCCGTATGGACGATATTATCTATGAAGAGTTTAAAGGCACAGGAAACATGGAACTCCACTTGGATCGCAAACTGGCCGAACGCCGGATTTTCCCTGCTATAGATATTCGCCGCTCAGGTACGCGTCGTGAAGAGGTACTGCTTACTAAGGAAGAACTCGATACAATTTGGACTATTCGTAAAAATATGAATGAATCCTACGATTTTGTGGAAGGGTTTATCAAAAAGCTGCGTGACACCCAGACGAACGCTGAATTCTTGGCATCCTTTGATGTTGCCGGTTCCAAGGAATCTTCAAACGGAACCGCCAGCAATGGAGGAACCTCCAATAGCGGTGCGGCTGCACGACGGACTACACGACCAAAGACCCCATCTATACCGACAACTTAGAATGATAAGAGGTGACTAACCATGTATTTGGTATATGCTGATGAGCAAGGAAATGTCTTTGATCATCCCGAACTGTACGGCTTGGCCCGCAGTGGAGATATGATTGTTGAAATATTAGAAGAAGAGTTAATTCCGCTGCCGGAAGGTGCTACGCTTGTAGGATTGCCGAATACACGGGCGGCAGGCATGAATCCTGAGACGGGTGAAATGCTACCCTTGCCGGTAGGATCTCAGGCTGTGGGTGCGCTTTTGCCGCAAGGATTTACACGCTTGTGCCTTCCCGGTTACGTGAAGACGGATAAATCTTATAAGCTTCCACTGTTCGGATACTCTGCGGTTGTATGGAAGGACGGGGGTTTTTACGTAGGAGCGGAACTTACGGATGACCCTGAAAAGTGGAATCCGCTCAACTGTGATACTAAGGATGTAAAAGCTGGTGTTAGCGAGCTTTTAACCAAATACCCAGAGAACCGCCTCTACGAGCATCTCTCCAACTGTGCACTTGAGTATGAATGTCTTACGTCTTCCAATAGCTTTTTAGGCCGCTGGGAGGGTGCTGTACCTGTCTCCCATTCCTGTAATGCAGGCTGCTTTGGCTGTATTTCCGATCAGCCGGAGGATAGCGGATTTGTCTCACCGCAGACACGGATGGACTTTCGTCCAAGAGTCGATGAGTTGGTACAAGTTATGTTGGAGCACCTGAAGACACCGGAATCCATTGTCAGCTTCGGGCAAGGCTGTGAAGGCGAACCTTCTACGCAAGCCAAGATCATTATTGAAGCTATGCGTGAAGTTCGAGCCACTACAAATATGGGATATATCAATATCAATACCAATGCCGGTTTAAGTGACCATATCCGCGGAATTGTTGATGCGGGTCTTGATTTGATGCGTGTCAGCACAATAAGTGCATTGGATGACCATTACAATGCCTATTACAAGCCGCGTGGATACACACTGGCTAATGTCGAGAAGTCCCTGAAGTACGCTGTATCTCAGGGTGTCTATACTTCAATTAACTATCTGGTGTTTCCGGGAGTAACGGACCGGGAAGAAGAGATTGAGGCTATGGTCGAATTTGTTAGACGTACAGAACTGAAGCTAATCCAAATGCGTAACCTGAATATTGACCCGGAGAGCTATTTGGGATTAATTCCTCCGGCCAAAGGTGAAATACTGGGGATGAAAACCATGCTTGATATTTTTCGTGAGGAACTACCGGATGTCGTTATCGGCTCATATACTCATATTCCGCCGGCTAATATGGCACGTATCAAATCAGGAAACGTCCATATTTAACACTCAAAAAATGTAAAATTGAAACATATTGCCGATTCATTTATTTCGTGGTAGAATATGAATATCTGTTCATTATAACTCTGTGCTCGCATGAGGCCCAGGGCAAAAGAGGTGAAATTCAAATGCAAGAAGCAATTCAACCAAAGTATAACTTGACTAAGGTAACCTGCGCATGTGGCAATAATTTTGAAGCTGGCTCTGTTAAACAAGAGCTTCGCGTCGAAATCTGCTCCAACTGCCACCCTTTCTTTACTGGTAAGCAGAAGTTCCTGGATGCTGGTGGTCGTGTCGATAAATTTAAGAAGAAATACGGTATCTAATTTAATTAGCCGTTTTGCGGCTTGATAACACAAACCCCCGACTTTTATAGTTGGGGGTTTTTGGATTGCTCAATATGGTTGATTTTTATTTAGGTGTGAGCTATACTTGAGTTCGCCGTGCTAGACGGGGAGGTAGCGGTGCCCTGTAACTCGCAATCCGCTGTAGCGAGGTTGAATTCCTGTTAGAGGTGCTGTCGATGTGAGGCCTTGGTCCCTACGTGCTGTGTTGACGACTGGGTCCTCCGCAATGAGTGCTTATGAACCTGGTCAGGTCCGGAAGGAAGCAGCCATAAGTAAGTTACTCTTGTGCCGGAGGGTTGCCTAGTCCGAGCAGTCGCGTAGGGTTGCCGCTTGGATCGCAGCTATCAATAACAGGTGCACGGTTTATACTTATAATTAATGCATCTTTGCGATAAGCGAAGATGCTTTTTGTTTTTGGTCAAAGCCTAAGGATTATAGTATAATAAGTAAGCGACAAACGCCGGGAATGCGGCAGTTGAAAGAGGGTAAAGCATAGTGGAACATATCGCGTTGTATCGTGCCTGGCGGCCACAGTCGTTTAAAGACATGGTAGGACAACGGCACATTATCCAAACGCTGCAGAATGCTATTCGTGAACAGCGGGTTTCGCATGCCTATCTGTTCAGCGGTCCGCGGGGAACCGGTAAGACAAGTGCTGCGAAGGTATTGGCTAAGGCGGTTAACTGTGAGCGCCAGCAAGGTTCGGAGCCTTGTAATGAATGCCCTTCTTGTCTGCGGATTACTGCGGGCAATGTAATGGACGTTCAGGAAATAGATGCTGCATCTAACCGGGGTGTAGAAGAAATTCGCGACTTGCGGGACAAGGTGAAATATGCCCCAACCGAGGTACGCCGTAAAGTGTATATTATTGATGAAGTGCATATGCTGACTACAGAAGCATTCAATGCTCTTCTTAAGACTCTTGAAGAACCGCCACCGCATGTAATGTTTATTCTGGCGACAACCGAACCCCATAAATTGCCGGCAACGATTATTTCGCGTTGTCAGCGCTTTGACTTTCGTAGAGTATCACTTGAGGAGCAGACAGGTCTGCTTAGTGAGATTTGCGAAAAAGAGGGGATTGAAGCGGACCCTGACGCATTACAGTATATTGCCCGTCTGTCAGATGGCGGTATGCGTGATGCACTCAGTATATTGGATCAGATATCCTCTTTTACGGATGGACATGTAACTTATCAGCAGGTACTCGGTATGACAGGAGGGATACCTGCAGAGCAATTTGCCCGGTTGGCTTCGGCCATACTGGAAGGTAACATGGGGCTTCTCCTGGAGTTGGTGGAGCAGCTTATGCATGAAGGTAAAAGTGCCGATAAATGTCTGGAGAATTTGCTCCATTATTTCCGCGATCTACTTATGATCAAAATGGTTCCGGGGGCAGATCAACTAACAGACCGAGTCTTAAATCCTGCAGAGTTCAAGGATATGGCGGCAGCTTTCTCCCGGGAGCGGCTTTTCGAGATCGTCGATACGCTGAACCGTTATCTTGGTGAGATGAAATATGCGACTCACCCGCAGACCTTGTTTGAGGTGGCTCTTATGAAGCTTTGCAGTATGCGGCAGGGTGATCGCCCAGTTACGATGGATTCATCTGCCTCGGTCGCTGTAACAGCCGGACTACCGGCTGTTGATCAGGGCGAATTGGTTATTCTGAAGAGACAGATCGCTGCGTTGGAGAAAAAGCTCGAACAAGCTATGCAGTCCGGCAGCATTTCTGGCGGAGGGCGTGAAGCGGGGGCTTCTTCTTCGAGATCAGGGGCTGCACAAAGCCTGGCTCCTCGTATATCTGCTCCTGGTAAGATGCCGCCTCATATGGATCTTTTCATTGCAAGCAAGGATAGCCCTGACTTTGCTGCGGTTTATAAGCAGTGGAGCTTTGTGCTTCAGGCTGTGAAAGAGGAGAAGGTAACCGTTCATGCATGGTTTGTGGATGGCGAACCCGTTTCTGTTATAGAGGATGCAGTCCTCGTTGCTTTCAAAAATACGATTCACCGTGACACTACAGAGAAGCCTGTCAACAGACAGGTTATTGAAGGAGTGCTGGCGGCTCGTTTAGGCAAACCATACCGACTTGTAACAATAATGCTTCGGGATTGGAACGAGGCTGCACTTAAGTCTGTGAGTCAAGCAAGTAAGGAAGAACTGCGGCTGGAAAATGAGCATGAAGTGGCAGGCGGAACATCAGAACCTTGGATTGATGAGGCGATCCAGCTGTTTGGGGAAGACCTTGTTATCATAAAAGAGTAAAAATATATTATCACGCGAATGCGTATTCCAGAGGAGAGATGATGTATGAATAATATGAACCAGATGATGAAGCAAGTTAAAAAAATGCAAGAGCAAATGCTTAAAGCCCAAGAAGAGCTTGGTGGCAAGGTAATCGAAGGAACTTCTGGCGGCGGAGTTGTAACAGTTCAAGTAAATGGTCATAAAAAACTGCTCTCCATTCAAATTAAGCCTGAGGCTGTTGATCCGGAAGATGTAGAAATGCTGCAAGATCTAGTAATTATCGCTGTAAACGATGCGCTTACCCAGGCGGAAGAGCTTGCTAATAATGACATGGGCAAATTCACTGGCGGCATGAAAATCCCTGGATTATTCTAATCCGTACTTAATAAAGCTATACCCAAAGGAGAACCACCACAGTGTATTATCCCGAACCGCTAGCTAAGCTGATCGATGCATTCACACGTTTGCCGGGGATTGGTCCAAAGACGGCTGCCCGGCTAGCGTTTCATGTGCTGAACATGAAAGAGGACGAGGTTATTGATTTTGCCAAGGCACTCGTAAGTGTTAAGCGTAATCTACACTATTGCTCGGTCTGCTGTAACATAACTGACACGGATCCTTGCCGTGTGTGTCAGGACAAGACTCGTGATCCTTCCGTTATTTGCGTGGTTCAGGATTCCAAAGATCTTGTTGCCATAGAGAGAACTAAGGAATTTAACGGGTACTATCACGTTCTACAAGGAGCTATATCCCCAATGGAGGGTATTGGACCTGATGATATCCGTCTAAAGGAGCTGCTGGCCCGTCTAAGTGATGAAAGGGTGAAGGAACTTATCATGGCGACTAACCCTAACATTGAAGGGGAGGCTACAGCTATGTATATTTCCCGGCTTGTCAGACCTTTTGAGATTAGAATTACCAGAATAGCTCATGGATTGCCCGTTGGGGGCGATCTTGAATATGCGGATGAGGTTACATTGTCCAAGGCATTGGAAGGTCGCCGTGAGCTTTTTTAATAGGTATTATCGGGTAGTGTGAGATTGTCTTGCTACTTTGAATTTCACTGAAAGATATGTTTCTTAAAAAGCTTTCACCATTAAGTGTGTAAAGAAGCCCGGTTTGGGCTTCTTTTTTTTTGGTTCTAAGTTTGTCCCTTTCCCGATATGAATGAGATTAGCGATGCAAGTATCGTTGAGTTCAATCTGAAGGGGGTATCGAAATGGGCTGGTGGAGTTATAAGCGTAGAAGTAGTAGAGAAGCCCAGAAGCATATGATTGACGATAACTGGGGGGCATACTTAGAAGTACAAAAAGCTCAATGGGAGTGGGAAAGAGCCCGTCTAATGTTTGATGAGGCTGCAGGAGAGGATCAGATTGATTACGCAATCTATATTCTTGAAGCGGCTGAACGAAAATATCAGATCCACTTAAAGCATGCCAAGTTGTTAGGTTTGAACCGCAGTCAAATGCAGTCGGAGGAACGGTAGTTATTAAAGGGGGGGACACACGTGAAGTTAGCGGCGATGGCTGTATTGATTATATCGGCGGCCTTACTAATATTTATAGTAATGAAAAAAAAGTTGGGGTGGGGCTGGATCAGCCTCTTTGGCACCCACTTGGTTCTGGCGGCTTTAGCTCTTTATGTGGTGAACTTCTCGGGGTTAATCAGTGGGGTATATGTACCTTTGAACCCCGTAACCATCGGCACAGTGACTATTCTTGGCTTGCCCGGTGTTATTATGTTATTGGGACTTAAAATATCATTGTTTTAAGGGTTGACGAGAGTTCGAAGTATATGATATATTAGTTTTCGGCCCTTTGGACAAGTTGTTCTCGAATAACTTGCCAAGATGGTAAAGCGAAAAGTTAAATTAAAAAAACGCTTGACTAGAACGAGGGTGCTGTGATATATTATAAAGGTCGCTGCTGAGACAAAATGAGCGACAAACGAGACATTGATCTTTGAAAACTGAACAACGAGTGAGTGGGATTTTACGAGAGTAAAATCCAAAATCATGGACTTCTTGAAGACCATGATCAGAGAATTTTTTAATTCTCGTCAGATGTTTCAAAATGAGCAATCGCTCTTTCTAAATACAATTTGGAGAGTTTGATCCTGGCTCAGGACGAACGCTGGCGGCATGCCTAATACATGCAAGTCGAGCGGAGTGATTTTGAAAGCTTGCTTTCAAAATCATTTAGCGGCGGACGGGTGAGTAACACGTAGGCAACCTGCCCCTTAGACTGGGATAACTACCGGAAACGGTAGCTAATACCGGATAATTTCTTTCCTCACCTGAGGAGAGAATGAAAGACGGAGCAATCTGTCACTGGGGGATGGGCCTGCGGCGCATTAGCTAGTTGGTGAGGTAACGGCTCACCAAGGCGACGATGCGTAGCCGACCTGAGAGGGTGAACGGCCACACTGGGACTGAGACACGGCCCAGACTCCTACGGGAGGCAGCAGTAGGGAATCTTCCGCAATGGGCGAAAGCCTGACGGAGCAATGCCGCGTGAGTGATGAAGGTTTTCGGATCGTAAAGCTCTGTTGCCAGGGAAGAACGTCCGGTAGAGTAACTGCTACCGGAGTGACGGTACCTGAGAAGAAAGCCCCGGCTAACTACGTGCCAGCAGCCGCGGTAATACGTAGGGGGCAAGCGTTGTCCGGAATTATTGGGCGTAAAGCGCGCGCAGGCGGCTATTTAAGTCTGGTGTTTAAACCTTGGGCTCAACCTAAGGTCGCACTGGAAACTGGGTGGCTTGAGTACAGAAGAGGAAAGTGGAATTCCACGTGTAGCGGTGAAATGCGTAGATATGTGGAGGAACACCAGTGGCGAAGGCGACTTTCTGGGCTGTAACTGACGCTGAGGCGCGAAAGCGTGGGGAGCAAACAGGATTAGATACCCTGGTAGTCCACGCCGTAAACGATGAGTGCTAGGTGTTAGGGGTTTCGATACCCTTGGTGCCGAAGTTAACACAGTAAGCACTCCGCCTGGGGAGTACGGTCGCAAGACTGAAACTCAAAGGAATTGACGGGGACCCGCACAAGCAGTGGAGTATGTGGTTTAATTCGAAGCAACGCGAAGAACCTTACCAGGTCTTGACATCCCGATGTAAGCATTAGAGATAGTGCCCCTCTTCGGAGCATCGGAGACAGGTGGTGCATGGTTGTCGTCAGCTCGTGTCGTGAGATGTTGGGTTAAGTCCCGCAACGAGCGCAACCCTTATGCTTAGTTGCCAGCACATTATGGTGGGCACTCTAAGCAGACTGCCGGTGACAAACCGGAGGAAGGTGGGGATGACGTCAAATCATCATGCCCCTTATGACCTGGGCTACACACGTACTACAATGGCCGGTACAACGGGCTGCGAAATCGCAAGGTGGAGCGAATCCCAACAAAGCCGGTCTCAGTTCGGATTGCAGGCTGCAACTCGCCTGCATGAAGTCGGAATTGCTAGTAATCGCGGATCAGCATGCCGCGGTGAATACGTTCCCGGGTCTTGTACACACCGCCCGTCACACCACGAGAGTTTACAACACCCGAAGTCGGTGGGGTAACCCGCAAGGGAGCCAGCCGCCGAAGGTGGGGTAGATGATTGGGGTGAAGTCGTAACAAGGTAGCCGTATCGGAAGGTGCGGCTGGATCACCTCCTTTCTATGGAGAATCGTTTCCTGTAACGGAAACATTCGAACAGAAGCGTAAGCTTCTATAGAACCTTCGGGTTCAAAACACTCACTCGTGTTCAGTTTTGAAAGAGCAAGTCTCTTTCGTATGCGTTTGGTGGCGATAGCGGAGGGGTTCCACACGTACCCATCCCGAACACGACCGTTAAGACCTCCAGCGCCGATGGTACTTGGACCGAAGGGTCCTGGGAGAGTAGGACGCCGCCAAGCGCAACCTTATGAGTTCTCTCATAAGATGCAATGATTGAATAAGGGCCTTTAGCTCAGCTGGTTAGAGCGCACCCCTGATAAGGGTGAGGTCGGTGGTTCGAGTCCACTAAGGCCCACCATTCAAACCTTTATATCCCATTATGGGGCCATAGCTCAGCTGGGAGAGCGCCTGCCTTGCAAGCAGGAGGTCAGCGGTTCGATCCCGCTTGGCTCCACCAAAACTTCATTTATTAATTTCCAAAACTTACTTGTAGCCAAGTAGTTACGGAAAATGATATGATCTTCTTCCGGGGTTAAAGCCGGATGAGATAAAACTTGATCCTTGAAAACTGGATACCGAAACGAATTTGCGTTTTAGAACATCTTATTACTGTAACTTGTGCAAACAAGTGAAGTGAAATTATGGCTTAGCGGAGATTTTCGATTGTGTAAACAAACGAAACATCGAAGCGTTGGTTAAGCTAATAAGAGCACACGGAGGATGCCTAGGCGCCAGGAGCCGACGAAGGACGTGGCGAACAACGAAACTGCCTCGGGGAGCTGTAAGCAAGCTTTGATCCGGGGGTGTCCGAATGGGGAAACCCAGCTGTGGTAATTCGCAGTTACTCATACCTGAATACATAGGGTATGTAGAGGCAGACCAGGGGAACTGAAACATCTAAGTACCCTGAGGAAGAGAAAACAATAGTGATTCCGTCAGTAGCGGCGAGCGAACGCGGAACAGCCTAAACCAAGGGGCTTGCCCCTTGGGGTTGTGGGACGTCTCACATGGAGTTACAAAGGAATACAGTAGATGAAGAGGTCTGGAAAGGCCCGCGATAGAGGTAAAAGCCCTGTAATCTAAACTGTGTTCTCTCCGAGACGGATCCCGAGTAGTGCGGGGCACGTGAAACCCCGTATGAATCCAGCAGGACCATCTGCTAAGGCTAAATACTACCTGGCGACCGATAGTGAAACAGTACCGTGAGGGAAAGGTGAAAAGCACCCCGGAAGGGGAGTGAAATAGAACCTGAAACCGTGTGCTTACAAAAAGTCAGAGCCCTATCTATGGGTGATGGCGTGCCTTTTGTAGAATGAACCGGCGAGTTACGTTTAACATGCAAGGTTAAGTCGAGAAGACGGAGCCGCAGCGAAAGCGAGTCTGAATAGGGCGATTTGAGTATGTGGACGTAGACCCGAAACCGTGTGATCTACCCCTGTCCAGGGTGAAGGTGCGGTAACACGCACTGGAGGCCCGAACCCACGCATGTTGAAAAATGCGGGGATGAGGTGGGGGTAGCGGAGAAATTCCAATCGAACTCGGAGATAGCTGGTTCTCCCCGAAATAGCTTTAGGGCTAGCCTCGGTATTAGAGTAGTGGAGGTAGAGCACTGATTGGTTGCGGGGCCCGCAAGGGTTACCAAGATCAGTCAAACTCCGAATGCCATATACTTATTGCCGGGAGTCAGACAGTGAGTGCTAAGATCCATTGTCGAAAGGGAAACAGCCCAGACCATCAGCTAAGGTCCCCAAGTGTGTGTTAAGTGGGAAAGGATGTGGAGTTGCACAGACAACCAGGATGTTGGCTTAGAAGCAGCCACCATTGAAAGAGTGCGTAATAGCTCACTGGTCGAGTGACTCTGCGCCGAAAATGTAACGGGGCTAAACACACCACCGAAGCTATGGCTAGATACATTGTATCTGGGGTAGGGGAGCGTTGTATATACGTTGAAGGTATACCGTGAGGAGTGCTGGAGCGTATACAAGTGAGAATGCCGGTATGAGTAACGAAAAGATCAGTGAGAATCTGATCCGCCGAAAGCCCAAGGTTTCCTGAGGAAGGCTCGTCCGCTCAGGGTAAGTCGGGACCTAAGGCGAGGCCGAAAGGCGTAGTCGAAGGACAACAGTTTGAAATTACTGTACCACCGTAATCCGCTATGAGCGATGGGGTGACGCAGGAGGGTAGTGACGCGGACTGATGGAAGTGTCCGTCTAAGCAGTGAGGCTAATGTGTAGGCAAATCCGCACATTATTAGGCCAGGCTGTGATGGGGAGCGAAAATTGTAGTAGCGAAGGTCATGATCTCACACTGCCAAGAAAAGCCTCTAGCCAGGAGAAGGTGCCCGTACCGCAAACCGACACAGGTAGGCGAGAAGAGAATTCTAAGGCGCGCGGAAGAACTCTCGTTAAGGAACTCGGCAAAATGACCCCGTAACTTCGGGAGAAGGGGTGCCCCGGTAGTGTGAATAGCACGAGGGGGCCGCAGTGAAAAGGCCCAAGCGACTGTTTAGCAAAAACACAGGTCTGTGCGAAGCCGCAAGGCGAAGTATACGGGCTGACGCCTGCCCGGTGCTGGAAGGTTAAGGGGAGCGGTTAGGAGCAATCCGAAGCTGTGAACCGAAGCCCCAGTAAACGGCGGCCGTAACTATAACGGTCCTAAGGTAGCGAAATTCCTTGTCAGGTAAATTCTGACCCGCACGAATGGCGTAACGACTTGGGCGCTGTCTCAACGAGAGATCCGGTGAAATTTTAATACCTGTGAAGATGCAGGTTACCCGCGACAAGACGGAAAGACCCCATGGAGCTTTACTGCAGCTTGATATTGAATTTGGGTACGATCTGTACAGGATAGGTGGGAGCCAGAGAAGCAGGAGCGCAAGCTTCTGCAGAGGCGACGTTGGGATACCACCCTGATCGTATCTAGGTTCTAACCTAGTGCCCTAATCGGGTACGGGGACCGTGTCAGGCGGGCAGTTTGACTGGGGCGGTCGCCTCCTAAAGAGTAACGGAGGCGTTCCAAGGTTCCCTCAGAATGGTTGGAAATCATTCGAAGAGTGCAAAGGCATAAGGGAGCTTGACTGCGAGACCTACAAGTCGAGCAGGGACGAAAGTCGGACTTAGTGATCCGGTGGTACCGCATGGAAGGGCCATCGCTCAACGGATAAAAGCTACCCTGGGGATAACAGGCTTATCTCCCCCAAGAGTCCACATCGACGGGGAGGTTTGGCACCTCGATGTCGGCTCATCGCATCCTGGGGCTGAAGTAGGTCCCAAGGGTTGGGCTGTTCGCCCATTAAAGCGGTACGCGAGCTGGGTTCAGAACGTCGTGAGACAGTTCGGTCCCTATCTGTCGTGGGCGCAGGAAATTTGAGAGGAGCTGTCCTTAGTACGAGAGGACCGGGATGGACGTACCGCTGGTGCATCAGTTGTTCCGCCAGGAGCATGGCTGAGTAGCTACGTACGGACGGGATAAGCGCTGAAAGCATCTAAGCGTGAAGCCCCCCTCAAGATGAGATTTCCCAATTAGTAAGACCCCTTGAAGACGACGAGGTAGATAGGTTGGAGGTGGAAGTGCAGCAATGCATGGAGCTGACCAATACTAATCGGTCGAGGGCTTATCCAAATATCTAAACGCAGATTTGTTTCGGATTCAGTTTTCAGGCGATTAAGCCTGAATGATTAATTTGATTTGGAGAGATACCCAAGTGGCTATAAGGGGACCCTCTGCTAAGGGGTTAGACTGCGTTAGCGGTGCGAGGGTTCGAATCCCTCTCTCTCCGCCATTTCAAATCATTCATTACCTTGTTATTGTGGCGGCGTAGCTCAGCTGGCTAGAGCGTACGGTTCATACCCGTGAGGTCGGGGGTTCGATCCCCTCTGCCGCTACCATACATACCCGGAGGCTTAGCTCAGCTGGGAGAGCATCTGCCTTACAAGCAGAGGGTCGGGGGTTCGAACCCCTCAGCCTCCACCATTTTCAAACTTTAGGTCCTTTTTACACCGTGCCGGTGTAGCTCAACTGGTAGAGCAACTGACTTGTAATCAGTAGGTTGGGGGTTCAAGTCCTCTCGCCGGCACCATTATTATTAAGTGAGGAACCGTGGTGTAGTTGGCCTAACATGCCTGCCTGTCACGCAGGAGATCGCGGGTTCGAATCCCGTCGGTTCCGCCATTTTTTTCCACCAAACGAAGTGGGAAGTGTATGACTTACCGCTTTATTTTTATGCAACTTTATATGGCTCGATAGCTCAGTCGGTAGAGCAGAGGACTGAAAATCCTCGTGTCGGCGGTTCGAATCCGTCTCGAGCCACTTTTCTTGGGGGATTAGCGAAGCGGCCAAACGCATCAGACTGTAAATCTGCTCACGTAAGTGTTCGGTGGTTCGAATCCATCATCCCCCACCATTTTCTATGAGCCATTAGCTCAGCTGGTAGAGCACCTGACTTTTAATCAGGGTGTCGAAGGTTCGAATCCTTCATGGCTCATACGTTTAGGAAAAAGTCATTACCTTAGGGTAATGGCTTTTTTGTTGTATTAAGTACTTTTACCCCTCAGAAATTAGGCAAGTCCGCATGAAGATGAAAAATATGATAAAATAAGCAAAAAAACAAAAGTGGTGGACTATTGTGACTATAGAGAGCGAGATATTACGTCAAAAGTTAGAGCAACTTACTGGGAAGAAAGCCGGGATTAAGCAATTTGGAAGACAGGATTCAAAATCTCTATTCGGGCTAGGCTCACAAGAGAGTGATCAGCCGGTTATCCTCGATGATAATATTTGGACGCCATTATATGAGAACGATGGGCGTATTACCGCTGTATCCGTGGAGATGGAAGGCTTATCTGCTATGGAGGTGCAACTGGTCCATTTTGCCGTGAGAAGCTTCGCTACTGCGCTCAAGGCTACAGGGGTTAAGGAAGAAGGCGAGATGGAGGCCCTTCAGCTGAGCAAATGGCTTAATCTACAGCTTGAGCAGGAAAGGGAAGACACCGAGCTTCCAGATGATATTGCATTGAAAAGCCGACTTTTTGGGGACATGATTCCCTTTTTACTGATAAGTGAAAATGTACATAATGCGCCGATCTCCTATCGTTCATTGATGAAGCTTCTACGCAGTTATTTTGATAGTACGGTTATTCTTATCCCGTTGCAGGAAAAGGAGTGGCTCATTCTAGCGCGCAAGGAACTGCTAACAGACGGAGATGATAAGGAAGAGGAAGAAGAAAGTGAAGATGATCTGCTGTCACAGACCAGCATGGGTCTGCACGAACTGATTGCCAATGAGTGGGTAGGTGTATTCCATCTGGCAGTAGCACCTGCAATTGTACCTGTTAAAGGCTTGACCGGAGCAGTAGCACTTTTACGTGAGACTATAATATTGGGCCGTATTTTTCAAGTGGGGGAATACATTCATTTGCCATGGGAACTTCATTTGGAGAGATTGGTTAATAGTATTCCCGATGCACGGCGTAGACAGTTACTTGGACAGATTGGAGATTACACGTCCGTTTTATCGGATAAAGAAATGCTTCAGACTTTAGAGACTTTTTTTGAAATGGAATGCAATGTAAGCGAAACCGCTAAGAAATTATATATTCATCGAAACACGTTGCTTTACCGTCTGGACAAGATCAAACAGGAGACAGGTGCGGATGTACGAAGCTTTGGAGATGCTGCAATTGTGAAGTTGACCATGCTTTTGTATAAAGTGACGAAAAGGAAATAATTTTTTTGTGAAGGTTACAAATAGCCAGCCCACAGTGTGTGAGGTAAGATAGGTATACGGAAACGAAATCATACAATCTTTACAAACTTTAATATAATTGATCCGAGGGGGAAAATTAAATGGCAGGCGTACGTTTAGAGCACATTACAAAAAAATACCCAGGTTCTGATAAAGCAACAGTAGCAGATATCAATCTTGATATTAAAGATAAGGAATTTCTAGTATTGGTAGGACCATCCGGTTGCGGTAAATCAACAACACTACGGATGATCGCTGGCTTGGAGGAAATTTCCGAAGGTAAAATGTTCATCGGCGACCGCGTTGTTAATGACGTAGCACCGAAAGACCGCGATATCGCGATGGTATTCCAATCCTATGCCCTTTATCCGCATATGAGCGTATACCAAAACATGGCGTTTGGTTTGAAATTGCGCAAAGTTAAAAAAGATGAAATCGATAAAAAGGTTCGCGATGCTGCAAAAATTCTCGATATCGAGCATTTGCTTGAGCGTAAACCAAAAGCTCTTTCCGGTGGTCAACGCCAACGTGTAGCTTTGGGACGTGCGATTGTCCGCGATCCACAAGTATTCTTGATGGATGAGCCTTTGTCCAACTTGGATGCTAAACTTCGTGGTCAAATGCGTGCTGAAATCACTAAAC
Source organism: Paenibacillus wynnii (assembly GCF_000757885.1). NCBI lineage: Bacteria > Bacillati > Bacillota > Bacilli > Caryophanales > Paenibacillaceae > Paenibacillus > Paenibacillus wynnii. The sequence goes on along the minus strand of NZ_JQCR01000002.1, from coordinate 1,883,844 downwards.
TGGTTAAGCGCCTTGAAACTACTTGTATCTATGTAACGCATGACCAAACAGAAGCTATGACAATGGGTGACCGTATCGTAGTTATGTATGATGGTATCATTCAACAAGCAGCTACTCCTGAAGTGCTTTACAATGAACCGACAAACTTGTTCGTAGCCGGCTTTATCGGTTCTCCAACAATGAACTTTATCAATGGTACATTGTCCGAAGCTAACGGAAGCGTTCGTTTCCGCGCAGAGAACCTTGATGTTGAAGTGCCGGGCGGAAAAGCTCAAATCATTCGCAGCAAAGGTTTCATCGGTAAAGAAGTTATTATGGGAGTTCGCCCAGAAGATATTCATGAAGAACCAGTATTCTTGGAAGCTTCACCAAACACAATCTTCACATCGTTGGTTGATGTAACTGAAAACCTCGGTCATGAAATGTTGCTCTACTTGAGTGGTCTTGGCAACAGCACTGTTATTGCCCGTGTAGACGGTCGTTCTACTACTCGCGAAGGTAGCAAGCCTAAGCTGGCAGTCGACATGAACAAGGTACATTTCTTCGACAAAACTTCCGAACTTAACATTCTATTGGGATAAGACCCTACGTCTTTTCTCCTTTCAGAAAGCCACCCGAAAGGGTGGCTTTTTTTGATGAATGTGAAGGATGAATAATGAACCGGGAACTCCGGAGCAAAGGGCGTTATGATTGCATTCATAGTCGTTATCAATTAAGATAGCAGAAGAATTACCTCCGACAGACTGGTGATACTTCACGATCAGGGTGCAGGAGAAGCGGACATCAACCGCAGGTGACGAAAGGACGAATATACATGGCTAAGAAAGTAAAAGTATCTGAATTGGTACAACATTTTCAATTAGAAGTCATTTCCGGACAGGAGGGTCTCAAGAGACTTATTACAGTTGACGACTTGAATCGTCCCGGGTTGGAGATGGCTGGTTATTTTGAATATTATCCAGAAGAACGTGTCCAGTTGCTCGGTAAGACGGAGCTAGCGTTCTTCTCTATGCTGCCAGAGGAAGAAAAAATTAGCCGAATTCGGGGGATCTGCAATGATAATACACCCTGTATTGTCATTACCCGTTCTTTGGAAGTCCCGCAGGAGTTAATAGATATAAGTAATGAGAAGGGCCTGCCTGTACTTCGGAGCGCAATGGCTACTACAATTTTTTCCAGCCGTCTGACTAGCTTTCTGGAAGGTAAATTAGCGCCAACAGCCACTATTCACGGCGTACTCTGTGACGTATATGGTGTAGGTATGTTGATTACAGGAAGTAGTGGGATTGGTAAGAGTGAGACTGCATTGGAGCTTGTTAAACGCGGCCACCGCCTAATTGCGGACGATGCGGTAGAAATCCGCCAAACCTCTGACAACCAGCTGCATGGTACGGCACCTGAATTGATTCGCCACCTGCTGGAAATTCGCGGGGTGGGTATTATTAATGTGATGACCTTGTTTGGTGCAGGGGCCATTCGTAATCATAAACGTATTACGCTTGTGGTTCGACTGGAAGCCTGGCAGCAAGATAAACAATATGACCGTCTGGGTCTGGATGAAGAGACTACACGTATTATTGATACGGATATTCCGTTGGTTACTATTCCTGTACGTCCAGGACGTAACCTTGCCGTTATTATTGAAGTAGCAGCGATGAACTATCGCTTGAAGCAAATGGGCTTTAATGCAGCTTTGCAATTTACCAATAAGCTAACTGCCACCATTTCTGAAGATATGGACGATATGGATTAGGAGAGTGAGAGAATGTTTCCACTGGCTTTAGATCCGATTGTTTTCTCAGTTGGATCAATACCCGTTCACTGGTACGGTTTGATTTTAGGTTTTGGCGCATTGGTGGGATTATTTCTTGTAATCCGTGAAGGCAGACGTTACGGTATTCCACAGGAATTTTTCATGGATATGCTGCTTCTTGGCTTTCCCTCAGCGATTGTTGGGGCACGGATTTACTACGTAGCTTTTAAATGGAATGAATATAAGGACAACCCTCTGGATGTATTTAAAATCTGGAACGGTGGCATAGCCATCTACGGGGCATTAATCGGTGCGATCATTTGTGGAATTATCTATTTCCGATACAAAGGATACCCTTTCTGGCGAATAATTGATATTTGTGCACCTGGACTGCTGGCAGGGCAAATGATCGGCCGCTGGGGAAATTTTATCAATCAAGAGGCATACGGCGGAGTTGTCGAGGAGTCTTTCCTGCGTGACAAGCTTCATTTGCCTGACTTCATCGTAAACCAAATGTACATAAATGATGGCTTAAGGGAAGCCTTTCGTCATCCGACCTTTTTGTATGAATCTCTATGGAGTCTAATCGGAATCATACTGCTGTTGGTACTGCGGCGCCAGAGATTTTTACGTGCGGGAGAGTTGTTCCTGTCCTACTTCATCTGGTATTCCATCGGGCGTTTCTTCATTGAACCTTTACGTACAGACAGCCTGGCGTTTAATGGAAACAGCGGCGTGGAAGCTCTTATAAACGGTCTTTGGACTCCAATGAAATGGTTGGGCTTCGAGCAAGGCTATCTGGATCCGGCTTACGGTAATGTTCGTATTTCCCAACTGTTATCGTTGCTCATTATTCTAGTAGCTATTGCTCTAATTATTATCCGTCGGGTTACTGGACAGGCCAAGGCGCACTACTCAGACCCGATTATTAGCTCCAAAACTCCTGCTTCAGATACATTGATGCCTGAAGGTGCGGAAAATACACAACGAAAAGTTCTACCTAACAGCCCTACTGAGACTAAGCAACCGGATGGGGAAGACAAAAAGGAGTAGTAAATTATTATGATAGAATGCGTTCTCTTTGATCTGGACGGAACCATTGTTGACACGAACGAACTGATTATAAATTCGTTCATGCATGCGTTGAAGCAGAATTCCCTTCCTCTTCTTAGCCGGGAGCAGATCATCCCCCATATGGGAACGACCCTTCAGCAGCAGATGAGAGCTTTTTCAGGTCTTGAGGATGTAAGTAAGCTCGAACTGTCCTACCGTGAGTTTAACTATGAACATCACGATGCTCTGGTCCGACCGTTTCCGCAGGTCAATGAAACCATGGAAGAGCTGCGCCGGCGTGGAATTAAGATGGGCATCGTAACGACCAAGATTCGCCCGACAACGATTAAAGCGTTGGAGATGTTCGATTTGATGCAGTACATGGATACCATTGTAACGGTTAACGATGTAACAGAGCCCAAACCTCATCCCGAGCCTGTACTCACTGCGGTCCATAACCTGGGAGTGGATCTTCGAAAAACACTAATGGTTGGTGATAGCGCTGTTGATATCCAATCGGCAAAGAGTGCCGGTGTTGTTGCTGCGGGTGTGGCCTGGTCGCTCAAAGGTGAGGAGATCCTCCGTAAATATGAGCCCGACTATATCATCCATGATATGGCGGAGATATTAGCTATCGTAGAGCAGGGGACGAATGAATAGTGAGAAAAGTAACCCGCTATCCTGTAGAAGGCCATAATTCCTTGTGGTATATCTACCGCACGGTCAGTCCTTGGAAGGGTGTTAAGAATTTTATTTTCATCCAAATTGCCCGCTACTGCCCGATATTATCGGTGAAGAATTGGATATACCGCCGGATCCTGGGGATGAAGGTTGGGCGGCATACGGCATTTGGATTGATGGCGATGGTTGATGTATTTTTTCCGGAGAAAATAACGGTTGGAGACAATTCAATTATCGGCTATAACACAACTATCCTGGCACATGAGTACCTGATCAAGGAATATCGCTTGGGCGAGGTTCTTATTGGTGAAAATGTATTGATTGGCGCCAACTGTACCATACTCCCCGGGGTAACCATTGGAGACGGTGCGATTGTAGCTGCGGGTTCGGTGGTCCATAAGGATGTTGCCGCTGGAGCTTTTGTCGGTGGAAATCCCTTGCGTGAACTAAGAGCAGGATCATCCAACGAAGATGTGGAAGACTTGTGAAACGTTTACTTCCCTGCAGGTTATTTTGCGTGTTGGAGCGCAACTCCTGCAGGTTTTTTGACGTCTTACATATCATAATAGAATCGCGGGTTCTCGTAGCAGCTTACATCAGACTATCAGAGTGTTATTCATCACGGGCAGGCTTCCTGATAACAGATCAACTTCCGATTAACGTCTCTATGAACGGACACCTTAGTAGAGAAGGGGAATTTAATTGAATTCTGTGAAACAAGAAAGACTGCCCCAGTTGGATATTTATCGAGCATTAGCCATTTTGGGAGTGCTTCATGTGCACTCTTCCTCCTTTGCCGCCGGGGAGCAAGCACTGCAATCGCCTTATTATTACTGGATTAATGCTATTAATATCTTCTTCAAGTTTGGTACACCCTCTTTTATTTTTCTCAGCAGCTTTGTTTTGTTTTATAATTATTACGGTCGGCCTGTTACGCGAAGCCTCATAGCTAATTTTTATCGCCGCCGCCTGATGTTTATTCTATTACCCTATTTACTAGCTTCTATAGGCTATTATGGGCTAACTTTATATGTAAACGGTCAATTGTCATGGAGTGCGGGGGAGAACCTGCTTCGATTTCTAAAAGCTTTGTTCACAGGGAACGCGTATGCCCACTTGTATTTTGTGTTTATAAGCATCCAGTTCTATGTACTGTTCCCGCTGGTGCTTAAGCTTCTGCAAAGTTCGCGTCCGCTCACCCGTTGGGTGATTCCTATTGGACTCGGGCTTCAGTGGGGATTCATAATATGGAACAAGTACCAGCTTCATATTGTGGAAAAGGGCAGCTTGGCTATTTCGTACTTTGCGTATTACATGATGGGGGCTTATATTGCCATTCATTTCGAAGAGATAAAAAAGTGGCTCTTCACTCCTTGGGGACAACTGCCTAAGTTGCAAAAGAGTCTCACATGCCTGCTTTTTTCTAGTTGGCTAATCGCCGCTTTTATACATATGCAGTTATGGTATGAGGGGCGCCATAATGGGGTATGGACCAATTCGTTATGGTACGAGCTGTTATGGAATGTACACACAATGCTGTCAGCGCTGGTGTTACTGTATCTAACCTTTCTTATTCACCGTAAGGCTCCACGTGCTCTCGTTGCTTTTCTAACACGTCTGGGAGAGTTATCCTTTGCTATTTATCTCATTCATCCGTTATTGTTAGCAATATACCGGCGTTTCCGCTATAACATCTCCCCAGATTCGTTGACCTATGTGCTCTTTGTGTATGGGGGATTAGTGGTTGCGCTTGGCGGGAGCTGGCTGATGGTGCAGTTTGCGTTCCGTCGGATCCGTCCGGCGTGGATAATCTTCGGGAGTGTACCCCATTCACTGGCTCCCTCTCCTAGAGGTAAGCCGGCACCTGAATTACTGGGTGAGGAAAAGCGAAGTGTCGGACCCGCAACGGATGAGGGGTCTAAGAGAACACTTGGTGGATAAGAGCTAAATTTACTAAACTTTCATCTTCAGATGCGGAGTGGAGCAGGAGGAAGGAACTTTGAGTCAAAAAGAACGGATTCCGCAGTTGGATATTTTTCGGGCGGTCGCTATTCTAGCAGTGCTTGCTATCCATGCCACCTCGCGTACATTAAGTGAGATGCTGGATACGTCTTTATTTCATCCCTTTCTTTTCATTAATAAGTTCAACCAGTTTGCTGTACCTTCTTTTGTTTTCCTGAGTGGGTTTGTCTTATTCTACAATTATATAGATCGGCCATTGAATGGGAAAATGCTGGGTAAGTTCTATGGTAAACGGTTGCTTTATATTATCGTGCCTTATGTTGTTTTCTCACTGCTGTATTTTATATTGAAAATGTATGCAGGGAACACATGGAATCTGCCTGCAGAAGAACAGATCGACAAGCTGGGCAAATATTTGTTAAAAGGGACTGCGTATACGCATTTGTATTACGTCATTATTATTTTTCAGTTCTATGTGCTGTTTCCCTTATTCTTATGGTGTATGCAAAAGAGCCGCCGGGTTGCCGCTTGGGCGCCCTTAATCGGATTGCTGCTTCAATGGGGATTTGTCCTTCTAAATAAATATATGACTAGAAATGGCTATTGGGAGCTGTCTAAGGGCAGTCTTGCCATTACGTATTTTTCTTATTTCCTGTTGGGGGCTGCCATTGCTATTTACTATTCCTCATTGAAAAAATGGCTTATCCCCTCGCGTGAAGGATGGCGCTCAGGAAAAGGATTGGCCTGGATCAGCCTGTGGACAGCATGGGTTGTAGCAGGGGTAGTGCATGTTGAACTCTGGTATAGAAGCTATACAAAGGGTACAGTCATTAACAGCTTGTGGTACGAGGCATTTTCGAATGTACACGCTCTTCTGTCATGTCTGGTGTTAATGCAACTCTCATTTCTTCTATATGGTTACGGACGGAGTAGGTTGTCTGTATGGTTAAGCTCAATAGGCGCCTGCTCCTTCGGCATTTATCTGCTGCATCCGGCACTGCTCTATTTCTATAGAGAAATCCCATTTCACGGAGGCTCTCTCGCCTATACGGCCGCGATTGCAGGGGGCTGGCTTGTTGCGCTGTTCGGTTCATGGCTAGTTGTAGCCTTGGCCTTCCGTTATGTGAAGCTCTCTTGGATCCTGTTCGGATCCGTTCCTCCGAAACCGGAGTCCGGGGTGAAGAGAATAGTTACGGATATGTCAGTCAAAGCCCAAGGATAAGGTTGGGAACAGTTTATACGTGGTTGATATTTAATCATTAGGTCATTTACACAAAAAGCGTCAGCTTTCCGCCTGAGTGGGGGAGCTGACGCTTTTTGTGTAAATATATGAAAGTACAAGTTTTCAGTATACTTAGCCATTTCTTCATGCTTCTTTTATGACTTGGCGAAGTCTCTTTGGAATTTGGCAATGGCTTCATATTGGCTCTCTAAGCTGCGGTAAACGGATATATATATGGGCAGCAGTTGTTTGTATACGGTGGCATGTTCCTCGATGGGTTCATGTTTATGGGTGGACCCGATCATATCAAATACGATTTCCAGGGTATCTGTCATTCCGGTTGCATACATTCCGAGTACAGCTGCCCCTAGGCAAGAGCTCTCAAAGCTCTCAGGAACGACTACCTCTTGGTCAAAAATATCCGCCATCATCTGCCGCCATAACGCGGAACGGGCAAAGCCGCCTGTAGCCAGAATCTGCTTAGGCCGTCCGATCTGCTCCTCCATGGCCAAGAGGACTGTGTATAGATTAAAAATTACACCCTCAAGTACGGAGCGGATCATATGCTCCTTCCGGTGACTCATGGTTAGTCCGAAGAAGGAGCCGCGTGCATCGGGGTACCACAAGGGCGCTCTTTCCCCAGTTAGGTAGGGGTGAAAGAGTAGTCCTTCACTCCCTGGGGATACCTGCTCCGCAATCCGCGTCAAGACATCGTAGGGATCAATACCAAGCCGTTTGGCTGTCTCCACTTCGGAGGCAGCGAATTCATCACGAACCCAGCGAAACAGCATTCCACCGTTGTTAACCGGTCCGCCAATGACCCAGTGGTTCTCCGTTAGTGCATAACAGAAGATTCGGCCTTTCGGATCGACCACCGGATGGTCTACAACGGTACGAATAGCACCGCTTGTGCCGATGGTAGCTGCTACAACACCCGGTTTAATAGCTCCTACTCCAAGATTGGAGAGGACACCATCGCTTGCGCCTATTACAAATTTTGTAGAAGGCAGCAATCCGAGCTCTTCTGCCTTTCCAGGCAATAATCCCTGTAATACGTAGGTAGTGGGCACGAGCCTGGAGAGACGTTCTTCTGTAATGCCCGTAATCTCCAACGCTTCAACATCCCAGTCCAGATTCACTAGGTTGAGCATACCCGTAGAAGATGCAATGGAGTGATCCACTACATATTCACCGAACAGCTTGGCAAACACGTATTCTTTAATGGAGATAAATTTATAGGCTCTATGAAAAAGTTCCGGCTGATCTTCCCGGAGCCACATTAGCTTGGTGATAGGAGACATAGGATGAATGGGTGTACCGGTACGAAGGTAAAGCTCATGACCGTTAAGCTCATTCTTCAAGCGCCGGGCACATTCTGCACTTCGATTGTCTGCCCAGGTAATACAAGGGGTAAGGGGATTTCCCTCTTGATCCACGGCGATAACACTATGCATTGCAGAGCTGAAAGAGACGAAGTTAATCTGTTCAGCCCGGGAGCCGCTTTGTTGTACGACCTTTGAGATGGTATTTATGACCGCCTGCAGAATTTGCTCGGGGTCCTGCTCGGCGATAGATGGTGAAGGTTTATGGAGCGGGTAGCCTTCATCGGCCCCGGCAACAATACTTCCATTCTCCTCAAATAAAACAGCTTTTGTGCTTGTAGTTCCAATATCAACGCCAATCATATAGGGTGGATTCATCCGTCAGCCTTCTTTCACAAATGTAGCTGTACGGGTCAGCCTTACAACTCAGCGGTCCCGCTCCTACATCTAATTTTGACTGCTATAATTACCAATACGAAGAGGGATTACCCGGTAATGGTAAATCGTATACTTGTCGACAACTAAATTTGAAAAAAGAGATGTTATTATAGGTAAAGTAGGGCGCTTTACGCATACACCTGCCCTTGTTAAGGCAGACTGCGAATGAGTGTTTCCCCAGAGTCTGCAAAGTACTCCTGGACAACCCTGCGAATAGTTTCGGCATCTCTGGAACGAAGTCCATCGACAACCGTCTGATGTTTGTCAGCGACCCAGTTCATACGATCCTCACCGTTTTCAAATCCTTTTTCGGTTGTAATTAGAATGACCGTCATCACAATGTGGCGAATACTGTTCCATAAATGCAGGATCCGTGAATGATTAGCTTCCGTAATGATGGCTTCATGAAAGGAAAAATCTTGATGCGCAAAATCCACAAAATTATTATGCTTAACGGCGAGCTTCATTTTGTCGATACTCTGCTCAAGCTGTGAGATCAATGCTTCATGATTGCCTTCTGCCAGCCTCTGCTGTGCAAAGCTTTCAATAAGATACCGTACATCATAAAGTTCCTCAACATCCTTCAAATTCAACCCGATAACCACAGCACCCATCCTCTCCAGACGGATTAATCCCTCTATGGATAATGATTTAAGCGCTTCCCGAACGGGGGAGCGGCTAGTGCCGAAATCTGCAGCAATTCGATTCTCCGATAGAATCTCTCCGGGTTTAATCTTTTCATTTATAATTTGCAGCCTGAGCTCACAGGCGATTGATTCTCCGAGAGAGGATCCTTGAAGCCAGGCGGAAGGGTATTGCATTTTGACTCGACTCCTCTATGCGTGATGGGTATGTATACTGCAAAAGATGTAGTTCTCCATCGATTTTAGCATACTATGTCTTCACGGTTCCAACGGTTTGAGAGTCGACACTCTTCCCGGAGTATTTTACTAGCCTGAGTGAATCAGTTATCCGGCACTACAGCGTGACCGCCAAATTCATTGCGAAGTGCTGCTACAACCTTCCCGTGGAACGTATTTTCCTCTAAAGATCGATACCGCATCAGAAGAGAGAGGGCGATGACCGGCGTGCTGGCTTCCAAATCCAGTGCAGTCTGTACCGTCCATTTACCTTCCCCAGAGCTTTGCATGACACCCTTTATGCCGGACAGCTTCGGATCCTTGGAAAAGGCACTCTGGGCAAGCTCCATCAGCCAGCCTCGAATCACGGAACCGTTAGACCATACACGGGCTACGTCTTCATAGTTGAAGTCAAAGCTGCTTTTTTCTAAAAGCTCAAATCCCTCTGCTATGGATTGCATCATTCCGTATTCAATACCATTATGGATCATTTTCAGGAAATGCCCGCTGCCGTTGGTTCCTGCATACAGATATCCCTGATCTACCGCCAAATCTCTAAATAGAGGCTCAATCGTGGTAAAGATCTCACGGTTTCCGCCGATCATGAAGCAGGCGCCAAATTCTGCTCCTTCCGTTCCCCCGGAAGTACCTGCATCGAAGAAATGGATTCCCAGAGGTTCCAGCCGTTCTGCGCGGGCGATAGATTCTTTATAATGAGAATTCCCGCCTTCTATAATAATATCGCCTTCATCCAACAGCCCGGCAAGAGTGTCAATTACACCTTCTACCACGGGCCCAGCGGGAACCATTACCCAGACCATTCGGGGCCGTTCCAACTTAGCCACCAAGTCTTCCACACTAGAGGCCGGAAATGCACCCTGCTGAGCGAGCTGTTCTCCTCTCTCCAAATTGAGATCACTTACCACAATTTGATGCCCATGACTTAGCAAATTTAATACCAGATTAAAGCCCATTTTTCCGAGACCAATCATACCGAGTTTCATTTAGCACTCACTCCTCTAATGTTCTCACTTGCATTAATGTATACTTGTCGACAACTTAGTTTGTATCTTACTCCTGCTCACCTTAATTTGTAAAGAGTAACTTGTAAGCGTTCCATAAACCTCCATGACAAACTGTACGTGCCTAGTGTAGAACAGGTATATTATTAACAATAGTAATAAATGCTATTCTGTTAGAGGGTAACAATTGACGAAAAAGAACTGTCCATGGTACGATGTTTCAAAAGCTTTAGTTTGCTACCACTTTACCATAGTAAAGTATAGATAGGATCTGTAGATCATTTGACGAGGTGAATCATGAACATGTCCAAACCGAAAGGGTTCGAGAAGCCGGCGGGTGTACGCGATTATCTACCGCATGCGGTGAAGAAGCTGCGTAAGATTGAGAATGATGTGCTGCACTGTATGAGCCGCTGGGGTTATCGCCAGATGATTACTCCGACTCTGGAGTATTACGATACGGTTGGTGTAGCTAGTTCTACATCGGATCAAAAGTTATATAAATTGCTGAATAATAGGGGCCAAGCACTGGTGCTTCGTTCTGAAATGACCGCGCCGGTGGCACGGGTAGTCTCCTCTCTGCTTAAAGAAGAGCCGCTTCCTCTGCGTTTGTCTTATCACGCCAACGTATTCCGCGCCATAGAGGAAGAAGCCGGACGTGAAGCTGAATTTTTCCAGACAGGTGTAGAATTGGTGGGAGATGATTCACCCGAGGCGGATGCCGAAGTGGTTGCGCTGGCAATTGCTTCGCTTCAGGCGGCGGGTGTCAAATCTTTTAAGATAGCTATGGGGCATGTCGGATTCCTAAACGGACTATTTCAAGAAGCAGTACCGGGGCTACCGGAAGCCCAAGAGGAGCTCAAGAGCCATCTGCTCAGTCGGGATTATGTTTCCTTCCGTGAAACGCTGCGAGCGCTCAATCTGCCTGAAGTTCAAAAAAGTGAACTGAATGGGTTGCTTAGGCTGCGAGGCGGCAAAGAAATCTGCGGTCAGGCCCTGGAGCTTAGCAGACATCCTTTGGCCCGGACTTCTATAGAGCATCTGTGCAAGGTGTGGGAAGTGTTGGAGTCTTACGGAGTGTCAGAGCATGTGCTGATTGACCTTACGATGATTGGTGATTTCTCCTACTATACTGGAATGACCTTTGAGGGATATGCTGCTGAACTGGGTTTCCCGGTATGCAGCGGAGGAAGATATGATAATCTGCTCCAGCAGTTTGGACGGCCGATTCCGTCGACAGGTTTTTCGCTGAAGACCAACCGAATCCTTGACGGTGTATCTGGAACACCGGAGAAGGAAGAGCTTCCGATACTGATTCAGTATGATGTTCCTAGACGCCGGGAGGGACTGCAAGAGGCATCACGCCTGCGTGAAGAAGGGCATGCTGTAGTTACCCGCTTAACAGCCGGTCCGGAGGATCTGAAGGTCGTGAAGCGTTTGGATAATGGTACGCTAGAAGCCGAAGGCGAACGTTTTGGAGAAATTTTTACCTTCGTCACATTCATCAGTGAGCACGGTTGAGGCTGTGCCTGAACCCTAGATAGATATATGTAACGGAAACGGAGACGATTGAAATGGCGCAGATTTTGAAGGTAGCAATGCCGAAAGGCCGCATATACAATAAGGCTGCAGAGCTGTTCCGCTCCGCAGGTCTTCCTATCCCCCCGGACGGGGAGGCTTCCCGCAAGCTGGTGATTCAGCTGCCTGAGGCAGGCATGGAATTTATACTAGCCAAACCCGTAGATGTTCCCACCTATGTGGAGTATGGCGTGGCTGATATAGGAATTGTAGGTAAGGATGTCCTGCTGGAAGAGGAACGGGATGTGTACGAACTACTTGATCTCGGGATTGCCCGGTGTCGCATGTCAATTATCGGTCTGCCGAATTGGCAGCCCGGCATTCAGCAGCGCGTTGCAACGAAGTATCCCAATGTAGCCTCCCGTTATTTCCGGGAACAGGGTCAACAGGTAGAGGTCGTTAAGCTGAACGGATCCATTGAGCTTGCTCCCCTGATTGGCTTGGCTGATCGTATTGTCGATATGGTGGAGACGGGGCAGACGCTGCGTGATAACGGACTCGTAGAAATGACAAGCATATTTGAAATCACGAGCCGCCTTGTCGCCAACCGTGTCAGTTATCGGATGAAGAATGCAGAAATACAACAGCTATGCGATCGCTTGCAGAGTGTTATCAGCGTACCGAAGCTGTAGATTGATATAGAGACTAGGGAGGAACAGTCGTGAAAGTGCAATCAAGCAGTGAATTCAAGCTCCAGCGGGAAGTGGAGTACGGGACACCGGAGCAGAATCAGACCGTTAAGGAAATTGTAGCCGCGATCAAAAAAGAAGGGGATACAGCGCTCCTCCGCTACACAGAGCGGTTTGATGGCGTTACATTGACGCCTGATGCACTACGGGTGACACCCAAGGAGCTCGAGGCAGCCTACAGCCGCGTAGAGGAATCCTTCGTGACGGCTATCCGTGCAGCAGCGGTTAACATCCGTTCGTTCCATGCGAGACAAAAACGCAACTCATGGATGGACCTTCAACCGGACGGTACGATTCTCGGACAGATCATACGTCCACTCAAACGTGTCGGTGTATATGTTCCCGGCGGGAAAGCGGCATATCCTTCTTCTGTCTTGATGAATGTGATTCCCGCCCAGATCGCCGGTGTTCCGGAGATCGTAATGGTCACCCCGCCTGCAACCGGTGGTAAAGCGGGAATTGATCCTTACATTCTAGTTGCCGCCGCAGAAGCGGGTGTGCACGAGATATACCGCGTGGGAGGAGCACAAGCCATTGCCGCGCTTGCTTTTGGTACTGAAAGCATCGAGCCTGTCGATAAAATCTGCGGACCGGGGAACATTTACGTGGCGTTAGCCAAACGTGAAGTATACGGTGCCGTGGACATAGACAGCATCGCCGGTCCGAGTGAGATTGTAGTGCTGGCAGATGATTCTGCCGAGCCGGGGTATGTCGCAGCGGACCTGCTCTCTCAGGCGGAGCATGACGAGATGGCGTCAGCCATTCTCGTGACTCCATCGCATGAGCTTGCCTATGCAGTAGCCGCGGAAGTGGAGCGGCAGCTACTGGAATTGCCACGGCAGAGTATCGCCCGAGCTTCGGTAGAGGCTTACGGAGCGATCATCATCGTAGAGGATATAGAAGAGGGAATTTCCGTTGTGAACCGGCTGGCGCCGGAGCATTTGGAAATTGTAACAGCTGACCCGATGGGGCTCCTCGGGAGCATCGAGAATGCAGGGGCTATATTCCTTGGACCCTACAGCTCAGAGCCTGTTGGTGACTATTTTGCCGGACCGAATCACATTATTCCCACGAACGGAACTGCGCGCTTCTCCTCGCCCGTAGATGTGGATGACTTCATTAAGAAGTCTAGCCTTATCTACTACAGCAAGGAAGCGCTGCTGCGTGATGGACATAGTATTATTGAATTGGCAAGACGTGAGGGCCTTGAAGGGCATGCTCGGGCTATTGAAATCCGATTAGAAAACGAAGGGAAAGGTGGAGACAGCCATGGAGAACAATAATGAGCAGGTGGTGCGTCAGGCGGGAATTAGTCGTACCACGAACGAGACGGACATCAAGCTGTCTTTATCAGTAGACGGTAGCGGGGTTTCGGAGCTGGAGACGGATGTCCCTTTTTTGAATCATATGCTGGATTTGTTCACGAAGCACGGTCAGTTTGATCTAAATGTACAAGCGCGCGGAGATATCGAAATCGATGATCACCACACTGTAGAGGATATCGGCATTTGTCTGGGTCAAGCTCTCCGAGAAGCGTTAGGTGATAAAAAAGGAATTAAGCGCTACGCTAGCGTATTTGTGCCGATGGACGAGGCTTTGGCTCAGGTAGTGATTGATATCAGCAACCGGCCGCATTTTGAGTATCGTGCCGAGTATCCTTCTCAACAGGTGGGAAGCTTCTCGACGGAGCTGGTACATGAGTTTCTGTGGAAGTTCGCGCTCGAAGCACGGATTACACTGCATGTCATCGTTCACTACGGCACGAACACACATCACATGATAGAAGCCGTGTTCAAGGCCCTTGGTCGCGCACTGGACGAAGCTACTCTTATTGATCCTCGTGTGAAGGGTGTGCCTTCTACGAAGGGAGTGCTGTAGCATGGCTGTAGCAATCGTTGATTATGGCATGGGCAATCTGCACAGTGTAAGCAAAGCGATAGAGCGCCTGGGCTATGAGTGTCTGGTAACGGGGGATGCGGAGCAGATTCTGGCAGCTGAAAGCGTCATTCTGCCCGGTGTCGGCGCGTTTGGCGATGCTATGGAGCATCTTCGCAGTACCGGACTGGATGCTGTAGTTAAAAAAGTAGCCGCCGGGAAGCAGCCAATGCTTGGAATTTGTCTGGGTATGCAGCTGTTGTTCAGCAGCGGTGAAGAATACGGAACCCATGAAGGGCTGGGGATCGTGCCGGGTTCGGTTGTCCGTTTTGAGCCAAGAGAGGGCTTCAAGGTTCCTCATATGGGTTGGAACAGACTGACCTTCATGAAGGGTGATAGTCCGCTGCTGGAGGGTCTTGAAGAGGGTCATGTGTATTTCGTCCATTCGTATCACGCGCTTGTTGAGCAAGAGAGTGATTTGATTGCCGTGACCGATTACGGATATCCAGTTACAGCGATTGTCGGACGGGGCAACGTGTTCGGTATGCAGTTCCACCCGGAAAAAAGCGGGGAGCTCGGGATGAAGCTGCTCGGGAATTTTTTGAAGATTAAGGCCTGATATGTAAGCTTAAGGAAGCTTAAGGCCTCAGATAAATTATACGGCGGATCAAAAAGTTAAAGCACACCGCCTATTAAAGTTAGCATACGAAAGCGGGGAACGTTGATGTCTTCTTTTATTGTGTATCCGGCAATTGATATCCGGGATGGAAAATGCGTTAGATTGAAGCAAGGGGATTACAATCAGGAAACGGTCTATAACGACAGTCCTATAAAAGTGGCAAAATCGTGGGAAGAGCAAGGAGGACAATTTATTCACTTGGTGGATCTGGACGGTGCAAAAGCCGGCTATCCGGTCAATGATGCCATTATCGGCGCAATTGCTGCGAACGCTAATGTTCCTGTTCAAGTAGGAGGCGGCCTGCGCAGTCTTGCAGATGTCGAAAAGCTGCTCGGACTCGGAGTCAGCCGTGTGATTATCGGAACAGCCGCTATCAACGATCGTGAATTTACGGAGGCTGTATTAGCCAAGTATGGAGATAAGGTTGCCATCGGGATTGATGCCCGTAATGGTTACGTGGCTACCCATGGTTGGCTGAACACTTCGGAGACCCGAGCAGAGGATCTTGCAAAGTATTTGGCTTCCAAAGGTGCTGAGACCTTTATTTACACGGACATTTCCCGTGACGGGATGATGCAGGGCCCGAATGTGGAGGGTATCCTCTCCATGGCAGCTACCAGCGGCAAAACGGTGATAGCTTCCGGCGGCGTGACCACTTTGGACGATCTGCTGCGCCTAAATGTACATAGTGCCAGTGGGATTGGCGGAGCCATTGTTGGCAAAGCGCTGTATACGGGAAATATCGACCTTGCCGAAGCATTGCAGGCATTGGGGTCAAAGTAACACCAGCGATAAACCTTAAGAGGAGTAATTTTAGTTAGTTTTAGTTGTATTTCGTACAATTATTTACACCGAATAGGTCCCTCCAGCTCATATAGTTGTACTTTCTGCAGCTATAAACAGGAGAACAGCTGATTTGGAGCTAGTTTCATGGATTTAGTTGTACGAAATACAGTTAAAGTACGTTTTCCTCGTTTAAATGGTCAAATAGATGTAAATTGTGCAATTAAAGATAAGGGCTAGGTTCCTATTGTTATCGCAGACAGCGCAAGCTTGTCGTCCCGAAGGGGCCAAAAACGTGTAACACGAGGGTCTACTGGGTTTGAATTTTGTCTTTGTGGTTGTGTAAGGTTTTTTAATGTTTTGTAATGTTTTGTAATGTTTTGTAATGTACGTCTTGCAGGAGCACGACAGTTCAAGCGGTCCCGCAGGGATTAGCGATCATAGCCGTTTGTAACTAAGGAGCGCCTCTGTCCCGCATACACCCATGTTCCGGGTGTCCAGAGGGCCGGGGCCCTTGGGGTCCCCCTTGGCTAAGGGGGATTTATGGGGATCGAAAAGGTTTTTCGTCGAAAACACATGGAAAGGAGCGATTTTATGCTGGCAAAACGCATTATACCTTGTCTAGATGTGAAGGATGGACGGGTCGTTAAGGGCGTCAACTTTGTAAATTTGCGCGATGCCGGGGATCCGGTGGAGCTAGCAGCGATCTATGACCGTGAAGGTGCCGATGAGCTGGTGTTTCTGGATATATCCGCATCTGTTGAAGGACGGGCGACAATGGTCGAAGTAGTACGGCAGACAGCGGGCGAAATCGCCATTCCTTTTACGGTTGGTGGAGGCATATCGACACCTGAGGATATGAAGAGAATTTTACGTGCCGGTGCGGATAAAATCGGCATTAATACAGCGGCTGTAAACAATCCGCAGCTCATTCTGGAAGGCGCGCGCCGTTTTGGCTCACAATGTATTGTCGTAGCGGTAGATGCCAAATATAATGAGAGTTGGGGCGAGTGGGAAGTGTACACCCACGGAGGACGTAAACCGTCTGGGTTACGTGCGCTAACTTGGGTCAAAGAGGCTGAAAAATTAGGTGCAGGCGAGATTCTGTTGACCAGTATGGATGCGGACGGTACAAAGGACGGCTTTGATCTGAAGCTGACATCGGCTGTATGTGATCTGCTGGGTATACCGGTTATAGCTTCCGGAGGAGCCGGGCAGAAGGAGCATTTTTATGATGTATTCACGAAGGGTAAAGCGGATGCCGGATTAGCGGCTACGATTTTTCACTATAAAGAAATTGCTATACACGATCTAAAAGCAGATTTGAAGCAAAAAGGGGTGGAGATCCGATGAGTCAAGAGAGAGGGAATACAGCCCTGAGCCAGGAAGAGATTCTGGGAGGAATACGTTGGAACGAAGCGGGTCTGGTGCCTGTAATTGTTCAGGATGACAGTAGTCTTGAAGTACTGATGCTCGCTTATATGAATGCTGAATCACTTCAGTTATCACTGGAGAGCGGACAAACATGGTTCTGGAGCCGGTCGAGAAGTGAACTGTGGAATAAGGGCGGCACCTCGGGCAACACACAAGCCATTACATCCGTATATTATGATTGTGACAGCGATACGCTGCTGGTTAAGGTTAAGCCTGAGGGACCTGCATGTCATACGGGAGAGACCTCATGCTTTTATAGAGAGATTCCCTTAAACGGCGAACTGACTTCGGCAAAATCATCGAACAAATCGGACAGCGAACGCTTTGCGGTACTGGGTGAGTTGGAGCGGGTTATCGCTGAGCGTGAAATAGAACGTCCCGAAGGCGCTTATACTACTTATCTATTTGATAAAGGTGTCGATAAGATCCTGAAAAAGGTAGGCGAAGAAGCGTCAGAGACCATCATTGCCGCTAAAAATAAAGACAATGCCGAGCTGCGCCTGGAAATCAGCGATCTTATCTATCACTTACTGGTCCTTCTGCAAGAAAGAAAGCTTCCGCTGGACGACATTATGACAGAGCTTAGTGCTCGCCACGAGCGGCCGCGCCGCGACTAGAGCAGAACGGAGGGGGCCTCTTTCATGCATATCGATTATCATACTCATCATGAGCGCTGCGGTCATGCCATAGGTAAGCTGGAAGAATACATCCAGCGCGGCATTGAGCTGGGTTTGGAGCAGTTGGGGCTGTCCGACCATCTTCCTTTGATTCATGTCGACCCGGCTCAGTAT
This sequence comes from Paenibacillus wynnii, assembly GCF_000757885.1. Classification (NCBI taxonomy): domain Bacteria; kingdom Bacillati; phylum Bacillota; class Bacilli; order Caryophanales; family Paenibacillaceae; genus Paenibacillus; species Paenibacillus wynnii. The sequence goes on along the minus strand of NZ_JQCR01000002.1, from coordinate 1,865,702 downwards.
TATCCGGAGATGGCTATGCCGCTTGCAGAGCTTCCCCGGTATGTGGAGGAATGTCTCGCGCTGAAAGAACGATACCGAGGGGTAATTGACCTGCGGGTAGGGCTTGAGGCTGATTATATTGAAGGCTACGAAGAGGTGATCCGTGACCTGCTAGCCCCCTATCCATGGGATTATCTCATCGGGTCGGTTCATTTCTTGGGAGAATGGGATATTACGGATTACCGGCAGGTCCAGGGCTGGGAAGGTAAGGATGTACTGGAGGTATATCGGCGTTACTATGAGGCTGTAAGTAAATCTGCAGCGTCGGGATTATATGATATTATAGGACATATAGACGTTATCAAACGCTTTGGATATGGTCCGGTCACTGAAGAGGGTCAAGCTGAGGTTAGAGAGCTTGAGCTTGGCGCTTTGAAAGCGATAGCAAGCAGTGGAATTGCTATGGAACTGAATGCTTCAGGGTTAACGAAGCCATGCAAAGAGATGTTCCCGGCAACACATGTGTTGAAGCAGGCCTTGGAGCTAGGTATACCGCTTACCCTTGGATCCGATGCGCATGACCCAGCTAAGCTGGGTGAGGGACTGCCGGAAGCCCGCAGGCAGTTGTGGGAGACGGGGTTTCGAGAGTTGTCAGTCTTTGAAGGCCGCCGCCGTACCACTGTTCCGTTTGAGCTATAAAATATAACTATAGGAGGGCATTATAGTGCATCATCAACTGCGTATTTTCTCCGGTTCGTCGAATCCGAAGCTAGCCGCAGATATTGCGACGCGGCTAGGTGTGGAATTGGGGCAAATTAAGTTAACCCGATTCATGAGCGGCGAGATTTATGTGCATTACGAAGAGAGCATCCGGAACTGTGACGTATTTTTGGTGCAATCCCTCTCCCATCCCATCAATGAGATGTTCGTAGAGCTGTTGGTCATGATTGATGCGGCAAAAAGAGCATCGGCAAGAACGGTCAACATTATTGTACCGTATTATGGATATGCCAGACAGGAACGCAAATCTGCACCGCGGGAGCCTATCTCCGCCAAAATGGTTGCCGATGTATTAACCACAGCCGGGGCTACCCGGGTCATTACTCTCGACCTGCATGCTGCCGCTATCCAAGGATTTTTCAACATTCCAGTTGACCACATGACAGCGCTGGATTTGATCAGCGGTCACCTGAAGCTAAAAGGTCTAAACGATCTGGTCGTTGTTTCCCCGGATGCAGGCCGCGCCTCTATGGCTGAGAAGCTAGCCAATCGGCTGAATTCGCCGTTTGCGATTATGATTAAGACCCGACCTGCCCATAATGAATCGGTGATTACGCATGTTATCGGAGATGTTGAGGGAAAAACCCCCATTATTATTGAGGATCTGATCGATACCGGTACAACCATCGTAAACGTTGTAGAGAGTTTAAAGGAAAGAGGAGCCAAGAACAGTATTGTCTGTGCAACACATGGACTGTTCTCAGGACCTGCCTTGGAGCGGTTGGAGCATCCGGCCATTGATGAGGTCGTTATTACAGACTCCATCATGCTGCCCGAAGATCATTCAAGTCGCTTTACCGTATTATCCGTTGCACCGATGCTGGCGCAAGCTACACGTATCATTATTGAAGGCGGTTCAATAGACAAGCTGTTCAGAGACGCGGGAATTTAAGATTCCCCGTCTTTTTTTGTTTACAGCTTTTTTCTCTGAATTTGGTGTGCATAATGCAGCCTTGCATTGGAGAATCCTGCCCACACTTGTGGTATACTGTGTGAATACAGCCGCAGCCAAAAATGGAAGCGGTGCAGCGTAAAGTTTGGAGAACCGGCAGCCGAAAGGCACCGACCTCCTATTTTTCGTGAGGAGGAAGCTTACAAGGAGGTGCCTTGCTTCCATGATTGAGAGATCTTCAGATAATGATGTGGGCAACGGCAATGTTATTCCCATCATTTTGAATGCCAATTTTTTCTTTGAAAGAGCCGTCCGGTCACTGGATCGCTTTCAATATGATAAGGCATTAAAAAATTTTCGCAAAGCTGCAGAGTATGAGCCGGACAATCCGGTCAATCATTGTAATGTGGCGGGTATATTCTCAGAGATGGGCAATTATGAGGCTTCGAACGAAATTTTGACCCATGTGCTTGAGAATATTGATTCGTCTTTAACAGAATGTCACTTCTATATGGCTAATAATTACGCTAATATGGATAACTTTGAGGAAGCTGAGCGTTCTTTGGTAAAGTACCTTGAAGAGGATCTCAACGGTGATTTCCTTATGGAATCGGAGGAGCTGATGGAGCTCCTGAACTATGAGCTTGATCGGCCGGCCCCTCTGCATCGGATCAGAAGCCGTGAAGGTGTAGTGGAGCATGACCGTGCCCGGGCGCTTCTTGAGGAAGGCAAGTTCACGGAAGCAGTGAAGCTGCTGAAGGAAATCGTGAAGAACACGCCTGATTTCTTAGCGGCGCATAACAACTTGGCGCTGGCATATTTTTATATGGGGCGGTTCGCCAAAGCTAAGGAGTCTATCGAACGGGTACTAGACCTTGCTCCGGGTGATTTGCATGCGCTTTGCAATTTGGCCATCTTCCTGCAATACGAAGGGGATAACCAATCGCTGGATAGATTGCTGCGAATGCTCGAAGCGACGATTCCCTTCCATCAGGAGCATGTATTTAAGCTGGCGACTACAATGGGTATTCTGGGCCGTCATCGAATAGCTTACGGTCATTTCCGCCGCCTGCTGAAGGATGAAGAGGTCGGCGGCGATGCCGGTCTCTATCATTACTGTGCGGCAGCTGCCAGCAACAGCGGACTATACACAGAAGCCGAGCGGTGCTGGCGACAGGTCGGCAAGCTGGATCCAGAATCGGTGGTGCCCCGGTTCTATCTGGCACAGCTGGAGCAAGCGCTGAAAGACAACCAGCCGATTCCCCCGGTGAGCTATAACTATCAGCTCCCATTCCAAGAGCAGTTGAAGCTTTGGAAAGATAACAAAGGCAGCTTCTCTGATGAAGTTCGGAGCAATCCTCTGATTCGTTCCTCCTTCTTCTGGGCACTCCGCTACGGGGATTCCAATACGAAGCTGCAGGTTACACAGGCATTGCGATGGATTGAGGACGAAGAGATGTCCGAGGTCTTACGAGCAATTATTGAAGAGCAGCCTATCCAGGAAGATAAGCTTCAAGAAGCAGCCCTGTTTAGCCTGCAGAGACTAACGGGTAAGAATACGGAGACAGAACCCCTGTTGGGAGAGGAGTCAATCTCTCCTCCACGCCATAAAGTGCAGCCGGAATGGAAAGAGGACTGGCAGCGAATTATCGATCAGACCCTCGGTATAATGGATCGAAGATACGATTCAGCCCAGAAGAAAGCTGCAGAATTACTATGGAAGCAATTTGTGGGCAATCTATATCCGGATGTTCCTTTTTTCCGTCATGTGGATGGTTGGTGTGCTGCCTTGGAGTATTTAACTGCAAAGCTGCATAATCGACCGGTAACTTACCGTGAAGTGGCACAGCGTTATGGAGTATCGCCTTCCATGGTAAGCCGCTACGTGCGGCGTATTGAGGATGAATGCGACGTTAAAGCAAGCATGACCGACAGTTTTCCGCCTTTTACTGAAAATATATAAAACCCATGTGAGGAGGCACTGCTATGTACAAAACAATTGTAATCGGAACAGGTCCTGCCGGGCTGACGGCAGCCATTTATTTGGCCCGTGCCAACTTGAGTCCGCTGGTGATTGAAGGTTTGGAGCCAGGAGGACAACTGACAACTACGACTGAAGTAGAGAATTTCCCAGGCTTTCCTGAAGGAATTCTAGGTCCTGATCTCATGGATAACATGCGCAAGCAGGCGGAACGATTCGGTGCCGAGTTCAAGAATGGTTGGGTGGACTCCGTGGATTTCTCTGGGCGGCCGTTTAAAGTAACTGTAGATGGATTAGGAGTATTAGAGGCGGAGTCTGTTATTATCTCGACAGGCGCTTCCGCTAGATACCTCGGAATTCCAGGAGAACAAGAGAATGTGGGCCGCGGAGTCAGCACTTGTGCTACCTGTGACGGTTTTTTCTTCCGTAATAAAAAGATTATCGTAGTGGGTGGAGGAGACTCTGCCATGGAGGAAGCCAGCTTCCTTACGCGGTTTGCTTCCAGCGTTACCTTGGTGCACCGACGTCCGGAACTGCGTGCCTCCAAAATCATGCAGGACCGTGCGCGCGATAACAGCAAGGTGGTTTGGGCGCTTAACCGCACACCGCTTGAGGTTTCCGTAGGGGATACTGGTGTAAATGGTCTTAAAGTACGCAACAATGAGACAGGAACGGAAGAGCTTGTTGAGGCGGACGGAGTCTTTGTCGCTATCGGTCATACGCCTAACACGTCTTTCCTTGGCGGACAGCTAACAACGGATGCCAACGGTTATCTTGTAGTAAACCCTGGTACGACAGAGACCAATATTCCGGGTGTATTCGCTTGCGGAGATGTACAGGATACCCGTTACCGTCAGGCCATATCTGCAGCGGGAACAGGCTGTATGGCAGCCATGGATGCCGAGAAGTATCTTGAAGGCACGATGGTACATGACTGGAGCGAATCACTCGATAAATAACAAGCTGCATGTGATATGATTTGAACAAAGACTGTCTACCAAGCCATTAAGGCGAAGGGGCAGTCTTTTTTGTGCATCATTTTTGAGTTAGTGACTAGAATCACAATCCCCCTATTTTGCCTATGATAATCTGAGATTGAGAATAGTTCTCATGACAAAGGAGTGAAGCTAATGGAAAAAGTGCTGAAGCTGGAAGAGACCATTTTGGAACTGGTAAGCAGGCATCCAGAAGCGCTCGACATTATGGTAGAGCTAGGATTCCGAGATATCGCCAAACCGGGTATGCTGCAGACTGCTGGGCGCTTCATGACCTTGTCTAATGGCATCAAGCTTAAAAAAATGAACATGGACACCGTTAAGCTAACGTTTCAGAGTTACGGCTTTGAAGTTGTTGAATAGATGATCTGATATATATAAAAGGAGAGACATAAAATGAGCGAACTGATAAACAACCGTGAAGTAGATGTACCGGAACAAAACCGCCGGCAAGCTATGCTCAGAGAGATTATTAAGGAGCTGCATGCAGGCAAAAGTGTGGATGAAGTAAAGGCTCGTTTTGCAGAAGCGGTAGGGGACGTAACTGTGGCTGAAATTTCTGCGATGGAGCACTCTCTAATGACAGAGGAAGGCATTCCTGTCTCTGAGGTACAGCGTTTGTGCTCGGTGCATACAGCGATTTTCAAAGGCTCAATTGAGGAGATTCACCGCTCGTCCAAGCCGGAGGAGCAGCCAGGTCACCCGGTGCACACCTTCAAGCTGGAGAACCGTGAGATCGAACGTCTCGTGAATTTCCGTCTGGCGCTGCATGCCGATAAGTTCCAGAAGAACGACAGCGAAGAAATTATTTTCAAGCTGTTAGAAGACTTGAGTCTGTTGCTGGACCTCGATAAACATTATAGCCGGAAAGAAAATCTGGTATTTCCTTACCTCGAAAAGTACGGCATCTATGGACCTACCAAGGTCATGTGGGGCGTGGATGACGGTATTCGGAATATGATTAAGTCCGCCAAGACGACGTTAAGTGATTATCAAGGTAACAAAACAGAGATTGGTGAAGCTCTGGCACTTATTATTACTGAGGTTAATGAGATGATTTTCAAGGAAGAGAATATTCTTCTGCCCATGGCGCTGGATAAGCTGACTGAGGATGAATGGGTTAAGATTGCACGGGAGAGCGATGAGATTGGTTTCTGCCTGACAGCTCCGGATCAGGAGTGGGTTCCAGAGCGTGCGGGTGAGCCGGAAGGTGCCGTAGAAACCAAGGAGACGGAAGAAGAAGCTGGAACGGTTCCGCAAGGCTTTATCCGCTTTGAGACAGGCCTTTTGTCCCTTCATCAGTTGGAGACTGTCCTGAACCATTTACCCGTTGACCTCACGTTTATTGATGAGAATGATGTGGTGCGTTATTTCTCCCATGGTAAAGAACGTATTTTTGCCCGGACAAAAGCCGTTATTGGCCGTACCGTTCAGAACTGTCATCCGCCGCAAAGCGTGCATGTCGTAGAGAAACTTTTGGAGGATTTCAAGGCAGGACGCAAGGATGCTGAGGATTTCTGGATCGCTATCAAAGATAAGTTCATCTATATTCGTTACTTTGCAGTTCGTGATGCGGAAGGACGTTACATGGGCACCTTGGAGTTTACGCAAAATATCGCTCCGATCCGCGCTTTAGAGGGACAAAAACGTATTTTGTCGGAATAGATTGGTTTTTAGACTTTATGGACTTCCTTGCCTGTCGGGCAGGGGAGTTTTTTCTGTGCGGAGCCGAGCCTGTTTACTCTTCCAAAAACTTATTAAATAATGCTTGTCCGGGTGTGTCGCCTTTCCTTGACCGCAGGGTGGGCTTCTATTATAGTGGGAACGTAGGATTAACTATTTTAGCATAGAAAAAGGTGGCTTGTTACATGTCTGAAAATATCTACGTTGGCGTGGATTTGGGTGGAACCGCAATCAAGGTTGGAATCTGCAATGCCGAAGGGAACCTGCTGCATACGTTTGAAGGGCCTACAGGAACAGCGGACGGCGTCGATACCGTTATCGATAACATCGAAAAGTATGTACGTCAAATTGTGGAGGACTCTCCTTATTCATGGGACCAGCTTGCTGGCGTGGGAGCGGGAGTGGCCGGCTTTACGAATATCCGTGAAGGAATCATCATACTTGCGCCTAACATAGGATTTAGAGATGTGCCGATCCGTTCCATTTTGGAGGAACGACTGAATAAGCCAGTCAAAATAGATAACGATGCAAATGTGGCTGCACTGGGTGAAGCGTGGAGCGGTGCGGGACAGGGCATAGATAATTGTGTCTGCTATACACTGGGAACCGGGGTTGGCGGCGGTATTATTATCAACGGTAAAATCTATCAAGGTTTCGCTGGTCTAGCTGGTGAACTGGGTCATATCTCTGTAGTACCGGATCTGGAAGCGATTCAATGCGGATGTGGGAATATGGGCTGTTTAGAAACCGTTTCCTCAGCTACGGGTATCATTCGTATGGCTAATGATGCAGTTGCGCGCGGCGACCGGACCACTCTATCTCTAGTAGAAAAGATTGCAGCGAAGGAAGTTTTTGATGCGGCAAAAGAGGGCGACGAGGTAGCGATCCGTATTATTAACCGGTCGGCTTTTTACTTGGGTAAATCCATGGCGGCAGTAGCTGCAGTGCTTAACCCTGAAGTATTCATCGTAGGTGGTGGCGTATCCAAAGCGGGCGATATTCTGTTCGATGAGGTTCGTCGTGTATTTGCTAAATTGGCACCGGCTCCTCTTCAAATGGGTGTAACTATCATCCCGGCTAAGTTGGGTAATGATGCAGGTATTGTAGGCGCTGCAGGCTTGCTGCTTCGTTCTTAGAACGAACAACGAAATTATATATTCATATACTAACTTTGGGGAGGGGACGCTTTTATGACCGAGTTGGACACTGTACAGCCCGGTGGGGCAACCCTGATCATTATTACGGGAATGTCTGGAGCAGGAAAAACGATTGCAGTACAAAGCCTGGAGGATCTTGGTTTTTTCTGCGTCGATAATTTGCCGCCGGTGCTCATCCCTAAGTTCGCAGAACTCATCGAACAGTCCAAAGGGAAAATCGCCAAGGTAGCCCTTGTGATTGACCTTCGAGGACGGGAATTCTTTACCGCCCTATCGGAATCGCTTACCTATATTAAGGATGAATCAACGATAGGTTGCGAAATTTTGTTTTTGGATGCTACGGACTCCGTGCTTGTACAACGTTATAAAGAGAGCCGTCGTCATCATCCGCTCGCGCCGAAGGGTATGCCGCTGGACGGAATCCGGCTGGAGCGCAAGATGCTGGAGGAGCTGAAGAACTCGGCTACCCAGGTCATGGACACCAGCAGCATGAAGCCGGTACAGCTTAAGGAGAAGATTGTATCCCGCTTTTCCCATCTAGGCAAAAGTACACTCTCCGTTAATATTACGTCATTTGGATTCAAGTACGGGATACCCATTGATGCAGATCTTGTATTCGATGTCCGCTTTTTACCTAACCCGCATTATGTGGATCACCTGCGGCCAAAGACGGGACAAGAAAATGATGTCTATGAATATGTGATGAAATGGCCCGAAACGCAGGCGTTCCTGACTAAATTGCTCGATATGCTTCATTTTCTGATCCCGCAGTATCGTAAAGAAGGCAAGTCCCAGATTATTATCGGTATTGGCTGTACAGGGGGGAAACACCGCTCTGTAGCCATTTCTGAATATTTAGGCAAAATGCTGGGAGTCAGCGAGACAGAATCGGTAACGGTTAGTCATCGGGATGCCGAACGCGATCGGCACTAACGAGAGAAGGGATTACAGTGGCTGAAGAACTAAGAGAGCGGCCGCGTATCGTTGTTATGGGCGGGGGTACTGGATTGTCTGTAATGCTTCGCGGATTGAAGGAAAAGCCGCTGGATATTACAGCCATCGTGACGGTAGCTGATGACGGGGGCAGCTCCGGCATCTTGAGGAGCGAGCTGCAAATGCCGCCTCCGGGCGATATCCGCAATGTGTTGACCGCAATGGCTGACGTAGAGCCGTTGATGGCTGACATTATGAGGTACCGCTTCAGCAGCGGTGAAGGTCTTGCCGGGCACAGCCTCGGCAACCTGATTCTTGCAGCACTTACCGACATATCGGGTGATTTCGTCACAGCTGTCCGTGAACTGAGCCGATTGTTCGCCGTTCGCGGACGGGTACTGCCCGCTGCTGCGGAGGCTGTAGTGCTTCACGCGGAAATGTCCGACGGCACGCTTATAACAGGGGAGTCTAAGATTCCTGAAGCCGGCGGTATCATCAAGCGTGTGTTTTTGGAACCGGCGGATATAGAACCACTGCCGGAGGCGCTGGAAGCCATCCAGAATGCAGATGCAATACTGATTGGTCCGGGCAGCCTGTACACAAGTATTCTGCCTAATTTACTTGTGCCGAAGCTGGCAGAAGCGGTTGTCTCCTCTAAAGCAATCAAAATTTTTGTCTGCAATGTAATGACTCAGCCCGGTGAAACAGATAATTATACCGTAAGCGATCATTTGCAAGCAGTGTATGACCATATCGGACTGCATCTGTTCGATTATGTGATTGTCAATGACGGAGAGATTCCGCCGCAGGTGCAGAGTAAATATGCGGAGAAGGGTGCCCGCCCGGTACGCCTTGACCGGGAAGCTCTAGCGGGAACCGGATATAAGGTTATTGCGGATAAACTGGTCTTGTTTAAGACATACTTGCGGCATGATACAGACAAACTAAGCAATCATATTTTTCAGCTCGTAACCGATTGGATATCTAGATAACCCTGCCAAATCTACAGGATTTAGAAAGAGGTGAGACCCTTGTCTTTTGCGGCACTGACAAAAAAAGAGCTGACGATGGTCGAGAGCCAGCCCTGCTGTGAGAAAGCGGAAATGTCGGCACTGATTCGGATGAACGGATCGGTGCAGCTTTCAAGCAAAAAGGTAGTTCTGGACATTTCGACAGAGAATGCCGCGATTGCAAGGCGGGTTTATTCCTTGCTTAAGAAATATTACCAGGTCCATATTGAGCTTCTCGTGCGTAAAAAAATGCGTTTGAAGAAAAATAACGTTTATATCGTTCGGATTCCTTCCCGTGTGCAGGAAATTCTGAACGACCTCAGAATTGTTTCCGAGGGCTTTATCTTTACAGACGGTATTGACGACGCAATCGTGGGCAAAAACTGCTGTAAACGCGCATATCTGCGTGGTGCCTTTATGGCGGGCGGGTCAGTGAACAACCCGGAGGGTTCTTCGTACCATCTGGAGATTTCCTCCATGTACGAGGAGCACTGCAAGGCGCTGGTGGACCTGGCTGGTGAATTTCACCTCAACGCCCGTTGTATTGAACGCAAGAAAGGCTTCATTCTCTATATTAAAGAAGGCGAGAAGATCATCGAATTCTTGAGTCTGATCGGGGCGCATCAGGCACTGTTCAAATTCGAGGATGTGCGGATTATGCGCGACATGCGCAACTCCGTGAATCGCATCGTTAATTGTGAGACAGCCAATCTGAACAAAACCATCAGTGCTGCTGTGCGGCAGATTGAGAATATCAAGCTGCTGCAGAGAGAAGTTGGACTGGAGAGCTTGCCGGATAAGTTGCGTGAAGTAGCTGAAGTTAGACTGGCCCACCCTGATATCAACCTCAAGGAAGTCGGGGAGATGCTGAAAGGGACGGTTAGCAAGTCAGGCGTAAACCATAGACTTCGGAAAATTGATGAGCTGGCGGACAAGGTTCGGGGCAGCTAATATTTTTTTTCTAGTGTGGATTACGTTATAATGATATAATATTATAAAATTTAATGTGAAAATTTTGGGAAGATCTCAAATAGGGGGTAAGCGTTTCATGACAAAGCACCCGGTAGTTGTACGGTTAAAGACGGGGCTCCATGCTCGGCCTGCAGCATTATTCGTGCAGGAAGCAAATAAGTTTTCGTCTGAGATTTTCGTGGAAAAAGACGATAAAAAAGTAAACGCAAAAAGCATCATGGGGATTATGAGTCTTGCGATCAGTTCGGGCACGGAGATTTACATCAGTGCAGATGGCGCCGACGCGGAGCAAGCTGTAACGGCATTGACGAGTCTCGTCAGCAAGGAAGAGCTGGAGAACCAATAATTGTAAGGCCTTACTTTGTGATTGACCAAAAGCCCTTTATGGGCTTTTTTTAATATTTAAATATAATGAAGAAATGCTGCAACTTTTCCCAGGGGGTCTCGTCTAGAGAATACAAACATTTTAAAAGAGTGAAAGGGGATGGCAAGTGTGAAGAATTGGGTTAAATCATTTGGATCGGTGCTGCTGGCAGGAAGCTTAATTATGGGGGGGATCGGCCTGAGCGGAGCGTTTAAGGGTCCTGAAAAGGCTTTTGCCGAGGATGTGCAGAAAAATATAGTAAACGTAGTAGGTAAAGGAGAGTTATCGATCAAGCCGGATATTGTGTACCTGTCCATTGGGGTGGATACATCGGCGGCAACCGCCCAAGAAGCTCAAAAAAGTAATGGTGCAAAGATCACGAAGCTGACAACGCTTTTCAAGACGACTTGGGCGATTGCAGATAAGGACATTCAAAGCACTCAGTTCTATGTACAACCTAACTACAGCTATAGTGAAAAAGAAGGCCAACAGATTAAAGGCTATAATGCCCACCATACCTTGCAAATTGCTTACCGTGACTTGTCCAAGGTTGGCGCACTGCTTGATGCTGCTTCCGCAGCGGGAGCAAATAATATCGGGAATGCCCGCTTCTCGGTTGAAGATTCCTCTGCTTTTGAAGCACAGGTTATCAATAAAGCCATGGCCAATGCGGATGTTAAAGCAGGAGCTATTGCTACAGCAGCCAAACGGAGTCTTGGTCAAGTGGTCACTGTTACTCAAAGTGATGTAAGCAACAACCCTGTCTACTATGACAATATGAAAATGGAGTCGGCTGCGGCGGATAATGCCGGCGGCACCACTGTACAACCGGGTGAGGTAAAGCTAACAACTGTGCTTAGCGTAACCTATGAATTGAAATAATATCGTAAGTACCCATAAGGGAACGTAGTGAGATGGGAGGTTTACTTCTGCTGATATAGCGGGGCGAACCTCCTTTTTTATTTCCCTTTCCTGTGAATGTGAGTTAAACCTCTCATTTTGTTTAAAGTATTGTAATAAGATGATTTGATCTAGCTCCAAATTACTAAGAAACTGTAAAGCGGATTGTAACATCCGGGCTACGCCGGTTCATTATAATAGGAAGTATTGAATGCACCAGCGAAAAGGAGAAATGGATCATGGATTATTCATGGAAAAGCAGCCGCAAATGGGGCGTTAGTTTGATAGCCGCAGGGATTGTACTTGGAGGAGGACTTCTGGGAACAGAACCAAGCTTAGCGGCATCCTCAACGGCACAAGTCAAGAAAGTCGATAGCTCACAGGTGATCTTAAAATCAAACGGGACTATAGCCCCGCAGCAAGGTATTTTTCGTGAAGGGAAGGTATGGATTCCTATAAGCTTTATGCGAGACACCCTTCATATGCCGGTTTCTTATAATAAGACGGAGAATACCTATACGATAGGATCAGGAATTAAGCAAATCAAGCTCATGGTGTCCACATATGGGAATTCCATTGCCGTGAATAATTATTTTATCCGTGAGTATGAAGGAAAGAACCTTAATAATCGTCTCTATGTGCCTTTTGAACTTTTGAGTGATTATTTGGGGTATCAGGGGGATTGGAATGCAGCTTCCGGTAGACTTAATGTACTCACCAGACCGCAAAATGCTTTGAACGTTACAACGGGGAGCTATGTGAAGTTAAAAGAAGGCGCCGACATCAAACTGGAGTATCCGCAGATCAACGGGTTAAGCAATCCTGAGGTGCAAAAGAAGATTAATGACACCTTGAAGCAGACTATAATGAGTTTTGCGGTGGCAGCTGAGAAAGAAATTGCGAATAAAACAGAAGAGGATCGCCCATACGAATTCGAAAGTAATTATATAGTTACGTACAACCAAAATGGCATCTTGAGTCTGGTTACGGAGCAGTTTAGTTATACAGGCGGCGCCCACGGAATGACTTATCGCAACGCCTTCACCTTCTCACTGAAGGATGGCAAGCGTCTGTTGCTGGGTGATCTGTTCGGAGCCAATTCCAACTACAAGAAAGAGCTTAATGCCAAGCTTAGTAAGCTGATTAAGGCTGAGGGTGGCTATCTGGGTGGATTCAATGGTCTGAATACCGAGAAATACTTTTACTTAAAAGAGGGCAAGGTCGTCATCTTCTTTCAGTTATATGAATATACAGCCTACGCTCAAGGGTTCCCAACCTACACATTCAATTTCACCGAACTACTGCCGGATGGAACCAGCCCATTTGCCAAGTTGAAATAAGGTTAAATTTCAGCACCAGCTATGGACATCTCCCCGTTACCTATTACGGCTCCAGCTCATATCCTAAATTATGAATTTAGCATATGAATGGGGAGGGGAGAATCATGAGGTACCGATATACTGCGATCGGGGATTCACTGACAACAGGATTTGGTGCGCTGCCCGGTAATGGGTTCGTGCCGGTGTACAGCAGGATGGCTGAGGCGAGGCTTCGCTCCAAGGTTGTCTATACGAATCTAGGCGTGAACGGGTTAACAACAGGAGAACTGGAACAGCGATTACGCGGAAATAGTATGTACCGTCAGGCACTTCAGGAAGCTGATCTTATCACTCTATCTATTGGTGGGAACGACCTCATTCGTGCGGCTAAATCCTCAGCGGGACAGCAAGGGAGTACCCCGGTTGTGCTGCGAAAAGCCTTGCAGGAATGTCAGAAGAACTTCGACGGAATTATGGGTACATTGTGGCAGTTGAAAAGGAATTCGGCAAGCCCTTATATTATCCGGATTGTTGGGTTGTATAATCCCTATCCAAGACTTGATGAAGCGTCTAATTGGGTCATGCAGTTCAATCGGCATGCCTCACAGTACAATAGCCGGAGTTGTGGGTTTGCATCCATTTACAATAGTTTTGCGGGGAATGAAAGAGAATTGTTATTCTTAGATCATATTCATCCTAATAAACGGGGTTACTATGTAATTGCCGAGAAGCTAAACCATCTGGGTTACGGTATGTTGTAATGAAAGATTCTGCTAATAAAAGACCCCGTATCTGCGTTTGAGGCAGATACGGGGTCTTATTCATTTCAAGTGTCTTATACACCGACTGGCAGTGTTTTCTCAATAACCTTATCAACGATACCATATTCAGCTGCTTCAGCAGCAGTCATGAAGTAATCACGATCTGTATCTTTCTCGATACGTTCTATCGGCTGGCCGGTACGCTCGGACAAAATGCGGTTCAACTTGTCGCGAAGCTTAAGAATGCGGCGTGCACGGATTTCGATGTCCGATGCCTGACCTTGAGCACCGCCCAAAGGCTGGTGAATCATAATTTCACTGTTCGGCAATGCAAAGCGTTTACCTTTGGCACCAGCATTTAACAGGAAGGCTCCCATAGAAGCTGCCATACCCACACAGATGGTAGATACATCAGGTTTAATGTATTGCATTGTATCAAATATAGCCATACCCGCAGTAATGGAACCACCCGGACTGTTCACATATAGATGAATGTCCTTATCCGGTTCCTCGGCAGCTAGAAATAGCATTTGCGCGATAATGGAATTGGCTACCACGTCATTAACCTCTGTTCCAAGGAAAATGATGCGGTCCTTCAGCAGGCGGGAATAGATGTCATAAGCGCGCTCGCCGCGGTTGCTTTGTTCTACGACCATAGGAATATAACTCACGTGGAAAACCTCCTTGAGATTGGCTGTTAGAATGTCTTTCTTAGTTACTCTTACCGTAATAACCACATGATAAACAAATTCAAACAAAAAGTCAAAGAAAGTCAAACTTATTGCAAAAAAAAAGAGCCATTCATTGGCACTTTGGTTAAATCATATTATAGGCGTTGCTAAAAAATACATATTATTAAAAATAATGGCGCGCCCGCCAAGAATCGAACTTGGATCTCAGGCTTCGGAGGCCTACGTCATATCCATTGGACCACGGGCGCAACAGAAATTATTATAATACGAATGAGATGCAAAAGCAAGGAATATCTCCGTGCTCCTCTAGCAGTAACATGATGGCTGTCTTTTATAAAGAAGCCTTATCCGCTGATAACTACCCTATATAAGAGACCCCTTAATGTTATTAATGTATAAGAAGAAAGGCGGTTGTGAATTCTACTCTCGGAAGACTTGCTTTCAGGGCAAAATTTGGGTAAGATATGGGTGGGACTTAAAAAGTTAGCCCGGGACATTTTGAGACCATGACAAAGGGAATAGAGAAAGACGAAGTTGCAGGAGTGAAAGCATGCGTAACTTATTAGAAATACAAAAGCAGCTTCTGCCTGATCTCATGGAAACCCTTAAGAGACGGTATACGATTCTTCATCAGATCATGCTGTCCGATATTATTGGGCGCAGAACGCTTGCCGCTTCCTTGAACATGACGGAGCGCACCTTGCGTGCCGAGACGGATCTTCTGAAATCGCAGGGGCTTATCGAGATCGACAGTGTGGGTATGCGAACCAGTGATGCTGGCCGCAGCTTGCTGGATCTGTTGGAGCCAATCGCTAAGAGCTTGTTTGGTCTAGACGATCTGGAGGAGAAGATACGGTCAACGTACGGTCTGAGTAAAGTAATTGTTGTCCCTGGTGATTGTGAAACATCCCCGTTCACCAAACGTGAGCTTGGGCGCGCAGGTGCCAAAGCATTGCTAAGTGTGCTTCGGAGCGATGACACGATTGCTGTAACTGGCGGCTCCACATTGGCCGAAATGGCGGATCAGCTTACACCGCCGCTACCTCTATCTTACAAGGATGCCTGGTTCGTACCGGCTCGTGGAGGATTAGGAGAAAGTATGGAGATACAAGCCAATACGATTGCCTCAACAATGGCAAAACGAGTTGGAGCGCAATACCGCTTGCTGCATGTTCCAGATCTGCTTGGTGAGGATGCATACCAGTCCCTTGCCCAGGATTCCAATACAAGGGAGATTGTGCAGATCATCCGTCGTTCACGTATTATTGTTCACGGAATTGGAGACGCCATCGAAATGACTCGACGCCGGAAGCTGGATGAGGCAACGGTCTTGGAGATTCAGGAAGAAGGCGCGGTAGCCGAATCATTCGGTTATTATTTTAATGAAGATGGGCAGGTTGTTCACACTATGCTTACGATGGGACTGCGTCTTGAGGATATCATTCGCACGGAAGTCGTAGTCGGTATAGCTGGGGGTAAACGCAAATCCAAAGCCATTCATGCCATGCTCCGGTTTGGGCAAGAGGATATTCTTGTGACGGACGAGGCGGCTGCAGTGGAAATAGGCAGAGAAATTGATGAACATGTACAATTAGTGCACTAGCTTCCATTTTGTGGGGGGCGCAATCTGTTTTTTTGCATTATACTTAACGTTGTTGTCTTGACAAGCTTAACGGCCTGTCTTGAATAAATAAAACGAATTCTAGGAGGAACTATTCAATGAGTGTTAAAGTTGGTATTAATGGTTTTGGACGTATTGGACGCCTTGCATTCCGCCGTATTCAAAATGTAGAAGGTATCGAAGTGGTAGCAATCAATGACTTGACTGATGCTAAGATGCTTGCACATTTGTTGAAATATGATACAACTCAAGGAACTTTCAAGGGTGATGTTGAAGTTCATGAAGGTTTCTTCAAAGTAAACGGTAAAGAAGTTAAGGTTCTTGCGAACCGCAACCCTGAAGAATTGCCTTGGGGCGAGCTCGGCGTTGATATCGTACTGGAATGCACAGGTTTCTTCACAACTAAAGAAGCTGCTGAGAAACACTTAAAAGGCGGAGCTAAAAAAGTAGTTATCTCTGCACCTGCTACTGGCGATATGAAAACTGTCGTTTACAACGTAAACCATGACATTCTTGATGGTACTGAAACTGTAATCTCCGGTGCTTCTTGCACAACGAACTGCCTGGCTCCTATGGCAAAAGTTCTTCAAGACAACTATGGTATTGTTGAAGGTTTGATGACAACAATTCATGCTTACACTGGCGACCAAAACACTTTGGATGCTCCACACGCGAAAGGCGACTTCAGACGCGCTCGTGCAGCAGCTGAGAACATTATCCCTAACACAACTGGTGCTGCTAAAGCAATCGGTTTGGTTATTCCTGAACTTAAAGGCAAATTGGACGGTGCAGCTCAACGTGTTCCAGTAGCAACTGGTTCCCTGACTGAATTGGTAACTGTTCTTGAGAAACATGTAACTGTTGAAGAAATCAATGCAGCTATGAAAGCCGCTTCTGATTCCGAATCTTATGGCTACACTGAAGATGAAATCGTATCTTCCGACATCAAAGGAATCACTTTCGGTTCCCTGTTTGATGCTACACAAACTAAAGTATTGACTGTTGGCGACAAACAACTGGTTAAAACAGTTGCTTGGTATGACAATGAAATGTCCTACACTGCACAATTGATTCGTACTTTAGAGCACTTTGCAAAAATCGCTAAGTAATATTGATTTTATATAAGTCCAGTTCAAGAGCGGAAACAGAACGTCCTTGTTTCCGCTCTTTCTGAGAAAATAAGCAAAGTATAAGGTTGACTTCATACTTTGCTTATATTTCTTGAAAGTACATTCTTTGGATTCCTGACCGTATAAATTTTGGGTGTGGAGGAAATAGACATGAATAAGAAAAGTGTTCGTGATGTAGAAGTTAAGGGTAAACGCGTTTTCGTACGGGTGGATTTTAATGTACCTGTAGAAGATGGCAAAATCACCGATGATACACGTATCCGCGAAACCCTTCCAACGATTAAATTTTTGATCGAGAACGGTGCAAAGGTTATTCTTGCAAGCCACATGGGCCGTCCTAAAGGCGAATTCGTAGATTCCATGCGTTTGACAACTGCAGCAACTCGTCTGTCTGAACTTCTGGGCAAACCGGTAGCTAAAGCTGATGAAGCTATTGGCGAAGCTGTAAAAGCTCAAATCGCTGAACTTGGCGAAGGCGATGTAATCGTTCTTGAGAACGTTCGTTTCTACCCAGGTGAAGAAAAGAATGATCCTGAACTGGCTAAGCAATTCGCTGAGCTTGCTGATCTGTTCGTAAATGACGCTTTCGGCGCAGCTCACCGTGCTCATGCTTCGACAGAAGGTATCGCTCATTTCTTACCAGCTGTATCCGGTCTGTTGATGGAGAAGGAATTGTCTGTTCTGGGTAAAGCTCTTTCCACCCCGGAGCGTCCTTTCACGGCTATCATTGGCGGTTCGAAAGTTAAAGACAAGATTGATGTTATCGATAACCTGCTGACTTTGGCTGACAATGTTCTGATTGGCGGCGGCCTTGCATTTACATTTACCAAAGCTCAAGGTCACGAAATCGGTAATTCCCTTGTAGATAACGACAAGATTGATACTGCTCTTGGATTTATTGAAAAAGCGAAAAAACTCGGCAAAAACTTCCTGCTTCCAGTAGATGCAGTTATTGCTGACAAATTTGGCGCGGATGCTAACACTAAAGTAGTTGATGTAGCAGATATCCCAGAAGGCTGGATGGGTCTGGATATCGGTCCAAAAACTGCAGCAATGTATGCCGATGTTATCAAAAACTCCAAATTGGTGGTTTGGAACGGACCTATGGGTGTGTTCGAAATCGACATTTTTGCCGAAGGTACGATTGCAGTAGCTAAAGCTTGTGCAACTACTGAAGGTTACACTGTTATCGGCGGCGGAGACTCCGCAGCTGCAGCAGAAAAATTCCACCTGGCTGACCAAATGGATCATATCTCCACTGGCGGCGGCGCATCACTCGAGTTCATGGAAGGCAAGGCGCTTCCTGGCGTAGAAGCTTTGAACGACAAGTAAGACGTAGAAGGAGGCTATCAAGTTATGAGAACACCAATTATCGCAGGCAACTGGAAGATGTTCAAAACGGTTCCGGAAGCCGAAAGCTTTATTTCTGAAATCAAAGGCCAAGCAGAAGTAGAAGGCGTAGAGACTGTAATCTGCGCGCCATTCACTAACCTGCCAGCTTTGGTAGCAGCAGTAAAAGGCACAACCATCAAGGTTGGCGCACAAAACCTACACTTCGAAGATAACGGCGCCTACACAGGCGAGATTAGCGGCGTAATGCTGAAGGATCTCGGTGTGGATTATGTTATCATCGGACACTCCGAGCGTCGCGCCTATTTTGGCGAGACTGACGAAATCGTGAACAAAAAGATGCATGCGGCATTCCGTCACGGCATCACTCCAATTGTCTGTGTAGGCGAAAAGCTTGAAGAGCGTGAAGCTGATCAGACTAAAGATGTGTGTAAAGTTCAAACTGAAGCTGCATTCGCAGGACTCAGTGCTGAACAAGCTTCACAAGTAGTTATTGCTTACGAGCCGATCTGGGCTATTGGCACAGGTAAATCCTCTACTTCTCAAGATGCTAACGAAGTTATTGCTTACATCCGTACCCTTGTAAAAGGTCTGTACGATGAAGCGACAGCTGAAGTTGTTCGTATTCAATACGGCGGCAGCGTGAAGCCTGAGAACGTAACTGAATATATGGGCCAAAGCGATATCGACGGCGCGCTTGTTGGCGGTGCCAGTCTGCAACCTGCTTCCTTCGTTTCACTAGTTGAGGGGGCGAAGTAAGGATGTCAGCACCAAGACCCGTTGCTTTAATCATTATGGATGGTTTCGGATTGCGTAACACAGCTGAAGGCAATGCAGTTGCCCAAGCTAACAAACCTAATTACGACCGTTATTTGACTCAATATCCTAACACAACACTTACTGCTTGCGGTGAAGCTGTTGGTCTTCCTGAAGGGCAAATGGGCAACTCCGAAGTGGGCCATTTGAATATTGGAGCAGGACGAATCGTATATCAGGATTTGACTCGCATTGACAAATCTATCCGTGACGGTGAGTTCTTTGAAAATGAAACACTGGTTGCTGCAGTAAGAAATGCCAAAGCAACCGGCAAAAAGCTTCACCTGTATGCGCTTGTATCCGACGGAGGGGTACATAGCCATATTAAACACTTGTTCGCCATGCTTGATCTTGCCAAGAAAGAAGATATGCATGAAGTGTATATCCATGCTTTCATGGATGGCCGCGACGTGGCTCCTGACAGCGGGCAAAAGTTCGTCCAAGATCTGATTCACAAGATTGAGGAAATTGGCGTAGGAACAATTGCTACCGTATCCGGACGTTATTTCGCGATGGATCGCGACAAACGTTGGGAACGTGTTGAGAAAGCTTACCGCGCTATGGTTTATGGCGAAGGCCCGAAATATACCGATGCCCTTCAGGCGATCACTTCTTCTTATCAGAATTCTGTGTACGATGAATTCGTTGAGCCAAGTGTCATCGTAGACAGTGAAGGCAAGCCAGTAACAGCAGTTGAGAGCGGTGATTCCGTGATTTTCCTCAACTTCCGTCCTGACCGTGCCATCCAACTGTCGCAAGTATTCACCAACCAGGATTTCCGCGGTTTCGAACGTGGACCCCTGTTCCCACAAAATCTACACTTTGTATGCTTGACCACGTTCAGTGAAACGGTGCAAGGCTACGTTGCCTACTCACCGAAGAATCTGGACAACACATTAGGTGAAGTACTTGTACAGCAGAACAAGAAGCAGTTGCGCATCGCGGAAACTGAAAAGTACCCGCATGTTACCTTCTTCTTCAGCGGTGGACGTGATGAGGAACTTCCTGGTGAAACTCGCATCCTGATCAACTCTCCTAAAGTGGCAACTTATGACTTGCAGCCAGAGATGAGTGCTTACGAAGTGGCGGCGGCCTGCGTAGCAGAAATCGAAGCGGATAGACAAGATGCTATTATCCTGAACTTTGCTAACCCTGATATGGTTGGACACTCCGGTATGCTGGAGCCAACAATTAAGGCAGTTGAAGTTACGGATGAATGTGTGGGTATGGTAGTAGATGCAGTAGTCGCTAAAGGCGGCGTTGCAATCATTATCGCGGATCATGGTAATGCGGATATGGTGTTTGACGAGAACGGTCGTCCGTTCACGGCTCATACTACTAACCCAGTTCCTTTCATTCTTACATCTGAGAATGTTGTACTGCGCGATTCCGGTATTCTTGCAGACGTAGCACCGACGATTCTGGATCTGATGGGACTTCCGCAACCTGCGGAAATGACCGGACAATCCATGATTGCCAGCCGCAAGTAAATTCCTATAGGCTTCATCAATCAATACCAATAAAACAAAAGTTAAAAGGAGACTAAATTACATGACTATTATTTCTGATGTGTATGCTCGCGAAGTCCTCGACTCCCGCGGTAACCCAACTGTAGAGGTTGACGTTTATCTTGAATCCGGTGCTAAAGGCCGCGCTATCGTTCCTTCCGGCGCTTCCACTGGCGCTCATGAAGCTGTAGAGCTTCGTGATGGCGACAAATCCCGTTACATGGGTAAAGGCGTTCTGAAAGCTGTTGAGAACGTAAATGAAGTTATCGCTCCAGAAGTAATCGGTATGGATGCTCTTGACCAACTGGGTATCGACAAATTGATGATCGCTCTTGATGGTACTCCTAACAAAGCTAAGCTGGGCGCTAACGCAATCCTGGCAGTATCCATGGCCGTAGCCCGTGCTGCAGCAGCAGCTTTGGATATTCCTTTGTACGTATACCTGGGCGGATTCAACGCTAAAACTCTTCCAGTACCAATGATGAACATCATCAACGGTGGTGAGCATGCTGACAACAACATCGACGTTCAAGAGTTCATGGTTCTTCCTGTAGGAGCTCCAAGTTTCAAAGAAGCTCTTCGCATAGGTGCAGAAATCTTCCACAACTTGAAATCCGTACTCAGCGCCAAAGGTCTGAACACAGCTGTAGGTGACGAAGGTGGTTTCGCACCGAACCTTGGTTCGAATGAAGAAGCAATCACTACAATTATCGAAGCTATCGAAAAAGCTGGTTACAAACCAGGTGTTGACGTATTCTTGGGTATGGACGTTGCTTCCACTGAGTTCTACAAAGACGGTAAATACACACTTGCTGGCGAAGGTAAATCTTACACTTCCGCCGAGTATGTTGACCTTCTTGTTTCATGGGTTGAAAAATACCCAATCATCACAATCGAAGACGGTATGTCCGAAGACGACTGGGATGGTTGGAAACTGCTTACTGAAAAATTGGGTGACAAAGTCCAATTGGTTGGTGATGACTTGTTCGTTACTAACACTGAGCGTCTTGCAACAGGTATCGAAAAAGGTATCGGTAACTCCATCTTGGTTAAGGTTAACCAAATTGGTACATTGACTGAAACTTTCGATGCTATTGAAATGGCTAAACGTGCCGGTTACACAGCAGTTATCTCTCACCGTTCAGGTGAATCTGAAGATAGCACAATCGCTGACATCGCAGTTGCGACTAATGCTGGCCAGATCAAAACTGGTGCTCCTTCCCGTACAGACCGTGTTGCTAAATACAACCAATTGCTTCGCATCGAAGACGAACTGGGTGAATTGGCTCAATACAACGGCATGAAATCCTTCTACAACCTCAAAAGATAATAGGCTTTCTTAACTAAAGCCTATGAAAGGCCTGCCGATTTCGGCAGGCCTTTTTTTTCAAAATATAAGGTCTTGCTTATATTTCTACGAGAAATTATAGACAGCATCGGTAGTTAGGCTGTTGTAATACCTTCCTTCTTATGTTAAAATAAAAATGCTGTTTATGAATCGTGAAAATCAAAATTAGCATAGATATTGATGCTTAGGCGTAGGAGGTGGAAGTGAATGGATATCTTTTTGAAAGTAATGCTCCTAGTTTTTTCCGTTGGTCTTATTGCGGTCGTTCTTCTGCAAAAAGGGAAAAGCGCGGGTCTTTCCGGCGCCATCTCCGGCGGTGCTGAGCATCTCTTCGGTAAATCTAAGGCACGCGGTATGGAACTCGTACTGCAACGTGTAACAGTTGGACTGGCAGCAGGATTTTTTATTACGGCAATCCTTGCAGCTGTTTTTATCGACTAATTCATATTTAAATAAACCTTCGCTCTCTTCTTTATGAAATGGGTGAAGGTTTTTTTGTTGTAATTTTGTAAGGATTCATCTTAAGATTGCAGGAACAGGGATGCCGGAGATTGATTTCGTGTATACTAGGGTATGAAGTATTATAAAGGTAAAATTTGCTTGTAGGTTTTTTTGTGAAGTAGGACAAGACATACATATATGCTGGCGGCTTAAAGCTGCCATGGAGGCCGAGGTGCGAACATGATAACAGAAGAAATACTACTTGATTTTATGCGGGAAACCGCTTATAAGCCAATGCCTTATGACGAGTTGGTGAGCCACTTTGCTCTTACTGACGATATTCAGTTCAAGGCGTTCGAAGAGCTGTTGATTGCTCTAGAACAGGATGGACGAATTGTATTGACCCGTAATGCCACTTATGGTGTTCCAGAACGCATGGATTTAGTGAGAGGGCGTCTGCAGGCTCATGCCAAAGGTTTTGCTTTTCTCATTCCTGACGATCGGGATCACCCGGACGTCTACATTCATGCCAATGATTTAAAAGGAACGATGAACGGTGATATCGTATTAGTGCGAGTGACCGGTAAAAGTCCGTCCGGTGGCCGGATGGAAGGCGAAGTGGTAAGGATTGTTAAAAGAGGAGTGCTGCAAACCGTCGGAGTATTCCAAAGCTTTGAGACCTACGGTTTTGTACTGCCGGATGACAAGCGGATTAACCGTGATATTTTTATCCCGAGGGAGTCATTCAAGGGTGCGGTAGACGGCGAGAAGGTCGTTGTCCGAATCGTGAATTATCCGGAGGGCCGTTCGGCAGCGGAAGGTGAAATTGTTGAAATTCTAGGGCACAAGGATGACCCGGGTGTGGATATTCTATCCATTATCCGTAAGCACCAACTGCCGGAGGGATTCCCGGATGAGGTCATGAATGAGGCGAACCAAGCCCCGGACTCCATTACGGATGAAGAAATTATTCAACAGGGACGGCGTGATTTACGCGGCCTTAACATTGTTACTATCGATGGCGAAGATGCCAAGGATCTGGATGATGCGGTTAACGTAGATCGTCTGGAGAATGGAAATTATAAGCTGGGCGTTCACATTGCGGATGTTGGGTATTATGTTCGTGAGAGCTCGGAACTGGATAAAGAAGCTTATGACCGCGGCTGCAGCGTGTATTTGGTTGACCGCGTAATTCCGATGCTGCCGCACCGTTTGTCTAACGGGATATGCAGCTTGAATCCGCAGGTAGATCGGCTGACGATGTCCTGTGAGATGGAATTTAATGAACATATGAAGGTTGTGAAGCATGATGTCTTCACGAGCGTGATTCGTACTAAAGAAAGAATGACTTACTCGAATGTCCGCAAGATTGTGGAGGATGAAGATCCTGAGCTGTTGGAACGCTACAGCCCGCTAATTGAGGATTTCCGCTTGATGAAGGAGATAGCGATGAAGCTGCGCGATGCACGAATGCGGCGCGGGGCTGTCGATTTTGACTTTGAAGAAAGCAAAATTATCGTAGATGAGAACGGCAAGGCCATTGATATTGTGAAACGTGAGCGTTCTGTCGCGGAGCAGATTATCGAGGAATTCATGCTTGCAGCTAACGAGACGGTAGCAGAGCATTTCCACTGGCTGAAGGTTCCATTCCTATACCGGATACATGAAGACCCGGATCCAGAGAAACTCCAGAACTTTATGGCCTTTGCCGCTAACTTTGGCTATCACGTCAAGGGTCGGGGCAACTCGGTTCATCCACGGGCTTTGCAGGATCTTTTGGAACAGATTCAAGGTACTAAAGAGCAAACGGTTATCAGCACGATGATGCTGCGTTCAATGAAGCAGGCGAAGTATGATGCCGAGAGTACAGGCCATTTTGGATTGGCTGCTGAATATTACTCTCACTTTACTTCTCCGATCCGGCGGTATCCCGATTTGGTGATCCACCGTGTAATGCGTGAGGTTATTGAGAATGGCGGTGCTCTGACCGAGAAGCGGCACGAGTACTTGTCCAGCCGGATGCCGGATATTGCCCAGCAATCATCCGAACGTGAACGTGTTGCGGTAGAAGCTGAGCGGGATACAGAGCAACTGAAGAAGTGCGAATACATGAAGGACAAGGTAGGCGAGGAATTCGATGCCATGATCAGCAGTGTGACCAGCTTCGGGATGTTCATCGAGCTGGATAACACAGTCGAAGGACTCATTCGTCTCAGCGCGCTGACAGACGATTACTACCACTTCGACGAAGCTCATATGGCGCTCATAGGCGAGCGCACCTCGAAGGTGTTCCGCATTGGGGACGAGGTTAAGATCCGAGTCGCTAAGGTCAACATGGACGAGCACACGATAGACTTCGAGTTGGTCGACATGAAACCGCGTGCGGAGGGCGAGCACCGTAGCGGTGGCTTTAACGGCGGCCGCGGGGGCAATGGCGGTCGCAACGGTAATGGCGGCCGGAACGGTAATGGCGGTCGCAACGGCGGCGGTAACGGCAAGGCCACCGCTGGAAGTAAAGTCGGCGGCAATGGCAAGGGCCGCGGCGGTAAGGGCAAGCCCGGGGCCGCAGCCCCGGGCAGAGCGGACGCGGGGGGCAAAGCCCGCGTCGGTGAAGGGCCGCGCGGAGCGGCCGGTGGCGCCGCAGGCAGTACGCCGGGCGGCCGCGGCAAGCGCAAGCGCGTGCAAGGCGCCGGCGAGGGCGCAAGCGGTGCCGTGGCGCAACTGCCCGGCATAGAAGGCGCAGGCGCGCAGCGCGGCACTGGACCGGCGGCGGCGCGTGAGCGTGCCGGCGTGCCGGCGACGAACGGCTCCGGTGCCAACGGAGGCCGTGGCATTAACTTCGGCTTCGGCTCCGGCAAGGGCGGATACGGAGGTCCGGGCGGGGAAGAATCCCTCGGCTTTGACCGTAACACCAGATTCCGCAGCCGTGAGGATCGTGGACCCAACGGTGGTGGAACCCCTGAACGTGCCAACAGCGGTACAGAAGGCGGAAAAGTCCGCCGCAAGAAGAAACCCCAGAACGGCGGTGTCTTCATCGGCCAGTCCGTAACACCGGGCAACGGAGAAAATACCGACAATCCAGCTGCTGCTAAGCGGAGCGAAGATGCCCCAGGCGGCAACGGCGACGGACGTAGGAAGAAAAAGTAACGTAGAGCTTCTAAATATAGAGCGCTGTTTCCCTTCTCAAGGGGAACAGTGCTCTTTTCAATATTACTGAAGGGCTCACTCCCATTCCAACCGCCCACACCACTCATATCGCTCCCCATTGTGCCACTACGGAAGTCCCGACTCCGATTTAATTGTACTTTGTACAACTAAACGACTCTCTTTTTAACAAATTAGCGGTTTAGATGCACTTTATACAACTAAAATCTACCAACACCCTCTAAAAGAGCCTCCACCATCAAAAATAGATGTAAGAAGTGCAACTAACTGGTATTTGAGGCAGGCAAATGCGGAAATAGTTGTATGGAGTGCATTTAAAGTAGCGGAAGCGAGCAAAAAGGGTTAGGAAACCTAAGAGGACAGGGGAGTTCAACGGCTGACGTCCTTGCGTTACTTCGAATTCATTTGTTACAATATAGATCTGATGTTCTAATAACCCTAAAGGTTGGATTTTTATCAATTAGAGCTCTGAATTTGATTCAAGGAGTGATTCTCATGGGCAAAAAAGCAGATGGGAAAGTGCTCGCTCAGAACAAAAAAGCTTCCCATGATTATTTTATCGAGGACACTTATGAGGCTGGCCTGGTACTGACGGGAACGGAAATTAAGTCGCTGCGAAATGGGCGTGCTAACATTGGGGATGCCTTTGCCACCATTCGGAACGGCGAGATTCACATTCACAATATGCACATCAGTCCTTTTGAACAGGGCAATCGAGCGAACCCGGATGACCCCACGCGTACGCGCAAGCTACTGATGCATAAGGTGCAGATTCTCAAGCTGCTTGGACACTCCAAGCGTGAGGGTTTCACTATCGTGCCACTGAAAATTTATGTGCGAAACGGATATGCAAAGTTACTAATCGGTCTGGGTAAAGGTAAGAAAGAGTACGACAAACGGGATACAGCTGCAAAAAGAGATGCACAGCGCGATATTCAACGTGTACTGCGTGATAAGCAAAAGATCGCCAGATAAACTGGATCACCAAATCGCAAGGTTCCAGAATCAACCTTCAATTCCTTTAACCCTCGTGTTAAAGTATTGATAAATGTGATATAATGTTTAAGTAAAAGCTTAATGCTTAACTTCTGAACAGCCTCTTCTGATGAAGTAGCTGTGGATTGGATCTTTATGTGCTTGAGGTCCGCTTGATCCGAAGAAGCCCTTTTAATGAGGGGCCGTTCTTGGATTCGACGGGGGTAGTTCGAGCATGAGTAGCGAGTAGTGGGGACGCGTCCGCTTCATCAACGCTAAAGCCTATTAAACGGCAAAACACAAACAAACTACGCTTTCGCAGCCTAAGAAACTGTGTGCGTGCTTCTACTCTGCATCGTCCATGTGACAGGGCTAGGGGCTAACTAATAGTGGAATACGCTGTCTCATCTCCGCCTGGGGTGAGCTGAAGAAGATAATCAGGCTGACCCAACGTATAGCCGGTTACGGGGCGATACTCGGGTGACATCAAAACTGTGACTACACTCGTAGAAGCTTATGTGCCGTTATCTTCGGACAGGGGTTCGACTCCCCTCGGCTCCATATGGAGTATCAGTGAAGACACCTTAAATGGTGTCTTTTTTCATTTTAGCGGCTGTTTTGGGCTATACGTAGTGGTAAATAAGCCTGTTATGACACGGTTTTTGAGGCTTGCTGTTAATGATACAGTGAGTTTCACTGAGGCTATGTGAAGACAGGGGCGCCGCGAAGCAACCTGTGATCACCTGGGGAATGCTATCCACCAAGGTTGGAGTACCTATATTGACAAAAAAAGGAGCTGAGATGACAGCTCCTCCCTAGATCTCTTATTGATTTTCTCTAACTTCCAAGATTCTCTTGGCTAACTCATCTCCACGATGCTCCAGGGAAATGATAGATTGCAATAAATCGGCCTGCAGCTGTCGTTGTTCCTTTGTCCAAGCTTGTTTGGGGGAACTAAAGGTTGCCACAGAATTTGGGGCGGTCAGACTGTTTTGGAAGTTTTGAAGTTGAGAATACATTTCTTCGTAGACAGCTGTCATTTGGCTTAAATATTCGGTGGTGGCGGATGTTCCCATGGATAAGCAGGAATCGATTAAGTAAACTACCGCACTTCTTCTAGCATCGGTCAGAGCCATTATGCAGAAGTGATTGACGCCGAGCCTCCGGGAAAAATCCTGATCGTCCGCATGTTGATACCACTGATCGTCCAGCAATCCTTCTTGCCATTCTTGCAAGGCATGATATCCCAGTTTATATTCACTATGTTCTTGGGCGTTCATGGAGTCCACTTTGGTTTGAAGCGAAGCATAAAGACTATCCAGAGCGGATGGCTTAACCGGTTCGCCGTCAAAACGAATGAGGAGGTAGGGCCATTGATCCACATTCAGATACCCCTTGCTCATTTTCATGTGCTCCTGGAATTCAGGGTTGTCTTTAAGCTCTTCAAAGGTTTCTTCGTCAAAATAGCTTCGGCATAGCAAAGTATTTCCGCCATCCAAATAGCCCGTAATCACTCCCCACTCGGGAGCAACTCGAAGGTTGATAGCTATTGGCAATTGATGTTTTTTTATGCTGGCCATAACCATCTTCATCTCTAATTTACGTTGCTCTGGTGTAATGCGGTCTGCCCAGCTAGCCTGAAGTCCGTATGCTTTGAATGCCAGGCTGGCATAGTCATAAGCTACAAGTGCATCAGCAGAGCTATAATCCCAAACAGGGGTAAAAGCGATTCTCCAGCACGCTCCGGAAACACCCATCACCGTTTCATAGGTTGTCTCATGTCCCATGGTTTTTAGTGAAAGATAAAGAGCACCTGCCCAGGAACAATCCATTCCTTGACCAAAACCCAGACGTCCTATGTTCTTGACAATATAGTGATCATTCAAGGCATTGCTTCTAAAAAAATGGGTTCGGTCGGGGGTATAATGAATTCTGTCTCCTTCCGGGCAGCTCATTGCATGTATACCTGTGGCATTTACATAAACCAGCAAAAGGTAATCGTCTCCGTGGTTGTCGATAAGGCTTGGGAACAGTTCGTGATTGGCGGTGAACTGCTCCCACTTAAAATATTGATAATGTCTCATTTTGCCTAAAACATTTCGATTCGTCTGTTCATTGCCGTATGAAGCATAGACAAATTCCAGTTCTTTTGGCTGTGCCATGTAGCCCTCAATAGTAAGATCAAGCATTAATAGGCGATCCTGCAAAACAAAAGTCATATAAGTCCCCGAAGGTATCTGATATTTGATCAGTAGCAGCTTTATTCGCTTACTATTGATACGATTAGGGAAAGTCTGATCATTTACAGTTAATGTCAGATGATTCCCGGCAACGAACTGGTTAACAAAATGAGTAACATCATGACTTTCATGACCATCTGTGTATACTGCATTTAGAACAACCAATCGCTGAGGTATCAAGATGCTGTCAATCGAATGACCCAGTACAGCAGAAAGCAAAGGAAGAGTAGCTGTTTCGGGCAAAGATTTACCTGTCTCCCACTTGGAAACTGCTTGTGCACTAACATTTAATTGTTCTGCCAATTGTTCCTGCGATAATTGTTTTTCTTTACGGAGAGTGGAAATCCTGGTTCCTACTTTTTCATTGCTCAACATAGTTACATCTCCTGAAATTGTATTACGACCGTCGTTACTTTAATTATATGAGCATGAAATAAAAATACCAGTTATACCAAGATGAGTATGGAGGTTGATTTTCCAACTGTGGGTTGAACTGAAAGGTATTCATTTTCTTCATCACAATCCATTTTGGCATAAGTTCATTTAATATCTGTTGGAAAATAACATTCTCGAACACATATCAGCACATAACCGGATCTCGAAGAAGAGGAAACTTTTGTGATAGGATTTCTGGAAGGATACCGCTATATAAAAGAGCTCCAAAGATCGTGAGGCCTAGATGAACGGGGTGTTGGTGGTATGGAGTATGTGTACACTAAGTACCTGGATTCCATTATAGTTGGTGATGCGACGCTTGAGGAATTTCAAGTAGAAATCGGAAACATGGATTATGGCATGGAGATTGACACTGGAGAAATACAACTGAAAATCAACGTTTGCTAAACGGCTATTGCGTACATTTCCAGCAGCAACCCCCGCCGAATTGTGGCTCTGCATGTCCACGCCTCGGCTCCATATGGAGTAAACTAAAAGACACCTTAACCGGTGTCTTTTTTCATTTCTGAAGTTATTGACCGAAATCATATTGATGAACCCATATACGGATAAAGACGATCCACTCGACAAACAATCCATCATACATCTCAATAGGAGGTGCTGGAGATGACCGAGCCAGGTTGATATAGGGGCTCATATGTTCGTAAAAAAGCGTTTATTTCCTTCAATTTTTGTGTATAATAAAGTTGATTGTCCAACTTGTTCTAAAGGGGATGAAAATGATGTCAATCCGTTTGAACCCGTATTTTGTATTTAATGGAAACACGAGGGAAGCTCTGGATTTTTATGAAAAAGCGCTGCGCGGGAGCGTGGTCGGGATCATGACGTTCGGGGATTTGCCGGAAGATCCGAATCATCCACTGACCGATGAGATGAAAACTCTTGTGATGCATGCGCATTTGAAGGTTGGTAATGCAGATCTCATGTTCTCCGATACTTTTCCGGGTACGTCGCATCAGGCGGACGGTGATACGGTTCAGATTGCCATCCATCCTACAGAAGAGGCAATTGCACGGGAGATTTTCGCCGCACTAGAAGACGGTGGTCAAGTGGTCATGCCATTGCAGAAGACGGATTGGAGCCCTTTGTATGGGATTGTTAAGGACAGGTTCGGCGTTACTTTTCAAGTGAATGTCCCAGGGGAACCGCCGCAGGGATAACCTAAATGCAGTTTTCACTCTGCCCCACAATACAGCCTACTGTTTCCGGATGGACAGGGAAGCTGAGGAGGAATGACTTGTGACAAACGCGAATCAGACAATCGTGCCGCATATATGGTATGACAAAGAAGCGGTAGAAGCAGCTAATTTTTACGCTTCTGTTTTCCCCGAATCCAAGGTTACGAGTGTTACGACAATTCATGACACCCCGTCAGGTGACTGTGATCAAGTTTCATTTGAAATATGGGGACAGAAGTTTATGGCCATCAGTGCAGGGCCGTATTTTAAGTTAAATCCGTCAGTGTCTTTCTTCGTTAATTTTGATCCGTCACGCGACAAAGATGCAGCACAGAAAATAGATGAGGTCTGGAACAAATTATCAGAAGGTGGACAAGCTTTAATGCCGCTAGACAAGTATCCATTCAGTGAGCGGTACGGCTGGATTCAGGATAAATATGGCGTGTCCTGGCAGCTGATCCTTACAAATCCAGAAGGTGAGGAGCGGCCGGCTATTATACCGTCGTTACTGTTTGTCGGTGATAAGTGTGGTAAGGCGGAAGAGGCCATGACTCACTATTTATCGGTATTTGGCAACTCGCAGCAGGGAATGATTGCCCGTTATCCTAAAGGCTCGGAGCCTGACCAGGAAGGAACCATTATGTTCTCTGACTTCATGCTGGAGAAGCAGTGGTTCACCGTAATGGACAGCGCGCACGATCATAAATTCAATTTCAACGAAGCCATCTCCTTTATGGTGAAATGCGATTCGCAAGAGGAGATTGATCACTACTGGGAGAAGCTTTCTGCAGTTCCCGAGGCTGAACAATGCGGCTGGCTGACCGATAAGTTTGGTGTGTCGTGGCAGATTGTTCCGACCGAGATGGACGAGATGCTGGAGAAGGGAACACCGGAGCAAATTGCACGTGTTACGAAGGATTTTTCGCAGATGAAGAAATTCGACCTTGCCGCATTGCATAAGGCTTATAAGGGCGAGTGAGTGCTTGAACTTTACCCTCTGCCAGAGAAAGCGTGGTTATAGTAATTAAAAAGAAGCGATGAGAGAAAACCCTCAGCGCTTTTTTGTTGTTCATTTAGATATTACATCTTAATTGAAACATTTTCATTTCACTATGTGGAGGGGTGGCACAATGAGGTTATTCATAGCTGAAAGCGCTCTAGAAGTTGCCAGAATTCTTCTACCATATCCTTCGCGGGATAAGGCATAGAGTTCGTAATCCACCATTCTATTACACCAACCCCTGCTGATGCTAAAAATTGTATAAGTACCTCATTTTGAATATTTTGATTGCTGCCGCTCTTATTAATTTGTTCACTCAGGCTATTCTTAGCCATATCTAGTAGTCGCTTTCTAAAAGCAGGGATACCTTTATTGGTTAGTATGGTGGAATAGAAAAAAGCATGCTGCTCTAAATACTCGAACATATGGAGCATAGAATCTTTTGAAGAAAAATGTTCGGTGTCTCCACCAGGAGGACACTGATTCTGAAATAATTGATTTAAATGCATCTCAATACATTTTTCTAGAAGATCATGCTTGTCCACATAATGCAAATAAACAGTACCGCGGTGTACATCAGCCCTGTCTGCAATTTCATTTATCGTTATTTGTTCAAAATTCTTTTCTGCCATTAGTCCTATAAATGCTTCGTTAATAGCGTTTCTGGTTTTTTGTATTCGTCTATCCATTGTTTGCTCCTTTAATAGACACATAGGATGATTATGTTAAATAATCAACAAATCCAAACGGTTTACACATTGAGGGAAACTAAGAGTTCTGATTATAATTATACAAGACGTTAGTTGATAAATCGACATATGTCAAAAAAGGGGCGATTTATATGTCAGTAAAACATAATAGAATTTTAATTTTTGGTGCAGGTGTTATAGGGAGCGCATACGCAATCAAATTCATTGAAGCAGGGATCGACGTTACTATGTTTGCGCGTTCTAATAAATTTAAAACATTGAAAGAAAATGGCCTGCAATATAATGAAAAAGGTGTGGTCAAATCTTTAAAAGTAAAGGTCATTGATACGCTTGGAAATGATGATGTGTATGATTTTATTTTCGTCACCGTTCGTTACGATCAATCCGAACCAGCGTTGTTAGCACTAAAAGACAATCAAAGCAAAAATATTGTTACAATGACTAATAATTCAATTGGATTTTCTTCGTGGCTGAATATTATTGGAGATAGACTTTTACCAGCTTTTCCCGGTGCCGGCGGACAGATTAAAGAGGGAATTTTGTATGCCCGATTTCCACCCAAGGCTCTAATGGCTGCTATGTTTGGAGAAATCAGCGGCTTAGTGACAGAACGTGTAGAAAACCTCGCGCAATTATTTAAAACAGCAAAGCTTCCCTACGCCATTAATAAGGATATGAAGGCGTATCTAATAACACATTCAATATCGGACATTGCATT
This sequence comes from Paenibacillus wynnii, assembly GCF_000757885.1. Classification (NCBI taxonomy): domain Bacteria; kingdom Bacillati; phylum Bacillota; class Bacilli; order Caryophanales; family Paenibacillaceae; genus Paenibacillus; species Paenibacillus wynnii. Next base: position 1,832,628 of record NZ_JQCR01000002.1, on the reverse strand, counting down.
GGTTGGCGCTTTACATTTTGAAAATAAGATCATTGACGAAAAAACAGCTAGAACCAGAAAAACGGCACACCGAATAACCTTCACTTTAAAAATGTATTTAAGGGCAATACAAAAAGCCGGCGTTGCCATTAATCCATCTGTATTTAAAATTGTACTTAAATGTCCAGATTTGATTTTGGATTTCGTCTTTATGATGTGGCTGCGGACTAAAATAGTGAAGGATATGCTGTTGCCGGAATATGCGAATAATGCACACAACGAAATTGTGCAGCTTAATAACGATTTATTGAAGTTTTTAAGTCAAAATGATATCACACCATAAGAACGAAAATAGATATAAGGTGTGTTTACAATTTAGCAGTAATCAAACCTATTAGCGGTAATGATTAAAGCCAAACACGACAGGTCACGTGCATTATGGACAGCAACTCAGAATTCACAGCCAATGTCCTACCTTTCCCGGTAAGCTTTATTGCCACATAAACAAGAGAACCCCCAGTTCTAGTGAACTGGGGGTTCAAGTCATTCTTCAATGCTGCAAGCATGTACCGATTTTCGTGCATGGTTCTAACCGTTGGATCAGACGCGCAGTTGGCTGAGTGACTCTGATTTCAACTTTCATTCATTGCGCGTCAGATGGAGTACCAGCGCCTTTTGTTCTCCTTTATGAAGCTTTAGATGATGTCCATGGACCTCCAGTTCACAATCCTTCCAGGCTTCGATGGTTACCGATGCGACTAGACCCGTTATCTCACCGCTCGCTTTAACCCTAATAGGCTATGCACATTACCGAAGCTCACTTTGCTGTCTCCATACACATTACAGGGCGCAATAACCAGCTTGCCCCAATAATCACTGATGATGTTACTATACAGACTTTGGGTAAACAGTCCATGAGTGGTTACATAGAAGGATTGGACAGTAGCATCGCTGGTCTCATAGATTTGCACCCAATTCTCATCTGTATAATTCGAGGACCTGACATTATTCCAATCCTTTTGCCAGCCTGCTGTATCTTGCATACGGGAGGCTGCCAGAAGGAATTCTCCTAATGTCCATCCGAAGAAGTAGGGCTTTTTGGCTAAATCGGTCGATTCATAACGTATTTCATAGGCTCGTATTTCCGGAGCAGTAGGGCCATCTGCGATGGGCAGATAAGCTAAACCATTTAACTGCACAGGATGCTTTTGGGTGCCGTAATCACTCATTCCCGATCCTGCAGAAGCATACAGGAATCCCTTTTCCGAAAGCAAATTGGAGAAGGCCATGGATTATTTTTGTTTCGTATGTGAGTAAAAATAGAGTGTTAATGATATCAGTGAAATGGTTGTGAACGTCTTTATTATCGTGGGAACATTCATTACTTTGACATCAAAAACTCCCAAATATACAAATCCTACAACACCAGAATCATAGGTTACTGAAATTAACATAAGAATGGCAAGTATTAAAGGTAGAATAGTTGTTAATAACGAAAGATTTTTTAGTATTTGATTATTTTCATCCTTTATTATAAAAACAATCGAAAATAAAATAACAATTAAGATAAGTAAAAAATACATTTAATCACCTCTTATGCTAGTTAATAGCTGTTTCTATTGATTGTCTTTATCGATAGGAGTGTAAGAGGGTTGAAGATGGAAATATTCACCCTGTTACTGTTATTAATCTGTTATTGGGAAGTATAGGAAAAGTACATATTTTTAGTTTGTGTTCCAAATGCTAAATAGTTTTGCGAATTAAATACATCATATGTCCATCTAATATTGAGTTTTTTAGATTTATTAGTATCATAATGTCCAACCGCAAAGATAGTGTCAAATGTATTTCCAACATCTTTTAATTGCATACCCTTTGCATATTCTACATCAGCAATTCTTGCTTTATTAGTACCACTGTTATCAAAGGTTTTGAGGGACTTGCTAGGAAAGGTTTGTGAACTTGTATATCCTGTACTAAATGAAACCAAAGTGCCAGGAATTTTATAAGAAACTTTGACTGTAAAATTTAAGCTGCCGCTTTGATAATAACTCCCATCCCATTGAACATATCTAAAGTAATCCCCCGGTTCCGTATAGGCCTCAATTTTGGTTGGTGTAGCAGATCCTATAGTGAAATTTGTTTGACTAGAGTTCGCACTAGGGTAATCTGTTGAGTGTGTTCCTTCTGATAAGACATAAAATTTTGTAGTGAAAGTTCCCCCGGAATTATCAAGTGCAGTTGGACCTTCAATATATGCCCGTAAAGTGATATCCTCATATATTATCAAACCACCTATGTTATATGAAAGAGTGTGAGTAGCATCTGAATGTCCACTTGCTAACGCTAGAGTAGAAAAACCAGTTGAAGTTTCTGCTGAAACCGGTTTAAAAACTTTACCATACCAGAATTCATTCTCATGATTAGCGAGTTCATAATCATTGCTATTAAATATAGCATCCACTTCTATTCTGTTTGTTATATCTGTATCTTCATATACTGTTAAATTTTTTGTGTCTTTTTCAAGTAGGTATATCTTTAAAGTTGCTTTCCCCTTTTTATTACCAAAAAAGGTTATATTATTCTCAGGATTTTTTTCAATTCCCAAATAAATAACTTCAAAGTTATTAGTGTTATCAACTACATCTCCTATTAATTTACCGGGGTATTCCGCTTTGGTTAATTTGCCTGTTAAGTTAAAAGACTTAAGGACACCAGTTGAATAAACATCTCCTACTACTGAAACCTTCGATTGAGAAAGTAGTACATCCTTTAGGACAATACTTGTATTCTTTATAGTATCGCGACTAGATTTACTTCCCAAAACTTCAGCAGAATAGGTTTTGGAATTTAATTCATTTCCATTTTCACTTTTGTCAGAACCAAAAACTACTGAAGTATTGGTAATAGTAAATACTAATAATAAGAATGATATTGATAAATATTTAAGTAATTGTTTCAAGTTATCAGCTCCAAATTTTAGGTTTGGATGCGCATCCTATTAATACGATAGATTAACTTCCATTAAAAGTAAAGAAAAATATGGTAAATATATAATTTTTAATAAAAAATTATAGATAATAACTGTTTTGCTATTTTTCATATTGACTTCAAACCTCTAATAAGAAAATTCAATTTCCAAAGCTTTGGTTTACCGTTTGATTAGTGACTAATAGAAAGCGAATGTTTCACATTGAAGATGAAAAAGGTCATATAATATCACAAGTTAATGAGACAAACTCAATATCTATGTTAGCTGGAGAAACAGCAAAACGAATAGATAGTGGCGTTCATTGGGTATATACCTTATTGATTTGCCTGATAGCCTTAGTCCGATGTGGTATCGAAATAAGGCTGTTTAATGTTTTAGTTTTTATCCTGTGGTTGACGAAGTATAAACCCAGGACAGTCTTTATTATAAAAATATATTAATATGAGTCTTAGCATTACTTTTACTTAAAAAGACTTACACCAACAGTAACTCTTCGATATTTGCTTGAAGCCTATACTTTTGTACCATCGATAAGGTTCTTCATCAGGGGCAACAAAGACGATATCAGCACCAAGGTCTTTACATTTCTTCATGGATTCATAGATGCATGCTTTGGCTGGTGAATGCGCTGAAATATGGCGAAACGAACACAGATATAAATAAGACCTCTTCGAAAGTGTTCCCTGATAAGATCGTTAAACTATTCACCAGTGCCAAAACCATTTTGGAATATTGTAGACGTATTATAGACGAAAGAATTTTACTAGCGGGATTTCCTGCAATGTCGTAGACGAGTTGTCTACAATGAAGTTAAACCTAATTTGATCAACACTAATAAGTCGCTAGTACTTTTCTCCTGAAAAACCCGCATTCCGGTTGCAGCTGTTATTTAGAAGTTTATTTTAATGAAAATGTATTGAACTTTTTAAAATAAGGTAATATATTATCTATATAAGTAATGTGTTACGTAAAATTAAAGGAGGTAATGTGTTGAATAAAATGGATTTGATGAAGGACGAGAAATTTGTCTTTGGATCAATACAAATAGTAGCGAATAAAAAAGAGACTTTACTAGAAAGGGAACTTAAAGAATTTGACATAACGTTTAAACAATGGTTCTTGACGGTTGTCATAGAAAACACATTTGATACCCCCCCAACCTTAAAAGAAACAGCTAAGGCAATGGGAAGTTCTCACCAAAATGTAAAGCAAATAGCTTTAAAACTTGAACAAAAGGGATTTATTTTCCTAGAAAAGGATAAAAAGGATTCTAGGGTTAAAAGAATAAGACTGACGGAGGAGAGATATAAGTTTTCAGAAATGATACAAGTAAAAGCTGCAACCTTTACAGCGGCTCTATTTATGGGTATTGAGGAGGATGAAATGTCAAAGGCAAGAGTTGTGCTTCATAGAATGATGTCTAATCTAGCAAAAATGGAACAACGTGAACAGGAGGATTGATTAAACGAATGGAAACAATTAGAGTGAGTTGTTATGAGAAAAAGAATAATTATATATAATGTTGTTATTGTTGTTACTTATGCAGGAAACTTTGAATTGTTCCCGGTAAGCGCTGAGGTTGCCGTGTCGATAAAAGCACATCAAATTTCTTGAATTTGACCTTATTAAGCATGATAACGAAAAGGATGCAGCAGCTGAAGCAGTTCTTGACGAGGTTGTAAAAGCTAGGTCATTGCATGTAGATGCTGTTTTCGCTGCTACCTGTTAATAGAAAAGTAATTTTAAAGGCAATTGAAAATGCATGTGAAATACAGGATTAGGGGGATAGTAATGAAAAAGCGCATATGGAACATTAAGAAAATACTGATTGTTATCTTAATAATAGTTTTAGTTATTGCTGCTGGATTTGGTGGTTATTGTGCTTATGGTTTATATAAAATCAATAAACTATCAAGCATGACATTTGAAGAAATGCTTAAACATACAACAAAAGATAATAAAGATGCGGTCATCACAGTAGGAGTTATACAGAACGACCAAATGATATACAACGTTTATGGTGAGAATGGCACTATATTATCCCCAGAAGAGCATATATATGAAATTGGATCTGTTACAAAAACATTTACGACATCATTGCTTTGTAAAGCAATAAGTGAAGGCAGAATTAACCTCGATGATTCTATTGACGAGTATTTAAATCTTCCAAAAAAGGATTATTATCCAACAATTCGAAGATTAGTGACGCACACGTCTGGATATAAAGGATACTATTTTGAAAAGCCTATGATATCTAACTTTTTGCATAGAGAAAACGATTTTAATGGAATATCTGAGGAATTGCTGATTAAAAGACTCGAAAAAATTGATATGGATGATTCTGATTATTCATATAAGTATTCTAACTTTGGCATGGCAACCGTAGGAGCTGTGCTTGAACAAATATATGGTGAGGACTTTACGAAATTGTTGAATGATTATATTATAGAAGACTTTAGACTTACAAATACAAAAATTTCAGATGGTTCTGGTGATTTGAAGAATTATTGGGCATGGTCTGAATCAGATGCATATATGCCAGCTGGTGCAATATTATCTAACATTACTGATATGATGCAGTATGTTCAGATACATATGCTTGAAAGACCAGAATATTTATCTATGGCACATGAAGCATTGGCTGAAGTAAAGGCTTCATCTGCAAGTTATAGAAAAATGGGAATACATATAGATGCTGTTGGTGCTGGCTGGATGATTGATAATGAAAATAATATTATTTGGCATAATGGTGGAACAGGGAATTATAACAGCTATGTTGGATTTGATAAGGAAAATCAAATTGCTGTAGTGATATTATCAAATTTGTCGCCAAGTTATAGAATTCCGGCAACTGTCATGGGAATTGAAATTCTGACTTCTTTACAAAAGTGATTATTGAATATAATCCGGTAGATGAGATCTACGATGTGTTACTTGCCCACCCATTCGTTGAGGCTCATTTGAATACTGTTTCCCGGTAGGCTTATTGCCACATAAACAAGAGAACCCTCAGTTCCAGTGAACTGAGGGTTCAAGTCATTCGAAATAACTAGCTTGCCCCAATTCTCATCTGTATAATTCGAGGGCCGGACATTATTCCAATCCTTTTGCCAGCCTGCGATTGTGGATTTGCTGAGCCACGTAATGTTGCGGATTTGCAGGGAATCGCTGTAGATCTGCTATGCACATCCAATCCATTTCAAGTTACATTAGGTAGGAGGGAAATCACCCCTTACTTAAGCGGTTAATAGACGAATGGAGGCATTTTATGAAATGGAGAAAGATGTTGTTTGTGCTCGTTGCCTTGCTGCTGCTTGTGCAGCAAATCGTAGTAGCAGCACCGTACGGAGGAAAGGATGCTTCAACCACGATGAAGGCAACCTTCTACAGTGAATCTCTTGAGAAAAACATGAACGTAAACGTGTATTTACCCCCTGGGTACGACAAAAATACCCAATACCCAGTACTGTATGCGCTGCACGCGTATCCATTCGATGAAGATCATTGGTTCAAAGCATTGAAATTAACCGAGAAAGCCGATCAATTAATCTCTACCGGTAAAATAGAGCCTATAATCATCATATCCCCGAAATTTGACAACAGCTGGGGAATCAATACAGCGAAAAAGGCGGGTATTTGGAATGGTAATCCAGAAGATCCGAAAGCATGGCATGAGGGGTTGTATGAGAGTTATCTTACCCAAGATTTAATCCATTATGTGGATACGCACTTTAGTACAATACCATCCAGAAAAGGACGTTATATCGGCGGTGCGTCGATGGGGGGCTTTGCTGCTCTGCACATAGCCTTCCGCAACCCTCAATTATTTAGTAAAGTAGGTGGACACGCTCCTGCATTATTTCTTGGTAATAAAATGTGGAAGCCACTTCAAGATGAGATCTTCCCGACCGATGAGTTAAGAAAGGAACGCGATCCGATTTATTTGGCCGAGAGCCAAAGCTTAGCTAAGCTAGAGATTTACATCGACGTTGGTGATCAGGATGATTTCCAAATCCCAGCGAAGAAGCTGAATGAAGTACTGAGCCAAAAGAAAACGAAATCGTATGAATTCCATTTGATCAAAGGCGGACATCACGATGATGCTTATTGGAGCAGCCAGGCTGAACAATATTTATTGTTCTACGGTGATACCGACCGGAAATAGAGTTTAATAGTAACGATGTGTGAAGAAGCTTCCAAAACCCACTAATTAATGGAGGGGATGGAGGCTTCTCTGCATAAAAAGAGTTTCTATATGGAACAAAAAAAGACAACCCTGAAAATAAATCAGAAGTCGTCTTTCTCCAGTACATTTTCCTTATTTAGCATTCATTTGAGACAGTGCTACAAACTGTTTTTTCATATCCTTCGTCACAACCAATTCATCCAACTTGATTGTTTCGATACCTTGGGGTACTTCTTTCAGAATCTGATCTATTGTCGGCTCACCATAGAATATTGCTTCAGGATGGTTACTGAAATGTTGTGGAATTAAGACCTTTACGTTCAGATCATATAGGTATTGAAAAATATCGCCATTATCCAACGTTTGCGGACCGTATTCTCCCGTATATGTCAGCACAACATCCGCATCCTTTACGGCCTCCAGTGCCTCTGGGGACTCTATCTTATCCGTCTCCCCCATGTGTACGATTTTCAAATCACCATAGCGAAATACGAATATTTCATTCTCTCCTAAAGTGGATACATGTTTGGAGGGAAACCCAGTTACTTCTACATCACCGACTTTAAGGGGCTCTTTCATCATAGCGGGGACAATGGTTGTGGGTTTTCCCTTAAGCTGCTTCATATCCGGAGTATGATCCTCATGGTAATGAGAGACGGTGTAGGCATCCACCTCCATATCAGGGGCTGGACCAAAGAATGCTTCTAATTTCGCCGGGTATGGATCGGTCAAGATGGTTGTTCCATCAGGAAATGTCAAATAGAAGCAGGAATTTCCCACGTATTTGATAGTCATGGAACCATTCTTGGCGGGTTCCAAGTTAGGCTTATCAGTTGTTGTGTCCGTTTTCGAACATGCCCCCAACAGAGTACAACACATAACTATAGTAAGGAATACAGCCGCTCTTTTAGTTCTTGCTTCAAGCTTCATAGTATGACTCCCCTCAAACGATTTATGTTACAGGGGCATCATACCTGATCTGGTTTGCAGCGAGAATGGTGTATCCGCAACAGTTGTTTGCTTTTATACAAGTTGGCATGTACATTCGAATGGCTGTAGGTATATCATACAAACCAAAGGTGTTATAAAATGGATTTAAAAATGTCTTACAATGGCCAACTGAGGTGAATGCTGTGGAGTTTATAACAATGGGTAGAGAAGTACATCCGGGATACCGCCTGCCTCTATATTTCACTGAAAATGAATTTAGTATAGAAGATACTCAGACTTATGGCAGATGGAGCTTTGTGCTAATCGAGAAGGGATCAGGCATCCTATCCTGCGGAGGATTGCAAACACCTTTTACTTCGCCTGTGATCGTGTGTATCAATGAACATGAATATGTGAAGATTGTCGTATCCTCGGATATCTCCATGAAATCAGTTTATTTTGATCCATTAGTTGTGAATAGCAAATTCAACTTCGAGAATGTCCACTATCCTCACCCTAATTTCTCTGACACGGAAGAGCAGGACCTTTACCTACTGCAGCCATTCGTTAGGAGGAGTCTGGAATATCCCCGCATATTCACAATAGATACTGCAAATGCGCAACATATCTCTAAGCTCTTGTGGCAAATGAACCACACGCTTGTGGCCCAAAGCGACTTTAATTGGCCCTGTCGCTCCCGCTCGCTCTTACTGGAAGTGCTTATTCTCCTCTCGAAGCTGATCGATCAGGAGAAAAGTCTAACGGAGGAGAAGGATGCTGATAAATGGGATAGGGTAAACGATATTTTGATTTATTTACATACCCACTATTCGAACAAAATATCGCTGAATGAATTAAGCCGAATGTTTCATGTTAACCGGACCACCTTGAACCATCAGTTCTCCCAGCTCACCAATTTGTCTGTCATTGACTATTTGATCAAGTACCGTGTGCAAATAGCCGCCACATTACTGAGAGATACCTTGCTTCCGATCTCGGAGATTATGGAGCGCGTCGGCTTTCACAACACCACTCATTTTTGGAGAATGTTTAAAAAGCATACCGAACTCTCTCCCTCCAGCTACCGGAAACAAAACTGCTGGATGTACGCTTCAGGTGAATAGATTCCTAAAAGGCTTAATCTGCAACCGAATCATCAGCATAACGAGCCAGCGCCCTTGAAGCCGATTCTAGCATGCGCCTCTTAAGGTGCTCGCCCTCAACAATTTTTACTCGCAGCCCAAGGAAACGGATTTTTGACAACAGAAACTCGCTTTCATTTCTCATGTAGATGACTTTGATTCGGTAGATGCCTGAGTCTTCATCAAAGGTCACTGACTTGTCAAAACAGGAGAAGGCGTAAAGAATTCGTGACAGCTCAGCATTAAAGGCCGGTATGACTTGAATCCATGCGGTTTCTTTCCATTCCTCCAACAAGCGCTCTAACGTTACCTTCAAAGCTGCAACCCGATCGGTAGGCAGAATGGTTTCTTCGACCGATACGATGTTTTTGAGTTTAGTAGACATGAGGGAATGATGGCGGGTATTGTACCATATCAGATACCACTCTCTCTTAAACATGTTGTATTCCAGCTTGTGGGGGAATCCGGACTGATTGGGTTTAACTTCTCCATGCTTATTGCAATAAGAAAAAAGGATTCCATGATCCTGCATAATTATTCGGCGGAGCGTGCGAAGTATTGGATGATAGACTTGCCGCTCCCGAGCTTTGGCTTTCTCTATAATGATGTCACGAACCTCTGTGGACGATTCAGAATTCAATAAGGAGTTCAACTTAGTCAAGGTATCCGGTGTAAAGGCTTCAGTGGAAGCCGGGTGCATCAGCATCGTTTTCAGCCATGAGCGCTCCTGAGAGGTCAGAGCCAATGAACCCATCTCGTCGAGGCGGGAAATGATTTGAAAGTTAAATATTTTCTCGAATGGATTCATAATAGCTCTGGATCTCCTTCCATTCCGCAATAAATTGCTTACGAAGCCAAGGGGGTTCTAATACCTCACAGCTCGAACCGAAGCTCCGTAACCAAGGTTTAATTTCGTAAATTCCGTTCACCATAATCTCGTAAAGGAAGGTAGAATCCGAGTTCTCCGTAATGATTCCCCACTGTCCCTGCGCCTCCACCCGCTCCCGAATAAAATTAGCATTGGATCGACCGGGGTTATAAAATCTAGCGACCACTTTTATCTTACGAGTGGTATCTGTAACCCAACTGGTTCTCATTTGTTCTTCTACACTGCTTAGTTTCTGGGCAAACTCTTCCTCTTCCACGGCGTCGCCTTCCTCAATCTGAGTAAGTCCCTCCATACGGAATTTCATGATTCCCATACGTGAATGATGTCCGATTAAATACCATCGCCCGTATTGATGGTCATAGACGACTCGGATCGGGAGAACCGTTTCTGTAACACCTTTGGTTTCCCGCTCAAAGAGGGGATTTGTGTTCTGAGAAGCGTAATTCTTACCCTTTTTAGGAGAAAGATAAAGAAAGTTTAGCTTTTTTCGTTGCTGAATCGCTCCAAATATGGTGTAGAGATGCGCCTCGTCAAGTATACGTGAATGGTAATTATACTTGTATCGATGGGTTTCCGCAGCCTCTGGATGATAGCCCCGCTTACGTAAAACCTTCTTTAAGGTGTCGCGCAACAGGTAACCTTGCACGGATGGAGTCTGCGTATTGGCGATGACATCAACATAGTCGTAAAGATCCAAGAGCTCATCGTCGGATAATTGGTCAATGAGATCGTTAGCAGCCCTGTACCGGTATGGACGCCCCTCGTTAACGCGCAAAATAACGCCAACCTCCTCGAGGTATTTCAAATCCCCCCGGACGGTCTTTTCATCTGGCTGCGGGCCATCAGCTGGCATTTGTTCACTGCAGACATCCTGTAGATCTTTAGCGGTTAGCTCCTGCGTTTGTAGTGCTGTTAATAATATCGAAAGCCTAATACTTTCCGTTTCTTTAAGTGATTTTGCACGGAACAAGAAGAGGAGAAGTGGATCGGCAGATTCATAGTAGTTATAGCGGAGCCAATCGGAGAGTTCGCTTCCTTGCTCTGCAGGGAGGCCTTGTTGCAGAATACTTACCATTCCCTTGAGATTACGCAGCGTTTTGTCATACGTATGTACAGAAATGCCGAGGCGATCGGCGAATTGTTGTCTGCTGTAGGCGCCCCCAGCTAAAGCCAGCATGCGAAGAAATTGAATCTCCTTATCGAAACTTTCCCGAGCCATTTGCATTCCTCCAGCATGTAGAGAATCCTTTAGAAATTATAGTTCTTATTATATCAAGCGACCCAGTTGAAGAAAATGGAAGTTTTTTTGTTCCCGCCATACTTCCGCCCTGTTCGTCTGGGTAAGGATGAGCGAAGATAGATCCATGAAGCTGAGTTCAATACGGATGAGGCAGTTGATCCTGTTGAGGCGCATGGAAGGGTTACTTCGACTTTTAATCGGCTTGTCGTTGGTTCGAGTCCAACTCTCACCGCAGGGTGAGGTAGCTCAGAAGGTAGAGCAGCACGTTCCTTTCCGAACCTTTTCCTCAACATAACATCAACAATCATATTTTTTAAAGTGCGAGGCGCCAGAGAGGGCTACTTCGTCAAAAAGGACGGTAATGAGCGTATATACGCTGTACCGATGCCTTCTCTAACTTTTTCCTGGCACCATTATAATTGAATACCGGCGAGGCGCCGGGGAGGGTTTCTTCGCTACTGATGCGCAACAAAGATTTACCCGGGCTTTATGGCAGGTTCGAGTCCTGCAGTGAACCTTCCCTGCTTTTTCTTCGCCGGTTTTTAAATCTAGGAGGTTATAACCATGAGCTTTGCTAAAAAATTATTCTCAACCCTACGGCCAACTACATCAAATAAAGAGGGTTACCCCTCCTACACCCGCTCTGCTGAGGAGCAATATATACAGACTCTGGTAACCAACACATTGGGCAACACTTTCTACGCGGATCAACGCCAGCTTTTGGCGGAAGCGGAAGAGATACACCGGGAAATGGCGCAAGTCAACCCGCTGTTTATGGCAAAAGCCATTGTCTATGCGCGTAATGAAGGCTATATGCGCTTGCAGCCTTTGTTCGGATTGGCTATTCTGTCGGCTTATCGTCCAGACTTGTTTTCGCAGATCTTCTTGAATGTCGTACGAATCCCTTCTGATTTGACGGATTTCCTTACGATCTTGAAGGGCTTGGGTCGCGGCGAAGGTGGGCGTGCGGTGAAACGGCAAGTGAATCGTTTTCTGGCAGGTATATCCGAGTACTGGGCAATTAAGTACAACGGCCGAGGTCGCGGATACAGCTTGGGCGATGCGATTGCAACGGCCCACCCGAAACCTGCCGATCTTAAGCAGCAAGCGTTATATCGTTATTTGATCGGCCAAGAGACTAACCTGTCTTTGCTTCCACAAGTGGAGGCGCTGGAGCAGTTGAAACGTGCGGGTTCCGAAGCGGAACAATTAATGTGGATCGAAGCGGGGAAATTACCGCATGAAGTGGTAACAGGAGCGGTTAAACCCACAAAGGCGGTGTGGGAGGCGCTTCTGCATCAAATGCCGATATTTGCGCTGCTTCGCCACTTGAACGCCCTTGATAGAGCAGGTGTTTTCGAGGATCGCTACAATCTGGCGATTGCAGTAGAACGCTTAACAGATCAGCGGGCATTGAAAAAGTCGAAGATTTTACCTTTCCGATTCGCTGCAGCATTTCGGCAGGTACAACATCCTGTACTGCAGGACGCCCTGCGGGATGCAGCCGAATATACGTTTGATAATTTGCCGGATCTGGAGGATCAGACGGCCATCTTTCTGGACATTTCAGGCTCAATGAATGGAGAGTATTTGCAGATTGGATCGGTGTTTGCTTTGGCCCTGTACAAGAAAACGCAAGGAAACTCCCTGTTCTGGTTGTTTGATACAGAGGTAGAGGATGCCAGACCGTCCCGTCGAGACAGTATTTTATCCCAAGCTGACCGAATTCAAGCCCGCGGCGGCACGGATACAGGGGCGCCCGTGCGGAAGCTGCTCAATGAGCGGCGTAAGGTCGACCAGATCGTCATGATCACGGACGAACAGCAGAACCACGGCAGCCCTTTTTATGAAGCCTTACAAAAATACCGCTCGAAGGTAAACCCTAATGTGAAAGCGTATATTATCGATATTGCCCCTTACCGCAATGCGATGGTTCCGCAGCCAGACCGCAATACCTTTTATATCTATGGATGGAGTGATACCGTACTCAGCTACATTGCGCAGTCAGCAAAGGGTTATGGTTCGATGGTAGAGAAGATTGAAATGATGGACCTGGAGGGATGATGATGGATCCTATAAATAAGGTTATCCGTGAACAGCTAGACCGGATTGAACAAGAGGAGCAAGTTACTATATTGTATGCCTGTGAATCAGGCAGCCGGGCGTGGGGATTCCCGTCGCAGGATAGCGATTACGATGTACGGTTCATTTATGTTCAAAAACCGGAATGGTATTTATCCATTTTTGATAAGCGAGATGTCATTGAACGACCTATTAACGATAGTCTTGATATCAACGGCTGGGATTTGCGAAAAGCATTAAATTTATTCCGCAAGTCTAATCCTCCGTTACTGGAATGGCTGCAATCGCCCATTCAATATAAAGAGAAATTCAGTGTAGCCGAGAAACTTAGAGGGATTTCACCGTACACCTTTTCACCAAAGTCTTGTATGTATCATTATTTGAACATGGCTAAGGGCAACTACCGTGACTACTTGCAGGGCGAGCAGGTCAAGATCAAGAAATACTTTTATGTGCTTCGTCCCGTTCTGGCCTGCGAGTGGATTAACCGTTATGAAGAGATGGCACCGATGGCGTTCGATGTACTGGTGGATCGGCTTATTCCAAAGGATGAAGAGTTATGGGAAGTCATACAGCAGTTACTGTCACGAAAAAAAGCCGGTGAAGAGATGGACTACGAGCCACGACTATCTGCTATCAATACTTACTTAGAAGAGCGGTTTGTTGTGTTGGATGAGGCAGCAGCGTCCTTAAGTGCTAAGGATGACAAACGGGATGATCAGTTGGATGCCTTGTTTCGGGAAGCTTTGCAGGAAGTATGGGGACTGACCCTGTAGAAAGATTGATGGGAGGAAGAGGGCATTGGCTATTGTACAACTGAAATCTACGAATCCAAGCTTCACTTTTTTAATTAAAAAAAATCCAGTGACAGGAATGCAGCTTCGTCCGGTTCGTCAAGGGTTGGCTTACGGATGGTATTCGGATGACGCAACTTATAACGTATATTTCAAGGATGCGGATAACGATATATCCTACAAGCAGAATGACGGCGAGAATTTTGAATACCTAAATGTATCCCGATTTAATACACCCCAATTTGCGCTTAATGCGGTGAATGAGTTTTTCTCTACACCCTTTAAGGCTCAGGACGATCGGGACGAGGAAGGGTATGAGCACTCCTTTTTTATCAACTTGGTTCATGTGGAGCGGGTACATTATATCAGGTTTTTCGAACAGCACTTGAAAGACTATACCTTTTCCTTGCAGCATCAGGCACATAAAAGCTATTCGCTGACTATTACCACTCATAAAAGCTTGTATCACCTCTTGCATGTTGTGAGTGTATTGTGCTTGTTCTTGTCCATGTTTGGAGATGAGTACATCGACATTTCGGATGCCATTTTGGATAAATATATTCGAAGTCTTAACGTGATTGATGCACCCTTTTATATACGGAGTCTATTTGCGAGGAATTTCCTGACCTCCAGAGAACGGTTTAAGAAATATAAGGCATACATTGAACAAACGGAGCGCTATTCTATCGGGCTAGAATATGGGAGTACCGCAATACAGCGGCGTAGTTTCATATCAAGTATGCTTCCATTTAATAAGCCGATCTTGGATATTGGGTGCGGCGAAGGATTCTATGCCATTCCGTATGCTGCAAAAATAGACAGTACCTATTACGCCGTGGATGTAGCTGAGGAGCTGCTGGAGGTCGTGAATCGGAAAGCAAAAGCTAAGGAAATTGATAACCTTGTTACTTCTCATTCTCTGGATCATTTTCTGGAATCGTACAATGGGGAGCAGGTTGATGTGATTTTAACGGAAGTTATCGAGCACATGAGTGAGGGGGAAGCCGCGAAGCTCGTCCAGCAAGTGTGCAGCCATGTTGATTTCGAACAATTTATTGTAACGACGCCGAATGCTGATTTTAACCATTACTATGAGCTGGAAGGATTCCGGCATGAAGATCACAAGTGGGAAATGGGGCAGGAAACGTTCCAGCAATGGTTTGCGGATACGGTCCAAGGTCTGGCGGTAGAGTTCGAGTATGTGATGGTTGGTGACCGGGTTGATGAGATCCGTACGACACAATGCGCCGTTGTGCGAAGAAAGGGGGATTAGACAGTGGAAATTCAAACCCGTGTACATACGATATTTATGCTCGTAGGGGCTACGGAATGCGGGAAGTCGACTTTTGCAAAAGAAGTGCTGATTCCACAGCTGAAATTTGAGGATGCCTCCAGGGGCTTGCGGATGAATGTGCAGTATTTGTCCTCAGATGGAATCCGGCAGGCAATACTGGGCTATGACTACGATAAGTATGATCAGGTGATGCTGGAGTCGAGCTCGCAGGCCTTTCAACTGTTGTTTGAGCGGCTGAAGCTGGTCACCTCTTTTCCCATTAATGCAGAGTTTGTGGTGATGGATACCATTGGACTCTCTGAAGATTACCGTAATAAGGTTCGCGAGATCGCTCAAATAAATCATTACAATCTAGAGGTTATTCTGTTTGATTACCGCAAACGGGAGGATTACTACAACTCGGAACGGTCGAAGAAACTGATCTCGAATCATCTGAATCGGCTGAGAAAAGACGTTCTGCCTGTTCTGTCACGGGAAGGGTATGGCAAAATTTATAAGGTACGCGCTAAGGATTTCTACCTGCCAGAAGAAGGGCAACCTAATGCGGACTATCGGGTGGTGGTTCAAGATGTAGAGAATTATGTAGCCGCGATACTTCCGCAAGAACAAGAGTATATTGTAGTTGGAGATGTGCACGAGTGTGTTCAGGAGTTGCAGGGACTGCTGCGTGATTATGGATACCGGATGGACGAAGGTAAGTTGACCGCAACGGATAAGCTCAGCAACACGAAAATCATTCTTGCCGGGGACTGGATTGATAAAGGTAAGCAAACACGCGGGACGATTGAGTTCCTATATGAAAACCGTGAGCATTTCCTCTTTGTTATGGGCAATCATGAGAACTTTGTCTACAAGTACGTAAGGGGAGAGATTCAAGGTACGGATCCTGAACTGCTGCGAACGTACTTTGATTCGACTCAAGTGCTTAAGGAGGATTCCACGCTTTTTAGTAAATTTTCAGTGTTGGTGGAGATGTCTAAGCCGTTTTACCGTTATGTTGGCATGCAAGGACCTTCATTTTATGTAACGCACGCTCCATGCCGTAATAAATATATTGGCAAGCTGGATACGAATTCGTTGCGGCACCAACGTAACTTTCGGATGGATCGTGAGGCTGTCTTTGAGGAACAACTTGATTTTCTTCAGCAAGAGGCTGTGGCTAATCACCCTTTTCATCTGTTCGGGCATATTGCGGCCAAGCAGACTTTTCGGATCAAGAATAAAATCCACCTCGACACGGGAAGTGCGCATGGGAATATGCTGACTGCTGTTCGGATATCGTTTAAACCTTTTTACAAAAATTATAAGTCACAAGTTGCTACGGTGCAGGAAGAACTTCCGATCCTGTTCCGGGAAGAGAAAACTGTATCCTTGCAGGATCTGGATGTTGAGGCTGTGCGCAGACTGCAATATTGCTCGAAAAATCGGGTCAATTTCATCTCCGGGACGATGTCACCGGCGGATAAGGATGAGGCTGCCGGAGAACTAGAGTCGCTTAGAAAAGGTCTGGATTATTTTGCTGAACGCGGCGTATCAGAAGTTGTGCTGCAGCCCAAATATATGGGGTCACGCTGTAATGTGTACCTTTATCGGGAGATAGAGCAGTGCTATTCGGTTAGTCGAAATGGTTATAAGGTTAAGGCTGTCGATTTGACTCCCATCTACGAGCAATTGCTTCACAAATTTGGAACCTATATGGCTGAACAAGGGTTAAGTGTGCTCCTTCTGGATGGGGAACTTTTGCCCTGGAAAGCGCTTGGAGACGGGTTAATTGAGCGTCAGTTCCGACCGATTGGAAAGGCGTTGGAGACAGAGCTTGAATTTTTAAGACAAAATGGCTTTGAGGAGGCACTTGGTAAGCTTGTTCAGGAGTTTGAAGAAAGCGGCTTTGAAAAGGATCAGCACCATTTGTCGAAAGAGGCGCTTAGCAACAACTATGGATCTCATGTGTATCAAAATTTCAAGCATGTCCGAGGGATCAGAGAATCGTATGTAGACCTTGACCAACGTGATGAAGCTTACCTTGTATACAAGCAGCAATTGGAATGGTATGCGGGTGATGCGGAATTAGCATACAAGCCATTTACAATTCTCAAGGAAGTGCTAGAGAATGGTGAAGAACGATTCCCTGCCGGCACAACCTCCGAGCAATACCGTTTCTTAAATGACGACGAATGTTTGGTTCTCGACTTGAAAGAGGCCGATGCATACATCAGGGCCGAGGAGTATTTTTCAAGGTTAACGGTGGAGAATCATATGGAGGGCATTGTTATTAAACCGGAGCAAGAGCAGCGGGGTGTGGTCCCTTACTTGAAGGTCCGTAATCCCGGCTACCTGTCGATAATCTACGGATACGATTACAAGTTTCCACATAAGTATGGAAAGCTGATGAAGCAGAAGAATATCCTCCCCAAACTGCGCACTTCTGCAAATGAGCACCGGCTGGGCAAGCGAATGCTTGAAGTGAGGCTGAACGACATTGCACCTGAGAACGACACCTACAAGCAAATCGCGGCAAACCTGCTGTTCGAGGTTGCTAAAGAGAAAGAGATTGACCCAAGGTTGTAGAGGGATTTAGTATTGTGATCCAAAAAGGATTGACAGGGTTATCAACAGTGTAAGCTTGGCTCTATATGGAGTATCAGTGAAGACACCTTAACGGGTGTCTTTTTTGTTGACTTCTCGTTCGGTTTTGGCAAAATGTATGTACAGTTATAATGTTATATAGTTAAAAAATGGAACGTTATTTTGCTGTTGAGTTTATAGTAGATATTGCAAAAGGCGAGTGTTCCTTTGAACAGATTACGAGTATTCTTCAGGAGCATTCAGTACAAAAATAAGTTTTGCTCCGTCCAAATTTAAGTGAGCGGCAACAGCATCACGGCGACGGCGGATTGTGGATTTGCCAAGCCACCGTTCCGCTCCATATGGAGAAGAAAAGACACCTTAATGGGTGTCTTTTTCACGTATTTCTTATGATCTCATCAGTTTAGATACACATTATTTCTTAAACCTAATCGTACTTTCTATCGCTTTCTTGAAGGATAGACCCGCCCGGTTCCAAGACAAATGAAGAGCGTCGTGCCTAGCTTGTTGACCTTTTAGTTTACATAGGCCAGGATTTTCATACGCTCTTCTCATCTGCTTTCTCAAGCTTCCAATGTCGGGTTCTGCCCATAGCTGTCCCTTTTCCGCAAACAAATGGCGAAATTGGCGTGAGATAGAGGATTTTCGATTCATACTGGTGGTAGGGGGGCGTAATTTATAAGGAACAAGAAATGAGTTTTTACTTGTTAAGAAGTCCATATGTCCACCCCAGCCAGTTGCTATTATGGGCACACCGCTGGCCATTGACTCTAGAAAAGGTAAACCTACGCCTTCACCCCGTGTAGGAAGAACAAAGGCATTTCCTCGTGAATAAATACTTCTGAGAGCGCGGGAATTCAAATGTTGGGTAATGAGCTGAATGGGGGGAGTTACACTCTTTTTAATGTTCAGTCTATGTTTATAGGCCAGGATTCGGTTTCGGATCCAGCGTTCATTCTCATATGGGGCATATCCATTTGTTTTGATGATCAGTTGAACATTATCGGCAGCAGAAAACTCTTCCCAATAAGCCTTTAGCAAAGCTTCAGGATTCTTGCGGTGCTGAAAGCCGAATACGGAGATAAAAGTGAATGTACGATTCGTTTTTTTCAAAGGTAGCTTCGTCATAGGGGTATACATCCGAGCATTCACACCATGCGGAACAATAAATATGGGGATTCTAATTCCGCTATTGAGCAGCGCCTGCTTATTCTGATAGGAAGGCACGCAAACGGCATCGGCTTGGTTAATCTGCCCGATCCATCGTTTAGGGATACGAGTTGTCTCCCATACCGTGTTAATGATAATGGTCTTGAAATGTTTTCTCTCCTTCTTTATGTTCAAAGAATTAAGGGAGTGATGATAAATTAACACCTTATTCTTCTTTGAAAATGGCGCGGCGCTCTTTGCGCTGATCGCAACGTTTACTCCAAGTTGTCTCAACGCCCTAACATATTCTCTGCTGGCAATTCCAAGACCAGAGGGTTTGTTAATGGGTCCTTTCCACAGGACTATATAAGGGCTGGGGAATGTCATTGGAAGTTCACTCCTTTTTAACATTTCCTAAACAGGTTTCAATTTAGCAGTTTGTAATATCTTATTGCGAGCAAGACGTTCCTGCTTGGGCTATTTAAGCTTTGAATGTGAGGGTAGGTTGATTATCGTTTGGAGCAATCTCATGATATCATTATTGACCGTTGGCAGTATTTTAACGCTGATGATTTGGAGGATAATCTTCTACAAGAAGCGTCTTTCAACGACCCCAAAAACAAGATGAGAAGCTTACAAGGAGGAAATGTAGATGAAACAAAATCGCCTAGGAATTTCGGATCTTTATGTCAGTGAGATCGGTCTCGGCTGTATGTCTCTTGGAACGAACGAAACTAAGGCTGTTTCCATCATACAAGAAGCGTTAGAGCTAGGGATGAATTTTTTCGATACTGCTGACCTGTATGAAGATGGGCGAAACGAGGAACTGCTCGGCAAAGCAATCAAGCACCACCGCTCTGACGTTATCGTTGCCACAAAAGTCGGTAATCGCCGGCAGGCGGGTAAAGAGGGCTGGATATGGGACCCGTCCAAAGCACATATTTTATCTGCGGTGAAGGAAAGCCTAAAAAGGCTTGGTACAGATTATATCGATTTGTATCAGCTGCACGGAGGAAAGATTGAGGATCCAATTGAGGAAACGATTGAAGCCTTTGAGGAGCTAAAGAAAGAAGGGCTGATTCGTTATTACGGGATATTTTCCATACGTCCGAATGTCATTAGGGAATATGTCCGTCGCTCGAATATTACAAGCTTGATGAGCCAGTACAGTATGCTTGATCGACGTCCTGAGGAGGAGCTTCCACAACTTATGGAACATGGAATCGGCTTAATTGCACGCGGTCCGCTTGCAGGCGGCATCTTGACCTCTGGAGGGGCGAACAAGGCAGAACGAGACTATCTCGATTATAGCCGTGGGGAGTTATCCGAAGTTCGACAAAAGCTTATTGAGCTGGTAGGCGATACTCGTACACTGGCACAAACCGCGATCCGGTAGACACATCTCTTTCAGCAGAGGAACGGAATGCAATTCGGACAGTAACCAGAGCAAACTGTTACACGATTCACCGATGAGTAATAATTCTTAAATACCTCTTCAACATCTTTGTTAGTAAACAGTAATATTATTATTCTAGGGGTAAGATTCAGATAGTGGGGGTGAAATTGGATGGCAGCTAATTGGTGGTTGGCTCTCATTATTATGGTTGTGTTAAATGGAATTTTATTTTGGACGTTGTTATCTGGAGAGCCGGTAAGCCGAAGGGCCAAAAAGTGGTTTTTCATCGTGGTGAATGTTATTGGGCTCTTGCTTGCGGTCTCTCAATTTTTCTGGATGGATTTTTAAACCTGGATTCGAAAATCAAAAAAGCCTCTCCCTGGTAAATGATTGTTTCGTGCAATCATTCTTAGGAGAGGCTTTTTATCATTTTTACTAAAATCTACCGTAAAACGCATTCCGATATATTTCTGCAAGTTCTATGACTAGGGGCATTTGCGGATTGGCTGTTGTGCATTGGTCCTCGAAGGCGAGGTCGGCCAGAAAGTCGACCTTTGATTCAAAATCGGTTGGATTGAAGCCGAGATCTTGGAACTTTTCGGGAATGTCGAGCGATTGGTTCAGCTTGCGAATAGCTATGATTAAGCTGTTAACCCCTTCTTCCGTAGTGCTGGCGGGCATTCCCAGCATTTTAGCAATATCCGCATAACGCTCATCGGCGATAAAATAGCGGTATTTCGGGAATGACGCGAATTTTGACGGCTTATGGGCATTGTAACGAATGACGTGTGGCAGCAGAATCGCGTTCGTACGTCCATGCGCCGTATGATATTCTCCGCCCCATTTATGCGCCAAGCTGTGGTTAATGCCGAGGAAGGCATTTGCAAAAGCCATTCCGGCGATCGTTGAAGCATTATGCATCTTCTCACGAGCAGTGGGGTCTCCCGTATGAAACGATTTCTCCAAGTACTGAAATACAAGCTTGATGGCATGGAGTGCCAAACCATCGGTATAGTCACTCGCCATGACGGAAACATAGGCTTCAATGGCATGCGTCAGCACGTCCATCCCGGTATCGGCAACTGCCGTTTTCGGAAGGGAAAACACAAGCTCCGGATCAATGATCGCAACGTCCGGCGTTAATTCGTAATCCGCAAGCGGGTACTTGGTATGTCCATCTTTTTTATCCGTGATAACCGCGAATGAAGTCACTTCTGAACCCGTCCCTGACGTTGTCGGAATCGCGACGAATTGGGCTTTTACGCCTAATCGCGGATATTTGTAGACCCGTTTGCGGATATCCAGGAATTTCTGCTTCAACGAATGGAAACTCGTATCTGGGTATTCGTAAAATAACCACATTGCCTTCGCAGCGTCCATAGGTGAGCCGCCACCCAGCGCAATAATGCAGTCCGGCTTGAAGTTTTCCATCATCCGAGCCCCGCGTTCAACCGTCTCCACAGACGGATCGGGCTCGACATCGGCAAAGATTTCGATAGTAACCGGCTCCGAACGTTTTCTTAGGTGATATTCAATTTTTTCGACATAGCCAAGCTTCACCATTATTGCGTCGGTAACAATAAGCACCTTGGAGATATTAGGCATTTTCTCGAGATATTGCGTAGACCCTTTTTCAAAGTAGATCTTAGGCGGAATTTTGAACCACTGCATATTCACCGTCCGGTATGCGACACGTTTGATGTTGATCAGGTTGACGGCAGATACATTGGAGGTCGTCGAGTTTTTACCGTAGGAACCGCAGCCTAAAGTTAGGGACGGTAAGTTGGTGTTGTAAATGTCGCCGATAGCCCCTTGTGTCGAAGGGGAATTAACAATTACTCGTCCAGTCTGTAACCTCTTCGCGAAGGCCTCGATCACCGATTTGTCCTCGGAGTGAATGACAGAAGAGTGGCCCAAACCGCCGAAAGCGACGATTTCCGATGCACGATCAATGCCCTGTTCGGCTGATGCTACCTTATAACACGCCAGAACGGGACTTAGCTTCTCGGCGGACAGCGGGAAGTCCTTTCCCACGCCTTCTAATTCGGCAATAAGAATTTTGGTGTCCTTAGGCACCTGAAGACCGGCCATCTCAGCAATTTTATAAGCAGATTGTCCGACAATAGCACCATTGACGGCACATCTATCCCCGGTAATCACCAAACTGGATACCGCATCTATTTCCGGTTTATCTAGAAAATAGCAACCGTTGTCCGTCATCATTTCCCGCACCTGCTCATAAATCGGTTCTTCAATAATCACGGTTTGCTCGGAAGCGCAGATCATGCCATTATCGAATGTTTTGGAAAGAATAAGATCGTTGACCGCTTGTCTCGGATCAGCCGTTTTCTCAATAAAACACGGAACATTACCCGGACCGACACCAAGCGCAGGCTTGCCGGTACTATAAGCGGCTTTTACCATGGCCGAGCCGCCCGTGGCGAGAACCAAAGCTACATCCGGATGGTTCATGAGCAACTGTGTGGCTTCGAGCGATGGATTCTCAATCCACTGCACACAGTGTTCTGGCGCACCTGCTGCTACTGCTGCATCGAGCAGTGTTTTTGCCGATTCGGAACTGCATTTCTGCGCAGACGGATGGAAAGCAAAAATGATGGGGTTTCGCGTCTTCGTAGCAATCAGCGTTTTAAAAATGGTGGTGGAGGTTGGATTCGTCACGGGTGTCACACCAGCGATAATGCCAACTGGTTCGGCTACCCGCTGGTAATTCTCATAAGGATTTTCCTCAATAATTCCGACAGTTTTGTCATGTTTGATGCTGTTATAAATGTATTCTGTTGCAAAAAGGTTCTTCGTGATTTTATCTTCGTACACGCCGCGTCCGGTTTCTTCAATCGCCATTTTCGCAAGCAGCATATGCTTGTCTAATCCAGCAAGTGCCATCGCCTGGACAATGCGGTCAATCTGTTCTTGATTCATAGAAAGGAACGTTTCTAGTGAAGCCCTCGCACGGGTAACCAAACGGTTGACCTCATCCTCTGCGGAACGATTTTTCTCTGTGGTGCTTTCCTTACCATCTGCCTGGATTGGTTTGACAGCCATCATTTTTCCTCCCTGCCATAAAAGTCGTTATAAACAAGTACAGTTTTTCCTGATTTCGTTTTATTATCCCGCTTTCAGTCTCTGCCGATACGATACTTTTAAAAGTGGTGATATCCCCCAAATTACCCATTTATGTACCTCCTTTATATTTGCTAAGACGGATCATACTAAGCACATCTCGTATACATGACGAAGGTGATAAAGGAGGAACAACGCGATGCAGGCATGGGAAAGCTTTAAATCAGGAAGCTGGAAGGAAGAGATCGATGTTCGCCAGTTCATCCAGCTCAACTACGAACCGTATGTAGGAGATTCGTCTTTTCTGGTGGGTCCCACGGAAGCCACGCAGCAACTCTGGGAGCAGTTCATGGAACTCGCAAAGAAAGAACGTGAACAAGGCGGAGTTCTGGATATGGATACTGAGGTGGTTTCCAGCATTATTTCGCATGGACCCGGCTATTTGAATAAGGAGCTTGAGGTAATCGTGGGTATTCAAACGGACAAACCGTTCAAGCGGGCACTTCAACCTTACGGCGGGATCCGAATGGCCAAAAATGCTTGTGAATCTTACGGTTATGAACTGGATCCGGAAATCGAGCATATTTTCTCCACTTACCGGAAAACTCACAATCAAGGCGTATTTGACGGCTATTCACCTGCCATGAGTCTCGCCAGAAAAGCGGGCATCATTACAGGGCTTCCGGATGCATATGGCCGGGGACGAATTATCGGCGATTATCGGCGCGTTGCCTTATATGGCACGGATTTTCTAGCCAAAAGCAAAAAAAACGAGCGCTCCTTCTTCGACGAACGCACGATGACTGAAGATGTAATTCGGGCACGTGAAGAAATTGCGGAGCAGCTTCGCGCACTTACGGAGCTGAAGCAGATGGCGGCCAGTTATGGATTCGATATTACGAAGCCAGCAGAGACCGCGCAGGAAGCCTTTCAATGGCTGTACTTCGGGTATCTTGCCGCAATCAAGGAACAGAATGGAGCAGCTATGAGTCTTGGCCGCACCTCCACCTTTCTGGACATCTATATAGCGCGTGATCTAAAGGAGCAGAGGCTAACGGAGCAAGGGGCACAGGAGCTCGTCGATCAATTTGTCCTGAAACTGCGTATGGTAAAGTTCGCAAGGACACCAGAATATAACGCGCTGTTCAGCGGCGATCCGACATGGGTCACCGAGTCGCTCGGAGGCATCGGTTTGGACGGTCGTCCATTAGTCACCAAGACCACCTTCCGGTTCCTGCATACGCTGGAGACGCTTGGGCCATCGCCAGAACCGAATTTGACCATACTTTGGTCCCATCGGCTCCCACAGCAGTTCAAGGAATATTGTGCGCGCATGACGATTCAGACAAGCTCACTTCAGTATGAGAATGATGATTTAATGCGGACTTATTTTGGTGACGATTATGGAATTGCCTGCTGTGTGTCTGCCATGCGTATCGGAAAGCAAATGCAGTATTTCGGCGCTCGGGCAAATCTGGCCAAAGCTCTGCTGTATGCAATTAACGGCGGAATGGATGAACAAATGAATGTGCAAGTATCCCCGCCAATGCGGCCTATTCTGTCGGAAAAACTGGATTATGACGAAGTCATGGACGCCTTTGACTATATGATGGAATGGCTTGCGGAGCTCTATATTAACACCTTGAATATAATCCACTACATGCACGATAAATACTGTTATGAACGTATCGAGATGGCTCTTCACGATCAGGAAACGATGCGAACGATGGCAACCGGGATTGCCGGGCTGTCGGTCGTAACCGATTCGCTCAGCGCCATTAAATATGCTAACGTTCGGCCGGTTCGAGATGAAAATGGACTTGCAGTTGACTATATCGTTGAAGGGGAATATCCCGCTTACGGCAACAACGATGACCGTGCGGATGATATCGCTATTGACCTCGTCAAACGGTTCTTTCGCAAGTTGAAGAAACATTCGACTTATAGGGAGGCCAAGACCACGATGTCGGTGCTGACCATTACCTCCAATGTGGTATACGGTAAGCTGACCGGGAATACCCCGGATGGGAGAAAGAAAGGTGAGCCGTTCGCTCCAGGAGCCAACCCGATGCACGGCAGGGACCGGAAAGGTGCAATTGCTTCATTGGCATCCGTGGCTAAGCTTCCTTATGAATACGCCTTGGATGGCATTTCCAATACGTTCTCGATTATACCGGGGGCCCTTGGGAAAAACGATGAAGATCGAATCCGTAATCTGACGGCGATTCTTGACGGGTATACAGTCAAGGATGGTCATCATCTCAATATTAATGTGTTCGACAAAGAAACCTTGCTGGATGCGATGGATCATCCGGAGCAGTATCCGCAGCTCACGGTACGAGTGTCGGGTTATGCGGTTAATTTCATCAAATTGACGAGAGAGCAGCAGCTCGATGTCATCAACAGAACCTTTCACGAAAAAATCTAACGGAGGAAGCGCTATGGAACAGCACCAAGGTCGCATTCATTCCATTGAAACATCCGGTATGGTAGATGGGCCGGGTATTCGATTCGTTGTGTTCATGCAGGGATGCTTACTGCGCTGCCTATATTGTCACAACCCTGATACCTGGACGATTGGAGAAGGCCAACTGGTAACCGTTCAGGAATTGGTTGAAGAAATTCGCGGGTATCTCCCCTTTCTGCAGTTTTCCGGGGGTGGAGTAACGGTCAGTGGCGGAGAGCCTCTATTGCAGACTGATTTTCTTCTTACTCTGTTCCAGGCTTTAAAACGAGAACTTGGCATTCACACCGCAATCGATTCTTCAGGTGGTTGCTTTAGCAGGCGCGGCCATTTCTTTGAGACGCTACAGCAATTGATGCAGGTTACCGACCTCGTTCTGCTTGATTTGAAGCAAATGGATCCGCAGAAGCATCTCGACTTAACCGGTAAGCCAAACGATCATATTCTCGACTTTGCCCGTTTTCTCTCAGAGGCTAACATTCCAGTATGGATCAGACATGTTCTTGTTCCCGGCATATCGGATGATGAAGCAGATCTTCGGAAGCTGGCCGACTTTATCAAGACCTTGCGAAATGTAGAGCGCGTTGAAGTCTTGCCTTATCACGAAATGGGAAAGTATAAGTACGAACAGCTTGGTATTAAATACCCGCTTCTTCATATCAAGCCACCGGATGAAGAAACCATCCAAATGGCAAAAGAGATATTGGGCGCATATTAACACCATGCAGGTTTATCGCTCAAATCGAGATCATTGGGAAACCAGGCTTTTAATGAGTAGTCTCTTATGAGTAAAGAGAAAAGGCACCTTAGGGTGTCTTTTTTGGTGCGGCGGACAGTCGAACAATCTAAGTGGTTCAAATCTACTCGGTAACGTTGTCTCTTTGTGGAAGAAGCAAGGAATCATCAAAGTATATTAAATAGACAACTAACCTAAGAGGAATTCAAAGGCTACTGTAACAAGGTCGGTAAACCTGAACCGGTAGTCGACATTTCATTGAGAAGGAAAATGGAAACTCAAACAATTTATTTACAATGCCTTCAATTAATAATAAAATATATGTAAAAAATGGAGTAATTAAACGTACGAATTAGATACTTCTCATGACGGAGGGTGTTATGAATACGGAGACCATAATTGAGGAAATTTTCACTGAAATCAACGAGAGGACGTTGTTTGATAAATACAATAATGGTTCTGAAGCTGGGATACTACAAGTTATAGATCTTAGACATATGCTGAAACAATTTAGCTGGGGATTACTATACTTATACATATATTCTTTCAGGAATAAACCGATTGTGAAAGAGGATATCACGCTCGCTGCAAATATTGAAATGCTGTGTTTATCTTCGAAGATACTAGATGATCTTCTGGATGAGGATAAACCGGCAATCGCCGAATCTATTGGCAATAATAATGTCATTTTTTTGTTTGCTGATTTACTCATTGAATCTCTTAGTAGGCTTCATACCCATTCATCCAATGAACGTGGCTATGTTCACTTGCAAAGTGCAATGCTTGGAGAGTGGATGGATGTAAATAAAACGGTGATTGACGGGATTACCGAGCAGCAGTATTTGAATCAGATCCTCCCCAAAACCGTTGCTATTTTGAAATTGGTAGCGGCTTTTGCGGATCCAGAGGAGCAAGTTTTCTGGGAAAAATTTTTAACCTATGCAGGGACTGCGATGCAGCTGTCCAACGATCTGCACGCTGTATTTAATGATACAAAGAGCGATCTGCCCAAGCTGAAACCAACTCTTCCTTTGCTTAAAATGCTGGAGATATCCGATGAAAATACAAAGGCTGAGATGAAAATGACTCTTGTGTCCTATGCGGCAGGAGGCATCTCCATAGCAGCACTTAGAGAGGCAATCATAGCCAGCGGATCTTTGGAATACTGTATACTGACACGCGAACTCTGCAAGGATAAATGTAGCCAGATGCTTTACGAGCGTTTTCCGGAAAATGTGAATTTGAATGCAGGACTGTTAATGTATCTTGGCTTGGTGACAGTATGATTAACAAAAGGTGGATTAGTTTTATTCTATTTAATGCTCTTTTATTGTTCGTATGCGTAGTTTATT
Organism: Paenibacillus wynnii; assembly: GCF_000757885.1. Taxonomy (NCBI): domain Bacteria; kingdom Bacillati; phylum Bacillota; class Bacilli; order Caryophanales; family Paenibacillaceae; genus Paenibacillus; species Paenibacillus wynnii. The sequence continues at coordinate 1,804,336 of NZ_JQCR01000002.1, read as the reverse complement.
TTAGCAGTTTTAATACAGTTGGGTTTGCCAGTGATGTTGTTTTCACTTGCCTGCTGACAGGTGTAGGGACTGTTGTTTATCTAAATACTTCAGCTGTACCATCGGCTAAATGGTTTATTGTATTAATGTACATGACGGCTTGGATTCTTTTGCTGTTAAACGGTCCATCCCGTTTCTATTTCGGTATAGGTCGTGTTTTTATGAGTCTGGCCCCGAATGTATTGTTTATTTTTTTCATACACTTTACCAACCTTCCCCTAAAGCGTCTCTACTATAAATTAAGCTCGTTGCTCCTTCTCTCTGCACTGGCAACCTCACTTGCACTCCTTAGTTTTAGAATTTATCTGAGCTACGCCTTTTTCTTCCACCTGTTATTCGCTGCGTTCTGCTGCGGTTGGATTTCAATCTACTACAATTTCAAACAGCGCAAAATCCTAAGCAGGGATCGTATGATCTTGAACGTCTCAATAGCGATATCATTCATGCCGTTTGTCATTACGAATACTTTCCTGAGACAATTTCTTCCTGATACCATAAAGTTATATTCCATTTACACTTTGATTGCGCTTCCCGTCGCCGTTGGATATATCCTGATTAAACGAAACGGACTTCAGACCAGTATCGATGGTTTTTTTCTAGGCAAACTTGCGTTGCTTGCTTTGGCTGGAACGTCCCTCTTTTTATCCTTTTCCCTTTATGTCATTCGTATTTCATTAATTCGATCTCTATTACTACTGCTTGTAGCTTATATTATTTTTTACTGTTACTTATTGTTTCAAAGGCATTTATCCACCAGACAACTATATATATTAACTCAAACGAAAGAAAAACTGGAAAAGGAACGGCTGGAAATTTTGCAGAAGATGACGTATGACCACTATTTGTCCACTTTGAGCAATTTAATCAAGCAATTTATCGATAAAACGATCTCCTTAAATGGCACATTGATTATTTGGGTGGAGAACAATAGAAGCTATATTCTGGAGCAAAGCGGAATTTTTGAGCATTTCTCGCTGAAAAAGTTTGATCAGTCTCAATTAAAAGAAAGGATTGATACAATTACTTTTGAGCAAAAGAGCTGTTTTTCCTTTCCTTTAAAATATAAAAAAATTGTTAACGGCTGGTTAATTACAGGACAAAAAAGCGATAAAGACAAGTTCACATCGGAAGATATGAACACAATGATTATTCTGGCTGATACTATCTGTGAGATCTTAAAAACGACGGAAATACTTCATGAGAGTCAGCGGCGGTATGTTCATTTACCCAATATTAGGTATGAAGATTATTTGAATGTCTCATTTGTACAAAAGGTGGAGGGAATCCGCAAGAGCTTAGCTCTATATCTTCATGACGATATTCTGCAATCGATTCTTGCAATGCGTAACATGACGGAGGCATTGCAAACTCCTCAGAGAGATATTCAAGAACTTATTTTGAACACGTTCAGTGATTTGAATACTTCTATACGAGACAAAATGTTTGACATTTACCCGACCACATTGACAGATCTCGGACTCTATCAAAGTCTCGGCATATTATGTAAAAAGTTGAATATTGAAGCGGTTCAGCAGCCTGATTTAAAAATAAGACTCGAATCGGATTATAATTTAGAGGTCGATAAAGAATTGCAGTACACGGTATTTCGAACTGTGAAGGAACTGCTGCAAAATGCCATTAAGCACGCAGAGGCTTCTGAGATTATAATTTCACTCAAGGTGTCTGATATCCGAATCCTCTTGATTGATGTCATTGATGATGGGAAAGGTTTCGACATAGGGGTTAATATGCTTGAAGAAAAGCTATATACCAATCATATCGGACTGCTGTCCGCCAAGCAGGAAATTAACACGTTGCACGGAGAATTCTCCATCAAGAGTAACCTATTATCTGGTACACATATACAAATCAAAATTCCGATGAAAGGAACAGGAGAAGAATATGCACATCATGTTGTTTGATGACCACAAGCTTTTTGCTAAAAGTATGGAGATTTCCATGAAAAGCAGTGTTAGCAAATTTGAAACCTACTCATCGTCCGAGAATATGATGGAAATATTGGAGAAAAAGCAACCGGATATCATACTTATGGATATACATATGGGAGAATATAACGGACTGGAACTAGCCAAAGTTGTTTTGAAGAAATATCCGCTCTATAAAATCATATTCTTGTCCGGATACAATTTTATTGAATACCATAATGAAGCAATCAAGATGGGGGCTAAAGGCTTCATTAATAAAGACATTTCTATTCATGAATTGGTCGAGCAAATTAAATGGGTTGCTGGGGGAGGAATGATATTTCCAAAATATGATTCCGTAACTGAGCCGCTAACTGATCGTGAGAAAGTAGTCCTGCAATTAACAGCGGAAGGATTGAAGCAACAAGAGGTAGCAGACAAACTTTATATCAGTCGAAGAACGGTGAACAACCACATACAAACGATTAATGAGAAGTTCAGTGTAAACTCTACTGTTGCTGCTATTGTACGGGGGATTGAATTGGGAATTGTGAAGCTGAAATACAAAATGTGACTAAGTACAGAGCATAGAAAATCCAAATGGTTCCAGTATTGAATATAAATAAATAATAAAACATAAGAGGGTGGCTGCTGCCACTCTCTTATTTCTGATTTGTTTATGTTGATAATAGAGTTATGTTTACTATTTTTTAAAAATGTAAATATTAGTGGTGTACTATTGCACAATATACTCATTTCAACTTCGATTTCTTAACGTATATTTAACTTAAGAAAACGAAGGCGATGATAGAAATGTCCGATAAACTTTGGCAGTGGGTACAGGGAATGAAGGGTGGTACTCTTGCACTAGCCGATATCCAAATGAGTGCCGATCCTGCTGTGTTTGAAAAATTTAAAATAATGTTCGAAAAATCGTCGAAGACGAACGTGTACAAATTAATTGAAACAATGAAAGGCGAATGGCCGATGTAACCTCTTGTCAGGAGGAAGGTCCAATCTATTCGTCTAAAGGAGCAGAAGAATGCTAAACATTGCAAATGTTAGTTTTGGCTATTCTACCGAAATATTGCAGGACGTTAATTTCAGCTTTAAGCCGGGTTTATTGTACTTTCTTTTGGCTAAGAACGGAGCTGGAAAAAGTACCTTGTTCCAATTGATAAGCGGGGATTTGAAGCCAGACACAGGAAGTATTCAGCTGGGTGGAGAGATCATACTGCATAGGCAGAATCCCATTTATTTCGAGGATATGACGGTTAAAGAGAATGTAGAAAGTTTTTTGGAACTGTTGGACACGAATGTGCAATACGCCGACCTTAAAGCTAAATACCAATTAGATGAGATTGAAAACAAAGTGGCTAGAAAACTATCGGGTGGAGAGAAACAAAGACTATATTTGGCTATCACGGGGATGAGCGATGATGATATTCAGCTCTATGATGAAGCTGATGCAGCATTGGACGCTGTCTCACGAAAAATGTATTATACCGAGGTTCTGCAGCAAAACGCAGCTAACGGAAAACTCGTAATTGCTATCAGCCATCATGTCAGTGAAGGTCTGAAGTATGCAGATCGAATTTGTTTTTTATCAAATAAAAAGTTATACGAACATGATCCTATAACGTTGCCGTCGGAGCTTATGGATATGAATGAAGATAAGATAATGGAATACTTGGAAAAGGAATGTGAGGACATTTGAAGAAACTTACAATCAATTTTTTAAGAGCTGATTTAAGGATGACTCAGCTGATGTTTTGGGATTGGTTTTTTCCACTGATTATGATATTAGCATTCAGCCTGTTTATAAAATCACAGGAGTTCTCCCAGTTTATCCTTCCAGGGTTAGTTAGCTTGTTTTTTCTTCAAAGTATTATTTTCTCTCTCCCTTACCGTCTGGCCCAATTTAATGAACAAGGAATACTCTCTCTTATTAGGCAAAAGGGAAGTTCCGTTAAACTTTTGAGCGGATTTTACTTAAGCAGAGTGGTTATTCTCACCGTTCAGATCGTGTTGGTGATTGTATTGGGAGCACTCTCACTGGGTTTGACACTACAGGTTAATTGGGGAGTGCTGGTTCTGTCCTTTGGATTATCAATGTTTGTGTTTCTACTACTTGCGACTTTCTGTGGATGGATTGTCAAAAAACAAAATGCAGCTCTGGGATTATCGCAAGCTATTTATTTTTTGCTCATAGGGACTTCGGGAGTATTCTATCCGATCGACAAAAGTTCCGGATTGCTTCAAATTCTGTCTCGATTCTCACCGCTGTATTATATAAACAATCTCTGGACGGAGGCCTTATTTAAGCAAGGAGCAAGACTATCTGGCGATCTTGGCGCTTTGGGGATCTTCCTAATACTTTTTCTGCTTGGGGTTGCTTGGTTGATCAAAGGAAAAAAGAAGAAGGGTGTGCGCAAATATGCAGGTGTTGCACAAGTTGGAGAATAAGGATCTAGGAGATAGATGCGCGTTAATGAGCGCGTTCGAGCAGACCTCCATGAGTAATTATGGAACGGAGGTTATCTGCACATTCGATGTTAGTGAAATGGGCCCAGAGATCATTAAGGTTAAGGGCTGTCTTAATCTACATTCGGCAAAAGGAAACGAAGACCTGTTATCTAAGGCTACGGTGTATTTCCCGGAGAGGAAATATGCAATCGAATTTATCAAGCAGTCATCTATCTACACCATTGAGTTTGTATGCGAAAAAAGAGAACCCAAAGAATATTTCAATCTGGTTCTTTCTGATAAAAATGGATATATTTTTAGCTCCACAACCTATGTCTTCAATGCTAGTAATATAGTCGCTTACCCCGTTATGGAGAAGGATATTTCACCTTATTCAATCCGTAGCGAGATTAAGGAAAGTGATGGGAGGCTAGTATTCAAGACAATTACTGGGCCAACTGTCCCAGATGAGCAATTTAAAATCAATCATATATGGCAGAATGTGGGGCAGCATGTTTTGCTATCTGCACAAAGGAACAGTGATAACGTATTTGAGAGTAGTCTTTTATTAGAAGACATGTGCTCGGGTGTTTGGATGGTCATAGCCACTGATCAAGAAGGAAAACTCATGACACAGTATGTACTGCAGGTATAGCAATGAAGAAAGGGGAATGCTTTATGACTTTGCAGCCTGTAGATGAAATCATCCACGTTATTAAGCAGAGGCTTGCAAGTGGACTTCGTCACTATATAGATAGGACCAGCTTAATTCATGACCCAGAACATCAATTTGATGAACTGTTTTTCCTACATGTCATACTCACCCGTTACAGTAGGGAATTAAATGATTTGTTGTTGCCTAAGGGACTGGATCAACTGAAGTTAAGGCGTAACGCTTTGGAAATCATGCTAAAAAAAGACATGGATGATAAAGTGAGCGAGCTTCATCAACTAGGGATTTATGACCGAAGCCAGATTCTCTTTTCCTATTTAGGTCTTCAATATTATCGAAAGATAGTAAGTGAAGTTGAGTTCGATATAAGCCCGAAATTCGAGGCTGAGTTGAATCGTGTCATTCATAAAGTCAAAGGATACTCTTTAATCTACGATTATATGGTAAATTTCTTTTGTGAAAAACTGGGCATTGATGTAAAACAACCGCTTTCTGTCCAAAATATAATCGGCAGTCGAGTAGATGAAATTTATGTAAACACGCACTTCTTTCTAGTAGAATCAGATTATTTTACTAAAGAGATTAGGACCAATAATATAGATTCCTTAATACAGGATTGCGAGTATGCGCTCCACTCTAACTTGGGTGATCTAGTAGCAGAATTATACTGGGGATTAAATTACTTTAATTACGATGGAGAAGTTATGCATGCTCTAGGTGAGTATATTCATCAAGCCTACAATAACGGTGTTTGGAACTACCCTTATGCACAAGAGCGGCAGTGGCAGCATTCCCAGTATTCGACTATAGCTGCTTTATTGGAACATCTAAAGACTCGATGTGTGCTCGATGGGTAGTCAAGGAGGGATTTCTTCGTTAAGAATAGTTTTTCCTATTGGGAGCAAAGACGACCCAAACGGAAAGGAAGGTCTTACTCACCTGTTGGAGCATGTTGTGATGAAAGCGAATGTGAAAGGATGTAACTTAATTGAATTAAGTAGTACATTCGGCTTCGAAGTGAGAGCAATGACATCGAAAGAATATCTTTGTCTAGAATTTGAGGGAAGTCGTTGGAAATTTATCCGGTTCTATGAGAGTTTTGTGAAATTCATGGCATTGTTAGGGGAATATATTGATCTTAATGATGATTTCCTAATGAAGGAGAAAAGTGTAATTAGAAGTGAGATGAAATTTAAATTCGATCAGCTTTCTCGTCACGAACGTGTGGAATATTTTGCGGAAAGGTGGAAATGGACCCGACTGGAACACTCCGTTCTAGGTAGTGAAGCAAGTCTAGAAGTGATTAGCGTCGATGATTTGACATCTCAATTAAAAAGTCTTACTCTCTCATACCCCGAGATTATGCTTATTCATAATGATCCGGCAGATAGAGAGAAATTAGAAGAACTGACAGCGGAGTTTGTAAATGATAGGGTTATGGTGTCAGGTGATGAATATCAGAAAGTTCTGTATTCCCTTGTGACTTATATTGCTAAAGAAAATAATATTAAGCACGTAGAAGCTGATTACTATGGCTCGATAGGTAGATTAAAATTGAGTTTTCCTGCCAGACAACAGCTAATAAATTTACACGAGCGGCAAATTATTGATGCCATTAAGGTATTTCCGGGTAACCCTTACATAAAGAAAGATTTGATCGAGACACTGATTAACGGGAACCCAGAATTTCTGCTTAAGGAATTTTTCGCGCTACTAAATCAAATAATGATAAATGTGACTTCTCATCCCAATAATCTGGACTTTAATCCTATTAAAGATATGGGAGTAGTGGGAAATCATCGTTGGTGCCTGATTAAGAACATGGATAATTTTTCTGATTTTGCCGCGGTGAGTATTTTACCTGATCGTTGGATTCGTAAGCGGTTAAAGGGGGTTACCAACAACCTTCTCTGTTATTTACATAGTGTATCTCCTGCAGATATAAAAGTGAATTGTGAGATTGGACTTATCAGCGTGTATATTAGCGGAACGGCGAACCAAGTAATGGAAGCTGTCAATAAGATACTCCAATTTAACACCATAGAAGCGCAATCTTTTTTCCATAACGGATCAGATAAACGGGTAAGTGGACATAGTTTGAGTCTGATATGTGATCATTTCTTACACAGCGATAGTATACAGGATTATAGCCAATCTGTAGTGATATCTTCCCAAGAACTACTCAATTGTTTAACTCGACAGATCAGAGAAGGGGTTTCCATTGTCACCAGTATAAACAATAAGTCTTACTTCATGGGACATCTAAGTGATGACCAACCCAATCACTTGACTGATTTAGAAGTTCCTCTGAATCGAACGGAAGAGCGCAGCATTGCTTCGCTGCTCCTTGCAACAGAATATATTGAAGTTTGGCCTGGTTCAAGTGTATTCTCTCCGCAGAAATACCTATCACATACCCTGTGGTCTATGATCGCCGGGATAGATGGTGAGATGTTTCGCGAGTTTACATTAGAACAATCGAAATCGTACAGTCATACTTTTTTTCCAAGGGAGCTGTATCATTTCGGATACCGAATACTATATGTTCACTGTTCCGATTCTGGATTGAAGTATGAGATTGGACCGAGGTTTAGAGAGATGCTGAATAAACTTCGGCGGAATCTCGATATGCCCAGAATTGAGATGGCTAAAGAGAAGGTAAGGATTAGAAGGGAACGGATTAATGACAGCTTAGCGCAGAGGTTTATCTATTTGTCTGCTTATTTGCTTAATCACACGAATACCGAATCCTTCTTCAATTATGAAGCCGAGTTAAGCATAATTCAACCAGACACCTTAAAAACATATATCTCACAAATGATAGATTCTAGCACTAATATTTTTGGTTTGGAGGGAATATGAGAATGCTAAGCTATGTATTGACTAAAGAAGACAGCTTCCTGTTCGATACGAAAGACAAGATATGGGGGATGAACCACAGTCCCTTTCTGCTGAACATAGTGGGGAAATTAAAACAACATTCGGCAACACTAGATTCCAATGAGTCGTTATACTGGGCGAAGCTGAAGGATACCATGCAATTGAATCAAGATATTAGCCTCTACACCGAGAGTTTTGAGTTCATGGAAGGGACAGAGGACGCCCGGATTTTACCAGTGATTATATCTCCATATGAAATAAGACATATCCAAAGAATGATTTCCGAGTATCCGGATAAGAAGATTATTCCCATTCTAGTTAGTGGAGACACCATTTATATCGGGCCTTTATCCGGAGACGGTAATGCTTATGAAAACTTTATTAAGAGAGCAGCGGCCAATAATCCGATGCTTGCCGATAAGATTAAGATTGGATTGGATATAGGGAAAACAGAGATTCTTTATTTCAATAATCAGATACTCAGTGATCATAGACAGAAGGTCACAATGGCTATACAAAGCTTATTGACAGAAGATTCATCGAACATCGTATGGATTATCGATCAAGGGCAAGCGTGTCGCCATACCTTTATTGGCTTTGAATCCGAACAGTTCGGGTCACCGGTCAAAAAAGATCTGATGAACGCTGTCGATAGCAAACTTGGAATTATAACTGATATTCGAACGGAATCGATATTCTTTAAAGGTATAGAGCTATTTGTTTCCGTCAGTTCGACAACCGATTATTCCGTTTATCGTCCTGATTTGTTAGCACAATCAAATAGCGGAGCGGGGTTTAACAAACAAAGTTCCGAGTATTCTGCAGTTGGCGAAAGCATAGAGCGGTTAGCTGCGGGATGCTTCAATGGTGAAGAGCACTTGGCCACTTGGAGTGAGCTATCGGATGAGGGAGTATCTCCTGATGAATTTATTCTATTCTCAAAGGAACAGTATAACAGTGCTAAATTCGCTTATCAGCCGTTCACGAAGGATACCAGAGTTAATTGGATAAAATCGTATAATCTAGCAGACGGCTTGGCATCGTATATTCCTTCAGCTTTTGTTAAATTGCCTTATAGATCCGTTTCAGGAGAATCCAGAATAACGCCAGCGATTTCTACGGGATTGTCCTTAGGGAGAAGCAGGGAACAATCAATAATTAGCAGCATCTTTGAAGTGGTAGAAAGAGACGCTTTTTCATTGGGATGGTTTTTAAAATTGACTCCTAACCGTAAATTGAAAATAGAAGATTATATTTTGAATTTCGCTCACAACGATCAAGAACACTATTTATGTAATGCCTATGATATCACCGTGGATGATTTGTTTACTACAGTTGTAGTGACTATACATGACCTTCATTCAGATCATATTATGATAGGCGCCGCTACCAGGTTTAATACCGAACAGGCAATAGGGAAAGCGTTTTTGGAAGCAGCTCAAGGGATTTCTTATGTCAATATGCTGACTAGCAAATATAAAGACCATGGTCTGGCAACTGATTTTAATAAGATTAATTCATTTCAGAAACATGCCGCATTTTATTCCATCCATCCAGAGTTGAAAAAAGAAGTGGAATATTTACTCGATGAAAACTATGAATTTAAGCCTATTAGGAAATCGGGGTTTGTGGAAATTGACTCTACAAAATTAAACGATCAAGAACAGTTACAGTTGGCGCTCAGTACGCTTCAAAAGGCAGGATTTCGCGCGTATTATGTGGATTTGACCAGTAGAGAGTTGGAGCCATTGGGAGCTTGGGCCTCAAGAGTGATCATTCCAGGCTTGCAGCCTCTGCATGGTGCTCATGCTTTCAGATACTTAAATGAGAAGCGGATGGATCGAATAAGGAAGAAATACGGATGGCAGGTGGAATTGAACAATTATCCACATCCATTCCCATAATTGCAATGATTGGATTATTTAACAGGGATTATTATATGTTTTTTGAAGACAAATTTCTACGCATTCGGAGGGTGCTTAACCATGTTTTCAATAACATTTTTAATAATAAATATTAAAAAAAACTAAATTTAATGGAGGAATTTAAAATGAATGAAAAAAACATGAACCTGGAAGTACTGAGTGAAAAGAACCACAAAAACATGGTGGACGAAGAAAACTGTTTCTTCGGATGCACATGTACTTCTGTAGACGTCAATGATATCGAACTAGAAGTGGTAGCAGAAAAAGCCCACAAAAATATGGTGGACGAAGAAAACTGTTTCTTCGGATGCACATGTACTTCTGTGGACGTCAATGATATCGAACTGGAAGTGGTAGCAGAAAAAGCCCACAAAAACATGGTGGACGAAGAAAACTGTTTCTTCGGATGCACATGTACTTCTGTGGACGTCAATGATATCGAACTGGAAGTGGTAGCAGAAAAAGCCCACAAAAACATGGTGGACGAAGAAAACTGTTTCTTCGGATGCACATGTACTTCTGTGGACGTCAATGATATCGAACTGGAAGTGGTAGCAGAAAAAAACCACAAAAACATGGTGGACGAAGAAAACTGTTTCTTCGGATGCACATGTACTTCTGTGGACGTCAATGATATCGAGTTAGATGGCAATCATAACAAATAATATCAAGTAACAAATATCAACTTTAAATTTCAAGGTATAAAAAGTTACCGCTTTTTATACCTTGAAATTGTTATTAGAGAGAGGAGCATATTATGATCCCCAATTATATCTATGCATTGCCACACATGATAAAAGAACAAGCGGGCACAAACAACCAAGTGGAAATCATTACACAAAAAAGTTCATTCACAATGAGAAATAATGAATTATTCTCCATTGTTCAAAAGCTGTTACTTTTTATCGAAGATAACACGATTTTTTCAACTGTTTTGGCTCATTTTAATAATAAATTAAGTGAAGAAAAAATACAAGATATCTTAATGTTCTTAGACAAACATGAAGTTATTTTTTTATCTGAAACACCTGTTGCTGAGCCTGAGAGAAAATTAATCTTACTCTTATCGCAATATACAAATAGCTTGCATAAATATTTGGAACAGTTAAAAAATATCACCTTCTGCATATACGCTCACGGAGATTACACGAGAATCATGGAAGAGCTATTGGGGTCCTTGGGACTTCAATATAAACTCACAGCTAAGGATCAACTGGCAGAACTTACAGAAGCTGATTTCTTGCTGGTTGGTGTGGATTCAACACGGATGCACATTTTGGATGAAATCAATGAGATTGTACGAGATCAGGAAGGATGCCTGTGGTCCTTTGTGTTGTTTTACAGTGATTCATATATGATTAGTCCGATTCTGAACCAAAAAAACTATATTGGATACTCCTGTATGAAAGATCAAATCAAAATGCCACAGGGACAACATGGAATATCTAAAAATATGCTGCTTGAAAATATGGGAATTAATGAACTGCTGCTTGAAATCATTACTTCTCTTACGAAGTTAAATATCAAAACCAGCTATGGTAGGGCCATTATATTTAATTCCGTCGACAAAATGCTTGATGTGGAAAAGGTATATTATCTGCCACGTTATCCAAAAGCGTTCTATATAAAAAGATGGGATGGGGAGAAATGAACAAAAGCAGAAAACATTACATCAATGTGGGACAGGAAGGAAAGCCCATTCAATTTGTAAAAATAAAAGACCGGAGATTGCCCATTCTAACAGAGGTGGAGAACGAGGGGCAGTTTGGAGCTATGAATAATGTAGAAAAGACACTACGATTTCATCAAATTTATAATGGGCAAAAAGCGATTCGAATCGCAAATTTTATATATAGTCTTCTTAAAAATTACAATGAAGATATGGAAATGGAAGATATTAATCATATTATTGAGCAGTCAATAAGGAAGTTGGAGATCGTTAGAACGGATACAGCACATGGCGGCTTGCCTATATTTTTACTGAGAAGTGAGAACAATCTTGAGGAACAGCAAAGATATTTGCTGAAACGAAATGAAGACATTGTAATGATGATGGATAGCAATACCCAGTTAGCGTACGGGGCTCTAATTTTACAATTGGAAGAAAGTGTATTAGGACAGCCGGCTAAGGATATGGAGTGGGCCTCCAATTTATTTTCGTTAGCAAATCCTGGAGTTCTGTTGCTGGATGACCATAACATTGTAGAAAAGGAATTGTCTGGTGAAACCCAGTTAACTCGATTGTATCATGAAAACACGAAGCTGCATTCGTTTCATCAACAGGGTGATTTCATGAAGCCACTAGATGAAATGGATGAGGAAATTAAAAAACTGACGAGTAGAGGCAGAAAGGTATTTATGCATAAACAATCAATTCCCCTTCCTATACCTACTAAACAGAGCAGTTATTCTATTGAGGAGGTAGCCGCCCGCAGAAGATCGCTCCGGGACTATGCGGAGGAAATGATTGATATGCAAACATTAAGCAATATATTGCATTACTCCTATGGTGTAACGGGGAGGCTGAAAAACACGGATCTGGAGTTGCGAGCGGTACCATCCGGTGGTGGATTATATCCGATTGATATTTTCTTATCTATTAATCATGTGGATAACTTGGAGCCTGGCATCTACTATTATGATCCTTTATATCATCAATTGGTTAGGGTAAATGACAATGATATAAAGGATATTTCCAAAGAAGTTAGCGGTTATTCAGTTATGCTTGAGAATGCCGCGTTTACTGTTATTCTAGCCGCGAACTTTTGGAGGAACCAATGGAAGTATCATGAACGCGGTTATCGAGTCATTTTGTTGGACTGCGGCCATTTAGCTCAGAATATTCACTTGATGTGCACTGCGTATGATCTGGGTTCTTGCTGTCTTATGGGGTTTGTGGATGATGAAATCAATAAATTGATAGAAGTGGATGGGATCATCGAACATTCTATGTACTTAATTACAGTGGGGCATAAAAAGAAAGGTTGAGGTAACAATGGAGTATATTTTGGAAACCGAGGGACTGACCAAGTTCTATGGAGATGAAGCCGTCGTTAACAATGCTAAATTAAGTATAAAGAAGGGCGAAATTTATGGACTACTCGGAGAAAACGGCGCCGGAAAAACAACTCTGATGAAAATGCTTACAACACTTACAAAGCCCTCGCGGGGAAAGGTACGGTTATTCGGCAAGGAACTGGAGGAGAATAGTCATTTATTACTTCAGGTAGGGACAATGATTGAAACACCTGTTTTTTATAATTCCCTAAGTGCGGAGGAAAATTTGAGAATTCATTGCAGGTATAGAAATGTCGGTTTGGGGGAGATTGACGAATATTTAAATATGTTAGGTATTTATGACCATAGGAAAAAAAGTGTAAAGCAGTTTTCATTGGGAATGAAGCAAAGACTTGGAATTGCACGCTCAATTATAGGTAACCCCAAGTTGCTTATTTTAGATGAGCCAATTAATGGATTAGATCCTACAGGAATTAAAGAGATCCGCGAATTGCTTCTGTACTTGAAGAAAGAAAAAAAGACTACCATTGTTATATCAAGTCATATTTTAAATGAGATTGAACAGATCGCTGAAAAAATAGGGTTCATGAGTAAAGGAATATTATACGAAGAAATCGAGATTGAAGACATTCATAAATCGGTCGCTCGCTTCTATGAAATTAAGATTAACCATATCGAAATACAGACTGCAAAATTAGAAAAATTGTTTAGTGTTGTGGATATTGTCAAAAATACAGTGAAAATTTCAGCAGCTAACCTTAGGGATACTGATGCTATTAAGATCTTAATTAATAATGATATTGAATTTACAGAATTCAAATCTTCAGGTGATAACCTAGAGGATTATTATATGAATACAATATCAGATGAAAGGTAGGAAATGGATGAATCTGTTCAGTATTGAGAATGTGAAATTAAAAAGAGGCAGAATGGCAGTGGTTTCCCTCCTGTTTATTCTGACCCTATTCGCCTTTCTATCCATATTGGGCCTAAGTGCGGGTGGACAGGTGATGTTTCCAAATATGACCACGGCCCTTCGGGAGATCAATAATTCGATCATTTGGCCAAGTTGCCTGATATTTACTGGAGTTTGGGCATCCAAAATCTTTGTGGAAGAGTTTAGAAGTAAAACGATGATGAACATTTGGGTATGCGGGATTGATCGAAACAGAATCGTTTTGGTCAAACTTTTCTTGATTCTGAGTATCGGGATGCTCATAACACTCCTGTCTACTCTCGTTCTAAACTTCTTACTAATCATATTAGCACCCTATATGGCTTATGCTGAGAAAGGAATGTCATTTTCCTCCCACTTTTCTGCACCTTTTATCGAATTGGTAACTTTGAATGCAATTTACATTGGTATTACATCTTTACTGTCAGTTTCGTTTGGTATGAGGGGTTACTCAACTTCGACTACCATTATAGCTTCTTTAGTTATGGCGGTCCTCTGGGCGAGTCAGATTAGCCTTCAAATTCCGGGCTTTAGTACATCTAATATTAGATTCATTCTTGCGTTAATTAGTGTGATAAGTGTGCTTTTCTTGCTCAGACGAACAAATCGCTTGGACTTTTAATATATCACTGAAGACACCTTAGGGTGTCTTTTCTTTTTACGGTAGCCTCAATTCGCTATTTAGCAGAGTTATGGAACCTATTGTTTCTTTGATATACTTGTAACCTTGAGTCAAGCGGCTACTCGGAGCTTACAAGGAGGAAATGTAGATGAAACAAAATCGCCTAGGAAAATCGGACCTTAATGTAAGTGAAGTTGGTCTCGGCTGTATGACTGTTGGGACTGACGAAACCAAGGCCATATCTATTATTCAAGAAGCGTTAGAGCTCGGGATCAATTTTTTCGATACTGCTGATCTATATGATCATGGGCGAAACGAGGAGCTTCTCGGAAAAGCGATTAAAAACCACCGCTCCGATGTTATCGTGGCAACAAAAGTTGGTAATCGTCGACTACCGGGCAAAGAGGGTTCGACATGGGACCCTTCTAAATCGTATATTCTGTCGGCAGTAAGGGAAAGTCTCAGAAGACTTGGCACAGATTATATTGATTTGTATCAGTTGCACGGAGGAACGATTGAGGATCCTATTGAGGAGACTATTGAAGCCTTTGAGGAGTTAAAGAAAGACGGGTTGATTCGCTATTACGGGATATCATCCATACGTCCGAATGTCATTAAGGAATATGTCAATCGTTCGAGTATTACAAGCTTGATGAGCCAGTACAGTATGCTTGATCGGCGTCCTGAGGAGGAGGTGCTTCCGCAACTGATGGAGCATGAGATCGGCTTAATTGCACGGGGTCCGCTTGCAGGTGGCATCTTAACGTCTGGAGGGGCGAACAAGGCAGAACGAGACTATCTAGATTATAGCCGTGAGGAGTTATCCGTAGTTCGACAAAGACTTATTGAGCTAGCAGGCGACCCGGACACACTGGGACAGATGGCAATCCGGTATGTGCTGAATGAACCTGAAGTGAATCAAGGAACTTAAGTTTGTTTTCGGGTATGTTTTCTTGTGATACATACTTTTGTAAAATATATTGACCCGTATTAATTATAACTGTTTCTCCATTATCAAGAGTGTTAGGAGAATTAACAGTAGTTTTATTGGTGACCTGCTCATTATCTTGAATAAGAGAAATTTCCTTAATACTCATATTGTCTACAGAATAGGGCAGGAAAAGAGTGATCTTCTTATTAGCCGTTGTGGGGCTCTCCACAAACAGAAGATAATTTAATTCATTAAGTGTATATGATTGAATCTTTTTAAGAATAGTATCTTCAACCTGATCTTTTTTTGTAATATTGTTCTGCGAAGTGCAAGACACAGCTATAAATACAATTAGAACTAGAGACATTATAGTAAGTAAACGTTTCAATAGCACACACATCCTTGTTTAATATAAAAGAGAAGCCACTTCAAATATATCATACTACATAAAATTATTTTTTTGCTTCCTCGCTGTAGTGAAGTCTGATGTCTGTTTAATAGATGTCCAAAACTTGATCGCGATGCTTGGATTTGTAAGGGAGAGTACCTTAATGGGTACTCTTTTTAGAAAGCCTTGGTCTCTCCCGTTTATATTATAAAGTTTCACATCATTTTACTTAATATGTTATTTGATTCACAAAGTTTCCACATACAATTGAACAATGATGATGTACTATAACGATACATAATTGTAATTATTAACTAAATAAAACGCCTAATCTATAAACCTTATATATGTTAATCCGGATAGTCATTAATTTTCTAAGACAACTAATAGGCAGGGAGCAAAACCATGATAAGGATAATGGATTTACATAAGACCTTTGTGGATGGTGAGGGAGAGAACAGAATTCTTCAGGGGATCAATCTAACGATCCATGATCATGAATTTACTACGATCATGGGGCCTTCAGGCTGCGGAAAATCCACTCTGTTGAACATTGCCGCTTTATTAACGGAGCCTACTTCGGGCAGTGTTTACTTTGATGATCAGCTAGTTAACTTCAAGAAGGAAAAAAGCCTGGAGCAGTTGCGAAGAAATAAGATTGGATTGATATTTCAGAACGCAAATTTAATTAATTGTTTGACCGTCCTTGAGAACGTTATCCTACCGATGAATTCTGGCTTAAGCAACAAAGTGAAAAAAAGCACAGCTTTGGAGTTGCTGGATATGGTCGGAATCAGCAACAAGTCGAAGAATAACGTCAAATCACTTTCCGGGGGGGAAGCGCAGCGGGTGGCTATCGTCCGAGCACTTGTGAACAATCCTAAGGTACTATTATGTGACGAACCTACGGGGGCACTCGATAGTGACAACAGCAGCAAGGTGATGGAGTTATTACTCGAAACCCGTAAGCGGACCCAATGTGCACTGGTAATTGTGACCCATGACAAGGAGATCGGGAATCTAGGGGAGCGGAAAATCGTTTTACGCGGAGGTGAAATCCTTGGAGTGGAAAACGATTTTCAAGCTGTATAATAGTCGTAAGCAAAAAAACAATCTTGTACTCTATCTGTTTGTTATGCTCTCGGTCGCTATAGCCGTAAGCATATCGTTGGCCATTCCGCAAATCATATCAGAAACGGACCGATACTTGACGGGACAAGTAGAAGAATTAAATGGTGCTGATCTAAAGATTGAGGCCACTTATGCCTCCAGTGCATTTGATCAAAAATTAGATGAACTGAAAGATAAAGGACTGCAGGTTAACAAGCAAAGTGCATTTTCGACCAACTTTAAGCAGGGTGACGGGCAGGTCTTCGGCAGCTTAATCATTGGTGATTTTGGTTTGCAAGAGAATGAAATCATTCTGTACGCGAGTTTGGCGGATGAATTAAACATTAAACAAAGTGACCAAGTCAGTATTGGTAGCCAAACTTACACGGTGAAAGACATTGAGAACATCGCAAAGGGTGTCGACGGACAGTCGGAAATGATCGGCTACGGAAAGGTGTCCTATTATCAACTCAGCAATGAAATCCCAAGCATAATCTTAACTTTAATTAATGGTAAGGATATCGACAAGGTCAAAACAGAATTGAAGAATATTGAGCCGGGTTATACATACTTCACCATTGACGATAAGAAAAAAGCTATTCAAGAAGAACTCAATACAAATGCCGCTACCTTGAATATTCTCAATACGATGAGTTATATGATGACGATTTTGTCGGTACTCAGCAGTATTTTTATGATTATTGTTCACCGTCAGCAGGATATCGCTATTATGAGAATGCTCTCCATCCGTATGAAATCAATTAAAAAGGCATTGAGAATGGAGCTCTATTTAGTGTTTGTGTTTCCGGTTTTGCTTGGCAGTGCCGCAAGTATTCCTATGGCCAGACAATTGCTCCTGTCGAATGGAATTCGGAACACTATTATTGATTCTGCCGTGATGGGTAAAGTGTTTGCCGGGTTTTTATTATATTTGGTGATTTATTTTATTTTTATCAATATAGCTACCAAGGCTCTGGAAGCCATAAGCCCTATGTTTGTTATTCGCGGTGATGCTGTTTCCTGGAAGAAGTCTAAGCGGAAGATAGCCTGGTTGTCCGTTTTATTTTCCCTCCTGACCATGGTCATTTACACAATCTATTTAGGTAGAGGATCAGCGCTGCTCAGCAGCATATTGATTGTTGTATGTATTGCCGTTTTTTTTGTGGTTACGCTACTTTGTATCCAACTGCTGTCATCCCTTCCTATTAAGAATAAATTGTTCATGTACACTGCCAAAAGTATCAAAGCAAACCGCTATGCTTTTGTAATCACGATATTAAGCTTGACTCTAACGAGCCTCTTCTTATTGATAGGTTATACCTTGGAAAAAACCGTCCGCGACAGCTACACCGCCGGCATTGAGCAAAAAGTAAATTATAATTATCTAGTAGTTAGCGATGAGCCGGCTAAACTGGAGAATGCTCTAAAGGAGTCACCTGAGGTTAAAGGCTATACCAAGTTGTACCGTCACGCGGGAACAATCCTGAATAATAAGGATTCACTGAAGTCCGCTCAAATCTGCGACATTAACGAAAGTGACTATAAGATTAAGTTCAAAATTTTGGAGGGAGAAGATGTATTCGAGGGTTCGGCTAATGACGTGCTAATATCCGCTGCCTTCAGTGATCAGGTTCAAGTAAAGTTAGGCGAGACGCTCAAGATGGAGCTAAACGGATCCGTGGAAAACTACAGAGTCAAAGGAATCTATGAGGCGGGTCAAGTGAATCAGACTTTTATTCTTAGGCCTGCAGTTAATGAAACTCAAGGGAGTTCATTGTTCCTCGTAAAGGCCAATTCCAGTAATTTTAAAGACAGTTTGAGCAATGTCTCACTGATGCATATCAGTATAATGGGCATGTCCATCATGAAGCGAATGCAGGATTTTCTGAGCATCTTTAAGTGGTTATGCTGGATCTGTATTTTCTCTTCCATTCTATTCAATCTCAATATCATCTATATGAATTATTTAAATGAACATAAGGAATCTGTAATTATAAGGGCGCTAGGCATAGGCAAAGGATTTCTGTATAAATATCTAACTATGAAGTCTATTTTTGCACTCTTGTTAAGCTTGTTCCTATCTTTAGGGCTGTATATCTTTATGATTACCATAACCTTGGGTGCCATATTTAAAGTGAATACCAATATAGCAGCAGATACCATTATGATCCCGATAGGATGTGTTTTGGGGATCGTATTCATTATTTTTCTGGTCCCGTTTCATATGGTCAAACAATCGCACGGTTTTGATGAGCTGAGGGAGCAAGTCTAAGGTTTAATCCACAGGGAGCACCTTAATAGGTGCTTTTTTTGCTTTTATTTGGTGACAATCCCACACCCATTGCAACAAACCTACAAGTTCATGCAGGAAAACGAATTAAAGTAGTTTTAGTAACGTTTTGCTTATAATATGAGTTGTGAAAGGAGGCGGCGTACATTGGAAATTATATTCGAAGCTAACTCAGAATTAAATCGAAGGGTAGCAAAGATAACAACCCATCCAGCTGAGAAAGAACACTGGGGACATATCAAAGAAGTGCTTGATAACTCTGAAAAAAAGATGGTAGTCATCAACGCTAGAAATAATCGCAGTGTTCAAATTTCGCTAAGTTCCATTGTGGTCATAGAATCGGAAGACCGAATGTGCAGCGTGCGTGTCATTACGGGTGAAATGTATCTACTGAATAACCGGTTGAAGGTAGCTAAAGAAAGCCTTGATTCAAATCATTTTATTAAAATCAATAATCAAACCATCATTAACACAAGCTATATTAAGGAGTTCTCATCAACAGATAATGCAAGAATTAAAGTGATATTAACAGATGATTCCAGCTACTTTGTCAGTCGCTTCTACTTAAAAAACTTTAGGGGGAACCTGAAATGATTAACCAATTAAGAAACTCTTTTTTTCAAGTATTTACAATGACTTTCTTATGGGTAACTTTGCTTTTCACTGTTTTTATGAAGGATCAAACCATCAGTGTATTATATCTGTGGAATATTGTGGGGATCACTGTTATTTCTGCCGTATTATTCGGAATTATGTATAATGCGCTTTGGAATTATTACACGTTAAAACCCATTTGGAATATTTTTATTTCTTCAACGATTAGTATCTTAGGCGGGCTTATTGTTGTATGGTTATTCTCAATAGATATGTTCCATTACATAATACCTTGGTGGCCTGGAATGCTGTTGTTGTCCGTTGTATTGCATACCCTCGCTTTTTACTTTTACGCTAGAGTTAGCAGTAAGAAAAATGCTGATGAGTTGAATAGGATTTTGAAATAGATAGATGATATAATGGACACTAGATGGAAAATGGAGTCTGGAGTGTGGCAGGATGAGAGGATATAACATTTGGCGTCCATTGATGCTGATTGCGGTTGCGTTTCTTACTAACAGTTTGGTTTCCAACGTTTGCAGCCTACTAGGGATGACGCCTGACACAGCAAGTAATCTCGGTATACTCGCCATGATAATTGTCGCCTTGGTGATGTATACTAGAATGACGAAGCCCCGCCGCCGCAAATGAAATTGACGCTGTTATCTTCCGATAGGGCACTAAAGGACACTTTAATAGGTGTCTTTTTTCGTGTCATACGGGATATATTTTGCTTTTTTAAGAGTAGTACTTGTATATTAATAGTATCGCTTTGATTATTTAGAGAAGAGTCATGTATGCATATGACAATCAGGAGGAAACAAATTGAGCACACAGAATGTGGGAGTTCCATTAGAAGGTTTTGCTGAATTTAGTCGAACGGTAGCCGCAGAAGGTGCGGTGCTGTTAAAAAATGAAGGACAGGTCCTTCCGCTGGGAAACGGTGAGAACGTTTCAGTATTTGGCAGAACCCAAGTGAATTACTACCGAAGCGGTACAGGATCGGGCGGAAGCGTCCATGTTGCATATACAACCAACCTATTGGACGGTCTTCGCAGTAAAAAGAACCTTACCGTCAATGAAGAACTGGCGGCTGTCTATGAGAAGTGGATTGAGCAAAATCCATTTGATAATGGTGGCGGAGGTTGGGCTGCTGAACCGTGGCACCAGAAGGAAATGCCTTTAACTGATGAGCTGGTCTCGAAGGCAAGAAACAAGTCGAACAAGGCGATCATTGTGATCGGACGTACGGCGGGAGAAGATCAGGATAATGCGGATGCGCCGGGGAGTTACCAATTAACCGCTGATGAGAAAGCAATGCTGAAGCAGGTAACGGCCTTTTTTGAACAAACTGTCGTTGTGCTGAATGTATCTAATATTATAGATATGAGTTGGATGAATGATGAAAGTTATGTGCACCCGATTTCGTGCGCGATCTACTCTTGGCAAGGCGGGATGGAAGGGGGCAATGCGATTGCTGACGTTCTGGCTGGTGAGGTAACGCCTAGTGGCAAATTAACGGATACAATCGCTTATTCCATCGAGGATTATCCGTCTACCCGCAATTACGGCCATGAATTTAAAAACCTTTATCAGGAAGATATCTATGTGGGATATCGTTATTTTGAGACGTTTTCTCCGGATAAGGTTCAGTATGAATTTGGTTATGGTCTATCTTATACCACCTTTACTATAGAGCCTGAGGAAGCCAAGCTGACTACCAAAGAAGGACAACCCTACGTTGAAATCGACGTTACTATAACCAATACTGGAACCGCTTTTGCCGGAAAAGAGGTCGTACAGGTCTATTACGAAGCGCCGCAAGGAAAGCTGGGACAGCCGGCTAAAGCACTGGCAGCATTCGGGAAGACAAAAGTCCTGCAACCGGGTGAATCTCAGCGTCTTACTGTGAGCTTCTCTGTTCATTCTATGGCCTCCTACGATGACGCCGGGGTGACAGGATATCCATCCGCATATGTGCTGGAAGCCGGAACATACCGCTTTTATGCGGGATCCAGTATCAAAAGTCTGGTTGAAATAACCGCGGAAGGACAAGACGGTTACAACGTGGAAACTCTTCAGGTTGTGGAGCAGTTGCAAGAGGCGATGGCGCCGACCGAAAGCTTTACAAGAATGAAGCCGGGCGTTCGGAAGGAAGATGGTTCGTATGAACTCATCTCTGTAGAAGTACCTAAGCGAAAGATATCCTTAGCGAATCGAATCGAACAATGTCTTCCTGAAACGTTGGAGCAAACCGGTAATCAAGGCTATAAATTAAGAGATGTATTTGAACAGAAAGTCAGCATGGAAGCTTTTATCGCCCAGCTTAGCGATCAGGATTTAGCTACGATTGTCAGAGGAGAAGGCATGAGCAGTCCGCTCGTGACACCGGGTACGGCATCAGCGTTCGGAGGCGTAAGCGATCAGTTGTTCAATTACGGAATCCCTGTTGCTTGTACGTCAGACGGACCCTCCGGAATTCGCATGGATAGCGGGCAAAAAGCGACCCAGGTTGCAATCGGAACTCTGTTGGCGGCAACGTGGAACACGGAACTGGTTGAAGAGCTTTATGTCATGGAAGGCCGGGAATTATTAAGAAACAACGTAGATACCTTGCTTGGACCCGGCTTGAATATCCGACGCAGTCCGCTTAATGGACGTAACTTTGAGTATTTTTCAGAAGATCCGCTGATTTCCGGGGTATTTGCAGCAGCATGCACTCGGGGAATTATGAAAGGCGGCTCTAACGCCACGCTGAAGCATTTCGCCTGTAACAACCAGGAGAAGTATCGGAGTAAGGTAGATGCGGTCGTTTCCGAGCGCGCCCTTCGGGAAATTTATCTGAAAGGCTTTGAAATTGCGGTGAAGCAAGGCGGTGCGAATTCGATTATGACCTCCTATAATCCCGTTAACGGACATTGGGCGGCTTCCAATTATGACTTGAATACCACGATTCTTCGCGGGGAATGGGGCTTCAAAGGCATTGTGATGACGGACTGGTGGGCAGTTATGAACGATGTTGTCCATGGAGGCCCAGCGGATCGCAAGTATACGAACTGGATGGTTCGCGCCCAAAATGATCTTTATATGGTTGTCAGTAACTATGGGGCGGAAATCAATGCTTATGAAGACAATACCTTGGATTCGTTAGAAAATGGTTCCTTAACCCGAGGCGAACTTCAGCGGTCCGCTATGAATATTTGCGAATTCATCATGAACGCACCGGTATTCTCCAGAAAGCAGGAGATTGTGGAGACGGTCGAAGCGTTTAAAGCGAACCCATCTCTTTCGGTGGAGCAAGCACAAGCACTCTCTCAAAATGCACAGGTAAAACCTTCGGTAACTGGTTCGACCTTTATGAATGTGGATCAGGCCGGACAATACCGGGTCATTGTCAATATCATGTCTCCAGAACCTGAGTTGGCTCAAAGTGCTTGTAATGTGACATTAAATGATCACTTGATGACGACCATTCAAACGAATGGAACGGAAGGTAGATGGATCAGACAGAAGCTTGTGAAGATCGCGCTGGAAGCAGGCCTGTATGAATTGAAACTAGATTTCGTCAAACCCGGCTTGCAGATCGACTGGATCGAATTTAAGCAAGTGTAGGTATAGAAACGGATTGTGAAAGGACACCCCTAGGGGTGTCCTTTTTTGTTCTACCTGATTATATGGGGTCACTACAGTGAAGATTCGGACTTCCGGCCGCGTTGAAATCCGGATATAGCTTATGCTTTAGAAGCGAGCTTTCCTAGTAAAAAGCTTTCGGTCGCTATCGTTCCTACAGTTTTCGGTTTTTGTTATTTTCTGTTGTTCAGCATATATACGTGAAAACTAGCAATTAAGCTTGAGCCAAATAGCAGCAGCTAAAGTAAATACATATATTAAGGTAGATCGGGTTAAGAACTCTATGCGGACTACAGATCCCTTATTGTCTATAAATTGCTCGATAAATAAGTTATGCGGACAGAGATGCAGTTATTTATAAATAATGGGCTATTTATAGACGGATTTTTGTAAATAAGGCCTTCTGAGTCAGCATAGATAAGGAAGTCAGGTAAATGGAGTAAATAGCGTCCACTGGGTCCGTTAAGCTTACGGATGAATCTTGAGCAAGTATTCACGCGTGTTCGTACATCAAGAGGGGAGTGAGTGGCGATTCATGCGGAGCAGAGATATAGGCTTTAAAGGGAAACTTCCCCTTTAACCTTTATTTGCCACGAGTCAGCCTCATAAATTGGTTGATAATTCCCGTTTACTCCATTGCCTGCTTCCCCATAAATTACTCTGATTATATAGTGATAGATTAAATCGAGAGTTATAGGAGCGGATATATTATTTGGGAAAATTTATTTAATAACCAGCCATATTGGTGTTTCAGCTGAAGAAAAATGGTGTGATTATATATGGGATCTATATTTGATGAATAACTTAACATACAATTAACATATTGGACTCTATTTATGAATATATTAAGTGAATGTCAAAATAAATGAGTATTTATGTAAAGTTACCTTACATATCTTTGGTTTAATTTAACGAAATTATTGATATTCTACCATTTGTGTATGATATAATATCACGGAACTAACAAAATGATAGGGAGGAATAATCACTTTATGGGATGGAAATCACGATGGAATAAGCCTTTTGCTTCCTTGTTGACTACGGCTGTACTCTCTGCGCAGGTCTTGGGCGGAACTTTCTTGGGCACTATAGGGGTTGCTGAAAAAGCGGCTGCCGCTGCTGCGTCAACTATTGATCTACGGCTTATGAGTACAACGGATGTGCACACCAACGTCACCGGCTGGGATTATTTCAAAAATGCGCCCTCGGCAACGGTCGGTCTCGACCGAACGGCAACACTGGTTAAGCAAGCCAGAACAGAACAAGTAAATAACCTCCTCCTAGACAATGGGGATCTAATTCAGGGAACTCCGCTAGGTACTTATATGGCGAAGAAATCCGGACTGCTAGATTCTCCAACCATGATTCACCCGATGATGGCTGCTATGAACGCCATGCAATATGATGCGGCGATATTTGGTAATCACGAGTTTAACTATGGTCTGGAATTTTTAGATCGAACAATTAAAGGCAGTGGACAGTCAAATACCGGAGCGAATTTTGAGTATTTGAACGCCAATATTTATAAAACCGATGGACTCACAAACCAGTTCAAACCCTACACTATTATTGATAAGACAGTAAAGGATAGCAATGGTGTTGATCAGACGATTAAAGTCGGTCTGCTCGGTCTTGTCACTCCACAAATTATGGAGTGGGATAAGGTTAACCTGGAAGGCAAGGTAATTACTAAGGATATCGCTGAAACCGCAGCGAAGTTCGTGCCAGAGATGCAAGCCGATGGAGCGCAAGTCATTATCGCCATGGCACACACCGGGTTTGATGCAGGTGCTGTTCAAGGGGATGGCTCCGAGAATGATATCAATGCACTGAGCAAGGTGCCTGGCATTGATGCTATCACATTCTCGCATACACACAAGGTATTCCCTACGGGCGACAACGACAAATTGGACGTCTCATTCAAAGATCCTGCAACGGGATTGCCCTACAACAACAGCAGTGTATCTGTTGTGGATAATGTGTATGGGCACATTAACGGTACCCCAGCTGTTCAAGCCGGATATGGCGGCGGCAATCTGGGTCTGATCGACATTAAGATTGTTCAGGATGGCAGTGGGTGGAAGGTGGATAAGGAAAACACCAAGGCTTCCAACCGATCCATCTCTGGGGTTACGGGAGATTCAAGCGTATTTGCAGCGGTTGAAACTGCTCATAACGCTACTATCGCCTACACTGGGCAGAAGCTGGGCGTGACAACGGCACCGATGAACAGCTATTTTGCGATGGTTCAGGATGACCCTACCGTCCAAATCGTAACGCAAGCACAGAAGTGGTATGCAGAGAAGTATATCAACACCAATCTCCCAGAGTACAAGGATCTCCCGATTCTAAGTGTAGCTGCACCCTTTAAAGCCGGACGCAACGGTCCTACTGAGTATACAAACATTGCCGCGGGTGACCTAACGATCCGAAGTGCAAGCGACCTGTACTTGTACGACAATACGCTGAAAGCGATCAAGGTTAAAGGTTCTACCGTAAAAGAATGGCTTGAAATGAGTGCGGGTGCATTCAACAAGATTGATCCAACTCTTACAACACCGCAATCATTGCTTGATCCTTCTTTTGCCGTATATAACTTTGATGTGATTGACGGAATAAAGTATAAATTTGATGTGACGAAAGAGGCGAAATACGACTCGAAAGGAGTCATTAAGAACGCGGACTCGAGCCGTGTGACGAATATAACCTATAATAATAAACCGTTGGATCTGAAAATGGATTTCATCGTAGTTACGAATAACTATCGCGCGAGCGGTGGTGGTAACTTTCCCGGTGTCAAAGATTCACAAATGATCATTGATTCTCAGGAAGAGAACCGGCAGGTTCTGATGGATTATATTTCCGAAGTAGGAACAATTAATCCTACGGCGGATAATAACTGGTCGCTCTTGTCTATTAATAAGAACGTTAATACCACCTTCATCTCGGCACCGGAGGCAGAGGGTGTACTTCCAAACAATATGACTTATACCAATGAGAAGGACATTAAAGGCTTCGGCATCTTCAAAGTGAATATTCCCGTTGAAGTTCACCTAATTGGTATCAACGATTTCCATGGCCAGCTCGACACGGTATCTACCGTTAGTAATAAGCCAGCGGGAACGGCGGCTATTTTGGCGACCTACTTGAAACAAGCTCGGGCCATCTATGAAAATTCAGTGCTTTTCCATAACGGTGACTCTGTAGGTGCATCTGCTCCGGTATCCTCGCTGGAACGGGATGAACCAACATTGAAATGGATGAATATGATGGGCTTCGATGTGGGTTCCTTGGGTAACCATGAGTTTGACCAAGGGGTTGCGGCTCTGATGTCTCAGCTTAAGGGCGGAGTAGATCCCAAAGATCCGAAAGTAACCCATGAAGGCGTAAACTTCCCATACATTAATGCTAATGCTGTAGACAGCACCACTGGCAAACCCATTATCGACCCTTATGTAATTAAGGAAGTGGGCGGTGTGAAGATCGGATTTATCGGTCTTGTCACCAAGTCTACGCCAAGTAAGGTATCTCCTTCAGGCACAGCAGGTGTGCGCTTCCTGACACCGCAGGAAGAAGTTGCTGCGGTTGAAGCTTACGCCAAGGAACTTCAGGATAAGGGAGTTCAAACCATTATCATCCTGGCGCATGATCCAGCTTCGACTAGGAGTGGTGTGACTACGGGAGAAGCTGCTGATCTGGCAACTGCACTTCCGGCGAACTCTCCTGTTGATGTAATCGTTGCGGGTGACAATCACGCACTGGCTAATGGAGTAGTTAACGGGAAGCTTATTGTTCAAGCGTACTCCTATGGAACAGCATTTGAGGACATTAAGCTTCTCATTGACCCTAAGACTGGTGATGTGTTGAGCAAATCTGCTGTCATTACCTCTACATTTCATGAAGGTGTGACCCCGGACGCAGATACGGTTGCTCTGGTCAACCATTATCTGAATTCACATCCGGAGTTGACCAAACCCGTTGGGACAACGGACGGAAAGATTACACGAACAGATGCTTACACGAAGGAATCTTCACTTGGTAATCTAATCGCCGATGCGATGCGCAGCTCCGACTTTGGCGATGGTAAAGGTCCTGCGGACTTTGCCTTCATGAATCCGGGCGGAATTCGTGCCGATCTTCCAAGTGGGAATGTGACCTTTGGTGATCTGGCTAAAATTCAGCCGTTCGGTAACACCTTAGTGAAGCTGACGCTCACTGGCGCACAGATTAAAACCCTGCTCCAACAGCAATGGTTCGTGAAACCTGATGGAACATACGATATCAAAACGCTGCAAATATCAGGCTTGAAGTATACGGCGAATCTGGAAGCTCCGGTAGCTACCCGTATTTCAAGCTTAACGCTTGCGAATGGAACACCGATTAATCCGACCCAAAGTTATACGGCTGTTGTCAACAACTTCATGGCTGCCGGCGGAGATAACTACGCCGTACTGACACAAGCCAGTACTTCTGTACCTGGACCGATTGATCTAGACGTTTTCTACGATTATATCGTCAAGATGTTTAAGGGTGGAGTAATTACGGCGAGTATTGAGGGCCGTATTAACAATTCGACCTCACCTGTAGAAACGCCAGCGCCATATAATCCGGGACCTGTTGCCCCGACTCCTACACCAAGTCCAACCGCGACGCCTTCGGCAACACCGGCGCCAAGTTCTACACCGGCTCCGACTGCTGCACCGGTAGTGGAATTCAAGGATCTCGGTAAGGTGGTATGGGCTCAATCAGCCATTAAGGCCCTAGCAGCCCAAGGTATTCTCAAAGGTGTGGGCGGAGACAATTTCGCGCCGGCCCAAAATGTATCACGTGCTGAATTTGTAACTATACTGGTTCGCGCGTTGAATTTACCGAGTACCGCTGGTAAACCAGTTACATTTAGTGATGTGAAATCAGGTGTTTGGTATACTGATGCGATTTCCATCGGCGTAAATGCCGGGCTCGTCAAAGGTTCTGGAAACGGTAAGTTTGAACCGGGCCGCGAAATCACCCGTGAAGAAATGGCCATTATGGTCGCAAATGCTCTGAAGTTTAAGGGACTTCTGCAGTCTGGCAACCATAACGCAGCACTCCAGAAGTTTGCCGATAAGGGTGAAATTGCCTCCTACGCACAGGAATCTGTAGCACAGTTGACTGACCTTGGGATTATTAACGGAATTGATGCTGACGAATTCGGACCGAAGGGCATCACCAACCGTGCTCAAGCAGCGGTTATTATCTTCCGTATGCTGGGTCTGGCGTCCTAAACTTTCTGGCATTTTAAATTTACCGCAACACTAACATAAAAAAGTGTTCCGTTTGTCATCTTCGGATGCAGCGGAACACTTTTTTTGTTGATGGAACTCAAGTGTTTCTATTGGCTTATCCTTAGGAGTATAATTACGCTTATAGAGTTTGGATGTCGTAATCTTATATAAATAATGTCTTCTTTACCTACTAAAATGTCTAAGAGAAATGTGTTAATTTATAGATAGATGTCAGAATAATATATGTTGGAGGTAAACATAATGAGCATCGGAATAGGTGTGATCAGCTTTTGGCATGTGCATGCATGGGACTATGTTAAGCAAGTTCAGGAGCATGAGGATACGTATATAGCGGCGGTGTGGGACGAGGATATTGATCGTGGAAAGAAGGCTGCTGAATTGATGGGTGTTCCTTTTTTCACCTCACTCGATGAGCTTCTTTCGCAGGAGAATGTTGACGCCGTAATCGTAGATGCGCCGACCAACATGCATAGAGATGTACTGATAGCTGCTGCCCAAGCAGGCAAACACATTTTCACAGAAAAGGTTATTGCTCCAACGGTGAGGGAGGTTGATGAAATCCTGTCGGAGGTTCATCAGAAGCAGCTAAAATTGACCGTTTCCTTACCCCGATTAAATGACGGATATACTTTGTCCATTCAAGAGCTGCTTAGTCAGGGCTTGCTCGGTGAAATTACGTATGTCAGAGTTCGATTATCTCATAATGGAGCTGTTGCGGGCTGGCTACCGGAGCACTTTTATAACCTGGAGCAATGCTCAGGCGGCGCTTTGATTGATCTGGGTTGTCATCCGATGTATTTAACCCGGCTATTTTTAGGTCAGGAAGTGACGGGTGTAAGTGCGAATTTTGGTTATGTCACTGGCAAAGAAGTGGAAGACAATGCAGTAGCCACTCTCTTTACGAAATCAGGAGCTATCGGCGTGGTGGAGGCTGGATTTGTGAATAGCCACTCGCCGTTTACCATCGAAGTTCATGGAACGGAAGGGACTCTTTTATTCGGAACACCGGAGGAGAAGCTGTTGCTTAAGACCAACAAATTGGCGGAGGCCTCGAATAGTTGGACAGAAATCCAATTGAAAAACAATCGGGAAAGCGCCTTTCATCAATGGGTCAATCATATACAATTGAATACACTCGCTGAGGAGAATATCCAAACGGCTGTTGAACTTACAGTATTAATGGAAGCTGCGAATCGTTCGGCAAAAGAGGGACGTGTCCTGTCAATATCCGAGGTACGCCCTTGAACTTTCAAATGATGTCTCAAAAGCAAGATATGCTGGAGAGGCTCGATATTTCAATTCAGTGGGGACATTATGAAATTGTAGTATTCAGGTTTCACCTAACATCCTTTCCACCCGGAAGAATTATTGATTTCCATAATCACTCCGAGTATGAATTTCATTTTATCCCCAAAGGCAAGGGGAAGGTAATTCTGGGTGAGCAGGAGTATGCATTAACGGAGGGTATGCTTTATTTAACCGGCCCCGGTGTTATGCACTATCAGGAAGCGGATCGCGAAGAGTCCATGGACGAACTTTGCCTGCATATCGATATCAAAGAGAAACTTAGAGATGGAGTGGACCCCTGGGAGGTGGCTGAAGCTGAGGAATGTGTTGAAAAGCTGCGGCAACTGCCCCTCATTCCAATCCCTGATCGTCATTATGCCATGGAATGTTTTCTTGAAGCTTATAAGGCGTGTGATGGGAAGCTAACCGGATATTATACCTCTATTAAGCACCAGGTGATCAGTATTCTGTTGAAGACAGTGAGAGCTTATGACTCAGGTGGAGTGGTTACAGAAGCACCGGCGCGGGATATGTTGAACTACAGGTACCATTATGCAATTCAATACATGAAGGCGAATGTTTCCGGTGTGGTCACTTTGGACAATGTAGCGGAGAAACTGAATATCAGCTCCAGACAGCTGCAGAGGATTTTTAAAAAGGTGAACCCTGAACAAACATTCTCTCGAATTCTTGAAGATATTCGGTTGCAAGGCGTATGCCGAAAGTTATTAGAAAGCGCTCTCTCCATAGAGCGGATTGCTCAATCTGAAGGATTTACGAATGCAAATTATTTGCATATTGTTTTTCGCAAGCGGTTAGGCATGACACCGGCTACCTATCGTAACGGGAAGTACACTACAAAGTGAGGATGATGAATAATATGAGTAAAGTCTATCGTCTAGGGATTATTGGCTGCGGTGGAATCGCAAACGGAAAGCATTTTCCAAGCTTAAGCAAGCTAAAGAATATTGAAATCGTTGCCTTCTGCGATATTGTGGAGGAACGGGCTGAAGTGGCTGCCAAACAATACGGGGGCGAGAACGCCAAAGTCTATACAGATTACACAGCATTACTTGAAGACGGTACGATTGATATTATTCATGTACTGACTCCGAACGAATCTCATGCCGAAATTTCCATCGCCGCCTTAGAAGCTGGCAAGCATGTGATGTGTGAGAAACCGATGGCTAAGACGGCAGCAGATGCCAAAAAAATGCTAGAAGCCGCTGAAAGAACCGGAAAGAAATTAACAATTGGTTATAACAATCGATTCAGAGAAGACAGCTTGTATCTGAAAAAACTCTGTGAGGCAGGTCAGCTAGGCCATATTTATTATGCGAGAGCCCATGCCATTCGAAGAAGAGCAGTACCGACCTGGGGCGTATTCCTTGATGAGGAAAAGCAAGGCGGAGGACCTTTGATTGATATCGGAACCCATGCGCTTGATCTGACCTTATGGATGATGGACAATTATAAGCCAAAGGTTGTCTTGGGAACCAAATATCATGAGCTGTCTCAAAGAGAAAATGCCGCCAATGCATGGGGGCCTTGGGATCCCGAGAAGTTCAAGGTTGAGGATTCGGCCTTTGGAATGATTGTCATGGAGAATGGCGCTACGATCATGCTGGAATCCAGTTGGGCTCTCAATTCTCTAGAAGTGGATGAGGCCAAATGCAGCTTGAGTGGAACGGAAGCTGGCGCAGACATGAAGAATGGTTTACGTATTAATGGTGAACAGTTTGGACGCTTGTATACAAATGAAATTGAGCTGAGTGCGGGTGGAGTGGCTTTCTATGACGGCAATGAGGAAAGTGCACCTGACTTGGAGATGCGAAAGTGGATTGATGCTATTGATCAGGATAAAGATCCGCTGGTCAAACCTGAACAGGCGTATGTGGTTTCCTTGATTTTGGAGGCCCTTTATGAATCTGCGCGTACAGGCAAAGCTGTTTACTTTAATTAAGAATAAAATGCAAAAACTGACGTCGATACAGCATCGGCGCCAGTTTTTTTTCAAAATATAAGAAAAATTAAGAAATGGACTAAAGGTCGTTCTGCTTAAAATAAGACTGTAATAGAGATACGCTCCAGGTTGTCGCCGGCTTGAAGTCCTCTGAGTTTACATAAGTCAAAATACTAGAGAACAGCTGCTTCCCTTCAGGTGTATGGATTATCTGCTCCATGTCACAAGTAAGCACTAGCAAGTTTCCTTTGGCAATCTTGCACTCAAATAGAAGACCCAACTTATGGTTTCTCTCGAAGTTATCTATCGTCTGGACGATCGGGCGGAAATCCCTTGGAGTGTCATCTAGAATAATGGATCGGGAGTTGGAAACGATGCTCCACCATGGGTACGTAGAATGCTCCTCGCAAGGAAAATGCTTAAATACAGGATGCTCATTATCAATCAGTAAGCCCATGGTTCCCACGGGAACCTCCTTGTTCATGCTCTCCGAGATGGACCGGAACATAGGATAGCACCAAAAGTCTGAACTATAGAAGCCTTCAATGGAGTTGGCTAAATCTCCGAGATGAGGAATAAGGAGGACATTCTCCCCCTTTTCCAGCTGGGCAACTGCTTCTTCAGATAAATGATTGAACAGATTTACACCTGTTTTGTCTAAGGATACCTCCGCAGGATACACCCATAAATCGTAAGTTTTTTCCACGTCCAGTCCTTCTATCTCTAGGGAAAACCTGAGTTTGGTCATGGATTCTAGATTCGGCATAGGGATGTTAATCTCGCCGATCTCAAGATAGTTGGTGTCTTCAGGATTGGAAACATGGAGTTCTCCGCTTTTATATACACTGCCGTTATCTTTCGTTAGCTTCCACAAAACCTTGAAGTTGTTCAGAGGTACTTGTCTGTAATAAGCTAATTCGACCTGTGCGTGAAAAGCTTCCCCGGCCGTGTAATTGTACTTGTCGAATCTAGCTAGAAGTACGGCATCTGAGCAGAAGCTGCACCATTCTTTTGCTGAAATAAGCCCCTTCGAATCCATAAATGCATCCAAGACTCCGACCAAAGCAGTACCTTGTCCGCTGAAGTCCTGTAAATCCAACAGCTGGAACCCCGCCATCTTCCGGGATCGGAATGCGGCCTCCAGTTCTTCCTTGTAGCATTCCATAGCAAGCTTTCCTGAGGCTGAAAAATACAATTGAGCCAGATGATCCAAGCCTTTTTCCTCAAGGCGCTGTTTGAATAGTTCAAAGTTTCGTGCTTTTAAGGGACCCGTGTATTTATCGATTTCCCGGAAGTCAGGGAAGGTTTGATACTGTCCAATTTCATGAGAAATGACAGGGATATTCGGGATGAGTAACTCTTGACCTTCCGAAGCATTCACTGTTTTTGTTTCCGTACCGAATTGAATCTGGATCGTTCCTTCGGCATTGAATTCCAATAGATCAACGCTTTGTGTGGGCGAAATATTCTCATCATAGTCTTTCATTGTGCTTGGTTTATCGGTCTGAATATGCCCAAGAGGTGCATCGCACATGGCGTAGGAACCTCTGATCAGTCTGTCTCTGGAGAATCGGACGCCCGAGAAGAAATCGTCATGCTCCAGAATGACGGGTACAAACTGAAAGTTATTGGATCCCTGCGTGTAAAGATGGCGGCTATCAACTTCCTTGTAGGACTTCAAAATGGCATTAATTCTTTCCTGACTGCCCCAAAGCTCATTACCGAGAGACATCATGGCGAAGGAGGGGTGATTCCCGAAGACTCTCATCATCTCAAAACCCTCGCGAATCAGATAATCCTGTTCCGCCTGATTATGGTTTGCATCTTTGTCATCGGTAATAGTGCCCCAGAACGGCAGTTCCGGCTGCATATAAATGCCAAGCAGATCCGCTGCGGTAAAAGCAGCATCTGGAGGACAGCAGGTATGGAAGCGGTAGTGATTGATTCCATAGGATTTTGAGATGCTCAATACGTTGAACCATTCCTCCACTGTAGTGGGTGCAAAGCCGGTCAATGGGAAAATCAAGCCGTCATGCTTGCCGCGAAGAAAAGTGGCCGTTCCATTTATCGTGAATTTATCACCTTGTGCCTGGAAATCACGTAAGCCGACAATGATCTCCTGTGTATCCACTATGGAGCCCTGAAGGACTAGGTTCAGACTCAGCTTATATAAATTCGGCTCAAATTCACTCCATAAAAGGGCGTCCTCACCCATAGGGTAGGTAACCGTAATGTCACCTGGTGCAACAGGAACATCCATAGGTTCAGGTTTATGCTCATGTGCAAGGTTGAAGGAGGCTGCGGAAACAGATAAAAGCCCTTGATCCGTGCCAAGCACCTTGGCGTGGATTGTGAAAGTCTTTTTGCGGATATTCGGAAAAATTTGAACATCGCTCAGATAGGCTTGATTGTACAATTGCAGCTCGATTCTGCCTGTGAGGCCGTTCCAATTCGTCTGCGTGTCAGGGGACGTTAGGTGGCCACCTTTGGTCGGATAACCAGTGTTGTCCACTCGAATGGTAAGGGTATGTGTACCTTGCGACATATATTTTGTGACGTCATACACATGCGGAGTACTCAGACTGTCTTGGGTGCCGACCTCGCTCCCATCGATCCAAACGGTCGTTATGCGGGTTCTTTCTAAGTATAGAAAACCGTTCTTGTCCGAATTCTCTTCATTAATCGTAAACTCTCTAGAGAACCAGGCACTTCCCTCGAATTTGTATTGATCGGTTAAAAATCCCGTCTCAGCTGTATCGTTAGGTTTTCCTTTTTTAGCGTATGAGGTGGTGCCGGGCAGTGTGATGGTATCTTCATAGGGCAGTTCTACTCCCTGCATGGCTTCATCTAATTGAAAATTCCATAACCCTTGCAAATCTATTGTCTTATACATGAGCTCGACCTCTCCTTTCATTGCAAGAACATTATATTCATCAGCAGATTGAACGTCTATATAATAAAAACCTCGCAGGATATTACAATTTGGCAAATAACGAGCAGCAGCCTATTGCAATTCAAGTCTAATGTGACTCTACGTGACAATATTAAACAGTCGTATCCAGTGTTGTTCTTTCAACGGCAACGTGATATATTTTAATTTAACTTGTGTAATATTTGGGTCTAATTCCCAGTGAGGGATAGACTCTCGATTATATCAATAATTTTGCAGCTCTTCAGCCCGAAGAGCCTTTTTTCTTTTTCATACCCATGTTACAAGGTGTCCAAATCTAATGTAAAAGAAGTGATAGAATGATGGAACCCGCCGTACGTGTGAAGCGGAACAGCCGTTTTCTGGATAAATATTTTTCCGGCGAATCTATGGATTACCGCGAGATTATCGCGTTGTTTATCCCCATTTTGGTCGATCAGGCATTTATCGTGGGGCTGAATCTCGTAAATACGGCAATGATTAGCTCGTCCGGAGTGGCGGCGATCAGTGCGGTGAACATGATTGATTCCCTTAATATTTTTTTGATCAGTATATTTGTGGCTGTTGCAACCGGAGGAACGGTAGTTGTCGCTCAGTATAAAGGCAGCGGGAACCATCTTATGGTTTCTAATGCGACCGCCGGGGCGGTGTCCTCGGTCTCATTGATAGCCCTGGTTATCGGCTTATTAGGTATTTTATTTCATAATCCACTATTGAGTCTGTTGTTCGGAGCCGCTTCACCGGAGGTTATGGACAATGCCCGGACGTATTTGATCGGGAGTTGTGTATCCTACCTGGGGATTGCCGTGGTACAGGCGGTATGCGGCGCCCTGCGCGGGATTGGAAGAACAAGAGCATCGCTTATGCTTTCACTGATAATGAATCTGGCTTATGTCATTCTAAATGTGGTATTTATCAATTTGCTGAACATGGGTGTTCTAGGCATGACTATTTCGATTAATGCAGCCCGGTATATGGGTGCCCTGTGCGCTCTGTTTTATCTATTCCGAATGGACAGTAGTCTACATATCCGTCTTCGCGATTTATTGATTGTTAAAGTCTCTATGCTCAAAAAAATAATGTTTATCGGCGTACCGTTTGCGGCAGAGCAGGTTTTCTTCAACGGAGGCAAAATTCTGACCCAAATCTTCATCGTCGGTCTCGGTACCTATGCGATAGCCGCCAATGCAATAGCCTCAACTTATGCCGGATTAATGCAGGTTCCCGCGGGTGCGCTGTCGCTTACACTCATTACGGTCGTAGGTCAATGTATGGGGCGCCGGAATGTAGCTGATGCCCGGAAATTCGTGAAGTCATTTGTATGGTTGACCTCACTTTCGTTCGTGTTGATGGCACTGCTGATCATGCCTCTGTTCCATCCGATTCTTTCGTTGTTCCATCCGCCTAAGGAGATTGTTGGGGAAATTTTCACCATAGTGCTTATTAACGCGATTGCTCAAATCCCGCTATGGGCCATTAGTTTCATCATGCCTTCTGGACTTCGAGCGGCCGGGGATTCCAAATATACTTCGATGGTCTCCATGCTGTCGATGTGGCTGTTCCGCGTAGTGCTCGGGTACATTCTGGGGATTGTTCTAGATATGGGGCTCCTTGGGTTCTGGTTAGCAATGAACTGTGAATGGGGCATCCGGGGAGTGATTTTCCTACGGCGTTTCCTAGGGGAGAAGTGGTATCAGCATCGGCTGATCTAAAGGAACTGTTAATGAAATTTTACATCTTCGTCACTCCAATTCAAAGACACCCTTAGGGGTGTCTTTTTAGCATACCTCCAATTTATCCGAATAAAATAAGGCATATTCGTTGTTTACGGACGGATGAGGAGGAGGGGTTATGCAAATTCACGTTGTGCAATCAGGGCAGTCTCTATTCGGGATTGCTAATGCCTATGGGATCTCCATGGATGAGATTACCGAGGCTAATCAACTGTCTGCACCAAGCCAGTTAGTGGTCGGGCAAACGTTGGTTATTCCGATAGTCGGTATGTATTATTGGGTGGTCTCGGGGGACAGCTTGTATAGTATCGCCCAAAGGTTCGGGATGAACGTCAACACTCTTGCAGAAGTTAATCAGGTGCCCTTAGATCAGCCTTTGCGTATAGGGCTTCGTCTGTATATTCCGCCTAGACCGAAGCGGAATGCAGAGATTAATGCCTACATAGAGCCAAGAGGGGAGACGGTCTCTCCAAGCTTAAGGAATGCTGCGGCAGAAGCTGCACCGAACCTCA
This sequence comes from Paenibacillus wynnii, assembly GCF_000757885.1. Lineage (NCBI taxonomy): Bacteria > Bacillati > Bacillota > Bacilli > Caryophanales > Paenibacillaceae > Paenibacillus > Paenibacillus wynnii. The sequence goes on along the minus strand of NZ_JQCR01000002.1, from coordinate 1,767,181 downwards.
CTTATCTTGCTCCATTTAGCTTTCAAGTCCAGCGGGACGGTTCTCTTGCAGCCCCTCCCTTAGGTAACTTGGCTTCAATTGCTGCGCAGAATCAAGTAACCCTGATGATGGTCGTAACCAATCTGGAGAATGCTCAGTTTAGCTCAGAGCTGGGGCGGATTATATTAAATGACCAGGCTGTTCAGACTAGGTTGTTGGACAATATTATCGCGCAAGCAAAGAGGTTGAATTTCAGAGATATCCATTTTGATTTCGAATTTCTCCGGCCTGAAGACCGTGAAGCTTACAACACCTTCTTGCGAAGAGCAGCGACCCGCATTCATCAAGAAGGCTTCCTATTATCCACCGCTTTGGCACCCAAGACAAGTGCGGCACAAGTCGGAGCCTGGTATACAGCGCATGATTATAAAGTGCACGGGCAAGTTGCCGACTTTGTGATCATCATGACGTATGAATGGGGATACAGCGGAGGTCCGCCGATGCCGGTCTCGCCTATTGGTCCTGTGCGTAGAGTGCTGGAGTACGCCATAACTGAAATGCCAGCTTCCAAAATCATGATGGGGCAAAATTTATACGGTTATGATTGGACCTTGCCTTATGTTGCAGGTGGGGCCTATGCTAGAGCGCTTAGTCCGCAAGCAGCGATTGATTTGGCGAGGAATAGAAATGCAGCGATTCAGTATGATACTAAAGATCAAGCTCCACATTTTAATTATACGGATGACTCAGGTAAGTCCCATAAGGTATGGTTTGAGGATGCCAGATCCATTCAGGCTAAATTTGATCTTATCAAAGAGTTGGGGCTCCGCGGCATCAGCTACTGGAAGCTAGGACTCCCTTTTCCGCAAAATTGGCTGCTTATTCAGGAGAATTTTAATGTGGTAAAAAGATAATTGCAGTTCTCAGGGCGAGATTAGATATAAAAAAAAGGAAGCGTACATGCGAAATACTTGAAATCGGCTCCGAAACGTATTAAGCGGGGAATGGGTAACCTTCGGTATGATGACTTAGAAGTTGTTCAAAGTTCAATCGCAGAAAAAAATATGGATATCGTTTATTTCAAATGAAAGGGCTCGGCACCATTGCCAAGCCCTAATTTTATAGTTTTACATAATCTCTTCGCAACAATGCTCGGATATCAACATCACGATATGCACCCTTTAAGTAAATGTATTCAAGTAGTGTTCCTTCATGTTTCATTCCAATTTTACGCATTAAAGCTTTTGAACCAGCATTTTCAGATAAACAAAAAGCCTCTATTCTGTTTAGTTTCATTTTATCAAAACCAAATTCGAGGATTTCATTGGCTGCCTCGGTCATAATTCCTTTGCCCCAAAACTCCCTTGATAATGCATAAGCCAATTCAGCTCGGTTAATTTGTGGAATCCAATTCATATACCCACAAGTACCAATAACTTTCTGATTACTCTTCAACATAATTCCCCATGGAGCAAGTTGCTTATTATTATATTTTTGAATCAGAAAGTTTAGGAAACCGACAGAATCTTCAATTGAATTATGCGCTTCCCAAGTCGTATATTTTGCAACTTCTGAGTCTGAAGCGTATTCATACATATCTTCTGCATCATCCATGGTCAGCTTCCTTAAGATTACACGCTCAGTTTCTAAAGTCGGAAAATCTCCGAACACATCCTCAATTTGCATCGAATATCGCCCCTGTCCTATTTCAGTACATATTACTACATATTGAAAAAGAAGCGAACATTTTTTTGCCAGTTCAAATGTCAAAAGGACAGCAATTATTGGCTGTCCTTTTGAATATTACTGCGACAAATACAGTGTCATTTTTAATGTCAGTTGTTATCTTTCTACCTCAAAACGGAACCCGTTACATTGATGCAGGGGTCCTTTTCTATGAATTAAATTATAGGGATTGACGATACTCTTGAAAAGTATCCAGCATCTCAGCTGTAGGTTTCTGGGTCATGAGACTTGTGACGATAATGGCCAGAATTCCGGCAATAAACCCCGGGATCATCTCATACAACACATCACTGAGACCGAATGTATTCCATCCGATAACGGTGACTGAACCTGCGATCAAACCGGCCAGTGCTCCCCACTTATTCATTCGTTTCCATAATAAGCTGAGCAGGACTACCGGACCAAAGGCAGAGCCGAAGCCTGCCCAGGCATAACCCACTAAGGATAGAATCGTCTCATTCCGGGAGTAAGCCAAGGCTGTTGCAACTACGGCTACGGTAAGAACAGACAGACGTCCCGCAAGCATCAATTCCCGTTCAGATGCGGAGCGGCGGAAGAAGGCTTTGTACAAATCACCTGTAAGTGAACTGGATGTTACCAGCAGCTGAGAGGAAATGGTGCTCATTACTGCTGATAAAATAGCTGCCATCAGCAGACCGCCGATGAGTGGATGAAATAACAGCTTGCTAAGCTCCAGAAGAACCGTTTCAGGGTCTTTTAATGAAATATTGTTTTTATCCATGTAGGCAATGGCAATAAGACCTGAGAACATGGCACCGCAGATTGAAAAAATCATCCAGCCCATACCGATGCGGCGGGCCTTCTTCATTTCCTTCACAGAAGAGATAGCCATAAACCGTATGATAATGTGAGGCTGGCCAAAATAGCCTAGACCCCATGCAAACAGAGAGACAATTCCAAGAAATGTCGTACCCTTGAATAAATCTAAAAGAGTAGGATCAATCTGTTCAATCCGGTCAATCGTTACCGGAAGACTTCCCGTGTTGGCTAGTATGACTACGGGGATAATGATCAAAGCCAGAAACATGAGGGTGCCTTGCACGGAATCTGTCCAGCTCACGGCCAGGAATCCGCCGAATAAGGTATAGGCGACAACGACTCCTGTAATGATCCATAAGCCGGTATTATACTCAAACCCAAGCACATTATTGAACAAGACGGCACCTGATACTATACCGGACGAGACATAAAAGGTGAAAAACACAAGAATGACTATACCTGAGACCAGTCGCAGAATATTAGAACGGTCCTCAAAACGGTTCTGGAAAAATTCAGGGATAGTCATGGCATTACCGGCAACCTCGGTAAACACCCTCAGACGCGGTGCAACATAAAGCCAGTTGGCGTAAGCCCCGAGAGTAAGTCCGATTACAATCCAAGATGCGCTAAGTCCTTGAGCGAACATAGCTCCCGGTAGACCGAGCAGCAGCCATCCACTCATATCCGAAGCTCCTGCACTTAGTGCGGTAACCACCGGTCCAAGACTTCTGCCGCCAAGCATGAAGTCGGATAAGCTGGAGGTGCGTTTGTAACCAAAGTACCCAATGACCAGCATGCCGAGCATGTAGATAACAATGCTTATTACAATCAAGATAATGCCCCCTTCAATCAGCCAAAGCTGCATAATTATTTATTTTTACCGTTATTTATTATATAAGGACGTCCTTGTTTTGCCTATGATTTATTGTAGGTTACCAGGAAAAGGAGACAAGCCTTAAGCAGTTCAAAGAGTTCTTAGCGGCTAAAAAATAAGAGCGTAATAAAAAGGGCTCAAAACAAGAATGGCCCTCGGATAGTGGAATTGGCTAAATGAGATGTAAAAGTGCAATTGAATGGCCCTCGGATAGTGGAATTGGCTACATAGTCAAGCGCTGATTTTGAGGTTGATCCAATTTTGAGGTTGATCCATAGAAAGAGCAGTAACACAGAATTCCGTGTTACTGCTCTTTGTCAGTTCACATATTGGGATGATTCTATTCCCTAGTTCGTTAAAAGGGTATCAGAGATCCTTCTGCCCATTGCAGGTCATCGGACTGCAGCCGATACATTCGTGCATAGAGGCCGTTACGGCGAAGGAGCTCGTCATGCCGTCCCTGTTCCACAATCTGTCCCTGATTGAGCACCAGAATCGTATCCGCGTGGCGGATCGTTGAGAGACGGTGGGCGATGACCAGAGTCGTCCGTCCTTCCATGAGTTGGCGAAGGGCACCCCGGATAAGGAACTCGGCTTCGCTGTCCAATGAGGAAGTAGCCTCGTCCAACAGCAGGATGGGCGAGTCCTTCAGTATGGCTCTAGCAATGGCGATCCTTTGCCGTTGCCCGCCGGAGAGGCTGGACCCATTCTCTCCAACGTCCGTATCGTAGCCGTTCGGCAGACCGTTGATGAATGGGGCGGCGTTGGCAGCTTCAGCCGCTGCGATGATATCGGTATTGGATGCATTCAGGCTGCCCAAAGCGATGTTATCCCGAATCGTTCCCTCGAACAGATGCGTCTCCTGAGGAACATAAGCAAACATGGCTTGGGACTCGGTGCGTTCCATAAGAGCGAGATCGCGCCCTTGGATGAATATTCGTCCCGATTTCGGCTGTTGGAAGCCGTGGGTTAAATGAAACAGCGTTGTTTTGCCGGCACCGCTTGGACCGACCAGCGCAACAGTATGACCGGAGGGTACTGAAAAACTGATGTCGCGGAGCACATTATCGTCTCCGTCATGATAGGAGAAGGAGACGTTATCGAATTCAATCATTCCAGTAAGCCGCCGGATACTTACACTCTCGGATGCGATCGCTGGGGATGAAGGGGCTGACTTGTCATTTCCGGTAAGCGCAGGCTCATCGACCGGCTGGTCCATGAGGGTCCAGAGGCGGTCAGCGGCGATCAACGAACGTTGCAGTCCGCCAAGCTGGCTGGCCAGACCGGAGAAGGGAGAGACCAGAACCTGCATTAGGCTAACGAACGCAAGTAGGGAGCCCACCGTGAGGGAACCATTGGCTACAAGGAATGATCCGGCGCCGATGCATACCAGAAAGGAAGAAGTCCCGATGAGGGCCGAACCTGCGTACAATCCGCCTTGGAGGCGTGCTTCCCGGTCTTCATATCCGATAATTTGTTCGCCATAGGTACGCAGTTTTCCCTTCATATGACGTTCCAGTCCTATGCTGCGAATCACGGTGTACCCGGATAAAGCATCCTGCAGAAAAGCATGCATTCTTCCGAACAGCTCTCCCATCGGCTTGTTGTTCTGCCGAACCTTTAAGCTGAACACTCCGCCTGCCAGCCCGGCGGCAGGAGCAAGGAGCAGACAGACCAGAGAAAGTCTCCAATCAATATAGAGTAAATATACAAAAGTCGCGGCAATGCTGATCGGCATTATTAATAAATGGAGCAGATAGCTGCCGGCAGCCCCGCACGTCTGCTGGACATCGCGGGTCACCCTGGAGACAAGCTCACCTGTGTGCATCGTGCCGAAGAAATTAAACTTTACTTCCATCAGCTTTGCGAAGACATCGTTCCTTAAGTCCAAGGCGATCCGGTTCACCGTGCGGTTCTGCAGCAGAACCTGGATATACTGCAGTATTATATGTAACAGAGACACGGCAATCCCTAGCAGAAGTATCCGCTTAATTAGATCCGTGTCGCGATTCAATGCAGCATCGGTTAAATGTTTAAGCATCCATGCTGAGAACAGTGTCATGCCCACATTGAACAGCAGCGTCATAAAGAGCGCGGAATAGGCACGGCGATAATGCCAAAGGTAGGGGAACAAGCGTCCGAACGAACGGCGGCTTTCCTGTATACCTGGAAGGGCTTTCGCAAAGCCGGCTGTAATTTGAGAGAGGATGCGCATATAGGCTGGCTCCTTGGTCCGGCCCTTAAGGGCGGGTGGATAAATAGTTCGACCGCCATCGATACAATCTGGCGACTCGATGAAGTATATAAGCAAAAGGGGGCATACCGATGATCAGTTTGCCCCACAGCCGACCTAAACCGTTATCCGGGGATAGAGTCAGCCATCTTTTGCGTATATGCGTTAGTTTGCCGATCACTTGCCCGGAAGGCACTGGTGGATCCGGTAGAAGATTCGTATCCCCTTTGCAAATGATAAAGGCAGGGGCTTCGTTGTGTTCTTTATTTACCTTGATGACCCGGTGACAGACAAGGGCACCTTCATCATTGATGAATAGCAGTACATCTCCTGGTTTAACATGCGTCGGTTCGAATGAGCGAAAGAAGCAGGTATCTCTCTCATGGATAAACGGAAACATGCTTGTACCCGTTGATCGGAGCTCAATGAAACCTAGACGATCCATGGCCCGGCAGATTGCAGCGCTATAATATTCAGCCTTCATAACGTTTATCGAGCAGTCCTGCTTCGCTCAGAGTACTAAGGTATCTCTTCAGATCCGCCTGCGCCTGCTCAAGGGTAATCTCATATTCTGAGGCAAGTCGTTCAGCCAATTCCCCGGGAGTCAGCTCCTGATCCAGAAGCTCAACAATTCTCCCGCCTGTTTCATTCAACCTTGTAACTACACAAAGGTCTGCGTCCAGCAGTATCCATTCACCGTCCATTTGCGTTAAGTCCAGACCGGGTTTGCGTTTTATTTTGTCTGATATGATCATGATATCTTCTCCCAGAATAAATTATTTTTTTGAAAATACAGCTCGTGAAAAGGAACTTGCTCAGCAAGCATTTTCCCAAGCTTCATGATTTTCATCGTTTCGGCAGCATCGTAGGACCAATAAAAAACCTTGTCAAGAATACGGATAAAGGCATCTTTGTCTGCAATCGCTTGGGTGTAGATCTGCTCGGATTGGTTCAGCAAATATATTCCCGCCAATGAACAGCTTCCGGAAGTTCTTTCGGATAACAGTTCACTTCGAAACGGGGAGTCAAATACTGAAACTTCGTCTGCTGTAATCCGAACAATGCTCGCTTCATCCGAGAGCAGCTGCCTTGGACTAGACAGGCGGGCAGCCGTTGATTTTCCAGCGCCGGAATGTCCTGAGAATAGGAAAGCCTTGCCCTGGTCGATCACACAGGAGGAGTGAATGAGCAGTCCCCAGCCGAGATGGACGATGTATAAGCTGTACAGGTGCATCATGGCATGCTTCAAGGCAAAGGAATCATACACAGTCAATTCTGCTTCTATAAAAGAAGGATCAACCGTTATTAGATAATCCTGACGGGTAAAAATAAGTAAGCCGTCTTCAGATTTACTCTTATCAACATGAAAGCTTCCATTAAAGGGTGAGCCACCCTCATGAATGTGGACATTCATTGCAGGCATTAGCGGTTCGGTTCTGAATCCAGTGGGATCAGCTCCGTCTATGGGGAAAAAGGCTTGCAACCATTCCGCAATCCAAGGGACAGAAGTATGTGTGAGCAAACGTTGCTCAGCGATAACCAGCTTAAGCTCCACCATTTGTTTTGACTCCTATCCTTTTAGTAAGAAATCTGAAAAGTCTGCCTATCCGCTGGCGGTATAGCTTCATATAAATCATGGCTTTAACGGAGGTATTATTCCGCTCTTGTCTTAGGGAATACACAGCAAGTGAAGGATAGGGCAGAATTAGATTCAGAACGAGCTTAAGTCTGTACTTCCCGTGATCTACTGTCCGCCAAGCGAAGATGAAGCAGTGAACTGCATTTTCCACATGAATTGAATTGCGGATTAAACGGTTGTTCCAAGAGGCGAACCTCCCTATCTTAGGTATAAAGGGCAGCGGTTTGACCTTATGAAGTGCCGGAAAGAACTCATAGACAATAGCTAGAGCTTCTTGGACTCTTTTTAGAGTGAAGTCCTCTCGGGCTTGCTTAAATAGTTCGGAATAATCCAATTCATCGCCGCGTTTGAACAGCAGGTGCGCAATATCCAGTACATGCTTGGCGGAGTCCATGCTGTGATTGGCGCCGTGTAGGCAAATGGTATAAAAAGTATGCCTGACAGACAGCTGCTTGATATATGTATAGGGGTGAAGGGAATGGGCTTCTGACCACAAGTTTTCGGTATTTAGGCTTGCGCTGCTGCTCTTGATTAGATTCCAATGAATTTCAATCATGGAGGGCAGGCTTGCTGATGTTCTCTGTTTATAGAAGACGCGGTGAAAATGGTCCGGATTAATGGGGTCTTCCAGATCATAGCCCATTTCATGCACTAGAGCGATGGTGGCCTCTACATCTTCAGGTCGTACCAGAATATCGATATCGGAAGTGAAACGAGCACCCAAATGACCGAGATAGGTTTCGGCGAAAAGAGTTCCCTTTAAAGGTATAGCTCCAATCTTGGCAGCATCCAGACGTTCAAATAGTAGCGAGCCTTCTTTTTTTAGCAGCAGATTGCGGTACAAAGCTTCTTTACGCCCGGCCTGCAGCCGTTCCTGAAAAAACTGCGGCGTGCGTTCAAGCTGCCCGCTATCGGTAAGCAGTTGATAAATTAGAGGGGAGAGGCCCTGTAATTCGATGTAGGCGAGATAGTCCCGGTACATCGTTTCATCTGCTCTTGGTAATTCATTCATTATGTAGAGCTGTTGAAGAAAAGAATAAACCATGGGACACCCCGCCTTCATCTGAGTACATTACCTGTTTTCATGCCGCCTTATTTATTACCCTTGCCTGGGTTGGTTCCCAAGTTAGGACCGCCGGAATGATTGCCGTTTCCGTTACCGTTACCGTTATGCAAACCGTTGTTTTGACCTGAAATCTTCGTTTCAAACACAATTTCTTGTTGCTCTAGAACTGCAGGAGCGATATAGGTCTTTTTAGCCATATTTTCCACCTCCCTTCGTTATAAAGAACACTTTAAAACTACTATACAAAATTTTTGCGTAGGAAAATAGAGCAAAATTAATTTAATGAAAGATTAGTTCTCTTTACCCACTATGATCAAGTTTAAAACAAAGGTGATATCCTTGAGAGTTGAAATTTGTGTATTCGTGGTGTAGACAATGAGAAAGGCACCTACCATTAACGGTAGGTGCCTTTCTCATTTGTGTTAAATAAAATTAATGGATATTTGTACTGCTGTAAGGGAATTGGCTAGAGTAGTTGTCGAATTGCTTGTAGGCTTGATCCAGTTTTCTTTGTTCTTCGGCCTCCAGCTTATAATGGCCTTTCTGGAACATTAGCTCATACATCCCATACTGACACTGGTGGGTCTCGTTCAGAACGGTCAGGATGTCATCGTGAAGTTCGGGATGGCTCGCTTCTCTGGCAGAAATATTAAAGCTGTCGGTTAAGTATTTCTCCATAGCAAGGATGTCATTTACACGATCTCGGTCATTTAATTCCGGCCCCTTTACTTTAGGTTCATAAGGAGGCTTTGGATTTTTAATGATATTTTTATTTTCATTTGAACTCATGGCGTCAGGTCACTCCTTTCTATTGTTGCAGCTTTTTCTGCACGGTCTTCATTTCACTGGTGTTGTCGTTTTGCAGGTGTTTTAACAACAGCTCGAAATGACGTTGGTGCATTTGGCCGGCCTGATCAATGGCATGGCTGATATCAGAGTCTGAGCATTCGCGGGCAAAATGGTAGCACTTCTTCATAGCAATCAGTTGCCAGGACAACTGATCCTTTAAATATAGCGTGTCTTTAGTGGTGATAACCTTAGGGGGTTGAGAGAAAATAGGTTGCTGCTGCTGTTCATCCCGCTGGTTTTGCATCAAATACCCTCCTTATCTGTGATGTGGTCAGGTTTATATCTTGCTTCTGATTCTGAGGATATATTCAGTAGAATTTGTCTGAAGAATCTGTTAAAGAAACTTATTGAAGAATGAACGAATAAAAGCGGCCCGGCCCCACTTTCCGGGACTAGGCCGCTTCATAGGTTCGAGTATTAGCTAAACGATTTACCTATTCTTCGGAGCGTTGGTGCGCGGCTTCATCTTTAACTTCTTCGCGGAAAGCTTGGATGCTATCTCTACGACGATCATTCTTTTCTTCGATTTGATTGCGTTCCTCGCTGCTGATCTCTGAGGAGAATTCGTTCAAATATTCTTCCCCTTCACGCAGGTTCTCAATCGTATCCTGAATATGCTGCTGCAAATGTTCTACATTATCTGCCCGATTGTCCGGTTTAGCCATTAGTTGTCGCCCCCTGGGTCATTTAATGCGCTCACTGGAACGCTAAAAGGTAGTTTGATCGTGAGAGGGTATTTTTATGCATTAGAAGGGGATAGGGCTACATACAAAAGCACCGTACTCTGCAGAATTGCTTCTGCGTAGTACGGTGCTTTATAATACCGACGATTAAACCTCGGCCCACTTTTGGTCACCTGTTAAGTACTTTTCGGTCAACACCGTAAGGAGTTCAATCCCTACAGCATTTTGTCCGCCCTCAGGAAGGATAAGGTCGGCGTATTTCTTAGAAGGCTCGATGAATGCTTCGTGCATCGGTTTAACTGTAGTTAAATATTGATGATGGATCGATTGAATTGTGCGGCCGCGTTCTTCAATATCCCGGAGTACCCGGCGAAGGATACGCACATCAGGATCGGTGTCGACAAATACCTTAATGTCGAGCAGCGCCCGAAGGTTTTCGTCAGAAAGAACATGAAGTCCTTCGAGAATGACGATATTATTCGCTTCTAAATTCACCGAATCAACAGTAGAACGGGCATGAATTGTGAAGTCATATACCGGAGCCTGAGCGGGTTTGCCTTCTTTTAGACATTTGAGATGCTCAATTAACAATTCGTTATCAAAGGCGAAGGGGTGATCATAATTGATGGATCCCCGTTCAGCCATACTAAGATGCGAATGGTCCTTATAGTAGTTATCCTGAGATATGAAAGTCACCTTACTCGATCCAAGACGATCAATGACGGAACGGGCAACTGTAGTTTTTCCGGAACCGGTGCCACCGGCGATACCAATAATGAGCATGGTGTTTCAATAACCCTCCCTAATGACTGCTTTTGCAATTCCAATATTGTAGCATAGCCTGTACACTTTTACACCGTCAGCTAGGCAACAAAGCATAATATTTTTTGAAATTCGTCAATATTCGGAATAATAACGCTAGGCTAAGCCTTAATCTCCATATTGTGGATTGTGATATACTTTTTGTAGGTAAATACATAGGTATCAGGAGAGGAGCTTAGATGAACGAATATCAATTGCTGGTTGAGGCATTTAATCGGACTACCTATCCATTATCGGGTCATGGGAGAAGAAGCATTCAAGTATTAAAGGAAGCTTTTCAGGATGTGGATGAGAATCTAGACAGTGATATATATGGCTCAGGGCAGCTGATCGAGGATTTTCAAGCCGAAATGGCTGAGTTTTTGGGGAAAGAAAGTGCAGTATTTTTTCCAAGCGGGACGATGGCGCAGCAAATTGCTTTAAGGATATGGTGTGATCGAAAAGGTTTCAAAAAGGTCGCTTATCATCCCTTATGCCATTTGGAAATCCATGAACAGGATGGCTTGAAGGAACTGCATCATCTCGAACCTGTTTTACTTGCCGATAAGAATCGCCTGATTCATTTAGAAGACGTCTTGAACATGGATAAGGAAGTGGCCTGTTTATTGCTTGAATTACCACAGCGCGAGATTGGCGGGCAGCTGCCGGACTACACAGAACTTGAAGCGATTTCGGCGTATTGCCGTGAACAAGGGATCTTACTGCATTTGGACGGTGCGCGGCTCTTTGAAGTCCTGCCCTATTATGAGAAAACCGCTGCTGAAATCTGTGCGCTGTTTGATAGCGTGTATGTGTCTTTTTATAAAGGAATCGGCGGGATTGCCGGAGCTATATTGGCGGGCAGCGAGGATTTCACACAGGAATCAAAAATATGGAAAAGGCGGCATGGCGGAGATTTAATCAGTTTGTATCCTTACATAACTGCTGCTGATTACTATTTCAAACAGAGAGTACATAAAATGGGGCAGTACTACGAAGAGGCCAAGGAGCTTGCCAGTTTCTTTAATCAGAGTGAGGCGGTATCCACCTTGCCTGTAGAACCGGTATCCAACATGTTCCATGTCCATTTTGAGCTGCCAAAGGAAAAGCTGATGCCTATACTAATTGCCATTTATGAGTCGACCGGAATTGGTTTTACACAGGTGCTGAGAGAAATCGAAGGAACAACCTCCTGCTATTATGAGGCCAGTATCGGGGATCGGTATGCAGGGGTGCCTAAAGAGAAGTTGCGCGAAGCTTTTAAACAGCTGGATGAGAAGATAAGAGAAGCTCAAAAAGTAGACAAACGTTGAAGATACCCAAGATTTAGGGGAGGAAATCTTTGAATGTTATTCCGACCCGATAACGAAAGGTCATATGAATAATGATAATTGCGGTGGCGAATGGGATTGTCGCAGTATAGATATTGTTAGCCAAGGGATTAGTGGATGGCAAAAAGAATTTGACGACGGATTTTATATTCGATGGAGTGTAAGTTATAAGCAGCTAAATAAAATAATTGGAAATTACGAAAGCCACAACAGATGATATCCAAAGAATTCAAGCCTTAGAGGATAATTATTTTGTCAAAATAGAAAATAACACCTTTATACCTTTTGATGACTACTATATAAAAAAGAATAGTAAATTAGCATAATAGATCCTTTATGTATTAAGAAAGAAAAATGGGCATGCAAACTTTGATCAGTTTACATGCCCATTTTAAAATCACCCAAATGCTCTGCACCTCAAAAGGGAACCCTAGAAAATTTAGCTAGGTGCCTTTCTTTTAATAGAAGAATATTAGTTAACCTCGATAGTTAGCGAACTTTTGAAGCTCTCTCCCGGGTTCAGGGAGATGATCATTTCCTTATCCTTGAGTTCACCCGTGAAATTGTCTGCATCCGCAATGCCGTGCCAAGGCTCTACACAGATGAAAGGGGCATTTTTAGGCTGCCATAAGCCCATGTAAGGGAAATTCTCGTAGGACAGAACTACACTTTTAGTGGATTCCTTGCTTTTTAAGGCAACTCTTTGAGAGTTGATGTTACGAAACACTAACGCGCCCTCTTCAAACATTTCATAGGATAAGGGCAGGATCTGCTCATTCTCCAAAATAACCTCGGACTTTCCGCTAACCAGTTGATTGGATTTGTTCATGAATAGCCGCTCAAGCGTTTCCTTTTGTTCGAACTCCAAGTAATAATCCTGAATATGACCCCCCTCTTCTAACGGGCAATTAAAGGCAGGATGTGTGCCCAACTGGAAGAAAATTTCTTGCTCATCGATATTATTCACCCGATAGTCGATCTCCAGTTTATTACCTTCGAGCGTGTATGTAATATATAGATCAAACTTGTAGGGGTATATTGCTAATGTAGTTTCATTGTAAGTGTGACGATAAATCGCCCGTGATTCACTCGCTTCAACTAACTCGAATTCATTATGCCTCACAAAACCATGATTTTTTAATGGATAGGATTTGCCGTCTACCCTTATCTCTCCGTTATTAACTGCACACACAATCGGAAAAAGCACCGGAGAATGGCCTGGCCAATACGCTGCATCTCCATTCCAAATGTACTCAACGCCGTTTTCTTCTTTTTTGAAGCTGATGAGCTCTGCGCCGATGGATTTGATCTGGGCGGTCGCAGTTGAACTTTTTAAAGTTGTAATCATTAATGTACTCCCTTTCTTTTTGTTTATTGATCCTATTCTACCAGCACTCTATACAACAATACAGCTCCCAACCCACCGAGTACGCACTAAATCCTGCACTTCGTGCAACATTACCGCTCCCAACCAACTAATTACTCATTAAATCCTGCACTTCATACAACAATACAACCCCCAAACCACCGCTTACCCGCCAAATCCTGCACTCTATACAACAATACAGCTCCCTGCCTACCGATTGCGCACCAAATCCTGCACTCTATACAACAATACAGCTCCCAACCCACCGAGTACGCACTAAATCCTGCACTTCGTGCAACATTACCGCTCCCGAGGAGCCGAATGGTTACACAAACGCCAGCGTGTAACACAAAGTACCTTATTCTAAAAAATAATTATTACATTATGTAAAGTGAAAATATTTATTATTGGTATAACATATATAGAAAGCAGTTATTTGTTTTTAATCCACCTAATTGTTCGAACGGAGATGATGTGATGCAGTTGAGAAAATTAACCGTGAACGGCGAGCGACTGAAGAATACCATCGAGACCTTTGCGGATTTTGGCCGTACGGACAACAATGGTGTGACACGGCTATCATTATCAGAAGAAGATCTCAAAGTCCGGAGTTACTTCCGTTCCTGCTGCAAAGAGTTGGGGATGAACGTTAGGGTTGATGATATGGGCACGATGTATGCAACACTTGCGGGGGCCAAGGAGAAACCGCCTATCGTGATTGGATCACACATGGATACCGTCAAAAAAGGTGGACGGTTCGATGGTGTGCTCGGGGTTATCGCCGGATTGGAGATCGTACGGACTCTGGTCGATCAAGGGATTACCCCTGAGATTCCAATTACCGTTATGAATTTCACCAATGAAGAGGGTGCTCGGTTTGAACCTTCGATGATGGCGTCTGGTGTCTTGTCCGGAAAGTTTGATAAGGCCGTAATGATGAGCAAAAAAGATCCGGAAGGGACTACGTTTCAAGAAGCACTAGAGGCAAGCGGATTTGCAGGTGATGCCGCTAATCGAATTCAGGAAGCCACCGCATATCTGGAGCTTCACATTGAGCAGGGTCCTGTCTTGGAGAGGGAGGATTTATCCATCGGGATAGTGGATTGTGTAGTCGGCATGGCTTGTTATGAGATTGAAGTGACCGGTGAATCCGATCATGCGGGCACAACACCTATGGAGATGCGGAAGGATGCCTTGTTCGCGGCGAACGACCTTATTACAGAACTTCGAAATAAGCTTGGGTTGCTCGATTCCGAACTGGTCTATACCATGGGCCGAATGAACGTCCTGCCTAATATTCATACCGTTATCCCTAATCAAGTGATTTTTACGGTGGAAGCCAGACATAAGGACATGGGTGTGGTTCGCGAAGTTGAAGCTATCATTCAGAGCTTACCGGTGCTGCAAGGGGAGTGCGGTGTTACGACAACCAAGCTGTGGGGCCGTGATACGGTATGGTTTGATCCCAACATTTGCAACCGGGTAGAGCAAGCAGCATTAAGCTTAGGATATTCTCATAAAAAAATGGCCAGCGGTGCGGGTCATGATGCGCAGTTCGTGGCCGGTTTTCTTCCATCCGCTATGGTTTTTGTACCTAGTGTTAAAGGGAAAAGCCATTGTGAGGAAGAGCTCACCTCCTATGAGGATTGTGAAAAGGGTGTAAATATCCTGCTGGAAACGGTACTGTGTTTGTTAAAATAAAAGAAAGTATAAGTCTTCAGTATACTTTTATATATTTCTATGAGAAACGGATACCGTCCATTTTTAATGTTATGTTTGTGAAACTAAACATACCCTCATCCACCTTATTATTAACTTGATGTTACCTTTGCGCACAGGAATACTGTGCTGCTTCAGTTCTGCCGACAACCCGCTCAATGAGCGGGTTGTTTGTCTTTTTATACTTAAACAAAGGTTCTAGGTGAAGAGTAGCGAAGGGGAATTTTGGAACTGTAGGAGCGCCAGCGTTCGCCTTTGTCTCCGGATTTCTACCGCAGATAGCGGTACAATCAGGAAATATGGAGACAACAGCGACCGAAAGTCCAAACATTCTCCGTAGTTACGACTAGTTACCGGACATCCATTTTTGTTTAAGTATTTGTGATAAATAGTCCCGTTGTGTAAAAACACAATCATGACAGATAATGTTTTTCTTTTTTAACAAATTGAATAAAAGACTCATATGTTATGATTCTTTACATAAGAGACACACACAAGACAGGAGAGATTAGGATGATTATTGGAGTTCCTAAAGAAATTAAAAACAGCGAAAACCGTGTAGGCATAACACCGGCGGGTGTAGTTACTCTTCTTAGAGCAGGGCATGAGGTTCTGATTGAAGCAGGCGCAGGTCTGGGCAGTGGATTCCCGAATGAAGAGTATGAATTGGCCGGAGCCAAGCTAATTGAGGATGCCGGAACACTTTGGGGCGCTTCCGACATGGTCATTAAGGTAAAAGAACCGCTGGAGAGCGAATATGAGTATTTCCGTCCAGGCCTGATATTGTTCACTTACTTGCACCTTGCTCCCGAGCCTGCTCTGGCAGCGGCGCTTCAACAGCATGGGGTGATCGGTGTTGCCTACGAAACGGTGGTGGATGGACGTACTTTGCCGCTGTTAACACCTATGAGCGAAGTTGCAGGACGCATGTCCGTACAGCTGGGAGCGCAGTTTCTGCAAAAGAATTACGGCGGACAAGGCATTCTTCTCTCCGGTGTTCCCGGGGTTAGCAGAGGTAAAGTCAGCATTATCGGCGGCGGTGTCGTGGGTACTAATGCAGCCAAAATGGCCATCGGCCTGGGAGCAGATGTGACTATTGTTGATCTGTGTGCGGAGAGACTGCGCCAGCTGGATGATATTTTTGGATCACAAATCAATACGCTGATTTCCAACCCTTTCAACATTGCCAAAGCGGTTGCTGAAGCTGATCTGCTGGTAGGCGCTGTGCTGATCCCGGGTGCGAAGGCTCCTAAACTGGTTACCGAAGAAATGGTCAAGAGTATGAAACCTGGCTCCGTTATTGTCGATGTGGCGATTGACCAAGGCGGCATCGTGGAGACGATCGATCGAATTACTACACATGATCATCCGGTATTCGAGAAATTCGGTGTACTTCATTATTCGGTAGCCAATATGCCGGGTGCAGTTGCCAAAACATCGACCATTGCCTTAACGAATGTTACGATTCCATATGCGCTGCAAATTGCTAATAAAGGCGTGGTTAAGGCTATTGAAGACAATGAAGGCTTGAAAAGCGGTGTTAATGTAGCTAATGGGAAGATCACTTGCGAAGCCGTGGCAGAAGCTCTTGGGGAAGAGTATTACACGGTAGAGCAGGCCTTGGAGCAAGAGCCTACTTTAATATAAATAGAAGAGAATAAGAGGGTAACTTAGGAACAGTCCAATCATAACGTGGGCTGTTCTTTTTTTCATGTCATATAGTCAGCTTAGGATAAATCGTACTATAATAAAATCACTCTTTAATACGAGATTCGGCTATTCTTCAGGTTGGGGTGGGGACATTTGACAGGACTAGATCCATCGTTTGATCGTTTTTTTGACAGCATGGAATCCCTTGCGGATACCATCAGTGAAGCACTCCAGTCCCAAGTCACCATAGAAGACAGTAACCACCACGTCATCGGATATAGTTCTCATCAATTTGAAAGTGATCCGGCAAGAATTTCTACGATTATCGGCAAGCGTGTGCCTAACCATGTGATTATCGGCTTACGCAAAAAGGGTGTTATGCAGCAGCTTGAGACCGCCGCGCATGCGATCCGAATTCCTGCGGTTATGGAGGTGGGACTCGGTCCTCGTCTGGCGATATGTATCAAGAATCATAAGGAGATTCTTGGTTACATATGGGTAGTCGATACAGGGAATTTAGAAGCAGGACATGCGGAGAGTATTATCGAAAAGGCCGCGGGTATTGCTGGTCGTTATCTGCTGAAGCAGCGGGGCTGGAAGATTAAGCAGGAGAAAACGCAGGAGGATTTTTTTTGGAAGCTGCTGACTTCGCATTATGATTCAGAGCCGGCGATTAAGCAGGAAGCGGAGGCATGGTCGATCCTATTGCCGAATAGTTATTACATCGCTGTATTCGAGACTACCAAGGTATATAATGATGCCTTAGTTCACAAGGTTCGGCAAGCCGTGGCCTCTTATGCCGGGCTTCGTCTGCTGCTGCTTACAGCAGAGCACGACCGCTTAATTATTCTGTTTACCTTCACCTTTCCTGTCGGAGGTACGCATGCCCTTTCCTCGTTTATGAGTAAGCTTGTGAAGGACCTATCTAAGAGTGAAGGCTGTCCTATGTTGGCCGGCTGCAGTCTTGATTATGACGAATATACATCAGTTGCCCATGCCTACCGGGAAGCGGTCTCTATCCTTGAAATCAAGAAGCTGCTGCCCTTTCACGGCCGGGATTTGCTTTTGTATGAGGAAATCGGATTATGGGCTTATTTTCCGGCCATTTTGGACCATAAACGCATTCAGACCCGTAAAAGCCCTTTGTTGCATCTTCTGAAGGAACATGACCGCGAGCATAAGAGTGATTTCTTAAAAACAGTGGCGGTCTACTTATCCCTAAACGGCAATCTAAAAGAGTCAGCCTCTTTTCTGCATATCCATACCAACACGCTGATGTATCGTTTGAACCGGATCGCTGAGATTACAGGCAAAAGCCTGAAGGACACGGATTACCGAACCTCGATGTATTTGGATCTATTGACAGAGGAGACCGGGCAGTTGAACGAGTGGTTTGTGGAAAACAGGGAATAGTTAAAAAGGCGATAAAACCACAAAGCCGGTTAACGGAGGTGGTTCTATCGCCTTTTATTGTTAAAAGCCCTAACGCTGCACTACTCTACAGTCTCGAGTTTCGACGAAACCCGGTTTCTGCCAAGCACCTTGGATTCCAGCAGCAGCTGATCTGCATTGACGTAAGCCTTCTCTATGGATACCTTTGAATTGATTTTATAGTAGTATAAACCGAAAGAGGCTGTGTAGGTAATGTCTATATTCTGATCTTTATATTCGGCTTTGACTGTGCTTTTTTCAATTTTATGCAGAATCTCTTCTACTAAAAAGAGGGTTTGCTCATAGCTTTTATTTCTCATAAAAAGAGTAAATTCCTCACCGCCGCTTCTAAATAAGAAATCATCATCATTTAGGAACGAAGTTAAGGTATCGGCAAAATGTTGGATGACACGATCCCCTACGGCATGATTATAGGCATCATTAATCTTTTTGAATTTATCAATATCTGCGACTGCAACGCCAATCCACTCATCACCTTGTTCCAGTTCTTTCATTGTTTTATCCATGTAAGAACGGTTGAAGGTTCCCGTCAAGAAATCCTGATAAGCCATTTGCTCGAATTTGTCCCGTTCGAACTTGTTCTGAACACTTTGAGATTTGGAGTAAAAGGAACGGCTAACGATGTAATTCAACAGGAATACGCTAATGAGCCTGTCCCAATTGCCCTCTTGGAGGAATAACAGCAGCAGTCCGTTTGAAATGGCTATTTTCCCGATATCCAGCAAACTTCTGTTTCCAATGTAAAGGTGAATGACTTCCCCGCGTGTAGTGATATCTCTTGAGATCCAACAAGTTATCGAAATAAAAGTAGAAGATAGCATGCTGGATAATACAGTTAGCAGAAAGATTAGCAGCCAGAAACCAAATGGAAAGCTTGAAAAACCAGGGCCCAAATATTGGTACAAGTAATAGGAAATCGAACCTGTTAAGGCGAAGGAGCCTATATTGTAAAAGGTATCCAGAAATTCCTCGGGATCATCTGTTTTAGTGAGTTTTTTATACAAATATACAGTGACCCTATACAGAGATTCAAATATAAAGACGCCTAGCGGACCGGAAAATATGCCCAAGGAGGCAGTGTAGCTAATGCCATATTCTATGTTTGAGTTGCGGTTGGTGCTTACTATGCGTAGGTGATAATAAATACTGGAAAAAACCCAGTATACCAGCAGAGCTATCAGATAAGTGTTGCCAGGGATCGTAATGGGCCCTGAATTCCAGGCAATGGCTATGGAAATGAAAAATAACAAAAAATCGAAAATCCTTGCTTTCGACATAGTTACAAACTTTCCTTCCCCCTAAAGTATTGTAACTATTATACTCCAATACTTTTTAGTAAAGAAAAGATATTTTGTATCGGCGGTTGAGGGGAGACTAAAGGGGAAGTCGATGAGAGAGATAAAAAGATATTAATATTCCTTGACTGGAATATTCCTTGAGTAGTATATTTAACTTGCAAGTAAGTACTTTAGGGTAAAACAGTATGGTTAAAAGGAACATAAAACTCATGGAAACAACAACATTTAGTGCACTGGCTGAACCAAATCGCTTACGAATGATGGAGCTCTTGCTTAGTGTTAAGGGTCCCTTGACTGTAGGGGAGATCGCAGATCGTCTAGGGTTACAGCAGCCTCAAGCTTCCAAACATCTGCGTGTCCTGCTGGAGGCCGGATTAGTGGAAGTAGAGGCCGTCGCCAATCGCCGGAATTACAAGCTTCGAGTTGAGCCGCTTCAAGCCCTTGATGTATGGCTAGAAACCTACCGAAAGGTCTGGAATGAACGATTTGACAATCTGGAGGACTATCTGCAGAAGCTGCAATCCAAAGAGAATCATTGATTTACAAATCGATTTTCAGGAGGAATTTGTGATGTCGAACAAAATGATCACTACGGTAGAAGGACAGGAATTGATTCTGGAGCGGGTATTTAATGCGCCGCGCGAGCTCGTATTCAAGGCATTCTCAGAGGCGGAGCATCTTAAACAATGGTGGGGGCCGCGTGGCTGGATCCTTCCGGTTTGCAACGTTGATTTTCGCCCCGGAGGTATTTGGCATTACTGCATGAAGTGTATAGATGAGAAGCAAGGTGAATTTTACGGAATGGAGTCTTGGGGGAAGGCTGTCTACGAGGAGATCGTGGAGGGTGAAAAGGTCGTTTATGTGGACTACTTTTCGGATGCAGAGGGCAATGAGACGGAAGGTATGCCTTCCTCGCATATTACGATGATTTTTGAAGAGCAGGATGGCCAGACAAAGCTTATCAGCCGGTCTAAATACTCATCTCCAGAAGCACTCCAAACCGTTATGAATATGGGGATGGAACAAGGGATTGCGGAAACTTGGGATCGTCTTGAAGAGCATTTACAGTCGATGCAATAACTCTAGAAGGTTCGGTTGTAACCCATACATTGAGAAAGCCCATCCTGAAGAAGGATGGGCTTTTCCTGCTTCAACGAGAATTGATGTATAGAATACAACATTCCTAAGTCATACCCGTCTTCCAATGCGGAAATGTTGTATAGAATACAATTTCCGCTCGCTAAAAATGCCTCTATCGCACCGAATATTGCATTTCATACAACAATTTAGCTTCATGGGACTATTTCCCGATTTTAAGTTGTAGAACATACAAGAATTCAGCCCCTTCTTAGGTGAATACATCTTATTAGGTTGCAACCTTTTAGGGTAATATACGTTTGAAAAGGTAAGATAAAGTGAGGGAAAGGGGCACGGTCATGTACAGAATGAGAAAAAGTGGATGGATTTTCTTGGGAATCATCATACTGCTGCTTGCTGCCTGCAACGGAACGCCAAATGCAACACCGGAACCGACGGGACAAACACAGGAGCAACCCGAAGTGACGGAGGCAACGGCCGAGCCACAAGTAACTGTAGATCCACAAGTAACTGTTGAGCCTTCAAAAACTGTAGAGCCTCAAGAGACTGAGGAAGCACCGGAGGAAGGGCAGCCGCCTACAGCCCTGGAAGCAGCGAAAACTGTAATCTCAGCTCTAAAGAAGGGTGACATGAGCACACTTGCATCCTGGGTGCACCGGGATAAGGGTGTTAGGTTTTCTCCTTATGCATATGTCGATACCAAAACCGATCTCGTATTTACCAGAGATGAGGTAGAGGGTTTGCTGAAGGATCCAAAGGACCATGTGTGGCGGACGTTCGCTGGCTCGGGGGAGCTGATTAAGATTCCGTATGCGGAGTACCATAAACGGTTCGTCTATGATGCAGATTTTATAAAGGATGCTAAGATTTCATTAAACAAGGGGCTTGGACAAGGCACAACAATCAATAATTTAAATGAAGTGTACCCTAAGGACAGCTACGACTTCGTTGAGTATCATATTGCTGGAATTGATCCTAAGGTCGAAGGGATGGATTGGCGCAGCCTGCGATTGGTATTTGAAAAAATCGGCCAAGATCATATACTTGTAGGTATTATCCATGATCAATGGACGCCATAAGTAACTATTACTCCGCACCAACCTAAAGCCCGACACGTACACTAACCTATAGTGAGAGAACTCCATCATGAAGGGGGAATTGCGGTGTCGTATTATTATCAACATCCTGGTGCGGTGGGATTTGAGCGGAAGATGAGGGCTGCCATTATGGAGGCAGCTGCTGCTTTGAATGCGAGCGGAGCAGATTTCGCCGTTTATGAAGACTCCCGTGGGAATCCGCAGTTATGGACGCGTACAGCTAACGGAGGTTTGCAGCTGAGGAAGGGAGTTCTCCCTTCGGTTGGGATTTCCGATATCTTTCGAAATGGGCATTTATATGCCTTTGAGTGTGGGACTGCAATGGTAATTGTATTGTACATGGCCACGCTTGAGGTTATAGGTGAGAATGCGTTTAACACGTATTTCCAAGATCTGTTCCTGTGGGATTGGCACTATCATAGTAATCTGCGGTTAATCGCCACCCATCATATATCTGAAGCTTCCCCCGGAGATGTGGTGTATTTCAAAAATCCTGACCATGCCCCCGATAAGGTCGAATGGCAAGGGGAGAATGCAATTATGCTTGAAGACGGGCTGTATTACGGGCATGGAATTGGCATAGCACCCGCAGAGGTGATCATTGATTCCCTTAATCAAGAAAGATATCCCGGAAGTCTAACTTCGGCTTATCTGACCAATGAAGCTTTGCACCCAGATTTTGCGTATTTGCAATCACTGTCTCTAGGAAGAGAGCCTTCACCAGTAGATCCTAGGCATTTGGAGTCTACGATATTCTCCAGAATTGGTACCCAAAGCTATATTCATCATTTGAAACGATGAGACCACAAATCAAAGAGAGCATTCTAAGCCGATGTACGGCCGAAGGAATGCTCTCTTCTAATTTTATAGGTCCATAGCGGTTTTAAATCTCAATGAAATCGTTCCGAAATCTCTCGTAATCGGCAACCCTGCATTCTAATGTAAGCCGGGTTCCCTCTTCTTCATAGCTGGCCGATTGTACATGGGCATGCTCATTGAAATAGGAGACGACTGCGCCGCGGTCGAACGGAACCAGGATCTCACACTGAATATAGTCATTAAATACATGACTTCGGATCATTTGAGTAAGCTCCTCGGCTCCGCTTTTTTCTTTGGCGGAGAGATAGACAGAGTCTCCTTGGATAAGCGGATAGGGCTGCTCCGTTAAATCGGCCTTATTGTAAGCATAGATCGTCGGAATTTGATCCGCGCCCAGCGCCTTTAAAGTCTCATCGGTTACCGCCATATGCTGCTTATACTCAGAATCGGCATAGTCGACTACGTGAATCAGCAGATCCGCTTCCGTCACCTCTTCGAGTGTAGAGCGAAAGGCTTTAACTAGATGATGGGGAAGCTGACTGACGAATCCGACGGTATCTGTCAGCAGAAACGTTTTGTGATCGGGCAGCATAATGCTGCGCACAGATGTCTCCAGCGTCGCGAATAACATATCCTTGGCGAACACTTGTTTATGGGAGCCTGGGTGATAGGTTTCTACCATCACATTCATTAAGCTGGACTTGCCCGTGTTGGTATAACCTACTAGACAGACGACCGGCACTTCATTCTTGCGGCGCTGCTTCCGCTGAATCTGACGTCTGGACACTTGGTGCTGAAGCTCCACTTGAAGGGCTGTGATCCGTTCTTCAATTCTTCTGCGATCCAGCTCCAGCTTCGTTTCACCTGCGCCTTTATTCTTTAATCCGGCACCGCCGCCTTGTCTGCCCAAAGATTCACGTAGCCCGGTCAGGCGGGGCAGCATGTATTGCAATTGGGCCACTTCGACTTGGAGCTGGGCTTCTTTGGTTTTGGCCCGTTCCGCAAAGATATTCAAGATTAGAATCGTCCGGTCAATGACCTGTCGATCTAATGCAGACTCTAAATTGCGAATCTGGGAAGGAGTAAGCTCATCATTAAATATAACAATGGGGGCATCCTCCGCTTCCAAGAGCGCAGACAACTCCTGGATTTTACCGGTTCCAATATAATGGGAAGGATTAACTCGGCTGGCCTTTTGGCTTAATTCTCCCGCTATCCTTAGATCACAGGCGGCAGCCAAATTACGCAGTTCCTCCATTGAATAAGCGAAGTTGGTATCATTTTGGAGCTGGACACCCACAATTACTGCTTTTTGTTGTATAGATTCCATAGTATTATTCATCCTCTCGGTACTGAAAAGTAGACCCAAAAAAGCACAGGTCATCTGCCTGTGCTTACAGTATCTGTAGAGGACTCAGAAATTCACATAGAAGGAATACACCAAAGAAAGGCTCGTAAAGGCAAGATCATACGTGATCTTACCGGCGAGCAGCAGGTTATTCGTAAGCTTCTATGGGGTTAAATGGATAGACCAATCCTGAGTCCTCTGCACAGTGGCAGAGCTTCTAGCGCTATTTTGTTTAGCCGCGAAAAGTTCTAACTCGGATATAATCTATCACACCTAACCCCTCCGTTCCTTGTAGTTAAAACGATTTTAACACGGTGACCATTATATGGCAATATAATGGAAGTATTTCTTTATTTTTTAAGCAAAGTACGGATTAGAGACACCCTTAACAATTGCTTTTTCATTAATTTCACGCGGAATTCACGTCTTAACCTATCGTAGATACCCGGGCAATGGGTGTGGGCCCAACCATACATCGCCTCGAAATCCTTGTAGCTTTTGGCGGAATTCATGAGGTAATAATAGATGGTATCGTAGACATTATGGTTGAACCACTGATTCATTTTCTTTGCGCTATAGCCGTATTGTTCAACCGCCATATTCTTAATAAGCATTTTCTCTTCCAAATTCTCAATGAGAAAACTTTGACTTAAGTTGAACGTAATATTGTTCCCGTGAATTCGATAGACACCTGCAATCACATCTATGAACCCGGCATCTCCAATAAGTAATGAACGTAGATAAATGGAGGCGTCATTGACCATATTCATATTCAGGATATCCATTTGGATCAAAGCTTCACGCTTAAAGACGGTGGTTAGGGTGGAAGCAGGCTTAGGAAACCCTTTTTGCTCAAAATTCATGAAATAGTCCAGTTTGTTGATGAGTTCACTAAGTCCCAGACTGGAGATCTTCAACTGCTCGGTCTGCGAGTATTTAAGAAATACATTTGCGGCCACAAAGGATATTCCAGGATGGAGCATGTGGAAATCCACCGCTTGGCTTAAATAACTCCGGTCAATCAGATAATCGTCATCATCCAAAAAGAGGATATACTCCCCATCAGCATGTGCAGCAAAGGCTAAACGCCGATTATGGCCCGGCCCGCGGTTCGTTTCGTTACGCATATAGATCACACGCGAGTTTTCGCCAAAACTTTGTTTCATAAGAATATCTGTACCATCCGTAGAACAATCATCTATCACAATGATTTCTTTACGGGGATAGTCCTGCATGAGAATGCTTTGAATCGCTTGCTGGAGGAACTCTTTTCGATTGTATGTGGTTATAATGATACTGACTTTCGGAAGTTCAGCATCAAGACTAGCTACCGGTGGGTTGCTCTCTGGGGGAGGGAAGTTACGTTTCATGTCCACAAGACCCATCACCAGCTCAGGAAGCTGCACTTTCTCCACATGGAACTGCTCTGACAGGTAGTAAAGCAAGGCATCCTCTGAGGCTCTCCCCCATAAAAAAGCTTGAACAACCCCGGATAAAGTCTCTAAGTCAGTCGCAGAAGGGTTAAGAGTATCCGTTAGCTGATCCAGTAACTCGTCATACGCTTGCTGCCAAATTTCGCTATGATTCATAATCAATCCTCCTACACGCTTACTTTAGATCCGGAATTCACCTTACGCTTTAATTTCGCTCGATACCCTTTGAAATGGTCCCAAGCATACAGGAAGACCGATTTCTCCATCAAGGAGGAGATCAAGTAATAAATAGGGAGAATCACGATCCCCAGAACCGCCCCCCAGACGATAAGTTCAATATAGGAGGTAATGTTCATATTCATCGTTGTGGTAACCGCAATAATAACTAAAAAGACGCCTATGTTCGTGAACCATCTTTTGAAGGTTACCCATGGGCTCCGGTCCAGCAGTACTTTATTAGCATAGATGACGATATCAATAGAACGGTATAACAGGGCCGCAATGGTCCCGAGCAATACTCCGTATATCCCCAAGAATAGAACGAATACAATCGAGGCTATTAAATTAATGGCCGATTCGAGAATCGAACGATTCTGCGTCTTCTGGAAGTGTCCGGCTATCGTAATCACATTGTTGGCAGAAGTTCTGACATTGGTCAGCAGCTTAATCGCTACGAACAACACAGGCAGCCAGAAGTTGATATAATTCACATCGGTTACACCGGCGGTATACAACCGCATAAACGGCAGGATTAGGATGTAAGCCACAGTAAGAATAGCAAAGATCAATCCCATGAAATACACCTCAAAAGCATCATAGAGCTTAAGGAAGGCCTCTTTGCTCTCGTGATAGCTTTGCCCAAGGGCCGATTTCATGCTGCCATTTACGGTCTGAACGACGTTGTCGACGATTGTAAAAATCATGTTGTACATGACATAGATACTGACAATTTTTAAATTGGTGAGCAGGGTTAGGATAAGCACATCTGTATTTCTGAACACCAAATAGGAGATTTCATGAACCAATACCGAGTTCTTTTGTCCAATCGCTGCAAAATCAGGCTTTAGACTTAAATCGATCCATTTGTAATTCTTTTTCATATACACATAAAATACGACAATTTGCAGCAGGGTCAGCACGAAGAAGGAAGCTTGAACCGCGATGATGTTGACGCCTTGCAATAACAGGATAATGCGCACCACGTTGTTCAGGACATTGGCTGCGGTAACGATGGAGGTTTCGATATAGCTTTTTCCCTCAGCGATGAGGAGAATTCTAAATTTTCCTTGAAAATAGTAATTAATCGCCCCGCCCAGCCCTGTTAGTAAAATAATGAACATAATGCTGAGCTTATTAATCTCCGAATGGATCACCAGCGGATACACAATAGCGATCAATACTACCGCAAAAAAGTAGTACACACCTGTTTTTTTATAATAGCTAGAGGTAGCTGCCAGAATAGAGTTAATATGGCTCCGGTCATTCTGGGCTATCGGTTTATATAGCGCTTGTAGAGAGGCTGCCCCGACACCCGCTTCCAGAAGAGCCAAATAACTGATGATCTGTACGATCGAAGCAATTAATCCGTTGGCCTCCGAGCCATAGTTGACCATAATCAGCCTAGGAATAAAGAAACCGAGAAAGATGGTGATCAATTGACTTCCCAGCCCAAAGGACAAGTTAAGAATACTCCGTTTGGCTCTCATAAGTCCTCCTGCCCAGAAGCGATAAATACGAGTCCAGCTTCTCAAAGTGTCTCTCTGCTTCTATAACTTGTTTCGATACATCAATTCCGTTGGTATGGAAGCTGTTAAAAACCTGCTCCGGCTGCAGGTCTTCCAAGCCTTTGAAGTCGGTGTATAAGCCAGTAAAGCCTGCATCCTGCATAACATTGACCATTTTGTTGCTGTAGGCAATAGGGAAGACAGGTTTCTCGTATACCCAGCCTAGAATCATCGCATGAAACCTAGAGGCTACAACAAAGCTTGACCCGGCAAGCACGGACAGAATTTCCTCCATGTTTGTGGTGAACAAATGTGTTCGGGTTCGACCAACGAACTCCTGCGGCAGTCGGTTCACGATGTGTTCAATCGCTTCATGATCCCCTTCATGCTCACAAAAGGACAGGAAATGTACCTCAAAGCCTTGTTGAATGCAATACATTGCAACATCTTTCATTTTTTCATAATAGAGCAGGTCGTAACTGCCCAAACCCTTGGAAGACGGCTTGATCACGGATATAGCCACGTAATTCTCCTTAGCCTGTTCTTTCGGTGGAGTGAGCTGAAATATAATGTCTGGCGCCAATCGTACATTTCTTAAATCCTCAAACAGCTGATAGGAATATTTCTCCCGGAAGCATATATCCGTATATTGCGCGAAGAGCTCCTTGTGTGTCTGATAATACTCGTTATCTGTAAAGGGACCGAAGTTCGCACCCAGTAAAAAGTAGGGCTTCGATGGGTTCCGGATCGATTCTGCTTTGTGGAAATACTCTTTCCAGTACTCCCCCTGCATGAAAATGGAGCCGCCGATATGCACGATTCCATCACTATGCTTCACTAGAAACCTTTGCATGAAATCGGGCTGCTTTATTTTTTTGAACAGAAAGTTAATGCCTCTGATCCAGATGGAATCCGAAGCGTATACCCGGAGATTCTTCAGGTCTTTGAAGGAAAGCTTATACTTCCCCGGGGCGAGGATGGCAAATGGGGTATCCGGGTATCGCTCGCACAGAACCTTAATGAATAAATCATCACCCAAATTGAACTCCGTATAGGCATAAATTAATATTTTTTTCATCGCTCCATTTCCTTTCCAGCTCCATTCACCCTAGCTGTTTGCTTGAACCTTGAGCACTGTTTTGATTCTGCTTTTTAGATGAACAATGCTTCGATCCCAATGAATAAACCTCTGGTATAACCCGGGGGAGAACAGGAAGGCCTTGATCTGAAAGGACAGCTTCTTGTCGGTTCCGTTATAATGCTTCATGATTCCATGCATTTCTTGCGTGAGCTTAGGATAGGTCTGATCGATATCCTGTAGTAATTTTTGTATCCGTACGCCTTGAGTGTTGCTGAGACAGGTATTTAGGTTGAAAAAGTAGTTCTCTGTCATTTCCCTGTTCAGCAGTAAATCAGATATGGGTTCTAGTTCGCCTGAGAAATGGGTCCTGAAATACGCATCCACCCGCTTAAAGGCATCCACAACATCGAATTTTTTGACATTATAGCTGTTGGAGATCGAAGAGCCCCGCTGCAGGTAAAAGGATAGTACCTCAGGCAGGGAGGTTACCTTGGACGCTCTGGATAAGGCTTTATAAATAAACTCCTGATCTTCGCCGTTTATACACTGCTCGGTATATTGGATTTCATGCTTCAGCAGGAAGTCTCTCTTGTAAGCAATACTTCCGGTCCAAATCCGCAAACTTTTTTCGACAAAAATCTTCTCTAGCGCTTGAATTCCCGAGATGTGGTTTAAATTTGAAGTAAAGCTGACAATCGTTGATTGATCCTCTCTAACCAGATTATATCCCCAGCAAATAATGTCAGGCTCCCGGTCTGTTACATTCGTCTGGAGGGTCTGCACCAGATCTGTTGAAACGTAATCATCACCGTCGAGAAACATCACATATTTCCCGGAAGCGGCGTATAAGCCTTTATTTCTGGCAGCGCTTACTCCGTGGTTGTCTGTTCTTAAGATCCTGCACTGTAGGGAAGGGTGAACGGTCAGAAAGGCATTGATCGTGTTATACGTCTGATCCGTAGATCCGTCATCGACAATAATGACCTCGTATTGCTTCTCACTTTGGTGAAGGAGTGAATCCAGCATCGGGGCCACATGACTTTCCAGATTGTACACAGGAACCACAATGGTTAAATTCACTTGAACACTCCTTTCTTTGATTACCTTAAATCAGTTGTCTTGAGAATATTTGTTTTAGGCCTTTTTTGTAGCCTTTGATAGCAGGATAATTTTTCTTAGGCCGCTCTCTGAGAATCAAGTAGAGTGTTGTCCATAACAATGCGAGGTACCCTATGGGTCCCGAGTGTTTATCTTTGAGTAGATGGACGTGGTTAAGCACCCGGGTGTATGCGACATCCTCCAGATTATCTCTGGAAGCCGGGGATTCATGATGAATGAGCTTAAGTTCAGGGTTGATATAGAGCTGTCCTTTATTCAACGCGATTCGGGACATGAAGATATCCTCGCCGACGCTGTAACTCTTTAACCAAGGGACCGGCTTCAGATCTTGAATAGCCTCTTTCTTAAAAGACATATTGCAGCCGTGCTGAAATTCAGTCTTGAAGGTTTTTCTCGCCTTGTGCCAGTTGTACATGGAACCGGCTTGACCGCTTAAGGATAGTTTTCCGCTGAATAGGGATTGCTGGAAAGAGAGAAGGCATCTAATAGTGCCCAGGAAGCTATTCTCCATTCCAATGGCTACGCCCCCAACACCTACACAATCCGGATGATCGCGGTAGGTCTGAAGCAAGGTGGAGAAATAATGGTCCGGAATCTCAACGTCATCATCCAGGAACAATATTGTATCCATGGTGGCTAATTCCACCGCTTTGACTCTGGACAGCCACAATCCCGGGTCCGTCTTGCTGTAATAGATAAAAGAATAACCCTTCTCATCTAAGATAGACTCATACTCGTCAAGTTGCTGCATGGGTAGTTCACCGTCATCTACGATGATAACTTCAATGTTGTGGTGTGCACTTAGGTTTTGATTAGTCATAGAATAAATGCACCGTGTCAGATCCTGTACCCGATTCCTCGTGCAGATTACCACTGACAATCCTTGCATGGACTCCACTCCTCTTTATCTAAATATCCACAGCTAACTTAAACTTACTATTGGAGTCAAATGGTTGTATATACTACTTTAGTTTACTTGTTAGAGTAAATCCTCTATGTTTAGGATTAAAATGAACTTATTGTAAATAAATTGTAACAATTTGGATCTCGATGGCATAGTAAAATATTTGAATATTTATTAACATGTTCATTAAATGTAATTCTCACTAAAGATGAAGGTTACAAGCAGAATTATTGCACAGAGTTGAAAGCGATTCATATCAGCGTTTATGGGCCAATCAGGAGCATCGGAGCGAAATGGATTTGGATGTGAGATTTCCGGCGATAGTAATCCGGATTAGGGGAAAAGGGGAGGTTCTATAAGCAGAAGAAGTATGTGAAAAAAATCTCATAATGACAAAAGGAGCTGATGCTGTTTCATGAGAATGACGGACGAAATTAAGAAACTCATAGGAACATTGAATCCCATTCCGATAGCAACCTGCGATTGCGAAGCGGATGAAGAAAGAAAATCAAGCGTGAACTTGATTTTTGTTACTTTTCTAAAGGTATATGATGACGAAACCCTGCTGATCGCGAACAATAAATTCTACAAAACTATGAGAAATCTAAACAAGAACCCGAATGTATCCATTGCCTTGTATAATCCCGACAATAACAGATCATTTCAATTGAAGGGAAAGGCGAGCGTTTATCTCGAGGGAGAAATTTTTGAGGAAACGGTTCAGTGGGTTCAGAGTGGAAGGCCCAATATCAATCCGCAAGCAGCCGTACTGGTGCATATTGAGAAGATCTATAGCAAAGCGAAAAGGTTAGTTGAACAAAACGGGGAACTGACCTTTGTGAGGGGCATCATTTAAATGTTCAAGCAGTTGATCCTCATTCGGCACGGACAGAGTGAAGGGAATTTGCGCGGCATTAAGCAAGGAATGTGGGATGCATTCGGCCTTACCCCGCAGGGGAGGCAAGAAGCGAAGGCATGCGGGGAACGGATCAAGGTGTGCAAGCCGGATCTTCTGCTGATGTCACCGCTCTTGCGTGCGAAGGAGACAGCTGAACTGATCGCGGCTGAATTGGGTAACGGAAGCGACATAACTCCTGAACCCTTGCTTCGGGAAGTAGATCACGGACTCCTGCAGGGCCTGGATAAAAGCGAACGGGAGCGGCGGTTCACCAAAGAATTGGAGCTGCTTAGAGCGA
Organism: Paenibacillus wynnii; assembly: GCF_000757885.1. Classification (NCBI taxonomy): domain Bacteria; kingdom Bacillati; phylum Bacillota; class Bacilli; order Caryophanales; family Paenibacillaceae; genus Paenibacillus; species Paenibacillus wynnii. Next base: position 1,735,896 of record NZ_JQCR01000002.1, on the reverse strand, counting down.
ACGGGTACGATTATTCCGTAGTAGGAGGGGAAGCTTTGCCCGATGTCCGGAAGCGGGCGCGGAATATGCAGGTAGGTTTATGCTCTTATGATCAACAAGTGGTTGCAGCGGTTACTCACGGGGGTTTCCTTCGGATTTTATTACAAACGTTTGCACAAAATGATCAAGCCGTTTTTGACTGCATCAACGGTTGTATCTATATAGTAGAACCAGCCAGAGACGGAAAGTTTGATATTTACCCTTTTTAGCAGGTTGTGAATTACATAATTTCATAATTACAGGATTAAATGGTTTTACAGTATCTGCACACATTTGTGGTAACGTTTGCGCAAATTTCAAGGTTTTTGTACTCGGTTGATCCGAATAGTAAAAAAGGAAAGGGGCTTTGGTTTTTGTGAGAAGAAAAGAGAAATTTGCGATTTTGTTCATGACTCTCCCGCGAGTCGTTTATGACAGAAATTTGCATGACCGCTGTACGGATTTTGGGGAAACGGCCCAATATATTATGAAAGCCTATCAACATCATGCGGATGTTGAAGTAACGATCATGGATTCTTCCATTCCCGGCAGTACGATGCGGAGCCTCTACCGAAAATTTACAGAAGGCTACGACGTAATCGTTCTTTATACGGATATCACCGATGCTGCTATGGCGCGAAAAATGTGTGAGGTAATTTCCTACATCAGTCCAAATACCAAAACTTTGATTTACGGAGACTCCACATTGGCAATTCCCCAATATTTCAAAAGGGTTCCGTTCCATGCAGCCCATCTATGCGGTGATCAGGAAGCGGCGATTCATTCTTATATCGAGTTCGTAAGAACCGGAGAAGAAGGCGTTCTCAAGGGAGTCAGTGTTGTTCATGCCAATGGGGAATCCAAAGATTATCCCACGGATATCAGGATTGACCCCAGCGAATGGGTGCTTCCTCCTATCGATAAGCTTCCGATTGAAGAATATCAGAAATTCAGCAGAGAGTTCAAAGACTCAACATATGCATGTTCGGTGTACGTATCTAAGGGCTGCGCCCAAAGATGCGCATATTGCCTGTGCGGTCCACGTGAGGGCTATGTGGATCGCCGAAGAAGCGTTAAGGATACGGTAGAGTTTCTCGAAGCCTATCAGCACCGCTTTGACAGATTCAAGCTGCATTCTGCTGACTTATTCGCGGACAAAACATGGGTAAGGGAGTTCTGTCATGAGATGCTGCGCCGGAACGTGAAGGTGAAATGGAAATCCACGGTTTGCTTGAATTCCTTGGAGCCTGAACTGCTGGAGCTGTGCGCGGAAGCAGGCTGCTACGGGCTGGGCTTCGGGATCGAGACATTTTATCAGGACCGGCAGCGGGGCTTCAAGGTGGCTGTGAATGAATTCGAAAATATCATGTCCAAAATCAAACATATTCCCATCCGTTACAAAGGATTTGTCATGCTTGGCCTAAAAGACCAACAGTTGATTGACGTAGAGTACACGCTGGAGTTGCTCAAGAAATATAACGTCAAGGTACGCCCTTCCACATTTACCCCTTTTTATAGGTTAAGAGATTTGCCCGTGGAGGAATTAGAGCGGATCAATTTGGAGGATTGGAATAAGAAAGAGTTCTTCCATACTGGAAACAATCATTTGAATGAGAAAACTGTATATCAAATCATGGATTCCTGTCATTTCTAATCTTGCTGGGAAGTGTGATCAGAGGAGGATATATATGAATTATGGCAATAAGGCGGAGGGTTTGCTGAAGCTGCAGGAGAATGGCTTTCGGGTCCCTGCTTTTCGGATGTTGGACCGGGATTTCTTCGAGGATTATCTCCGATCCATCGGCGTTTATGAGGAGACGGAAATGGTATCTGTTAAGAGTGCCTGGCTGATGAGGGTGTTCGAATCCATTCGAAACGCAATTCTTAAACACGAGATACCTGCGGTGATTGGGAACAGGATTAAGGATACGGTACAAGGGTTGAGCTTCCCCATTTCCGTACGTTCTTCGGCTTCGGTAGAAGACGGGGAACGGCAATCGTCCGCCGGGGCGTTCCACACAGAGCTGCAGGTGGAACCTGATGGTGTGATGGATGCCGTCAGGTATGTGATTTGTTCATTGTATAACGAGAAGAATTTATTATCTTTCCCGAATCAAGATTTTCATCCCAACCGCTATTTCATGGGAATCGTGCTGCAGGAGATGGTGGAACCGGAGTGGAGCGGTGTGGCATTCTCGTCAGATCCTGCGACCGGGGACCCGGGAACGGTGTGGGTGGAAGCGGTTGAAGGGCTCGGAGACCGGCTGGTATCGGGCCTGTCCAAAGCGAATTCTTACCTACTGCCCAGAGAAGGAGCTGTCAAAGCAGAAAAAGCATCGCTAAAGGAGATGTTGGAGCAGGTCCGGGAGCAAGCCGTGAAAGCGGAGAAGGCGTTCGGGCATCCGGTAGACATCGAGTGGTCATGGAAGGATAACCGGATATATTTGTTGCAGTGTAGACCGATTACGACGATTCAACCGAAGCCGATGATTGACCGGCCCGAAGTATTCTCCATGTCCGGACTGAATGAGGAGACGTATCCCCGCTTGGGATTTCTGCAAAGAAGGTACCCCCGCTGGGCCAAGAAAGCAAAGTTTTTCGATTTCTGCGAGCAGAGCGGCATAAAGACGAACAAGTGGAAGCTGTTTGTTTTCAACAAGGACCATTTGAAGGATTTCGATTATTCCTGGGTTTTCCACGATTACGATTCACCATATGTATGCTATCACTTGAACGGACAGTCGGTATGTTACCATCACATCGGCCAAATACCTAAAGTGCTGGAACACTTTACGGATATTTATTCGGATCAGCAGTACTGCGTGAGCTTCCGGGAATATTTGCCTAACGAACATGCCGCTATCTCTAACCTGAATGAAGACGGAACCATGCTGATTGAGTGCATCACCGGAAAAATGTTCCTGTTAAATGCGGGCTTAACCGAGCCGACTAGGTATCTGCTCGACGCGGACGGGTATGTGTTGGAATCTTATGTGAGTGAGCAGGAGCAATACGTTTTTGACGAGAGTCGTATCGATTCGATACCGGCGGGTAAGAAGGAACGGGTGGAACTGCCGCCGGAATTGATCCGGGAGATCTACGAGAAGACCAAACGTTTTGCGGACCGGTTCGAGAACTGCAGCGTGGAATGGTGGATTTGGGGCAATACCTTGTACGCAGCGGATATGTCCTTATTGAAGACTGGTGGATCCCGGAACAGCTCCGTTGTCATTTCCCAGGGAAAAGCGGAAGGGACGCTGCGCCGACTGCCGGTGTTTGAAGATCAGGTATTGAAGGAACTGAACATGTTCAGCTCCATTTCCGTTGGGGATTCCGAATTTGATTGCACCAAGGTGAACCGGCTACGGGAGATCAAGGAATTACTCGAGGGTTGGTCGGAAGAAGGGGATATCATTCTATATGCGGATTTGCCCTTTCTTTTCTTGGCGCCTTTCAAGCATATGGTGAAGGGAATCGTATTCCGGAACGCATCCAACCTATGCCACCTGTCCCTTATCTTAAGGGAGGCAGGTGTACCGGCTATTTCTTTGGGAGGAAGTTCACTGGCGCTTCAAGATGGGATGAAGGTTCAGGTTGACGCATACGAAGGTGTTCTTGTTTCATGAAGAAAATTTTGTTCTTCTCTTTTTACAATAAGCTGGATATCGAAGTACATCCCGGAGTGGCGGTACTGTCAGCAGCCTTGAAGGCTAATGGGTATCAAACGAAGCTGCAGCCTTACTTTTATTACGATGAAGAGAGATTTACCGGAATGATCCGTCACTTTGATCCCGACTTCATCTGTATATCTGCAACGCATATGGCTGTAGAGCAGGTTAGGAAGCTGGCCAAGTTCTTAAAGTCGGCGACGGAAGCGCCGGTTCTGCTCGGGGGAGTGTTCCCGATTCTGGACAGGAACCTGGCTGCCAGCATAGAAGGCGTGGATGCGGTATGTGTTGGAGAAGGGGTGGAAGGACTGCTCCAGTATATCAGTGGCATACATCCCGCTGTTAATATCATGTACCCCGGATCCTCATCAGTGGTAGACAAGGGATGGTCTTCCCGGCCGACCGGAGAATTAGATTACCGGCTGTTCTGGGACGAGCTCCCGGAACACCGGAGATCTCTGAACAAACTGGATTATTGGACCTCCTTCACATGTGAATATGGCTGTGCTTTCTGCTGCAACAAGGAGATCAGAGAATTGACGGGGCTTAGAACGAAGCCGAGACAGGATATGGAATGCTCGATCCGGACCATCAAAGAATTAACCAAGACATGCGGTGCTAAGAAGGTGCACTTCCGCGACCCCCTGGTGATCGGCAAAAGGGATTTGCAGTGGGCCAAGGTTTTCCTGCCTATGTACTCGGAAGAAATAGGGCTGCCTTATACCGTCAATATCAGGGCGGATGTAATGGAGGAGGAATTGGTTCAGCTCCTGAAGGAGACGGGCTGTCGATTGGTCAAGATGGGGCTGGAGAGCGGCTCCGAATGGTTGCGGAACAAAGTGCTACGGAAGGGGGAAACAGATCAGCAGTTTCTGGATGCCAGTGCTCTGCTGAGAAAGTACGGAATCAAGTTATCCTTGAACGCCATGCTTGGGATTCCACATGAAACGATGGAAACCGCCAGGATGACCTTGGAAATGATGGAGCAGTTGAATCCCGATAAAAGGTTCCTGCATATTTTTCAGCCTTGGCCGGGGGTGAGGATGGATTCTTCCCTGGTTCCCTTCATCCGCTATGAACGGTTCCCGGCTCTAAATGACAGTATCGTTGCGGGCAGAACCTTCCGGGATGATATAAGCGAGTATGGGCTGGATCCAGTGAAGGCCGCTGCTGAATATGTGCTTACCCCGGTTCTAGATCAAGTTTCTTTTCCATACCTATTGGCGCTGGAGTGGCAGCAAGCCTTTCACGAAAGCGGGGAGAGCGAGTGAAGGTATTATTGCTTCATCCGGCTTACAAGAGCTACAAACTGACGGAGCCCCTTGGGCTCTGCTATATTGCTTCAGCTCTTCGTAATCGAGGGTTTTCAGTGGATTTGGTCGATCCCCGGATTCAAGGCACAGGGTTGGAGGAGACCGTTGCGTCCCTCCTTCCGAGCCTGCATGACTATGGCATGATCGGGATTACCGCCAGCGATTATTACCATAAGGAGCTGCGGGACACCATTCATTTAATGCGAAAAGGCGGCGCCTGGGGGCACATTACCGTTGGTGGTTACGGCCCGACGACCAATTGGCGGGTTTTCCTGGGCCTGGGAGCGGATTCGGCGGTTATCGGAGAAGGGGAGGTGACTTTCCTGGAGCTTGCGGAGAAGCTGTGCAGCGGAACCGATTGGAGAAGCATTCCGGGAATCGCCTGTACGAATTCGGACGGGCATCAAGTAAAGACGGCTCAAAGGCAACTAATCGGGAATTTGGACTCCCTCCCGTTTCCCAGCAGAGAGATTTATCAGAGCTTCAGCGAGAAATACAGTAAGAAGTACATCTCTCCGCAAATTCAAGGAAGCAGAGGCTGTTACATGCATTGCAGCTTTTGCTCTACTCCGGATTACCTGAAGGAACAGGGGGGGCAGGTGTATCGAACCCGATCCGTTCAGAGCATCGTCGATGAAATCCAGCGGTTGACGGATCGGTTTCAAGTGACCGATTTTGAATTCGTTGACGATAATTTCTTCCCTCCCGACCGGAAGGAGGCCCTGCGGAGGGCACAGGCTTTAAGGGACGAGCTGGCTGTCAGGGGCTTGAACATCACTTTCTTCATGCAGTTCCGGCCGGAATATGTATCTCTGCCGCTGCTTCAGACCTTGAAGGAAGCGGGGATGACCCGCATGTTCATGGGCATCGAATCCGTGAACGACAGGGACCTGCAGCTCTATGGCCGAAACTATACCGGCGCGGAAGTGGAAGAGACGATCCAATCCGTGCTGGCTTCGGGCTACACAACTGATTTTCAGTCCCGCCACCGTTTCCGTTACGGATATATTAACTTTCATCCTCTCTCCCGGCTGGACAGTTTGAAAGTCTCAGGAGAAGCCTTTGAACGTTACAATTTCACTTACAAGAAGCTGGTGAAGCGGCTGGAGCTCTTCGATAACAACCGGCAGATTTATTTGAAGATCATTGCACAGTTTCCGGAGTTCTCCGGAAAGCGATATTTCAAGGACCCGCAGGTTGCTCTTTTCCATCATTGGCTATCCCGTTATTATCAGCTCTATACTCTGGAGCGGGATAAATACAGAGTGATTGAGAAAGCCGTAATGAAAGGGGATTTGGCTTATTCGGATTTGGAGTGGGTTACGGATCAGCGCCGCTATTACGATTCCCAGGCGTATCATTGTTATCGCAAAGGGCTTGAAATCTGCGGGGAAGCCAGTTATGAAATGCAGCTGAAGCAGTTTTTCCGGGAGGAGATCCATGGATTGGAGCTTCGGATTAAAGAGTCTCGGGCGCAGTTGAGGGAAACGAACGTGGGCTTGGAGCAAGACGCGTTCGATGTATTCTTCTAAATCATATGGTAGCTGGGAGGGCAAAAAAGTGTCTCTGCAATATCAAATTACCCATAGGAATGAACAGATCCGGTTGCCGGAAGAAGACGTTGAGGCGATTCTCCGTTTAGCCGGTTGGGAGGAAACGCCGACCTTTCTGACGGAGGGCAGGACAGCTTGGTATAAGCTGAAGGAGCCTGTTGCCGTTGAGGGTGGAATTACGGTAAAGGCGGTTAAAATGAAGGGTGTCGGCGTATGGAATCCGGAAGGCAGGCATGCGGACGAATTCCAGAAGGTTCCTATCCCGCCGACCGACCGTGTCTACATGCGGGAGGCAGCTCATTTCGGTTTCCACACGGATGGAACCCTGAAAGAAATTTACTCCGAAGATGCTCCCTATGGGGGGATATGCCATCATCGTGCCATACGGGAATATGAGAATGCGGAAATTCTATGCCGGAATGGAGTTCCTTCCATTCTTCCATATCTGGTGATAGAGTACCCGGACCTGTTGTTCAAAGGCCAAACGATGGGAGCGGTGCTAAGCCTATGTTCGGAAGCCGAACCCTACCGCCTGTTGTTTCTGGGTTGGGATAATCGTTATGTTGACGCGAATGTTCTGGAATATTATAAGGAGATTCAGGAGGTCCTAGGCATTAGCGGAGATCTCCGGGAGGCTTCAACGAAGCTGCGAATGTCCCAGAAGATCGGGGAGCAGTTCGGAAGGGCTGTCAGGGGCCTGTCGGAATCAGGGTTGTTCATTCACTCCGGAGGCTGGGAGAATATCCAATTCTCCCGGGAGAGCGGTCGGATTTTCCTGACCGACTTGGATTCCACCCGCTCCCAGAGCGGACTGCTGGAAAGAATGCGCCCCGTTCAAGCGTTAAGGGATTTTGTAAGCAATTTGTACCGGTATGTGAACAAGCTCTATTACCCGAAGGCCATTTCCGTATATGGGACGGAGGAGTTGCTTGAATACGATGTGGTGTTTCACTTGATGAAGGGTTATTTGTATGAAATCGAGGATGATACGTTGAAGCAAGCAGCCAAGGAGATTTGGAGATTTTTCATGCCGTATTTTGACATGATGAAGAAAAATGAAGGGAAGCTGGAAGACATTCCGAAGGACATCCGCAAATCCTTTAAGTTTGATACGGACCTCTTCTACCTAGTCTGTCTGAATCTGTTGTACCCTCTGTTTTTGCGAACTGAATCTAATACGATCGGTAAGGACTTCTATTCGCCGGAGGAGCTGCTGATTAACACCAAGGCCTATTTGGGCAGCCGGTTCGCTTATTTGGAGATGCATTTGAGTGGTTTGAATGATGCGTCGCTTCCGATATCCGCCGTTTGAAGGCTTAGCAATAAATGAAATGAAAGGGGGAGATTGAATTGCTAAAGGAAACTCAATTGATTCTCTTGGCTGTACTGAAAACCAGGAGTGATCAGGAGGAAGCCGTTTTGGCTGAACTCATGGGTTCCAAGATCGATTGGGCCCGGGTTGCCGGAGTAGTCATGCATCACAGGCTGGAAGGATACTTCCTCAGAGGCATTCCGGAAGACTTGAGGAGGTTCATAGCACTGGAATTTATCAAAAGCCTTAGTCTGCTGATCAAAGCCCAACGAAAGCTGACTATGGAGAATATCGGACATTTGACCCCCTTATTGGAGGAACTTGAACGGGAAGGGATCCGTTATGCCGGCCTCAAAGGGCTCGTCTACAACGCCAGCATCTACACACCGGGGGACAGACGGTCCAATGACAGCGATATTCTAGTATCGGAAGAGGATCTTGAGCGTCTGGACGCAGTTCTTCGCAGACACGGCTTTATTCAATCCTTCAGCAGTGTGATGAAGGAAGCCAGTCGCAAGGAGAAGCTGATTCAACGGATGCATCACCACGATTTGGTGCCATATGCGAAGCTGACGGGAGGAGATTTTCTGGAACGCATCCAGATCGATGTCAACTTCCACTTTGATTCCAAAGACAATGATATTACGAAGGCCATTTTTGACTACGGCACGGAGAATTACGCCAATGAATATTACGTCATCAAAGGATTGAAATGGCCCACCCATTTAGCGCATTTGTGCGTCCACTTTTACAGGGAGGGTACGAATACCATTTGGACGATGGACCGGCGGGATGCTGCCATATACAAGATGATTGACGCCGTAAACACGCTAAGACTCCATTCTGATGAAGTTTCCTTGCTGGAATGGTGTGCTTTGATGAGAAGCTTCCGGCTGCAAAAGCAATGCTACTACACACTTTACCATATGAATCTTTTTTACCCCGGCCTGATCACGGAACGGGTATTGGCGGAGCTCAAGCCGGATGATGATGCTTATTTGCAGGAGGTTACCGTACATGGAACCGGGGAAAGGCTCTCCCGAAGCTCCTCAATTTTCGAATCCGCCTTTGATTTAACCTATTGTGTGGATTTCTCTAGGGTACCAGATTAAATGTTAGCGGGGGATAGACGTGCAGAGCTTTTTGGTTAACGTACCAAACGGGCGGACAAGGAATAATGGGGACCTGATCCGGGCGCTGAATTTTGCCTCCGAACGGATAAGTGGGATGGAGCTGCAGGGTGACAGAATTCGGGTCGACACGGATGCGGACGGGGAGGAGGAACTGGAACTGATTCGGGACAAGGTGCTTGGCATGATTGCCAAGCATGGGGAATCCGCTTGTCTGGATGATCAGATTGCGGTTCAATTCCATGGCCCGGCAGCATTTACTCCTTATTCCGCCATTTATGAATCGGGGCTGGTTGCGGACTATGGGAATGGGATTTATGCATTAAAGCAAGAAGCCGTTCAGGTACTGGCGTTTCTGGACCGGGTTTTTATGGGCTGGGCCTTGGAATTAGGGGCGGAAGAAATGAGCTTTCCGGCGTTGCTGCCGGTGTCAGTCTTGGAGAAAACAGGCTATTTACGGATGTCCCCCCAATATACCGTCATGTGTTGTCAGCCCTCAGAGGATATGGACGAGCTCATGAAGCTTCATAGGGCCGTGCAGCGGGGACAAACCTTACCCCACCTAAAAGATCCAGATTATGCGCTTTCGCCGTCAGCCTGCTTCCATTGTTATATGGATCTGGAAGACAAGGAATTGGACAAGCCCTCCGTATATACGTTTCGCCAGCAGGTCGCCCGGAGCGAAGGACGTTTGAACTGGGGCGGGTACGGACGCATGCGGAATTATCAGGTGAGAGAAATCGTTTTTGTCGGAGACGGGGATTTCGTATTGAATTCCAGGAATCGGATTATGAAGAAAGCGGAGCAGTTGGCGAGCCAGCTGGGCTTAAGCGGCAGACTCAGTGTTACCTTCGATCCTTTCATCATCCCTTCTCTTCAAAAATACAAAAAGATTCAACTGGAGGAACAAAGCAAATACGAGCTTCAGTTGGATACCGCCCCTCATCAATCACTGGCGGTGGCCTCCTTTAACCTTCACGGTTCGGCTTTTATCGATCCATTTCGAATTCGGGTGCGGCAGTGCGAGCAGCCTTTTACGGGATGTGTGGGTTTCGGACTCGAAAGATGGGTGCTGGCGCTGCTGGCCCAGTTTGGCTGTAACCTGAGGGAATGGCCCTTTGACATCCTAAAATAAAATTCTGGGTGAAGCGGCAATACAAAAACCTGCCTTACATAGGAGAAGTGATGACGTGAATGAAATGAAGACCCGAATCGAAAAGGTCGTTCTAAACTGTTACAAACGAATTCTACAGGAACTGGAATCGGATGCACTGCCCTGTCTTGATGCGAAGATCGGAAGCCGCGGATCCGGGCTTGATTCCCTCGGAGTCGTCAGTTTAATTGTAGAAATTGAGGAGGAACTGGAAATGAATTTGGACTCCATTCTGGTTTCCTTGAGACAGAGCGAGAAGCTGGTTGATATCATTCCGCTGTTGGAGGCATTGGTAGAGGAGAAATCCTGTGGATAACATCGTAAACGTACAAGGGATCTGCCGGGTCTTTAAAGTACCTAAGAAAACCAATGGATTCAGCGCAACGGTGAAATCCCTGTTTCAACCGGAGTACCACCAGAGGGAAGCCCTGAGGAATGTTACGTTCCGGATGGAAGAGGGGGAAACCGTGGGTTTTATCGGTCCAAACGGTGCGGGTAAATCTACGTTGATCAAGATCATGGCCGGTATTTTGGCGCCCACTGCCGGAGACATAACCATCCTGGGGAAAAACCCTTTAAAATACCGGAAAGAAATCGCGGCTCATATCGGCGTCGTATTCGGGCAGAAAACCCAACTGTGGTGGGATTTGCCCCTGATGGATTCCATCGGGTTGCTGAAGCATGTGTATCGGATTCCGGCAGAGGTTTTCAACACCAGAGTCAAAGAATTGTCGGAGCTCCTGGAAGTAGGAGATTTTATGAATACGCCGGTCAGGCAGTTATCTTTGGGACAGCGGATGAGAGGGGATATTTTTGCAGCGCTTCTGCATAATCCGGCCATTATGTTTCTGGACGAACCGACGATTGGGCTGGATATTATCGCCAAGGGCAGAATACGCGAGCTCCTTCAGCAGATCCAGCGGGAGAAGAAAGTGACGGTGGTTCTGACCACCCATGATATGGCTGATGTGGAAAGGCTCTGTAATCGGGTGCTCATCATCGATAAAGGCTCCCTATTGTATGACGGGGACTTATCTCAGATTCTGGATTCCCTTGGCAAAACCAGACGGCTGGTCATTGATTTTAAGAGCCGTCCCTACCTACCTTCCTTAGATTTTGTAAATGTCGTTTTTCAGGATGGTTTACGCTACGGAATCGAGTTCCAAAAGGACTGCATCTCTGCTTCGGACATCATTGCTCTTTTGATGAAGGAGAATGAGGTGTTGGATGTGAGAATTGAGGAACCGGATATTGAAGGGGTTATTAAGGACATTTACTTAGGAAAGCAACTGCTGCCGGAGAGTAGGGTGAGTTCATGAGGACCTACTATCAATTTGCCTTGCTCTCCTTCAGAAGAAGCTTCTCCTACAAAGCTGAATATATCTTCGGAATGATCAACTCGATTCTCGTAATTTTTGCGGGAGTGGCAATCTGGACAGCCGTCTATGGCGATCAGAGTGTGGTGCTGGGCATTTCCAAGGAACAAGCCGTCACCTATTCCATCTTGGCCTTCATACTGAGAAGCTGGTATTCCATGGACGAGTTCATCATTGATAACAAGCTGAAATCCGGAGAGATTGCCGCGGATTTACTGAAACCTATCTATTTTCCGTTTTATTTGTTTTCCGTAATTTTTGGAGAAACCGCCTTTCAGTTTATTACCAAAGTACTTCCCACCGTTGCAGTATCGGCTTTGATTTTCCGTTTTCAGCCACCCGCCGATATCATCAACGGCTGTATGTTTCTATTCAGTCTCATCATGAGCTATCTGCTGATGTTCCTGACCAACTATCTGTTTTGGCTGATGGCCTTTTGGGTTTACTCTACCTGGAGCTTAATTACGATCAAAAATGCGGTCATTCTGCTTTTGTCGGGTGCTACCATTCCGTTGTGGTTCTTGCCAAAACCGTTGAAGGTATGGATTGAACTGCTGCCTTTTAAAGGCATTTATTTCACTCCGATAAGCATTTACTTAGATGAAATGACTCCTAAGCGAATGGCTTACACCTTCCTTGAACAGGCGGTTTGGATTGTGGTGCTTTACTTTGCGGGAGCATGTCTGTGGAAAAGGGCACAGAAGCATTTGGTCATTCAAGGGGGGTAGGGAAGCATCGTGGATAAGAAACGATCCTTATGGGAGTATGTATTTCTCTATTTTCAGTATATGAAATTGGTAATTCAATCGAGGATGCAATACAAGATAGATACGCTGATGCTGTCCTTCGCCGTTCTCGTTCGGGAGAGCGTGACCGTCATTACTCTATATCTCATGCTCCAGAAATTCTCCAGCGTGAAAGGGTGGGATATTCATCAACTGTTGTTCATGTACAGCTTTGTGTTTCTGACCTATAGCTTGTCCGTGTTGATATTTACGGGAATCCGAGACTTCGAAAGTCTGGTTCACCGGGGGGAATTCGACATGTACCTTACGAAGCCCCTCGGTACCATGTTCCAAGTGATTTCCGCCAAATCGGATATTATGGCATCCTTAGGACATGGTGCTCTAGGTATCATCTTGTTTGTTTATTCCGCATCAGCCATTCACTTGAAGCTCAGTTTTTACCATGGACTTGTACTTCTGTTGACGATCTTAGGGGGGATCCTCATCCATGCTGCTCTGCTGATCATCCCGTCCACCTTCACGTTTTGGACCGTTAGATCGAGAGAGGTTAAAATGCTGATGTTCAATCAAATGAGGGGCTTTATCGTTTATCCGATTCCCATTTACCCGAAAGTACTGCAAGTGATTCTGACCTTTGTCTTTCCATTCGCTTTTGTCAGCTACTTTCCGGCACAAATTTTTATCGGGGAAGTGAGCGTATGGGGCTATTTGACACCGGTTGTAGGCGTGGGCTTCTTTCTGCTTTCCCTAGCGTTCTGGAATTTTGGAGTGAGGCGATATTCCAGCTCCGGTAATTAATCTAGAAGGTGGTGCCGAAATTCGTGAAGCATTTTGATATAGCCATCGCAAAAAAATACGCTTTTATCAAGAATTGCCCGGAACATCAAATCGTCACCCTGCTTGAGAGCAACGGTTGTGACCCCAGCCCTGCCTTTGGCTATCAGCTCTTGTCCCCCGGAGCATTCTTATTCTGTTGCTTGGAGGCCGGGGAGGTTCAGTTGGACCAACTGAGCGGGAATATCTGGAAGGGGCTTGCAAATGCTTGCGGGGTAACGAATGAAGAAGGAGATTCCGGACGGTTTCCGGAAGGGCTGGAAGGAGCGATCCGGTTTCACGGGTTGCCGTTGATGACTTCCTGTGACAGCTATGAATTGGATTATTCTAACCATTATCTGACCAAGCACATTGGAACTAGGGTAGTCATTCTGGAAGCTGAAGGGGAGGGAAAACGGTATCTGCTCGGAGAAGCTCCGTTTCAATTGGCTGCTTGGGTGGACCGTTCTGTGTTGTTAAAGGCCCATCAAGGACAGCAGACTGGCAGAGGTTATTACCATGTTCCCCGGTTGCCGAAGGATCCCGTGGGGCGCACGGTTTATGAGATTGCGGAGGATCATGCAAAGCTGCTGCGGGAAGTTCAGGAGCGCGGAGGAGAAGAACTGCAGGTTCTTGTCAGGTTGGAAATCCTGGATGGATTGAGGGCGAGTATTCAACAGGTAAATGAATGCGTCCTGCACATTCAGGCCGGATGGCTCAAGCTGAGGCAGTTCTATCGGTGGCTGTACGATCAAACGGGGCATGAACCGTTCCGCGAACCGATGGAAGCAGTTGATCCGCTAGTTAGGGATTGGCAGAGGTTTCAGATGGAATGCGTCAAAATTGTGAGAAGACCTGTGGCGGATGGCGCCGGAATCCGAACTGTTCTCAACCATATTTTGGATCAGGAGGCGTCTTGGTTAAGGGCCTCTGGACGCACGCTGCAGCAATTTTTAGGTGAAGCGAGGACGCTATGATATCGATCAGTGCTTTCAATCCGGACCTGAATGTACCCAATTATATCAATTGCAGCTTTCCTTTAATCCATGAAAAATTAAAATCTCACGGGAATGTCAGCTTTCTCAGCCTACTGATGAATTTGCAATTGAATGCAGTTCCCGTATTCTCCGTGCCTTTTGGGGAAGAGATGAAAGCTTTCGTGGACTTATCCCAGCTGAGATTGTTAGGTTATCGCCGTTGGGAGGAGTATTACGGCATAAGCCGGGAGCGGAGCGTGTTTCCAACCTTCCAGGAAGGGTTGAAGGCTGTACGTGCATCGATTCTGGAACAAAGGCTGTTTCTGACCAGTGGGGCGACCTATTATTTACCTTATTTCAACAGGGACTATTTAAACCCGGGATACATCAAGAACTTCGGTTATGGAACGGATACGGGAATATATGTCGTTGGTAACCACTGGCTTTCGGTGTACGGCATGGATCAGGAGCGGCTGTATGTTTACGATCCTATACCGAACCGCTACAAAGACTCGATTTCGTTGGAAATATTTCATGCCTTCTGGCTTGGTAACCGCTGCATCCCCCAGCTTGCGGACAAGCTCGATATCGAGAAATGCCTAGTCTACGGTACCGAGGAAATCACTGTCAGGAAACGGCATTCCATGGAGTCCGCACTGGAGTTATTCGGGAAGACGCTGCTAACAATTTCTTCTGAATATTTGAAGGGAGCCTGCATCGAGTCGGAGAGATGCATGCATTTCTTCGGCCGGGCCGCTGACGGTAAGCTTTATGGGTTGCTAGATAGCGGATGGCGGGAGGTGCAGGATTACGGAAAATCCTTCACTCAGCATGTATTCAATTTCAGACGGAACCGGCAGTACTATCTGGAAATCTTGAAAGACTACGTTCATTTGATGGGCCGGGATGACCGTTTCTTCCTGAACCGTTACCTTACGATAGCCGGGGAGTGGGACGCCATGCAGAACTCTGTCGCCATAAATGTAAAGCGGAAAAGGGTGGATTCTCTGTTCTGGGACACGATTATGAGGCGGATGAAGGAAACGATGTATCTGGAAGAAGACTTCCATGAAGAGATGATTGAGTATTTGTCAGGCCTTGGATTGACCGGATTGGACAAGGGAGAGGGGGAATATCATGTCCAATAGGGATATTATTGCCGGTATATTAAAGAGGATGTTGACGGTGGAAAGGGAAATCGGCAATGAGGAGCTACTTACCAACCTGGGGCTGGATTCCCTCAACTTTATCGATTTGCTTGTCCAGGTCGAGGAGGAATTCAGCGTTACTTTTGACGATGCTTTTCTGCAGTTAGGAGAGTTCGATACGATCGGGAAGATCGTAGGGATGTTAAATAGAGTTAGGGGTTAAAAGGATGTTAAGATCTAACTTTAGCTTTCACGGATTCAGGTGTTTATTATTTTTACATATATTAGAATGCGAAGTTGGCAGAAAAAAGAACATCCACTCCTGCTGGATGTTCTTTTTTCTGCTTTAATCCATCCATTCCCGACGCAAGGTGAACAGATCCTTCAACGCCTCGGTGGAGAGCTCGGTAATCCAGCCTTCGGAGCTGGATATCACATTATCGCTGAGCTGCTGCTTGCTCTCCAGCATCTCGTCAATCCGTTCTTCAAGCGTTCCGAGGGCAATGAATTTGTGTACTTGAACATCACGGGTCTGGCCCATTCGGTAGGCCCGGTCCGTGGCCTGATTCTCAACCGCCGGATTCCACCAGCGGTCGAAGTGGAATACGTGGTTCGCCGCCGTTAGATTTAGTCCAACGCCCCCAGCTTTCAGGGAGAGGATAAATACATTAGGCTGATCACTAGGCTCTGATTCCTGGATAGAATGGTCTGCATTGAACTGAAACTGTTCGATCATCCGATCTCGGGCTGTTTTGGAGCTGCTCCCGTTCAGATAGAGCACAGGCTCCTGAAGCTCCTGATGCAGGACACGCTGGAGCATTTGACCCATGCCGATATATTGAGTGAATATCAGGCACCGCTCACCTTCTTCTCGCAGCTCTTTCACCATGGCCATAAGCCGTTCCAGCTTGGAGGAACGGGTAATCAAGGCCTCTGTGTCCAGAACACTATCGAGGGGTGGCAAAGGCTCCTTCTTCAGTAACATTGGATGGTCGCACAACTGCTTGAGCTGTGTGAGTGCTCCGAGAATAGCGCCCTTACGTTCAATTCCCTCCAGCTTTTGCATCCGTTCTAGTAGACTGTTCACAGTCTGATCGTAGAGAGCACCCTGCTCTGCTGTGAGATGAACGTAGGTCTTCATCTCATTTTTATCGGGAAGATCCAGCTGGATATCTGGGTCCTTTTTCTTACGGCGGAGCATGAACGGCTTGACCAGCTTTTGCAGGTCAGCTGTGCGCCTTTCGTCCCGTTCCTTCTCAATGGCATTACTGAACCGGTCTTGGAAAGCCTTCGCGCTGCCCAAGTAGCCCGGTGTTATGAAATCATAGATCGACCACAGCTCAGAGAGCCGATTCTCGATGGGTGTTCCGGTAAGCGCAATACGGTGCTGTGCCGGGAAGCTTCGTACGGCAGCGGATTGCTTGGTCTGGGCATTCTTGATATTCTGTGCCTCGTCCAGGCAGACCGTTGCCCAAGTGAATTCCTTCAGCAACTCCTGATCCAGTGCCGCTGTCGCATAGGAGGTTAGCACCACATCAGCTTGTCCGGCCGCGCCTTGGAAGTACCCTCCGCCCAGACGTCTGCTTCCGTAATGAAGCATGACATTTAATGAAGGGGCGAACCGGGTCAGTTCCTTCTGCCAGTTGCCCAGAACAGAAGTAGGACAAATAATCAGAGAAGGCCAAGAGGACTGATGATCAGCCGTATTCTCCTTCAGATGCAGCAGATAGGCAATCAGCTGTACTGTTTTGCCTAGTCCCATATCATCAGCCAAGCAGGCCCCAAGTCCAAAGCGGCGCAAAAAGGCGAGCCAGGCAAAGCCCTGATGCTGGTAGGTACGAAGCTCTGCCTGTAGAGCAGCGGGTACGTCAAGCTCCGGCCATTCTTTCTGCTGCCCAAGCTGGGCAATCAGCTGGATGAGATGGCTGTTCAGCTCTACCTCAAGACGGAGACGTGCGGGGTCCTGCTCCGGCGCATTTGAAGGGTCGCCGTTACCGTCACCCTCGCTGCTACCAAGCAGATGAAGCTGCAACACATCTTGGAAAGACAGACCCTGACTCTTATCCATGCCGTCCATAGCTCTGCGAATCTGGGCAAGTAGGGCTGGGTCCAGTGTAATCCATTGCCCCCGGAATCGAACGATTCGTTCATTGCGAGCAACCAGATCATTAAACTCTGCTTCGGTCAGCTCAGCATCGCCAATAGCCACACGCCAATCGAAGTCGATAATCGAATCCAACCCGAACAGAGATTGGTTCCCGCGGCTTCCCGATTCTGCACTCACCTTGGCGCGCAGCCGGGGTTTCTTCCGGCTGGCGGTTTCCCACCAAGCAGGCAGCAGAACCTGCCAGCCTGCATCCAGCAGACGCCGGCTGTCGAGCGTCAAGAAATGCCACGCCGTTTCACTATCCAGCGGATGTCCGAGCACATCGCTGCCGCCGGAGAAGCGTTCCTCCGGCAGCGCTGCTCTTAAACGTGTCAGCCAACCGGAAGATCGGTCCAGCACATGCGGCGTCCACTCTGCCGGCCATAAGCCAGAGGCTTCACCGTCGTCATCAAGACGTACGGGAACGAGCGCCGATTCATCCAGCTTGTCCTGCAGAACAAGATTAAGCCGCCATTCAGTTTCCTCTTCATCCGGTTCGAGCAGCTGCAGGGCGGGTCGGAATGGCGCTGTATCCGCCTTCCATCCGACCGCCATAAGCCAGTCGCTTGCATCCATTCCCATTGCGGCGGTACGGTCCATGTCGAACAACCGCGGGAATTCTCTCCGCAAATCGCCCGCTTCCTGCGGGGTTCCATAATACAGCTGAGTTACGGCCGCCGAGAATGCTGCCTGCAGTCCTTCAAGGAAGGCGGAATTCTCCGCACTTTCCCGGAGAACATCCAACTCTATATCATCCGGAGCAGCCATAGCCATCAATGCTTTATCGTCCCAAATCCATTGGAGCTTGCCCTGTTGAAAGGCTGAAAGACTAGGCACATAATGCTTGTCACTCAGGCATCTGGCGAGTAAAGGAGACAGCCTTATCATCTGAGCGGCTTCACCTTCCCAAGCCCAGTCGATATGGGTAAGCAGCTTCTGTTCTGCGAAGAAGGGAATGACCTGCTCGGCAGGTAGAATAATGAGTTGAGTCCCATCCGTAGGCTCAATGGTCAATTCGGTTCCGTAGAAGGAAGCCTCATGCCACGCAAACAGCCGCTGTTTAAGGAGAAGACCCGGCACGTAATCATCTGTTTCTGTAGATCCGAAGATCAGAGCGTCCCCATACTGACTTAAGGCCGCATGAACGGTAATGGTTTGTATATATTTACTCATGGTATAAGCTTTCCTTTCCGAAGCTCCTCCTGCAGCGCGCGAAGCCGGCTGTGACGAACGGTGAATGCGCTGAGGAAGGATTCCCAGCGTTCTTCCTGCTTCATTTTTTTATATAATTTTTGCAGACGTTTCAGCAATTTGACCGCCGCTTTATAGCTGCCGCGGTTTTTCTCGAGTACATATCGTTCGACCGCCTGATGGTAAAAGGGCAGCAGAATTTCAGGTGCATTCTTCTCCAGCGGCTGCAGCTTCGTGACGCGGAAGTTCGCAGGCTCACGCCCTGCGGATAGCTGGTAATCCATCCATTCCTGCCATTTTCCATACGCTAGCAGCTTCTCATCATAGATGTCACGGGAAGCAGGAAGCATCGCGACCAGTGAAGTCCACATCAGCGGCTGTGCCTCCGGAAGCTCCTGAACAGCCTTCTCCCAATATAGAGAATACTCATCCAGCTTATAGAATCGGCGGTGGCTGAGCAGGTTGCTAATTTGCACAAGCCACGTCATTAAACGGGACCATTCCCCGGCTTCAGATAAAGGAGCGAGGAAGCGCATTAACGCTTCGGGATGAAAATCGGGTCGCTCGGCGGCAGATTTAAGCAAAGTCAAGGCTTCTTGATCTTCAGATAGTTGGAAGTGAATCCAGCTTTGGGCCAGCAGCCAGGAATAACGAGATAAGGAGGAACCGAGCTTCTCTTCAAGTTGTTGAAGCTGATCGAGTTCCTCTGAATAGAGAGACGTGTCCTGCATATTCGGGATGATCCAATGGCTCCAGAGCAAATAATAGTAGGTTGAGAAATGGAATGGATCGCGAGTTTCTGTGAGCATTTCCTGACGGAGGTAGGCTAAGGTATCTGTTACACGGTGCCATTGCTCCGGCTCCTCATCCAACGGAAGCGTGCTGTCAAAGCTGTGTTCAATGGCCTGCTGCAGCTCGGACACTGCGAGATGGGTATAATACCCGATGAAATGGCCAAAGGAATGGCTTTGATTACGAGCGGGCTTAATTAGCATTTCTAGTAGAAACAGCTGGGCGTGCAGTCTGAACAGCTGCTCTTTGACAGGGCTAAGCGGCGGTTTTATTTTGAGTATGAGGGCTAATGCTGCTTCTACAAATTGCGGATTTCGGACTTGCTGTGACAAAGGAGCAATGCAGCGTTCGAACCATTCATGCCACTCCCTAACCTTCATGGAAGGAATATGAAGAGCTGCTTCTTGCAACTTAGACTGAGGGCTATGGTTATTTCGCAGGGTACTGGTTTCCATTAACACAGCTGGGGCGGCTTTGGCATTCACTAATGCGGGAACCGAACGATTCTGCCAGTCCGCGAAATTCAGCAGTACAGCAGCCATATGTTTACAGGGTCCGTGAACCGGACAGTCGCAACGGTTAAGAGAGAAGGACTCTAGGTTGATTTCAACCGCATATTCTTCTCTTCCCTCAACAACGGCCTCCATTTCAGGAGGATTGATCATGGAGAACTGAAGGACACGGCCCTGTTTATAATATTGAAATCCGCGTTTAAGCGTCAAATCGTCGAAATAATAAGCGGCATTTTGAATGAGGATACTCCACTGAGCATCATCTATGGCATAGGTAGGCGTTGTTTTCATCATAGTAGCTCTCCTGATGGTTCAATAGTCTCTAAATCATTCGCTTTATTATAACACTTTTGCCGGAGCAGACCGCGCTATAACACGAATTCACTCCTGCGAATGAATGGAAGGGTACGACTATATCAAAAGTCCTTGTGCAGCATGTAGCGAGGGAATATGATCTAAGGAATACTACCCATGGGGAATTGAGAAAACGAGGGATCACATATGGTCGTGCTGCACTTGTTAATCCTATATTTAGCGGTAGGTGTTCCCGTATGGGGATATTACTCCTATAAGAAATTTAAGATAGATATTATAAGCCATCCCGGCAAAAGAATGACCTATTACCGTCGAACCGTTATCGAGCTGTGGACTATGGCTGGAGTATTCGCGGGATATGTGTATGGGTCAGGAATTTCGTGGTCTAAGTTGGGCTTCGGCGGTGCCGATTGGGGATGGCTTTCTATTTTGTTTTTTGCCGAATTAGTCATCTTTATTGTAGCCCCGCTTATTATGGTTGTTTTCGTCCGAGGATATAGAGAAACTATGGATAAGCAATTTCAGAGCATGGGAGATTTTTTGCCGGGCACGACTCAGGAGAAGCGGTTCTGGATCGTTATCTCGTTAACGGCGGGTGTATGCGAAGAGCTATTATTCCGTTCTTTCCTGTTTTATTATTTGCCTCTACTCTTGCCGGGGCTGTCCGCGGTTTGGGTGATCGTCATAAGTAGTCTTATTTTCAGCTTAGGGCACTGCTATCAGGGGATAAAGGGGATTCTATCCACGGCCGTTTTAGGCGGGCTTTTTGGATGTCTGTATTACTTTACCGGCTCGATAATGCTCTGCATGCTGCTTCACTTCCTAATTGATGTCAGAATTCTCGCTTTGCTTCCCCGAGATAAATCTGTTGGATTAACCTTATAGGAAACGAAGTCAAGTAATGGAACCGCCTTAGATAAGACACCGCAACACGGGTGTCTATTCGTTATGTATACAGATTGTACTTCGAATAATTACAAGTTTGTTTTTATATAGATTGAACTTGATAAACTGACAAAAAGGATTGAAGTAACGGAGGGGAATTTTGGAACTGGAAGAGCGGTATCGTCCGCCCGAAAGCTTTCCGTAGGAAAGCTCGCTTCGAAAGCATAAGCTGTCTCCGGATTTCATCCGCTGAAAAGCGGTACAAATCAAGAAAGTCTTACGACAACAGCGGCTGGAAGTCCAACATTCACCGCAGTTACGACCCAAACCCAATATAGCAAATCTTAAGTTCAGCTTATATAGTAGGAAAATTTTCTTCTAAATAAGCTGAACAAAAGAAAATGAAAAAAGCGGGTTAATCAAAGATGTAGTTAAAGAATAGACATGAGGCTTAATATCTGAAATTTAAAAGGTTATAATAGATCTGTGTTGAAGTTAACAGTGTGGTAAATACTGCTATGACCTTAGAAGAAAGTGGAAGGATGAAGCTTTTCTAATGCTGCGATATAAATTCAAATACTTGATCAAGAACAAACAGACTCGACTTATTCTAATGCTTACCCTCGGTATTTCGATACTGATTACTTTAATTGGCCTATATTCTTATCGTGAATACAGAAATGCGCTAGATACTGAGCTTAATACGCCTAACGTGGAGCTGCTGCAGATTAATCAGGACGTTACCAACCGGGCCATGAGAGAATCCGATAACAAGGCGGTCGATTTGTCCTTTCAGCCGGCGGTTATTAAATATATTGCTGCGGAGACTTCTAATAATGAAGCCACGATCAATGAGCCGCTGTCCTTTTTGAGATCCGCTGCTACGGAGCCGGATATCCACTCGATCAGCATTATTAAATTTAAAGATCATTCCGTTCTCTCCAGCGAGTATGGCTACAAGGCCGCTTGGGAGGATGCTCCTGATTTTGAATGGAATACGTGGATCGATGAGATTAAAGAGAAGCCGCTTTTAATCAAAAGAAGGCTGTACAAAGGTGACAACCCCAAATTAAGGGGAACTGAGCTGGTCTCCTTGGCAAGGCCTATTGTTCAGAACGGAGAAATTAGCGGAGCGGTCATGATTAATCTGGACTATGATTGGCTGTTCTCGCAAATGTATACCCATTTATCAAATTATCAATTTGTGTACAACCTGGATGGAGAATTGATATATCCGAAATTGAACCTCCCCTTCACAGTGGCGGAAATGAATGAAATGCTCACTTTTATTGATGTAAGTCCGTTTGCTCATGTGAGTATTAAAGGTCAGGACTATATGGCCAACCAAACCTTCTCTAATGTGACCGGCTGGAGGTTGGTTTCACTGGTTCCTATGGAGCAGCTGCTCAAAAATGTGAAGATTGCCCGAAATATGATGCTGCTGCTGTCGTTCATTTCGATCTGTGTGGGCTGCTCGGGAATATATTACTACAATTTTGCCGCGTTCCGCCCCCTAAAGAGAATCAACAAGCTGCTTAGTCCCGACCAGAAGGCAGGCGGCCATGGCGATCTGCATGATCTGGAGCCTGTCATCGGGAAGCTTGTAGGCGATTTCCAGAGTAAGTCGCTTGTCGCGGAATGGAGCCTGCCGGAGCTGCGGTCTAAATTTGTCCAGGATCTAATTACGCGGAGTATTGGAACACAAGAGACACATACGAAATGGGAGCATTACTTTCAGGGCTGGAAGGAAGGCCCTTTTGAGATCATCGTTATTTCTATTGATCGTCATTGGCAATGGGCATCGGCCTATATGGATGAAGATCAGATGCTGCTCAAGTATGCTATGAACAACGTAATCACGGAATATCTGGAACATTCTTGGCGAACCGTAACGGCTTCAACCCAGAAGGACAGTGTGGTGGTTCTGCTGCAATCAAAGATATCAGAGGAAGAGGAGCTTCGTGAGGATGCCGGGAAGCTAATAGAGATGCTTCAGGAATTATTGAAACTATCAGTGTCCATAGGGATAGGATCATCAGCCCCTGGTATATTGAATGTGACTCGGTCATACACGGAAGCCAGCCTCGCCTTGTCCTACCGTCTTTATGAAGGGTATGGACAAGTCCGTGACTATTCCATTATGAATCACATCCATGAAGAGAACGCTCAAGCGGCAGATGATACCTTGAAGATAGAGGTGTTACAAGCTCTGAAATCCTCTGACAGCGATACCTCTGTACAGTGGATACGAAGATGGGCGGCCGAGATTCGAAAAAAAGCGATACAGCCGCAAAAGGTATTCCGTATGGTGGATGATCTGCTGCAGGAGATCATAACCCTGGCCATTATGGGGGGACATGCCCTTCCGCCGGAGCTTGCCGATTATACCTGGCATCAAGTGACTACGATGGATTTGTCTGAAATTGAAGAGATGCTGTGCCATGTGGTCACTCATATGTCCAAGGAATTAGGTCAGCATAGACAATCCAAAGAGTATCAGCTGGTTCAAGCTATGATTCAATATATGCAAAACAACCTTCAGCTTAATATCGGTCTGCAGGAAATTGCCTCACATGTGAATATGGGTGTTTCCTCCGTCAGCACTATCTTCAAAGAAGAGACAGGAACGACAGTATATGACTATTTAACTAACCTGCGAGTTGATAAAGCCTGTGAGCTGTTAAAGGACAGCAGTCTGAAGATTGCCGATATCGCCCTATTGGTCGGGTACCAGAACGAGAACAGCTTCATTCGGGTATTCCGGAAGAACAAATCCATTACACCGGGTAAATTCCGTGAGAACAGCAAATATTCCAATGAGTATGCAGATCAGCCAAAACCGCGCCATTCCGGCGTTTCTGAAGACTCTGAGTAAGATTATACGATTGTTGAAACGCCTCCAAATGCGATACACTCCGATTGAGAAAAGATTCACAAAACCAACGGATGACGTTTTGGAGGTGAAAGCACAGGGAAGAGGGATCGTATGAAACAGATTACAAGGAAAGGCATCCGATGGATTTGGATAGCTTCCGGGTTAGTGGTTCTACTCTTAATAGGAATAGGATATCAGTATTCTGACCCCTTAGGCTCAGGCCCTTCAGATGTGGACTTCCCTAAGAAGCCCATTACTTTGATTGTTCCTTATGCTGTCGGAGGCGGTACAGATATAACGGCTCGGGCCTTGGCTAAAGCGACAGAGAAATGGCTGGGCCAACCGATTGTAGTTGTGAATCGAACGGGCGGCGGTGGATCTGTAGGGCTGATGGAGGGCGCGAATGCTAAAGGAGATGGGTACACAGTTACTTTTCTTCCGGCGGAACTGACTACTTTGCCTCATCTGGGATTACTACCTATTACCTATGAAAAATTTAAACCGATTGCCCAGACAAACTTTGATCCTTCCGCCATTACCGTAAGAGCAGAAGCGCCATGGCAGACCGTAAATGAACTATTCGATTATGCTAAAGCGCATCCAGGTGAGTTGAAAATGGGGAATGCAGGAACGGGAAGCATTTGGCATTTGGCAGCTGTAACCTTGGAACGGGAAACAGGTGTGAAGTTTGCACATATTCCTTTTGAAGGAGCAGGACCTGCTGTCTCTGCGCTCATGAGTGGATTTGTGGATGCGGTACCGGTTAGTCCGGCCGAAGTGAAGAAGTATGTGGACGAGGGAAAGCTGCGGACACTGGCGATTAATGCCGATAAGCGTTCAGAAGCGCTTCCATCTGTCCCCACCTTAGAGGAGCAAACCGGTATTTACGTGGACTTCACCAGTACGTGGAGAGGGCTCGCGGTACCCAAGGATACACCGAATGAGATTGCAGAGCTGTTGGCAAATGCTTTTATCAAAGGGACGGAAGATGCGGAATTTAGGGCTTCTATGAAAATGAATGGACTCGGGCTGCTCGTCAAGGATGGCAAAGAGTTCGCTAAACAATTAAAAGAAAGCCATGATTTGTTTGCGAAGATGATTCCGGAACTGGGGTTAAGCCGTAAGTGAAATGAAAGCGTACTTATGTAAAGCAAATCTCAGGAGAAAGAGGCTACTACAGACGTGGCGATCTCCTGGGATGGGTTCAGTGCGCCTTGTTTAGGAAGAAATATGCATATATGAATAATTATAGCTATTTATTTCATCTAATTTAGAGAGGTATGGTAACGAAAATGAAAATTAAAAAGACAATAGATAAGATTCCAGGCGGTATGATGTTGATTCCATTGTTCCTGGGAGCTATTATCCACACTGCAGTTCCTGGTGCAAGCGATTATTTTGGCGGATTTACTAAAGGTCTAATGACAGGTACGGTACCTATTTTGGCTGTTTGGTTCTTCTGTATGGGGGCTGCTATTGATGTAAGAGCTACCGGAACCGTTCTCAGAAAATCGGGTACACTGGTATTAACTAAAATTGCTGTAGCATGGGTTATTGCTATGATCGCTGTTCAATTCATGCCTGCAGGCGGAATTCAAACCGGATTTTTTGCCGGATTATCCGTTCTGGCCCTCATTTCCGCCATGGATATGACCAACGGAGGCTTGTATGCTTCTATCATGCAACAATACGGTACTAAAGAAGAGTCCGGCGCATTTGTATTGATGTCGCTAGAATCCGGTCCGCTTGTAACCATGCTTATTCTGGGTAGTACCGGAGTAGCTGTATTCGAACCACAATTGTTTGTAGGTGCTGTACTTCCTTTCTTGGTTGGTTTTATTCTTGGTAACCTGGATCATGACCTTCGTGAATATTTCGGCAAAGCTACACACACACTGATTCCATTCTTTGGTTTCGCTCTGGGTTGCTCCATTGACCTGGGAGTAATCGCTGATACAGGATTGCTGGGTATTCTGCTTGGTCTTGCTGTAATCGTAGTTACAGGTATTCCTTTGATCTTGGCTGATAAGTTCATTGGCCGCGGTAACGGTACTGCCGGACTTGCTGCTTCCAGTACAGCAGGCGCAGCGGTTGCGAACCCTATGCTTGTAGCCAATATGAAACCTGAATTCCTGCCTGCGGCAGAAGCGGCAACGGCTTTGGTAGCGGCCTGCGTAATCGTAACCGCCATCTTGGTTCCTATTCTCACTGCTTACTATTCAGACTACATGAAGAAAAAGAATCCTCCTGTAGATCTACCTCCCGTACAAAAAGCTGCGGTATAATCCATTCAGCTAACAACTAAGCATCAAACTTATAAGGACTGTCAGAATGGCCCGTGCGGCCATCCTAGACAGTCCTTTTTTTAAATATAAGAAAGTATAAGTTTTCAGTATACTTTGCTTATATTTCTACGAGAAACGGATGCCTTAAAGCGATACGGAGTATCGCTGCTTCGGAAGCATAGGCTCCCATTAAGGACGGCATCCGTTTCTTCTTGCGTAAACGCAGAGTTTTATTCCACCCACGGAATCAGCTTCGGCTGCTCATCTAGAATAGACAGATATTGTTCCTTCCAGCCGTATTGTCCATCGGGGTCCAGATGCAGGTAACGCAAATACTTTTCCATACGATATTCCGATTTAGACCATCCCAGGTGCTTCAGCCGGAGATTGCTTAGTTGGTGTGGAAGCTCGAAGATATTCTGCGGGAACCGCCCGCAGTGCTGCGGCAGTTCATTCCAGACATAGGTAAAGTCTTTATTGTATTTAAGCAGAAAAGGGCGGTAGCTTAGATGGGAACGCCAATGGGCATCCTCACGGTAATGATCCTTGTTCCAGAAATCGTACAGACGGAAACAGAAAAGCTCGACGTTGTCTTCTTGCAATAAAGTATCAATCTCATGGGCGAACCTATCCTCGAACATTTCATCCCCATCCAGATTAAGAATCCACTCTGGGTCTCTCTGGATGACCTCTTCCCATTGCTGCTTACGAAGCTCAATCTCATTGCTGAACTTGGAGATCTCATTGTGTACTATATGGACCGGAATACCCTTAAGGAGCTCTATGCAGAGTGCAGCGGTGTCATCCGTGCTGCCGTCATCGATAATTACAGCCTCATCAATATATTCACGATGCGCCTCCAGAACCTGCCGCAGAAAACGTGGGCTTTCATTTTTGACAATCATGGTGAGTGTAAGCTTCGGACGTTTGCGGACGAGGGGGATAGGTAATGGTTCAGAAACAGGTAGTTCAGATAGTTCTGGCAGATTAGATTCCGGTACCGGGATGTCGCCGCTGTCCGAGGTATGATCTAATGCGTTACTAAGGATAAAGTCATCCACCTTACTTACATCACTGTCTCTGTACAAGTGCAGAGCGGGATAATGAGTATCCACGTAGAGCGGAATCCCAAGTGCGGCGGCACGGATACAGAAATGCCGGTCCTCTCCCCAATAAGAGATATTCTTGATGATATTGTAGGAGACACCGGATTCTATGGCATGCCTGCTGATCAGGGTGCAAGCGCCAAGACCGCCGACCTCATAGACACCCGGGATTTGCAGCTTCGTTAGAAAGTGATTAAATCTATAGCTGATCTCTTCAGCGCTGAGCTGTTCGCCCGGCAGTCGCTCCCACTGGCTATACTCATCATGCATCCATACCTGCGGTTGAAGGATCGTATTCGGCTGCCACTGGGTCCAGAATACTTCTGAGATGATATCTTTGCCCGAAGCTGCAAGATGCTCCAGAGTAAGAGGATGCAGGAGAAGATCGGAGTCGATCAGGAATAAATAATCATATTTAAGCAGCGCGGCGCGTTGGATCATCATATTTTTGAAATTGGCCACTTTCCAGACAAGATTAGCGCTCCAAAAATGAGTGGTATCATCTCGAATATAAGGATCCCGGTAGCCAGAGGTCTGTAGAAATACATTGTCGCGATTGCCCTTAAATTCCTCAAGCAGCAGGCTGGATTGTTCATCCTCATTGTCATCGATCAGATAGTAATCCAGTTCAAGGGTATCCAGTTTTAGTCGAAGCAGTGAATCCAGGAATTGGCGTAGAATTGGCGGCTTCTGATGAACGGGGCTGCCCAGAAGCACCCGGGTTTTGGTCTTCTTCATATCGTGCCACCGTTGTTATGATCATCTGCGTGTGAATGCAGAATACCCTCTAGGTAGGTTTTATTCTGCAGCACCCGGGCATCCTGCGGACGATACCTGCGGGCGGCTTCGTTATGTTCATAGGCTAGGCGATGAAGACCCATCCTGTCGTAACAGACACATAACTGAAGATGAGGGAGCCAAGTGGAGCAGGCCAGATTGCGGAAGCCCCAATGTTCGGGCGATTGCTCGGTCTCTGCGGCGGTTTTGTACCAGAAAACTGCAGTTTGCAGGTTGTTTTTTTGCAAAAAATGATATCCGATGCGGCAGCAGACTTCCCCTCTCGGTGCATCGTACTGGAAAGAACGCAAGGCTGCTGCGAGACCCTTTTGCTCATTGCCCAGCCCATGGTAACAATCGGCCATTTTGCCGCATGCCGAGATGTTATCCTCAATCCACCCTTGATCTGTCTCGAGAAACTGCTCATAGAAAAGAATCGCCCGCTCATACCTCTTATGGTCAAGCAGCTCATTGGCGAAATAGTATAAGTCCCGCGGTGAGAAGGTCTCCCCAGCCGACAATCTTTGCTCATATATGTATAAGTTACGGTCACTGTCATGATGCAGGCTGCTGTGAGTTACGGCAATGTCGCTGTTCATAATGTTTCCGCTAACCTCTAAATATTCATGCACGGCGCCGATCCAGCGAAATCCATTGCTTCTTTTCACCAGACGATTGCGTCTGAGACTAGACGTTACATTGCCATGGTCATCAAAAGCAAGGTGGTAATTCATTGTTACAGAATCAACGGAAGCATCTAGAGATTCCTTTAGGGCAAGTAGACCGAGGCGGTCACGCTCCTTAAGTACATCATCCGCATCCAGCCAAAAGATATACTCCTTGCTTGCCTGAGCAAAAGCATAATTACGAGCCGCAGAGAAATCATTAATCCACGTAAAGTCGTAAATATGTTCGGTATAATTACGGGCGATGTCTTTGGTATCATCTGTAGATCCGGTATCGACAATAATAATCTCATCGACCAGATCAGAGACAGAGGCTAAACAGCGCCCAAGTGTATCTTGTTCGTCCTTAACAATTAGGCATAAACTTATCGTTATCATCCAATCTCTCCGTTCCTAAGTAAATATGGCTATATGCTTCAATATATTTTCAGGGCATCGGCAATAATCCTTATTTTTAGGAATGTGTAGAAATTCGAATAATGATCTACAGAATAGAAAAAAAGGGAATATCCCGAGGCCGTAACAATGGCAGAGGATATTCCCTTCTTTAGTTTCGCGTTGTATATTAGTCGGAATCCTTAGATTCATTACCTTTACCGCCGAAATTAAATCCTAATTGGCCGTTATGACCGCCAACTTGGCCTTTGATGCCTAAGCCGATCCCCTGACCGCCGCCCACCTGGGCGTTTGCCTGGGCGCCAAGCCCATTCTCCCCACCGATCTGCATTCCGGTATTGAACCCGGCGCCTTGGCTGAAGCCCAAATGACCGTCTACATTAGCATTGAAGCCGGACTCTCCGCCAAGCTGTGCCTCTGTATTGAAGCCAGCCCCTTGTCCGCCGCCCAATTGAGCTTTGGCCTGAGCGTTCAACCCATTCTCCCCACCAAGCTGCAACCCCGTATTGATTCCCGCGCCTTGGCTCATACCCAAGTGACCGTCTGCACCGGCATGGAGACCATATGATCCGCCGAGCTGTGCTCCTGTATTAAAGCCGGCCCATTGATCGCCGCCCACTTGGGCCTTCGCCTGAGCAGCCAGCCCGTACTTTCCACCCACCGAAGCCTCGGTATTAAACCCGGCACCTTGGCTACTGTTCAGATGTGTTTCACCTTGCGCGTGTATTCCATATTGAGCACCCAGGTGGCCGTTAGCTTGAGCATTCATGCCATTGTAGGCTAAGTGACCGTCTGCATTAAAGCCCAAGCCGTGCTGGCCACCCACCGCGGCTCCTGTTTTTACGTTAAGCCCCTGCCCGCTGCCGATATTCACTTTAATATGACCATCTACAATTTGCTTTTTTTCGCTTGGGGTGTCCGGTTGCAAATCTGCGGGGCTGCTGTCTGAGCGGTGGAGATGGTAGTAATGGGAGTATGGGAAATTAATGTTGCGAGGAGTATATGGATAAGACGGCTGTCGAGCTTGACTGTTAGGATATTCATTCCCAAAGGTCATATGGAAAACCTCCATTATAAATTTGATTATATAGCCTATTCATAATGGAGTTGAAATGATACTAAGCATGCATAGCTAGATAAGGTATCTATAAAATTTACGTACGTTCAAGGCGCATTTCTAGTCGAAGGTAAAATTTAACTGCACTCAGTACACTTATTTTGGGGGAATTGCCCAACAAAGTGGTTTTAATTGTATTTCATGCAGCTATATAGAGGAAAAAACTCATTTTTCACCTTCATCAAGTAATATAGTTGTAGAAAGTGCACTTAAAGCACCGGCATGCGAAAAAAGCGATCTTTTAAGTGTACAAACTACAACTATCCTTGGAAGACACAGTCTTATGCCGCCGAAGAGGCTTGTATCATGTAAGGTGTATGACCCGTACCATAGAAGCTTGTACTTGTAAGGCGTGTGACGCAGACAGCTCCACAACAAAACAAAAAAAGCCGCTCATAGAGCAGCCATAGATGTTCCTGAAGAAGTTACAGATTCAACTGAACCTTCCGTGTTGTCAACACGCCAGTCAGACCGGTTGGATCCATACTCACTTTATGCGCTACGAATTCATCGGCACGTTGTGAAGTACGAATACGCACCGGCTTGGTCTCCATATGTACCAGATCCCACATCACCTCGGCTACGGAGTCGGCTGTTTGAGGCTCTATATTGCGTTTTAGAAAGGTGGTAGTATAGGCGTTCAGAATCTCTTTGTATTCATCATCCAGAATTCCACCGGTGCTTGAGACATGGCTCAAAACTGTTTTATTGAATTCAGTGGCGATTGCACCCGGTTCCAGCAGAGTAACATCGATATTGAAAAGAGGTTTATAGTAAGTGGCTAAGCTTTCAATTAGACCCTCAAGAGCAAACTTGCTGGCACAGTAGATTTCATTGATAGGTTGACCCACAAGTCCCCCTACACTGGAGGTCGCCACAATATGTCCATACCCGGATTGACGCATCAGCGGCAGCGCGGTTTTAATCGTCTGCATTACACCATATACATTGGTATCAAACACCTTCTGAATATCCTCCATAGGCGCTTGACCCAGCGATCTTAAGTATCCGAATCCCGCATTGCAAAAAAGAACATCGAGCCTGCCATGCTCGTTCTCAATAGTATCTATCACCCGCTGAAGCGTATCAGGCTTCGTAACATCCATTTCTACAAAATTTAAGTTTCTTTGGTTCCCGTACAGTTCCTGGTCGCGTACCAAATTTCGAGTTCCCGCATATACAATCCAGTCATTTTTAGCAAAAATAAGCGCCGTTGATAATCCTATACCGGTTGAAGCGCCGGTAATACAAATGATCTTTTGCATAGGGTAAATCCCTCCGTTGAGTTGGTTTTTTTACGTATGGGGATGAGTGCATAAGGATTTTATGCGAAGAATGAAGAAATAAGGAGAAGGGACTCGAATGATGGTGTATTTATGGTTGCTATAATGGATTTCGTTACTGTAGACTATTATAATAGATATGTATGAATTGGGTTAGTGAATGGAGAGGTAATATGGAAGTGTTCAAGCGTTATTACGCAAACTTAACGATCCGACGTTTTTCTATTTTGGTGATCATTGCAGTGCTGCTGTTCAGTATTAGAGATATGCTTAATTTGGTATTACTGACGTTTTTGATTGCTTATGTCATGAACAGTTTCCAAGTGCTGCTGACCAAGCGGATCAATAAATACATTGCGGTGAACAGTAAGGTTATTATTGTCATTCTGTATCTGGCGTTAATCACCACGATTGTCTTTGCCCTCGTCAACTATTTACCTAAGGTCTACACGCAAATCAAGCAGTTAACTAACTTTCTAGCTAATCTGACACCTGCAGATCTCCCCCAGAACGATATTACACAATATCTTTTCGGCACACTCAAGGATCTGAACTATCAGTCGTACATGACTCATGGAATTGAATATGTGCTCAAAATCAGTAATTGGGGAACCACCTTTGTATTAGCAACCATTCTTAGCTTTGTATTTATATTGGAGAAGAATAGAATTGTTAACTTTACCTCCCGTCTGAGAGAGAGCAAGATTTCATGGTTCTATATAGAACTGGAGTATTTCGGCAGAAAGTTTATTTCGTCCTTCGGTAAAGTGATCGAAGCGCAGATTCTGATTGCTTTGTTCAATACACTCTTTACGGTTATCGGGTTATCGATTTTGCACTTTCCCTACCTGTTCGCGCTTTCGATTATGATTTTCCTGCTTAGCTTAATTCCGGTGGTAGGTTTTATCATCTCCTTAATCCCGCTGTGTATTATAGGCTACAATCTGGGTGGTCTGATTACGACCGTCTATGTGCTGGCTATGATTGCCGTGCTGCATGTCATGGAGGGTTATTTCCTTAATCCGAAGCTTATGTCTTCCAAAATGAATCTGCCGATGTTCTACACATTTATCGTCCTGCTGTTCTCCGAGCATTATCTGGGCGTGTGGGGTCTGATTCTGGGTATTCCGATTTTCGTCTTTTTCCTGGATATTCTGGAGATTAAGCGAGATAAATAATAATAAATAAGAACCCCCGGCCACTGGCCGGGGGTTTGTTTGCTCTTATAGTTTCGTCTATGTATCACTCTATACTAAAAGAAGTACGGACACTCTGGGTCACTATGTCCCTCAACTCGGCCTTTTGCACTTCATATTGCTGAACAGAGATGCTCCCGCTTGCCAGGCGCAATTGAAGCTGCTTAGTGAGTTGAGCCACCTGTAAGTTAATGACATCTGAAATATTCCCGTTATGTTCTGTTACAATATCTTGAAGTGACTTCCCGTCATACAAGGCTTCATAAAGTTCTTCGTCCGACGATTGATTCAGCGCGACTAATAGTTCATCTTCATCTGCTACACTGGTGGTGGACCATTTGGCGACCGGGCTTGCACTCACAGTAAGCTTATTCCAAGAGGTTCCTCCGAAAGACATAACCACAACCATGGTACCGACAATCACTACTCGTTTTATATTCATAATAAATCCTCTTTTCTTGATCTTAATTCCATTGTAAAGGGTCTACCTGATAGAAACCTTAAACGTTCTTTAAAAAAAGATAAAGATTATAACAATCATCCTATGCGGAAAGGTGAACACACATGAATAAAAAAGTGCTGGTGGTCGATGACGAACCGGGTATTGTAAGTGCAATTGCTTATGCACTGCGGCGTGAAGGATATGAGGTAGATACGGCCGGGGATGGGGAAGAGGCGCTGAGCAAGACGAGAACCTTTCAACCCCATGTGATTGTATTAGATGTAATGATGCCGAAGATGACGGGGTATGACGTATGCCGGAAGCTGGAGGACCGGGCGGACATCGGGATTATTTTGCTGACGGTTAAAAATGATATTGTCGATAAAATTGTCGGTCTGGAGCTTGGAGCGGACGACTATATGACCAAACCCTTCGAAATTCGCGAGCTGCTGGCTCGGGTAAAGGCGCTGCTGCGCAGACTGGAAAAGAACACGGGAGAAGTCAAAACGGAGATGTTCCAATATGGGGCTTTGCGAATTCATCCTGCTCACCGAACCGTAGAACTAGGGGATGACAAGCTGGAGCTCACTCCGAAGGAGTTCGACCTGCTGCTCTTATTGCTCGCTCATCCACAACGGGTATATGCACGTGAGGAATTGCTGGAGCTCGTATGGGATCTGGAGTATGCCGGCGGCACGCGGACGGTAGATATTCATATTCAGCGGTTGCGTAAAAAGCTGGGTGAGCCTTATCACAATATCCTGCAAACCGTCTTCGGTGTGGGGTATAAGGCAGCTCCGGAAAGGGAGTACACATGAGAGTCAGCATCAAGCTGAAATTCAGCCTTTTTCTTGCCGTGCTGCTCATTCTGGCAGTTAGTGTGTTAAGTTATGTCGTTCTCCGCGGAGTGGAGCGGAACCAGCAGGCTCAGACAGAAGGTTACTTGAACCAGCATATCAAAACCGTTAATTTGCGGGTGAAGCAGACCTTTTATACAGGGACGCGGCTTGAGCCTCAAGTATTCATGAGTCAGCGGGGACGGGGGCTTGCGGTGGAGCTGGCTGGTTTTACCGGGCTGGAAGTGACACTCTATGATGCAAAAGGGCTTCAAGTAGGTACATCCGTTCAGAGCGACCCGGCACCGGGGAATCAAGAGGTGAAGGACGCGTTATCGTATGCGCTGCAGAATAAGATCGCTTATCAAAGTAAAGGCGACTCCATGCTATATTTAGCCCCGCTGCAAGGCCCGGAGGAACAAATGGGGGTTGTTCAGCTTCACTATTCACTTAAGAGCAATCAGGCCTTTCTAAGTACACTCCAAAATCTATTTTTGACAACGGGAGCTGCCGTTTTGATCTTGAGCTTCATCATAGGCTATCTGTACTTTAATCGCGCGGTTGCAGCTATTAGGCGGCTGAAGCAGGCGGCGGAGGAAATTCAGCATGCCGATTATATCCCAGCCCCACCGATCAAGCGTAAGGATGAGCTGGGTGAGCTGGCCCAAGGGATCTATTTTATGAGCAGGGAAATTGAGAGCAATATTGCTGCCAAGGATGAAGAACAACGCAAACTACAGCTGGCTATTCAAAAGCTGCAAGCCCTCGAACAGCAGCAGAAGCAGTATATCGGGAACATCAGCCATGAGTTCAAAACACCGCTGACCTCTATAAAAGCCTACGTGGATCTGCTTAATATGTACGATGATGATCCCAAGCTGCTGCTGGAGGCCAAGGTCAGTATTGCCAAAGAAACGCAGCGGCTGTATGAAATGGTGGAGAAGGTGCTGCAGCTGACGGCGCTGGAAAAGTATGATTTTGAATCACAGGCCGAGGTGCTGGAGGTTTCAGAGAGTCTTCGGGATATTTGCGGACGAATGAGCGGCAAAGCGGAGCGCTACGGAAATACGATCCAGCTTGATGTTAAACCGGCTCAGATCTGGATAGATAAAGAGAGCTTTATGCATATTTTTATCAATCTGCTAGATAATGCGATCAAATATAACGTTCCAAACGGAACCATTCATATTCATAACGAAATTAGAGACCATCGGGTGTGGATTACGATCCGTGATACCGGTATTGGTATCCCCCAAGAATCCAGGGATAAAATCTTCGAGCCCTTCTACACGGTTAACCGGGATCGATCCAGACAATCTGGCGGTACCGGGCTGGGACTGTCGCTGGTCCGTAACCTAGTGGAGAAACAGAACGGAACGATCTCCTTGCTGGATCTGGAGGGGGAGGGCTCGGCGTTTCAGCTTTCTTTTCCAATTAGAGCTTAGATTAAAAAGTTTCTTCTCCCTTCGACAAAAGTTTACAAGTTGGAAACATGTTGAGATCGTTTGGAAATATTCCTTGTATATGCTTAGAGCAACATAACAGCACAAACTTGTAAGGGGGACTAGAACTTGAAGAATACTCATAAAAGCAAGATGGGCAAGATGGCGCTGATCCTCATGAGCACAGTGAGTCTGCTGTCCATAGCCGCCTGCGGCACGGGAGATCTGGAAACCCGGACAGTCGTAGAGAAATCAGGGAAAAAAATTACGGTGATGGATAACGCCTCAGAGTCGGTCTATACCCAACTCAAGCTGGAGGGGATCGATAAGCTGGACGGCGTCCGCGGGATGGATTGGCTCAGCGATGACACGCTTGTTGTAGACAAGGAAAATACTCTGATGACCGCTGTAACCGTTGAGGGAGAGAAACGTTACCCGCATAATTTCTATCTTCGCAACCTTTCCACAGGGAAGGAACAGCCGTTGAAGGAGAGCGAGAAAAGTCTGGGTTTTGCGCTGTTGTCTCCGGATAAAAAGAACCTCTTCTACAAAGAGACCTATGAGGCAACAGGTATCGGCTATATTATGAACCTTGAAACGGGCGTTACTGTAAAGACAGGTGATGCCGAATTCATGACTACGGAAGGGGAGTGGAGCGACAACGAGCATGTTATTTTTCCGAATATGGAAGGTGATATTCTTAAGGTCGATCTGAGCGGAAACAGTGAAATAGCTGTAGATACCGGGGTGACTTACGTTCATAATGTGGTGCAATCGGGGAGCAAGATCTATTATGTCGCCCATGAGGACAGCCAACTAATCGCCTATGATACGGAAAGCAAGCAGTCGAAGGTGATTAAAAAAGATGTCATGTGGGTTATTCCTTCACCGGACGGGAGTAGATTGGCTATTGTAAAACGTACGGCTCCCACCGAGATGACGCTGTTCCTCTGCGATGATGAAGGTAACGAGCAATCAACCTTAGCCTCCGGAACTCAAGTATTCGGAACCAGCTGGTCACCGGACGGGAGCAAACTGGCCTACACGACTACTGCCGAGAATGGCAAAGAAAACCGTTTGTTCATTACTGAAGTGGAAACCGGTGAACAAACTCCGATATCTGATGATATGCAGGCATCCGACAAGCTTCGCTGGAGTCCCTCGGGCAAGAAGTTGCTGACCTCCACAGCTGTACTGAAGGACAATACGTATCAATTTATTGCTTATGTAATAACGTTATCTTAGGAGGCATAAAAATGGAGGGTGCCGGATATCGCAAAGACGATAGGTCCGGCACCCTCTTTACTAGCCGCTTATTCCCTGTAACCTTATTTTTTATAAAATAACCTACAGATTAGAGACTTTATTTGTTATTGGGGTGGTTTCATTGTCATCTAAGGCAATTATTTTATTATTAGTATTGATATCATTGGTGACAACGTCTGCTTACGTGCTTGCAGATACAAGCTTTTCAACTTTAGTACCGACAGCTAACTCTACAGAGATGACTAAGCCACCGCCGACATCTTCACCAACACCAACACCAACACCAACACCAACACCAACACCAACACCAACACCAACACCAACACCTAGCCCAGCGGACATCACAAAAACCGTTCTGATTTCGGCTATTGGAGATAACACCTTGGGTTACGATGATGATTTTCGTACAGCCGGGCGTTTCGATACGGTACTAAAGTCGGTGAAGACGGATTACAGTTATTTTTTCAAGAATGTTCACGGTATCTTATCGCAGGATGACATCACCATAGGTAATTTAGAGACGACCTTTACTACAGCCGAAAAAAGAGCGTCAAAAATGTATAAATTCCACGGTTTACCTGCTTACGCCAACATTTTAGATGAGGGTAGTGTAGATGCAGTGAACTTAGCTAATAATCACACGATGGATTACCTCGATGTTGGCTACAAGGACACAATGGATACGCTTAAGAAATACAATATTCCGTTCTTTGGTTATAACCATCTGGCGATTAAAGAGGTAAATGGCATCAAGGTGGGTATGTTTGGTTATACGGGTTGGTCCTTTGACGGTACAGCTAAGGAGAACATCCGTTTATCTGTTAAAAAGCTTAGGGATCAAGGAGCGACAATCATTGTGGCTTCCTTCCATTGGGGGATCGAACGGGATAACTATCCGAATGACATTCAAAAGGGCCTCGCACATTACGCGATTGATAACGGAGTGGACTTGGTTTTGGGACATCATCCGCATGTGATCCAAGGAATAGAGTTATATAAAGGGAAATATATTGCTTATAGCCTGGCAAACTTTGTATTCGGCGGCAACCGAAATCCAACGGATAAAGATACTTTTATACTGCAAGTTAAGTTTTCTAAAAAGGGTGATTTGCCATTTGCAGCTACCTTGACTGTTATTCCTTGCAGCATATCTTCAGTGAAGGATAGAAACGATTATCAACCAACTCCACTTCAAGGGAAAGACCGCCAACGCGTCATTCATAAAATAAACAAATACTCTTCGAACGTAACCGTAAGCTAGTTATAGTTGCATAATTTGAACTGCCTGGATTTACAGGCGGTTTTTTTGCGCCTGTTTATTTAAATAAGGAGGCCGGGGCCGCGCCCGAGCCCTGATTGTTGTACTCCGTACAACAATTTTGCCCCAAGGCTCTCCGCCCTGATAGTCAGGGCGGAGAGCCTCCTTTGTCCGGCATGTACATGTATTACATGCCGAATTTAGCCTTTATCTAGTTTAACCTTCATTTCTTCCATTTGGTTGGAATAGATCTCAATCTGCGCTTTAAGGATCGAAAGAGAACGCTGTTTATCTTGTAGTGCGGACTGGAGCAGTTGCAGCTGACCTCTGGCTTTATTCGCAGCGGTTTCGGACCGGTTAATTTGTTGTTCATACTCCATTTGCCGGTGTATCGGAAACACAACACACTCATGGTGTACACTTCCATCTATTTCTCTTCGTACTGCGTTTAGCAGTACAGGAATTTCTTCACCTGAACTCGACATTAAAGTCAGGAACATTTCATTGACCTTAGTGTTGAGCAGGATTAAAGGGGTAAAGTAGATCCGAAAGAATATACGGCTGGAATTCGATAATATAGAATCAATAGACAATCCTCGTAATGCGACGTAATCATAACCCAGCAGATCGAGCAGCGTTTGGTTTACAGCCGAAATTTTATTGTCATCCATCAATGACAAATAACCGCAAGGAATGCGGTTGAGCGTATCATTCATCAACTCACCTAGTTTTTTATGATTTGTCTTTTACTATTAATATACCCAAAAATTCATGTATCAATTGTATGGTTTCCTCCGGATGACTCATATGGGGGCAATGTCCGGTTGCTTTCATTAACTTGTAGGTGCTCTGCGGCATGGATTGATGTACATATTCGCCAACTTTAACGGGTGCTATGACATCCTCATTACTCTGTAGAATAAGCGCCGGGACAGGCACGAGAGGCAAGTCCTTCCGGTTATCAGCAAAAAAAGTAGCTACCGCAAACAGGCGGGCAATGTCCGGTTGTATCGAACAAAAACTTATCTCAAGCTCCGCAGCCAGTAATGGACGATCCGGGTTTTGCATTACAGCGGAAGCAAGATAATTGGCCCAGCCTGCAAAGTTTTTCTCCATCAAGTCTATTAGTCCGGTTAGATCCTCTTTAGAAAAACCTCCGTAGTAATCAGGAAGTTTATTTTCGTAGCAAGGGGACGGACCTATTAATACCAGGCGTTCAAATCGTTTGGGTTCGCGGATCGAAGCGAGGATACCAATCATAGAGCCTACCGAATGGCCAACGAAAATCGCGTTGTGAGCATCAATGGCTTCACATATATCCAGAACATCTTGAACGTAGCCTGACAAGTCGCTGTAGCGTTCTTTGTTATATGCCTGAAGGTCCGAGTTACCTGTACCCACATAATCGAAAAGAACAACGCGGTAATCCTTCTCGAATTCAGAAGCTATCATACGCCACATGGACTGGTTGCAGCCGAAGCCCGGAGCGAAGATCATATATTGATTTCCTTTACCTGAAATATTTACGTTATTACGCTGAAGTATGGTTTGATTCACTAAACAATCCTCTTTTCTGTGAAAACAATATTTAAATTGGTTATATTGAATTTTTCAATACACATATTATATCTATTTTATATTATTTTTATAGCAAGATGAAGGAGACATCAAACCCTAATGTAAAGTGTTATAATGAGGGGGCATCATAGAACGAAATATTGGAGGGAACGGCATCCTATGGAAGTAACAGCTCAAGAAGTAGCCGAGTGGATGGTTAAGGAGATCCGCTTTACTGGAAATTTATATCAAACCGCTGCTATAGAATATGTGAAGGCGAATTTTGGAGAACAGTTCGTGTTTGTGAATGAGAACGGCAACGCTTCATTGTCCAAGGACGTTAAGAAGGCTTTCCGTAAGCTGCATGGAGGCAAAATCGCATGGGACCGGGATGGGTTTCTCTGGGCCTGGACCTAAAAAAACGACCGCTAAGGGTCGTTTTTTTTATTGTAGATTATACCGGAACAACCCGGCTGTCCTTTTTCATAGGAGAGCTGCAGAGCGGACATGGCTTGGTCGATACTTGATCCTCGCTACCGCCGGCTTTTACACGAGTCCAACCGGGACAGCTTGTCCCCGTGCACTTCCATACCGGTACCGCGTGGGTTCTTACCGCTGCAGTTGATCTGCTGGTCGGCAGTGATTTTGTTGTAACGGTAACGCTTCTAGATGCCGGAGCTGTGTGAGAAGACACCGCCGACCGGAAGGCCGATAGCATAAAGCGGGAGACGTCTGCTTTTTTGCC
Source organism: Paenibacillus wynnii (assembly GCF_000757885.1). Taxonomy (NCBI): domain Bacteria; kingdom Bacillati; phylum Bacillota; class Bacilli; order Caryophanales; family Paenibacillaceae; genus Paenibacillus; species Paenibacillus wynnii. The sequence goes on along the minus strand of NZ_JQCR01000002.1, from coordinate 1,695,581 downwards.
CCGATGCTGGGCCGGGGAACTGATGAACAGCTCTTCCTTAGCTCTCGTGACGGCTACATATGCCAATCTGCGTTCCTCCTCGAGCGCTGCCAAACTTGACGCTCCGCTGCCGGGAACGGCGATCTTCCGATCCTTCAATCGATCCCCTTCAAGCGCAGAGCTGTGTGGCAGAATTCCTTCGGAGGCTCCGATAAGGAACACGACAGGGAACTCCAGTCCCTTCGATTTATGAATCGTCATCAGAGCAATCCGGTTGCCTTGCTCTTTGGTGCCCGGCTGACGGTGATGCTCATTACGCTCCGTGATATTCTCAATAAAATCAAGGAAGGCCGGAATGCTGTCAAACCGCTCCGCTGAAGTTTCCAGCTCGTCCAGCATTTCCTTCAGAGTCTCCCTGTGCAGGGTAGCCTGACTTCGTTCGTTAGCCTCAATAAAATAATCGTAAAATTGTGAGCGTATTTGGCGGATAGCTTGTATAGGTGTCAGCTCCCGCATAGAACGGATCAGATCTAGCCGCTCTCTTAGCTTAACGCCTTTGAAATCTTCCATGCCGGGCATCGACATCAGGTGAATTAGCGGTCCTTGCTTTGGCTGGATGGCCTCCATATTACGGATATGGTTCATTCCCTTTTCGCGGTTCATATACAGGGTAGGTAGAATGTTCTCAATCGCTGCGAAATTCCGCCGATTCACCGACAGCCGCAAATGATCCAACACAGGGGAGATTAGCCAATGCTCATAGAGTAGTTGACCTTCTCCATAGTCAATATAAGGGATGTCACGCAGGAGCAGCAGCTCCAGAAGGGCCCGATTACTGCTGGTCGCCCGATATAGCATGGCAAAGTCCTTGTATTCCCGCTTCCCGCTTTCCACTTCAAGGACAATATGCTCCACCATTTGCGCGGCTTCCTCGTCTGCTGTCTGCGGACGCATATAGCGGGGCTGGCTGCCGTTGCTCTTCGCTGCTTGCAGCGTTTTGGAGCGCCGCCGTGTATTGTGACGGATAATGCCGTTGCCCAACCCGACGATTGCAGGACCCGAACGGTAATTGATATCGAGCGTAATCACCTTTGCCCCTGGGTATAGCTTTTCGAATTCCAAAATGAACTCGCTGCGCGCCCCGTTGAAGGAATAAATCGTCTGATCATCGTCGCCAACCACCATTAAGTTATGCTGCGGATGCGCGATCATTTTGACCAACTCATATTGCAGGGCGTTCGTGTCCTGGAACTCATCGACCATTACATACTGGTACCTCATTTGCAGCTCCTGTAGAAGCACCGGCCGCTCCTTCAGCATCCGGTAAGCGATTAACAGAACATCGTCGAAATCGATTTTGAAATTCTCAAGCTTCCATTGCTCATAGATCTTCAGAATTTCTTTCATTTCCTTCTCTGCGGTGGTTAGTTCCGGTAAATCTTCAAGGGTGCCCATGTTCATCTTATGAGAGGAGAGCAGGGTAAGCAGCGTTTCCGGTGGATAAGCATCTTTAGGAAGACCAAGCTCGCGCATGATCTGCTTCAATAAAATATGCTGACGGCGCGTTTCGCTGAATATATCCTGCTGCAAGCCTTGTCTGCGTAAGAAATATAAGAAAAAGGAATGGAATGTCCGGGCTTGCAGGGTGGTAGCATCACGTTCGCTCACTCCGGGTAGAAGAGCAATTCGTTCGCGCATTTCCGCGGCGGCCTTATTAGAAAAGGTCAGCAGGAGCAGCTGGCTCGGCGATATGCCGCGCACAGACAGCAAATAACCGGTTCTGCAGATCAGAACCGAGGTTTTGCCGGAGCCTGCACCTGCCAGAGTAAGCAGCGGCCCCGTATGATGCCTGACGGCTGCAATTTGGGGCTGATTAAGAAGAATTCCGCCGTTCTCCAGCCTCCGGAAATAAGCCGAGTCAGGGTCCCCCACCTTCACCAGTTCCTTGCTGGTCCGCGCAGATGCTATGGCTGCCTCCGGGACCCGCTCACCGGTAGCACCCAGAGGAATATTATGAAATAAAAGTTTGTTCACTGAAATCACCTTCGTTTGTTTCATTAATTGCGGTTTGAGCCAATCTACAATATACCATTCGAGAGCCGTTGCTGCACAAGTAAAAAGTGTAAAAGAATGATTCCATTTATTATATAAAATATTGCTTTTTAATTTCATTTACATTATCATTATCGATAATGATAATAATGAAGGGGGAAAAGTATGCCGGAGTCAAAAGCCGATCTGATTCTGCATCCGATTCGGATGCGCATCATTCAATCCCTTGCGCTAGGCGGACAACGGACTACACAGCAGCTGGTGAGAGAGCTGGAGGATATTCCTCAGGCGACAATGTACCGTCATCTGAACAAGTTGCTGAAGGCCGGAATCCTGCAAGTGGCCGAGGAGAATAAAGTACGTGGAACACTCGAAAAGGTATACTACCTGGCTCAGGGTGGTGAGGATTTAACGCCGCTTGATGTTACGGAGAACTCCTCGGGTGAACACATGACCTTATTTCTGAAGTTTATCTCTTCGCTTATTGGTGATTTCAGTCAATATGTTCGTCAGGAGCATTATGACATGCGTCAGGACGGTATTTCCTTGAGGCAGCTACATCTACATCTAAATGATGAAGAATATGCTGCACTCCTCACCGAGCTCCGCCAGTCTATGCAGAAATATGCAAGCAATGAAGCCGGAGGAACGCGTCGCAGACGTATGATATCGACCATCGTAATTCCCGAAGTACAGGAGGATAAAGGGGAAAATATGAAAGATGAGGCGAGTACTGATGACAGTAAATGAACAATCAGAAGTACAGTTAGTCCACGAGGTTCGGGAAACCACAGATCCATTCGCAGGTGTGTCCCAGAAGGCGCTCAAATTCCTGCCGCTTTATCTCTTAGTACCCATCCTGTATTGGGCTTTATTTAAATCCATAGGATATGAGCTGAATTGGAAGGGCTTCGCCCTTGGGGCGCTTGGTTGGACCGTTGCCCTGTTTCTGCGCGGACCGCTTAGCTTGCTGGTCCAAAAGTGGCCGCCCGAGAAGGCCAAGAATGTGATCGTAAGCAGCTCCGGTGTTCTGGAGGAAGGGGTTCGTCTGAGTCTGCTGCTTCTTACCTCCGTATCTTTCACCTGGGCTCAATCGGTGGGTCAAGGCTGGGCGGCAATTGAAGTATTATTTGTCATTATTAACGTCATTATGATCACAGTCCTCATTAAACGGACAGATGAAAAAGCCATGCAAGCAAAGGAAATGCTTCAGGCTCAGGGAAATATTCAGGCTAGCCCGTTGTGGGGAATATTGGAGCGTATTTGGGCTTCAGCATTTCATATCGGAGCAACACTGATCATAGCGCATAGTCCATGGTCTGTCCTACTGCTGATACCACTGCACAGCGGGCTCAACCTCGTTGCTGTCCGCATCGCCAAGGCCTCTATATTCGGAACAAATATGTTAGTTGCGGCGCTGGGACTAGTTACACTGACGGTTGGGATATTACTTTTTCAATAAATACCTGATTCCTTCCGCCACCCCATCCTCATTATTACTGAAGGTAATGTAATCACTCATTTCTTTGAGGATGGGAGCGGCGTTAGCCATGGCGATCCGGTGACCGGCTACTTTGAACATTGGCAAATCATTGTAGCTATCACCCATTACGGCCACATCCTCCATCGCTATTCCAAAGTGTGAGGCCAGCAGAGTTACCCCATGACCTTTTGTAGCCTCGTGATGGTTGATTTCAAGGTTATCCTCATGCGATGACGTTATAATGAGACCGGGAATGGAAGCGAATCGGGTAGAAGCCTCTTTCAGCAGGTCAGGATTAAGAGAGAAGGCTAAGGCCTTATATATCACATTCTCTTGTTTACTCCAGATTTCATCCATATGTTCTACATAGGTGACCGCAGCCTGCTGAAATTGCTTCTCCACCAACAGCTTGACTATCCACCGCACATTCTCCGGTACTTCCCCCGCCTCCATGGATGCGAGCTTCTCTAGCCGTACCCTTTTATTCAGCTCCACGTACACATTATCTTCCGTATAGATTTCGTAATATAACTCGGGTATTTCATTCATCCAACGGAGAACAGGAATGAGGTCCTCCTTGTCGAGCGGTCGGCTTGCTACAATCATCCCGCCCGGCAGTGCCGCCGCTGCTCCGTTCAGACTAACCACCGGACATTGCAGATCAGCCAGACGCAATTGCCTTTCGGCATCCATATAAGACCTACCTGAAGCGATAGCTACGATATGTCCTAAGCTCTGGGCGTGAACAATAGCCTCGCGATTCCCCAGACTGATAACGCCATCCTCATTTAATAAAGTTCCATCCATATCCAGTGCGATCAGCATGGTGTATTCCTCCCACTCAAGTGTATTGTCCCTTTGAAAGAAAAACGAAATTGTTTCTGTATCTTATCATTAATTTGCAGATTTTTAGAATAGAGATCGTTCATGGTACAATAGTATGTGTTACTATCCTAGCGCCAACACCGTATTGGCGGTTTTTGGTCTGGGCATACAAGCGGAGTCTGTTATACGTAGGGGGTTTTTTAATTATGAGATCCAAGAATTTGGCTACAATATCGCTTGCCGTTATGGCTTGCGGATTTCTTTTCACTCTGTTTTTACCGGAAAATTTAGCGGTGATTCTGCTTCGGGGCGGTTTTGAGGCAGGGCTTGTAGGCGGTATAGCTGACTGGTTTGCTGTAACTGCACTGTTTCGTCATCCGTTGGGATTGCCCATTCCGCATACATCCCTGCTGCTGAAGAATCGCGATAAGCTTGTTCAATCGTTGATCTCAGCGATGGAGAATGAGCTGCTGAACAAAGAGAGCATAGAGAACAAGCTGCGTAAAATTAATATTGTTTCGATGGGAGCTGGCTTACTAACCAAGTCTCTCCGTAGAAAAAAAGCGCGAGCTGAAATCTTAGAGCAAATTAGTGGAATTGTACTCCATCTTCCGTTGCAAAAAGCAGTACCCCATTTGAAATCTGCACTTGTAGGCTATATTCAGGAAGCGGATCTGAGTACAGCGGTAGATAGCGTGGCAACAAGGCTTATGAACGATGGTAAGGATGTTGCTGCTCTTGACTACGCGTTGGAGCAGGTATCTGTATGGAGCGGTCGTGCAGAAACTCGGGCGATGCTGGGCAAAATTGCGAGTCAAAAACTGTCCGAAGTTAAGCTGGGTGGATTAAAGGGTATGGCATTTCAGGCCTTTGTCGGATTTATGGATGAGGATATGCTGGGCGAGATGTTGCAAGGGATGCTGGTCTCCGGAATCCGAGATTTTCAGGAGGAGGACAGTCCGTACCGCGAGGGGGTTATCCAGGAGATTCGAGTGGCGTTATTCCAGGTTGTGAATGATGAGAAACGAGTGGCATCCTTGAAGGACTGGGCCGTGCAAGAACTTCAAAGCGAGGCATCTTCTGAATTCATGGGTGCCCGCTTGGAAGAGATCCGCAGCAAAGCGGTAGAGATGCTGAAAGAGGATCAGGCGAAGGGTGGACGTAAGCTATTTGCACTCTATGCCATGCTTGTACGCCGCATTAGTAAGGAGCAGCAGTGGATTCAGGGCTGGGAAGAGCGGATACGGGCTTCACTGATTGCCTTTGTGGGTAACAACCATTATCGGCTCGGGGGACTGGTCAAAGAGAATCTGGAAATGCTGGACGACGCCAGCTTGGTCAATATGCTTGAGGATAAGGTCGGCAAGGATCTGCAGTGGATCCGAGTAAACGGTGCGCTGTGCGGATTTGTCGTCGGTCTAATTCTAACCGTAATACAAATGCTGTAAATAATATAAAAGCAGTGAAGACTTACACCGGAGGATGAATGTCCTACTCGCGGTTTTGGTCTCACTGCTTTTTTTGATATATGCTTACAGCTGGTTTTTGCCGTTGCTTATGGTATAGGTTTCCTGCACGGGCAGAACGAATATTTTGCCGTCTCCGAAGGAGCCCTTCTCCCCGGTTCTTGCGGTTCTCATGATTATACTGAGTACATCCTCTTTCTCGTCATCATTAATAACAATCATTAAGAGTTTCTTGGATATTTGATTATAATGATTTGTACCCACCTGTATGCCTTTTTGTTTGCCGCGTCCTAAAAGATCCATCTTGCTGATGGAGGGAAAGCCGGCAAGCATAAGCTCAGCCATAACCTCATCTGCTTTCTCCGGTCGTACAATTGCCTTAACCATTAACATCACAATCAACCCTTTCTACGACGAATAATGTGTAAGGATATTGCCCAATTCATGGTAGCAGGATAAAAGAAAATATTCGTTATTGTGGCAACGCTTCCAATATAAGTGTAAGTTTTTTGAAGTAGGATTCAAACGATTAACCTCACAAATTCCTTTTTACACTATGTCGCATTAACGGGATAAACAGAGCGAATCATAATGGATAAGTGGAGGAACCCTGTGAAAAGCGGCGTTTATTAAGTTAAGGTACCTTTTCCTGTTGATCCTGCGTATTCAGCGTTAAAGTTCCGTACAACTCCTCCAAACGTGCGGCGGTATGTTTCCAATCAAATGCATTCAGTGCATCCTTTCGGCCCTGAATGCCCATGCTTTCCGCCAGTTTCGGGTTACGGCCTACCCTCAGCAAATATCTGGAGAAGGACAACGACTCCCGATATCGATTCACTAGGTATCCATTTACACCGGATAAGACAATTTCACGGATACCGCCATTATTGGAGGCAATAACAGGCAGACCGGAAGCCATGGCCTCCACATTGACCAGACCAAAGGCTTCATGACCTTGTGAAGGACAAACGAAGCAGTCTGCTGCTTGATACAGCAGGTGAATCTCCTCATGTGCTACGTTTCCCAGGAAAGTAACCGATACGCCGAGGCGCATGGCCAATCTCTTCAATTGCCTGATATAAAGCGGTTTACCTCTGCCTACAACAAGCAGATGAATGGGTAACCGTCTGCGGAGTAAGTATACGGAACGAATAAGAACGGATACACCTTTACGGGGGATTATTCGTCCGACAAATAGCACAGTAAACTTCTGCGGAAGCCGATAAGCATGGCGAAGGTGCCGCCGTTCTTCCGGAGACGGGGGAACAAACCGCTCTAAATCTGCTCCTAGCGGAACAATGCGTATAACCTCAGACCGGCTTGGGAAGCGGCGGGCCAATCGCCGCTGCAAGGATCGGCTGTTGGCAATAATTAGATCAGCATGATTAAGACAGCTGAGGGTAGCCCGCGTATTCGGTACAAAGGTTAGAGAATGCAGAAATAGAACTATGGGTATAGTTGGAGCTGCTTTTTGGACAGCGGCCATCAGCCTTGGACGATTATCAACTTGTATAAGATCAAAGGACTTTTCCCTTACATAGTTCAGTACCGCATTAAGATATCGGGACGGACTATCCGCTGGCAGCCTAATAATATTTACATGCTCTAGTTCTTCGTTATGTGTTAACCCCGGCATTCTCCGGCTTACAATGGTAACCTGATTACGCAGGGCTAACTGCTTGGCAATCGCCAGAATGCAAATTTCTACCGAGTTGTTCCCGGGAACAGTGAATTGTTCCGGAGCGATGATGCAAACATGCATGGTTCATGCCTCCCTGATCGACCCTTAACAATGAGTCTTTTTGTACCATATGCAGAGTCGTAGGTCGGAGATACATCCTAAGAGCGGAGTCACCGCGGCTAAATGGTTGGATCTAGTAACCTATCTGCAACTTTGTCCTCTCAATGACCACCGAAATTCGCTGCTCAAGCTCTTCTATGGCCTGTTTACTTCCCGCAATTTGGCGAAACATAGAGACAAGAGAAGAGAGTGACTGTGAAGCTATCATTGGATTATGCTTGCGGATGGCGGATTTGAAGCTGCTCCAATCTGCAGAGAGCCGCTTATTTAGAGCAGTGACTACACTTTTTCTGGATTTGATCTCCGTTTGGCTGCTTTCGATACTGCTTAAAGTCTTACGGGCAGCGGTAATTTTCAGGCTTCGCGTTTCTTTGGCCGCCTTTAATGTTGCTTCCTTGTCGCGAATATCCTGTCGGGCCAGCTGTACCAATACTCTCATGGCATCCCCTTGAGCGTTTAGCACTGCGTTCAGATTTTTGTCTTTCAAGTTCCTGGCGATACTGATCCTGCGGCTAAGTGAGCTGTACTGATCGAATAGAGGCTGATAACGTTTCTTCGTACTCTTGGTTTGGGCTTCCAAAGGGGACACTACGCCTGCATCTATTTCTCTGATTTGCTTACGTACCACGATCAACATCTGCTCGTTCTTGTAGTGAAGGACTCTTATTCGTTCCTCCCGGCTATCGTACTGGGTCTGCAGCATAACCAGCTCCGCGTATAGATTAGTCAATCTGGATTTGGTTGAAGAGTCCGCAACAGCAACCGTTTCGTCATAAGAGGCTTTAATAGATGGGGTTAATTGAACTATAGAAGCGGCAAAAGCGTCAGCAGGAGATAGAGCAGCGATTACGAGAACTAACAGTAATCCGGTAAAACGTTTCAGATTCAACAAATGTTTTCCTCCTCATTTCATCCGTGAGCCCTAGAACGACAAAAAGCACCCGCAGCAAAGGCTAAAAAAGCCTTTATTACGGGTGCTTCCAACGTAAAAAGTCACGAACGATCTATTTCTTCAAACTATAGTCCAAGACGATCTGTTTCGTCAAGCAGGCACATTTTTATCCGCATCCGTCTTATCGTATACTGAATTCATTGCATGGAGGAGGGGATTTAGATGAAGTCATATCAAAAGCTTGACGTTGATCCTTATACGCAATGGGAGCCGGAGGTGGCTTCACCCTCCTCAGCGTGCGGACCCGCGACGATGGCAGCCTTGGCGGAATATTGGAGAACCCGGCAAGGGCAGGCTTTTATTCATAAATCGAGTCATTTTCATTCCAAAGCGGAGCATATTAATTACATATATAGACATCATGGAGGGGCTCCATGGGGAATGAGTGTAAAAGGCTTCAAGAAAGGGATAAAGGCCTACATTGGAGCTGCATTCCATACAGAGGTAGGCCGGAGGCACACGCTTTCGCTCCGAACCTTTAATGATTTTGTTCAATACAAGGATGAGATCGAAGCGGGCAGACCGGTTGCCATAAAATTCGACAAATGGTTCAACCTTCGTTGGAAAGGAAGCTACGTCTATGATTATCATTGGGTAATCGGAATTGGTTATGAAGAAGCCGCGGATAGCGGAAAAGCAACTCTAATTATTCTGGATAACGGTGTGAAAACTGCCGCCGGTTTTATTCCGAGTAGAGAACGGCGGGTAGATTATGGCATAAATAAGGACATCCTAACAATGGTGGCATTAAATATAGAAAAAGTGTAATACAATCGTTTGCACAAGGTCGAATATCATATTATAATTTCCCCTTAATAAGGGGTAAAGGGGAAGATTTCTTTGGCGGTACAAAAGGAAATAGACGAACCGATTTATTATGGGGATTTTGTGGCTACTCGTGGTGTGTCTGTATTTGCTCAAGAATTTGATGACTTGTTTAGCTATGACGGAGAGGATTTGGGTGTAACCTACACTAAAGAACGTTCTGCATTTCGCTTATGGGCACCCACATCGCAGGAAGCGGAGGTAGTTCTATACCCATCTTGGGAAGGTGAGGCCTCGCAAAAGTTACCGATGTCCCGTAATACGCGAGGAACATGGTTTCTCGCGGTTAACGGAGATCTCGAGGGCATGTTTTATACATATCGGGTTCGTATTGGGGCACAGTGGAACGAAGCTGTGGATCCCTACGCGCGGGCGGTCGGCGTGAACGGTGATAGAGGCGCAATCATTGATATGCGTACAACGGACCCGGAACGGTGGAGCGAGAATAAACCCCCGCTTGAAGATCCTGCTGATGCGATTATTTATGAGCTGCATTTACGCGACTTATCCATCCATCCGAACAGCGGCATTAAGCATAAAGGTAAATATCTGGGTCTCGCAGAGCAAGGAACGAGGGGACCGGGCGGTATTTTAACCGGGCTGGATTATATTACGGATCTTGGAGTAACCCACGTGCAGCTGCTTCCGATTTATGATTATGCTACTGAAAGTGTAGATGAGACCAAGCTGGATCAGCCGCAATACAACTGGGGATATGATCCCAAAAACTATAATGCCCCGGAAGGCTCCTATGCTACGAATCCCTATGTTCCGGGAGTGCGGATCAGAGAATTGAAGACCTTAATTCAGGCTCTGCATGATCGTGGAATTCGGGTCATTATGGATGTCGTCTATAACCATGTGTACGACGGATACCGGGTGAACTTCACGAAGCTGGTTCCCGGCTATTATCTGCGGTATAAACCGGACGGACGTCTGTCCAACGGCTCAGGCTGCGGGAATGACTGTGCTACGGAACGTAAAATGATGTCGCGGTTTATTGCGGATTCGGTGATCTATTGGGCCAAGGAGTATCATATCGACGGCTTTCGGTTCGATCTGATGGGACTGATGGATATTGATACCATCAACGAAACGCGCCGACGCCTTGATGAGATTGATTATTCAATCCTGACGATCGGCGAGGGTTGGATTATGGAAACGGAGCTACCTCCGGAACGAAGAGCCAACCAAAGCCATGCCAATCTGTTGCCGGGTGTAGGACATTTTAATGACGGCTTCCGAAATGCGATTAAAGGGAATATCTTTCTGCATGACCAAAGGGGATTTATTGGGGGCGGAGTAGGCTTTGAACGAAGTATAAGGGCAGGAGTCGCCGGCGGTATCTTTTACGAGCTTGGACAGGGGCAATATGCTCAAGAGCCGCAGCAATGCGTGAACTTCGTAGAATGTCATGACAATCATACCCTATGGGACAAAATCATCCTATGCTCCCCGAAAGAAACGGATGAGCAACGCCGGGCTATGCATCACCTTGCTTCAGCCATCGTGTTAACGAGTCAGGGGATTCCATTTCTCCATGCCGGGCAAGAGTTTATGCGGACGAAAAATGGAGTCGAGAACAGCTATAAGTCACCCGAGGAGATTAATTGGATGGATTGGGAGCAATGCGCGGCACATGGGGATTCTGTGGCTTACATGAAGGACCTGATCTCACTGCGCAAGGCTCATCCGGCATTCCGACTGCGGTTAGGTGACGATATCCGGGACAGACTTATTTTTGAGAAAGCACCGGCTCATACGGTTGCGTATACTCTGCGTGATCATGCCGGGGGAGACTCTGCGCAGCATATATACGTTCTTTATAACGCCGAGCCGCAAGAGGTTTGCTTGGATCTGCCGGAGCTTGGAGAGTGGAATGTTATTTTCGGTGCAGAGTTCGTACAAAGTGTGGATAAAGGTAAATTAACAGCCCGAGGCATTGGCATGGTCGTATTAGCTGTTCAGCCGTAATAGCCGGATCACAACAAGAAACCTCTCCTTTGAAAATGGTTGAAATTCACTCCATTTAATCAAAGAGAGAGGTTTTTTAACTTTATTATTTCAAGAAAAGGCTTTTTCTATTTGCCTGTAATTCATGTGACGATAGATGAATGAGTAATTCTTCAACAGCAGAAAGACTTGCAACTGCACACATTATGAACATCACCACCACCTCCGATGGAACAAAAGCAAGGGATAGCGGGAAAGCAAACAGCACAAGTCCTGTGATTTTATTCCCATAGGTATGAAGTATTCCAAACGTTTTATATTTTGCAAACACCACTAGCATTGACACTGCTCTGATGATTCCGATGATAATGACCCAAGCAAGGATTTGAACGGTGATAGTAAGGAGTGGAAATAACACAGCTATTAGGATGACAACCAGGATCAGATCTGCGATGGAATCAAGCTTCTCACCTAATTTACTTGCCGTGTCTGTTTTTCTTGCTATATATCCATCCAGAACATCGCTCATTCCACAAATGAGATAGATGGAGAGAAAAGCTATACCTAAGGGTTTTACCACCACCAGTGCAAGGGCAAGAAATATTCTAGTGAGGGAGATGGAATTTGCTAAGGACTTCATATATCACCCCTCCAATACATTTATAATTATCCACTGTGTTCCAATTCAATTATACAGACTATAAGTATAGACTCAATTTTAAAATCAGAGATTGACTATAAGAGCGAACAGAGCGCGCCTTTAAAGCCCGATTTCAATCTATAATTCACTCTACAATCCAGAAATCGGGCTTTAACAGCGATCGCAAGAACCTCCGAACCCGTAGCGGCTTTTTTCACTAACGGTCAACCATTGATTTTGTATATTTAGCTAATTAAAAAAGCACTTACACTTATAGGTTGCATATCATTTTCCGATAAACTCAAATATATGGAAATCCTTGTGATAAAGTTAGGTTGAATGTGTCGTTTTGTGTAAATCGTGATATTATTCATTACAAAATTGAAGTACAAGTGTTAATATAAAGGCACTTATTCCCCTATTCAAGCCTAACAGGAAGTTGTAAAAGTGGCCGAAGTCGCCAAGTTGCAGCCTCCTACTTCGCCGCTTTACAGCGGTACTTAGATCGGTGACCGAGAGTGAAGCCTTTGGAGCGCCGGGAATAAAAGCAAAGACAGCACCGCCTTAATTTCCGGCGGCTAATAAGAGAGACTCGGAGGATGACTGTTATGGGTAAAACAACTGGATTTATGGAATATCAACGACAAACACCGGCAGAATGTTCTACATTGGAGCGAATTAAACATTGGAATGAATTTTCGGTGCCGATGGAAGAAGAGAAACTGCGTGAGCAGGGTGCAAGATGTATGGATTGTGGAACGCCGTATTGCCATGTAGGACGTGTACTATCAGGTATGGCTTCGGGCTGTCCTGTTAATAATCTAATTCCGGAATGGAATGACCTCGTGTATCACGGCAACTGGGAGGTTGCCTTAAAAAGATTGCACAAAACCAATAATTTTCCTGAATTTACAGGTCGGGTATGTCCGGCTCCATGTGAAGGCTCCTGTACGGTAGGCCTCGTTGGGAAGCCTGTAACAATAAAGTCTATTGAGAAAGCTATTGTGGACAGAGGATTTGCGGAAGGCTGGATTGTTCCTGAGCCGCCGCTGACACGCACGGGCAAGAAGGTTGCCGTTGTCGGGTCCGGACCTGCTGGCCTTGCTTGCGCTGCACAGCTTAATAAGGCTGGACACAGCGTAACGGTCTATGAGCGGGCTGATCGCATCGGCGGTTTGTTGACTTACGGTATCCCAAATATGAAGCTGGATAAGAAAACAGTGCAGCGCCGAGTAGATTTGCTTGCTGCTGAAGGCATCACTTTTATTACGAATACGGAAATTGGCAAGGATATTTCGACTTCTCAGCTGAAAGAAGAGAATGATGCAGTTATCCTATGCGGAGGATCGACTCAAGCCCGTGATCTTCCATTGGAAGGACGCGAGCTGTCGGGTATCCATCAAGCGATGGAGTTCCTGACGTTGAACACCAAGAGCCTGCTTGATTCGGAGTTGACGGATGGGCAGTACTTGTCAGCAGCAGGCAAGGACGTAGTGGTTATCGGCGGCGGAGATACGGGGACAGACTGTGTAGCCACTTCTATCCGCCACGGTTGTAACAGCGTGATCCAGCTGGAAATCATGCCGCAGTCCCCTCTCAGCCGTCAAGCCGGCAATCCTTGGCCGGAATGGCCGAAGGTACTTAAGGTAGACTACGGTCAAGAAGAGGCGGCATCTGTGTTCGAGCAGGATCCGCGCCGTTATCTCGTATCGACGAAGCGTTTTGTCGGTAATGAGGAAGGGCATGTTCAGGAGCTCCACACCGTGAAGATTGAGTGGACCCGTAATGAGGAGGGTCGTATCGTACCGGTAGAAGTTCCGGGCAGTGAAGAAGTTTTCAAGACACAGCTGGTATTGCTGGCCTTGGGCTTCACAGGACCGGAAGAAACAGCGTTAGAGGGTCTGGGCTTGGAACGGGATGAACGTTCTAATGTCAAGGCAGAGTTCGGAGAACAAAAGACAAACGTAGAGGGTGTATTCGCCGCAGGAGATATGCGCCGAGGACAAAGCCTTGTGGTATGGGCGATTAACGAAGGCCGCCAAACCGCCCGTGAAGTTGACCGCTTTTTGATGGGAGCTTCGAATCTTCCTTAATTACTAGAGACTAAGCATATTACAAGCAGGACGCCTTCCGGGGCGTCCACTTTTGCGTTCGCAGACTGCAAAGTTAATAATAGGGATATAGGAATTCAAATAAATACTCATATAGAGGGGATAGCAGTTATGAAATTAATGTTTATTTCCGATATCCACGGCTCACTTTACTGGCTGGATAAGGCTTTGGAGAAGGTGCAAGAGGAACAACCGGATAACCTTGTGATATTGGGAGACTTTTTGTATCACGGGCCTAGAAATCCGCTGCCGAATGGATATGATCCACAAGGTGTTGCGGCCAGACTGAACCCTTATAGCAAATCTATTGTTGCTGTACGCGGGAATTGCGATGCCGAGGTGGATCAAATGCTGCTGGAGTTCCCGATGATGGGGGATTATGTGATGATTTTGCACGAAGGCAGACGAATTTATGTTACACATGGACATGGCTTCAGCATCGAGAATTTGCCGCTGCTCTCAGAAGGAGATATTTTCATTCAAGGGCATACCCACCTTCCGGTGGCGGATGTTAAAGAGGGAATCTATGTACTGAATCCCGGTTCAATAGCGTTGCCCAAAGAAAATAATCCGAACAGCTACGCGGTTCTTGAGGGCGGGTTGTTCAGCGTGAAGGATTTTGACGGGAATAAGGTTAAAAGTATTGTTCTATAACAAAAAAACCATAATCTTATAGCGTAGCGGCAATTGAGCGCAGGGGAATATTCATGTATTATGGGTATGGAGCTTTGAAGCAAGCGGGCTCCAAATATAACAGTAAAGGTAGTTACCTAAATGCACCCTAAAGATTCGAACTATACCATGCCGCCCGAATGGGGTAAGCATGAGCGTACTTTTATATCCTGGCCGGTCAAAGCCTCCATGTGTTTCCCGGAAGATCATGAGTCCGTATGCAAAGGATACGCGGATATCATCAATGCTATAGCTGAGTTTGAACCCGTAACCGTAGTGGTTAATCCAACGGATCTGGAAGCCGTGGAACGTCTGGTTGGCGGTCCGAGTGTTACGCTGCTGCCTATAGAACATAGCGACGCGTGGCTGCGGGACAATGGCCCGACCTTTGTCGTGAACAATGACGGGGTGTTGGCCGGAGTGAATTGGACTTTTAATGCCTGGGGAGGCAAATATGCTCCGTGGGATCTTGACGATAAAGTAGCTCCACAGATTCTCGAAAGCTTGGGGCTTGAGCGTTTGGATGCACCGCTTGTCATGGAGGGCGGTTCGATCCATACGGATGGAGAAGGAACACTTCTTACAACAGAGGAGTGTCTGCTCAATCCTAACCGCAATCCTCATCTGGGACGGGAAGAGATTGAAGCCTCCGTGCGTAAATACACCGGCACAGAACAGATTATCTGGCTGAAGCAAGGCTTAAGCGGAGATGAGACGGATGGTCATGTGGACAATATTGCCTGCTTCGCTGCTCCCGGCAAGGTAATTATTCAAGTGTGTGAGGATCCGGAGGATGAGAACTACGCGATTACGCTGGATAATCTAAGCATTCTGGAGAATGCTGTAGACGCTAGGGGACGTAAGCTGGAGATCATTAAGATTGCACAGCCTCCGCGTGTAGATTATGAGGACAGCCGTTTGACGCTCAGTTATTTGAATTTTTACTTCGTGAACGGGGGCATCATTCTGCCCGTCTTTGGCGGCACTGCCGAGGAGACGGACAAGCTGGCGGAGCAAGTGCTGGCCGGCGTTTTCCCGGATCGCAGAATACGTACCGTCAACGGTATGGCTGTCATCCGTGAAGGCGGGAACGTTCATTGCACCACGCAGCAAATGCCGGCACGAAACTAGAGTTCTAAGCATGACTAGTTGGATATTACTCTGAGATTCTTCTTGACCCAGTCAGTGAAATAGATGTATTTTGTACACTTATTTCTAGACTTTGGCGCTCGGATGTATGGATAGATGTACTTTGTGCAACTAAAAACACGTATAAGTCGTTTAAACCCCGGAATACCCAAAAATAAGTGTATAAAGTCAGACTGTTGAGAAAGTCCGAATTTCAACACGACACCGCGTTAATTTGGTATAATATAGATAACTTTGCTAGAAAGCGCGGTGTCTTATGTTAAACGAAAAAGATCAAGGGGATAGCGGAAAATATCAAATGGAGATGGTTTGTTTAGACCAGTTGGTTCCCTCCGATCACCTCCTTCGTTTGGTCGAAAAACATGTGGATTTTTCGTTCATTACCGAAAAGGTACGCCCTTATTATAGTGCAACCCAAGGAAGACCTTCGATTCCACCCATCCGTTTATTCAAAATGATGCTGATTGGCTACCTGTTTAACATTCGTTCCGAACGCATCCTTGAGCAGGACATTAACGTTAACCTTGCCTACCGGTGGTTTTTAGGCCTGGGCCTTAGTGAACCAGTTCCGGACCATTCCACGATTAGTTATAACCGGAATGGACGATTTCAGGGAACCGATGTCTTCCAGGAAATCTTCGACGAAGTGGTGCGGCTTGCCATTTCCCACCGCATGATTGCGGGGCGGCTCTTAATTACAGATTCGACGCACATCGAGGCGAATGCCAATAAAAATCGTTATACGCAGCAAATGACGAGTGAGTCCCCGCACGCCTATCTGCAAGAGTTGGAGACCGCAGTCCATGAAAGCCGCCGTGCTCACGGGAAAAAGCCATTAGCTCCTCCACGCGGGAAACGGGAGGAGGAGCCCAAAAAACTGAAAGTGAGCCTGACTGATCCAGAGAGCGGCTACATGAATCGTAAGAACAAACCGGAAGGATTCTTTTACTTAGACCACCGGACGGTTGACCACAAATACAATATGATTACCGATGTGTATGTGACGCCAGGCAATGTCAATGATTCAACCGTGTATATGGAGCGCTTAACCCGGCAACTGGAGACCTTTGGTTTTCGAGACACCCTCGAAGCCATAGCCTTGGATTCCGGATACATGGTGCCCCATATTTGCAAACAAACGACGCCATGGATGACTGTAATTGCCGAGCGGAAACCACCCAGCAAACCCGGCTTTCTCACGAAAGAAGACTTTACCTATGATGCGAAAAAGGATGTATACGTATGTCCATTAGGACAACCACTCACGTACCGAACGACGAACCGACAAGGCTACAACGAGTATATATCATCCAAGGGGCACTGCGCGGCTTGCCCGAAAGTCACTCAATGTACTGAAAACTCCAAGCACCAGCGTACGATTCAGCGGCATGTATGGGAAGACTTCAAAGAGAAAGTACACCAAAACCGGAAAAGTCCCGAAGGCGAGAAAATCTACAAATACCGCGCTCAAACCATTGAGCGTAGCTTTGCTGATGCCAAAAATCTCCACGGGTACCGTCGATGCCGAATGCGGGGCAAAGCCAAGATGCAGGAACAGGCATTGATGACGGCCATTGCACAGAATCTGAAGAAAATGGCCCGTCACTTAGCAAAGATGGAGGCCTATGCTTTTCATTTGTGTATGAAAAAGAGTAACCTTCACTACTTTAACCGTCATTTGGGTTTCCGCATGATATTTGCAGCTTGAAAGTTTGCTTTCTCAACAGTCTGATAAAGTGCACTTAAACATCCTAAAGTGTGCTAAGGGAGAAATATAAGTGTAAGTTGTGCAACTATATATATTGAAACCCATGTAGGTAGACGATTTGATTGCCGCACTTGACGCTACCCGATTGACCCAAGAACCATTAACTTAAGGAGGTAAGATACGTGAGAAAAGTAAAAGTAGCTGCCACTCAAATGAGCTGCTCAGGCAACATTGATGAGAATATCAGCAAAGCTGAAAAGTTGGTTAGAGAAGCAGCGGCGCAGGGTGCACAGATTATCTTGCTCCAGGAACTCTTCGAAACACCGTACTTCTGCCAGAAGGAGAAGTCGGATTATTATAGCTACGCAACCGAGCTTGAGCTTAACAAAGCAGTAAATCATTTCAAAGCGATAGCCAAAGAACTTGAGGTTGTTCTGCCGATCAGCTTCTATGAGAAGAAAAACTATGCACGCTATAATTCGCTTGCTGTTATCGACGCGGATGGAACCGTTATGGGTAAATATCGCAAAAGTCATATTCCGGACGGTCCGGGTTATGAGGAGAAGTTCTATTTTAACCCGGGAGATACCGGCTTCAAAGTGTGGAACACCCGTTATGCAAAAATCGGCGTAGGCATCTGTTGGGATCAATGGTATCCGGAAGCCGCCAGAGTGATGAGCTTGATGGGAGCAGAAATTCTGTTCTATCCTACAGCCATCGGCTCTGAACCGCAGGACGGCTCCATTGATTCTAAGGATCATTGGCAGACCTGTATGCTTGGGCATGCAGCCGCCAACCTGATTCCTGTCGTTGCCTCCAACCGGATCGGTGAAGAGACCGATGAGGAATCCAGCATTAATTTCTACGGTTCATCGTTTATCGCCGGCCCGCAAGGGAACAAGGTTGTGGAAGCTGGACGGGATGAAGAAACAATATTGGTTAGTGAGTTTGACCTGGATGCTTTGGAGGTTGGACGGATTGAGTGGGGGATCTTCCGCGATCGTCGGCCTGAGCTTTACCGATTGATCTCCTCATATGATGGGGATTTAACGTTTTAAGGTTTACCTTTTTTAGTTTTTAAGGTTTTTTAAAGTTTTTAAGGACAACGGGCACTGCCAAGGATGATTATGATCTCTTGCCGGTGGCCGTTTTTTTTATAATCAGAGCATTCCAAAAATTCACTATAGGAGGAACTACTATGTATCCATCTTTCGATCTGACAGGCAAAATAGCAGTAATTACGGGGGCCAGCATGGGGATCGGTCAAGGTCTTGCCAAAGCATTGGCACATGCAGGTGCAAAAGTCATTCTAACGGCTCGAAGTGTACAGGCGCTTGAAGCCGTAGCCGAGGAAATTCGAGTAGAGGGCGGTGAGGCGGAGGTCCGGCAGCTGGATGTAACGAACACGGCCCAGATAAGTAAGGTTATGAATGAAATTGGCGAAGCTTTTGGTCGAATTGATATTCTGGTGAACAATGCGGGACTCGGGGCCAACCATCCGGCCGTGGATGTAACGGAACAAGATTGGGACAGCATGATGGACGTCAACCTAAAGGGATTGTTTTTTTGCTGTCAGGCGGCAGGGAAAATTATGTTGAAGCAGGGCAGCGGGCGGATAGTGAATATCAGTTCCCAGGCCAGTGTTGTCGGTATCGTAGATCATGCGGTTTACTGCGCCTCCAAAGGGGGAGTGAATCAGTTAACCCGTGTATTAGCTTTGGAATGGTCAAGTCAGGGAGTGAATGTGAATGCGGTAGCCCCTACTTTTACATATACACCAGGTACAGCTGAACGTTTGGATAACCCTGAGTATTATCAAAATGTGGTCAGCCGCATCCCAGCCAACCGGGTAGCTGAACTTCAGGATGTGGCAGGAGCCGTTATTTATCTGGCATCCTCTGCCGGTAATATGGTAACGGGAACCACTCTTCTAGTCGATGGAGGCTGGACAGCTCAATAAATGTTATAAATTACTGATTTGATGTAATGTTATATGACACAATGAGGAAAAGTTAATTGTCACCATCGCTTTAATCTGATAAAATCTTTCTTAAGTTATCTATAAATACTTAGGGGGATGGAGATATGAAGAGTCGGAAAAATTTGGTGATGTCAGGTTTAGTGGCATTTCTATTAATCGCTTTGGTGGGTTGTGGGTCTAATAATGCAAGCAATGGCAATACCGCCGCGGGTGAGAAAATAATGTTCGCCAGTGATGCCAGCTATGCACCTATGGAGTATATGGATACAGATACGATCAAAGGCTTTGATATCGACTTCATCAAGGCGGTTATGGAAGAGGCCGGCATGAAGTATGAAGTAAAGAATACAGGCTGGGATACAATGCTCTCGAGCGTGAAGCAAGGAACGGAGTACCAAGCTGGATTGTCCTCGGTATCGATTACAGATGAACGGAAAGAAACGTATGACTATTCCATCCCTTACTTCGAATCCACGAATATGATTATGGTTAAGGATGGCAGCTCGATCAAGAGTGCGCTGGACCTGAAGGATAAGAAGGTTGCCGTTCAGACAGCAACGACTGCGGATGATTTAATGAGCGGAATTATGGGTGTGGATAACGGCGACTTAAAACGCTTTGACAGCAATGCAGTAGCTCTAATGGAACTGAACGGCGGCGGAGTAGATGCAGTAGTTGCCGATATTGCAATCATTCGTGAGTACATCAAGAATAATCCTGACCAGAAATTAACCGGTATCTTAGATACAACGAATTTCAGTTCGGAGTACTACGGTATTCTGTTGCCTAAAGGCAGTGAGTTGAAGGCTAAGCTTGACCCGGCCATTAAAAAAGTGCTGGAGAACGGGAAATACGCAGAAATCTACAAAACATGGTTCGGCGAAGAACCAAATTTGGATAACTTGTTGAATGCGAAGTAAGCAGTAACCGAAGTCACCGAGTTAGTAACCGACGGGAATAACCAGAGGGAATGAAAAGCATGCGTAATGTAAGCTATTGCGCATGCTTCTTTTTATAAAATTTTATAAAAGCATTAGAGAAGGGAAGAGTATTATGGATTTCAGATTCGACATCATTATTCATTATTTGCCGGTCCTGTTCAGAGGGACGATGCTCACTATCGGGGTATCTTTAGTTTCTATAATTGTAGGTTCGATTCTGGGATTAGGTATTGGCTTCGGCAAAATGGCGCCGCGCTGGTACTGGCGCTGGCCCTTTCATTGTTATATCAATTTCTTCCGCGGGACACCGCTGATCGTCCAGATCTTAATTGTCCATTTCGGACTGATCCCGGCTATTTACGGGAGTACCAATGCCCTTCTTTCCGCCTTTGTTGCTCTTTCGCTTAACTCCGCTGCATACTCCGCCGAAATTTTTCGGGCAGGCATTCAGTCTATTGATCAGGGTCAGCAGGAGGCTGCGCTATCACTCGGTATGAGTAAAAAGCAGGCCATGAGATTTATTATATTGCCGCAGGCAATCAAGCGTATGATCCCCGCATTCGGGAATGAATTTATTGTATTGGTTAAGGACTCCTCCTTAATGTCAATTGTGGCTACACAAGAATTAATGTACTGGACCACCACCATGAAAGGTCAATATCTGCGGATCTGGGAGCCGTATTTGACGGCAGCACTCATTTATTTCATTCTTACCTATTCCCTCAGCAAGCTGCTGAATGTTGTCGAACGGAGGCTGTAATTTATGTTGGAGCCTATTATTTCCGTAAAAAATTTGTATAAAGCGTTCGGGAGCCATACGGTGTTGACGGATATTAATGTGGATATTTACAATCAGGAAGTGGTTGTTGTTATTGGACCCTCAGGTTCGGGGAAATCCACCTTTCTTCGCTGTTTGAATTTGCTGGAGCAGCCGCAGAGTGGAGAAATTCTTATTGAAGGAATCTCCCTAATGGATAAAAGTACTAAGATTAATGATATTCGTACAGAACTCGGGATGGTATTCCAGCAATTCAATTTATTTCCCCACAAAAAGGTTATAGAGAACATCATGCTGGCACCGATTCAGGTGCGTAAGTGGACCCCGGACAAAGCTCGCCGGAAGGCGTTGGAGCTGCTGGATAAAGTAGGCCTTAGTGAAAAAGCTGAGGTGTATCCGGCTTCGCTCTCCGGGGGGCAGGCCCAGCGGGTGGCCATTGCCCGGGCGCTGGCTATGGAGCCTAAGATTATGCTGTTCGATGAACCGACATCAGCGCTTGATCCTGAGATGGTTGGTGAGGTGCTCGCCGTAATGAAAGAGCTAGCTCGTGAAGGGATGACTATGGTGGTTGTTACGCATGAGATGGGGTTCGCGCGTGAGGTCGGAGATCGTGTTATTTTTATGGAGCAGGGTGTTATCGTAGAGGAGGGATCACCTGAGCAGGTGTTCGGAAATCCGAAGCAGGAGCGTACACAGCTTTTCTTATCCAAGGTATTATAACCGCCTAATTTCCACAAAGTAGAATATTGTTTTTTTATGGGGTATATTAGAAGGGTAACCTTATTTAAGACATGTCAATCGGGATTTGTCGAATAGGTCGTAAGTAAGAAGGGAGGCTCTGAGATATCTTTTATTATCATCAATCAAAGTGATAGAAGGAGAATATGATGAGCACATTTAAAAATTGGTTGAATACGACAAAAAGCGGTCTGAATGATCAAGTGAAAAAGTTTAAAAATAAGGACTTCATGAATGCAATAGTAGCAGGTTGCGCGCTTGTAGCTGCTGCTGACGGCAAGATTGAGGAAGCCGAAAAGAATAAGATGGCAGGATATATGAATTTGAGCAATGAGTTGAAGGTATTTGACATGAGAGATGTCATTAACCAATTTAACGCCTATGTAAGCAATTTCGATTTCTCTCCGGAAATTGGCAAGCAGGAAGCGCTTAAAGCCATTGCCAAATTTAACGGTAAGCCGGAAATCGGCCGTCTAGTTATTGCTGTATGTTGTGCAATCGGTGCAGCTGATGGTGATTTTGATGAGCATGAGAAAGCAGTCGTTCGGAACATCTGCAACGTGCTGGGCCTCAACCCAAGTGAATTTAGTCTCTAGGATAAAGGTCTGAGAATTTCCAAAAACATCTGAAACATTATTGGGTTTCTTCCGTATCACTGGTAGAACACCCAATAGGATTTTTAGATTATGATAGGTTTCGGAATGGAGGTAAGTGAAGTTGGCTGGAATTAATTTGGTGAAAGGTCAGAAGATCGATCTGACAAAAGGCAATGCAGGTTTAGCTAAAGTAATCGTTGGTTTGGGCTGGGATCCGGCAGAGCCTGCCCGGGGATTCTTCGGGGTCAAGAAACAGGCAAATGTTGACTGTGATGCCTCGGCATTGTTGTTGAGTGAGGAAGGCAAGTTAATTAAGAAGACTAACTTGGTATGCTTTCATAACAAGCAGAGCGCCTGTAATTCTGTTGTACACTCTGGTGACAACCTGACAGGAGAAGGCGACGGAGATGATGAGCAGATCAATGTTAATCTCGCTGCCATTCCTTCTGATGTGCACAAGGTTCTGGTAGTGGTTAACATCTATGATGCTGTGAATCGCAAACAGGACTTCGGCATGATCAAGTCCGCATATATCCGGATCATGAATGCTGCTGGAAACAATGAATTAATTAGATTCAATCTGTCAGAAAATTACACAGGTTTTACAGCGCTTATCTGCGGGGAACTTTACCGTAATAACGGAGAATGGAAGTTCTCTGCAATCGGTGAAGGCAGCCACGCGACACATATCAATGAATTGGCAGAACGTTACATTTAAACCCATACCATTTTGAAGAGGAGAGGTTTCTACTCATGGCAATTAACTTATCTAAAGGTCAGAAGATTGATTTAACCAAAACAAATCCGGGGCTTTCCAAGATTACCGTTGGTTTGGGCTGGGATACGAACAAATACGACGGCGGCAAGGACTTCGACTTGGACGTATCAGTTTTCTTGACAAATGCTAATGGTAAAGTGGATAAAGAGACCAACTTTATTTTCTTCAATAACAAACAAAATGAGAATGCTTCTGTTGTTCACACAGGGGACAACCGTACAGGCGACGGCGACGGCGACGATGAGCAAATTCAAATTGACCTTCTGGCTATTCCAGCAGACGTAGATAAAGTAGCTTTTACAATTACTATTTATGAAGCCGAATCAAGAAGCCAGAATTTCGGACAAGTCTCCCGCTCTTATGTGCGGATCGTAAATGATACTTCTAGCGAAGAATTGATCCGTTTTGACCTTGGAGAAGATTTCTCTGTCGAAACCGGAGTAGTGGTTGGCGAGCTTTACCGTCATGGTGCAGAGTGGAAGTTCAATGCCATCGGAAGCGGCTACAAAGACGGATTGTCGGGTCTGACCCGCGATTATGGTTTGTCTTAAGCTACTGCTAACTATACAATGCAGTGAATCTAATGCTGAAAGAAGGTTTGGTTCGTGACGATCAGTCTTTCTAAAGGACAGCGAATTGATCTTACCAAAACAAACCCGGGTCTGACCCGGGTTGTGGTGGGATTGGGTTGGGATACGAATAAGTACAGCGGTGGCCAGGATTTCGACCTCGATGCTTCAGCGTTTCTGCTGCATGAGGATGGTAAGGCCAAAGGCGCTGATGATTTTGTCTTCTATAACAATCCAAGCGGTGGTTCTGCCTCTGTAACTCATACCGGTGATAACCGGACGGGTGAGGGAGACGGAGACGATGAGCAGATTGTCGTTGATTTCAGTAAAGTACCGACAAGTATTCAACGTATCGGTATTACGGTGACGATTTATGATTATGCAAGCCGTACGCAAAACTTTGGACAAGTTTCCAATGCTTTTGTACGGGTGGTGGACGCCTCTTCCGATCGTGAAATTCTGCGATTTGATCTCGGTGAAGACTTTTCAACCGAAACGGCTGTTGTATTCTGTGAGTTTTACCGTCAAGGTGCGGACTGGAAGTTCCAAGCGGTCGGGAGCGGCTTTACCGGCGGCTTAAGCGCCTTATGCAAGAATTACGGACTGGATGCACAATAAATAGTCATGGGAGCGGGGTCATGCCGATCCTGCTCTTTTTTCGATACTAAAGCTCCACTTTGTGGGGCTGTTTTTAACCCATTGGCGAAGGTGGTGCGAGCATGAGTGTGACCGTAGTAAAGGGACAGAAGGCCGATCTGACCAAAGGGAATCCTGGGCTAAGGGAGCTTACCGTGGAATTGGGCTGGCAGTCAGCTTCTTCATTGGAGATAGACACCTCCGCCTTTTTACTTGGACCGCAAGGGACGGTAGCTAAGGATGAGGATCTTATTTTTTATAATAATCCTTCCACGCCTTATATCAGATATAAGGAAATGCCTGCCTCCGGCAATCTCAAGAAGTTTGAGGTGGAGCTGGATAAGATACCCTCCGAAATCAACAAAATTGCCTTTACGCTTACGATTTATGAGGGCGATAAGCGCAAACAAAACTTCGGACAAGTGAATCAGGCCTATTTGCGTATTACGAATGGGCCAGCGGGTTCAGAAATCCTCCGATGTGATCTTGGAAACCATTTCTCTGTGGAAACAGCCATCGTGGTGGGAGAATTATATAGATACAATAGTGAATGGAAGTTCAACGCAGTTGCAGCAGGCTTCTCTGGGGGGCTGCAATCACTTTGCGAGAATTTCGGTATAGAAGTGAGGGATGAACCGGAGGTTAGGCCTCAGCAGGAATCTAAACCGATTCCGAAGACGGAGCCCCGGATACAGATTCCGTCACCAAGGCCTGCAGCTACACCTCCACCTCCAGTGCCAATAGAAGAAAGTAGAGTTGCTCCCCCGGCGCTTAATCTTAACCTTAAGAAGATTGAGTTGAAGAAAAAGGGAGACTCCATCAACCTCAAGAAATCTGCCGGAGGTCTGGGAGAAGTTCTGATCAACCTGAACTGGAACCAGAAACAAGGCGGCGGGTTATTTAACCGCAGCCGCGGAGTGGATTTGGATCTCGCCTGTTTATATGAATTAAAGGACGGAAGAAAGGGCGTTGTTCAAGCGCTGGGTAATGCTTTTGGTTCGTTGGATCAACCTCCTTATACCTCTCTGGACGGCGATGATCGTACAGGTACGGTGACAACCGGTGAGAATTTACGGATTAACGGCGTAAAAGTTGCCCAGATTGAGAGAATTCTGATCTTTGCCTTTATTTATCAAGGGGTAACGAACTGGTCAGAGGCTGATGGAGTGGTCACGATTAAGCAGAGCGGAGGCCCTGATATTATTGTGAATTTGGACGAGCATAATAATCGTAAGGGCATGTGCGCCATTGCACTATTCCGCAATGTGAATAACGAGACCTTCAGTATAGAGCGATTGGTGCAGTATTACAGCGGCCATAAGGAAATGGACGAAGCCTATCAATGGGGACTGCGCTGGGTAGCAGGTAAGAAATAAAATATTGTAACGGAGGCGCAAATCGGAATGGACTGGTTAGCCGATTTTTTTAGAAGTATTAGCGAGAATTACGGGCATTTCTTCTCATGGAGTGATGTTGTAACAACGCTGTCAGATCCAGTGAGTTGGGGCATTATCGGCAGTTTGATATTACTGGAAGGTCTCCTTTCTGCGGATAATGCGCTCGTACTTGCGGTCATGGTTAAGCATTTACCTAAAGAGCAGCAAAAGAAGGCGCTTTTTTACGGGATTTTAGGAGCTTATGTATTTAGATTTTTGGCCATCGGCCTAGGAACCTTTCTTATTAAATTTACATTGGTCAAAGTCCTTGGAGCGGCGTATCTCTTCTATATCGCATATAAAGGTATTTTTAAGGGCGGCGGCGAAGAAGAAACACAGAACAAAGGGACCTCATTTTGGAAGACCGTCCTTCTTGTTGAATTAATGGATATAGCTTTCAGTATTGACAGTGTAGTAGCCGCATTTGGACTAAGCAGTCAAGTTTGGGTATTATTCTTGGGCGGGATTCTCGGTGTCCTGATGATGCGGGGAGTGGCACAAGTATTCCTGAAGCTGATTGACAGATTTCCTGAACTGGAGCAGACAGCATTTTTGTTAATTGCTATTATTGCCGGCAAAATGCTTGCGGGTGCTTTCGGATACGAAATGTCACATGTCCTATTCTTCACCATTCTGATTGCTGTTTTTGTGGGAACCATTCTCTACAGCTCAAGTAAGAAGAAAAAAGAAGCCAATAAAAAATTCTAATCTATGGGCAGCCGTTCATAGAGAACGTTCAGCAATTCTTTATGAAATCGTATAGGAAACAATTTAGCTTTCGCTGTCATTGCAGAACCGGATACCGTCCCCTTGAGGACGGTATCGTTGGTTCTACTCCTCTTTACAGAGAATGAATGCGGGAGCTAACTTGGCATAACATTAAGGGGGTAGGGCTTTGAAATATTTTGATTACCTAACCAACGAGCAAGAAATGTCCTTATTTTACTCTCCGCCCGTATCATTTGATCATACGATGAACAAGGATCTGCTGTCCTACGCTGTAGGCGCTGCTCTTTACATGCCGGCTACACGCCCTACTGTTGCTGAGGATATTTTAAAGCTGAAGGAAAGCGGCCTGGTGACTGTCATTATTGATCTGGAAGATGCTATAGGAGACGGAGAGGTTGATTTCGCCGAACAAAGTCTCACCCGACATCTGGCTTATTTGGCGGCTTATGCTGAGAATGAAAAAGATCCTAAGAGCAGCCTTCCCCTTATCTTTATCCGCGTACGTAATCCCGAACAACTTCAGAATCTCATCTACAGGCTGGGTTCACTGACGACGATATTAACGGGCTTTGTTTTTCCAAAATTTTCGGTAGAGAACGGTGTGGAGTATTTTGAGGTTCTAGCAGATTACAACAACACTCGAAGCTATTCAGCCTCCGTCCTGTACGGAATGCCGATCCTGGAAAGTGCATCCATCATATATCGGGAGAGCCGGCTGGAAAGTCTCTTGGCAGTCCGCGATTTGCTGGAGGGATATCGGGATTATGTGCTTAATGTAAGAATAGGGGCAACGGATTTCTCAAGTCTGTTCGGCCTTCGCCGCAGTCCTGATGTTAGTATTTATGATCTCACTCCGATCCGCGACTGCATGGCTGATATTATTAATGTGTTCGGGCGGATGGACGGTGGATATGTAATTTCCGGGCCTGTGTGGGAATACTTTGCGAATAAAGGACACCGGGTGCTTCGTCCGCAGCTGCGTCAGACCCCTTTCGAGGACACGTACGGCAAGAGTGGACGAGACCTGCGCAACAATTATATCTCCAGTGCTATGGATGGACTCATTCGTGAGGTTGTCTTGGATAAGGAGAATGGGATTATAGGCAAGACTATTATTCATCCCTCCCATCTGAAGCCGGTTCAGGCTATGTATACGGTAATGCATGAGGAATATGTGGATGCGATGAGCATCGTAGAGAGTAATGATGGTAGCCGTGGTGTGTTTAAGAGTCAGTATTTTAATAAAATGAATGAGATTAAGCCGCATTTGAATTGGGCTAGACGTATCTTACTACGATCTCAAGTATACGGGGTGTTACATGAACAACAGCATTTTGTCGGACTATTGCCCGAGAACGAATACTCATACGTTTAATATCGTCGAGAACCTGCAGGTTTCAGTAACTGAAACCTCCAATCCTTTTCATATGCCGATATCTGCATTATTTTCGATGGCGGCCCGCATTAATAAGAAACGTTCTTTTTTATTCGTCAGCAAAGTCCTCGGCAAGCACATTCCCGTTAATCCATACACACCGCTGCTAAGTGGAGCAGCTCTGGGTCTGTTATTGTACCGGGAGATGGATCTTTGCAGTGGTAACACTCACAGTGACATCGTAGAAAGGCTGCTCCGGCAAGCTATGAATGGACTCATTCACCCGGGGCATGCTGAGGAAGCTTATCATGAGTTGATGAAGGCCAATCTGATCTTGCCTGAGCCTGTTGTTTTTATAGGCTTTGCAGAGACAGCAACGGCGCTTGGACATAGTATGTACAACTTGTTCGCAGGAAATGCTTCTTATATTCATACCACCCGTGAGGATATTCCGGATCTGGAATCCGTTATTAACTTTGAAGAAGAGCATTCTCACGCTGTTGACCATTTATGCTACGCACTAGACGCCAGCATGCTGTCCGGCACCGAGCCGATTATATTGGTTGATGATGAGATTACGACAGGAAATACAGCCATTAATACGATTCGTGATATTCAGTCCAAGTTCCCGCGCCACGAATATGTAATTGCCTCCATTCTCGACTGGAGGAGTGGTAAGAATGTGGAGGTCTATCGGGAACTGGAGCAAGAGCTGGGGATTTCAATCAAGTCCTTGTGCCTCCTTCAGGGTAGTATTGAGGTTAAGGGTATCCCGCTATTGAATACCGTTAATAACAATAACGAAATGCCAACCGCTGCAGAGGTACCGGTGGTAACAACTTATGTCCCGGATGGAATGATACGAATTCCTGTGACTTCTACAGATTCTCTGCATGAGGTGAATAAGTCTCCCTATATGAAATACAGCGGCCGATTCGGGCTGGAATCCGGGCAGAATGCCGAAGTTGATACCGGGGTACGTAAGATAGCTGATCAATTGCGGACCATGCGGGAGGGTACTCAGACATTGGTGCTCGGCGTGGGTGAGTTCATGTATCTTCCTATGCGAATTGCGGCTGAGATGGGGGATGGAATCTCCTATCAATCAACGACACGTAGTCCAATTCATCCTAATCGCAGACTGGATTATGGAGTCCATAGCGCCGCTGGTTATCCATCTGCCGGTGACCCGGAAATTACAAACTTTATCTATAATGTTGAACCGGGGCAATATGATGAAATCTTTGTACTGCTGGAGCGTGAGGTTCCCCAGACGCGTATTCAGCCGATGATGAATATATTGAACAAGCTTGCCCGTCACAAAGTGCATCTTGTGGTTCTAACCTCAGAAGAAACAGGAACGGGAGGCGTGTGAATGAACATTATAGGAATGGAACAAGTCATGAACCGAAGAATTGCTCCCCCGGTGCAACTCGGCAGCTATCCTCCTTCAGATGTAACCTTTCTGTTAAAAGACCTGAGTGATGTATCCCTAGAACGGGCAACAGAGGAACGGGAAGAGGCCATTCAATCCGGTGTACACTACTCAGAAATGCTTCCTGTTGAATACCAGCCTACGGATGCTTACATCGGGTTGTTCCACGAAACACTTCGCGAATCCTCTCGTAAGGTAGCTCTTGCTGTCGCGGTTGTCTCCGAATTGATCGTAGAGCAAAGAGGTTTGAATACTGTACTTGTTTCTCTTGCGAGAGCAGGAACACCTATCGGTGTACTAATTAAACGTTATATTGCTTACCGATATGGGGTGGAATTGCCGCATTATAGTATATCGATTATCCGCGGCAAAGGTATTGATGAGAATGCTGTAATTTACATGCTTCAGAAGCATGGACTGGATGCGGATCTACAGTTTATTGACGGCTGGACAGGAAAGGGCGCCATTCGCCAAGTCCTGATTGCGGCTTGTGAGAGTTTTTATAATAAATATGGAATTAAGCTGAGTGACGACTTGGCGGTGCTAGCTGATCCGGGGTACTGTTCTGCGACCTACGGAACTAGAGAGGATTATCTGATTCCGAGCGCCTGCTTAAATTCTACCGTCTCCGGACTCATGAGCCGTACGGTGCAGCGGGATGACTTAATAGGCCCCAATGACTTCCATGGAGCGAAATTCTATAAAGAATGGTTGGAAACGGATGTGTCCAATACTTTTATTGAGGCGATATGTCCCCATTTTGATTCTGTCGCCCAAGAAGCGTCGAATATTGCCGTAGATATGATCGAGTCTCCCCCAGAGATCACTTGGCAAGGCTTGAAAGATATTCGCAGCATTCAGGAATCATTCCATATTGCAGACATTAACTTGATCAAGCCGGGGGTAGGGGAGACAACCAGAGTCCTTCTACGGAGGGTACCGTGGAAAATCCTTGTTAACTCCATGGACAACCCCAACCTGCAGCATATTATGCTGCTGGCCAAAGACCGAGGGGTACCCGTTGAGGTATATCCGGGATTAACTTATTCCTGCTGCGGTATCATTAAGCCGCTGAAGGGAGAGAGTGAATGATCTACGCCAGTGATTTGGATCGTACACTGATCTACTCCCGGAATGCTATCGGTGTTCCCGAAGATTCACCGGGACTTGTTCCGGCGGAGATCATTAATGGAATAACGGTATCATACATTTCAGAGAGAGCACTCTCGCAGCTTATAAGCCTTGCCGGAAACATAGTGTTTATGCCGGTAACCACTCGGACCGTGGAGCAGTACAAGCGGATCAACCTTTTTCAAGAGACAGTAATTCCTGATTATGCTGTCACGAGTAATGGCGGTAACATCCTGATTGACGGCAAGGTCGACATGGAGTGGAGAACATCCGTTGGGAAGCGGTTAGAGCTCCATTCTGCACCGGCAGAGGAGATCAGAACGATCGTAAGGTCGGCACTGCGTGATGAGTGGATTCTTACTGAGCGTTATTGCGACGGATTATTTTTCACCTTTGTGGTTCAACGCGACTTGCTTCCTCTGAATGTGGTATCCCAATTGGCAGATAAGCTGAATGATCTTGGCTGGAAGGCTTCCCTTCAAGGCCGAAAGTTGTATGCGGTACCGGAAGCGGTGAATAAGAGTGCTGCTATCGAGCACGTCCGGCGAACGGTTCAGAATGAACCCATGGTGGCTTCCGGAGATTCTCTGCTGGATAAATGCCTGCTGGATGCCGCTGATTATGCGATTGCCCCCTGCCATGGAGAAATATTTGCTGAACATCAAGAGGGTTTTAGGGTAGGGGTGTACTCTTTCACCACCTGCTCGGGTGTGTTCGCCAGTGATGAGATTTTGCAGTATGTAAGGACTATTTACAACAATTTAGGGGTATTGGGAGTGGGACTGCCATGAAAAAGGTTAATATATATTTCAATCGTTGGTTCTCTGTGGCTTTCCATTATATGAATCTAATTCGTAATAATGAAGATGAAATCCCGTTCACCATATTCGCAACCCATCCTGATATTTTGCACATGTCACTTCAGGGAGCTGACTTTGCGGAAACTGAACCTAAGCTTGAGGGGATAGAGTACGTGCAGTTCTGCGTTGATTTTTGCCGACGAAATGAGATAGATATCTTTATTCCGCGTCTGCATATGCTTGATATTGCTTTGCATGCCCATTTGTTCGACGCTATTGGTACGAAGCTTATCGTCTGCAGGAATGTCGATTTGCTGGAGACCATTATGGATAAAGGGAAATTTTACGAGAGCGTTAAGGAAAAGGGGATTATGACTATACCTGATTACCATGTAGTCAGTACGGCAGAACAGTTCAAAGCAGCCTATGAGGATCTTGTAGCTAGAGGACACCAGGTTTGTTTCAAACCCACCGATTCGGAGGGTGGACTGGGTTTCCGGATTATTGATAATAACCGAAGCCCTCTGCAGGATCTGTTCGGCCATGTTACCTCTATGATTTCGTTCGAGGATGCATACCGAATACTTTCCAGTGAACCGTCTTTCCCCGAACTGATGGTCATGGAGCTGCTTGAGGGATTTGAATACAGTATTGATTGTCTGGCAGACGAGGCAGGTAATTTGCTGGCCGCGGTTCCGCGCCGTAAGGCGGGAGGGCGTTTGCGGCTTATGGAGCATAACGTTGAGCTGAAGGAAATTGCTGCGAAAGTTGCTGAGACGTACAAAATCCCATACAATTTCAATGTCCAAATGAAGTACAATGGCTCTATACCCAAGCTATTGGAGGTTAATCCCCGGATGTCGGGCGGCCTGCATATTTCATGTCTGTCTGGAATCAACTTTCCTTATCTAGCGGTAAAAAGTGCGCTTGGCGGCGAGGTGCAGCCTGTGGATTTCACAGTGGACGTCCTAGCCAGCCATGTTGAGAAACCGCTAATTATGAAATCAAACGGCGAATCTGCCGTTCCGGATACCGTGAACTAACAGCTTAGGAATACGTTAACGCAAGAGGTGATTAACATTCATTCGAAATCGAAGATATTGATGTACGCCGGAATTGGTTACGTGGCTGCGGTAATGACCAGTCCCTTTCTTCCGGAAATGCTATCCTTGCTGTTGCCAGCTGCAGGAGGAGCTGTCGGTTTAGTATCAGGACAACGGAAACGAACGAATCTTCCTGAAGAGGTACTTCCTGCAGGGACGGAGTCTGTACAGGTTGCGTCTCCATCCGTCAATAAGAGTGCTTCTGCCGGTACTCCGGCAAGCAGCCCTGTATCTGTTCCTACGCTATCCCCTAGCCACGCCATCAGCGGCAGGGGGAGCGAGGAGGTCAAGATTGGCCCGGAGTTCGCACCCGTGGTAGAGTATTTGAGCATTCTGGAGGATATGATTATCTCCGAAGGGCAGAAGGATACACTGGACAATGAAATTGTGGAGAAGTCACTGGCACTGTTCGCTAGGCTTCAACGGGTCATTCCGCTGCTTCAGGAGCTGGGTAACGGCGAAATTAATCATACGGTCCGCAGATTGATTTTGAAGGATTTGAATGCTGTCATTAATCCGTTCCTACGGCTTGGCGGCGAAGCAAAAACCAGAAATCGGAGAATGCTGCTGAACGGTCTGAAGGATGTCGATTCCAAAATATCCGATATCGCTTCAACGATCGAGCATAAAGACCTGATGGAACTTCAGACGAAGGCGGAACTGATTCATCAGCGGTACAGCAGCTCCGAATTATAGGAGGAAAGCTTATGTCCACACAGTTGATTCAACTGAAGAAAGAAGACGAGCAGAAGGTTGTCCAAGAGGCCTCACAGCTGATTGAGAAGGTAAGTAAGACGGATACTGTAACACTGGACTCCCTCATGGATGAAATCGGCAAGCTAGGGGTCAAAACACAGGAGAAAGCGGGACAAACCCTGAAGCTCTTGGATCGACCTGTGAATGATCTGATGTCAGGCAAACGTGTAGAAGTGCCTAACATGATCATGAAGCTGCGGAACGAATGCGAGGATTTACAACAGAGCAAGAATGTAAGCTTTTTTGGAAAAATACTCCGTAAAAGTCCGCTCAAGAACTACGTCTACAAATATCAGTCCGTCCGTACGAATATCGAGGCTATTGTAACCGGTCTTCGGGATGGCAGAGATACGCTGGAAGAAAGCATCGTTAACATGCGTCAGCTGAAGCGTACCTCCATGGAGGAGATCTACAACCTTCAGACCAAGATTGCCTTTGGCAATAAGTTGAAGGAAATGTTCGATGTGGAGATCGCCAAGCCGGAGAATGAGTTTCGTAAAGCTTATCTTGAGCGGGGTCTGCGTAAAGTAATGGTGCGTGTTCAGTCAATGACAGAGATGATTATGCTCTATAACCAAGCGATTGCTGCTACGGACATCATTAATGATAACAACGACAAGCTCATTGATTCCGTAAACAATGCGATTGATAAGACCTCGAATCTAATCACTGTATCTGCAATGATTGCCATGTCTTTGGCTGATCAGGAGAATGTAATTTCCGCTGTAGAGGCAACGAATAAGACGATAGAGGATCAGTTCAAGGAGAATGCGAGGTTGCTTCGCACAACTACCGAAAAAACAACGGAGCTGCTCTCCAAGCCTTCGATGTCTATGGAATCCGTGAATCAGGCCATCGGGGACTTGATGATTGCTCTGGATACCTCAGAACAGTCCAATCGCCGTATTATTGAGAGCTGTCAGGATTACACATCTAAGATGACTACGATCAATACCCAGCTTAACAACCGTCTAGGACTTAATCAGGCGGACAAGCCTTCGCTCCCAGAAGGTGCTGCTTCCGGCGAATTAAGCAATTTTTTGAACTAACAACCATCATATAACCCTTCTTTCACACATAAATTGTCACATAAGGCAAGACATGTGGGGAAAAAAGGGGATAGGCCTATGATTCTTGGAGGTTTAATACTAGTGCTTATCATAGTAGCCAGCAGCGAAAAGGCGGAGGCCATCGCAGAATTAAACGAAGAGAGCTAGCAATTAATTACCGTTCCATGGTTCAAGCAATTTCCAGCGGTTTATTGGGTATAATAAGCCCGGGTTGTACTTCTAACCCATTAGCTGAAAATAACAGGCCTGAGACGGAGGGTATATGGAAAACGAAGCGCTGATGCAGGTGGAACGATTAGCTCTAAAAAAGCAGAAAATATACCGGCAAAGCGTATTCCGCTACATTGCCAGAGCTATGCTGGCTAGTATGTTTATAGGGTTTGGCGTCATTGTTGCGTTTAAGACAGGGAACTTCTTCTATATGGAACATTCGCCGATGACCTACCCAATGGCGGCTATTACCTTCGGTGCAGCCATCATCCTGATTTCTTACGGGGGTGGTGACCTATTCACCGGGGACACCTTTTATTTCACGTATGCAGCATTAAGACGAAAGATGAAATGGGCTGAAGTTGTACGATTGTGGGTCGTTAGCTACTTTGGTAATATCTTGGGCGCGATCGCATTTGCACTGCTCATCTATTTGACAGGATTGTTCTATAGTTCCGATGTGAATGGATTCTTGCTGGATGTGGTAGCCCATAAGATGGAGGCTCCAACGTCACAATTGTTCTTCCGTGGTATACTCTGTAACTGGCTCGTCTGTCTGGCTTTCTTTGTACCTATGTCCATGAAGGGTGACGGCGCCAAAATGTTCGCCATGGTATTGTTTGTATTCTGCTTCTTTATCTCTGGGTATGAGCACAGTATTGCCAATATGTGTACCTTTGCTATTGCACTGGTGCTTGATCATCCAGGTACGATTTCATGGGCGGGCGTGGTACATAATCTTGTACCTGTTACCCTCGGAAATCTAATTGGCGGCGGTGTGCTGATGGGCGTAATGTATTATTATGTGAATAAGCCCTATTTAGACGATGACCAGCATTAGTAACTTACACCAGCCAGAGACTTCGTTCCCTTTAAGGGGCGAAGTTTTTTTGATAGATCAGTTGGGAAGGATTAGGACATGAAAGGTAGAATACATAATATAGCTTTAAAATTAAATATTCCAAAAAGTGGGGTTGTGTATTTGGAGAGAGCATCGGTACTGACGGATGAGGTTGATATTGAGGCCTACAGACAGAATTGCTTCCATGCAGGAATAGACCCTGAACAGCCTCCCTTTTTTGCAGAACGTTTCTCAGCAGAGGGGCTGGAAGAACAATTAATTAAATACAAGGAAATTATTGAGGTTATTGAATCTTTCGTAAATAAATTTCTATCCTCTGTAACCGGCAGCCCTATATTAGTTGCTATTTCAGACGCAGAGGGTTATCTGCTGGCATTTAAAGGAGACCCTACAATTATTGACACTGTTAGGTTGGTGGGGATGCAAGAGGGGGTTCGGTTTACCGAGGAAGTGGGCTTAAACTCTATTTCCTTATGTCTTCGTTACCAGAAATCCTTTCAATTGGTAGGACAGGATCATTTTCATCATATTCTGCATGGACTAGTGTGCTGTACGGCTCCCTTTTATAAAGAGGATGGGCAGGAGTTATTGGGTACAATCTCGTTTATGGCGGATATTGAAGCCGCTCACCCACATCTGCTGCCGCTGCTCTGTACGATGGCAGATTCCATTGAGCGGGAGCTTTTGCTACGGAAAGGAAATGCACAGTTTCAATTGCTCAACCGAATCTTGTTGGAGACCAATTATTTAGGTGTAATTATTACGGATGAATTAGGAACTATCGTTAATATCAATGACAATGCTGCAGAGATGCTCCAAATGGAAACTGCTCAGTATGCAGGTATTATAGGTACCCATGTATTTTCATTAAATGATGTGGGAGATTATTTTCGGCGTGTGATACTACAGCAGGAGGATTGTGCCGGAGTGGAGCTTACCCTGGAGCGGGAGGGCTCTGCGCAACATTTTATAATAGACGTGGTTCCTGTGTATGATGCTACGGGATCTTTGAGCCGCGTCATCGGAAGCTTACGCAATATTACGGAGATGAAGAAGACAGAGGAAGTTCTTCGAAATACGGAGAAGCTGGTTTTTGCAGGTGAGTTGGCCATGAGTATTGCCCATGAGATCCGTAACCCCCTTACAACGATCAAAGGCATGCTCCAGTTATCTAATAAAAATTCACAGCTTCCGCACTACAACCTTATTATGTCTGAAGTTGAAAGAGTGAATTTAATTGTTGGTGAATTTTTAATCTT
Organism: Paenibacillus wynnii; assembly: GCF_000757885.1. Taxonomy (NCBI): domain Bacteria; kingdom Bacillati; phylum Bacillota; class Bacilli; order Caryophanales; family Paenibacillaceae; genus Paenibacillus; species Paenibacillus wynnii. Next base: position 1,658,782 of record NZ_JQCR01000002.1, on the reverse strand, counting down.
AGGTAAACCTCAGGCCGTACAATTCAAAAAGGAGCGATGCAGTACTATTCTGCAGGAAGTCCTCCATATTTTTGAATTTCAGGCAAAGATGAATAGGATTACAATTCATACACAGGTCAATGTTGATTCTGTAATTGATTGTGACCGAAATCAGATTAAGCAGGTCTGCCTTAATTTATTGAGGAATTCATTAGAGGCATTACCTTTTGGCGGAATGATTCGTATAGAGTTAAATACCGGTGATGGATTTCAAACGATAAAATTCTCGGACAATGGAGAAGGGATGAGCCATGAAGTTCTGCAAAACATAGGGATGGCCTTCCACACGACCCGAACAAACGGGAATGGACTCGGAATAATGATTGTTAAGAAAATCGTGTCCGCACACAGGGGGCATGTAGAGATAACGAGTGAAGTAGGGGTCGGTACCATTGTCACGATTTATCTCCCCACTTGATTAGCAATAGTAGCTGTTGGCTCCAGATGTATTGAATCACTTAACCGTAGGCCGCTACGGACCGAAAATAAAAACAAGCCAGTCTCCTAATTGGGGGACTGGCTTTTTAAAAACTATATAAGATGAACTTAAGATATTAACTTAAGATATTAACTTAAAGCTGGCTCAGGCGTCACTACCGTGAAGATTTGGACTTCCGGCCGCTGTTGTATCCAGATTTCTTGATTTAACCTTCTTTTAGCGGTTGAAATCCGGATACAGCTTATGCTTTCGAAGCGAACTTTCCTACGGAAAGCTTTCGGGCGATCGCTATCGCTCCTACAGTTCCAAAGTTCCCTTTCATTCCTTTTCGCTTTTTGTTATTTTCTTTTGATCAGCTTATATAGATGTTCTGTTCCCCAAAAGTCTTCACACACCTACCACTTGGAACCCCCGGATGAATTGCCCCCTGATCTTCCTCCTCCGCCCCATGAGGAGCCGCCTGAAGAACGTCCACCGCTCCCACCGCCCCAAGAGGAGCCCCCGGAGGAACGTCCGCCGCCGAAACCGCCGGAGGAGGGTGGACCCGATGACATTCGCTTGCGGGCTTGTTCCCTTCTCTGTATTTCCTGCATTGGGGCCAGCTGTGCCTGCCGTTCTTCTTCTTCCTTCTGGCGTACCAGCCGGGTTGCTTCATTTACAAAGGTCTCAATCTGTGATTGATAGGAATGGGCCAAGGCTTCCAGATCATCCAAATGATAAGGTCCAGCAGAAAGTTTGTGTTGTAGTTCAGTGAATTCGGGAAGCGAGGAGAGATTAAAATGACTCCTTAAGATGAATCCTCTACTCTGAAGCAGCTGTTCTGCTGAATCAACACGTTCCTGTCCTTCGGAGAAGAGGTGAATGATCGTATTCAGCCTTTCATTCAGAGAATCCAGACTGCCCGAGATTTCATTAAACTGCCGATTAGCCTCTTCCTGAAGGGAAAGCAGCCGATCAAGTGCGCTCCGGGCATGGTCATATTCGCCGCGTTCATCACTGGTCCAGCTTTCAATTTGGGGAACCTCCTCAGCACCCTCCCGAATCCGGGTGCTCCAAGCCTCCAGATCATTCTTAGCAGCCGCTAAATGCTGTTCTATAAAGCGTGCTCTGGACTCCATGATCCGGGCTTGAAGAGTTTCACGCCGCTGGTGCAGCCGGCTCCAATTCGAACGGACAGTTTCCAAATCACGCCGATTATCCTTCCTTATGAGAGCTTGGCGTTCTGTCATAGAAACAGCATCCAGCAGGAGGGTGTCCAGCCTGGCTCCGATTTTGCGTACTTCGTCCATATCTCCCTTGCTAAGAGGAACCTCCAGGTTAGCGGCTTCTACACTAGCCTTCTCCAAGAGGTCATAAGGCTTTACCTTCATATTTTGAAGGGAGTTCTGTTCTATAATTCCAGTCATTTTGGTGCGAATGGCGGCTAGAGTTTCCGGGAAATCATCTGCTTTGTCATCGTAGGTATCGACATCCTTCAGGTCCTTTTCGATTTGCTCCTGTTTGTCCAGGGCATCCTCAGTAATTTCCTGCGCGGCAATCGGATCAAACAGCTCCAGCTGATCCGCCTTGGTGGTCTCCTCAGCCAGCTCCTTAAGGTCTTCTGCAATCCCTTGAAGCTCGTAGCCCGTTTCCCGAACGGCGCTTTGGAGCTGCTGATCTAATTCGGGAGCATCTTTCTTCAGTTCGGTAATGCGCTGCTTTACATTTTTATCTGCTTCACTGATAACGGCGATTTGCTGTTCCTCCTCCAGGATAGCGGTCCGAAAGGAAATATTGGCCTCACTGAGCTTAGCCGCCGCTGTTTTGAGGGCGGTAAGGCGATAAAATGCTGGTGCAACGTCGCTATCTTCATTTCTTAATGCAGAAATTTGGATCAGCTCATTCGTAAGGCGCTCTGAGATGGCTTCGATCCTTTCAGCAGTTTTACCCTGAACAATACCCTGGAACGGCTTCAGTGATTCAATTGCCCGATTAGCCTGCACTAGCAGGTCGCCTAGCTGTTCTTTCTGTTCATCCAGTGCTCTGCGCCTCCGGAGTCCTGTGACTGCAACATATAATAATCCAAGAACTACGGCAGCCCCTATTAAGATTAGAAGGATTGCGGGCATTGACACTGTAGATCTATCCTTCTCTATGTTGCCTGTTCCGGCTGTAGTACCTTGCGACTGACCCAGTGAATGTGTAGCTTCCATTAGAGAGGAGATCCCCCCTGCAAAGTCGCCGTCCACTGCATAAGGAATGAAATAAGTGTCAATCCATTTAGTGATTGCTGCACTTCCGGAAGGGCCGCCCTGTTGTTGTGACCAGGAATCCAGCGAGGAACGCAGCCCTGAATTCTGGAAATTAAGTTCCACCTGATGTTCCTCGAGGGAGATGAGCAGCAGTATATCACGTGACGAGAGACTCCATGAGTCGTACACATTCCCAGCGTAGTTAGCTGAATTGGCACCGTTCAGGGACTCTATGGTAAGGATATGGAACGTATAGCGGCTTCCTGCAGCAGTGTCGGCGATTGCAGAGGTTTCCCCGGAATTCAGCAGCCCGGCCTCATCCACTACCAAGCCTTGCTGGACTGGAACTTCTGCGGCATAAACACCGGTTACCCATAATAAACTAAGCATCCAAATGAACAACATAACTTTTTTCAAGCCCACACACCCCAATCTGAAGACTGTATTCCAATTATTATACTTAAGTTCATACTATTTATTAAACCTTATCGGTCTTTCGCGAAGATAACAAAAAAAGCCGCACCCCCAAAAATAGGAATGCGGCGGAATCTATAGTGTTATTTCGGTTGCATACAGAGGATATATTGAAGTCTGGATTTGATTTCCCTTTGCCATTTCAGATCTCCAACTTTAACAGCAAGATTGAGCAGATCCAAATAATCGTCAACTTTCAATGTAGTGCGGGTAGTCGTTGCATTCATGGGTGTTCAGTCTCCTTTTTATCTCAAATAGATTAAATTCTGTAATTCCTTTTCAATAATGATAATCATTATCAAGCGTTACTGCTATTATCCACACTTTATACCTAAAAAGCAACCTAAAATTTGAAGGGGTTTATAACTAATTTGTTGCAATTTTATATATTCACAGGATAGATGGTATATTTGTACAATTTGTATGAAATAGCAGCTAAAGCAGCAGGAAGACTCTCATATTTTGTCGAATACCCCATGTGTAAAAGCCCTAGAATTTGCGGATATCCTAAAGGAGAATTGCGATGAAGTGGTGTAAAGTTACACTCCTGTTCATTTTTCTGATTACAGCAGCCCTTCCTGTCACAGCACAAGCCGCCAGAGAGGAGATCGAATATCAGGCGGAATTGAATTATCCTCCATATAAATATATTCAGAATGGTTATTTGACCGGATTCGACATTGATTTGACAAGTATGCTTTTTAGGAAGCAGGAATATTTAATTAATTACAGTTCCGGGCAGTGGACCGAAGTGAACGAGCGCTTAAAAAAGGGAGAAATTGATACGACAGGTCTGATGGTAGTAACAAATGAAAGAAAACAAAGTATTTTATTTTCGAAACCGGTTTTGAAAAGTTATATCTCTATCTATGCCAAACAGAGTTTACAAGAAAATGTAAAAATTAATACATTGGCGAATTATAAAATAGGGGTAGGAAGCGATCAATACTCGGAGGAAGTTCTGAAGAATAAAGTGGGAATTTCCGATTATAAAACATATTCCACGGTTCCTCAGGCTCTAACGGCCCTTCAGAATGGGGAGATCGACCTGTTGTTTGAGAATCAGTTGGTTGTTGATTATCTGATTGTCGAGCAAGGCTTGATGGGCAAAATCATACATAAAATGGATAATCTTTACCCTATGGATGTGGCTTATGGTATTAGTAAGTCTTCCCCGGATTTGGTCTCGTATATTAATATCAGATTGGACCAGGTCAAGCAGTCCGGGGCATTCGAGGAAATGTACAAGCAGTATTTCTTCACCCATTCCGATTATTACAAAGTAAGAATGCATAACAAAATCTTTTCCGGGACGGCCATAGGCTTTTGCCTGCTGGTATTCTGTATGGTATTTATCAAAATGTATATTAACTATTTACGCAGGTCCATACATGCCGAACAGCAATTTTTCGAAGATGTTATCGAGCACACTGGAATTTTTGTATGGGCCTTGAATGCAGATAAGAAAGTCATTCGATTCAATAAGTATGCCGAGAAAATGACCGGACTGCGGGAGAAGGATATATTGGGGGAGAGCATAGATGATATTGACGGAGTGGAAGGGAGTCAGGTCACTGATCTCACTGAACTCCTCCAGAGGGCGGTACAGAAGGATTGTGTAAATAATTTAGAAATGCAGATTAAGAATGGGAATTCCTCGGGACCTCACTTTGTATTTCGGACATCCATCCTTCAGGGATTGGATAAACAGGCGTCAGATGTATTTGTTCTGGTGGGTATGGATATCGATGAGAGAAAGCACAGTGAAATTAAACTGCAAATGAGTTATGAAGAGCTCGAAGCTACATATGAAGAGCTGGCGGCAACCGAGGAAGAATTGAAGGATCAGATTGAAAAACTTCAAGTGAATGAACGCAGATTCAGGCTTGCATCCGAAGGATCAGGCGCTTATATGTGGGAGCTCGATTTAGATACAGGGATTTATACGATGTCCGAGCGCTGGTATGAGAACATGGGCTATAACACGGACGAGGTTAATACATACGCGGGTGTTTCTAGCATCATTCATCCGGATGACCAAGAGGCAGCCCGCAAATCAAGGGAAGATCATCTGGAGGGCTTAACCCCTATTTATGAAACGGAATACCGGATGCGTAGCAAGCATGGTAGATATGTATGGTTTGAGGTTAGGGGGAAGGCTATTTTTGATTCCAATCATAAAGTCGCCTTTTTCTTAGGCTCACTGATTGATATAAGCACCCGGAAGCAGGTGGAGTTGAAACTGAATAACAGCTATCAGGAGCTGGAGGCCACTTATGAACAGCTTACGGCCACACAGCAAGAGCTGGTAGGGCAGTATGACCTGCTGCTGGAGAATCAAGAGAAGATTTTCCATATGGCTTATTACGATTCCTTGAGTAATTTGCCTAATCGAGCAAGTCTGCTGGAGGGTATGGAGAATTATTTCCGATATTGCGGGGGTCAGGCAGCGCTGATCTTCGTGGACACGGATAATTTCAAATACATCAATGATACGCTGGGACATAAATTTGGGGATATTCTTATTCGCCAGGCCAGTGAGAGACTGCAGTCTGTAATCCGCGAGGGTGAAATTCTTTCTAGACTTGGCGGGGATGAATTTGTTATTTTTCTAAAAGATACACGGGATCGTGAAGAGGTATTAAAATTGGCGGAGGACATTCTGGAAGAGTTCAAAAGTCCTTTTCTAATCGGAGAAAGCAATTTATATGTCACTGTCAGTATGGGGATTTCCTTCTATCCAGAAGACGGTACAACTACTGAAGAAATATTAAAGAACGCCGATGTGGCATTGTACCGGGCAAAGGAAGAAGGCAAGAGCAGATATATTGTGTATGACAGATCGATGCATGCCTCTTTCAATGAACGGATGAATATTGAAAAGCATTTGCGCAGTGCGGTAGTCAATGATGAATTCGAGCTGCATTACCAGCCTCAGGTGGAAATCCACTCGGGAAGAATCTCCGGGGTAGAGGCGTTAATTCGTTGGAACAGTCCAGCGTTGGGGTTTGTTTCTCCATTATCTTTTATCAAAATTGCAGAGGATTCTAGGCTGATTATCCCTATCGGGGAGTGGGTGCTTAGGAGATCCTGTTTCTTTATGAAAGAGGTTCATAATCGGGTGGGCACTCCATACAAAATTTCGGTAAATATTTCCGTTATACAAATGATGCAGGATGATTTCACGGATATGGTGTTGAATGTTCTAACGGAGAGTGGTCTGGAGCCGGAATGCTTGGAGCTTGAGATCACGGAATCGATTTTCATGGAGTCTTTCGGGAATATAGTCAGTAAGCTGGAATTTCTAAAGTCCCGCGGGATACGTATTGCTCTTGATGATTTCGGTACAGGGTATTCATCGCTCAGCTATTTGCAGCAGTTGCCGATTACTACACTCAAAATGGATAAGACGTTTATTGATTCCCTGTCGGATAACACATACAGCCAATCTTTTGTTCAGACCATAGTGGAGCTTGGGCATAAAATAGGACTTAAGGTTGTGGCGGAGGGTGTCGAAGATACCGGGCAATTGGCTTTCTTGAAACAATCGGGCTGTGACAAGGTCCAAGGTTATTTGGTCAGCAGGCCTATTTCGGAGCACAGGATAGCCGAATGGTTTGATCCGCAGAAGAAATGGGATGAGGAGCTTTTGCTTATAAACTAGAGTTAAATACAAAACGAGCCGTCAGAGGATTCTGAGGGCTCGTTTTTTTTATAAAACCACAATTTTGTTTTTGCCTGTTTTTTTAGCTTCGTAGAGGGCATCATCGGCTTTTTGAAAAACAAAGCTCTTGGAGTCTGCGCCCACAAAATCATGCATTCCTATACTAACGGTCACCGATTTTCCTTCCATCTCCGTGATCGGCATTTCGGCAATGTCTGCACGTATTTTTTCAATAATCTCATAGGAGGTATCTAACGATTTGGCAGTCAGGATAATTACGAATTCTTCTCCGCCATACCGCGCGGCAAAATCGTCAGCCCCGATATTCTTCAATATAATCGCTGCTACCTGCTTAAGAACAATATCACCAACCCAATGCCCGTACATATCATTTACTTTCTTGAAATTGTCTAGATCGAGTACCGCCAGCTGCATCGGAAAGGGATTATTCTGCTGATGATCAATTAGCCAGCCGAGGTATTCATGAAAGGTTTTATGATTGTAAAGATCGGTAAGCGGATCGATTTTGGACAGGCGGTCCATGATGATATTCTGGATTCGCAAATCCTGCTCCGATTTCATTGAATTCTCCAGGGAATGTAGGAGATCCCGCCCTCGGTGAATGACTCCAAAGCCAGTAATTGAAGTACCGGCAAAGATGAGAGCTATAATTATATTCTCAACCCGCAGCGTATAATCGTGTGTTGGAGTAGTACTGAATAAGATAATCGTATATGTCAAACAGATGATCGTAGATGCTATTAGGTAAGTGCTATTCAGATAAATCATGGACACAAGAAGCGGTAAAAGCATAATTAACGGCTTAACATCTATCTCTGGACTCACAAACATGATAATTAAAATCGCATATAAATGGCTTCCAACCGTAATAGAGGCTTCAGAGAACTGCGGCTTCCATTTATAGATACCTTCAAGTGTAAGAAGGAGAGCCAATATGATTAAATCAGGAGTTAATATATAGGAAAAAAAATATTCCCCTGCCGTAACCCGAGGGCGATAACCCCACATCGATCCAAAAACGAATAGTTGACTCAACAGATCTAAAGCCAGAAGGATCCAGAACACATTTAGAAGCACGCGGTTCCAGTAGGTAGCACGAGGAGTTTGGGTTGGAATATACATAAGGTGTTCCTCATTTCCAGTGTCAATATACTTATATATTCGACAATTATCTGCAGTTTCCTTCCATAGGGTGTGATGCTGCGAATGTTCGTGTTTAGGTGCATGAGTCAATGTTATAGATTAGTTTTTAGTTATTTATTGATATAAACACGTATATTATATAAATTTAAGCTTGACACATTCGCTTATATTAAGTAAGCTTCCTTATGGATCACAAAATATTGATAAGCTGTTCGTATATCCTCAAAGATAAGGTTTGGGGGTTTCTACAGGGGACCGTAAATTCCTGGCTACGAATAGGGTGCTTTTGCATACCTATGAAGTATTCGGGTTTTTTGTTGCGTTAACCACTAGACTAATCAAATCTCTATCCATTGTAGGAGGAACAGATGAGTAAATATGATGTAATTGTTGTAGGTGCGGGCCCGGCTGGGATCTTTGCCTGTTATGAGCTTACGCGGAAGGCACCGCATTGGAAGGTACTGCTGGTGGACAAGGGGCATGATATCTATCATCGAACCTGCCCGATTCTTGAAGAAAAAATCAAGCTGTGTCCACCTGCGTCAGGCCGTAAAGAATTTGCAGGGTGTCTGCCTGCCTGCTCTATAACGGCCGGTTTTGGTGGAGCAGGTGCCTATAGTGATGGAAAGTTCAATATTACAACCGAGTTCGGCGGCTGGATGACGGATTATTTGGCTCCTTCGAAGGTGCTGGAGCTGATACGTTATGTCGATGATGTCAATCTGGAGCACGGGGCTACCCCGAATATTACCGATCCTACTACGGAGAGCATACGCAATATTGAGCAGCGGGGCTACGCCGCAGGACTTAAGCTGCTGCGGGCACAGGTGCGGCATCTTGGAACAGAACAAAACTTGGAGATTCTTAAATCCATTTATGAATATTTGAAAACGCGCATTGATATGATCTTCAAGACAGAGGTTCAGGACATTGCAACTGTCAAAGATAATGGCACACACCGCATTACAGGGATTATTCTAAAAAATGGGGAAACCCACGAAGCTGCCCAAGTCATGATTGCTCCAGGCCGTGACGGATCAGCTTGGCTGACAGAGATCTTGAAGAAACGCCGTCTCAAAATGTATAACAACCAAGTTGATGTAGGTGTACGTGTGGAAACCTCGGATGTGGTGATGCGGGAGATTAATGAACACCTTTACGAAGGAAAATTCATTTATAACACCTCTGTGGGCACCCGTGTCCGCACCTTCTGCAGCAATCCTTCCGGTCATGTCGTAGTGGAGAACCACAGCGGAGTAATGGCAGCGAATGGACACTCTTATAAAGACCCGTTACGCGGCTCGAGAAATACTAACTTTGCCCTGCTGGTATCGCATAAGTTTACAGAGCCCTTCGATAAGCCTAATGAGTATGCCCGGGAAATTTGTAAAAGAGCAAATGACTTGTCCAGCGGCGGTGTTATCGTTCAGAAGTACGGTGATATCCTGCGGGGAAGGCGTTCCACGGAAACGCGGATCAGCGAAGGTTTTCTGGAGCCGACACTCAAGGAAGCTGTTCCCGGAGACCTTGGGCTTGTGCTGCCATACAACACCATGAAGAGTCTGATCGAAATGGTGGAGGCATTGGAGAAGGTGACCCCGGGTATCGCATCGGAACACACCTTGTTCTACGGGGTAGAGGCGAAATTCTATTCGGCCCGGCCAAAACTTACGGACAAGTTGGAGACAGAAATATCCGGCTTGTACTGCGGAGGAGACGGAGCCGGCGTAACCCGCGGTTTGGCCCAAGCGGGAGCAGCTGGAGTATGGATCGCCCGTGGAATGATGGAGCAGGCAGGTATACAAAACTAAGCGGTCCCCTTAAACCATTAGGAAAGTATTTCCTTTGAGGACTCCAACTGTTATAATGTCAGAATACATAACATGATGGAGTGGAGTGGACAGTTGATGATGCGTAACCGCAGGAATTTAAGTCTGTTTATCGTTCTGGTACTTCTTGTTGGCCTGTACAGCTGGTTGATTGACATGTTTTGGGTACACAAGCTGGTGTTCATGTTGTTAATTGTGACATTGAGTTGGAGGTCCTTGACCTTGCACGACTCCAAGCTGAGTAAAGAACAGCTGCTCCAGGATACTAATAACAAAGTGGAGCTGCTTGGCAATGAAATTGTAGTTACTTCAGACCGGCTGCATGGAGCCTTGGAGGAGATTAGCCGACATACGGAGGAACTGCAGCAGACTGCAGATTATTCTCATGAATATGAGATTGGGCTACGTACCCGCAGTTACGAGGCAAAAGCAAACATAGAGGGAGCTTTTGAAACTATGGGTGGAGTCGCGGCTGCCACATCGCATATTCAGGAACTGACAGACAAACTTGGGGCCAATATGAAGGATACCCGCCAGGGAGTTTCTGAAATGGTCGAGTCTCTAAGAAATACAGATGCGGTTATGACGGAGTTAAAGGAACAAGGCGGAGATATGCGGAGCAAGTTCGCAACTTTAAGCCAACATTTGAACATGCTGGAGGAAATAAACGCCCTTATTATAGGTATTGTGAACGAAACTTCCCTGCTCGCATTGAATGCTTCTATAGAAGCGGCGCGGGCTGGAGAACAGGGAAGGGGCTTCTCGGTAGTGGCGGGCCGCATCCGGCAGCTGGCTGATCAGAGCAAAGCTTCGGTAGATCGATCCTCCGGTCTTTTGCAGGATATCAACAACGGGGTTGAGCAGGTATTAAACTCGGTAACCGTAGAGCAAGCAGCGGTGGAACGCGGAGTGAATGAAGTGGGCGCGGTAAGACTGCGTCTGGATGATATTGCGGCCCGGGTAGATGAGGTTGGAGCTGTGGTGGTTGACACTGTAGCAGCTGCGTCCCGCCAAAGCCAGTTAATTGGGGACACCACTACCGAGCTCCGCGGTGCGGTAGTCATTGTTAGCGAGACTATCGCTAATGTGGATCTTACCTTGGAGCAGGTGACCCGCCAACGTACCCAAATAGGACAACTTAATGAGGTTAGTGCTAATCTGCTGACGGAATCTCAAGCTTTGAGGGAGTCAGTTGCTGTTATTGCGGGCAAAGAAGAGATCGAGCTGAGCCAATATGCCGGAAGGCTGCAAGAGATGCAGATCCTGCTGCAGGATATTTCCGCCAAGGAGGAGCTGTATGTACCGGATCCGGCAAGTCATGGCGGTGTTCTGGGTGCTTGCATTAAAAAAGTGCCGGATGTCCAGGCCATCTGGTCGAACCGGACGGATGGAACCTTTATCTTTTCCGAACCAACGGCAGGTTTGTTGAATGCGAAGAGACGGGATTGGTGGAACGGTGCAATGAGCGAAGGGGCATATGTCTCCAATCCTTATGTTTCGGCCATAACAAAACGCTCGTGCATAACCTTATCCAAGGCCATCCGGAACCACCAAGGAGAAGTCGTTGGCGTGGTTGGCATCGATTTGGCGGTATAAGCTTAAGCTCTCCATTTAGATCATAGTTAGGCTGAACCAGCGGACTTCCGCTGGTTTTTTCATAATATAACAAAGTATAAGTTTTCAGTATACTTACCCAGCAGAATAAGCTCGCAGCCGAGGCCAAATCGATTTCCAGTCCTTCTTGAGTAGCCGTTCCTCATAGATAGGAGTCAAGTTTTTATTTTCTGTAAAATGTGGGGTCGGTCTTAGCAACATATTCACAACATCCTCAATCCCATGCGGTGCGGTCAAAATCAGTCCCTTCTCTTCGCTTAATGAAACTCCTAGTGCTGTGGCGGTCTCGGGAAACTTGGAGATTGCATCTACTGATGATGTATAAGGTGCCGCAAGGTGATTAATGACATGCATTCGGGCTTGGTTCTTCACGGACCAGGGAATCGTAGGATTTAGGCTTCGCAACTTCTGTTCCAATCGCTTCTCCTCATCTTCGTGAAGATTGTGTTTGTCGTAATAGATAACATCTACATCCGGCAAAGGTGTTCTTTCCTCGAAACCATGCAGCGCATCCCATACCTTCGATCGTACAAAGCCGGCACAAATCCACCATTCCGGGAGTTCTAACAGCATAGCTGTTTCTAAAATCTCCATCATCCATGGGTCTTCTTTAATGAGCTGTTTTAAGTCTTCCTCGCTTGTAATATTCAAAGGGCCACCTCCACAAAGTATGTTTAAAGTATAACTACAGATATTTGGGAAGAATACTTAAATATTAAGGACTGCTATGAATATCGATAGTCAAAAGACACGCCAACTCAGATGTCCTACAAGGAGTGGAAAAGCATGCTGCACGAACAATTAAAACCATTTCCCGCACATTTTCTGTGGGGAGCTGCTTCAGCTGCCTATCAAATTGAGGGTGCGTGGAACGAGGATGGGAAAGGACCGTCGGTCTGGGATGTTTTCACTAAAATTCCCGGTAAGACCTTCAAGGGCTCGAACGGTGAGGTTGCAGTCGATCATTATCACCGATATAAAGAGGACGTTGCTTTAATGGCTCAAATGGGACTGAAAGCCTACCGGTTCTCGGTAAGCTGGCCGCGTATTTTTCCGCAGGGTAGAGGAGAAGTGAATGAGGCAGGTTTGCAATTTTATGAGAGGTTGATCGATGAACTGCTTGCGTTCGGCATTGAGCCTATTCTTACTCTGTATCACTGGGATGTTCCGCAAGCGCTCATGGATGAATACGGAGCCTGGGAATCGAGGAAGATCATTGAGGATTTCGACAATTATTGTATCACTCTATATAAAAGGTTTGGGGGAAAGGTGAAGTACTGGGTATCGCTAAATGAACAGAATTATAATACGAACCACGCATTCATTACAGGTATGCATCCACCGGGTGTGCAGGATCGAAGACGTTTTTTTGATGCCAATCATATTGCTTTTCTGGCAAATGCCAAGGCCATCGCATCATTCCGTCAATATGTTCCGGACGGACAGATCGGCCCAAGCTTCGCGTATTCCCCGGCTTATCCGGCTTCGAGCAGCCCTAAGGATATGCTGGCTTTTGAGAATGCAGAGGAGTTAACCAATCACTGGTGGCTGGATGTGTACTGCTGGGGCCAATATCCGGAAAGTGCTTTAACCTATTTGAAGGAAAAAGGCTGGGCACCCATCATCGAAGATGGTGATTATGAGCTACTGGCTGCAGGAACACCGGACTTTATGGGAATGAATTACTACCAATCACTGACCTATGAGTTTAATCCGGTGGATGGTGTGGAGACAGGGGAGATGAATACTACCGGCCAAAAAGGCAGCAATGCCGATACCGGCATCCCCGGCTTGTACAAAACAACGGCCAACCCAAACTTGGAGACCACTAACTGGGATTGGGCCATTGACCCGACGGGATTGCGGATCGGACTGCGCCGTATGATGAGCAGATATGGTCTGCCGGTGATGATTACGGAGAATGGCCTGGGTGAATTCGATAAGCTGGAAGCGGATGGTACCATACATGATGGTTACCGTATTGCCTACCTTCGCTCACATCTGGAGCAGTGCCAGCAGGCTATCACCGACGGTGTCGATCTGTTAGGTTATTGTCCTTGGTCCTTTACGGATGTACTTAGCTGGCTCAACGGCTACCAAAAGCGCTACGGGTTCGTCTATGTAGACCGTGATGAAACCGACCCCAAGGAGCTGAAGCGCATTCCGAAGGACAGCTTTTACTGGTACAGGGATGTTATACAAAGTAACGGAGAGGAATTGTGATACAAAGCAAGGGAGCGTAATTGTAACACAGGCAGAGGAGAGTAGTTGTAACACAAGTGGGGCAGCAATTGTAACACAGGCAGAGGAGAGTAGTTGTAACAGTATAAGGGCATGGTAAACAGGCATTTGGGGGCGTTCCCGGTGCCTGTTTTGCTGTGCGCCTCTTTTAAGTGTAGAAAGTGCAACTATAGACGAGTTATCACCTCGCGTCGGTTGTCTAGTTGCACTTTATGCACTTATATATTTGGTTTTTGGTGAAAATAGGTGGTTTTTCGATTTATAGTTGCACTGAATACACTTATCTCACGCAGAGTCGGCTATATGCTCGAAATAGGTGTAGAAAGTGCAACTAATGAAGTGCAACTGAGGCTGTAACTAAGTTGCAACTAAAGTACAATAAATTGCAACTAAAGTGACCATACAACTAAACTGTAACTATGCCACTACAGTGACTGTACAACTAAACTGTAACTATGCCACTGTACGCAACTATGCTACTAAACTGCAAAAACGTATGCCCTCAATCTACTATTCCTCATTAGGGTTGGGTATAGGACTAATTGAAAATTAATTAAGGGCTAGTCCAAATCGAAAACGAAAAGGAAAACGCCCCGTTCTACTCGAGAGAGCAGGCGGGGCGTTCTATTTTATATTAGATTGGAAATTACCCTTCCAGCAACAGGGATTCTGGATCTTCCAACAGTTCTTTGATTTTGACAAGGAAGCTTACGGCTTCCGAGCCGTCAACGATCCGATGATCGTAAGACAACGCGATATACATCATAGGACGGTTAGCCATTCTCTCTTCATCCAACGCGATCGGGCGGAGCTGGATCTTGTGCATTCCGAGAATGCCGACCTGTGGAGTATTTAGAATCGGTGTGGATAATAGTGATCCGAATACACCGCCGTTCGTAATTGTAAATGTGCCGCCCTGAAGTTCGGAAAGACTGAGGGTATTACTCCGTGCCTTGGAGGCAAGCTCGCCGATCTGTCGCTCGATTTGCGGGAAGCTGAGTCGGTCTGCATCACGGACGACCGGAACTACAAGTCCTTCCTTGGCAGCTACAGCAATACCGATATCATAGAATTTCTTCAGAACCAAATCTTCGCCGTCAATCTCCGCATTCAGCATTGGGTAGGCTTTGAGCGCGCCGATGACTGCTTTGGTGAAGAAGGACATGAACCCGAGTCCGACTTCATGCTTTTCTTTGAAGGCGTCCTTGCGGCGCTTGCGAATATCGAGGATGGCCGTCATATCCACCTCGTTGAAGGTGGTCAGCATGGCCGCCGTCTGCTGCGCTTCCACCAGGCGGCTGGCAATCGTCAGCCGTCTGCGCGACATGCGCTTGCGCTCGACGGACTTGCCGTCCTCCGGCTGCTGCGTTTTGCCGGCAGCCGGCTTCGCCGCCTCCGGCTTGCCTTGCGGCGCCGGTGCAGACACCGCGGGTGCAGCGGCCGCAGGCGCTGCTGCACCATGCTCCTTCACATCGGCCTGCCCAATGCGGCCGATAGGATCACGGGCGCTCACCTCGCCGAGGTCGATGCCGCGCTCCCGTGCGAGCTTCCGTGCGCCTGGCGAGGCCAGGGCAGCGTTGCTTTCGCCCGCTGCCGCAGGCCCTTCGGGCGCAGCTTCAGGTGCAGTGGCGCTAACGCTCGCCGCTGGCTCAGCCGGGGCGCTGCTAGAAGCCGCGCCCTCAACTGCAGCCGCAGCTGTAACCTGCGGCTGGCTTCCGGCACCGCTGCCGATGATGCCGATAGCCTCACCGACGGCTACATTCTCGCCGGCTTGGCGCAGAATGGAGGTGATGACGCCGTCTTCCTCTGCGCTAATCTCAAGGTTGACCTTATCGGTTTCAAGCTCTGCGAGTACATCTCCCTGTCCGACAGTGTCACCCTCATTGACTAGCCATTTGTAGATCGTTCCTTCGGAAATGGATTCACCCAAATCGGGTACTTTAATTTCAGACACAGGCCGCTACCTCCCCAAATATTATAGTTTTTGCTATTGTGACGCCGTCCCTTAGGTGGACGGCACAGCCGCTTGTACTTGCGTGTTTAACTTCAGGGCTTCAGAGACAATTCTCCGCTGCTCATAGGCATGAACGTCTGCATATCCGCTGGCCGGGCTGGAACGTTCCGGGCGGCCGATATATTGAACGCCTGTATTCGCTGGAGCAATGGCTCTCAACCGGGGTTCAGCATAACTCCAAGCGCCCATGTTTTTCGGTTCCTCTTGTACCCATACAATCTCCTCAAGTGAGGTGAACGTTTCAAGATAAGCCAAAAGTTCGCTTTTTGGGAAAGGATAAAGTTGCTCCAGACGGAGAATATGCAGCCAAGACCAATCCTGATCCCGACCCGACTCCAGTTCTGTCTGCAAATCAACCCCTACTTTCCCGCTGCATACAACCAGCCGCTTCACTTTACCCGGGTTCTGCCCCAGTGACGACTCAGGGAATACCGGCAAGAAATGTCCTGCAGCCAGCTCCGTACCGTTCGAGGTGCTGCGCGGATTGCGGATGAGGCTCTTAGGAGTCATAATAACCAGTGGACGGGCATCTCCCTGACCGCATAAGGCTGCCTGACGACGCAGGAGGTGGAAATATTGCGCTGCGGTAGTTAGGTTGGCAACGGTCCAATTCTCCTCTGCCGATAATTGCAAGTAGCGTTCCAGCCTGCCGCTGGAATGCTCAGGACCCTGCCCTTCATAGCCGTGCGGGAGAAGGACAACCAGATTGCTTCGCTGCGTCCACTTTGCACGTCCGGCGGCAATGAACTGGTCGAAAATGACTTGGGCAGCATTGGCGAAATCCCCATATTGCGCTTCCCAAAGCACCATAGTTTCGGGTGCAAATACGTTATATCCGTATTCATATCCAAGAACAGAGGCTTCGGAGAGTGGGCTGTTGTACACCGCAAAAGATGCCTTGGAATCCGTCAGCTGATGCAATGGGGAGAACCGCTTTCCGGATTCACTGTCATGTAGAACAAGGTGGCGATGGGCAAAGGTGCCCCGCTGTGAATCCTGACCGCTTAGACGAATAGGTGTTCCATCGTGCAGAATAGTGGCAAAAGCTAGGCTTTCAGCCAATGCCCAATCTACCTTTTCGCCTTCGTTCAATGAATCCTTACGGCGCTGTAGAATTCGCTGCAGCTTCGGATAGACCTGGAAACCGTCGGGAACGGTCAACAGCTGGCGGTTAATCTCACGCAGAGTGTCCAGAGGAACAGCTGTAGCGCGTGAACTGGAATCGCCAGTCTGTAGTGGGACGGCTGATTTGCTCTCACCTTTTTTATGTTTGCCTTCCTTCATACTATCATAAGCTTCCTGCAGAAGGCTCTCGGCCTCGGCATATACTTTCTTCACTTCATCAAGAGTAGTGACTTTATCCTGAATCAGACGTTCAGCGTAAATATTGTAGACGGTCGGATGGGTTCGAACCTTGCCATATACGATAGGCTGGGTTGTTTCAGGATCATCCATTTCATTGTGACCGTGGCGGCGATACCCAATAAGGTCGATAACAATGTCCTTCTTGAACAAATTACGGTAAGAGCTGGCCAGACGAACGGCAGCCACACAGGCTTCCGGGTCATCGGCGTTCACATGTACAATTGGAATTTCATACCCTTTAGCCAAGTCGCTTGCATAATGGGTAGACCTGGAGTCTTCGCTTTCTGTTGTGAACCCGATGCGATTATTAACGATAATATGAATCGTACCGCCATTTTGATAACCGTTCAGTTTGCCGATATTCAAGGTTTCAGCAACGATGCCTTCTCCTGGAAAAGCGGCATCACCGTGCATCAGAACCGCCATGGCTTTATTGGTATCGAGGATTGGCATTCCCGGTGTGCTGCGATCTTCCTGAGCAGCACGGGTAAAGCCCTCCACAACGGGATTTACGAATTCCAAATGACTGGGGTTATTCGCCAGAGTCAGACGGGTCCGCACGGTTTCACCTTCACGGACTGCGCGATCTGCACCTAAGTGGTACTTCACATCTCCTGTCCAGCCATAGTTAATGCCCATTGACCCCTCAGAGGGGAACAGCTCTTTGTTCGGAGAATGATGGAATTCAGAGAAAATAATATCATAGGGTTTTCCCAGAATATGAGCCAGCACGTTCAACCGCCCGCGGTGGGCCATGCCCATTAGAATATGCTCCGCACCATCATGTGCGGCGGCACGTACGATTTCATCCAGCATAGGGACGAGGGCATCGTTTCCTTCGAGACTGAAGCGTTTTTGTCCCACAAATGTCTTGTGCAAAAAGGTTTCGAACTGCTCTACCTGAACGAGCCGCTTAAGCAGTTCTTTGCGTTCCGCACTATTCAGAGGGGAGGGGGAGCTTGGTGATTCCGCTTGGCTGTTCAGCCAACGGAGCTCCTGTTCAGCGTTCACATGCCCGAATTCATAAGCGATGGTTTGTGTATATATTTGAAGCATCCGGTGATAGGCATCCCATCCGGTAAGTACATCCGCCGGAGCATTCTCCCAAATCAGAGAAGCAGGTAATGCAACCAGATCGTCGCGGGTTAACTCATAGGTTTCAGGGTTAAGCCATTTAGCCATAGTGTTTGGTTTCCGCTCAAGCGGGTCAATATTAGCTCCCAGATGGCCGTGAATTCGAATGTTGGCAATCAGTTTGGATGCTCTTACGGCCTTCTTAAGCCATTCCGTATTTCCGGAAACTACTGGCTGTGGGTCTTGCTGTTCTTCTGCAGTCAATGGAGGAGGTCCAGAAATTGTAAAAAGGTCCCGGTAATTATGTTCTACAGAAGCCGGATCTTTGACGAATTGCTCATATTTCTCTTGGATATAACCGAGATTGGGTCCGTAATATTTACTCCAAAGGGATTCGTTGTGGGGCTCTTTGGCTGCCATGAATAAATCCTCCTAACGGATGAACTCCAATTTAAGCGCAAGTATAGGCGCTTTCAGAGCTGCGATGATTGCGTTTTCATTCTATAATAATCATAACCTAATTTAAATTTTATTACCTTATACTATTGTGCTACTTTCGTCTGTTGTAATCAATTCATACTTTTGTCCAATCCGTTCGCAAAACGGTATAGGTTTATACCTTATTCATATAACGAATGCTAACAATCGCTATCAAACCAAAGGACTATGAAAATGATCTTACCGTCCTACTTTTTTCTTAAAAACCCCCGTTTCAACATTTAAAAATTGGGTATTTATTAATTACATACCAGAGCACTAGTTTTCTACATACTATATTAATAGTTAATCACTCCTTATAAACGCTGTTATTGGTACAAGTATTGCCAAAATCAGCTATTTGTCTCTCTATTCTTATCAATAAAAATTACACAAATCGACACACTTTTCCTTCAATACCTTGTATAATGTTATTGCACAGAGCTGAATCATCGAAATACAGACCGACCCTTTAATATTAGAGGGTACAGTAAAGGGTAAACCTGCTGAAAGGCAGGGACACAAAGTCTCAGGTCTAAGGTAGAAATACTATGATGGCTGGACTGCCTGGGGACTTAGAATCTTAGGAGGAGATTTTTTTGGAAATGTCCAACCAGGTGGATAACGGAGGGCTACGTGAGATAGATCTGGATTTAGAATGGGTCTATTTGCTCCTAAAGGCTAAAAAAGCAGGGATTAAAGCCGAAGAGGTTCGGCAATTCTTCAATGAGAGATCTTTACAGGTCATGTAAAAGAGTCTACACGATGAGGCAGCTACATACGAAAAAGCACAGCGACCTTCGCTGTGCTTTTTGCAAATATAAGCAAAGTATAAGTTTTCAGTATACTTTGTTTATATTTCTTCTTGGTGCTTTTAAATTAATCTGCTTTTTGGTCAAGACGCCATTTCTGATAATCCAGAAACTCCTTAAACTCCTGTTTGCTAACGCCTGAAGCCATAGCATCCTGTACAAGGCCGAACCAATCGGAATCCAGAAGGGCCTCTTCAGTCTCGGAAAGCTCACCATAAAGTAGAATATGCATAGAAACCTGAAGCGCATCGGCGATCTTTTCAATGAACATGATAGAGGGATTGGATTGAATGTTTCTTTCGACATTGCTTAGGTAAGATTTGGCAACATGAGCTCTATCCGCAAGTTCGGATAGGGAGAGATCTTTCTCCAGACGTAGCTGATGGATGCGTTGACCCAAATTCTCTGGCATGTGACAACGCCCCTTAACGATATTTAATACTATTATAACAAAAATCAAATCAATGAACAAAGTCTAATACATTGGGATAATTAGGGAAGTTGGACGCCTCTTGAGCTGACATAAAGGTCATACCACTCTTTTCGGGACAATTCCAGTTGGTCTGCATCTCCGCAAGCAGCGATACGTTGAGGATTGACTGTTCCGATGACTGGCTGAATAGCTGCCGGATGAGTCATTAGCCAAGACAAAACGATGGCTTCAGGTGTAGTGCTCTTCTCTTCAGCAAGAGACTTCACCATAGCGGCGGTATTCACGACATTCTCCGGCTGATCATCCAGCGGACGACCGCTGAATATACCTTGGGCGAGCGGTCCCCATGCCTGAACTTGAATATTCTCCATACGGCAGTGCTCAAGCGTCCCCTCAGGAAAGGTGTTATCTTTCCAAGGCGCGCGGTTTACACTCACAACAGTATCCAGCCAGGCAATTTTCGCGAGGCTCATGTCCAGTTGGTTAACGATAAAAGGGTCGTCACAGGATGCCTGAAGCAGCTTAATCTGGGCGGCGCTCATATTGGAGACTCCGAAATGACGGACTTTGCCAGCGGCCTTTAGCTGACGCAGTGCAGCGCCTATTTCCTCCGGGTCCATTAATGGATCGGGGCGATGCAGCAGCAAGATATCAATATACTCCGTCCCTAACCGGGATAGGATTCCATCTACACTGTTAAGAATGTGTTCGCCCGAGAAATCAAAAACATTGGAAACATCCCCCGGCTCCATCAACTTAATTCCGCATTTGGATTGAAGAATTATTTCTTCCCGCAGCCTTGGACGCTCTTTGAAGATCTGGCCGAATACCTTCTCTGCTTTCCCACGGGTGTATATATCAGCGTGGTCGAACATATTGATGCCAATGGAGAGCGCGGCATCCACGGCCTCATGCCCCTGCTTAATGTTCTCCAGCGTAATGGGCTCGCGATCCCAGCCTCCGCCAAGACCCATACAGCCCAGTGCAATACGGCTGGCCGGAATGCCGCGTTTGTTCAAAGGTAACGTTTTCAGCAATGAAATCCCTCCGTGTATATTTATCAATAAAAGCCAAGAACACCCCTACCTCTATAGGTTGGGGATGAATCGGCGGTTTAAGAAACCGAACATATGTGCTAATATTTCCCTATAACCCTTTTGAAAGGAGATGTGTGGCATGCTGTCATCGGATCAAGATTTTGGTTCACAAAAACGGGTCCATAAAGCTTATAAGTACCGAATCTATCCGACAAAGGAACAACAGCAACTCATCCATCAGATGTTTGGTTGTTGCCGTTTCGTCTTCAATCATTTCTTGGCATTGTGGAACGATACCTATGCGACAACAGGCAAAGGCTTATCCTACAACACCTGTGCCACACAACTTCCTGCTCTCAAAGGGCAGTTTGATTGGCTTAAAACGGTGGATAGTATCGCCTTGCAATCCGCCGTTCGACACGTGGCAGATAGTTTTGATCGGTTCTTTAAAAAACAGAATCAGGCTCCACGCTTTAAAAGCCGTAAGCATCCCGTGCAAAGCTATACCACGAAACAGACTAACGGCAACATTGCAATTAAAGAAAACAAACTTAAGCTCCCGAAGCTCGGTTGGGTTCGGTTTGCCAACTCCAGAGCCTTAGAGGGACGTATCCTTTCTGCCACCGTGCGACGAAATGCGGCTGGTAAGTATTTTGCATCCATTGTCTGTGAGGTTGACATACATCCCCTGCCGCAGAACAACAAGGCGATTGGCATAGACCTTGGACTCAAGGAGTTTGCGATCTGCTCCGATGGATTACGTGTGGCTAACCCAAAGTGGTTTTGCCACTACGAGAAGAAGTTAGCCTTCTGGCAACGCCGCATGGCTCGTCGCACGACAGGCGGCTCCAATTGGTTTAAAGCCAAGCAGAAGGTTGCCCAAATCCACGAGAAGATTGCGAACGGTCGCCATGATTTTTTGCACCAACTCACCACCAGACTGATCCGTGAAAACCAAACGATCAGCCTAGAAAATCTTCATGTAGCGAATATGCTCAAAAATCATAAGCTGGCGAAATCGATTGCCGATGCGTCCTGGAGCGAGTTCGAACGCCAAATTACATACAAGGCGAGTTGGTACGGACGGACGGTTAAGATGGCTGACACCTTCGCACCCACCAGCCAAACGTGCCATGTGTGCGGCTTCATCAACCAAGAAGTGAAAAACCTTTCGGTACGGCAGTGGACCTGTCCATGTTGTGATTCACTTCATGATCGGGATGAGAATGCTGCACACAACATCAAACAAATGGCTATATAGCAGGTACACTCAACTGTGGGAACCACAGGGGTCGCTTGGGATTCGATTTTCCATGTTGGGAAATCGAATTATGACAACTCTGCTTCATTGGAAGCAACTATCCAAGAATCCTACACCTCTACAGGTGGCGGGAGTGTTCAAAGTTACGGACCTAGAATAGTGTACACTTTTAGAAGCCGGTGTGGTATTTCTCATCACTGGAGGAGCGATGCTTGGTCCCTTCCTTATCCTTTTCCTCCTGTTTCTCCAGATTTAAATCTTCAACCGGAATAGGGTCAACATGCTGCTCACTTTCATCCATGTCGAAGAGGCTTTCTTTCTCCGTAGGATATTGCTCTGGATGATCCCGTTGATCACCCTGGAGTTTTTTATTGTCAGTCATAAAGTTCACCTTCTCCTTCTTACTATTTATCCCTGCTTAATAAACCAATCCAGGCTTTTCTAAACAGCTTTTTTAGCTTAATGGATTAGGACCAAAACTGAATAATGCTGCTAATCTTTTTTGAACGGATATTGCAGTTTCGGGCTTGCGAGGCTCCGCTATTCATCGGAGTAGCAACTCGCCCTGGCTGCAAATTATTTCCTGACATATGATGCATCGGAGGTTTCAGACATCCGCATAAAAGCAGTAACGGAAAATTAAGGTCGATAAACAGGTAACATTGTGTGTGAAATATCACAGACTCCTGCTTCTGATATGTAGTAGATTCCATTTATATCTATTAAAAGGGATATGTTGGAAAATGGCTATTAATAGTATCAATATTACAAAGCAAGCTACAAGTTATGTGCAAAGCATGTACCAGACTGCTAAATCAAGCGTATCAAAAGCAGCTGAAACAGTAAAACAAACTGCAAGTACTGTAGTGAAATCGCAAGCTAAGGGATTTGTTGAAACGGCGAAGATCTGGGGGAATGGTATTAATGATGCAGTCCAAAAGAACTTTGGCCTTCCAGGAGTTCAATCGAATGCAAGCGGAGGATTCATATATGCAGCAGTAGCAAAAGGTGGTGTTCAGGCAGCTCTAAAGGGGGCTGGAACCACGGCTCTAGCAAAAACCGGCTATGATACGGTGGTTAACGTTGCAAAGGGATACTATAATTATATCACTGGTAGCAAATAAAGAATATTGATTAGACAATGTCGAAAGGAGCCTCTTTCGGCATTTTATTTTCATTTGTAATGTTAATCAAAAGTTTGGGGGAATTAATCCAGAATGAAGGTTAATTTTTCAATAGACATACAGGCGATGGCCCAAAGCGTAAGTTTATTTTATATATCAGGAAAAAATGAGTTGCATGTTGTTCCGATGCTATCCGATGGCAATACATATTGGTTAGTTCCACCGTTTCAATTATTTGAGGATGAAGTTAAATATTTTGCATACCTCATAAATGATCATTGCTGGTTTTGTAGATCAGATTTTGGCCTATTTGACTTTAATGGGGTTCCATATAATGATATTAATAAACCTCACTTAAATAAGGATGATCTAGTTGTTGAGAAATCTTTGTTTTGTAAAAAATTTTTAGAACCTGACTTTGAGCCTTACCTAGAAACAAAAGTATTTACAAACATGGATACTTTGTTCGGATTTTGGTGTAGGGTTACAAATGTAAAACAAGATACAATGATATACTTTCAACTGCTTGATCCAAAATTCCATATTCATTTTTTACATTTTGAAATTTTGAAGCAAAGTAACAAAACCAACAACAGTAGAGATTATTACTTTGGTATGCAGGTAAATCCAACACTAACCGAAGGAATTTGGACTTCACGAATAATAGTCAATCATAAAATTATTTCTGAGAATAAAGCCGAGTATAAGATCTATAAAAACTCATATAATCAATCGCCGTTTGTAAACTCAACACTCATTATAGATAAAAAAGCTTGATGAAGGAGCTTGCCCTTTGAATAAAAGACTAAAATCAATACTCCATGGAATTGGTTGCTTATCCATACTGTGGTTTCCTTATTTGTATCTTGTTTATCTTCCAGCAGCTCTTTATTTTGAGAAAAAAAATAAAATTTTTGTGTTTGGTGGAATAACTTTTCAATTATTAATATCAATATTTAGTAACACAGAAGGGAAGTGGCAAATAACTGCTGTTATTGCTATAATGATGTTTTTCGCCTCTGATATCCATGAATACTTCAGTAGGGATAAATCAAAAAAGCCACTTTGAATCCTACAAAAAACTTTAAATAAGCCAACTCCAATTAAGGGTTGGCTTATATTTTAAGATATAAACATCCGTGTAATACGGCAAGGTTAGTTTTCTTCTAAGACCTTGCCGTATTTTTTGTGTTGAGAATTTTTAGAGATAACGGACTGCCCCAAAGGAGTAACACAATATCATTTTAAAATGGCCTGATTTCTCGACAAGCTGAGGCCCTTAGGCCTCTTCATTTAACGGAGTTCCAACATCGCTCAACTTACGGTCCAGCACATCCTCATAGAGACGCTTCAGCCACTTCAGCTCCGTCACGCTATGCTCGTATCTGCCATACATAAGATGAAGAGCGGAGCGGGGGACAATGGCTACATGCTCTTCGTACACTTGGTAAGCCAGGTTAACCAGATGCTCCGTTTCACGAATTCTCACTTCCAGCAGTTTTTCGATTTTGCTTTGATCCACATGCCGGGAGAGAGCAAGCGCCATATAAAGCGGATGGTAGACGGTCTCGTTCTTCTTGAACTGGTGCAGGACAAGCTGCTCGAATAATACATAACCCGTTTCGGTAATCCGGTATATCGTCTTATCAGGACGGTCGGGACTGGAGATGGTCTCTACAGCCTCTATATATCCCTCTATCGCCAATTTATCAACGGCATAATACAGGGAGCCCATTTGCAGCTTGGTAATTCGATCCATGCCCCGCTCTTTCATAACAAGTGTGATCTCGTACGGATGCATATTCCGCTCCTGAAGCAGGCCGAGAATTGCTAATTTCATGGACATCTGTGTTTACCTCAAGGATTCGGAAGTCTGCGGTGACTTCTTCGGTGCAATCTTTAGACGGTCCTTCGGCATTAGTAGCACGAATACCAGACCGAGAACAGTGGGCACCATTGCCCACAAGAAAGTATGGGCGATGGATGACGATAAAGCGCTTGATATCTTTTCCAGTACCGGTGCCGGAATCTTCGCCCGAGCCTCTGGTGTCAGTGCGGCACGCGGATCGCCGAAGGCAGAAGCCTGACTTCCTCCAAAAGCAGTGCTCAGGTTGCTTGTGAAGTTATTGCGCTGAATAATTCCGAATACGGTAATTCCAAGCGTCATACCCAGGGAACGCATGAAGGTGCTTGTGGAAGTAGCTGATCCGCGTTGGCGCATATCAAAGTGATGAACGGAGGACATGCTCAGCACGGAGAAGGAGAAACCGACTCCGAAGCCTGTCAATCCCATATATACGTTGAGGAGCAGTCGGGAAGTCTCCGGTGTCAAAGTACTTAGAGAGAACACACCGGCTACGAAACAGACAGCCGATATTAGCATGATATTGCGGAAGCTCGTCTTCGTCGTTAGCAATCCTCCACATTGACTGCCTAATACGGAACCAATCATCATCGGCATGAGAATCAGACCCGAATTGGTGGCTGAGCCGCCAAATACACCTTGAACAAAGATAGGAATATAAATGGTCGCTACGATAAAAGTAGAGCCGTAGAATAAAGCTACAAGGCAGCTTGTTGCAAACAGACGTTTGCGAAACATGTCAAAGGAAATGATCGGTTCTGCCACGATTCTCTCAATGAATAAGAAAGCAGTAAGCAGAAGGGCGAAGCCTGCAAATAGACCGAGAATCGTAGAAGAGTCCCAGGCATATTGATTTCCTCCGAGCTCCAAGGCGAACATCAGGCAGATCACAGCTCCTACGAGAGTGAACGCACCGCCCCAGTCTATCCGTTGCTTGGAATGAGTTATGGATTCTTTGTAGTACATGGCAATTAGGATAAAGGAGATAACACCCAGCGGCAGGTTGATGTAGAATACCCACTGCCATCCGACGTATTCGGTGATATACGCGCCCAGCAAAGGGCCGAGTACACTGGAAATGCCGAAGACCGCTCCGAACAGCCCGGTTAGCTTCCCTCTCTTTTCCGCTGGGAAAATGTCGAACATAATTGTAAAAGCAATAGGCATTAGTGCGCCGCCGCCGACCCCTTGGATCGCCCGGTAAATACTGAGCTGAGTAATGCTGCTTGCAGTACCGCATAAAGCAGAGCCGATCAGAAATACGATTAAACCAAACATGAAGAAACGCTTGCGTCCGTACATATCAGACAGCTTGCCAAAGATAGGAGTTCCAGCCATGACCATAACCATATAAGCTGAGGTTACCCATACGATTTTGTCCAGCCCGCCCAGATCCGAGACAATGGTGCCCATAGCTGAAGCTACAATGGTATTGTCCATAGCAGACATCAGGATACCGAGCAGCAGCGCGGTGACGACCATTTTAAGATTACTTTCTTTAGAATGCATGCTTTACAGGCTCCTTTTCATTATTGTTCATAGAAACATTGTTTTTGGTAAACCTATACAGGAAACAGAAGCTTATTATAGTCAAATTTGAATAGGGTAGCAATACTTATTTGAATTTTATCCCATTCTTTAGCATTTCCGTCCGCAGGACGATTAACCCTATGCTCAGTTCAACGCTTGACATACCCATGGGGGGTATATTATATTGAACTTGAGGAGGCTGATCTATCATGGCTACACATGAAGAAGAACATGCGGGCCAACCCAACGGTGATGATTGCCATACTTCCAAAGTTCGCAAAAGTCATCATTCAGATGAATTTAAGAACGGGCTAGGAAATCGGCTTAACCGGATTGAAGGCCAGATACGAGGAATCAAAGGTATGATTGAGCGGGATACTTACTGTGACGATGTTCTGAATCAGCTAGCTGCAGTACAGTCTGCGTTGAACAGTGTTGGGAAGGTACTGCTTGAAGGTCATATGAAGAGCTGTATCATTGAACGGATTGAAGCCGGTGAACATGAGGTTATTGATGAACTGTTGGTTACCGTAAATAAATTAATGAAATAAACCCATAAGGAGTGTTGGAGAATGTCGAACGTTATTTTAAAAGTTGAGGGAATGTCTTGCGGTCATTGTGTGAGTTCAGTGGAGAAGGCTGTAAGCAATGCAGGAGCCTCAGCTAAGGTTGATCTGGCCAGTAAGACAGTGGCAATAGAATTTGATGAGAACAAGGTTACTCTAGGTGCTATTAAAGAAGCGATTGAAGATCAAGGTTATGACGTAGTGTCAACTCCCCACCACTTAAACGGTAAAGCGTTATGAAGTGGGGGCTTGAAAAAGCCCTAGTTGTCTAGCCTTAGCTTTAAGCTACGTTGGGCATGTCAATACGGCTTGGTGTAATTCCCTAGCACCTTTTGTCGTTCAGGCGCTGTAACAGTTCTGTTGGGTCGGAACGGTCAACCTGAGGCACGAAGCATGTCCAACATTGGCGAAGGGAAACAAACTCTAAGGAGGGACGAAACATGCGTGTATTCGTCAAAAACAAAAGAGGAGAGGCACTCATGCCCTGCTCGGTAAGAAAAGCTAGGCTTTTACTTAAGCAACAAAAAGCAATAATTGTCGGTTATCAACCGTTTGCGATTCAATTGACTATAGCCACAGGCGAGACTGTTCAAGAACTTCACGTCGGTGTCGATACTGGCGTAAAACACCTCGGCATCGCTGTCATCAGCGAAGATAAAATTTTCGCTCATGGCGAAATTGAATTCCGTCAAGATGTTAGTTCGCTGCTCGAAACTCGCAAAACGTATCGCCGTAGCCGTAGAAATCGAAACACGCGCTACAGACGCTGCAAATACAAATTTAATACCAAACGTGTTTTTGATAAGAAAAAGAAGAAGTGGATAAAACCCTCCATTTCGCTCACGTCCAAACGTCCAGAAGGCTGGTTACCGCCTTCGCTTGAAAACCGCATCCAGCATACCTTTCGGTGGGTGGACACCTTTACGAAGCTGTTACCACATCCAAAGCTTCATCTTGAAGTCGGGAAATTTGATGTGCAGAAAATGATGAATCCTTTGATCCAAGGCAAAGAATATCAAGAAGGAGAAACCTTCAGCTACCACGAGGTTCGCTATTACGTGTTTGCTCGGGACCACTATACGTGCCAAGTCTGCAAAAAGAAAAACAAAATCCTAAACACCCACCATATCATCTACCGTTCGCATAAAGGTAGTGATCGCGCCGATAATCTCATAACGGTGTGTACCGATTGCCATACGCATGAGAATCATCAAGAAGGTGCGATTTTGTGGACGTGGATGATGGCTAAAAAGAAAGTGAAGCAATATAAGGAACCGCCCTTTATGCATGTCTTGCGCAAACGAATCTTTTCCCGTTACCCCGAAGCACGCATTACGTATGGGAGTGAAACGACTCCCCACCGGAAAACATTGGCGCTCGAAAAAAGCCATCAAAATGATGCGATCGCGATCATAGGCATATCTAAAATCAATGAACACCCTTGCTCGCACTTCCGCATCGTACAATTTCGAAAAAAGAAACGTTCACTGCATGAAGCAACGGCTCGAAAAGGTCGAAAAGAGCCCAATTGTTTGCAAAAAAGAAACGCCAAAAACACGAAAGAATCCTTAGGATTCCTTCTGAATGATCAAGTTTGCATCCATGGACAGCGTGGTTTTATTACAGGGTTCACAGGACCATACGTCCAAACAATTGAAGGAAAGTATATTACACTGCCAGGAAAATCGTACAAACAAGTGCCTTTGAGAGAACTGCGCCGAATGGCACATCACAACAACTGGCAGTATACGATCCAAATTGAGACACGCCCTATTCATGCCCCACCTATTAAGGACGGGGAATTACGGGCAATTTGTTAAAAGGGGAAGATACAGGGCATGAAGCTAGAGGGAGCCGAGAGGTACGCCCGCAGGTTAATGCCTTTTCTTTTCAAAAAATACATACCCCCTCGGGGTATAAAGGCAGGTGGAACCCATGAACAATACAACACCAACAGGTAACGGTGAGCAGCAAATGACTGTACAAATTACCGGTATGACTTGCTCTGCGTGTGCGGCACGGATTGAGAAGGGGCTGTCCCGGATGGAGGGAGTGTCCCGTGCGAATGTAAATCTGGCATTGGAGCAAGCGACGATAGGCTTTGACCCCAAGGTGTCAGGGCTGCCTCAAATAGAAGAGAAGATTCGAGCTCTCGGTTATGATACGGTCAGAGAAGCAGTGGACTTTGATATTACGGGTATGACCTGTGCGGCTTGTTCCGCACGGATTGAGAAGGTGCTGGGACGTATGCCGGGCATAGCCCAAGTCAACGTGAACCTGGCGCTGGAAACCGCACATGTGGAGTATACCCCGGGAACTATTGGTACGCGCGATATTATGGAGAAGGTTAGCAGCATCGGTTACAAAGCTACATTGAAAGAGGAACGCAAGGATAGTGCCGATCACCGGGAGTTGGAGATTCTTAACAAACGGCGTAAATGGATCATCTCTGCGATTCTGTCCTTTCCATTGCTGTGGGCGATGGTAGGTCATTTCACGTTCACGTCTTGGATTCCAGTGCCTGAGCTGCTGATGAATCCGTGGTTTCAGCTTATTTTGGCTACACCTGTACAATTCATTATCGGATGGCAATTCTACGTGGGTGCATATAAGGCGCTTCGCAACGGCAGTGCCAACATGGATGTGCTGGTAGCGTTAGGTACTTCGGCAGCTTATTTCTATAGTTTATATTTGACGATTGATTCTCTGAATATGAACGGTATGAATCATACTGTGGAAATGTATTATGAGACCAGTGCCGTGTTGATTACGCTCATTCTAGTGGGTAAATGGTTTGAAGCGTTGGCTAAGGGCCGTTCCTCCAATGCCATCAAAAGCTTAATGGGTCTACAAGCCAAAACTGCGCTCGTAATCAGGGACGGCACTGAGATGAACATTTCAATAGAAGAAGTCATTCCCGGTGACATCGTGATGGTGAAGCCTGGAACTAAGATCCCAGTGGACGGAGAAGTTGTCGAAGGATTCTCTTCTGTTGATGAATCTATGCTGACCGGTGAAAGTATCCCCGTTGAGAAACAGAAGGGTGACTCCGTTATCGGCGCTACGCTGAATACAAACGGTATGCTTAAAGTAAGAGCTACCAAAGTAGGGCGGGATACAGCGCTGGCCCAGATTATCAGAGTGGTAGAGGAGGCTCAAGGATCCAAAGCGCCTATTCAGCGGATTGCAGATGTAATTTCCGGTATTTTTGTACCCATTGTTGTGGGTATTGCAGTTTTAACATTTCTCGTGTGGTATTTGTGGGCAGCACCGGGTCAGTTCGCCGAAGCGCTGGAAAAAGCAATCGCAGTATTGGTTATTGCTTGCCCATGTGCCTTGGGATTGGCTACACCGACTTCAATTATGGCGGGATCGGGACGCGCGGCAGAGCTGGGTATTCTGTTCAAGGGTGGAGAACATCTCGAAGCGGCACAGGGAATTAAGGTTGTTGTATTAGATAAAACGGGAACCGTAACGAACGGTAAACCGGTGTTGACGGATGTGGTGACTACTGCCGCAATTTCTGCTCCGGGGAACCGGGACACCGAGAATCGTCTGCTGTCCATCGTTGCAGCCGCCGAGAAGCTTTCAGAGCATCCTCTTGCCGATGCGATTGTAGCAGGTGCATCGGATAGAGGGTTGGAATTGCCGGACGCCGAGCAATTTGTGAATATACCTGGCCGGGGTATCTCCGCTGTTGTTGCAGGTCAGGCTGTGAATATAGGCACCCGGCGGATGATGGATGAGAAGGGTATAGATATCAGCCTATGGATGGGCTTGATGAAGGAGTTGGAACAGCAGGGAAAGACGGCTATGATTATTGCTGTGAACGGCGTTTGTGAGGGAATAGTTGCCGTTGCTGATACCATTAAGGAAACATCCCGGGCTGCAGTAGCTTCTCTTCATGAAATGGGAATTGAAGTGGTTATGATCACGGGGGACAATCAGACTACAGCACAGGCCATCGCTGAGCAGGCGGGGATTACCAGAGTGCTGGCTGAAGTGCTTCCTGAAGGAAAGGCTGAGGAGATTCGCAGATTGCAACAGGGGGGAGTGAAGGTTGCCATGGTCGGTGACGGTATTAACGATGCCCCTGCATTAGCTACGGCTGATACCGGTATGGCTATCGGCACCGGTACGGATGTGGCTATGGAGGCCGCCGATATTACCCTCATGCGGGGAGATCTGAAGAGCATCCCCGATGCGATCCGAATGAGCCGCAAGACGATGAATAATATTAAGCAAAATTTGTTCTGGGCGCTCGCCTACAATACGATTGGGATACCGATCGCCGCCTTGGGTTTTCTGGCACCTTGGCTTGCAGGTGCAGCCATGGCATTCAGCTCCGTATCTGTTGTGCTGAATGCACTGCGTCTGCAGCGGGTGAAGCTGTAAAGCTGCAGCCTTTCCTTCTGACATTGGTACAGCGTCAAAGGTGGTGTCGTCCAGCCGATTGACGGCGGTATTCACGACACGAACGAGGTGGTTTTCTGGAATATCTTCTTCCAGATTCATTGGCAAGCAAAGTTGGTCCATGGTATATTGAATGTACAAAAGAAACCTCTCCTTTGAAATGGTTGGTCGCACTTCCATTTTCCAAAGAAAGGTTTCTTTTTTTTGATTTTAGAAGGATTGTAGAAACTTTTTCTGCTCAAAGCAGCGGAGAGGACGGATAATTGCGGAAAAGCGGTAGCGGTCGCCCGAAAGTTTTCCGAAGGAAAACTAGCTTCGAAAGCATAAGCTATCTCCGGATTTTTACCGCTAGCAACGGTCCGTTCGTGGAGCGTCCACACCAAGTGCACAAGTCAATCCGACTCAAAAACAGCGGGGCCGTCCCAAATAGCCTATTCATGGCTACTGGGACAGCCCCTTTGGTTCTTAGCGGCTTACCTCTGCCATTATTCCGTTCCCCCAAAACAGCGAAGGCGGCTTAAAGCATTTATTATTATCTAACCTGCAGCCGATCAATTCCCCGCCCTAGTAGCTCGATTCCAGCCATTCAAATGTAAAAATACACTTGATTCCGCGCTAGTAGGTCATGGCTTTTGGAACACCCTCTTTGTTTTATTACTAGGTTTCTGTGGCATTTTTTTGTTTATTAACTTTTTGTGTTAATAATAGGAGATAGGCATTTTGGCAAATAAGCCACGGGGAGCGAATGTATAATGAAACTAAATAACGAAACGCTTCAACTGTTGAAGCGGCATGGTTCTGTTCGCCAATTTCAGGATATACCTGTAAGTGAGGAACAACTGGCTGTCATTATAGAAGCTGCCCAAATGGCTTCCACATCCAGTAATGTTCAGGCCTACAGTGTCATTGCTGTTACTAACCAAGCCTTGAAGGCAGAGCTTGCCGGATTAGCGGGAAATCAAGCCTACATTGAACAATGTCCAGTGTTCCTTGTCTGGTGCGCCGACCTGTACCGTCTTCGAGAGGTTACGAAGCCTCACTTAGAAGGGTGTGCCAGTTACGAGGATTCAACAGAGAACTTGATTGTAGCAACCGTTGATGTGGCATTAGCTGCGCAGAATGCAGCCGTGGCGGCAGAATCGTTGGATCTTGGGATCGTGTATATCGGGGGGATTCGCAACCGTATAACGGAGGTGTCGGAGCTGCTTGGATTGCCCGAATTAGTCTATCCCTTATTCGGTATGTGCTTAGGGCATCCCGCTGGAGCCGTCGGTCAGCGTCCGCGCCTACCGCTGCAGGCGGTACTGCATCGCAACCGATATGATGCGGAAGCGACGGTGGAGCAGGTTAAAGCTTATGATGAAGTGACGAGCAATTATATGCGGGAACGGACGGGTGGCACGAATGCTGCGCCATGGTCAGCTATTATGGCGAAGCGTTTGGCAGAACCCACCAGGTTGCATATGAAGGATTTTTTACGCGGGAAAGGCTTTATGAAGCAATAGATAATGAGTTAATAGTAGATGTGTTGCCGTGTGCAAGAGGTCTCATTACCACTTGATCCGGTGGTAGTGGGCTTTTTTTTGATTTGCGAAAATGAAATTGAATCGAAGTAAATTATTAAGTAAATTATTTTTATGGAAACAGGACTAATTAGAAAAAAAAAAGTTATGTTTACTTAATGCTTATACTTTTTGTGGTTTATACGTAATTTTGCGAATAAAGTGCTGATGAAAGGGCTTGCAATACGTTATTTTGCATGTTACAATTTGTTTGTTAAGTAAATAAATTAACTAAAAGGTGCTGTGTTTGATGGCTACATTAAAAGAAATAGCAATACAAGCCAATGTATCGGCGGCAACTGTTTCCCGTGTATTAAATAATGATGTTACCCTTTCTGTAAGTGAAGGGACGCGCGAGAGAATCTTTCAAATTGCAGAACAAATGCAATATAAACCAAACCGTGTGAAGCGATTGAAGCAAGAAAGCGACTTATCAAGTAAGCAAATAGGCTTGCTTATCTGGATCTCTGCCGATGATGAAAAGGAAGATCCTTATTTTTCGAAAATCCGTGTTAGCGTTGAAAAAAAATGTGATGAGCTTGGAATTCCCATTGGGAGAGTTATTAGAGGAAACGAAGTGGACCCGGCAGCTTGTCAACAAATGGATGGGCTGATCGTCGTGGGTTCTGTTGATACGGAGGATATCCATAGGATTTTTCCTAATCACAAATCTATTGTTTTGGTCAACCATACCCTTGAAGAATTAAGAGGGTATGATTCGGTCAGTATCAACTTTAAGCAGGCAGTAAAGGATGTGGTTGAACACTTTATAGGTCATGGATACTCGGATATCGGCATGATTGGAGGACGGGATTACCTCTACAAGTTGTGGGCTAAACATGAAGGAGATGTTGTGGTTGATAAGCGGCAAGTTTACTTTGAACAACTAATGAAGGAGAAGGGACTGTTCAATGAAGATTACATGTTCCAAGGGGATTGGAGTACAGCGAGCGGCTACGAAGAAATGAAAAAGCTGCTCGGAAGACCAAATCGTCCAAGAGCTTGCTTTGTTGCCAGTGATCCGATGGCCATTGGTGCCCTTCGGGCGTTGAATGAACAACAGGTGAAGGTGCCTGAGGAGATGGCGATCATAGGTTTTGACGATATTGAGGTTTCGGCATTTATGAATCCGCCTTTGACTAGTGTGAAAGTGTTTCCGGAGCAGATTGCCAGAACGGCAGTACAACTTCTTATGGAACGTTTAGAAGGAAGAGAAACAGCCGTTCACGTTACGATCGAAACAGAGCTAGTGGTTCGAGACACCTGCGGAGGACACATAAATATGAATAATTAAATTTGTAGATTTTTTTGGGGGGTGATTTATGGAATGAAGTAAAAAAAGACCTAGTCACGGGAATGACTAGGCCGGTTTGGAAAAACACCAATGTTATTGTATCGGAAATGAAGTTCGTATTCAACTTAAATTTCGGGGGGTCAGTTCAATGAAAAAACCATTATCTCTTGCACTTGCTTTGATTGTAGTAATATCCACGCTAAGCGCATGTGGAGGCAATAAAGAGGCATCTGAAAACAGCAATAAAGAAGAAGCTTCTAACAGTGGCAAAATAGTAAAAGTCGAATTTTTTCAATATAAATCCGAAGCGGTTGCAACTTATGAGACATTGATTGCAAAATTTGAAGCGGCTAATCCTGGCATCGACATTGTTCAGACTAATGTTCCTGAAGCAGCTACGGTTCTAAAAACACGTATAGCGAAGGGTGAGGTGCCGGATATCATATCTGTTGGCGGGGATGCCCAATTTGAAGACCTTGCCACAAACGGGATCCTGGCCGATATGACTAATTATCCTGGTCAGGCTAATGTTATCGAGAACTACAAGAAAACTCTGCAATTGATTACCGGCTCTGAAAAGCTTTTAGGTGTCCCTTTTGCTGCGAATGCAAATGGTATCAACTACAACAAAGATGAGTTCACAGCCCTGGGTTTAACGATCCCAACGACTAAAGGCGAAATGGATAAGGTCTTGGAAACCATTAAAGCAGCAGGCAAAGTCCCATTCCATTTGACCTTCAAAGACGCCTGGACCGTTCTTCCTGCTTGGAATGTATTCGCCGCTGACCTGCAGTCCTCTACATTTTATGCAGATCGTAAAGCGGGTAAAACTACCTTCGCCGCTGACCATAAAGACCTGTTAGCACAATATATTGAGTTTATGCAGAATGGTCAACCTGGAGATCGTTTCGCCGACGGATATAATGATGGGAACGCGAAATTCGCTAAAGGCTCTTCTGTAATGTACCTTCAAGGTGTATGGTCCATTCCAGAAATTCTGAAAGCAAATCCTGATATTAAACTTGGCGTATTTCCTTACCCATTAAGCAATGATAAATCTAAGAACTTTCTTGTGTCTGGTGTAGACGTGTTGTATTCTCTCTCTGCAACATCCGAAGTTACGGAGGAAGCGACAAAATTTATCGACTTCATGATGCAAGAGGATAACGCCCAGCAATATGTGGATGAGCAAAAATCATTCTCAGCCATTAAAAATGTTTTTCAAAATGATGAAGTATATGCAGACCTTAAACCCATCTTTGAAGAAGGTCGTGTAGCAGACTTTCCAGATCATTACATCAACGGTATGGCACTTGACGTAATCATGCAAGAATTTATGCAGAAGAAAAATGTAGATGACGCTTTGAAGAAAATGGATACTGAGTATGATCAAATGGCTAACCGTTAAAACGAAACCTAAATAACATTGCAAAAGGGGATGAAAAGCAGGCTTTCGCTTTTCATTCCTATTTTAATGGGGAGAAGGAGGATGTGTGGTGAAGAGGAAGAATATGGGATCCTATATGTTTATGGTATTGCCCGCCTCTATATTGTTTTTAATCTTTCATACAATACCGGCATTAATGGGGATATTTTATAGCTTTACAGATTGGAACGGACTTCGGCCTACTTACAACATTATTGGCTTCACAAACTATTTTAATGTTTTTAAAGATATGGATATTCTGAATGCCTATTTGTTTACGTTCAAATTCGCTATCGTAACAACAATTATTGTGAATATTATAAGCTTATCTATAGCGCTGGCGCTGAATAGTAATGTTAAATTTAAAAACTTTTTTAAGGGTCTATATTTTATGCCTTATATCTTGAGCATGTTGATTGTTGCTTATATTTTCAACTATTTCTTTGCGAACTTTTGGATTGATATTATGGGTTACTTAGGTATTGAGAAATGGATGGTCAATCCGTTGGGGAATGAGAAGGGTTCGTGGCTAGCTATTGTTTTCGTTACGGTGTGGCAATCTGCAGCTTTTAACACGGTACTCTATCTGGCAGGTTTACAGACAATCCCTGAAGATTTGTACGAAGCCTCTGCTCTGGATGGCGCTAACAAATGGAAAGAATTCTGGGGCATAACATTTCCGATGATCGCTCCATTCTTCACCATAAATATGGTGCTCTCTCTCAAGGGATTTCTACAGGTCTTCGATCAGGTTCTTGCACTGACGGGCGGCGGTCCTTTCGGAGTTACCCGTTCGATCGCACTGTTGATTTACAAGGATGGATTCTCGGGTAATGAATTTGCTTTCCAATCGGCCAATGCTGTGATTTACTTTGTGGTCATTGTAGCGATTTCATTCATCCAGCTTCGTTATCTGCAGAAGAGGGAGATGAATTTATAATGCGCTTAAACCGGACGAATTGGTTATCCACTTGTTTTCTTATTGCCGGATCTATATTTTTGTTATTTCCCCTGTATATGACCTTTATGCTGGCAATAAAAAATAACCAAGAAATTGCAAATGGCGTTCTCGCCTTTCCGAAAGTGTTCAGATGGGAGAATTTCAGCATCGCTGCGGAAAAGATAGATTATTGGCAAAAATTTCGGAATAGTGCCTTAATCACTGTATTAACCGTTACATTTACACTATTCACTAACTCCTTTGTCGCCTATGCGATAAAGAAAAACTTTGATCATAAATTTTTTAAAGGCTTGTATTTTTACTTTGTAAGTGCGATGTTTGTTCCCTTTCCGATTATCATGCTCCCTGTAGTGAAATTAACTTCTAAGTTTGGCTTGGATAATCTGTATGGCCTCATAGTGCTGTATATCGTGTATGGCTTGTCTTTTAATGTCCTCTTATATGTTGGTTACTTAAAAAGCTTGCCCCAAGAGCTTGATGAAGCAGCAAGAGTAGATGGAGCTACGGTATGGCAAACCTTTTGGAAAATTGTATTTCCGCTGCTTGCTCCTATTAACGCTACGGTTGCCATAATTACAACGGTATGGGCATGGAACGACTTTTTGCTGCCTCTTATTATGCTGGACCAAGAATCGCAAGCCACTTTACCACTTGCACAATTTATTTTTCAATCGAAGTTTGGACAGGATACCAACCTTGCCTTTGCTTCCTACTTAATGGCGATGGCCCCTATGCTAATTGTGTATATGCTTGCGCAAAAATGGATTATTAGCGGCGTGACACGCGGAGCAGTGAAATAACAAATAAAGCACGGACAAGATCTGACTATCACACGAACATTAAGGAGATTACATGATGGCTATCTTTTACCATGAACAAGAGGGGTTGTTCCATCTTCAATCTAAGGACATGAGTTATGTGATTCAGCTGGTCCATGGTTATCCTGCTCATGCCTATTGGGGCAAAAGATTAAGCGAGCAAGGGAACCTGACGGGGTTGCTTCAGCACTTAGAGCGTTGTTCCTTCATTCCTAATTCGGTGCCGGGGGACAATAGCATATCCTTGGACACATTGCCCCAGGAATATCCGCAGTATGGAACGGGTGACTTTCGAACTCCGGCTTATCAGGTTGAGCTAAAGGACGGTACCCGAGTGACAGAGCTGAAGTACAGTACACACCGCATTATTCAAGGGAAGCCAGTGCTTGAAGGGCTTCCGGCGGTATATGCAGAAGACCAAGATGAGGTGCAGACGCTTGAACTGGAACTGAGTGATGAGTATTTAGGGCTTACGGTGATTTTGAGCTACTCCGTATTCGAGACATTCAGTGCTGTTGCAAGATCCGTGAAGTTTATCCACAAAGGAAAGGAACCGTTCCGCCTCTTGAAGGCTATAAGTGCGAGTGTGGATTTTCAGGATGCGGATTTTGAATGGCTATGCTTACATGGGTCTTGGGCTAGAGAGCGTCATATGGAAAGAAGACCCTTGGGGCATGGGGGTACATCTGCCGAGAGTAGACGGGGTTCCAGCAGTCACCAAATGAACCCCTTTGTTGCATTGCTCCGGCCGAATGCGGATGAGGATCAGGGCGATGTATTTGGATTCAGCCTTGTGTACAGCGGCAACTTCGAAGCGAAGGCAGAAGTCGATCAGTTCGATACGACACGGGTAACCCTCGGGATCAATGCTTTTGATTTCTCATGGCTCTTGACGCCAGGGGAGAGCTTCCAAACGCCTGAGGCGGTAATGGTTTATTCATCAGAAGGGTTAGGAGGTATGTCCCGTACCTATCATAAGCTATACCGGACCCGCCTGTGCCGAGGTGTTCATCGTGACCTGGAGCGCCCGATCCTGGTCAATAACTGGGAAGCGACCTACTTTAACTTTAACGCGGACAAGATTGAAGCTATCGCTGCAACGGCCACTGAGCTCGGGATTGAGCTCTTTGTATTGGATGATGGCTGGTTTGGCAAGCGTGATGACGATACCAGCTCTTTGGGCGATTGGAATGTAGATCGGAACAAGCTGCCAAGGGGTCTGGAAGATCTAGCAAATAGGGTCAAAAGCCAAGGTCTGCAGTTCGGCCTTTGGTTCGAGCCGGAGATGATTTCTCCCGAAAGCGACCTGTACAGGAAGCACCCGGACTGGTGTCTGCACGCTCCAGAGCGGCGGCGGACGGAGGCCCGGTGGCAGTTGATTTTGGACATGTCGCGGCAGGATGTTAGGGACTATCTGTTTGAACGTTTAAGTGAGGTTCTTACATCAGCTCCTATCACTTACGTGAAGTGGGACATGAATCGGAACATGACAGAGATTGGTTCGGCACTGGCAATTCCGGAACGGCAGTCTGAGACAGCCCATCGGTATATACTTGGACTTTACGAGTTGCTTGAGCGTTTAACGAAAAGGTTCCCCGAAATTTTGTTCGAGAGCTGTTCGGGAGGGGGAGGCCGCTTCGATCCGGGGATGCTGTTTTACATGCCGCAAACCTGGACGAGTGATGATACAGATGCGGTAGAGCGCCTCAAGATCCAATACGGCACGAGCATAGTTTATCCAATTAGCACGATGGGCGCCCATGTGTCGGATGTGCCGAACCATCAGGTAGGGCGGATAACACCTCTTGCTACACGTGGGGAAGTAGCCATGTCAGGGAACTTTGGCTATGAGCTTGATTTGACTGTATTTACCGAGGAAGAGAAGACTATGGTCCGGAAGCAGGTTTCTGTATATAAGGATATCCGATCCCTGGTGCAGAAAGGTGATTTTTATCGCTTAAGAAGTCCATTTGACGGGAAAGGGAATGAAACGGCGTGGATGTTTGTTTCCGAAGACCGTAAAGAAGCATTGGTATTTTATTTCCAAGTGCTTGCAGTGCCGAATGCCTCTATGAAACGGCTAGCTTTAAAGGGCCTGAATTCCCAATGGATCTACCAGGTTGAAGAGTCGGAAAGTCTCTACATGGGAGACCGACTCATGCAGGCAGGCCTCCATTTACCTCAATTTCATCATGATTATGCAAGTAAAATGTGGAAGGTGAAGGCGGTTCATCAGTAAGTGTTCCCCAATTTCGCCTACAATGTTCATAGTTGTCCAGCCAACTGTGGAATGCCTTGCTTAGACAAAAAGCCTCTCTCCAATATCTATTTGGAGGGAGGCTCTTTTGTAATTTTGTATGCTGGATAAGGCTAGGATTGATTACCGTACCACTTATACGTCATGACTGATTTAGCAGGGATATTCACCACGAAGGACTGGCTTCCCCATTGGATTTTGACATTACGGGCTGAGGTTTGCGGATTGTAGGCGACAACAACCTTGGAGCCATCTGGATTTTTAAAGGCCACATTCTTCAGGTCGTTGCTGGTGTTCGATTGAATGCGGTAGGCTCCCGGAACCACAAATTTACTGAAATGGCCGAGTAAATAATACTGTTTGGTATAGGTGACAGCGTTCTCAGGATTATCGTTACGGTTGTCAGAGTTCTGAATGGTAACCATGCCCCGGTTGGAATTATAGGCAGCGAGTAACGTAGGACCATCCTTTTGATCCAGGGCGGCGTTCCAGAGAATAACCGATTTGGACCAGTTGCGGGTAATATTGATAAATTCCGAAATCATGTTGTCGAAGCCTTGCGACGTCCCATTTTGCGGATCATTCCATGTCCCGAAGCCCCCTTCTGTGAACCAAACATCCTTATCGGGTTGTGCATTATGCATCAAAGTCATCTGAGAACCGTCTCCGCTGTCATAATGGTGGAACGCGCTTCCTGCAATATAGCTGGCTTTGCCTGCGTTCTTAAGATTCTGGATGACTGTGTTCGGGAAACTCCAATCCAGGTAATTGTGATCGAAAGCAATAATTTTCGTATTAATGCCGGCATTGCGCAGGGTAGGTCCCAGGTAGTCTCCAATGAATCCAACCTCGTCCTGCTCACTCATCCCCATAGAAGGATAAGCACTTGTTTCGTACTTAGGTTCATTCTGAGGTGTGACGGCATAGATTGGAATTCCTTGGGCTTGATAGGCCTGAATGTATTTTTTGAAGTAATCGGCGTACGTCTGATAATTCTCAGCTTTAAGCTTGCCGGTGTTCAGAGAGTTGGAGTATTTCATCCAGGCCGGAGCGCTCCACGGGGAGGCGAATACTTTAATGTTCGGATTTTTGGCGATGGCCGCCTTGACCATCGGTACGATATAAGGTAAATCGCGGCTTATCGAGAACTGGCTGAGTGAGGTGTCTCCGGCCACATCGTCGTACGTGTAGGCTGACCAGGCAAAGTCTGAACTACCGATCGGCTGCCGTAGCACACTGAGACCGATACCGGAAGAGCCGAATAACTTCTCCATCACCTCGGCCCGTTTAGTTGCATTTAGTTTGAAATTGAGCAGCCAAGACGAGGCATCGGTGAGTGAGACACCGAATCCGTCCATTTGCTGGTAAGTCGTGCCTTCGTTAACCGTGATAGTGTAGTCGGCGCTGCCGGAACTGCTGCTGAATGCCTTATCCCCTATGCGGGACAAGCGGGCATTCGGGCTGAGTCCTACAGCAGGCTCCGTGTTTGGTTCGGAGGATGAAATCCATACCTCTGCTTGCTCTCCGGCGGCTGAGACAGGTCCGCTTGCAATACTTCCACTTACCGTAATTAATGATGCAATCAAGACTGTGCACATCAACTTTCTCATTGAAATTAAAACTCCTCTCGTAATTGGGTTTAATGAAATCGATTTCATTTTGCGCATTATGTTGGGGATTCAGGATAGAAATATAGGTATTTATGAAATCGATTTCAATCAAATACATCGTACTTCAAAATTCCAAAAAAATCAATTCGTTCCTTTTAAAGTTATAGGCTGTCCAAATCTCTGTAAAGTAGCATATTTTGCTTGAGAAAAGTGTAGAAATGTTCATTTCGTAACCTATAATTCCCATCGGCCCTTACCTAGAATGAACCTGTAAGGCAAATAACATAGAACATTTGGGGAGGTTAAGACGTAATGAAGAGGTTCCGACGGACTTTGTCTGCTTTAATGGCATTTATAATGGTAGCGGTTGCAGGACTATCAATGGGCTCGCCGAATAAGGCGTACGCTTCAGCACCAGTTAACCTGGTAGTCAATCCAGGCTTTGAAATGAGCGGTGATTCTCTAACCGGATGGGATTATTCAGGCAATACAGGAGTAAAGGGTGTTTGGGCCATTGGGAGTGGAGGTGGAAATATTCATAGTGGAACCAAATCTTTGAATTACTATTACGCAAGCGCTTACCAGTTTTCTTTGTCACAGAGTATTAAGAATCTACCTGACGGTGAATATGTTCTGAAAGCATGGGCTTCCGGCGGGGGCGGAGAGAATGCAGCGAAGCTATTTGTAAGCGGATACGGCGGTGACAAGAAGCAGTCTGTCATCACAAATACCGGCTGGGATAAGTGGAGCCAGTATACAGTCTCGGGAATCCAAGTTACCGGAGGTGAGGCAATCATCGGTTTCGAAGTGGATGCTCCCGCAGGTACATGGGGCTACTTTGATGATATAGAGTTTTACAAGGTTCCAGTTTGGAGTCAAGCTAAAGCATTAACAACTTCTAATGTTTCGGCAACGGGAGCGACTTTAGACTGGTCCGGTGTAGAGGCTTCGACGCAAGTTACAGGATACCGAGTTTTCAAGAACGGTGTGTTTCAGGCTTCAACTACAGGAACTTCTTACGTGGTGTCCGGTCTAGCCCCGAATACCCAATATACATTTAAAGTTGAAGCCGAGAATGGAACTGATGTGGTAAGCACGGACGGACCTTCGGTTGAAGTCACAACCGTAGAGGTTGCTTCGGGCAATGTACCAAGTTGGCAGGAAGGTAAATCGCTTACGGCATCACAACTG
This sequence comes from Paenibacillus wynnii, assembly GCF_000757885.1. Lineage (NCBI taxonomy): Bacteria > Bacillati > Bacillota > Bacilli > Caryophanales > Paenibacillaceae > Paenibacillus > Paenibacillus wynnii. Next base: position 1,615,998 of record NZ_JQCR01000002.1, on the reverse strand, counting down.
ACCTCACGGGGAGTGATGTTAGCATGGTCTGACGCACAGGATGAGGTAGGGGTTACCCATTATCAGATCTACGAGAATGGATCCCTTAAAGCAACGGTTACAGGAGCGACTTACCAGTTAACGGGCCTGTCTCCCGGAACAGCCTATACCTATAGGGTAGAGGCAGGGAATGCAGCATCACTTTGGAGTACCACAGGGCCTTCAGTAAATGTGGAGACGCCTGCCGTTCCGGCTGAGCCGTTCATAAAAGGAGCGGATATCTCTTCGTTGCAGGCGGTCGAAGATGCGGGTGGTAGATACTATGACCAAGGGGTAGAGAAGGATCTCTTGGACATTTTGCAGGATCACGGTGTCAACTACATTCGTGTTCGGATATGGAATAATCCACTGGAGGTCGATGGTTATAACGATAAAGCTCATGTCGTTGCATTGGCTAAGCGAGTAAAAGCAAAGGGAATGAAGCTGCTGCTCGACTTCCACTATTCTGATTTCTGGACAGATCCGGGTAAACAGGTAAAACCTGCGGCGTGGAAGGATCTTAGCTTTAACGAGTTACAGCAGGCCGTATACGATTATACAACGGATGTTATGAATGAACTGAAGGAAGAGAATGCGTATCCGGATATGGTGCAAATCGGGAATGAAATCAATCCTGGAATGCTTCTGCCGGACGGTTCGAATAGTGATTATGATAAGCTGTCGTCCTTGTTGAAAAAAGGAATTCAAGCCGTTCGTGACACGACTCCGACAAATCATGAAGTTAAAATTATGCTGCATCTGGCCGAAGGCGGCAACAATAGCGCGTTCAGAAGCTTCTTCGATGCAATGAGGGACCGGAATGTGAATTACGATGTCATAGGGGCCTCTTATTATGCGTATTGGCATGGTCCTTTTAATAATCTGAAGAACAATTTGAACGATATGGCTGCGCGTTATGGCAAAGAAGTGCTTGTTGCCGAAACCTCTTACGGCTCTAGACTGGGAGATGGCGATGGTTTTCCAGACAGCTTCACAGAGAGTGAAGCCGCAGAAGCAGGGTTTCCAGCAACGGTTGAAGGGCAAGCCCAATTAGTCACAACCGTTATGAATACGGTAGCGAATGTCCCGAATGGTAAAGGTGTGGGAGTCTTCTATTGGGAACCCGCTTGGATTCCTGTTCCTAAGGATGCAGAGGGCCATTACCAAGCCGGATGGAAGACCGGGGAAGGCAGCAGTTGGAACAATCAGGCGATGTTTGACTTTGAGGGCAATGCTCTAGCATCACTGGATGCCTTCAAATTCCAGCCTGGAGATCTTGCCGAACTAGCAGCTTTGATAACAAAAGATCCAGCAGGCATCACAGTGGCTGTCAATGAATCGGTGGTTAATGTCAAAACCCTGCTCCCGAAGACCGTTGATGTGCTCTTTAATGAGGGCAGTGTAAAACAAGTGCCTGTTGAATGGCAGGAGATAGAGCAGGAGGACCTAAGTCGGATTGGCAGCTTCGAGCTGACAGGTCAGGTCGAAGGTGTGGGGAAAACAGTCAAGGTTACCGTAACGGTGACATCCTATAAAAACATTGCGATCAATCCGAGCTTCGAGAGCAGCGTTTCCTCAACGGGATGGACTCTTGCTGGGACCACCGGCGTGGCAAGCTTTAAGTCAGATGCCGGCAATGCCTATGCCGGAAACAAAGCAGTCAACTATTGGAGCAACTCCGCGTATCAATTCATCTTGTCGCAGGCGCTCACGGGTCTTTCCAATGGCACTTATGTGCTTAAGGTGAAGGTATCTGGAGGCGGCGGTGAGAACGGAATACACTTATTCGCAGAAAATTATGGCGATGATAAGCTGACCAGCGGCAATATCGTCAACTCAGGTTGGCAGCAGTGGAACGAAGGAACACTTGGAAATATTAATGTGACGAACGGACAGGCGACCATTGGGCTGAGTGTGGACGCTCCTGCTACCTCGGATGGGATTTGGGGCTGGATTGACAGCTTTGAATTTTATAAGCAAGTTCAGGTTCCTCAGTGGGAGAGCTCGAAGTCATTGACTGCTTCAGACCTCAGTGCGCGAAGCATTAAGCTCGCATGGTCAGGAGTATCTGAAACGGACCCCGTGAGCGGCTACAAAATCTACAAAGACGGAAAGCTGCTGACGAGTGTGACGGGAGCCACCTACACGGTGTCGAATCTGCTGCCAAACACAGCCTATACGTTCAAAGTGGAAACCAGCCTCGATGGAGCGATCTGGACCTCTACCGGACCGTCTGTTTCTGTAACGACTCCGGCTGATCCGATAACTCCGGACGTACCAACAAATACAGCACCGACGAATACAACACCGACGAATACAACACCTACGGATACAGTGCCAGGGCAATCTTCTGTTGTGACCCTTCAGGCCGATCAACTTCTTGGGGGTAAAACGGTCGTTAATGTTCCAGTAACTGCTACCGAAATCAAGCTTCCTGCGAATGTTGCAGAACTTCTAGCTGGAGCTCCACTACAGCTGAAGGCAGGAGCCTTGATGCTTGATATTCCGGCGTCTCTTTTTGAACAACTGACTAAGGGGCTTGCCGCGGGAGATCAACCGGTATCCATCTCCCTGACGATGAAGTCGCTCACGGATGCAGAAAGCACAAAACGGATTGCTCAAGTTGAAAAGTCTGCGAATGCAGCGGTTCGCGTAATTGGGTCTCTATATGATTTCGGGTTGTCTATCACAACCACGAGCGGTAAGACGATTAACTTGAATAAGTTCAACGAGCCTATCAAGATACGAATTATGAAACCAGTTCCTGCGGTTACTGGGCCGATAGGGATCTTCTATATCGCTGATAACGGCAGCGTGCAGTACATTGGTGGCCAGCAGGAAGGTAATTTCATAACGGCTAAGATTAGCCACTTCAGCAAATACGCTTTGCTGGAGGTTCAGAAATCCTTCTCGGATGTTCCAGCGACTCATTGGGCAAGTGATGCTATCGGGCAATTGGCTGGAAGACTTCTCATTTCCGGTGTTGGAACTAATACTTTCGAGCCTAGCCGTGAGGTTACCCGCGCCGAATACGTAGCCATGTTAGTGAGAGCTTTGAAGCTCGAAGCTACAACCACCCATTCAAAGTTCACAGATGTATCCGAGGATGCTTGGTATGCCGGAGCTGTTGCAGCTGCCACCGATCTTGGAATCATCCAAGGCAGAGAGGCTAACAGATTTGAGCCTAACCGCCCGATCACCCGCGAGGAAATGGCGAAAATCACCGTTCTGGCGGTCACTAGCCTGAAGAATTCCACAGGGACTGGGAACCAAGGGGAGTCCTCAACGTTTATAGACGCGGATCTAGCATCGGCTTGGGCCAAACCTTACGTGCAAAGCGTATCCGAGCTCGGATGGATGAGCGGAAGAGAAGCAGGATATTTTGTTCCCAAGGCTAAGGTTACCCGGGCCGAAGCGGCCCAGATTATTTGGAGAATGCTGAAATAGTTAGAGGGATAGGAAGAAGGAATTAAATATATCAAACAATAGGGCGCCGATTATGGTGCCCTATTGTTTGATAAAGGGGGAGTGCGTAGGGGTATGTTTTTTTCGGAAAACCGCGGCTGCTGCTCTTATTATTAAAGTTAGTAAAACAGTATATACATAGATTACGGGTACGTGGTTATCTCCAAAATGTAATCTTGTCAGAACTTAATCGAACGGATTCATATCCGTCCTCCTTGGCTTTTCCTATTGAAATAATCATTACTGGAGCATAGCGTTCTTCATCTAAATCAAAGGCTTTTGCTACCTGGTCAACTTCAAAGCCTGCCATTGGATTCGTATCATACCCATGTGCACGAGCTACTAACATTAACTGCATTGCAAAAAGGCTGCTATCGACCTTTGCAACTTCAACTTTCATTTCTTTTGGTAGAGTTGGATATATCGATAGAATGGTTTCGAGTTGACTATCTCGTACTTCAGCTGACATTTTTCCTTGTTCCACGGCGGTATTGTAAATTTCTTCAACATATAAATAGCTTTGGGTATCACCAAAAATTAATAACATGGCAGATGAAGTATCGTTTTGTAATGTATTGAAACGTACAAGAGGTCTCAGTTTCTCTTTTCCTTCCGGAGTATCAACCACAATTACACGCCAAGGCTGCATATTTGCAGAGGACGGAGCCAAACTGGCTTCCGAAATGATTTCGCTTATCTCTTCTTTCGATATTTTAATGTTCTCATCATAATTACGCACAGAACGTCGTCCCTTGACTATACTGGCGAAATCGTTATTTAGAATATGGTTAAACATAGAATCTCTCCTTTTGATAACATAGGATTTTTTTGACATTGTTTATGTCGTTCGTTATCATATTCGCATTATGAACTATAAACTGAGGTTTATAGCAAATAAATAAAGAGAGGCCATATGATGAGAATAAATGATGTTTCAAAATTAACGGGTCTGCCAATATCAACATTGAGATTCTATGAACGTAAAAGCCTAATTCCGGACACATTTGTTAAAAGAGATGTAAATAATTATCGTATTTACTCAGAAGAAATTGTTGAATTTCTAGAAGATGTGAAGGCACTTTTATCCGTGGGCTTTTCTGTAGAAGAGTTAGGTTTACTAGTAAATCAACAACTTAATTCATCATACGAGGTAAAGAAAAAAATAGTTGAACAAAAAATCAAAGAAATTGAAGCAATCCAGAAGCGATTGAGAAAGTCGAAAAAATTCTTGCATGCAACCTTGGAAGGAAAAGCGAATTTTCAAACAAAATGTTAAGGACTAATCTAAACAAGTATTGAGGTCCCCCATTGCGGAAACTTACCCCTTTATGTAGATGATGTTTCTAACTTCCGTTGTAGTTTTGGTCAATCTCTAATTAATATGAAGTCAGTATATTGACTTTGACGTCGCGGCGTACTTTAAACTTCGATTAAGGAAAGGGGGATAAATGTGGATTTGGTAACCATCAGCGAAGTATCAAGGTTATTCCAAGTAACGACCCGAACACTTCGATATTATGAGCAGCTAGGGCTTATAGGCAGTACAAAAAAAGAAGGTTATGCGTATAGAACTTACGATCAATTTTCTCTTCAACGTCTGCAGCAAATCATGATTTTAAGGAAATTAAGTATTCCCTTGAAACAAATTGCTGTCATCCTTGAGAATGAAGATGCAGTAACAGCAGTAGATATTTTTAAAGAGAAGGTAAAAGATTTAAATAGTAAGATTGAGTCATTGGAGACGATCAAAGGAATTCTATCGAGGCTTATTGAAGGATTGGAAAAAAATCACGTGCTTGAAATTAACGCTGATCTTTTGTCTGATGAAACTCTAATAGAGTCTTTATCCTCCTTATCTCAATTTGATTTAAAGGAGGAAAAGTCAATGACTGATTTGAACAAGGCAGCAGAGAAAGCAGTGACGCTTGAAAATGTGAGAATTGTGCATGTTCCGCCCTGCACGGTAGCGGCAAGTCACTATATTGGTGAAAACCCCGAGGAGCATGCTGGAGAGTGGTTGGCAGAATTTATGCAGAAGATCGGTCTATACAGCATCAAGCCGGAAGCCCGTGTATTTGGGTTTAACCACCCGAGCCCTTCTCCGGATAGACCCCATTATGGGTATGAGCTATGGGTCACGATCCCTGACGATTTGGATGTTCCTGCCCCTCTCGTGAAGAAGCGGGTTGCCGGCGGTTTGTATGCAGCACATACGATTACCTTAGGGAATTTCCATGAGTGGAAGTTGTTATCGGACTGGGTATGTCAGGATAATGCGAAGTATGAAGCCAATACATTGAATGACCATGGAGAAAATATGGGTGGATTATTAGAAGAACATTTAAACTACGTCTATCATTGCCATCACAATTGGCCGGAGAGCGATGAACATCAACTTGATTTGCTATTCCCAATCCAGTTAAAGGAATCGTAAGGGAACAAATAAGGGGCTGTCCCATAAGCCATGAAATGGCTGCTTGGGACCGCCCCGCTGTTTTTGAGTCGGATTGACTTGTGTACGTGGTGTGGACGCTCCGCGAACGGACCGTTGCTCCAATCGCTGTGCTCTCCAGATTTTATTTATTTCCCTTAGCGGTAAAAATCCGGAGACCAAGGCGACCGCTACCGCTTTTCCGCAATCAGTCCGTCCTCTCCGCTGCTTTGAGCAGAAAAAGTTTCTACAATCTTCTTTAAAATCACAAAAAGAAATCGCCCTTTTGGTAAAATGGAGGTACCACCCAACCATTCAAAAGGAGCGATTTCTTTGTACATTCAATATACCATGGACCAACTTTGCTTGCCAATGGATCTGGAAGAAGACATACCCTAAAATCACCTCGTTCGTGTCGTGAACGCAGCCGTCAATCGGCTGGACGACACCATCTTTGACGCTGCCTATCCTGGCGGCGGCCGCGACAGCTACCACCCTAAAATGCTCACCAAAGATATTATCTACGCGTACACCCAGCAAATCTATTCGTCTCGCCAAATTGCCAAAGCGGTACGGGAGAATATTCCCTTTATGTGGCTGGCCGGACGGCAGCGACCCGACTTCCGCACTCTTAATCGCTTCCGTTCCCAGCGAATGAAGGACGTCCTTGAAACGGTATTTACCGCCGTGCTTCAGTTTTTGTCTGACGAAAAATACGTTTCGCTGGAGCATTACTTTGTGGACGGAACCAAAATCGAGGCGAATGCCAATCGCTACACCTTTGTGTGGGGCAAAGCGGTCAACAAGAACAAATTGAAATTACAGGAGAAGGTACACGCCCTGTTCGCGAGCATTGAAGCGGCAGAAGACCAAGAAGAACGCGAGCACCACGGAAACAACCTCCTTGAACTCGGGGAGTCTTCTGAGTGGAACAGCGAGAAAACTCGAACTAGCAGCGCAGAGGCTTGAAGCCCAGCTATTGGAAAAACCCAAAGACAAACCCCTAAAAAAAGCCGTTCGGAAGATTCGCAAGGATTTGCTGCCTAGGCTACTGAAGTATGAGCAGTACCAAATACTGCTTGGCGACCGGAACAGCTTTAGCAAGACCGACCCGGACGCGACCTTCATGCGGATGAAGGAAGACCAGATTGGAACGGAAAACCAATTTATTTTGGCCTACAGCCTACACCCAAGACCTACCGATACCCGTTGTTTACAGCCGCACCTGGAAAAGGCAAGGCAGATCCTAGGAAAACTTCCTGGGACGTTAGTTGCGGATGCAGGCTACGGCAGTGAAGAAAACTACGCCTATCTGGAAAAGGAAGAGATTCAGGCGGTAGTGAAATACGGCAGCTACCATAAAGAAAAGAGCAAAGCATGGAAAGAGAATGTCGGAAAGATTGAGAACTGGACCTATGACAAAGCCAAAGATACGTGGATATGCCCCACCGGACAAACGCTGCATTTCCGCAAGGAAAGTAAGGAGCTCTTGGAGAGTGGATATGAAATTGGAAAACGTCATTACCGCAGCTTAAGTTGCGACGGTTGCCCGCTGAAGGAACGCTGTACAAAGGCAACAGGAAATCGGGAAGTGGTTGTAAGTCTGGAACGACTGCGGTACCAGAAGCAAGCTCGGGCAATCTTGCAAAGCGAGGAAGGCTACGCTTTGGCTGTACGTCGAATGACAGAACCAGAAAGTGTGTTTGGACAACTGAAGAATAACCGGGGCTTCCGGCGGTTTCTGCTTCGCGGCATGGAAAAAGTGACGCTTGAAGTCGGGTGGCTTTCCCTTGCCCACAATCTACTGAAGCAAGCTGCAAATGACCAAAGACGCAGAGCAGCGATCCTCCAATAACAGGAGAATCGCTGCTCTGTTGACTTTTTGCGATTTTGAAAATGAAGAGGGTCTTTCTCCGCTCGTAAAAATCTACTTATGGGACAGCCCCTTTAAATTTTGCCCTGCCTGATTTCAAATTTTCTCTTTTCAAGAAAAATGCTGAGCTATATTCGTTAGATACTCTTCTTCGTTCGTGTTTTCTTTCATATGAATGGGCATCTTTGCATCTTCTCCGACTACATAGCGGAATTGACTTGTACCGTCTGTTGCCGCTTGATATATGATTTGGGCAACAATCTCTGGGGGCGAAGCATATGATGGCTGTTTCTCCATCTCACCCAGTCTACCCAAAAATGCAGTAGTAAACGGCTTATACTCTTCTAATGCATCATTAAAAAAGAACTCCATCGATCGTCCGCCAAAGTCCGTATTAATAGCACCTGGTTCAATCAATTTTACTTTGATGTTTTGTGATGCTAATTCATAAGACACTGATTCAGAAAAACCTTCTACCGCGAATTTAGATGAATGATACAGAGACATCGTAGGAAAGGTCACTTTCCCTCCCATAGATGAGATGTTGATCAGCATACCATCTTGATTAGATCTAAAGTGCGGTAACATGGCTTTAGTCATACGGATAAGACCAAAAACGTTCACTTCAAACTGTCTTCTAATCTGCTCATCCGTAGCTACTTCTATAAGACCCATGGTTCCATATCCAGCATTATTGAGAAGAACATCAATCCGTAGTACCAACACATTATCAAGTGTGATAAATTCAGTTTCTTGTTCAGGTGAACGCATAGTGGCTACTACGTTCCATCCTCTTTCAGCAAAATGTTTTACATTGGCTCTCCCAATGCCCGATGAAGCACCCGTGATAAAAATGGTTTTCATAATTATTCCCCCTTTTGCAATAACTGCTCCAAACTTACCAATCCCTCGTCAATGGTTTTAAGTTTAGCTTTATATTCTTCTATCCCAATTTTAAGAGTATATCTCCATCATTTTATTTAAATAATTTCGAAATTCTTCAACATATGTTTTGGGCTCTACGATTTCAAGATTTGTACCGAAACCGGCTAAAAATTGAAATCCAATACTGTTTTGAGGAACATCGATTGTTGCTAGGAAATATTCAGAACTATAGGTTTCAATACTTTTTCGACCGTACCGTTCAATGAATTGATCTTTAATACTAGGTGAAATCAACACCTTAATAGCGACTAGTTGCGGTTGATAACTTGCTTCATCTTCTTGTTCTAATAAATAATCTCTAGGGTTAAATGTCTTTTCATCCATACTAAGACTATCGATCCTAGATAATTTAAATGTTCTATATCTCTGACGATGTATACAGAATCCCTTCAAATACCAACTCGTTTGGCTAAAATGAAGTTGATAGGGCTCGACAATTCTATTCGTTTTAATACCACTTTTATCAATATAATCAAATGAAATTAACTTTCTCTTCAATATTGATTCTTGACATATCTTCAGAATTTGATGAATCTCAGACCGACCCTCCCAATCATAAAATGAGAGGTGAATTGAACCATTCCAGGATGCTGAGCCTATCATCGCTTCAATTTTTTTAAGAGTTAGTTCTACTTCATCACTAAATAGAATTTGTCCCAATCCACTCAGTGCTGTTAAGATATTTTCTAAGTCTTTACTGCTTAAAAGTCGTTTGTCTAATTTGTATTCATCCATAATTCCGTAGCCGCCGTAAACTCCATTTTTAGAATAAATGGGTATATTAGAAAAACTGAGGGTCTCCATATCACGTAGAATCGTTCTTTTAGATACGTTAAATAATTGTGAGAACTCGGTTGTTGAAACAACATTCTTTTGAAGCAAGATCATTACTATAGATATTAATCTTTCTATTTTATTCATATCGTCCCTCCGGTTAGGCATGAAGATATTATTTTTTTAAAAAAGCTATAATAGGTGACAAATAAGCTGTCACCTATTATAGCTTATACTTCATGTATAACAAAAAGGAGGTTTTTTCATGTCAGTTGTGGCATATTTAAATTTTGATGGAAACACAGAGCAGGTCATTGAGTTTTATTCAGAAGCACTGAATTCAAGTAAAGTGAAAAAAGTGAAATTTAAGGATTTTACACAAGATCCAAACTACCCTTTGCCAGAAAATGAATTGAATATGATTATGGAGTCATCGTTAGAATTCGCTGGTGGAAAAATAATGATGTCGGATATTCTACCTTCGATGAAGAGGGTAACGGGTGAATGGATTAAAGGCAACAATATGATGATTTGTATCGTTATTGATGATAAACAGACACTGGAAAATTATTTTTCTAATTTGTCTGTAGGTGGATATGTTATCATGCCGTTATCAGAGATGCCTTGGTCTTCTTGCTTCGGAATGTTGGTTGATAAATTTGGCATTGTTTGGAAGTTTAATAGTGATGCTGAAAAGTTCCTTGATAGGGTCATTACCAACAAACAGTAATTCTTTCATAAAAATGGTCTTGCAATTAAAGGCCATTTTTTGCATAACCTATATGTTCAGAAAGGAGAATGTGTTTTTTTATGGAAATTGAAAATTTAATTCCAGTACAATCGAGAGAAGATTTAAGGATTTGGCTGCAGAAAAATGGCAAGACTGAAAAGTTTTGCTGGGTCTTGCTTAGTATGACGACCACCCCTGATATGTTGTTATATTTGGACGTGGTCGAGGAAGCTTTGTGCTTTGGATGGATCGATGGAGTCAAAAAGAAAATTTCTGAAACGGGGCTGGCTCAGAGACTATCTCCTAGAAGTAAAAAAAGTTCATGGACTGAATTAAATAAAGAACGTGTCCGCCGCCTCGAAAAGTTGGGGTTCATGAGAGACGAAGGAAGAATGGTTCTTCCTGATATGAATCCCGATTCTTTTAAAATAGATAGAGTTATAGAGCAACGTCTAAAAGAGGAAAAGCAAGTATATGAGAATTTCATGGCATTTCCAGATCTTTATAAAAGAGTTCGGATCGATACGATACTAAGCACTAGGAATCAGCCGGAATTATTTAAGAGCAGATTAGACAAATTCATAACAAACACGAGAGAAAACAAAATGTATGGTCAATGGAACGATAATGGACGTCTACTATAAGCAGCATACTCATCCCCGACTTACAAACTTCTTGAAATTTTCCATCTTTAGTACTTTAACATTCTTTGTTAGGAGTTTTTTGTAGCTAACGATCCAGGTGTGGTCTTTAGAGTTTTTTCTGCGGATCGCAGCGAAGTTGTATCTACTTCCAGAGAAAATTTTAAAGCCATGTGCTATGCAATCGGAGCAAAACTTGACGCATTCACCCCTGTTTCGATTGGGAAAAGAGATCTGATTGAATACGTGCTTACGGACTAGGAGGGTCGCTCCTTGGAGGATAGAAACATATTTATTTTCCATGCTGCTATAACGGAGCAAAAGTAGTTTTTTATCGGATAGACTCATATAATGGGCCCGTTTTCCAACGATATCAGCGTTCGTCTTACGAAGGGTACGCATACTGTCGGTTAAATAATTCGTCGAATAGTAATCATCATCGTCAAATTTTGCAATGTAGCTGTAAGTCGATAACTGCACCCCATAATTTAAGCAGCGCCCGAGTGAAGCCTTTTCAGGCATTCTATAAATCCTTACGTTGGGATACTTTTTGGCTGCGGTAATATAATCGCTCATTTTCAAGCTGTTCTTATTAAGAATGATAATAAGCTCTTTATTCTTGTAATTCTGTCTTTGATAATTTTCGAATAGTGTATTTAGGCAATCCAACCTTTTCGTACAAGTGACAATAGAAATAGCATTCTGGGTAGAATAGGGGGCTGTTTTCATATTCAATGAACGCCCTTTGACCTTTTCTGCACAAATTTCTTATAATTTTTAACATTAGGCACTACTTTATGGTTGGTGATTAGGTTCTTATCGCTGATAATCCAAGTATGTTTTGAAGAGTTTTTCCTACGTATAGCGACAAAATTATGTTTATCTGCAGAATATACCTTGTACCCCTTCTTCTTACTTCTAAGGCAAAAAAGATCGTCTTCGCCCACATTTTGATTAGGAAATCCAACATGGTTAAATACATCTCGTTTAATGATAAGTGTAGCACCCGGAAGTCTAGCAACGAATTGATTCTCATCCTGTGGAAAACGTAGGATAAGCGTCTTTGATCCGCGTAAATACATATAATGAGCCCTTTTTCCGATAATATCTGCGTTTGTTCTTTTAAAGGATTGCAAGCTACCAGTCAAATAGTTGGGAGCGTAATAATCGTCGTCATCAAATTTGGCGATATAGCTGTATTTGGTTTTCTTTACGGCGTAATTTAGACATGCCCCAAGAGAATGATGCTCAGGTTTGCGAAATATTTTTATATTTTTATATTTTTTAGCTAATTTTTGGTAGGGTAACAGCGGGATTTTGTTGTTATTGATAATGATGATGAGTTCTTTCTTCGCGTAACGTTGTCTGCTGTAATTCTCAAACAGGTTGACTAAATAGTTTTGACGATTCGTACAAGTGATAATGGATACACCTTGTAGGGCTGCTGAATTATTGGGTGCAGCATTCATTTAACCAACCCCTCATATGAGTTTTTTGTGAAAGTCTCATACTACAATATGTTTTAGATAGGATAGGGTCACGGCAAATCCACTACTTGTACACGCGGAATTTCAGCTTAAAGCGGTCTCCAAATCCTCAATTAACAAAGCTGGGGGTTCAAGGCCTACGGCAAGGCGGATCAGAGACTCGGGGATATGTTGGTCTTTTAAATCGGCTTGATTATAGCCGTAATTAGGGGAGATAATCTGGCTTTCCATAGCGCCCCAGGATACACCAATTCGGATCATACGGAGTTTATTGAGCGTAGAACGAATTTCCTCATAGGCGGCATCTCTCAATTCAAAGCTGAATAATCCGGAATATCCTTTTAGCTGCTTGCGGGCCAATTCATAGTGGGGATGGGAGAGCAGCCCGGGGTGGTTTACTTTGGAGACGGCAGGATGCTCTGACAAATAACGGGCAACCTCCAGACCATTCCGCTGGTGCACCTCCATGCGAAGGGGGAGCGTCCGAAGACCCCGAATTAACAGCCAAGCCTCAAAAGGCGCTAACGAAGCACCCATCAGCTCATATTCCTCCAAATACATCCGGTCGATAATCTCATTGGAAGCAATAACAGCTCCGCCGACTAGATCATTATGACCCCCCAGATACTTGGATGCGGAGTGTACAACGATATCTACACCAAACGCTAAGGGTTTCAGATACAGTGGGGTACCCCAAGAGTTATCCATAAGGGTACGAATACCATTTGCTTTTGCCAACTCCGTAACGGCAGTTATATTAACGACTTCGAAGATAAAAGAGGTTGGTGATTCCATAAGAATGGCCTTCGTATTCTTCTTTACGGCCGCCTGAACCTGTTCAATTTCCATGGAATGAACAATCGTATGCTGCACATTGAACTTGGCTAGGTACTTGACGAGGGCAATGGATGATTCATAAACATGACCAATAAGAATCAAATGATCACCTGAAGACAAACTGCACATTAACGCCGCACTAACGGCAGCCATACCCGAGGCGAAGCATTTACAGGCGTCTCCCCCTTCAAGCGCGGCAAGCATTTTTTCCGCGATCTGAACGGTCGGATTGGTTCCCCGCCAATATACATAATGCTCTTTCTCATGGTTGGCTGCTTCGGCATACTCTTCGTAGGTATCGAAAAAAAAGGGGGCAGTCTCGTATATGGGGGGAGCAGCAGCCCTGAGAAAACGGTGCTCTTTATCCTCAAATTGATAACAGATTAGTTCATCTTCGGTATACCCCATGTTGGATCACCCCGTTCAGAAGATTTTTTACGGATATTGATATAGTTTCCTCTACCGGGTCCGTAAATATTCTGTGTATTGCATCACTTAAGGGGGATTTAGGTCAGCGCCCTTTTGGCCTGCTCCTCGCGCATCCACTGGGACAGCTGCCGCTTCAACCTGATAAATTCAGGAGAATCGGTAATCTCTTCACGGCGCGGACGCGGGAAGGGGATATCTATGGTGTGCAATATGGAGCCGGGACGTCCGGAAAAGACATATATCCGGTTGGAGAGAAGCAGCGCTTCTTCAATATTATGCGTGATGAATAATACGGAGCGGCGATTCTCCTCCCACAATTCCAGCAGCCACCGCTGCATTTCACTGCGGGTGAGCGCATCCAGCGCACTGAACGGTTCATCTAGCAGCATCAGTTCTTGCGGGGCCAATAGTGCGCGAAGGAAGGCGGCCCGTTGCTGCATTCCACCGGACAGCATATGCGGGTAAGACCGTTCGAACCCGGTTAATCCGACTTTGGCAAGCCAATGCCGGGCTTCCTCCCGAGCCTGATCCCGGATCTCTCCCGTAATCTCACTGGCGAGAAGTACGTTATCCTCGATGGTTCGCCAAGGAAATAGGGCAGGCTGTTGCGGCATATAGCTGATCTTTCCGCGCTGTCCTGTAACAATTTTTCCGTTCATGCTTATGGTTCCGGCATCGGGCGACTCCAGACCGCCGATAATATGGAATAAGGTGCTTTTTCCGCAGCCTGAAGGGCCGACAATAGATACAAATTCCTGCGGCTCCACTTGGAGTGAAACCTTATGGAGTACTTCCGTCTCGCGGCGGCGGTGAGAGAAGGATTTGGAGATGCCGCTAACTTCAAGAGCAGGAGGTGTCATGCGATTAAGTGTAGAATCTGATTTCTCAATATTTCTGTGGGGAATCTGCGTCACATCGGACATCGGACACACCTTCCTTTCTATGAATTGCGGCGAGGTTTCCAGCGTACAAGCCATTTCTCCAGTAGCGCAATAATTGCGAACAGCACCAGACTGAGCAGTACGATGATCGCAATAGCGACGAACACCCGGTCTGTACGATAGGCTGATTTTTGCAAGAGCATATAATACCCGATGCCTTTATCCGCACCGATCCACTCTGCGACCACGGCCCCCATAACGGCATAGGTGGCGGATATTTTCAAACCGGAGAATAGTGAAGGCAAGGATGAAGGGAGCTCCAACTTGGTGAATATCTGCCACTTGCTTGCACCCGCCATTTTCATATAGTTCATCATCATTCGGTCACTTTGGGAGAGTCCACCCATCGTAGCAACAGCAATAGGAAAGAAACAAACTAAGGTAATGAGGACAATCTTCGGCAGCAGGCCAAAGCCAAACCAGATGACGAGCAGCGGTGCAAGTGCGATGGAAGGGACATTCTGACTCAGGATAAGCAGTGGATACAAAGCACGTTTGGCCCAAGGCAGCAGGTGCAGCAATAAAGCAACTATCAGCCCTACCGCCGTTCCTATGGGAAAGCCGATCAAAGTAAGGCGAAGCGTTGCAACCGTATGTTCCCCAATTCCTGCAGCGTTGCTGGTAGACTCCCGGGCGATATCTGTCGGACTCGGTAGAATCCACGCTTCAATATGGAAGAGTGACACGGACAGCTGCCATACGGCTAAAAAGAAGACGACCGCCACAAGTGGCGGCCATATTTGCTTCCAGGTTGATCTCACGGCCGATATTTCTCCGTCAGTTTATCCATGCTGATTCCGTTCGGGTTATGAGCGATCTTGATCTGCGAAATCACGCTTGGGCTGCCTGCCGCAACCAACGCTTCATGCATCTGGCGGACGATCTCGAGCAGCTCTGTCAGTTCCCCTTCCATGGTCGTATCCAGCGGATTCACCTGATGCTTAACACCGGATTGCTGAATAACTTCGATAGCCTTGTCCACATACGGGATGGAATCCTCATTGTTCGGAGTTTTTGGGATCACTTGAATGCTTAATAGGGTATTTGCCATGTGAAATCATCCTTTCAGTTTGAAGTAAAATAAACTAAATATTTCGCAAAAAGGGTCGGTCGTCACTACGGTGAATGTTGGACTTCCGGCCGCTGTTGTCTCCAGATTTATTTGATTTTGTTCCGCCTACTAGCGGTGTAAATCCGGAGACAAAGGCGGTCGCTAACGCTCCTACAGTTCCAAAATCCCCCTTCGTTCCTACTTTCCTATTGTTTATTTTATTGTAAGATTTTACTGCCCGTCCGGCAAAAAGTCATTTGTAAATGCTTTGGTAGTATCCAGTGGTTTATCCAGCAGCTTTAGACCATACATCCAGTCTGCGTAGTTTTTCCACACTTCAGCCTTTTGCTCACCCCAGCGGGCAGCATCTTCCGTATATTTCGGGCTGAGCCATTTCTGACTGGCAAGAACCAGCTTGGCATCTAAGTCAGGTACAGCTTTGGTTAGAATGGCAGCAGCTTCTTCCGGTTTGTCGATGGCATATTGATATCCTTTCGACGTAGCCTTCAAGAATGCCTTCACCAGTTCCGGATTCTCGGCAATCGCTTTCTCACTTGTGGTAAGCACAGGGGTGTAATAATCTAGTTGCGGTGCGTAGTCCTTCAGATACTGCATATCCAGCGGCTCTCCGCGCAGTTCAGCTTCAATCCCTGTCCAAGCATAGAATATCCAGGCAAAATCAATATCACGTTTAACAGCTGTGAAATAATCGGCTTCACCAATATTGACAATTTTTACTTTCTTAACATCGCCGCCATCAGGATCCATAATCGCTTTCATGGCTGCTTCCTCGGCAGGAGAGCCCCAGCCTCCATAGGTTTTGCCCTCGAAATCTTTAGGGGTCTTGATATTGCGGTCCTTCGGAGCTGCAAAACCGGATGTATTATGCTGAATGATGGCAGCAATGGAGACCAGTGGCACTCCTTGAAGGCGAGCCAATGTTAAAGCCTCTTGAGCGCTAATTCCAAAAGCTGCTTCGCCGGAGGCAACCATGGTATCCGCGCCTGCAGCGCCCGGCTGCACGATCTCTACATCCAGACCTTCCTCAGTATAATAGCCAAGATCCTTGGCTGCATAAAGTCCGGTATGATTGGTATTCGGCGTCCAGTCGAGGGCAACCTTAATTTTAGTGAGTGTCTTGGGTGCATCTGTAGCTGCAGCAGTAGTTGCTTCCGGGGCAGCACCCGTGTTTCCGTTAGTACTGCCGCATCCGGCAATAGCAATAACCAGCATGCAGGTAAGGCACAACATTAGTACTTTTTTGACTCCCATTTTCTGTTTCTCTCCTTTGAATGTGCGGAAACGTAAGGCTAAGCCTGACATCTCCTGATCTATTCCCGTCTCACCGTACAAATTGAACAATCCGAAATACCAAAAAAGCGCCCCGAAGATCGGGACGCGGCAGGCGCTTGAATTAGTTATGGTTACAGGAACCAAGACTTATGGCGTTTCCTACGCTGGCATTATCCAGATCAGGTATAAGGGTCAGTATCTTATGGGATACAATCTCAGCCGGCCAATTCCAGCACCCCTGCTTATAAAGTTAGCGGGTTACGGTGTATTATAGACGATTAATCTTCAAGATGAAACCTTTTCTTGCGGCGATCCTGAATTCTTCCCCACAATGCCCGCACGGTAAGCGAGAGACTTACTACAATACCGGTCATCGCTAAAAATAAGGCCAGGTATTCAAAAGGAGAATACTCCAGCATTTTACTCCACTTAATCTGACCCTTTAGATCTTCAATGACCTGATTCATACCATAGATTCCGCTGATAACAGTATATACCGTAAGAATCATAAGAAGATTATCCCGCCGTTTGGACTGAAACTTATCCTGATACTGAAACAGGTCATCCAGTGTCTGTTTTACTTCTACGAATAAAGCGTCATTGCCATATACCTTCCGCATCTGTAAAAAGATTTCCCGCCCCTGTGATTGCGAAATAAGCTCCAGGAAATAAAATTTAGCCGAGAAGCGGTTAATGGAATAGATCAGATTCTCAATTTGCTCATAATCGTTATCGATCCGCAGCCGCGAATGCATATTTGCCAGCTTGAGCAATACGATTTTGTGGAAAACACTCAATAACAGTCCATAATAATATTCCCCGTACATCTCGTTGGCAAGATTGGTGGAGATATCTGATCCCTCCCGCGTAAGACAGCAGAAGGTTTGCTCGTTGGTCATGTAATAAGTGTTGGGTCCCCATCGGTTATAGGAATGGGTGCTGCAATAATTGTCGATGTAGGTAGGATCACTGGCACTCTTATGAGGTTGTCCTTTGAGATTGATACCATCCAGTTGAGAGGCTCTATACCGGAGGTGGATATCAATCTCGGCATCTTCTTCAAATTGGTAAAAGGCTTGTACAAGCATCCGCTCATCTACGAAATAAGGCAAGGTCTCAAAGTAGGCTCCGCTCAGCTCCGAGGAATCCAGACAAGAACGAAGACCGGGCACCAGCTCACTGAACACGAAATCTCCCACCTGTTCGAACACGCGGCCATTATGATGAATGTGTGTATGGGAATCCTTCTTGGACACATCCTCCAATGTACGGAATCGGTCTGCAAACTCCAGGGCCCGACTGAACGGGAGCTTCTGGGAGCCAAGATCAACTCGAATCGTTACGAAACCCAACTGAAAGGGACAGAGGAATACATCCGTGGATAATATCCGAAAAGGAAGATTGTTCAGCGGCATTTCCAGTAGGCAATCCAGTCCATTCACCCGGGAAAAGCGATGGAAGGAATCCTTGTCTTCCTTCTTTGGGAACAATACATGGGCGGCAAAAGGCAGATAGACCCGTTCCATGTTTTTGTGGGATACACAGTAGCCTTCTCCGTAGTAGGCATCCTCAAGCTCACTTTTATCGAGATAAAAGCGTGTGAAGCCATCTCTCACCAGTTGTTGCTCAAGCTCTTGGGACTCACCTTGCTTGATGGAGAACGGAAATATAAATTGCAGAAGAGCTTTTTCTACAACAGGATCGGGTGACAGCAAGTCCATGGTCTATTCCCCATTTTTACTTAAGATATAAATATAATCTTAAATTACCCTAAAAGCGGCTCATTGATCATACTCAGTGGACTTGGCTCTTGCGGTCGGGTTGTTCTATGCGGACTTTCCAAGCGGCAAGGCTAAGCAGAAACAACACAGCCGCAAAAGCAGCAAGGAGACCTGCCACTTTAGCTACCTCCAGATGATCCATGGCCCAGCCCATTAGCAGTGGCAGTAAAGCGCCGCCAATACCTCCGGCAGCAATCATAATACTTGGGGTTGTCTCCTCGGCACCCGGCAGCAGTTTGCTGGAGAACACTAGAGCTATGGAGAAAATGCCGGACATAAACAGCCCAAGAAGCAGGATTACAGCGAATGCTCCAAAGCGGTGATCCGCAAACGGGAACGCTATAAGAAGCAGAAGGGTGAGAAAGCAACTGCCCAGAACGTAAACACGGTAAGAAATTTTCTCCGCAAGGATGCCGGCAAATAATCTACCTGTCGACATAGCTAACCAGAAGAAGGTTACGGTCAGCGCTGCGGAGGATTCACTCATGCCAAGCTTGGCAATAAAGATCGCCGGCATGAAATTGACCAGACTCATTTCAGTACCTACATACAGAAAGAAAAATACAATGAACAGTCCAAGGATGCCCCATTGTTTTCCAGAGTAGGGTAGCGGTTTGTTGGGTTTATCTGAAGGTTCCTTCGTCTTGTCACGGCGCGGAGCCCGATCATCAAGCACCGATTGCAAGCTGCCGAAATGGCCCCTTCCCCAAAATAGGAGCGAAACCAGAGTGAAGCCTGCCACAATAAGGAAGGATAATCTCCACCAGCCTGCGGCAATGAGCGGACTGGCGATCAGGGGCATAACGAGTGCACCGACACCGAATAAAACCTCAAGACGGCTCATGGCGACGGCAGTTCCTTCGGTAATGGCTGCAATAATGATCGTACCGATCACAGCTTCAATCATACCGAAGCCAAAACCTGCGGCCATAGCGATCACATACATCCAGCCCCAAGGGGGAAGGGAAAAGTAGGCTACTTGAGCCACCAGTAACAATCCTGTAGCAATTAGGATGCTCCCGCGTTTCCCAAAGCGTCGATTGAGAAGCGGTGAGACCAGAACACCTACGAGAAAGCCGGAGAATTGGCTGAAAATCAGCTGGCCGCCGGCACTGTAATTTTGATCATAAGATTTTAGCAATACGGGAAGTATAGAACCGAGTACAACATGAGCCAATCCGATAACGAAATAGGAAAGACAGCCAATCCAAATCAGTTTTTTCATGAGGAAGCTCCTTGTAGGGTAGTTTATGGACCGGACCGATTCATTACGGCTCAGGCGGGTACCAAATATGAATACCGTATTTATGATAAATCCAAAATGTGAATGTGGATATATAATTTTATATCTACACGTTGAAGGGAGCTATTTCGAGCATGGACAATCAAGAGCTTGAGAAGAAGATCATCAAGGCGCTGGATGACAACAAGTATGGTTCCTTGGGGACCATTGAATTTGGCAACAAACCGAAAGTGCGGTACATGGCAGTATTTCATGACGGATTGAAAATCTACTTGGCTACCAGCCGAAAGACGCATAAGGTTGTAGAACTGAAGGATAACCCCCATGCTTGTCTATTGCTCGGCTTTGAGGAGGGTGGTAGCAAGGACCTATTAGAAATTGAAGCTACGGTAGAAGTGACAAAAGATGAGAGCTTGCGTTCCAAGGTGTGGAGCAAAGAGCTGGAGAAATGGTTCGAAGGACCGGATGATCCTAACTATGTAATTCTTGAGCTGTCACCTACCCGTATGGAGTATACGGGTAAGAATAAAGAGAATGGGGTATGGGAAAAGCAGGCTGTAAATACAGGTAAATAACAAGAGAGAAGAGGCTGTCCCAAAAGCCATGCAAATGGCTACTGGGACAGCCTCATTTTTGTGAAGACTAATTAATTCGTTTAAGATGTTAGTTTAAGTGTACTTTATACACCTATTTACCTTGAAATCCACTTAGGATGATCTTTAATTGCACTTTCTGCAACTAAAAACTATCTTCAAGACCTATATGACCATATTGTAGATATATAACTGCAGAAAGTGCAACTAAACCACTTCCTCGCTCAAATCACCCAATTTTAATTGTACAAAGTACATCTAAATGGTTCTGACAATAGCTTTATGCAATGGAGTTGGAAGAGCGGCAGCGAATGCCACGAGGGGTGTCCCATAAGCCATGAAATGGCTACTTAGGACACCCCTCGTTTTTGGAGTCGGATAGATGGTTGTGCTTATAAGGGCACTCCGCGAACGGATCGTTGCTATAATTGCTGTCCGTCCAGATTTTATTTATTCGCTTTGAAGTACAAAAGGTTATGCCTGAACTCTACCCCGTCACCGTTTCCAAAGCAACCTCGATCATGTCATTAAACGTGGTTTGTCTTTCAAGCGCAGTGGTTTGCTCGCCTGTGATGAGATGGTCACTCACCGTTAAGAGAGACAAGCCTCTTACACCAAATTTCGCAGCTAGGTAATAAAGTACTGCTGTTTCCATTTCTACAGCTAATACGCCATGTTTGCCCAGCTTAGTCACAATTGTATTATCTTCTGTGTAGAAAATATCAGATGACAATACATTTCCTACGTGAAGATGAAGGCCTTTAGCAGTTCCTATTTCGTATGACTTCTTAATTAGATCGAAGTTTCCAATCTGCGGGAAATCGTATCCTGGGAAGTTGTTACGAATGATGGCCGAATCCGTCGCAGCCGCTTGTCCAATAATAACATCTCGAATTTTCACATCCGATTGGATGGCACCACAAGTTCCGATACGAACCAAATTTTGTGCTCCATAATTGTTAATTAATTCATGGATATAAATCGATGCTGAAGGCATACCCATTCCTGTGCCTTGAATCGATACGCGGGTTCCTTTATAAGTGCCTGTATAACCGAGCATGCCACGTACATTATTGTAGCAGACGGCGCCTTCCAGAAAAGTTTCTGCAATATACTTTGCACGTAATGGATCGCCGGGCAGTAGAACAGATTCTGCAATTTCCCCAGCTTTAGCTTCAATATGAGTACTCATGTCATTGCCTCCAATAATGTTATTTATTCCTCAAGAAAACGATTACAACAAAATCATATCACAATATAAATCTGCGTTCTGTTAATGGGTTAACCGCACTTTTGTGAACTGGTTAACAAAATAATCGTTAAGGCGTTAACTGAAATAAAACGCTTACATTGTTATATTTAGTGCACGACATGTCTATTGGTTATTCCATTTTCGGAGTTCTTGAACCTCTTCCGATTTGTTACAAATCGATTCGAGTTTGCTCTTATCTAAGATATAAAAATATTTTTCCTGTATGTTGAGAATTCCCTCGGTTTGAAAGTCGTTTAGGGTCTTAGATATGGACTCTCTAGTGACTCCGAGCATATTAGCCAGCAAAGATTGATTAATCTTTAAATCTATTTTGTAACCGTTATCACTCTGCTTCCCAAAGTTAAAATACAGATCCATGATTAAATTCGCTGTCTTTGTTCGAACATCATAAAACGACAAATAGCGAATTAAACGATTGAGTACACGAATTCGCTCAATAAGGATGGTATAAGCCTTTCGTAGAACAGAAGGATATTGTTCCACAATATGAAGAAAATCCTGCTTGCCAAGTTGCCAAGCTGAAACATTCTCCAAAGCTTCAACCGAAGAAATTCGATGAATGTCATTGGATAAAGCTTCAGCTTCACCAAAAATATCACCTGCCGTAGCGATACTAAGAACAATTTCTCGATCATCGCTAATGCGATACACTTTCACCATCCCTGAGCGAATTAAGTAAACCTCTTCACTTAGATCATTTTCAAACATGAGGACGTGGTTCTTTTTAAATTGACGTTCCTTTAGTAAGGGTACGATACGCAGCAGTGCATCCTCAGGAAGATCAGAGAAGATCGTAATGTCAGAGATGTTAGTAATCATTAGTGTCGATCCTTTCATTTTAAGTCTTTAGACTGGAGGCAGTAACAATATGAATTTCGAACGTATTAGTGTCATTGTACTTGATAGTGTTGGCATTGGCGAGTTACCTGATGCAGCCAACTTTGGTGACGTGGGAAGCCACACACTAGGCCACATATGCCAGCAAGTGCCCGAGATCAAGCTGCCAAATCTTACCGCACTTGGCTTAGGCAACATTGCGCCACTTTCAGCTATCCCAGCGTTGGATAAGCCTCAAGCCTTCTATGGAAAAATGAATGAGGTTTCGGTTGGTAAAGACACCGTGACCGGACATTGGGAATTGATGGGTCTGAAAGTGGACGTGCCTTTTCAGGTGTATCCAAATGGATTTCCTGCAGAGCTTATGGCGAAGTTTGAAGAGTTGACGGGCAGAAAGGTGATTGGAAACAAGCCCTCTTCCGGGACAGTCATCTTAGACGAGTACGGTGAAGAGCAAATGCGCACCGGCGCATGGATTGTTTATACTTCTGCCGACAGTGTTCTTCAAATCGCAGCCCATGAAGAGATTATTCCTCTTGAGGAACTGTATCGTGCTTGCGAAATCGCTCGGGAACTAACTTTGTACGATCCATATATGGTTGGACGTGTTATTGCAAGACCCTATATTGGAAAACCAGGAGCCTTTACCCGCACACCGAATCGGCACGATTATGCACTTGAACCCTTTGGAGATACCGTACTCAATCACTTAAATGACCAAGGTTATGATGTGATCTCCGTAGGTAAGATCAATGACATCTTTACAGGAAAAGGGATTCAAGAATCCCATCCAACCAAGAGCAATTTAGATGGCATTCTAACTACCATTGAATTGTTGAAGCGTTCATTTAAAGGGTTTCTCTTTACAAATTTAGTTGACTTTGACTCTTTATATGGACATCGCCGTGATCCTAGAGGATATGCTGCTTGTCTTGAAGAGTTTGATCAATATTTACCTGAAATTATGCAGCAAATTGGAGAAAAGGACCTGCTGATCCTTACAGCCGATCATGGGAATGACCCAACAGCACCAGGTACGGATCATACCCGCGAATATGTGCCGATCTTGATCTACAATCCTTCACTTTCCAAGAACACTGTCTCCATCGGGGTAAGAAACAGTTTTGCCGATCTAGCTGCTACGATTGCAGACAATTTTGATGTCGCCAAGACAGGAATTGGGCAAAGTTTTTTAAATCTTTTGAAGGGTAATGAATAGGCTGACCAACACAAAATCAGGGGGAATTAAGAGATGAAGAAATTAATGAAAACATTTATACCCATGTTATTGATCCTTTCATTACTACTTACCGCATGTGGGGATAAAACCACGACAAATAAAGAGTCTGCGGACAGTGGTGCTGCCGAAGGCAAAAAAAGTCTTAAAATCGGTATGGTAACGGACTTAGGGAGCATTAACGATAAATCGTTTAACCAAAGTGCTTGGGAAGCCTTACAGAAATTGAATAATGTCTACGGTTACGACGTGAAGTATTTAGAGCCCAAATCCGACGGTGAGGTTATGCCAAGCCTCCTGACATTTGTAAAAGGTAACTATGATTTAACTTGGGCAACAGCCTTTACCTTAGCAGATGCGGTCACACAGCTTGCAAATGAAAACCCTGATGCCAAATTTGGTATTGTAGACTCTGATATTATTGTGCCAAACGTGGCAGCCGTATCCTTTAAAGAGCAAGAAGGATCGTTTCTTGTTGGTGTCATTGCAGGCTTAACGACAAAAACAAATAAAATTGGCTTTGTAGGGGGTATGAAAATCCCTGTTATTAAACGCTTTGAAGCTGGCTTTAGAGAAGGAATTAAAGCTGTAAATCCTGATGCCAAATTGATTGTCAACTATACAGGAGTATTTAACCGTGTGGATGTGGGAAAATCAGCCGCTGCTACGATTTATAACGATGGTGCTGATATTATCTTCCATGCAGCTGGATTAACAGGTAATGGTGTGTTTAATGAAGCCAAAGAACGCAAAACAAATGGTGAAAATGTATGGGTCATTGGGGTAGACAAAGATCAGTCCTTATCCTTCGGTGACGATATTACTTTGACCTCCATGATTAAAAAAGTGGATGAAGCGGTTTATCAAATCTCCAGAGACTTAGCTGAAGGTAACTTCCCGGGAGGTAAGGTTACTACGATGGGACTCAAGGAGAATGGCGTTGATATAGCTCCAACCTCTATTAAGAACGTGACACCTGAAGCGCTTAAGAAAGTAGAAGAATATCGCCAAAAAATTATTAGCGGTGAGATTGTCGTACCCACAGAATAAATACCATTTCGTCCCTTGTGAATTTCGATTCGCAAGGGACGAAAAAATGATTGGGAGGGAATTCTTGTGACTACAGCGGATACTGCATTGGAGCTTAAAGGAATTACCAAAAGGTTCCCCGGCATTGTGGCTAACGATTCCATTAGCTTTCAGTTAAAGCGTGGAGAAATTCATGCCTTGCTAGGGGAAAATGGAGCTGGCAAATCCACTTTAATGAACATTGTTTTTGGACTATATCAACCTGAAGAAGGTGAGATCCAAATCAATGGGAAGAAGGTGAAGATTGATAGTCCTAATAAAGCTATTGAACTCGGAATTGGCATGGTGCATCAGCACTTTAAATTAGTAGAGCCTTTTACAGTAACGGAAAACATCATTCTGGGCACGGAACCCAAAAGCGGGATGCAGATTGACATTAGAGGTGCATGTAAGAAAGTAAAGGCACTTTCAGAGCAATATGGATTTGATATTGACCCTATGGCGACGGTTGATTCCATTAGCGTAGGGATGCAGCAACGGGTTGAAATTATAAAGACTCTCTATCGTGGTGCCGATATTCTAATTTTTGATGAACCTACTGCGGTCTTAACTCCTCAAGAGATTACTGAATTACTTGAGATTATGAAGCGGCTTGTTGCCGAAGGGAAATCGATTATTCTAATTACTCATAAATTGAAAGAAATCATGGAGATCGCCGATACCTGTACGATTATTCGCCGTGGTAAGGTCATTGACAGTGTTACAGTCGCAGATACCAATCCACAGGAATTAGCAGAAAAAATGGTGGGGAAAGCCGTCAACTTTAAGACAGAGAAACAACTAGCTAAGCCTACGGAGGTCTTCTTAGAAGCGAAGGATTTAGTTATGGTGGACCCCAATGGAAAACATGTACTGAACCATCTCTCGTTCTCTTTGCATGCGGGTGAGATTGTTGGAATTGCCGGTGTGGATGGAAATGGGCAGACCGAATTAATTGAAGCTCTAACGGGAATGCAGTCGGTGAAATCAGGTGACATTCTGTTAAAAGGCAAAAGCATAGTAAATCATACGCCACGTAGCATCTCTGAATCGGGAATCTCACATATCCCGCAAGATCGACATAAACATGGATTGGTTCTGGACTTTTCTGTCAGTGAAAATACAATCTTGCAGACTTACCATCATCCTGAGATTACTAAGCGGTGCTTCATCAATGTAAAGGCTAGGAACGATATGGCAACACGCTTAGTAGAAGAGTTCGATATACGGACGCCAGGAATTGATACAAGAGTTGGATCGATGTCCGGGGGAAACCAACAAAAAATCATTATCGCACGCGAAATTGACAAGGATCCTCAGGTTATGATAGCGGCTCAGCCTACACGGGGATTAGACGTAGGTGCTATCGAGTTTGTTCACCAACAACTGATTGCTCAGCGGGATCAAGGAAAAGCTGTACTGCTCGTTTCTTTTGAATTAGACGAGATCCTTAATGTGGCTGATCGTATTCTAGTTCTGTTTGGTGGTCAAATTGTGGGTGAGACCACTCCACATACAACAAATGAACAAGAATTAGGACTGATGATGGCAGGTAAATATGAAAGAGGTGGAACGAATGAAAAGGAGTAATATTTTTAAACGCGAGTCTCTGTTCGTTCCTATTATCGCCATTATTGTTGGATTGGTCCTTGGGGCACTTGTTATGTATGTCGGGGGATATGATCCAATCTTAGCTTATCATTCCATGATCACAAAAATTTTTGGAAGTACCTTTGATATGGGAGAAACCATTCGGACCATTGTTCCCCTCGTGATGTGCGGATTGGCTGTGGCCATTTCTTTTCGCGCCGGGCTATTTAATATTGGAGTAGATGGCCAGATTATCATGGGTTCACTTGGTGCACTGATCGTAGGTACACAAGTTAACTTGCCGCCTTTCCTGCATGGGCTGGTAGCTATCCTGGCTGGTGCTTTTTTGGGAGGATTATGGGGTGCGCTAGTAGGCTATTTAAGGGCGGAGAAGGGTATTAGTGAGGTCGTTACCTCTATTATGCTTAACTTTATTGCACTCTATTTCAGCCAATTCCTGATTAATCTCTTTATGTTGCAAGAAGGTACTCAAAGATCTGAAACGATCAAAGATTCTGCAAGTATTCAAATGAGCTGGTTATCTAATCTAGTAGATGGTGCACGTATTCACTGGGGATTCGTAATCGCCATCCTAGCCGTTATATTCTATCAAGTGTATTTAAACAAAACGAAGTGGGGTTATGAACTGCGTGCCGTAGGTCTTAATCCACATGCAGCACATTATGCGGGGATGAATGTACCTCATATTTTGGTGAAAACTATGTTCATTTCCGGTGTGTTTGGGGGTTTAGTGGGAGCCTTTGATGTACTGGGTGTATTTAAATACGTGGCCATCAGTTCCACGACTTCGGGCCTTGGTTTCGATGGAATAGCAGTTTCCCTACTAGGTGGCAATACCGCAGTAGGTGTGTTGTTGTCAGGTATCCTATTTGGAGCACTCACCTATGGATCTCAGGGAATGAGTTTTGGTGCGGGTGTTCCAGCTGAAATTATTCGAATGGTCATTGGGTTTATTATCTTCTTTGTTGCTGCACCCGGGATTGTAAAGCTACTCTTCCGCCCGTTCCACAAGAAATCTAAGGAGGAGGCATAATTCTATGGATATTATTGCGAATCTCTTAAATGGCACCCTTGTTTTTTCTACGGCTTTAATTTTCGCTGCACTTGGTGGACTTATTTCAGAACGTTCGGGGATCATAAATATTGGGATAGAAGGGTTCATGGTATCAGGCGCCTTCTTCTCAGCGGTTACGGCTTATTATGCTGAAACGGCAGGGTTTGGGGCATTCTCCCCATGGATCGGTTTAATTGGCGCCTTTGTATTCTCCGTTATTTTCTCAACTATTCATGCTGTTGCCTGTATTACGTACGGCGCCAATCAAGTTGTAAGTGGAACGGTAATTAATATTCTTGCCTCAGGCTCGACATTTTATCTGGTAAAGATGATTTTTGCAGGCTCGGCTGAAACTCCCATCTTAACTAATGTATTTCATAAGGTGAAGATTCCTTATTTAACCGACATTCCGTTTGTGGGAAAAGTAATCTTTAATGCCTATCCAACGACTTATGTTGCCATTGCTCTAATTATAGTCTTTCACTTTATCTTGTTCAGGACCGCCAATGGACTTAGACTTCGTTCCGTGGGTGAACATCCAAATGCTGCGGCGACGGTTGGTGTAAAAGTAAACCGTACGCGGTACATGTCCGTTATTTTGAGCGGTTCCATAGCGGCTCTTGGTGGAGCGACTATTGTCCTTACCTCGAATAGCAACTTTGCTTATAATACCATTTCAGGTCAAGGGTTTATTGCGCTGGCTGCCGTAATCATTGGGAAATGGAACCCAGTCGGCGCTATGCTAGCCGCTTTGTTGTTCGGTTTAGCGCAAGCTGTGAAGGATCAATTCCAGATTTTTGAATTTGCCTCAAAGATTCCAAGTGAATTTTTCTATATGCTGCCCTACTTGTTAACACTTCTTGTATTAATCGGAGCAGTTGGAAAGTCCCGGGCACCAAAAGCATTGGGTCAGCCTTATGACATTGGGAAAAGATAAAGAAAAAAGGTATCCGTTTCAACAACGAGTAAGGGTGGAGTTTCAAAAATGAATAAGAGATTAGATAACTTGTTTCAAATTCAATCAAACCATACGACGATTCGCACGGAGGTTATTGCAGGACTAACTTCTTTTATGGCGGCAGCTTATATAATCGCAGTAAATGGGGCGATTTTGAGCTCCGTCGGTATGCCCTATGAAGCTGCGACGATCGCCACGGCAATCACCTCTATTATCGGCTGTTTGTTCATGGCGTTTTGGGCTAAGTCGCCATTAATCCTCATTCCAGGTTTAGGGGATACTTCATTTTTTGTCTTTACGCTAGTATTTTCTTTAGGGCTTACGTGGCAGCAAGCGCTTGCTGCCGTCTTTATAGCCGGTATTGTATTTACCTTAACTTCAATTAGTAAATGGGCGGACTTTCTATCCCGCTCCATTCCGAAGTCTATGATTAGCGCAATGACTGCAGGGATCGGACTTTTTATCGCTTTTCTAGGATTGAAAAATGGAGGACTCATTGTAGGAAGCGAAAGTACATTTGTTGCATTGGCTAAGTTTAGTGATCCAAAAGCCTTAACTACCCTTCTTACCTTGCTGATCACGCTACCGCTTTTTTTGCGTAATGTGAAAGGAAACTTTTTGATAGGGATTATTACAGGTACGATTATTGGAGCCTTACTTGGCATCGTTGATTTTTCCGTATTGCATGATTTTAGTTTCTCATTTAGCGGGTATCAAGAGGTGTTGTTCGCCTTTGATTTTAGTGCCATAAACACCGTTAATTTCTGGACTGCAGTTTTCTCCTTATCCATGATTATTATATTTCAGAATATGGGTACCCAGCTTGGGATACTCCCCGATAAATTGAAGTTCCGGAAGTCTTTTCAGGCCAATGCCTTTTCCGTGGTAAGTGCTTCCCTTTTGGGTTGTAGCCCGTCCACGACAGCGGCAGAGTCCGCCACAGGTATTGCTGCGGGTGGCAGAACAGGGTTAACCTCCCTCACAACGGGAATTCTGTTTATTCCAGCCCTGTTTCTGATTCCACTTTTCAAAGTGATTCCTAACAGTGCTATTGCTCCGGTGCTCATTATTGTGGGTTGCCTCATGGTACAAAGTATCAAGGATATCGATCTTAGTGACTTTACGCAGGCTTTTCCAGCCTACTTAATGATGGCCATCATGCCTTTATCCTTTAGTGTTGCTAATGGACTTGCACTTGGCTTCATTGCTTATCCTATTGTTAAACTGGCCACCGGACGAAGAAAAGAAATATCGGCTACGATGTACGTGATTGCCGTCTTCTTTTTGCTTTACTTTATTCTTGGTGCCATATAAAAGATCGCCTATGTAAATCTTTTCTAAAGAATATCTTTTCTAAGGGTGTCTTGGAGTGTAAACTCCCCGGGCACCTTTTTTGAAAATATCAGAAAGTATAGGATTTCAGTATACTTTGCTTATATTTCTACGAGAAACGGATACCGTCCCATTGAGGACGGCAAAGCCGTTTCTTCTTGTGATAAACAAAGGTATGTTTCACTCTCTATCTGTAAAATTATGCTATAATGACCTCACAGTTTTTGAGATTTTCATCAGGGGGGTACCTATGAGTTGTAGTGATTGCTCAGCCATTGAACCAATTGAAGACGAAGGTATAGTGAACTTGCGACCTGCTTCTTTACTGATCTCTGCGCTGGTTCAAAAGGGTTATAAGTTTGTGGGCGCTTTGGAAGACGGCAGACTTCTATACAATTCACGTGAAGAGCTATTAAGTATATTAGAAGCACTGGAATGGCATGAAAAAGAACTTGCACAGCCATTATCGATATACATAACCGGCAAGAGCAAGATTGGGGTTGTTGAACGATGGGTATCCCTTGCGCAGCTTGCCTTGCGATTCTCAAATCATAAACTAATCGATATCATATCTAATAATGAATTCAGCAGCCATATGCAGCCCATCGTTAATCGCTCCGAGGAAATTGTCGCTTTCGAGTTTTTATTGCGGCCGACACCGCTAGGGGACTATTTTCAGCCCTATGAGCTTTTTGAAACAGCTAGACAGACTGGATTTCATTCCTTTTTGGACCGGGCAGCCCGTATTTCTGCAATTGAGACCAGTGCCAGACTCTTACCCAAAGGCATCAAACGTTTTGTTAATTTTTTGCCCTCATCGATCTATAATCCGAAGTATTGTCTCACCCATACCTTCGCGGCTATTGAACGACTTGC
Organism: Paenibacillus wynnii; assembly: GCF_000757885.1. Classification (NCBI taxonomy): domain Bacteria; kingdom Bacillati; phylum Bacillota; class Bacilli; order Caryophanales; family Paenibacillaceae; genus Paenibacillus; species Paenibacillus wynnii. Next base: position 1,585,220 of record NZ_JQCR01000002.1, on the reverse strand, counting down.
CCAAGATCCCAAGGATTTTGTGTTCGAGGTGGTGGAAACAGAGAAGATCAGGGATATATCCCACCTCAGTAAGATCTTCGCAGAATACCGGAGGCAAGGGATGCAGGTTGCGCTCGATGATGTTGGCACAGGATTTTCCACACTGGATGTTATGTCCAGCCTGGAGCCGGACTATGTGAAGATTGACCGAAGTCTGATCAGCTATTGTGACGAAGATCCCGAGAAGCAGAAGACGATTCAAGATATTATTGAGCGTGTCGGTCATTACGGAGGACAGGTCTTAGCTGAGGGGATTGAACGGCGTGAAGAGTTTCTGTATTGCAAAGAATTAGGGGTGGATTTAGCACAAGGCTATTTATTCGGGAAGCCGGAGGACAAGCCGCCGGCCCACTTTGGTGATTGTGAGAGGGAGAATCGATGAGCACTACGTTGTTGTATATCGAGGATGACAAAGAGATCGGCAGTGTGGTAACGGCTGATTTAATTGAGCGGAATTACACTGTACGGTGGCTGCGGAGCGGAGAAGAAGCCATGGAGCAGGCAGAGGGCTGCCAGTTGGCGATTCTTGATGTTATGCTCCCCGGCTTGGATGGTTTTACGGTGGGCCAGCGGTTGAAGAAGGCGTATCCCAAGCTGCCCATATTGATGCTTTCTGCCAGAACCTCTATTGATGATAAGCTGCAGGGACTGCAATTTGCTGACGACTATTTAACGAAGCCTTTTCACCCTGAAGAACTGGCAGCACGGATAGAAGTGCTTCTTAGACGCGCAGGATCTTCTGGCTCAGAAGAACTATTATTGAAGCATCTTATTATATATGAAGAAGAAAACCGCATTGTCCATGCCGAGAACGGAGATGAAATACGGCTAACCGGCAAGCAATATCAGATTTTCTTTTATTTATTGCGGCATTTAAATCAGATTATGACGAAGGAACAAATATATGAAGCGGTATGGGGTGAGCTTTATATGGAGGGTGATAAAACCTTGATGGTCCATATCCGATATCTGCGTGAAAAATTGGAGTTGGATCCCGCTACACCGCAAATCATTGAGACCATTCGCGGTGTGGGCTACCGGGTAAGGGCATGACAAAAAACAAGAGATTCTACTCGTTCAGACAATCGCTTTTATTCCGCTACCTTCTAATCATTATGGTGGCGTTACTCTTTCTGCCTATTGTTTTCCCGCTGAGCTATATCCTCTACAATTTTGTTAATGAATTAATTATAGATAAGCCTACATCCAACCTGACAGCGGAGGCGGAGCTCTATACCAACGGGGAAAAGCTGGAGCAAATGTGGCACACGGAGGCACTTCAGCTAAAGGATGCCTCGCCTGAAGAGGTGAATGAACAGTTGCGGCAGCTAAGTGAAAGCTATACCAGTGCTTTAATGTTCTGGGTGAATGGACAAGGAGAATTGAAACATGTCGCATCTCCACATTCTGCTGTAGTAGAGGATGCTGTCGATGAAGCTCATATCCCCGTTAAATGGACTGCAACCGAGTCTATCGCCTTTATGAAGGCAAGCACGGATAGTAATCCGTTTACAGTAGTTGCCTTTGTTGGGGATAAGGCCGAGCTTGGACAAGGCTTCATGGTGATGCAAATTCCCCGTTCGTTGCTTCAAGTAGTAAGGCCTTCTCCGGCCCCCGTTATTATTTACGGTACGGTTCTGCTGGTTCTATTTCTGGGCTTCGCAGTTGTGTCCTGGCTGTTTTTTGATAGAATTCGCAGACGGTTACTGCGTTTGCAGACCGCCATGACAAGGGCTGAGAAAGACGGCTTTCCCGGACTGATCCAGAAGGGTAAGACTGATGAAATTGGCAAGCTTGAGGAAGCTTTCAACACGATGGTAATTGAGCTTAAGGACAGCCGCAGGAGAGAATTAGATGAGGAGCAACTGCGCAAGCGTCTGATCTCTGATTTGTCGCATGATTTGCGGACTCCGCTTACGGTTATCCGTAGTCATGTATATAATCTGGGAAAGGAAAAGCTGTCGGAAGAGGGTGCGCGGTCCCTAATTCTTATGGATGAGCGTATTGCCGACCTCAGTGTTCTAATGGACAATCTGCTGTCCTACAACCTGCTGACAAGCGGCAGAATTTCATTGAAGCTGGAGAGAAAGGATATCCTTCGGCTACTGAGGGAAAGTGCAGCGGCATGGTATCCGCTTTGGGAGAGGGAAGGTTTCTCTGCAGAAATCGAACTGGACGAGGAATCGATCTATTGGGAGGTTGATGAAATCTGGTTTCGACGTGTCCTTGATAATTTGTACCAGAATATTATGCGGCATGCACACAGGGGCCTTTATGTGGGATTATCCACACAAATCCGCAAGGGGATACACGCTATTGTTATCTCAGATCACGGAAGCGGCATGAATAGCGATCCCAACACTAAAGGTGCAGGTCTGGGATTATCTATCGTAGATTTGCTCCTTTCCCGAATGAACCTGAAATGGGAAGTCGAAAGTTCGTCAACGGGCACCTCGATTGTGATTTACTCTCCTGCTCTTACGAATATTTAAACAAAACTTAAACTTAACCCCGCCATCCTTTTAACCTCGGAGAGCTAAGCTGTATACCGAGGTGAATACAATGAGTGAAACCATTATTGAAACTACAGGTTTGTTGAAGAAATACAAAGGCCGGGCGGCTGTGAAGGATTTGAATCTGAACATCCGTAAAGGTGAGATTTACGGTTTCCTTGGGCCAAACGGTGCAGGAAAGACTACAACCATACGCCTGCTTCTGGGTCTGATCGCGCCAACTGCCGGAACGATTGAAATATTCGGCAAGGATCTTAGACATGAAAAGATGAATATCCTGCGCAAAGTAGGGTCGTTGGTTGAGTCGCCCTCTTATTATGGGCACCTTACGGCGATTCAGAATCTGGAGGTTATTCGGCGGATATTGAATGTTCCCAAGTCTAGGATTTCAGAGGTATTGGATATTGTCTCGTTAACGGGGGAAGAAAAGCGCCCTGTGAAAGGATTCTCACTCGGCATGAAGCAACGTCTTGGTATAGCCTCTGCACTGCTTGGCAATCCCGAGTTGCTTATTCTGGACGAACCGACCAACGGGCTTGATCCATCCGGCATTCAGGAAATTCGTGATCTGATTAAGCAGATGCCGAAGGAGCATGGGATAACGGTTCTGGTATCCAGCCACCTGTTAAGCGAGATTGAACTAATGGCAAATACCGTAGGCATCCTTCACCAAGGAAGCATGGTCTATCAGGACAGCATTACCAATCTCCAGCAGCGGGCAGCCGGTGAGATGAGACTGGTGGTCTCCGAACCGGAGATGGCTCTATCCTTCGTGGAGAATCAAGGATATGCAGGAGTGCTTCAGAATGGAACACTCTGCTTCACCCGGATGAATGACACCACAGTGGCCCAACTGGTTAAAGTCCTGGTAGAGAAGGGGCATGCTATTTACCGTGTGGAAGAACGAAGACAATCGTTGGAGGAATTCTTCCTGCAGGTTGTGGGCGGGGTAAGCCATGATTAGGCGCGTGATGTCGGCGGACTGGTTGAAAATTCATGGCAAGGGTCTTTGGTTTTTGGTAGGTCTGGGGCCGCTCGGGCTGGTAGCGATGCAGGCCTTGAACTTTGGATTACGCTACGATTATATCAAGCAAGAGTATGCAATGGATTTATGGGGAGCACTTTTAGAAAACATCTCTTTTTTTGTTCCCGTTGCTTTGTACTTAGGCAGTACACTTATCTGTTCGTTAATGGCGAATATTGAACATCAGACTAGCTCATGGAAACAGCTTCTGGCGTTGCCGATATCTCGTGTTGCCGTATTCTCGTCCAAGTTAATTCTCTGTCTAATTCTGCTGACGATATCTTGTGTTCTATTATCAGCAGGGGTATTGACCCTAGGACTTGTCCTGGGTTTTGGCACGGATTCTATTCCTTACGGAGAGATCGTACGCATCGGCCTTTGGCCTTATGGTGCAGCCTTACCCATTCTTGCCTTGCAGCTATGGCTGTCGCTGACATTCAGCAATCAGGCAGTATCCGTTTCATTTGGATTGATCCTATCGATAGGGTCGCTATTCTCTATTTATTTACCGGAATGGGTCCCCTTGGGCTGGCCGTATTTAGCTTGGAAAAGTCTTCAGCCTATGTTCTACTCCATATCTGGAGTTCTACTGGGAATGCTGCTTCTTCTACCCGGAGCACTGCACTTCGCACGGAAGGATGTGATCTGAGTATGAGAACTATAGGTAGAGTATTGTCTGTAGAGATTGTGAAAATGTCCAGCCGCTATTTATGGCTTCTTATTCTGGTCAGCCCAGCGTTTGCCGTACTTATGGGGATGTCGCAATCTGAGGAGGGGCCGATTTCATGGGAATTTATACTGTCTGTGATGGGAGCTATTCATGGGATGCTGTTTTTGCCGATATTGTCCGGCCTGTTCACAGCACTCTTATGCCGCTATGAGCATCATAATGGAGGTTGGAAGCAGCTACTCTCCTTGCCTGTATCCAGAGGATCAGTCTATTTATCCAAGTTTATAGTAGCAGCGGTTCTGCTGGCTGCAGTACAACTACTATTTCTCTTATGTTTTCTGGGAGTAGGTTGGTGGCGTGAAGCCGGAGGGCCTCCTCCTTGGGAGATGGTACTTCCGCGTATTCTAGGCAGTTGGCTGGCGACCTTACCGCTTGCTGCGCTGCAGCTGGCTGTATCTCAAGCGTGGAGCAGCTTCGCAGCACCTCTTGCCCTCAATGTAACCTTTACACTGCCGAACATGCTGGTGGCAAATTCCACCACATACGGACCATACTACCCATGGGTACAGCCGCTCATAGCAATGTCTCCTTATGGAGCGGATGGAAATTTTGGCGCGCTTAATTTACCGCTTGAGAGTTTATTGGTTGTTGTGTTAGGGAGTTTTGTATTGTTTTTCGCAGCAGGGTTGCTCTCCTTCCATCGGAAGGCCGTGTAAATCTCACCGAATGGACTTTGCAGGCAGTTTTCCATATAATTATGTATAGAATATGGAGCCGGCAGTGCCGGATGATTCATCGGGGGGCGAGAGACGTGGAACCGGCAACAATTGAGGAATGTGACAATACCTGCAACGGATCGGAGCTGGAATTGGAGTCTTTGGAGCTGATCCTGCCTGACCGGGGAACGACCGACAAAATGGCGGAGATGTTCAAAGCATTGGGTGACCCCACAAGAGTGCGGCTTATTTACGCATTATCCCGAAAAGAACTGTGTGTACATGATTTGTCGACCATTCTTGATATGGGGCAGTCAGCGGTATCCCACCAGCTTCGTTATCTGCGGAATCTGCGTATCGTTAAACGCCGCAAAGAAGGCAAGACCGTCTATTACTCGCTGAATGACGCCCATGTAGAGCAGATTTTTTTGCAGACGCATGAACATATCAGTCACGAATAACCACATAACCACATACGATGCTAAGGCCGCCTTCGGGCGGTTTTTTTATTTTTATAATTGGACCCAATTATACTCGACATGCATTGACACTGTTAAAGGATAGGGAATATAATACAAGTAAGAATAACATATGAATAAGTGCTCATATATAGCGTGATAAGGGAGTGGGACTACATGAATACCATTCAACAGAGCTTGAAACGCCAATGGATATTGGAAGGTTTGGATTGTGCGAACTGCGCGATGAAAATTGAAGACAAAGTGAAGAATATTGAAGGCGTGTCCGACTGCTCCGTTAATTTTGCAACCAAGACACTGACGATGGAGACTGCCGCAGGTTATGCAGAATCTGCCTTATTTGAAGCGGAGAGAACCGTAACCGCACTTGAACCGCATGTGAAACTGAGAGCAAAGCAGGCTGGAGCGGGCTTGAAACATCAACATGCACATACTGACTCAGAGGGGCACAGTCATGCTCATGAGCATGAGGAGAATAATACTCGCCGCACCATACTGCGTCTGGCAGGCGGTGGTATTCTAGCGGCAGCAGGAATGCTGCTCCCTGTAGGTGGTTTGACAGAGTTGCTGATTTTCCTGCTGGCCTATTTTGTGGTAGGCGGTGAAATTGTATGGCGGGCAGCTAAGAATATCGTCCGGGGTCAGGTGTTTGACGAGAATTTCCTGATGGCACTGGCTACAATTGGTGCCTTCGCCATTGGTGAATATCCTGAAGGTGTTGCGGTTATGCTATTCTATCAGATTGGTGAATTATTTCAGGGTTTAGCGGTTAACCGCTCCCGCAGATCGATCACTGCACTGATGGATATTCGCCCTGAGAGTGCGAACCTCAAGGTGGGAGAGGATACACGGCGTGTCTCCCCGGAGGAAGTTTCGATTGGGGACCGGATTGTGGTTAAACCCGGTGAGAAGGTTCCTCTGGACGGTATTATCCTCGAAGGCAGCACCATGATGGATACATCGGCTCTTACGGGAGAATCCGTACCGCGTTCCGTTGGGCTTGGCAGCACTGTACTAAGCGGGTTCATTAATCGGAACGGTGTAATTACCGTAGAAGTGACTAAGACGTTCGGAGAATCAGCGGTTTCCAAAATATTAGAATTGGTTGAGAATGCATCCAGCCATAAAGCAAAAACTGAAAACTTCATACGTAAGTTTGCACGGAGTTATACACCAGTAGTTGTGATTACAGCGCTGATACTAGCCGTTGTTCCTCCGTTGTTGATCAGCGGGGCAACCTTTTCAGACTGGATTTACCGTGCCCTGATCTTTCTTGTCATCTCTTGTCCTTGTGCCCTTGTAGTTTCAATTCCACTCGGTTTCTTTGGCGGGATTGGAGCGGCCTCAAAAAGCGGTATCCTAATCAAAGGCAGCAACTATTTAGAGGCGCTGGGCGATGTTAAAGTTGTGGTTTTTGACAAAACAGGAACATTGACAAAAGGGCAGTTCAAAGTCACCGGAATCTTCCCAGCTGAGGGACGCTCAGAGAACGAACTACTTCAGGTGGCTGCTTATGCCGAAAGCCACTCCAGTCACCCTATTGCAGAATCCATTCGGGAAGCCTATAATGCCGTCATCAATAATAAGCTTGTACGCAATTATAATGAAATATCCGGACATGGTATTGAGGTATCCGTAGAAGGAAAGACTGTGCTGGCGGGTAATGCAAGACTGATGGAACGCGAGGGAATTCCTTACCGGATACCTGCGGAAGCGGGAACCACTGTCCACATCGCTATCGACAAGCAGTACGCAGGTTCTCTTGTTATTGCGGATGAAGTGAAAGAGGATGCTGCCCGGGCGATTCAAGCCCTTAAGAGGCTGGGTATCACCAAGACGGTGATGCTGACGGGCGATACGGCTTCAGTGGCAGAGTCTGTAGCGAAACAGTTAGGGATAGATGAAGTCTACTCAGAGCTTCTGCCTCAGCATAAAGTGGAACAAATCGAACGGTTGGAGTCACTCAAAGCACAACGGGAGAAAATTATCTTTGTCGGTGACGGGATCAATGATACCCCTGTATTGGCAAGAGCGGATGTCGGTATTGCTATGGGGGGATTGGGCTCGGACGCAGCTATTGAAGCGGCGGATATCGTGATTATGAACGATGAGCCGTCCAAGATCGCGGTTGCCATCGGTATTGCCAAGCGCACAAGAACCATCGTATGGCAAAATATTATCTTCGCATTGGGAGTCAAGGCAATCTTCCTGCTATTGGGTGCCTTCGGATATGCTACCATGTGGGAGGCCGTCTTCTCCGATGTAGGGGTAACCATATTGGCTGTGCTTAACAGTGTTCGGGCATTGAAGGTACGTGATGTATTTCATTCCTAATTGAATGAGCCTGCCCCATCCATTAAACGGATGGGGCAGGCTTTATTAAGTTAAAACCGTACGATAATGTTCTAACTCTTCTTCAGGATATGCATTCGTCCAATGGTACGGCTGTAATTCATTTAAGGTCACAAAATGTAACGAATGATCTGGAGTAGTAACACCTACCTTAACATCTACACCCCAAAAACGTAATCTTTCTTGACATACACCGCAAGGCGAAAGTACCTTAAAAGGACTATTTTCATCATCTCTTACAACACATAAACAGTGGGTTACACGTACATTGCATTTATGTGCCTCGCACATTGCACCTACTTCAATACATAAATCCACACTAGAATTAGCGGTTTCAATAGAAACACTAGTAAAATATTGTTCGTCTTCTGAATGAATTATTGCTACACCACCCCAGCCTTTTGGGTACCTTTTAGGAATAAATTCAATGGCTCTGCGATACATTTCCTGTTCTATTATCCTCTGCTGTTCCATATATTAGCTCCTTTTATTTAGTGTAATTTGTTGATTTTTAGAACAAAGGACTCTCTAATTAATCGGTAGGCGTGGATCTCTGCTCAAAATGAATGCGTAAGCTTAACGGACTCAGCGGACGCTATTTACTCCATTTACCTGAATTTCCTATCTGTGTCCGCATAAATTACTTATAGAGCAAATTATAGACTATAAGGGATCTGTAGTCCGTATATGTTCTTCACCCGATCTAAATCAAAGAATGACAATTTTTATTACTATATAGTAAAATATTAGGGAATCAGTATTTTACTGCGAAAGAGGCGATATATCTGGAATTGCAAACGACGACTACAAACGTTAACCCTCCAAGAAGACCAAACTTCTACAGAAGACGTAACACTGCAGCTTATACTTTTATGGCGTGGACGGCTTTTGTCCTTGCAGCAGGCTTTGAATTTATTGGAATCTACACGCTTAAAGAACCCTTGTCTGTCCAAGGATATTACGCTGTAAGCGGAGTGCTGCTTATCATTTCCTCTTTTATGCTGCAGAAGGTTGTCCGTGATAACGATGAAGACGAATTTTTGCAGGAGCAGAACATGAACCATCGGAAGCGCAATACCTCTGCGTTTACGTTTCTCTCTTGGGCAGGTTTCGTCATTGCCGTGCTTTTCGAATACATAGGACTATATACATTGGAGGAGCCGCTATATGTAAAAGGTTATTACGCCATAGCTGCTGCCTTCCTGATCGTATCTTGCTTCGTACTGCAAAAGACGATTCGCGATAATGAAGAAGATGACTTTAACCTGGGAGCTGCTACGGCACCCACGGAATAAGAATAAGACCGCACCCTTTGATTAATTCTAGGGTGCGGTCTTATTTTTTACCAAGGGGGCGTTAGGCTCTTTCCTCTAAGTGGAGGCTGTGGATCCCCGCCCGAATGATATCGCAGGAAGCGCTGAATTTGCCAACTTCCTCTGCATTCAGATTGAGCTCCAGCAGTTCCTTGATACCGTCTCTGCCAATGATAGCAGGGACGCCGGAGCAGACATCACTTTGCCCGTATTCTCCGTCTAGAATAGCCGAAACGGCAATGATTTTATGTTCATCGTTCAGAATGGAACGGGTAATATAGGCCAATGCGCTGCCGATTCCGAAGTGGGTGGAGCCTTTGCGGGTGAAAATCTCCCAACCAGCATCCTTCGTCTTCCTGGCGATATCATCAAGGTCCAGATGGCTGAACCGCTCACGGTGCTGCTCGATAATCTGCAGAATCGGCTTCCCCCCAATCGTTACATGCGACCAGGCCACAAACTGGGATTCGCCATGCTCTCCAAGGGCATAGCCGTTAACACTACGTGGATCAATGGAGAACACATCCGAGAGCAGTGTCTTTAGACGGGATGAATCAATAGAGGTTCCTGTTCCAATGACCCTGTGACGCGGCAAACCTGAATTTTTCCAAACCATATAAGTTACAATATCAACTGGATTAGCGGCAATAACGAAGATACCGTCGAAGCCTCCGGCCATAATATTGCTCACGATGTCTTCCGTAATAACTGCGGCTGCATCTAATACATCCAACCGTGTCTGTCCATGCTTCGGATTGGCCCCGGCTGTAATAATAATAACATCCATAGCGGCGCAATCCTTGTAAGTTCCAGCGTATACCTTAGTGCGTGTTCCTGTGAAATCCATACAGTGAGAGAGATCAAGGGCCTGAGCCATCGCGCGGTCATAGGTACGGTCAATCATCATGATTTCATCGCAGATAGCCTGATTAACCATAGAGTAGGCACAACTTGAGCCGACCATGCCGGAGCCGACGATTGCAACTTTTCTCGATTTACTTTTCAAATTCAATCCCCGCTCTCTATAAAAATTTACAATGCCCATGCGGTGTAAGGTATTGCTTTAGAGCAAGAACCTTCCTCGGTTGCATATGCGTAGTATGCTCTTATTTTAACGTATCCTGCCGTAAGTTACCTGACACAAGGAACGGAAAATGCGTAGGAGATGGGAACTATCTGAACAGTTATATGTACTATTGTATGCAAAAACAGTAAAGATGCGCCCAAAAAAACGCCGGAAACAGGGTTGAATGACTCAGCCCCGATGATCCGGCGAATGGTATAGGTGTAAACAAGTTAGGTGGTGGATGGTGTTTTTTTGGAGTGGACAAGAACATTGTAACGTTTATACATGAAAAGTCTCCAGTGAACGATCATTCCGAAGGCCAAAATGAAGAAAATTCCGCCTGATTGCGGTACGGAAACATATTGGTTGATAAATTCATGCAGCAACGTACGGACTAAAAGCAGTCCAAGCAATATAAAGGCAAAGCTCTTGGAGCGCTGTGCGTAAACTTCTCCTTCACGTTGTTCAAACGTTGTGCTGCGTATTAAAGGATAAGCAAAGATAAACCACCCGATGACAAAGGCGATGGCGGCCCACCATAAAGGGAACCTGACCTGAGGAGCGACAAACATGGCAAAGCCGGTAGACATACCGAGCGGCGGTATCCATATTTTTCGGATGGTCACTGGACGCTCACTTGCCTTGAGGCGAATAAATATAACCATCAGCGCCATGAATACGGCACCTACGGTAGAGCCGATATGTAGATACGAAGGGTTAATGTTGCCCATAATTCACGACCTCCCTGTGATTTGAGTCACTTGTGCCTACATTATAACAGAAAAGCCGATGGCAAAACATTGAGCTAAGCAGCCTTCATTAGGGAGTTAATATGCTGGGATTGTGCAGGGGATTTGCACAAAAAAAAGCAGGGGGCTATCCCGGCAGCCACAATTCTATGGCTTTCGGGACAGCCCCTAGTTTAAATTAACTAACTACGGTGTTGTAGGCATTAAGAACGGCTTCGTCCACCGACCGAACGGAGGATTAGACTCACGATAAAGATGAGTACAATGGCCCCTATTAATGAAGGAAGGACAAAGAATCCGCCAACCTCTGGTCCCCAACTGCCAAGAATCAATCCGCCTAGCCATGAACCCAAGATACCGGCAATGATGTTACCGATAACTCCTCCTGGAATATCGCGACCCATGATCAATCCTGCCAACCAACCGATAATACCGCCAACAATCAGCATCCATAAAAAACTCATTATGCTTCAGCTCCTTTTAATTTGTTATTGTCTTGGATGTTAACTATATAACCTAATGCTGAGCGTTTAAATCAGGTGTCATATTTTGGCGAGTTAAGTTTAAGTATGTCCTAGAGTCAGCGGAGCAATACTCAGATGAATGCAAAACCTAAACATGCTATAGTGGTGAAATATAACAATCTACATGTAAATATCATTCACCCTATCTTAAAGGAGTCGCTGTTATGGAACGCTCTGATCAAGTTTTATTCTTTGTTGGAACTTACAGTCCAGAAGGAGAGGAAGCCCTATTCTTATGCACCTTGAATCTTGCCGGAGGTGAAATGAGGACTCTTGAAGGAACCAAAGGGATAGAGAATCCTTCTTATTTAGCGCTAAACGGGGCAGGAACTATTTTATATGCTGTTAGTGAAAAGGATGCCGGGGAAATTCATGCCTATTCTGTGGATCCGGGGACTAAAGCCCTCACCTCCCTTGGAGGCCAATCAACCGGTGGAGGCTCCCCGTGTTATGTGTCAATTAGTCAGAAAGAGGATTACATATTCGTCTCTAATTACTCAGGGGGAAACGTAAATGTATTTCCTGTAAATAGTGACGGCTCGCTACAAGAGATGTCTTCCCAAGTACGGCACACCGGCCAAGGGGTTCGCGAGGATCGACAGGACGCTCCTCATCCGCACTCGATCATTCCAGACAGCAGCGGGGAACGAGTGATGGTATGCGATCTGGGTCTGGATCAAATTATATTCTACCGTATGGAAGGCGGTCTGCTGACCACTCATCGTGAAGTGAACTTGCCACCGGGATCGGGACCGCGCCATCTGGCGTTACATCCCTCCGGAAAGTGGGTATATTCAATTAATGAGTTAAATAATACGGTAACGGTATTCACAAATGATGAGACATTTGGGGATCTGAACATTCTACAGCATATTCCAACGCTTCCAGAGCATTATATAGCGGGAAGTGATGATACGGCTGCTGATATTCATATCTCTTCCTGCGGGCGATTCCTTTATGCCTCCAACAGGGGTCATGATAGCATTGTGTTGTTCACTATTGATGATTCAAGCGGTCTGCTGACAGCTGCCGATTGGCAAACCTCGGGTGGGCGGAACCCTCGCAACTTCGCGATCTTTAATAATATTATGCTCGTTGCCAATCAGAGCAGCGGTACGATTACATCTTTTATTATAGATGCTGATAACGGACGGCTTATACCTACGGGAAATGAATTGGGTGTCTCGGCTCCGGTCTGCATCAAATTCCTCTAATTAAATCGACTCATAGTTAAGTACAACAAAAGAGTCCGACCTTGTCATGTAATAGACCAAGGATCGGACTCTTTTCACCTCACACCTCTGTGCTGCGGACTGTATAGGCGCTATTTAAGTCTGCCCAATCTTCCGGTTTTGCTCAAATAAGGTCTTCTCTGTCCGTTTCCTGACGAACTCTATCTTTAGGTTCAGCAAGCAGAAAACTCTTGGTCAAACCCTAATTTTGAGATGGAGCCATATAGTTATTGGTATGAGGTGCCTTCGTCATAGAAGCCTATATCATCCAGCATAATTTTATCCCCGGGGCCTTGCAGATAAAAGGTGATCTCTGCAATAGTCTTCGGCTCGAAGGAGGGGAACTCCTGTGCAAATCTCCTGAATGGAAGCTCATACGTTTGAAAAACAGCCTCAGAGGGATCGCCGTATTTATGATCACTGATGCGATCTTCCAACCATGGAGTCAACGTGAACAGGGTTCGTGGAAGCGGTAAAACCTCCCTAACCTCTGCAAGTGCCAGACGTGCTGTGTTCTGGTTGCTATCTGTTAACTCCACCACTATATCTGGGGGGCTTACGGAGGGGCTTGTATCCCCGGAGTTAAAATGATTAAGGTTAGACATGGAGAAGGTTAAGCCTAGTGCACCAGATAATGCAGCATCGTTTACAGTACCCGATTGGAGTTGAATGCTGTAAGCGGCTTTGGCATCCTTCAAGGCAGTCCGCTCCAGGACAAGACCATAGGTGGCTTTGCTCTTAGATTCACGGTCTTTAGCCAGATCCTCCGTCCATCGCAGGCCTTCAGCATTAGCAGTTCCGCTTCGTCCGGCTGTTGTCTTATTACGATCCTCATCAAAGGTAACGATCTGCCTGTAACCTCCGCCTTGGAATCGATTGTAATAGGAGGTCTCCGGCAGCCATTGCAACCCGCTGCGGTAGTCGCGGAACAATCCGAGATATTCTTTATTTCCATGAAGGGTAGTTTCTAGAAATGCAGATACATAAACCTTTGCAATTTGCCTTTGATCGTTCGGGTCCATGATCTCGCTGCGGCTAAGAAATAACCCTGCCGGGAGGGATTGATCACGTAGACCCCAATCGCTGTTGAACTGGCTATGGTTGGCATCAGCGATGTACAAGGAACTCTTAAAAGCCTTTGAACCCCGGGAGTAAGACGAGCGAATATACTGCCGATCTCCATAGAAGTCATGCACATCCCCATCGCGGGCACCTTGCAGTGTTAAATAGCTAATATCGGTAAGCCGGGCTTGTTGACTGTCTATTGATTTGTCGGTAGGTGCTAAGGCAATGACCGAAGTAATATGAAACTGCTTGGTTATAGCCAATGCGGAATCTCCCTTGAACCAACGTGCAGCGTCTGCAGCCATAGCGACGGCCTGCCCGCCGCGGCTGTGCCCCAGAAGGGCGGTTTGCTCGTAATCAACTTTATGGTAGAAGGGATTATCCGGCTTCTCCGAATAGTCTCGAATTTGCTCCAGATGCTTCAATATCATCCAAGCTCTAACCTCGAAATCTTTGTCGGGAATGCCTGACCAAGCGGAGTAATTCAAAAAGTTCTCATCCAGAGAGACCGCGATGAAGCCGCGGCTTGCCAGCTGTTCCCCCAAATAGGCATAGCCCCCATCTGAGAAGTCCTCCATCATATGATTGCCATGCACCATGAGCAGGATTGGAAAAGGTCCTTCTCCATCGGGCATCCAGACACGTCCGTTGAGTGGTAGAGAGCTGTAATCAAATCCCCAGAAAAGAGAACGCAGCTGCGGCCAATCTTTTATATAAGCAGAAGCGTCTACGGCAGAGGACAATAAGTCTGCCTTTGCCCCATATTCTTCACGGTGCGGGTCTCGACCGCTAGCATACGTAAAGCTGTGATAGGCATAAGACCCCGGAAGTCCGGGGTTCAAGGCTGTCAACGGGTCAACACGGTTATTAAAGGTAGGGCTGCCGCTAACAGGGATCTCCTCTGAACCGCCAATCGCCAAAGTAAGTGGCGACAGGGTCAGCATGGCTGCCAGTAGCAGACCCATAATTATACGTTTGCTCCGGAACAGTCCTATAACCAGCCCTAAGACTGCCCCCAGCAAGGAGACCAGAATAGCTACCGCAGCAGCTGCTTCTATTTCGAGATCACTGTAATAAAGGATAGTAAAAATGATGCCTATATCCGTTAGTAAACTTCCTAAGAATAAACGTGGAGCTCGTAGTCCTGTCAATGACAGCAGTACAGCCAGTAGATTTCCTGCAAACGCGAGTACAATGGTTCCAGCTCCGGCTGCCAGTGTAATATCAGCCGGGATTCCAAACCCTGTAGGCACACCCAGCATGGTAACTGCAAAGACTAAAAAACAAGCGATCCATAGACCGGCTAAAGCTGTTCGCCATAGTACGGTATCGTATCGGTAGGTTTCCCTAATCCGCCGACCCATTTCACCAAATATGCGCCGATGCAGCCGCGGCCTCGCCGGCGCAGGGACATATTCTATCTCCATACCCATGATTGATGTTCTCCCCCGACTTTTGCGGTGATTATTCAGCTTCCCATAAGATGTAGCAATAATATTACTTTACAGCATAGATGACAAGTGGGTCTTGCAGGAACATCACCCACCGTTTAGGTATGGGTATAACGGAAGACTAATATAGAGAAAAAAAGGTTTGACAGGACAAAGGGGAATCCGTATGATTAGCTTTATAACCTACTAAGCAGGTAGGAATAATTAAATTTGATAGTTCTTACCGTACGAACGGAGGAACGCCCGTTATAAGGCTCGCAGACACGGTTGTAGATGAACCGGTTTGACCTGCCCACAATGGGCTTCCTTCGTTCTTTTTTTTAACAACATTGGGGGAGTGGTTAGGGATGAATAAGATAATTAAAAAAGGGCTTATTACGGGTTTTGCATGGGTACTTACAGCAGGGCTTACAGCTTGCGGAACCAATAATAGTAAGACTAATGCTGCCAATGCCTCAACGGCCACAAATGCTGCTAACTCCGTGACGAAAGCGCCAACTGCCAAGGATCCGGTTGAATTGTTGAACGTGTCTTATGATCCAACCCGAGAGTTGTATGAGAGCTATAATAAAGCCTTTTCTGCTTATTGGGAGAAGGAAACCGGACAGAAGGTTACCATTAAGCAATCCCATGGCGGTTCAGGCAAACAAAGCCGTGCTGTTCTAGACGGTCTTGAAGCAGATGTAGTCACATTGGCGCTTGGATATGATATCGACGCATTGCAGGGAGAGGGTCTTATTAATGAAGGGTGGCAGAGCAAGTTCGATCTTAACAGCTCCCCTTATACATCGACCATAGTATTTCTGGTACGTAAAGGCAATCCGAAGGGAATTAAAGACTGGCCGGATTTGCTTAAGAAAGATGTAGATGTGATTACTCCGAATCCGAAGACCTCTGGAGGAGCACGGTGGAACTATCTGGCGGCTTGGGGTTATGCACTGGATCACAATAATAATGATGAAGCTAAGGCTGAAGAGTTTGTAAAAGGCATATTCAAGAATGTACCCGTACTGGATACAGGTGCGCGGGGTTCGACTACAACTTTTGTAGAGCGTGGGATCGGTGATGTGTTGATTGCTTGGGAGAATGAAGCTTATCTGTCAGTAGAGGAATTGGGACCCGATAAATTCGAAATTATTAACCCGTCCGAGAGCATTCTGGCAGAGCCTCCTGTAGCCGTTGTCGATAAGGTAGTGGATAAAAAAGAAACAAGAGAGGTTTCTGAAGCTTACCTCAAATATCTTTACAGTGAAGAGGGGCAAACCATCGCTGCAGAGAACTACTATCGCCCTACCCTGAATAGTGTAAAAGAACAGTTCAAGGATAAATTCCCGGAGATCAAGCTGTTCACACTGGCAGATAAATTTGGAACCTGGAAAGAAACGCAAGAGAAACACTTTAATGACGGCGGTATATTTGACAAGATTTACGTTCCCGGCAGTTAATAGCTTCAGCTAAGCGGTTGTGGGAAGTGCTAATCGGCTAAAGAGCCGAAGGCAGGGAGAGGATGATTGAAGGATGACTGTCACCAATACTAGTGCGGCAAAGCGGAGAGTGCTACCTGGCTTCGGGCTAACGATGGGTTTCAGCGTATTATACTTGAGTCTGGTTGTGCTGCTGCCCTTATCTGCGCTGCTCTTCAATTCGACAGGGTTGAGCTGGAGTAAATTCTGGGATGTGGCGACAGATCCCAGGGTTCTGGCTTCGTACCGGGTAAGCCTGGGTACAGCTGCCGCCGCAGCTTTTGTGGATGGATTTCTGGGTCTGCTCCTCGCTTGGGTATTGGTGCGGTACGACTTCCCCGGAAAGAGGATATTTGATGCTTTGATTGATCTGCCCTTTGCGTTGCCGACAGCCGTAGCAGGTGTATCGCTGACCGCTCTTTATGCCGCCAACGGTTGGATCGGGTCGATGTTGGATCCGTTGGGGATTAAGGTGGCCTATACACCTCTGGGCATTACGATCGCTCTGATGTTTATTGGAATTCCGTTCGTGGTTCGTACCGTTCAGCCGGTATTGGAGGATATGGAAAAGGATATGGAGGAGGCGGCGGCGACGCTGGGAGCGGGACGCTTGCGAACTTTTTTCACCATTCTTCTGCCAGAATTGTTCCCTCCCTTACTAACAGGCTTTGCGCTGGCGTTTGCCCGCGGGATTGGCGAATACGGATCGGTTGTATTCATCTCCGGCAACATGCCGATGAGAACAGAGATTGCTCCGCTGCTCATCATGTCTAAGCTGGAGCAATACGACTACGCCGGCGCAACGGCTGTTGCATTAATACTTCTACTGATTTCTTTCCTCATGCTGCTGGTCATTAACACGCTTCAGCGGTGGGCACGGAAGACATCAAGCTAATTTTAGACCATAAAACGGTTAGGAGGAATACTTATGGCGGGTACCGTTCCCATCTATGCCGCCGCTCGTCCAAAGAAGAGTTCATCTTCACCCGCTACCACAGAATCATCCCTAGTAAAGTGGGTTCTGATTGGAGCAGCCGGGCTGGTGCTCTTGTGGCTGATTGCTCTTCCGCTGATCATCGTGCTGACGGAATCGTTGAAGAAGGGGTGGGATGTATATCTGGCGGCCTTGACCGATCCTGATGCACGTTCGGCTCTTAGACTTACCATACTCATCGCTGCCATTACCGTTCCGCTGAATACGGTATTCGGGGTCATTGCCGCTTGGGCCATTACTAAATTCAGGTTCCGGGGTAAAGGACTGCTTATAACGCTGATTGATTTGCCTTTTGCGGTATCACCTGTTATTGGCGGAATGATTTTTGTACTGATCTTTGGCGCTCGGGGCTGGTTTGGACCTTGGTTGAGCGACCATGATATCAAAGTTGTTTTTGCCTTGCCGGGTATCATTCTGGCGACTTTGTTTATAACTTTTCCGTTTGTGGCGCGGGAATTAATCCCGCTTATGGAGGATCAGGGAACGCAGGAAGAAGAGGCGGCAATCACATTAGGTGCGAAAGGCTGGCAAATCTTTTTCAGAGTTACGCTTCCTAACATCAAGTGGGGTTTGCTGTACGGGATCATATTATGTAACGCGCGGGCGATGGGAGAGTTTGGTGCGGTTTCTGTAGTGTCAGGGCATATTCGCGGAGAAACCAATACGCTCCCATTGCATGTCGAAATCTTATATAACGAATATCAGTTCTCCGCATCCTTCGCGGTGGCTTCTCTCCTGCTGCTGTTAGCCCTCGTAACGATGATTATCAAAAGCTGGTTAACCCGTAAAAGTGTCCATTGACAGCCGTTTTGTTCCATGCTAATTTAAAACATAGTATGTAGGTAGGTAATTACGGGATTTATTTGGGATAAACCCCCGTCCGGGGAAAGGGAGGCTGGAGAATGGCTAAACCGCTGAAGGTGGATGAAATATGGTTGGAACGGATTGCAGAACTTTTGGATGATATGGAATTCGGCTCATTGCATATTGTTGTGCATGAAGGCCAGATTGTTCAAATGGAGCGAACAGAGCGTAAACGTTTTGAGAATAGCTCAGCACGAATTAGTGGAGAAGCCGGAAGCCGGCGGACCGATTCCCGTTCTGCAGGGCGGAGTTAGTGATCCCGTCAAGGGAATTCAGAGAATTTATAGTATAAAAGAAGGGGCTGTTCTATTAGTAGAATTTTCTACGAATGGGACGGTTCTTTTGTTTTTCAAAGTTGATCATGGACTACCAACGGTTTGCATGGATGCTTCTTATAAACGCAGTAACGTTGATTCAGATACAAGGCGCTTGCTATCTCTCCTATGGTAATCATATTACCCTTAGAAGGAATTTTTACTACTAATATAAGGATTCAACCCCCCTGGAGTCATTTAGAAGGAATTCTCCCCTAAAATTTCAGGTTTTGGCTCAATATAGATAGTTTCGTTGAATTTATAGGGAGTTTTTTCCTCTATAGGTTGATTAAACGGTTTTATTTATGATTTATAGGGAAAATCTCCCTCTAAACAGGGTATTAAGCTCTAATGGAAACAATAATTCAATTCAGACACGACGGCAGCCGGCCAGACGATCGGCTGACCTTTTCATTACGCTAATGGGCAGGATAGCTCGATAACCACTTGGACAAAATAACCAAAAAAGATGGAGGTTATTTCTCATGTGGTGGAAGCGTATAATTTTGGTTTGGGTAATAGGGCTATCTAACTTTACAGTAATGCATTGTACTGAAGCTTACAGCGAGGAGTCACCAACTAAATATAATGCCGATATTCAACGTAAGTGCTTGGAAGAGGTCCTTATTTTTGAACTACGTCCTAAGTTTATGAGCGTACTTAGAAAGGAGTATGATAATAACTTTCTCATCGGCAACGCTCGTATCATACCGATAAAGAAATCAGATTCTTATCCTTTACAAGAATTCATACTTGAAGGGAGAGTTACGAAGCAAGATTCTACATCGGATATAGTTCAAATCACTTTCAAAGCTAGTACAGATGGATACAAAGCGATTAATTTTCATGCTGTTAGCAATGAAAAGTCAGATGAAACGATGAATTTGGGTCTCTTTAAATTATCAGTAAACGATATTAATTTCGCTGAAATCAAGTGGTTAGTCAATAACCGAATTATGTTAAAGAAAAATGAAATTTATATACTTGTATCATTGTTAAAGGGAGTGCAGGAGGATAATATAACGCAATATAAAGGTCCTACTCCAAAAGGTGGCCCTGCCCGCATAATCATACATTTAAGATCGAATAAAAAAACAACTTTGGTATTAAACGGAGATAGTTTCCTATTGGAAGGTAAACAAGTTTATTTACCTGAAGTGAATGAGTTTATATTTACACGAATTAACTAACGGGAAACGATAGCGTAAAGAGCAGATTGCTGATGCCATCTGCTTTTTATATTGAAGTAACGGCAGTTTACAGTAACGAAACTGATACATTTTGGATTCCGAAACCGTCTTTATACTAAAGTAGCGAAGAAAGGAGGGGGGCTTAGGCTTGCCTGGAAGGTAAGATTGGAACAAATGAAAATGGAAACTTTTTAAAAGGAGACTTGAGATGAGATTGTTTGAATTATTGATATATTTGTCAAACATCGGCTTGTTTGCATTAACAGTCCTATTAAAAAAAGGACGGCGTAGAATTACAGTATTCGTTGCAAGCGGGATCGCCGCAGTTTTACTGGTCATTCATTGGACAGTGGAAGGATACAGAATTCAGCTGTTTTTCCCATATTGCATAACGATCATTTTTTTAGCGATTTCAGGTTATAGCTATTTAAAAAAAAACAGTTTCAAAAAAATCCCCCGATTCCTGTTGGGTTCAGTTTATACCGCAATAGCGATCATGCTGGTCGGAACAGCGGGCCTCATGTATGCTTTTCCTGTATTTAAACTCCCTGAATTGACAGGCGAATTTAAGGTAGGAACGCAAACTTTTCATTTCGTGGATACAAAGAGGGAAGAGATTTTCGACGAAGCCAGAGAGGGTAAGAGAGAATTGATGGTTCAGGTATGGTATCCGACTCAAGCTGGCAGTGGCAAGCGCGCTTCTTTTATTCCCGATACCCGGATTTTACGTTATATGGCTGCGAACTATGGTCTTCCCGGGTTTACTTTTCAACACCTGAAGTACGTATCCAGTCATGCTTATTCGGATGCAGAAATCTCTTCGGCACAGACTTCATACCCGCTGATCCTTGCGAACCCCGGCAACGGGTCTTCCAGGTTCCTTCACACAGCGCAAGCCGAAAATTTCGCGAGTCACGGATATATTGTGGCCGTGATCGACCACACCTACAATACATTAGCAACCGAGTTTCCGGACGGTCGAATCACGACTAGCACAACCGACGACTTATTCTCATCCGACGATGATTACCAGACAGGAAGGGAAATTCGAGATAAGTTGGGAAAAGTGTTAACCGACGATGTGTCGTTTACGTTGGACCAATTCGAGCTCATCCAATCGGGGCAGATTCCAAGTCATCTAAAAGGGAGGATGGATCTCGGTCATGTCGGGGTGTTCGGTCATTCCATCGGCGGAGCGACGGCCTATGACGCTTCTTACGATCCGCGAATCGTGGTTGGAATAGACCTTGATGGAGGGCTTTATCGACTGCGTGACACGGTGAGTCTGCGAAAGCCGGTTTTGTTCATCAACTCGGAAAGCTATTCCGAAAAATTAAAAAGGGTGATGGATAACCGGGTCTACACGGATACAGAGCTTAACCGTATGGGCTCGACAAGAGAGTGGGAGGATCAAGTAACGGAAGATAAAAAGTTGGAGCTTAAACGGATGAGCGAAGCGGTCGACGAAGGGGGACAAGTCCTCATTATCGAAAATACGGAGCATTTGAATTTTGCCGACGTACAGTTCATTTCTCCGATATTCAACTTGCTGGGCATTACAGGAAAGATTGCGCCCGAAAGAGCAAACTCCGTTATCAATGCTTATATGCTGGATTTCTTCGATATGTATCTGAAAAATCAAGGCGGAGCCTTAATGAAAGGACCGGATAGCCGCTTTCCGGAGGTGAAGTTCGTAACCTCGCTATAAATTACGGAGCAGGCTGCGTTTTTGATATGCTAATTTAGTATCAAAGTTAGACTAAAAAGGAAGGGAAATATAATGTGGATACCTGTTCTCTTACTTCTGATGGCAACGATATTATGCTTTTTTTTAATGTACAAACTTATTGGAATAATCCCAAGACTCAATAAGATTACTGCAAGTACTTTCGCCTTGTTACTTACGGCTATTTTCACTTATGAATGGGTAAATAACATAATAAACAATCTGTTTATGACTATGCCATAATTTAGTTATTCCGCTAACGGGAAACGATAGTTCAATGTAACAGTGACAGTCTATTGCTTTATTTCTCGTCCTTAGCGGTCACTGTTTCAATTTCTAGGGTAAGTCAAAAATTTATCTTATGGTCTCTGACGGTATGATAATTCGCAAAGCTGTCTATCCGACTCCCCACAAAAAGAGGGTGTCCCAAGTTATGGGACACCCTCTTCTGCATGTCTTGCTTAATAACGCGGTGTTCGCCGGGAAGTAGAAATACCCTCCACAAGCAGTATAAGAGCTGTAATTCCATGCATAACCCATCCGACAATAGGGATGAAGCCTATGATAGAGGTAACCACACCAACAACGTTCCCGATCACAGGTCCACGTTCCTTAAATAACACAATAATAGCTAAAGCATGAAGCAGGAATGCAATGCCTAGCGGAATCCATCCGTTAGCTAGAACAAATAATCCGCCGATAATCGGCAGTGCGAGGAAAGCCTCGTACGCAAAAGTTCCCCATTTTAGTAACTTGGCTAAAGGAGACATCTTAGTTCACCAACCTTTTTTAATGTATATTGAAAGTATATGTTTTAATAATTGCTTTTACGGCTAAAGACAGGAATCGTTTCATATTAACATCATTCTCTTACAAAAGGGTTTCGGATGGTGGATATAGGATAAATTATGATGGAAGGCCGGACTGTACTTTAAACTGAGAAAGCGAGGAATTTAAGATGAATGTTGTATTGTTTGGTGCATCGGGAAACATTGGACGGGCTATATTGCAAGAGGCCCTGAAGCGGAAGCATGAAGTTACGGCGACTGTACGTCAACCGGATAAGTTGGATGTTGTCCATGAACGTCTGCGTACGCTGAAAGTGGATATTCTGGACCCTGCATCAGTTAGCGCTGCTGCCCATGGGCATAAGGCTGCAATTAGCGCCTATGGACCGGAATGGGGACAGGAACGGGAACTGCTTGAGGCTGCAAGTTCGTTAGTAGAAGGACTGACTGCCGCAGGACTTAACCGACTGATTATAGTGGGAGGGGCAGGTAGTCTCCGAACGGAGTCGGGAGAAATGCTGATGGATACACGAGATTTCCCGACAGAGCTAAGACCGTTAGCTGCTGCGCATTCCGATGCCTATGAAATTTACAGCGGTTCGGAGCTGGATTATTCTTATGCCTCACCTGCGGCTGTTATTCAATCGGGCCGCCGTACAGGGCAGTTCCGTATCGGTCTGGATCAACTGGTAGTAGATGAGAACGGGAACAGTGTGATCAGTGTTGAAGATTATGCGGTAGCTATTATCGATGAGCTGGAAGAAGGCAACTACAGCCGTACCCGATTTACAGTAGCTTATTAGAATCTTAATAAAAGAAGAAGAGAGAAGAGAGAATAGATAAAGGGCAAGTAAAGAGTGTACGTGAAGATGCAGCGAAAGTGTAAGTGAACGGAGGGTTAAGCCATGTATGTGGTAACTGCAGAGCAAATGCGTCAACTGGACCGTGAGACCATAGAGGGCCTGGGCATTCCGGCGATTGCGTTGATGGAGAACGCCGGGCGGGCCATTGCGGAGGAGATTATTGCGCTATGCAAGCGGCAAGAGAAGGTAGAGCCCGCGGCTTGGAATGGGAGCCGCGAAGGGTTCCATGTCAGCGGAGATGCCGCGCTGACACTGGGCACTGCCGCCGCCGAGCGATGGCTCGTCCTGGTCGGCAAAGGCAATAACGGCGGCGACGGACTGGTCGCCGCACGTCACCTCAGCGAGGCGGGCATCGCCGTCACGCTGGTGTATGCTGTGCCGCCGGAGTCGCTGACCGGCGAAGCTGCCCTGCAGCGCGATGCCGCTGCGGCGATGGGCCTGTCCGCCGTAGTCTACGGCAGGGACAGGCTGGACATCGCCGCATACAGCGGCATACTGGACGCGCTGCTCGGCACGGGTGCCGCGGGTGCCCCGCGCGGCACCTATGCGGAGCTGATTGCCGCCGCGAACAGCAGCGGCAAGCCCATCGTGTCCGCGGACATCCCTAGCGGGCTGGACGCGGACACGGGGCAGACGCATGAGCCGTGCATTCATGCGTCCGTTACGGTATGCCTCGCGTTTCTCAAGCGAGGCCTGCTGCAGTACCCCGGCGCAGGAGCTGCCGGGCATATCGTGGTTCGCTCCATCGGGATTCCATCCGCTCTGGTGCGCAAACAGGGGTCAGCCGTGTACTGGCTGACCCCCGCCGTCCTTCGTGATGTTCTTAACGTGGATACTTCACGCCAACGTTCGCCCGAAGGACATAAGGGAACCTACGGGCATGTACTTCTTGCAGGTGGTACCCTGCGGATGAGCGGTGCGGGTCTGCTTGCCTCCCGGGCAGCACTGCGTGCCGGCTGTGGTCTCGTGACTTGGGCGCTCCCGCGGAGGCTGCTTCCCTATGCCATAGGTTCTGTACCTGAGCTTATGCTGGCAGAGGTTGGTGGCGAAGAAGACGGCAGTTGGAATAAGGATACCGCTGTGGAGGTGCTGAAGCTTAGTGCCGAGCGCGATGTTACCGCTGCCGGCCCCGGTCTGGGTCGGTTTGCGGGAGATACAGAGTGGCTGCGTTCCATTTGGGAAGGTACGGATTGTCCGCTGGTGCTGGATGCAGATGCCCTGAATATTCTTGCTGAAACCGACTACCGGATTTGGACAAGTCGTCGTCATCCGGTTATCTTGACTCCCCATCCCGGTGAAATGGCCCGGCTGGCGGGTATATCTACGGTTGAGGTTCAGCGGAACCGCATTCAATTGGCTCTTGATTATGCCCGAGAGTACAGCGTTACGCTTGTGCTAAAAGGAGCACACACCGTCATCGCAACCCCGGAGGGGCAAGCTTTTATTAACACAACCGGCAGCCCAGCAATGGGTACCGGAGGTGCCGGGGATGTGCTTACCGGTATGATTTCCGGCCTGCTTGCACAGGGATTGAATGCGACACAGGCTGCGGCATTCGGTGTATACCTGCATGGACTGGCCGGAGAAAGAGCGTCACATCAACGGCAAGATCCGTCTGCATTAATGGCTGGGGATATTATTGAAGCCTTATAGACATTGGGATCACATAAGCAGCAGGTAAAGCAGTGGAGCAAACAGCGCGAATACGGGGAGCAGCAGCGGTGCCCGATCTGTTATAAGCTCTGTGGCGTAGAAGATCAGCAGGAGCAATACCCCCGCTACGGCGCACTGCAGCCACACGCCACCTTCCTCCGCCGCTACCCACAGTCCGGCCCCGAGGCCCGAAAGTCCATACAATATCAGGCTCAAAACCGGAGATTTATGAGACAGTAGGCGAAGAAGGACGTCTGCTGCTAGAGATGCGGTCAATCCATAGACATAGACGGCATAGGGGATGGTGACCGGCCACCCCTGAGGTTTGCCTTCGATTTCCGGCACCCAGAGTACGAATAAAGACAGTAGAAGAAAGGTTAGCCCTGCGCATGCCAATTTACTGAGGGCATACATTCCGGCTGTCAGGCGGACGGACGGAATTTCGTCAAAATGGGTTTTGTTCATACTGGTTTTGTCCCCTCATTGGGAGCGAGATCCACCCTTCAAATGAAGCCGGCGTTACTCCTCCCGTTGTGATAACTTGATGTGCTCGTATATTTCTATTCACCCGCCCAAAAAAGGGTGCAAACGACAGGGAACGCCAAATGAATTTATGAAATTTTGTGATAATTACTAATGAACTTCGTCCATATGCCTTGTAGATTAGGTCAGATGGTACATGTTACATTGATATAATCAATAGAACATTCTATGGTACGTGAAGGAGTTGAAGTTGCATGGAATTACAGATCCGTAAAGCCTCCAATGAGGATATCAAGGGCTTATGTCGGTTAATGGAGCAGTTGAACGGAAGACCTCTTTTACCCGAGGAGATGGAACGCCGTCTTGATTTTATCGACAGGAGTCCTACAGAGGAGCTGTATGTGTGCACGGAGACTACCGGCGAGGGGAAAACATCTGTCTTGGGGGCCCTGGGCTTCAGACTCCGGGAAAATAATGAAAAGGGCCGTTACGGGGAAGTTTCCCTGCTGGTTACCGATCGGAGAGTTCGAAGACGCGGAATTGGTAAAAGTCTTATCGCTTATGCGGAACATTTGGCTTCCGAGCGAGGCTGCATAGGTACCTGGTTGGCGAGTGGTATGGGAAGGGTTCGTGAAGCCCATATTTTTTACGAGTCGATGGGCTATCAAATTACAGGGTATCGGTTCGTGAAGAACCGTTAGGGAGAGGAGCGGAGTCATGATTTATAGGGAAATGTTAGAACAAGATTATTCCGCTGCCTACAAGTTATGGGAGAAAACAGAGGGTATGGGGCTCAGTTCAGCTGATTCTGAAGAAGAAATTACGCGTTACTTACAGCGAAATGTCGGTTTAAGTCAGATTTGCGAGGATGAGGACGGTACTATTGCAGGTACGGCTCTATGCGGACATGACGGGCGTCGGGGATATATATATCATGTTGCCGTGAGCACCTCCTACCGGGGTATGGGTGTTGGACGGGCACTGGTGAACAGATGCCTGAACAAACTTCGTGAGGAAAGAATCGCCAAATGTCATCTAATGGTGATTGGAGACAATGAGGGGGGACGGGGTTTCTGGAGCGGACTCGGTTGGCAGTTTAGGGATGGGATTGCCCTGTATTCCCAGGATACATAACCATTTGTAAATGACGTTAATTATTAACGTGTAGGTATGTCGTCTGTGCAGTATACTATATTAAGCAATTCGGTTGGGTCTAAATCATATCTGTCGAATTTTTGAAAGTATAGTATTCAAGGTGGAGGCTTTTATATGAGATTTAAGGATGTATTCTCTATTATTGGCCCGGCAATGGTGGGGCCTTCGAGTTCACATACGGCGGGTGCGGCTCGAATCGGCAGAGCGGCCCGGCAGGTGCTGGGAGAAATGCCGCGCTTGGCGGAGGTTATTTTCTTCGGTTCGTTTGCAGCAACCTATCAGGGCCATGGAACGGATCGGGCGATTGCCGGCGGACTGCTGGACTTCTCCACGGATGATCCCCGTCTGCCTGATTCCATAGAACTGGCTGAAGAGCTGGGAATGGAAATATCATTCCGGCAAGGAGCAGGATTGTTTCCTCATCCAAATACGGTGCAACTGCGGCTAACTGGGAAAGATAGCGGCAGTGAGCTTACGCTCACCGGTATTTCTATTGGCGGCGGCAATATCGAGATTGTGGACATTGACGGCTTCGGCGTGAAGCTGAGCGGTATGTATCCTACGATTCTCATTAACCATATGGATTATTTGGGTGTTCTGGCGAGTGTAACGGATGTTATGCGCAAGGGGAAGTTCAATATTGGGCATATGTCCCTGGATCGAAAAAACCGCAGCGGGGCAGCATTAACCGTGCTTGAGCTGGATGAGTCGGCTACGCCGGAGCTGCTTCAAGATTTGAAGGCCTTGCCTGCTGTGAAATCGGTAACGCTGGTGGATCTAAACGAGATACAAGAATTGAAGCAAGACGATAAGGGGAAGGAAAGTACATCATGAATTTTCAAACATTAAGCCAGTTGGCTGTTTTATGTGAAAAACGTAATTTAAGCATCGGCGCCTTAATGCTCGAGGAGCAAAGTGCGGAATCCGGGCGAACCCAAGAGCAAGAATTCGCCAAGATGAGTCAATATTATGGAGTGATGAAAGAGGCTGTACACCGCGGTATGAATGAAAATACAACCTCGCGCAGCGGACTTACGGGTCTGGACGCCCAGCGTGTCGGTGCATATAATGCCGCAGCAGAACCCTGCCTGGGGGGCGCAGCTGGAGAAGCTATGGCCTATGCACTGGCGGTTTCTGAAGTGAATGCCTCGATGGGACGTATAATAGCAACGCCTACAGCCGGTTCTTGCGGCATTATTCCTGGCGTATTTTTAAGCTGTCAGCAACGCTTTGGGTGGGATGATGACTTCATGGTGTACGGATTGTTTGCTGCCGGAGCTATCGGTTATGTCATTGCCAATAACTCTTTTGTATCCGGTGCAGAAGGCGGTTGTCAGGCAGAGGTGGGCTCAGCTATAGGTATGGCGGCGGGTGCTCTAACGGAGCTGCGCGGCGGAACTCCGGCCCAGGCGATGCACGCTGTTGGATTGGCACTCAAGAACACACTGGGTCTGATCTGTGATCCTGTTGGAGGTCTGGTGGAGATTCCGTGTATTGTCCGTAACGGCTTTGGTGCGGTCACGGCACTTGCAGCAGCCGATATGGCATTAGCTGGTGTGCGCAGTGTAATCCCCTCTGATGAAGTTATCAAGGTTATGCTGGAGGTTGGATCAGCCATGCCTGAGAAGCATCGCGAGACCGCCGGCGGCGGATTGGCTCAGACCCCGACGGGCCGCAAAATCATGGAAGATTTACGGCGTGAAAAGTAAGACTCAGCTCAGTTCATCTTAAACCGTTTCAACTGATCCCATAGCCCCTCCTGCCGAAGGATTTCCGGTTGTTTAGGTCCGATGAGATCAAAGTGGGGGAACGGCGACCGATTATGAATATGCTGTGGAGGCAATTCGTTAGTAATACACCAGGCTGCAAGACGATCAAGGTCAGCGCAGCCTACCTTGGTGACGGTAGTGATACCGGGAAACCGCGGATCCAGCCAATAATGGGTTAAAAAGGCGATCTCCCCGTTAGAGACCGCTTTTTTCCATGCGTTTAATTCTTCTCTTTTCACTCCGAAGGCCATAGCTGTCTCATTCCCATCTGTAGATAAGTTGGCTCCATTATAACGCCATTCATTCTTTTGGTATAATAACAGCAAGAATAATTTCCGTTCAAGAAAGGGGTGATCGTAATGAATGGGCAAGTAAGAGCAGATATCCGTGCCGGGCTTGAGGTTGATATTGTACTGAAGCAGGACCAAGCCACCGGGAAGCTCACCCATGGCACCGTCAAAGATATTTTGACCAACTCACCCCGTCATCCGCATGGGATTAAGGTTCGACTTGCCGACGGACAGGTAGGTAGGGTCAAGAAAATTACCGGATAAGAATCAATGATTCCCCAGACAAAGGAGCGAGATATTATGGATGAGAGGTATCCTATAGGTAGCTTTGAATTCGAAGGAGACATTTCTGAACAGCAGCGTGAAGCTTGGATCCAAGACATAGAGGGAGTTCCTGCGAAACTTAAAGCTGCAGTTCATGGACTTAGCGAAGAGCAGCTTAACCTTCCCTATAGGGAGGGAGGCTGGAGCAGTCGACAGGTTGTGCATCACATTGCTGACAGCCATATGAATAGCTACATTCGATTTAAGCTGGCGCTGACGGAAGACAATCCGACGATTAGACCTTATTATGAAGATCGTTGGGCGGAGCTGTTCGATTCTACGGCAGATATTCATATATCTCTGGCGTTGATTGAGGCGCTGCATACCCGTTGGGTTATCCTGCTTAAATCGCTTACTGCTGAGGATTATAAGAGAACCTTTCATCACCCCGAGTCTGGAAAAACTACACCTTTGGAGTACAATCTGGGTTTCTATGCTTGGCACGGGAACCATCATATTGCACACATTACATCACTGAGAAATAAACTTTAAACTTCAGACGACCAATTCCGATAAATAGCAGGGAATTTTCTCGCTTAATTTCCGAAAACTCGGAAGTGGTCAGTGAAATAGGTGTATTTTATCAGACTGTTGAGAAAGTCCGAATTTCAACACGACACCGCGTTAATTTGGTATAATATAGATAACTTTGCTAGAAAGCGCGGTGTCTTATGTTAAACGAAAAAGATCAAGGGGATAGCGGAAAATATCAAATGGAGATGGTTTGTTTAGACCAGTTGGTTCCCTCCGATCACCTCCTTCGTTTGGTCGAAAAACATGTGGATTTTTCGTTCATTACCGAAAAGGTACGCCCTTATTATAGTGCAACCCAAGGAAGACCTTCGATTCCACCCATCCGTTTATTCAAAATGATGCTGATTGGCTACCTGTTTAACATTCGTTCCGAACGCATCCTTGAGCAGGACATTAACGTTAACCTTGCCTACCGGTGGTTTTTAGGCCTGGGCCTTAGTGAACCAGTTCCGGACCATTCCACGATTAGTTATAACCGGAATGGACGATTTCAGGGAACCGATGTCTTCCAGGAAATCTTCGACGAAGTGGTGCGGCTTGCCATTTCCCACCGCATGATTGCGGGGCGGCTCTTAATTACAGATTCGACGCACATCGAGGCGAATGCCAATAAAAATCGTTATACGCAGCAAATGACGAGTGAGTCCCCGCACGCCTATCTGCAAGAGTTGGAGACCGCAGTCCATGAAAGCCGCCGTGCTCACGGGAAAAAGCCATTAGCTCCTCCACGCGGGAAACGGGAGGAGGAGCCCAAAAAACTGAAAGTGAGCCTGACTGATCCAGAGAGCGGCTACATGAATCGTAAGAACAAACCGGAAGGATTCTTTTACTTAGACCACCGGACGGTTGACCACAAATACAATATGATTACCGATGTGTATGTGACGCCAGGCAATGTCAATGATTCAACCGTGTATATGGAGCGCTTAACCCGGCAACTGGAGACCTTTGGTTTTCGAGACACCCTCGAAGCCATAGCCTTGGATTCCGGATACATGGTGCCCCATATTTGCAAACAAACGACGCCATGGATGACTGTAATTGCCGAGCGGAAACCACCCAGCAAACCCGGCTTTCTCACGAAAGAAGACTTTACCTATGATGCGAAAAAGGATGTATACGTATGTCCATTAGGACAACCACTCACGTACCGAACGACGAACCGACAAGGCTACAACGAGTATATATCATCCAAGGGGCACTGCGCGGCTTGCCCGAAAGTCACTCAATGTACTGAAAACTCCAAGCACCAGCGTACGATTCAGCGGCATGTATGGGAAGACTTCAAAGAGAAAGTACACCAAAACCGGAAAAGTCCCGAAGGCGAGAAAATCTACAAATACCGCGCTCAAACCATTGAGCGTAGCTTTGCTGATGCCAAAAATCTCCACGGGTACCGTCGATGCCGAATGCGGGGCAAAGCCAAGATGCAGGAACAGGCATTGATGACGGCCATTGCACAGAATCTGAAGAAAATGGCCCGTCACTTAGCAAAGATGGAGGCCTATGCTTTTCATTTGTGTATGAAAAAGAGTAACCTTCACTACTTTAACCGTCATTTGGGTTTCCGCATGATATTTGCAGCTTGAAAGTTTGCTTTCTCAACAGTCTGATTTTATACACTTATTTCTAGCTTTTGGCGCTGTGATGTATGGATAGATGTACTTTGTACAATTAAAAACACGAATATGCCGGTTAAACCCCGGAATACCAAAGAATAGGTGTATAAAGGAGTCAATTTCATAATGCCCTGTGAATTAAAGCTGCAGTACTCCAAAAGCATATATTCTATTTTTAAAAATTAGGCGATTTGCTTCTTTTTTGAGATCTCTTGGTTTAGCTTTTCAAGTGCATACTTACACAAGTTGTAGGTGAGACAACTAAGTTCGAAATCCACCCTGGAACGTGTGTTTAACTGACGGCTACCCCCCATATTGAAATAAAGCTTCAAGTAGGCAAATACGCGTTCAATCGCTGTTCGCTTCTTAAATAACTTCTTAAACTTGCTACTTCCACGCGCCGGTGCTGTATACCGGCGAAGGTCTGTTTCGATTCGAATTTTGTGTACTTTCTGGCAACCTTTGTCGCTAAACGTACAGGTTTTACATTCTTTGGGACTTGTGTATTTTAGTGTTCCATATTTTTCATCAAAGCTATCGTAACTGTAGAGATGCCCTTGTTTACAAATCGGACGGCCTTCTTCATCCTGGCCCTCGGGCACTTCTTTCGCGTGCTGAATCATCGGAATTAACGCATAGGCTCCATTCCTTCGAGCCTGCTGGTAGACCGCTCCAGAATCATACCCTTTGTCTGCAAGCACATACTTCACCGTTAATTGAGGAAATTTTTGCTCCAACCCTTTCAGTAAAACAATAGCCAGTCGCTGGTCCGATACATGCCCAGAACTAAACAAACTGCTGACTATAAATTGACTTTGCGTGTCTACGAGCAGATTCGCTTTATATCCGTACCAGTACATCATCCGACCATTTCCCCGGGGGTCGCCTTTGCCACCGGTACTGGGATACTGGGGCATCTGAGCCAGCAGTTCATCGTAGCTGACGTCCAGCATTTCTGCTACTTTTTTCTCGAAGATGGTTAAGGATGCTTCGTATGCCGCCATTTGTTCTTCCCAAGCCGCCTTTTCCGTTTGAGGTACCCGTCCACGTTTATTCCGTTTGGGTTTTTCTGGTTTTTCGGGTATTGGGGCGGGCTGTTTTTCTTTAAGTAGGGCTTTGGCTGCTTTTTGGGGTTTTGCTGCCTTTCTGGGTTTCGTTTGTTCTTTTATTTTCGGATGACAATCCCAAGCCTCCAAATGAGAAGAATCCACCGCAAGTGTTTCGCCAGAAATAAACCCCTCCGCAATCGCCTGCTCAACAATCTGGTCCATCACGTTATTCAGCACCCCACACTGGTGCAGTTTTGTTGTAAGTCGTGAGTAGGCGGGACCACTTGGAATTCGATCGGATTCCGTAAACCGGCAACGTTTTCGAAAGGACTCATTGTCATGCAAGCGTCGAATGATATCTTTCACCGAAGGGATACGCTCCATTTTGCCAATCACTAAAGAGTAAATCATCGCCCGAGTATTGAGTTCTTCAGGCCGTCCCCGCACCGTACGTTTGTTAATTGCACGTAGAATCGTATTCATCGGGAGATAGTCCAGTACTGCCACACATTTGGGTTCAGCTTGCATGTTCATTAAATCTTCCATGGAGAATAGCTCTTCTTGTTGTATACTATACATGGGGTCCTCCTTCTTTCTCTCGTTTTGGTGTGGTAACTTAAACTTCGAGAAATTGGGTAGGTACTCCTTTTTTGTGTGCTCAAAATCCCTTATACATCAAGGGTTTTGAATTATGAAATTGACTCTAAAGTGCAATTAAACACCCTAAAGTGTGCTAAGGGAGAAATATAAGTGTAAGTTGTGCAACTATATAGATTGAAACCCATGTAGGTAGACGATTTGCCGAATTTGGCGCGGATACCCGGGGAGATACTTCTACTCTCATCCACAAACTTCTTGACGCTACCGGAATATGGATGATATGAGCAGAAAGAAACAGCATTCGGTGCCTAGTTTCTACCTTTGTCTTGATTGACAGGGGAGGCCACCGCTGCTGTTTTTTTGTTCATACCCGATTACTCGCTCGGACTACTCGCTCGGAACAGATTCGTTCAAATACCTTACCGGCCCATGAACTCTTCTACATATTGGTCGGCTTTGGTCTGATTGCAAAGGTTGCATGCACAGACACAGTTCACAGGTGTGGTGTGGCCGCCCTTGGCACGCGGAAGCAGATGATCAATAGTATCACCGTATAAGCCGCAGAAATAACAGGTATAACGATCCCGCGTCAAAATATAACGGCGAAAGTCCCTGTTGCTGAACAATCGGCGAATCGTGCGGCGGTTAACAACGACAGCGGCTTGTTCCTTCACCAGAATGACGGCAAGCTCCAGATCAATCTCCTGATGCCATCGCCGTCCCTTGTCGCTATGTCCCCGCATCAGAATCATGCCTTGAGCGGAGGGGATAAGTGCAGTGAAGTCCTGAGGATCAGGCTTCGGGCCTCTCGGGTAAACATGAGGACGCCGCTGCTCTGCTCCATGGCGCATCGCGATGGTGCTAACAGAAGTAAGCGATCGGTCCGGTTCCGGTAAGGATTGCACAGGGGTGGACAGTTCCCGTATCCCTACTGATATAGTCTGTAATTCAGGCAGCACCGGAACTGCTGTGCCGCTGCGTAAACGCCTCGGTGAAGAACGCGGTTTAGGCTTGGCTGCAGGCGGTGCTTCAAGAATTAATGAGGACGGCACAGGCAGCATCTTTCGGGATTCTACCTCCCGCTGTTTGCGGCAATCGCGGCAGGCACCGCGGCGGGACTGGCCCTTAGAACGTTTGCCGGTCCGGCGCCGAAATTCGGACAGAGGCTTATCCTGAAGGCAATACGCACATATTTTGGATGAAAGCGGATAGGTGTCGGTCATAAGCATGCTCGGATGGGCTGATGACGGCCCACGTCCTGTTCACCTCGTTATTATTTATTGTTTGGGGGATCAGCCCCGAAAGTTTACATTCTTCTCTCAAGTATAACGCAAAGTTAAACTGTTCACACCCAAGCCCGTGAGTTCAAACGTCCTCTAATGTGATATGGGTCTCGGCGTTTGTGAGGGAAATATTGTAAAGTGAGGTTAACTATCATGCTCCAAGGGTTAGGTATAAATGAAATGGGGGAATAGGAATGCAACAAGGGTACAAAAGACCGTTTGCTGTCACGTTATTGTATATTCTTCTTGCTTTTTTAGGTTTGGGTGCGATTGGGGGCGGGTCGGTGCTTATTATCGATCCTAGCGGAGAAATGATAGGTATGCCTGTTTCTCTTCTAGAAAGATCGCCCTTCTCCAATTACCTGCTGCCGGGTATTCTGCTGCTGCTCGTATTTGGTTTTTTGCCTATGCTCGTGATCTACGGATTGGTCAAAAGACCGGAATGGAAATTTGCCGATACGCTGAATCCATTCAAAGAACGGCATAGCTCATGGGCCTTGTCCCTATACATCGGCTTCGGGCAGATTATCTGGATCATGGTAGAGACTTATATGGTTAATGCGGTCGAGTTTATTCATGTATTTTATATGAGTCTGGGGCTACTTATTCAGGTAGTTACGCTTCTTCCTGTTGTACAGAGATATTTTGTACTGGACGATGCTGCAGAAAGACGTTAGAATGTCAGTGAACAGAAAGGGCTTTCATTCTCTAAGGGCAGAGGTGTACCGGATTGACAACTATATATGACATTGCGAAAAAAACCGGTTACTCACCAACAACCGTATCTAAAGCCTTCAATAACTATTCGGATGTTAGGGAAAAGACCCGTCTGGATATACTCAGAACGGCTCAGGAAATGGGATATGTGCCTAACGCACACGCCCGAACACTGACCACCAAGAAATCATGGACCATCGGGATCCTGTTCGTGGAGAGTACGGGAGTCGGTATTCGGCACCCCTTCTTTAGTGCAGTGATCGAGAGCTTCAAACAGGTTGCCGTTGCCAAAGGCTATGACCTCATGTTTATATCTAAGGATGTGGGAGGAAGGCAAAGCGGCTATCTGGAGAATTGCCGGACTCGTGGAGTCGATGGTGTTGTTGTCTTCTTGTCAGACTATGCTGATCCCTATTTCCAAGAGCTGCTGGATAGTAATATCCCGACAGTTATTATGGATTTTGAGACTCCTCAGTCCCATACAGTCTGCTCGGATAATTCAGCGGGTGCACTTCAGGCGATGGAATATCTGGTCTCGTTGGGTCACCGCAGAATTGCTCATATCTCAGGTGGTATGAACACTTTTCCGGGACGCAGGCGTCAGTTGGGATATGAGAAGGCGCTGGATCAATGGGGTTTAGAACGCCAGGAGTCATATATCGTAACAGGCGAATTCTATACGCTTGAGAGCGGTTATGAGGCCATGAAGCAGCTGTTAGAGCTTCCGGAACGACCGACGGCAGTCTTTGCATCAGGTGACTTACTTGCACTCGGAGCTATAATGGCGGCGAAAGACAGCGGCCTAAATGTCCCTGGGGACATCTCTGTCATGGGATATGACGATGTCGATATGGCAAAGTATGTTTCGCCGGCTTTAACTACCGTTCGCCAAGATACAGCCCTGCTTGGAAGTCGAGCTGCGGAGCTTCTTTTTGATACTATTAATGGTTCGCAAAAGGATCGTGAAGCATTAGTATTGCCTACACAAGTTATCGTGAGAGATTCATGTGCACCTCCAGCTGTGTCGGGGCGCTAGAAAGCTTAGTGCCGCTTTGCGCGGAGGCGCATTGTTAATTTTGTAAGAAGTAAAATTTTTTTGTGTAAATCGAAACCGGTTTCGATTATATTAAGAAAAAGGGAGATGAGCGTAATGGTAAAGGTACAAACGACTCTAACAGCAAAAAACACAGGGGATCGATTAAGTCCTGCTGAAGGCATTGTCTTTAAGGCAAAAGCTCAAGGACAGCAAGCTGATATCGTGCTGCAGCCGGAGGTTGGCTACCAGAAGATGCTTGGATTCGGAGGGGCATTCACTGAATCAGCCGCTTATACGCTATCCCGGATGAGTTCCGAGAAGCGGAGTGAAATCATTAACCGCTATTTCCATCCGGTGGAGGGACTGGCCTACAGCATGGGCAGAGTACATATTCACAGCTGTGATTTCTCACTAGGCAATTTCACGTATGTGGAAGACCACGACAAGGAGCTGGCGACCTTTGATATTTCCCATGATCATAAGTGGGTGTTGCCGCTGATCAAGGATGCTATGGAAGTAAGAGGCGGGGAGTTCACGATGCTAGCTTCTCCATGGAGTCCGCCGGCTTGGATGAAGAGCAATGGAGAAATGAATAACGGCGGTACCTTATTACCTGAATATGCCGATTCATGGGCGCGTTATTATACCAAATTCATTGAGGCTTACGGCAAGGAAGGTGTGCCGATCTGGGCGGTATCTGTACAGAATGAGCCGGCTGCGGTTCAGGTCTGGGACTCCTGCGAGTACACGGCCGAACAAGAAAGAGATTTTGTCAAAAACCATCTGGGACCGGTGATGCATGAGGCCGGGTTAGACGCAGTCAACATCGTGATCTGGGATCATAACCGCGATATCATGGTCGAGCGTGCTTCCATTGTTTTGTCGGATCCCGAAGCGGCGAAATATGTCTGGGGGACGGGTATTCACTGGTACGGAGGAGAAGAATTCGAGAAGGTCGGGCAGGTTCATGATCTGTTTCCAGATAAGCATCTGCTCTTCACGGAAGGCTGTCAGGAAGGCGGGGTCAAGCTGGGTGAGTGGTTCACAGGCGAACGCTACGGACGGAATATGATCGGTGATTTAAATCAGTGGACGGAAGGCTATCTGGATTGGAATCTGGTACTGGATGAGACCGGGGGACCAAATCATGTAGGCAATCTATGCGATGCCCCGATTATTGCGGATACGACTACAGATGAGATCCACTATAACAGTTCCTATTACTATATCGGCCATTTCAGCAAGTATATCGCGCCTGGCGCGGTTCGCATCGGGCTGGACTCGCAAGCAAAGGGTGTCTTGTCCACAGCCTTCCGGAACCCGGATGGAAGCCTTGCCCTTGTTCTGATGAATGAAAGTGAC
Source organism: Paenibacillus wynnii (assembly GCF_000757885.1). Lineage (NCBI taxonomy): Bacteria > Bacillati > Bacillota > Bacilli > Caryophanales > Paenibacillaceae > Paenibacillus > Paenibacillus wynnii. The sequence goes on along the minus strand of NZ_JQCR01000002.1, from coordinate 1,547,951 downwards.
GAGGCTTGTTCCGTTACCTTAGAGCTCAGCGGTGACATCGCTGAATCACACTTGCCGCCGCACTCTATTGTCACTCATGTAATTTCTGAATAACTAACTGTTTGGGAGGATAATACACATGACTAATTATTTTTTTGATGCCGGGAAATTCGTAATTGAGGGATTTGATGAAGGGAAGCCGTTTGCCAGCTTTCTACCGGGACTGGCCGGGCTAAAAGGCATTCCGATGTGGACCTTCTACGTGAATCGGGGACAGGGGATTTGCAGCTTCGGCGTTAGGGATAAGAACTCTCCGATTATGGAGTTTTCCCCGGCGAACATTTCCTATAAGAACGTTGCGGCTACGGGTTTCCGTACCTTTATCAAAATCAAAGGCGAGCAGGAAATCTATGAGCCTTTTCAATCCGCGCGGCCCGATGCGGCGGCGAAGCGGACCATGACCGTTCTTCCGAACGGACTAACAATTGAGGAAAGCCATGCCGGGTATGGGTTGAAGACCCGTATTCATTACTTCAACCTGCCAAACGATGATTACGCAGCATTGGTTCGGCGGGTAGAGATAGAGAATATTAGCGGGCGGGAGATCGAGCTTGAGTTGCTGGACGGTCTGCCTGAAGTCCTGCCTTACGGCGTTGAGAACAGCAGCTATAAGGAGATTGGCAATCTGCTGCGCAGCTGGATGGATGTATACAATTTGGAGAACAGTATTCCGTTCTACAAGCTGCGTTCCAGTACGAATGATGATGCACAGGTTAGCGAAATCACTAGCGGTCATTTCTATCTGTCCTTTACGTCAGAGGGGGAGAAAATTGCGCCGATTGTAGATTTCGAGGTTGTGTTCGGGGCGAATACCTCGCTTGCTTATCCCGACCGTTTTGCCGAAATGCCACTTTCAGAGCTATTGAAGCTGCCGCAATATCCGGTGAATAAGGTTCCATGCGGGTTCAGTGGAGTGACACGCACTTTAGCCTCAGGCGGCAGTCTACTCCTTAGCACACTTGTTGGGCACGTCAATGATATCGACAAAATCAATCAAAAATCCAATGTATTATGTACAGAAGCTTATATAACTACTAAAGCGCAGGAAGCCGCGAATTTAACCGGGGAGCTGACGGCTGACATTGCCACGCATACGTCATCGCCATTGTTCGATGCCTATTGCCAGCAGTCCTATTTAGACAATTTCCTGCGCGGCGGATATCCGTTTATTTTTGACAATGGAGCAGATGGCAATGTGGTTCATCTTTATTCTCGTAAACATGGTGATATGGAGCGGGATTATAACTTTTTCTCACTGGCACCGGAATATTATTCACAGGGGAACGGAAATTTTCGGGACATGAACCAGAATCGCCGCAATGATGTGTTTTTTAATCCAAAGGTAGGCAGCTTTAATATCAAAATGTTCTACAGTCTGATACAGGCAGACGGTTATAATCCGCTGAGTGTGCTAGGGACGAGCTTCGAAGTGAAAACTGAGCATGCCCATAAGCTGGAAACCTGGCTTGAAGGAGCTGCACCCGATCATCATGTAGAGCTGGTCAAGCTGTGCAGAGGGAAATTCACTCCGGGAAGGCTGATCAATTATATTGCTGACCATAACCTTACGCTGACCGTGAGCGAGGATGAATTCCTGACGTTTATCCTTTCTGTTTCGCAGCAGAATATAGAAGCTTCTTTCGGTGAAGGCTTCTGGTCTGATCATTGGACGTATAATCTGGATCTGGTTGAGGGCTATCTGGATATTTTTCCGGACAAAAAGCAAGAGCTGCTGTTTGATGATGAGAGCTACGCTTTCTATGACAGCCCTGCCTATGTTCAGCCACGCAGTGAGAAATATGTGTTGAACGGAGACAAGGTCCGCCAGTATGGTGCTCTCTTGGAGGATGAGGAGAAGCTGCACAAGCTGCATCGGAAGGCAGGGGATACTCATTGGCTGCGAACGGACGGCGGACATGGCGCCATCTACCGCAGTAATTTATTCGTGAAGATGTTTTCTCTTACTCTGAATAAGTTCGCTACCCTTGATCCATACGGAATGGGTGTGGAGATGGAGGGCAACAAACCGGGCTGGAATGATGCTATGAACGGCTTACCGGGACTGTTTGGTTCAGGGATGAGCGAGACATTTGAACTGAAGCGAAATGTAGTCTTCTTGCTGGATTTGCTCGCAGATCGGAAGAATGAAGGAAAGACCGTTGAACTGCCGGTGGAAATCTCTCAATTTCTAGAGAGTGTTAACCATTCGGTGATTTCAGTACTTGATGGGGAGCTTACGCAATTCCGTTATTGGGATACTGTTGCAACGGCGCGTGAGGTTTATCGCGAATCTGTTCGTTTTGGAATTACAGGCCTGCAATCCGTAGTTTCACTTGAGGATCTCAGGAGGGTTCTAGCTAGATTTCTGGTCAAAATCGAAGAAGGTATCAGCCAAGCGATCGCGCTCGGCAACGGGCTGACACCGACTTATTTCCGCTTTGAGGCTACAAGCTTTCAACCTGTAACGGATGATGAGGGGAAACCGGTAATCAGCGCTTACGGACTTCCAAAGGCGGTAGTAGAGGGATTTGAAGTCTTTGCGCTTCCCTATTTTCTAGAAGGTCCGACACGCTGGTTGAAGACACTGAAAGACCGTGATCAAGCAAAGAACGTCTATCATTCTATCAAAAAAACAGGGTTGTACGATCCCAAAACGTCCATGTACCAGACCTCAGTCAGTCTTGAAGCGGAATCTCATGAGATCGGGCGCATGCGGGCCTTTACACCAGGCTGGCTTGAACGGGAGTCGAATTTCCTTCATATGACTTACAAGTATTTGTTGGAGCTGTTGAAGGCCGGGCTTTATGAGGAGTTCTACGGAGAACTCCATACTTCGCTAGTACCGTTCCTTGATCCTGCAGTGTACGGGCGCAGCACTTTAGAGAATTCGTCGTTTATTGCTACAGGAGGAAATCCGGATCCCGGTGTTCATGGTCGAGGGTTCGTGGCCAGACTTAGCGGTTCCACCGCCGAATTCCTCAGCATGTGGAGAGTTATGATGGCAGGTAAAAAGGTGTTCTCGGTTGTAGACGGAGAGCTTGCGTTAAGCTTGGCTCCGGTTTTGCCGGGCTGGCTGTTCGATGAGCGTGGAAATCTCTCTTTTACTTTCCTCGGAAGCACTGAAGTGACCTATTACAATCCGAAGCGGGCAGATACTTTTGGCGAGAACGGGGCTGTAATAAAGAGTCTGAAGTTGGTTTATCAAGACGGAACCGTGATTGAAGTTGCCAGTTCGCTGCTATCAGGGGGACATGCGGAAGCCTTGCGCCGAGGAGAGATAAAAGCAATTAAAGTAGTACTGGAATAAGCGGAATGGGGGTTATTTTACGGTGTGATACAAGCAACCCGAAAAATGGACCCCCTATTCCAAAATATGAAGCCTTACTACTTCAGGCGAAAGCAAATACAATAAATATATAGATTGTAAGCGCTTTTAAAGGAGCTTAGAGAGAAGACAGCCTGGAGGTTTGGAAGATGAAAAACAATAAAACTGAGGGGGGAGCGATACCCCTGCAAATGGATCCAATGATACCGGAGGGTATGAAAAGCAGTTTGAACCCGCGACATAGACTCTGGAGGAGAATCGTAGCCCAGCGACATTTACAAACCATGGCTCTCCTCGGTGTAGTGTGGATGTTTATATTCAACTACATTCCAATGTACGGAATCATAATTGCTTTCAAGGAGTTCAACATCATTAAGTCGATTTCCGAGGCCCCTTGGGTAGGTCTTACCCATTTCAAGGAGTTTCTAGCGGATGACAATTTCGGGAATGTCATGAAAAACACACTGGGTATAAGTTTAATCAAGTTGTTTATCGGATTTCCGTTACCGATCATATTCGCCCTTTTTCTAAATGAGATTCGCTCAATCAAGTATAAGAAGGCCATTCAGACGATTTCCTACCTGCCCCATTTTCTCTCTTGGGTAGTGCTTGGAGGGATTCTCGCTACATGGCTGGCAGATGTAGGGATTGTCAACCATGTGTTGATGGCGCTAAATGTTATAGATCAACCGATTACGTATTTGGCTGAACCTAAGCATTTCTGGACCATTATCATCACCTCTGACATCTGGAAAGAGCTTGGTTGGTCAGCCATCATCTACCTGGCAGCGATTGCCGGCGTGTCTCCCGAGATGTATGAGGCGGCAACGATTGATGGAGCCGGAAGGTTCCAGAAGATGTGGTTTGTTACTCTTCCATCCATCAAATCAACGATCAGTATCCTGTTTATTCTCGCCGTCAGCGGAGTGTTGAACTCCAACTTTGACCAGATCCTGGTTCTGCGCAATTCACTAAATGACAGCTCCAGTAACGTTATTGATTATTATGTATACCAAACGGGCCTTCTTTCGGGTCGTTACTCTTATTCTGCTGCTATCGGGCTGTTCAAATCAGTTATCGCTCTCATTTTGCTGCTGATTGCCAATCAAGTATCCAAAAAAATCAACGATACATCGTTGTTTTAGGCCAAGGAGGACCTGCACATGTTTGCTCTGAAGAGAAAAACGACGGGCGAAGTCATCTTTGATCTAGCCAATAATGTTTTCATGTTATGTATATGCTTCATCACCCTATATCCTATCTGGTACGTACTGATCAATGCCTTTAACGATGGTAAAGACGCTATGCTGGGCGGTATTTACTGGTGGCCCCGCATGTTCACCTTTAAGAATTTCGAAGCCGTATTCGCAAGCCCCGGCATTATGCAAGCCATGTGGATTACCGTGGCCAAGACATTAGTCGGTGTAGTTGCCCACGTATTCTTTACGGCCATGGTTGCTTATGCACTGTCCCGTAAGGATCTGGTTGGTGGGAAGATTTATATTCTGATGGGAACGGTAACTCTCTTTTTCGGGGGAGGGCTCATTCCAACCTATCTGCTGATTCGGGATCTACACCTGTTGGAGAATTTTTGGGTCTATATTATCCCGGTGTTGTTCAGTTTCTTCGATCTGATTATACTTATGACCTTCTTCCGGGAAATTCCGGAAGGATTAGAGGAAGCAGCCCGGATTGACGGAGCTAATGACTGGTCTATCTTCCTACGAATTGTATTGCCGGTATCTATGCCTGTCCTCGCTACCATCGCGTTATTCCATGGTGTCTATCAATGGAATGATTATTTTACGGGGATGATTTACATCAACAATGAGAGCTTGCAGCCGATCCAGACGTATTTGTACCGGGTTGTGGCGCAGTCCAGCTCTAGCCAGATGATGGTTGCCGTTCAAGGCAGCGCCCTTACTAAGACGGTGACATCACAGTCGATTAAGCTGGCTACCATGGTCGTCACCACACTCCCGATTGTGTTCGTATATCCGTTCCTACAGCGTTATTTTGTCAAAGGAATGATGATTGGCTCCATCAAGGGTTAAGTGAAGAATGGAACCTAAAGTTCCAGCACTACGGTAACTCCTCCAGTCGTTTACAGCGATCCTGGAGTTATAACTTATAATTATACATTCTCAGAAAAGGGGTAAAAAAGCATGGGAATAAAACGTAAGCCAAAGAAAATGGTGCTGATGTTGCTGGCATTAATTATGACACTCTCAACAGCAGCTTGTTCAAGCGGCAACGGTGACAAGAATAACGAGGGAAAGGCTAACAACGGGAAAACGGCAAATGCAACAACAGAGCCTACAAAGGCTCCGCCATCTGCGGATGAACCAGGATGGATGTCGGATACTTCACCGATTACTTTTGACTGGTATTTGAATTTCGCCTGGTTCCCTAATAAATGGGGTGTAGACCCAACCTCCAAATATATTACGAAAAAAACCGGTGTTGATATTAACTTCATCGTTCCTGCAGGTAATGAGAACGAGAAGCTGAACACCCTGATTGCATCTGGCAAGCTGCCTGACTTCATTACGCTGGGCTGGTATGAAGATGCTGTGAAGAAAATGATCGAGGGCGATCTCGTCCTTCCGCTCAACAAATTAGCTGATGAATATGATCCTTACTTCTTCAAAGTATCGGATCCCGACAAGATTGGATGGTATACTCAACCTGACGGCAATATTTATGGCTATCCTAATGCTTCTTCTTCCCCAGCCGACTACGAGAAATATGGAGATACTTATGTATCCAACCAAACCTTCGTTGTCCGCAAGGATATGTACGAAGCCATTGGTAGCCCGGATATGCGCACACCGGAAGGATTCCTGAATGCGTTGAAGCTGGCTAAAGAGAAATTCCCTGATATTAATGGACAACCGATCATTCCACTGGGTCTGCATGAATTTACCGCAACCGGTAACGATTCGTTGGAACAATACATTCAGAACTTCCTAGCTATTCCAAGACAAAAAGACGGCAAGCTGTATCAACGTGAGGCAGACCCTGAGTACATTGCCTGGATGAAGACACTTCGTCAAGCCAACCAAGACGGATTGCTTGCTAAAGATATCTTTATCGACAAACGTCCACAAATGGAAGAAAAAATCGCTCAAGGCCGTTATTTCGCAATGTTGTATCAACGTTCTGACTTCGCTGCACAGCTAGGTACGCTGTATCAACAAGACCCGAACAAAATCTATATCGCTGTAGACGGACCTGCTAACACCAAGATGGATGCACCGACTCTGAACGGCCCTGCTATTTCCGGCTGGACAGTAACCCTTATTTCCAAAGACGTGAAGGATAAAGCTCGTGCTATCAAGTTCCTTAGCTACCTGAACAGTGAAGAGGGCAATAAGGATCTTTACTTGGGTGAAAAAGGCGTCAGCTATGATACTATTGATGGTAAAGATCAATTCAAGCCTGAAGTATTTGATCTGATGAATAAAGACCGCTCAGCATTTGACAAGCAAATCGGTTCTTCCTTTACTTTCTGGATGCTTATGAATACAAATATTACAGCTCAATGGACACCTAAATCTGTAGAGCCATTCAAACAACTGGAAGACTGGACGAGAGGAAAAACACAAAGTATCTCTGAGTTTGACCAGATTGATCCAATGGCCAATTCTCCTGAAGGTATCATCTTAGCTAAAACGAAAGAGCTACGCAGCAAAGTTCTTCCTAAGGCGTTGATGGCTCCATCCGATGCTGAATTCGACAAGATTTGGACAGAGTACCTCAACAAACAAAAGGAACTGGGCTTTGATAAGGTGCTAGCTTTCCAACAAACGAAATATGAAGAAAACAAGAAAAAACTAGGTATGTAATATAGCACTGTTCAAAACGCCCGCTAACCGCGGGCTTTTGGGCGTTTATAATAAATGGACGTACAACAGCGAGGTGAACATTACAGCGTGGAACCGGGTAAGCGAAGTGCAGCCTTATGGGATTCATTTACGTATTGGTGGGGGAGACGCTCACTGCAGAGCCGTCTGATTGCCGCCTATATTTTCATTATTTTGGGACCCTGCTTAATGGTGTCCTTTTATTCGTACAGGGCCATCAATAATACCTACGTCCGGGATGCGATCGATAAGAACAGCTATCTGCTGCAGATGGAGAAGCTGCATATCAATAATCAGGTTGAAGTGATGGAACGGGCTGTTCAAATGGCATATGAGGATAAGGATGTACAGGATTATCTCAACAATACGGAAGAACCGGATGTAGGAGAGCTGATTAATTTTAATGATTACGTATTTAAAAATATTACACGCATCCAGTACAATAATCCGAGCATTGAGCACTTGCGCCTATATTCGAACAGCGATGTCCATGAGATTTGGCCAAATATTTTCCGTGAGAGTCGGGTAGCTTCTGAACTATGGTATCAGAAAGCGCTAAAACTGAAAGGGAGGTTGTCATGGTCTTTTCAGAATAATGACCCTGATTTGATGGAACGTTACTCCGCGCAGCCCCCGAAGATTGTACCCAAGGTATCCCTGCTGCGTGAAATGAGCATTCCGTCAGATAATCACATCGGAATGGTTCAAGTTGACATGCTTCTGGAACGATTTACAACCAAGACTTATTCCACTGTACAGGACAGCCAGTCTCAAATGTTCCTGGTCGATGAGGATATGCAGTTGTTTACACGTTTGGACCATTCCTTCCTACCGGATAATAAGGAAATGTCCGCAGCGATCAAAAGTCGTCTTGAATCGTACAGAGAGACAGGCGAATGGGATATTAATTATACGGAGAACGGTAAATCATATCTGTTGATTAATACACCCCTGGAACATATTAATGCCTACCTGCTCAATGTTGTTTCCATGGACGGTGTCATGAAGGACATTTCACATACCCGAAACTTAATTATCGGGGTGAACATCGGTTTTATTATATTAGTGACCGCCATTGCTTACGTGCTTAATGCATTTATTCTGAAGAACCTGCGGCGCTTGACCGAAACCATGAAGAAAGTGCGCAGAGGTGAATCCTATAGCGGGATTACCATCCGGGGCGGCGGGGAAGTCGGTGAATTGGCGCATCATTTCTCGAAGCTGATGAATACAATTAATACCCTGGTGGCTCAAGCCGTACAGAAGCAGGCTTTATCGAAGGAAGCGGAGCTTCGTACTTTACACAATCAGATTGACGCACATTTTCTATATAATACGCTCGAAAATATTAAGATGCTGGCTGAAATCGAGAATCAGCGGACCATATCGGACGCCCTGACTTCGCTAGGGGGCATGATGCGCTACAATTTCAAATGGTCAGGGGAATATGTGAAGCTGCGGGATGAAATACGTCATATAGAGAATTACATTGAAGTGATGAATATCCGCTTTGAATATCCTGTTGTACTGATTATGAATATGGAGCCCCTATATTTAGAGCTAGAGGTGCTGAAGATGTCACTGCAGCCTATTGTTGAGAATAGCGTCAAGCATGCTTGGACCGGCGATAAAGCAGGACTCGAGGACCGGACCATTCATATCGATATCTCGGAAGCAGAGGGTGATATTTTCATAGCGGTTCGTGATAACGGCATCGGTCTTACACCTGAGCGCTTATCGGTTCTGAACGCGTCTGTTTACGCTAAGGAGGAGTCGAATCCAAGTCTACCTGGAGTGGGCATCAGTGACCGTAGAGCTGGCGGGATCGGACTAAGAAATGTACATCAGCGTCTGCAGCTGTTCTATGGGGAAGAGTATGGACTCGAATTGCAAAGTGAGGCCGGGAGCTGGACAACGGTGTTTATGACGTTACCGAAAGTTCTTTTGACAGGAGATAAACAACCATGAAGAGACTGATAATTGTAGATGATGAGAAGAATATCCGCCAAGGGTTGAAAGCGATGATCGAACGGGAATTTCCATCCGACTATACGATCGAAATGGCTGGGAATGGCGCTGAGGCATTGGAAATGTTTCAGAAGGAACGCGCAGATATTATAATCACGGATATTCGTATGCCGGTGATGGATGGAATAAAGCTTTTGGAACATTTATCTACAGGTAGTGGGGCTGGTGAAGGCCCGGCGGTGGTGATTTTGAGCGGGTATGATGATTTCGAATATGCCAAAAGTGCGATTAGGTACCGTGTCAAAGACTATCTGCTGAAGCCCATACGCCGCGATGAACTTTTTGATATTCTGGAGAGAATCGACAAGGAACTGAAAAAACAGGAGCAATCAGATTTTAAATTGGAGCAAGAAGCTGAAAAATTCCGCAAGGAGCTGCGTTCCACCCGATTACGGGCACTGCTAATGCAAAAAGATGTGCAGTTGGAACGTGAACAGCAGGAAGTTCTGAAAGATCTGGCCTTTCCTTTTACATTAGGTGTGCTGAATTATTATTATAGCGATGGTTCACGAATGAAACCTGAAGAAGTACAGGGACTGATCGAAAGGCTGAACGGTCCTCTGACGAGTATGTTTATGGAGACTTTGACGGATTGGGACGGAAAATTAGTGCTGATCGGGCGTCATAAGCAGAGTTTTGAAGAACTTTCCAAGCAGGCGGAGGCCAGGGAACTTAGAGGTCTGTTAATTGGGATTAGCAGTGAATGCCAATCGTTTGAAGAGATTCGCTCCTGCTATTTGAAAGCCTGCCGGGCTATGCAGTACACTTTTTTGTACCCTCAATCCAACTATATCGACTTCGAAGAGGTTAGAGAGGGACGACTCAGCTTCCCTGCACCGGAGGAAGAACTCCGTAAGCTGCTTAATATGTTAGGAACCGAACGAGAGAAGGAAATGAAGAGCCTGCTTGCTGTTATTTTTCAGACGGAGCATCTCAAGTTGTTGGATTTGTCCTATCTAGAGACCGTGGGTCGCAAAATAAATGAACGGGTGTTAGATGAGGTATTTCGGGTACATGGAGAGGCCTCTGTGGAGATTCTAAAGCTGTACCGGACGGTTGGTAATATGTATAACTACCGCCATTTTCACGACTATTATCGGGCGCTGGAGCACCTGCTCATCGACTTGAATGAATATATTATGGGAGTTAGGTCCGCGCACACCGAGCATGCTGATATGAAGGAAGCGCTGGCCTATATAGAAGCCAACTATTTCCGTCCGCTGAATATGGCTATGGTGAGTAATCATGTATCCCTGAACTATTCCTACTTCAGCGAAGCCTTCAAGGCCTATACGGGAGAGAGCTTTGTCCTATATTTGAAAAAAGTACGCATCCACCATGCCAAAGAATTGTTGGCTGGAAGCCGCTGCAAGCTTGCCGGAGTATCGGAAGCCGTCGGCTTTGAGAGCGGCAAGCAATTCGCGCGTGTCTTCAAGGAACTGGAGGGTATTTCTCCCGGTGAATATAGAGCGAAGTCACTGGTTGATGGCTATTTCTCCCGGGATGATCAGGAGCTATAGCACGGCGTACGGGAATAAAGTGTAAAAGTACATTTGAATTCGAGGAAACGGGCTCGTGATGCGGAATGAAGTGTAAAAGTACATTTGAATTCGAGGAAATGGGCTCGTGACGTGGAATGAAGTGTAAAAGTACATTTGAATTCGAGATAACGGGCTCATGATGCGGAATGAAGTGTAAAAGTATATTTGAATTCGAGGAAACGGGCTCCTATAGCGGAATGAAGTGTAAAAGTACATTTGAATTCGAGATAACGGGCTCATGATGCGGAATGAAGTGTAAAAGTACATTTGAATTCGAAAAAATAGCGACCGTGGTGGAATTCCCCGTAATAGACAGGGCTTACGGATGTGAGGTAACCTAAAGCAAACGAAACCGTAAGGGGAGAGACCATCAATGAAAGTAACAACCGTTTATTTGACTCGTCATGGACAAACGGAATGGAACGTACAGCAGCGTATGCAGGGACATATGGATTCGGCGCTTACACCGCTTGGTTTGCAGCAGGCAGAGTGGCTGAATCGGGGGATGCAGGCGGTAAGTCTAGATGCCGTCTATGCAAGCCCCAGTCCTCGTGCGCTGAGGACGGCAGAGATTATACTCGGGGAGCGCGGGGTTCCTTTGAAGACTGCTGATGAATTCAAAGAGATTTGTATGGGGGCATGGGAGGGTTGCGTGTCTTCGGAGCTCGAGTCTGAGTACACGGATCAATACCGATATTTCTGGGACGATCCTGACAAATTCAGTGTAGAGGGTAGTGAAACATTCGCAGAGGTCCAATCGCGGGCCTTGAATAAACTGGAGGAAGTTGTCTCTAAGCATGAAGGCGAATCCGTTCTAATTGTTACTCATACGGTAGTCATTAAGGTGTTGATGGCCTATTTTGAGGGAAGAGCTATGAATAAGGTCTGGGATCTGCCTTATATTCATCCAACCTGTTTGTCCAGAATTGACTTTAAGGACGGGAACGCGGAAATCTTGCTTCACGGGGATATAAGCCATTATGAAAAGAATCCAAGCGGGATGCAATCCTAGTAATTATTATAGTTAAAGCGGTTCCGGGGTTTCTCTTTTCTGCCCCCGGAACCGCTTTTTTCTCCTGAATATGGCTGTTACAGCTGCCCCTTAGGGAGTTCCAATCTATCTTTGACGTCCATATATTTACGCAGCGCAGGCGGAATGTAGATCGAGCCGTCCTCAAGCTGATGATTCTCCAGCAGTGGGATGAGTATTCTTGGTGTGGCAACTGCAGTGTTATTCAGAGTATGACAATATTGCAGCCGCCCATCAGGACCGCGGTACCGGATATTCGAACGGCGGGCCTGAAAATCGAGCAGGTTCGATGCCGAATGTGTCTCCCCGTAGGCATTGCGGCTGGGCATCCAAGTCTCAATGTCGTACTGCTTATGTGTCTTCTGCGACATGTCTCCGGTACAGACTGCCATTACCCGGTAAGGTAACTCCAACAGCTCCAAAATATACTCCGCATTAGCGGTTATTTCCTGCAGTATATTCTCCGAAGTGGCGGCATCATTCTCGCACATGACGACCTGCTCGATCTTCGAGAACTGATGCACTCGGTACAATCCTCGTACATCTCTCCCCGCTGAACCTACCTCGCGGCGGAAGCAGGCCGACATCCCGGCCAGCCGGAGGGGTGAATCCATCTCTATGATCTCATCGCTATATAGTGAAACCAACGATACCTCCGAGGTTCCGGCGAGCCAGCGGTTCTCCCCGTTCAGTTCATACGTCTGCTCTATTCCTGTCGGGAAGAACCCGGTACGCTCCAGCGCCTCCGGCCGAACGATTACCGGTACATCCATCACCGTAAAGCCCCGCGCCGTTAACACATCTAAGGCAAGCCGTTGTACCGCAAGGTGAAGGTAGAGGCCCGCTCCTTTAAGGACATAGCTTCGGGGGCCGCCTGCTTTGACACCGCGTGGAATATCGATCATATCATGCAATTCTCCAAGCTCTACATGGTCTCGTGGTGTATACGTGAATTCAGGCAGTACACCTACCTGGCGGATCTTAACATTCTGGCTGTCATCCCGCCCTATGGGCGTATCATCCGATACCGGGTTGGGTACCTTTAACAGCAGCTCCCGGCAGTTTCGGTCCGCTTCAATAAGCTCTGCGTCAAGCGCAGTCAGACTATTGTTTATTTCCCGTACTTGTTCTTTGAGGGTCTCAGTGGCTCCTTTATCCCCCTGCCTTATAAGCTGTTCTACGTCTTTGGTCAGATTATTACGCAGCGCCCGCTGCACTTCCGTTGTCTGCCGCAAAGCCCGCCGTTTGTTATCCCATTCCAATAAATCATCCAAAGGCAGCTCCATTCTTTTCCACTCCGCAGTCTTTCTAACCAACTCCGCATTTTCTCTAATCCAGTTCATGTCCAGCATACCGTTCGCCCCTTTTGTCAGAAGATGAAACAGCTGCGCTGTTCTAGTAGAACTTGCGCCCGTTTCTCTAAAAAAATACAAAAAACGCCCCTCATCCATGGGACGAGGAGCGTTAGCTCGCGGTGCCACCCAGGTTGAACGAACCCCTATCTTACAGGAGATCCGAACCTCTTTGGTTATCGCTGTAACGGGCGAATCCCGGTGAACTTAGAGAGCATAACACTTGTGCTCCGGTCGTAGACGCCTCACGGTTGGATGCCGTTCATTGGCCTGATTAAATGTATTATTGCCGCTTAGTATATCGTAGTATAACAGCGGATGCAAGGGAGTTTGACAACTATGTGTCCTTTTTGTTACGATCATCATTAACTAATCTATAGTATTTTTGTCGGAATTATTGATACAGCCCATAAAAGTGATAGAAGAGGTGGAAGCAGTGGCTAAAATTGTAGTTATTAACGGAACACCCTCTATGGTATCCCGTATCAACTCTGTGATTGAGTATGCGGAGGACCACTTAAGGGACAATGGTCTTGAGGTCGATCGGATTAATGTAGTGGAGCTCCCGGCAGAGGACTTGATTCATACCAAGTTTGAAAGTGAACACATTGTAAAAGCCAACGGACTAGTAGCAGAAGCGGACGCTGTTATTGTTGTAAGCCCTGTGTACAAAGCCTCCTATACCGGTGTACTCAAGACCTTCTTAGACCTTGTCCCGCAAAAAGGCTTAGCCGGCAAAATTGTACTTCCGCTTTTCATGGGCGGCAGTCTTGCACATCTACTCTCGATTGATTATGCGTTGAAGCCGGTGTTGTCTGTGCTTGGCGCACGATATATTCTGGGCGGTGTATATGCAGTGGACTCTCAGGCTGTCCGTAATGATCTTGGCGAGGTAGAGCTTGCAGATGAGCTGAAGCTGCGTTTAAGTGAAGCCTTGCAGGAGTTAACCGAGGAAATAAAACATAGAGCTTTGCGATAAAAGTTGGGGATATAGCCCCTTACAGATTCCTAAAGTAAAAAGCAAAAGGCCCCTTCGACCTGATTTCAGGCAGGAAGGGGCTTTTTTAAAAGTTATGTGATCGTGATGGAACTGAAATTGTGTGTACGGTGAGCACGGTGAGTTAAGGCTGCTACTCTGCTCTCTATTTAGTTGCAGTTTGTGCAATTAAAATCACTGTGTACGTATTAAAAGCTACTTAATTGCACTTAGTGCAGCTATTTGGCGGGAAAAGGTCATATAACAGGTAATTCTTAACTTTTAGTTGTACAAACTACACTTATTAGTGAAATATAGCTTAAATCATCCCATATAGGTGTATAAAATACAACTAAAAAGCATCCCTTACTTCTAATGTTACTTTACAAATCGTCAAACCCGTTATCATCGCCGACCTTGCCGTAGTTGCGGGACTTGGCTTCAAAGAAATCCGTTTTAGTGGCGTTCAGTGCATCATCCGAGAAAGGCTTGATCCACGGCATACAGTTCACATCGACACCCGCGTATGCTTTTTCCATACCCATCAGCGTAAGACGTTTGTTCGCGGTATATTTGATGTAATCGCCAAGCTCATTCAGGTCAATGCCCCTTACATTAGTCAGGGTGTAATGCGCCCAATTGGTCTCCAGCTCCACTGCACGGTCGATGGTGCGATACACATATTCCATATTCTCTTTGGTATTCAGTTCCGGGAAATCAGCCAGCAATTGTTTGAATACTTCGGCAAAAAAGTAGCAGTGCTGGTTCTCATCACGTTGAATGTAAGAGATCATCTGACTGGTTGCCATCATTTTCTGGTCACGGGCCAGATTGTAGAAGAAGGCAAAGGTACTGTAAAAGAAAATTCCCTCCAGAATCAGATCGGCCACCAGCGCGTGGAAGAACGTCTGTCTTGTGGGATTATCCCGGAATTCCTGATAAATCTCGGAGATAAACTGGTTACGTTCCAGAAGGACAGGGTCCTTTTTCCAATACTCAAAAATCTCCTTCTGCTCACTATCCGACACAATAGAGGACAGAACATACGAATAGGACTGGTTATGCACAACCTCCTGTTGTCCGATAATCGCCGAAATGGCCTCCAATGAAGAATCGGTAAAATATCGCTTCACATCGCCCACGAACATCGTCTGCATCGAATCTAGCACTGCTAGCAGCGAAATGTTGATCTTGAATACGCGCCGTTCCTCTTCATCTAGTATCTGGAATTGCTGAGCATCCTTCGACATCGGAATTTCATCAGCGATCCAGTGATTGAGCAGCAGAACTTTGTACAGCTTATACATATGCGGCATGCGTATATCGTTCCAGTTCAAAATCCCCGAGCATTCCCCATCAATGATGCGAGTGGATTGGTTAGGCGCTTCTGTATTAAAAATCTTTTGAAGTAACATTAATTTGTCTCCTCCTTATTTCTTGTGCGTGAAATTTGTGTTTGTTACTAAAGACTACGCAGTAGTCACGAAGAGGAAGTTTGGAACTGGAGGAGCGTTAGCGTTCGCCTTTATACTCAGATTTCAACCGCAAATGCGGTTCCAATCAAGAAATCTGAGTATAACAGCGACCGGAAGTCCAAACATTCCTCGTAGTGACGCTTATGCGACGGTCTATAGTTCAAACGTACTTAGCTAGCGCAAGACTCACACTCTTCGATCGTAAGTGCACGACTCCGCACATAATAGGTTGATTTCAGGCCGCCCTTCCAGGCGTTGAGATGCAACTCCAGGAAATCGGTGGCCTTAATGTCTGGCTGCACGTACAGGTTGAAGCTTTGTCCCTGATCCACGTGGCGTTGGCGGGCGGATGCCATACGGATTGACCAGTTTTGGTCAATCGTGAAGGCCGTTTTATAGTACCAGATTGTCTTCTCGGACAGATCCGGTGCAGGATTAGCAATCTTGTAAGTAGTCTTCTCCTCGTAGGAGAGCAGCTCGTAGAGCGGGTCAATACTCGCTGTGGAGCCGGCGATGATTGAAGTGGAACCGTTCGGCGCAATGGCGAACATCCAGGCGTTACGAACGCCGTCTTGAGCGACCTCTTGCTGTAGCTGACGCCATTGTTCCGTAGTTACGTACTTACCTTCCTGCTCACCGCTGAGGTAGCCGCGTGAAGTGAAGTAAGTACCCGTCTCCCAATCGGAGCCGGCAAATTTCGGATAACGTCCTTTCTCCCGGGCCAGCTCCATGCTGGAACGAACGAGCAAATAGTTAATGTGTTCATACAGGTGGTTGTTGAACTCAATCGCTTCCTCAGACTCCCAGCGGATACCTTTCAGCGCAAGTAAATGATGCAGGCCGAACGTGCCGAGACCGACAGCGCGGTATTGGCTGTTGGTGTATTGTGCTTGAAGTACTTCTATATTATTGATGTCGATTACGTTATCGAGCATACGAACCTGAATCGGTACAAGACGTTCCAGAACTCCAGCTGGAATGGCGCGTGCTAAATGTATGGAATTTAGGTTGCAGACCACGAAGTCTCCAGGGATCTTGGAGATAACAATACGGGTTTGGCCGTCTTTGGTCACAAGTTCTTCTGATTCGACAACGGTAGCCGATTGATTCTGCATGATTTCTGTACAGAGGTTGGAGGAGAATACCATACCTTCATGGCGGTTAGGGTTAGCACGGTTAACGGTATCACGGTAGAACATGTAGGGTGTACCCGTCTCCAACTGTGATTTCATAATCCGTTTCATGATATCAATGGCAGGGACGGTGATGCGTGACAGTTCTAAATTAGCGGTTGCCTCGCCATATTTTTCACGGAAGGCGCCTTGTCCAAGCTCTTCATCGTAAAAGTCCTCTAGTCCAAGAGGGCGACCATTAGCGTCCTTCCAGCCCATCACCTTTTTGATTTCATGCGGGCAGAATAGATTCCAGTGTCCCCGTGACTCTACCGCTTCCATGAACAGGTCAGGCAGACATACGCCGTGGAATACATCATGCGCACGCATACGCTCGTCACCGTTGTTCAATTTGAGGTCGAGGAAGGCTAGAATATCCTTGTGGAACACATCGAGATAGACAGCGATAGCACCTTTGCGCGTTCCAAGCTGGTCTACGCTGACTGCGGTATTGTTCAACTGGCGAATCCATGGGATCACGCCGGAGCTGGTATTTTTATGACCACGAATGTCTGAACCGCGAGCCCGTACCTTACCCAGATACACGCCAATACCGCCGCCCATTTTACTTAAACGGGCAACATCTGTATTGGAGTCAAAAATCCCCTCAAGCGAGTCGTCCACGGTATCGATGAAGCAGCTGGAGAGCTGTCCGGCCACTTTTTTACCGGCATTGGACATAGTTGGAGTGGCAGCCGTCATATAAATGTTGCTCATTGCCCAGTAGGCTTCTTTAACAAGCTCCATACGTTTCTCCGCAGGCTCACGGTGCATCAGGTACATGGCGATGATCATATAACGTTCTTGCGGGAGCTCCATGACGCGTCCCTCGAAATCATGTGCCAAATAACGGTCAGACAGGGTTAGCAGGCCGATATAATCGAACAGCAGGTCGCGCGTATAATCAATGCTGTGTTCCAGCTCAATAATTTGCTCTTTCGTGTAGAAGGTCAACAATTCCTCGCGATAAATCCCCTTTTTCACCAAATCAACGATCAGTGGGTACAGTTCACCGTAAGGTTCTTCTGGATACGCTTTGTAGCGGCGGTTGACCGCAGCTTTTTTATATAGAGAGGTTAGAAGAGAACGTGCAGCAGCAAACTTCCAGTCCGGTTCTTCCTTAGTTACGAGCTCCAGGGCACTCATGGTAAAGGCACTGCTGATTTCTTCTCCGCTGACTTCTTCACGGCGCAATTTGGACTGTACACCGCGAAGCAGTGTTTCTTTGCTAAGCTGATCCAGATCCTTCAAAATTCGGTCGGCATAGACGGAGAGACGGATTTCATCAAAGGCCAGATGGCGGTTATCCGGTTTTACTACGAGTTGTGGCATTGTTTTCAACTTCCCTTCTAGAATAGAATGAATTTTCAATATCAAAAATTGATGTATTAAAGCGCAGAAGGCTGCCAAAGAACAACCTCAGGACCGGTTAAACTAGCGGCAACGTCAATAATTCGCTGATTGGTGCTTCCCCGATAGGGAAGGGTAGTATCTTTTAAATCCTCCACAAAACGTCCGTCGATGAGTACCTGACACTGCTGTAGCAGTTGGTATTCAGGAGATCCGGGAATAGCTGTAATTTCCTCATAGGTGTATCCGCTGTAAATCCAAACAGGGAAGCCTGGAAGTGTGGACCGAAGTTCATTGATGAACCCCGCAGCCTCACCAGCTGAAAAGAAAGGATCGCCGCCCGCCAGCGTCAAACCGTCAAGCAGTGGATTTGCGGCAATCTCCCCAATGATTTCTTGCTGACGTTCAGGGGTAAATACATCGCCAAAGTTAAAATTCCACGTCTCGGGATTGAAGCAGCCCGGGCAACGGTGACGGCAGCCGCTGAGGAAGATGACGGCACGCATGCCATCTCCCTCATTAATGGACTCCGGATAATAGCCGCAAATATTCATAGATGCTTAATCCGATCCCTAACTTCTGCCTGCTTGGCGGCATTGAAGCGGGTTTGGTAATCACCGGTCAAATAACCGGTTACCCGGCGCAGCCGACGGATGTGTACTTCACTCTCATGCGTATGGCAGGAAGGACAGTTTGTACCGATTACACCTTCATATCCGCATCCTGAACAGCGGTCTATCGGGTGATTAATGCTGAAGTAGCTAACTTTTTGCTCAAGAGCATATTTGATAATTTTGACAAAAGCGGACGGGTTGCTGCGGGCATTGCCGTTTAACTCGACATAAGAGATCGCGCCTGCGTTGCAGAGCTCGTGGAAAGGAGCTTCCAGACTGATTTTTTGGGCAGCGCCCAAGTTGTAATAGACAGGGATATGAAAAGAATTTGTATAGTATTCCCGCTCAGTGATGCCCGGGATAGCTCCTAGACTTTTACGGTCAATCTTCGTGAATTTACCCGACAAGCCTTCCGCCGGCGTAGCGAACAAGGTGATGTTGAGGTTCAGTTCATCACTCTTGCGGTCGCAATATTCGCGCATATGACGCACGATAGCCACTGCTTTGGCATGAACATCCATATCCTCGCCATGGTGTTTGCCATACATCGCCTTCATGCACTCAGCCATCCCAATGAAACCCAGGGACAGACTGCCGTGCTTCAGAAGCTCGCCTACACTTTCCTCGGGATGCAGCTGTTCGCCGCCCTCCCAGACACCTTCACGCATCATGAAATCAGAGGCTTTGGCTTTCTGGGCCGATTGAATACGGAAACGGTGCAGGAGCCCCTCTAAAGCGATATCCATATAATGAGTAAGATCATCATAGAAGCCTTCTTCATTAGCCGCTGTGCGGCGGCCTGTTGCTATGCCGTAGTCCAAACCGAGCCGGACCAGGTTCAATGTATTGAAAGACAGATTGCCTTTGCCGGAGCAGTGATCACGGCCGAAGCGGTCACCCAGCACGCGGGTGCGGCAGCCCATGGTAGCAAACTCTGTATCGGGATTCGTCGGATCATAATACTGTATATTGAGCGGTGCATCCAGATTAGCGAAGTTAGGATACAATCTGCGGGCGGAGCACTCGGCAGCCTTCAAGAACAGGTCATAGTTGGGATCGCCCTGCTGCTGGTTCACACCCTGTTTGCATTTGAAGATCTGAATCGGGAACACCGGCGTTTCGCCGCTTCCGAGTCCGTTCATAGTAGCTGTCAGCAAAGAGCTGATGACAAGCTGACCTTCAGGAGAAGTGCAGGTTCCGTAGTTGATGCTGGTAAAAGGGATTTGTCCGCCGGATCGGCTGGACATCGTATTTAGGTTATGTATCATACTTTCAGCAGCCTGCAGCGTTTCGCTCTCCGTTTCCTTCAACGCATAGCGGAAGGCTCTTGGGTATTGGTCAGCAAGATCTGTGCGGCTCATCGTAATTTCACCGAGATGCTCGCTAGCTTGTCCTTCTTCGAAGTATCCGAGACCCTTGCGGAACAGCTTGGCAAAGGATTTGGTTACATAAGGGGCCAGATCATAATCTATTTTATTCGCGGATACACCGCCGTATTGGGCATTTTGCTGGGATTGAAAAATAATCGCCACCAGTGACATTGCTGTCATGATGGAATTCGGAGGACGGACGCTGCCGTTGCCGGTATTGAAACCTTCGCGCAGAAGTCTTTCGAACGGAATGAATATACAATTGGTTGTCCCAATGGCATATTGATCCAGATCGTGGACATATACTACGTTATCCTCAATGGCTTGGACCAGTTGTGGAGGCATGGTGAAGTTGCGGGCATACCACTTAGAGTACTCACTGCCGAATTTGCTCATTTTACCGGAAAAGCTTTCCCCGTTCAAATTGGCATTCTCGCGCAGCAGATCCAGGTCCAGACTCTCGATAATATCCCGTCCCAGACTAATTACTTCCTCCAGCATAATTCCCTTAGTCTCGTTCACAGCGTTGTATCGCTTCTCCAGCAACGTCATTGTACCGTTCTCCTCTCGATATTAAAAAAGCATTTCCTGCCGGATGGCAGAAAATGCCCGTATGCGTAACGTAACTATCCACCTTGGATATTTACAGAGTCTATTATGTAAGACGCATGCGGACACCGTCCCTGTTCATCGCAGGTTAGTTGTTAATGGTGTCGTCGAGACAGGCAGGTCTCCTGGCTTCCGGTTTTTCTCCCTAGCTCCTTCCCGAAGGACAGTTTGTCGCCCTCAGTGGCTCATGCTGGAGATCGTCCGCGACACTAACTTGTACAAGTCACGGGCATCCGGTTAACAGTGGCGGGACCGCAGCGGAATCTAACCGCACTTCCCTATTAAGCTTGAATCCGATAGGACATATAGACCCAAAATAAGCTGTGAAACTTATCATTTATCTATAGGTCAACAAAGGGTCAAAGCGCCTGTCTCCACTATATTTTGTTGTCGTTACATAAAAATAACCCAAGATGTTGTGTTTGTAAACATTTTTTTAGCAAACCCATACTGGGGGCGGCTTCCTAACAAGTACTCCACAAACCATCCACAGCTAGTCCACAGGTAATCCACAATTGATCCACAAATATGCCGTAAATGATTCATAAATCATCCTCAAATATGCCGCAAATCGTCCATAATTAGGGTGAGCGTGGTACTGGAATTTAGCCTTAGAGGTAATCCAATGTATATGTAGAGGAAATTATAACGGACCTAAGTTTGTGAGACGAGGGTGTAGTTGCTACAATAGAAGGAAGATAGATATGAAGAATGTATAGGACTCTTATAAACGTTAAGGAGGTATTCCGGTGGCTATTGCTGAAGTGTCGGTCATTCCGATTGGAACAGGCAGTACAAGCCTCAGCAGCTATGTTGCGGATATGCAGCGTGTGCTGGAGACAGTAGAAGGTGTAACCTACGAGCTTACTTCCATGGGAACGATTATCGAAGGCCCGTTGGGGCGGATTCTCGCAGCAGTAGAGGCGCTGCATGAGTCTCCATTCACAGGTGGTGCGCAGCGTGTATCGACATCTGTTAAAATTGACGACCGCCGCGATACAACCTCTACCAGCCGTGGGAAGATTGAATCTGTGGAACGTAAGCTGCTAGGAAATTAGAATACTTCAGTCACAAATCCAACTATTAGGAGTGGGACTTTCATGGCGACAAAAGTACAACAGGTAGGCATTCAAATGTATACCCTGCGGGATCAGACTGAACAAGACTTTCTAGGTACCTTGCGCAAGGTGGCGGATATCGGCTATGAGGCGGTGGAATTTGCCGGTTACTTCGGCGTTACTGCCAAGGAGTTGCGTGAAACTCTTGATGATCTTGGACTGGCTGCTCCGTCTGCACACGTTGGTCTTGATTTCAGCAGTCTGGATAATATGCAAACGGCATTGTCCCGAGAAATTGAGTATGCTCAAGAGCTTGGACTTCAATATATAATCACACCGGGATCTCCTGTACCGGCCAACCCTTCCTTAGAGGATGTAATTTCACTGATTCCCTTTTTTGAAAAGGCTTCCGAGATGGTTCGTGCAGCAGGTATGAAATATGGTTATCACAACCATGACTTTGAATTTAAAAAAGTTAACGGGCAAGCCATTATCGACCTTTGGCTGGAGAAAATTCCTGCTGAACATATGATAGCTGAGTTTGATCTGGGCTGGGTGTATGTGGGCGGCGCAAATCCGGTGGATTATGTGTCCCGATATGCAGGCCGTGTGCCGCTCGTCCATATCAAGGATTTCGATATCGCTCACAACGAAACCGACCTGGGCATGGGGCAAGTCGATTTCAGTAGAATCTTCGACATTGCCGATCAAGCGGGAATTCTCTACTATATCGTAGAACAGGAAACGTACGCCTCCTCTTCACTGGAGAGCGCCAAGCAGTCTCTGGACTATTTCCGAAAGTTGAATTTGATATAGGACAAGGAGATTATGCAGGATGCTCTGTTTAACAATACGGCAGCCCTGGGCGACGCTAATTGCGCTTGGGGAGAAAGAATTCGAGACGCGTTCATGGAGAACGAACCATCGAGGAGAGCTGGCCATTCATGCCGGCAAAAAAATCGATAAAGCGATCTGCAGGCAGGAGCCTTTCAAATCTGTGCTATTGAAACATGGCTATACAGAGGATAATCTGCCAGTGGGAGTCATTATAGCCAAAGGTTTGCTGGAAGACTGTTATGAGATCACACATGATGGGAACGGCAAGGGCTGGGTCAGTGGGAATGAATACGCCTTTGGAGATTATACCGAAGGGCGTTTTGCTTGGAAGCTTGCGGATATCACACCTTTAATCCAACCTATTTCGGCCAAGGGGAAATTGAGTTTGTGGGAATATCCATCAGTTAGTAACGATCAAGAAGCCTGATTTCCTTTTCGCACTATCTTAAAATCAGAGGTTTACTTTAATAGTGATCGCAAGAACTCTCCGAACTCGTAGCGGCTTGTTCACAATCGTCAACCGCTAGTTTTGGTTTAATGTAATTTGTATCGATCAGGTAATTTTCAGGTTGGGGGTTTATATTGGAATACCAAACACCCACCCCCTAGTGTTTTGTGGTATATGATCCGGGTCTTGCCTACTACCAAAGGCAAGGCCTATTTTTTTTCTAAAGACATTATAGGAACTGAAAGTAAGTAACGAGAGATTTCGAGAGTTCTGTACGGGTAAATCTGCACTCCCTCAGTAAAAATATTGGGTAGTGTGGATAGATATTAATTTAATGGAATAAAATCCCGATAAAGAAATAGAGCAGTTAATTAATCAGTTTAAACTCAACAGCCTTTCGTGCAAACGCTTGCAAAAAAACAGGTATAGTCAATCTTGACTACCGGAAAACCGGTGAAGGCACGAATAGGCTATGCACCGCAGTATTAGAAATTTGATATCGGCAGCCCTATCCGGGTCAATGGTTAACGCCAACAATCAACCAAAGGAGTTGAGCGAATGGGTGACGAATGGATTGAAATCCCGGAGTCCGTAGAAATAAACGACATAACTGTGGTGTTTATTGAGAATTTTCGGATAAGGAAGGAATTTAGAGGTTATGTAGTGCTGGACTGGCAGCGTAAATTTGAGGAAGCAGATCTGAACAGTCTCCCTGCTCTTTTGCTTGCTTCGGATAGTTTGGAAAAAGATTATTTGATCCGAAAGTATGAAGTCATTCTGGGAACGGCGGAGGATTTATGGTAACGATTAGGTTCGCAAGGCATTACCGGGCTGTTCATATTACCAATGAAATTGGAGGATATATTATCGGAGGCATAGCCTCGTTTATGAACCAGCTCTATGAAGGGCGGGAAGAAGACACCGGTTTTATTCATATGTATGACCCGGCGGCTATTCCTGATCTGGCGGCGGAACTGTATCCGGGAGATAGGGATCTGGCCGCGATTCCTCTGACAGAGACCGACAGGCTGGCTTCATTGTCTTTCGATGCAGCCGTCATTCATTATTATGGATTGTCTTTCGTCCTGGATGAGTCGATTTTGCAGGGGAGGCCTCTGATATATGTTGTACATTCGGTGCCAACAACGGAGCCGTTTGCCCTGGAAGCGCCGTTTGGTGATAACGCAGATGTACAGACTCAATTTGAACGGTGCCTTTTTCGCGCGAATGCAATCGTTTGCGTTAGCCTTGCTGAAGCAGATAAGCTCGCGACGTTGTATCCGGATATGCAGCCCAAAATCAGAGTCATTTCCAATGGAATGAGCTTCAGCAATACAGGGGAGCTAGTACGGGACATTCGTTGTGAGCGGAAGGTGTTCGGATTCTTGGGCCGGATGGACTACCGGAAGGGGTTGCTGGATTGTGTCAAATCCTTCCGGGACGTTGACGGGGAACTTCGGGTGGCGTGCGGCAGGGAGGATCCCCAGCATCTTAGCGAGATATTGTTATATCGGGAGGCAGCCGGACTGACCGAGAAGGTCAAATTTTACGGCTGGTGCCAAGGTGCGCGGAAGCAAAGCTTTTTGCAGTCTTTGGACGCATTAATTGTTCCATCGTTGTATGAACCCTTCGGGTATGTGGTGTTGGAAGCCATGGACGTGGGCGTTCCTATCCTATGTAGCAAACGCGGAGGAATTGCGGAAATTGTGGGTAACTATCGTTTCCAGTTTGATCCCTATGAGAAAGGTGCGCTCGAGGCGGCGATTCGCGACTTTCAGGAAGCTGACGAGGATGTACTGAGGGAAGAATTATCCGGATTGCAGCGGCGTAAACCTTATTTCACATCGGAACGGATGCGGAAGGCCTATGGGGATTTAGTGAAGGAGGTGACAGCCGGCACGCAATAACAGGATACAAATTAACTTTTATGAAAGGGGGAGTTGTGTCGAGCGCTACCGAACGCGTATCCTCCAATCCGGAGATTATTCCGGGTGTGGACAGCAGGTTCTGACAGGGAACGGGCATTGCATGTATTGTTGAACGGATTCGACAAGCATACAGAACAGGAGCTCGCAATTCGAATGAAGAAGGGAAGCTTCAGAAGATGGCGACAAAAGTCGGAGCAAACGGAGTACCTATAAGTTACATATCCACCAGCGCCAAAAATACTAACACCGCCACATCCATGCCTGCGGCCAAAATTTCTACGACGCCAAGTTCGAGCCCGAAAGTGGGTTCCAATGGCGTACCAACAGCGTATACCACACCAGCAAGCAACACGGCGAAAAGCCAGGCGGTAACGCCGGCAGCGGCGACTAGCACGGCCAAAGCGCCAGCTGCAGCGGCAAGTACGACCAAAGCGCCAGCGGCGTCGAGTACCACGGCAAAAGTGGGTTCCAATGGCGTACCGCTGGCGTATACCGCGCAGGCGAGCAACACGACGAAAAACCCAGTGACAACGCCAGCGGCGGCAAGCACACCCAAAGCGCCAGCGGCGTCGAGTACCACGGCAAAAGTGGGTGCAAATGGGGTGCCGCTAGCGTATACGGCGCAAGTGAGCAACACGGCGAAAAACCCAGTGACAACGCCAGCGGCGGCAAGCACACCCAAAACGCCAGCGGCGTCGAGTACCACGGCAAAAGTGGGTGCAAATGGGGTGCCGCTAGCGTATACGGCGCAGGTGAGCAACACGGCGAAAAACCCAGTGACAACGCCAGTGGCGGCAAACACACCCAAAGCGCCAGTCGTGTCGAGTACGACGGCAAAAGTGGGTTCCAATGGCGTACCGCTGGCGTATACCGCGCAGGCGAGCAACACGACGAAAAACCCAGTGACAACGCCAGCGGCGTCGAGTACAACGACAAAAGTGGGTTCCAATGGCGTACCGCTGGCGTATACCACGCAGGCGATCAGTACATTGAAAAGCCCATCGTCGGGCAGCAGCACCACCATCAACAGACCAGTGACGACAGCGGTAGGAGCGAACGGCGTACCGCTAGCGTATACCGCACCGACAAGTAATACAGTGAAAAGTCCGTCGTCGGGCAGCAGCACAACCATCAGCAGACCGGTGACGACAGCGGTAGGAGCGAATGGCGTGCCACTAGCGTATACCGCGTCGGGAAGCAGCACAGTGAAAAGTCCGTCGTCGGGCAGCAGCACAACCATCAGCAGACCGGTGACGACAGCGGTAGGAGCGAATGGTGTGCCACTAGCATATACCGCGTCGGGCAGCAGCACAGTGAAAAGCCCATCGTCGGGCAGCAGCACCACCATCAACAGACCAGTGACGACAGCGGTAGGAGCGAACGGCGTACCGCTAGCGTATACCGCACCGACAAGTAATACAGTGAAAAGTCCGTCGTCGGGCAGCAGCACAACCATCAGCAGACCGGTGACGACAGCGGTAGGAGCGAATGGCGTGCCACTAGCGTATACCGCGTCGGGAAGCAGCACAGTGAAAAGTCCGTCGTCGGGCAGCAGCACAACCATCAGCAGACCGGTGACGACAGCGGTAGGAGCGAATGGTGTGCCACTAGCATATACCGCGTCGGGAAGCAGCACAGTGAAAAGTCCGTCGTCGGGCAGTAGCACAACCGTCAACAAATCGGTGACGACAGTGGTAGGGGCGAACGGTGTCCCGCTGGCGTATACCGCGTCGGGAAGCAGTACAGTGAAAAGCCCGACGTCGGGCAGCAGCACCACCATCATCAACAGACCAGTGACGACAGCGGTAGGAGCGAATGGTGTTCCACTGGCGTATACCGCGTCGGGCAGCAGTACGGTGAAAAGCCCGTCGTCGGGTGGAAGCACCACCATCAGCAGACCGGTGACGACAGCGGTAGGAGCGAATGGTGTGCCACTAGCATATACCGCGTCGGGAAGCAGCACAGTGAAAAGTCCGTCGTCGGGCAGCAGCACAACCACCGCCACACAACCAGTAAAGGTAAATGATAACAATATACAGAGTCTGCTTAAACAGTACGGAAATGAAAAAGGATACACCCTGTATCAAGGCGAAATTAATTACAATGAACAGGGGCTGAAATTTAAGCAATTCACACTGGCTCAAGGCTACGATCCGGAAACCTTTGAATACATTAACCCCCAAGACCGATCGGCGGCTTACCGGAAGTACGACAAAGAATATTTCGGTAATCTGCAAGCAGAGGTGGATGCATATCAGGGCATGGTTCCGATGAAAGTCAAAGTAGCAGCGGCTTTTGGTGAAGGCATGGTAGATGGAGCCTGGAAGGAAATGCAGGGTACAGCCAAATTCATCGGATTAGCGGTAACGGATAAGTCCGCAGCGGCCAATGCAGTGTATAACCAGCTAAGCGACACCGCATACGCCGTAAGTCATCCGATTAAAACGGTCACAAGCGCTTATCAGTCGGCAGTAGGAACGTTCAATGAGCTGAAGCAAATGTCGCCGGAGGCGCGCGCAACCGTGCTGGGGGATAAAACGGGAGCTATAGCATTCGACGCATTGCTGATGAAGGGTGCGGGAGGAGCGACCAAGGGCTTAGCTAATGAAGTGAAAGGGGTACTCAAAGAAACGGCAGAGGCAACATCCCGCCGCCTCTCTCAGTCTGGTTCTTCTGTAGCGTTAACTACTCCAGAAGGCGTCCGCATAACCGTTAAGAATTCACTAGGTACAGAAATTCAGAAGATTGATTTTGGCAAGGCTGAGGGGACGGGTGATGTTAGAACCTTTACTTCTGCTGACAAGTACGTAGGTGAAACTGCAAATGCAATTGAAGTTAAATATCCCGGTAAAGTCGTAGACGTAAATAAAAAGGTATATAGGCCAGATGGAACGCCATTAACAGATTATGATATTGAACTTGATAATGCGATAATACAAGTTAAACAAGGTGGAGGAAAAGGTTCTACGAGACAGGCAATTAATACTGCCTCCAGCACAAATAAAGAAGTTATTGTTTATTTGCCGGATCAAAGCCCAAATTCTGCAGTTGTTAAAGGACTACAAAAAGAAGGATTCAGTGTCTTTACGAATCAAGAGGACTTAATTAATCATGTTGGCAGATAGTAAAGAAGGGAGAGTAGAACGAAATGCAATGGATTATACTTATTGGAAATGAATATTTGAATCTTAATCAAATTAGTGAAATAAAACATGATGGTGAAAATAAAACGACGAGTCTATATACAGATAGATTTGTTGTGGATTATGGTGATGACCATGTGTTTTATGAGAATGCGGAGGATATTATTAATGATTACGAGGAAGAAGATCTAAAGAAAATTCCTTTTTCAAATCCCCGATTTATCATGATGACATATACTAATGAAAAATTAATGAAACAAATATTGTGCCAAGAAAATTTTTTAAGAGGCATCTATGTTGATGATGATAACGGAAATATCTTGCCAATAGAGGAATTCGTGTTGTTGTAAAAAACAGAACCAATCATACTTAACCTTGATCGAGTGCTCGTCACTCAATCAAGGTTTTTTTCTTTTCAGCACAACCACCGCCACACAACCAGTAAAGGTAAATGATAACAATATACAGAGTCTGCTTAAACAGTACGGAAATGAAAAAGGATACACCCTGTATCAAGGCGAAATTAATTACAATGCACAGGGGCTGAAATTTAAGCAATTCACACTGGCTCAAGGCTACGATCCGGAAACCTTTGAATACATTAACCCCCAAGACCGATCGGCGGCTTACCGGAAGTACGACAAAGAATATTTCGGTAATCTGCAAGCAGAGGTGGATGCATATCAGGGCATGGTTCCGATGAAAGTCAAAGTAGCAGCTGCTTTTGGTGAAGGCATGGTAGATGGAGCCTGGAAGGAAATGCAGGGTACAGCCAAATTCATCGGATTAGCGGTAACGGATAAGCCCGCAGCGGCCAATGCAGTGTATAACCAGCTAAGCGACACCGCATACGCCGTAAGTCATCCGATTAAAACGGTCACAAGCGCTTATCAGTCGGCAGTAGGAACGTTCAATGAGCTGAAGCAAATGTCGCCGGAGGCGCGCGCAACCGTGCTGGGGGATAAAACGGGAGCTTTAGCATTCGACGCTTTACTGATGAAGGGAGCGGGAGGAGCGACCAAGGGCTTAGCTACTGAAGTGAAAGGGGTACTAAAAGAAACGGCAGAGGCAACATCCCGCCGCCTCTCTCAGTCTGGTTCGTCTGTAGCGTTAACTACTCCAGAAGGCGTCCGCATAACCGTTAAGAATTCACCAGGTACAGAAATTCAGAAGATTGATTTTGGCAAGACTGAGGGGGCGGGTGATGCAGGTCGCTATTCAGGTACTTTAGAGAAGGTTAATAAACCTGATGCGGCGGCTGATGCACTAGCAGATAGGATTGGTGGTCAATCCCGTGTGAAGTTCTCCGGCGACTCAGCAGGTAGAGAGTTTGATGCTATCAGTGACCAATACGTTGCTCAGTCTAAACCTGCTTTGCAAACAGTCAATAAAAGTGTTCGCGACCAAATGAAAGCGACCTTTGAAGTGGCTCAGGAGACGGGGAGAAAGGTCTATTACCATTTCGAAGGGCAACCTGCACAATCAGTAATTGACAAATTGAATGAGTATAGCAGTAGATATGGAATTGATGTCGTGATTGATACTAAACCATTAAAGTAGGTGATAACAATGTTCGAATTTCATGGTTGGGCTACAGTCCATGAATCAACTACAGAAGCTGATGCAGGTAATTTAGATTTAATTGCTAAAAACATACAAAATTTTGTCGCGAATTTACATTGGGATAGCGGACTGCTAAAAGTCTATCCGGCAAACGGTGCTTATCATCTTTCTGTAGGTGGACTTCTGAATCGTAAAGGTACGGAAGCCGAAGAAATAATCAAGTTATTTCAATTCATTGCACAACAAGCCCCTGGTTCTTATGGATTGCTCTATACAAGGGATGATGAGGACATCGAAGGTTTTGATAATGAGTTTAGAGTTTTTATTTTAGCGCGAGGGAGAATAGAGCACAAAAAGGATGCATTTCTCTCTCCATTTGTTCCGATAGTTGAAGATGAGTAAATGGTGTTATCAAACCTTGATTGGCTTTATGCCTGTCAAGGTTTTCTTTTGGTGGGGGCTAGAAATTAATTACAATGAACAGGGGCTGAAATTTAAGCAGTTCACACTGGCTCAAGGCTACGATCCGGAAACCTTTGAAATACATGGCAGGATATTCTCAAACGTTGATGATTTATCAGATGTTGCAAAATCAAAAATCACTACTAGTCAGAGGGCTACTTTGAATCAACAGGAAAGAACATACTCACATTTAACCGAAATGGATTTAACAGGTGCACAGAGGGACTTAGTTGGTGACCCTGTTCCAAAACCAGGTGGAGGTTATTATGATCATGCTGGTGAGTTGCACAAAGTTACTGAAACAACGGGATATGAACCTGATCTAAAAAGTTGTCCTCATCTGCTGGACCAGAGATTCATTCTGGTCGCAGATCGGCCTTATGGTAAGCATGAACGGTTTGACTATAACCAGGAACAGAAAGACCGGCAGTATTTTGTGATTCGGCTTCGCGATAATACAACCTTCCAAAATCCGGTTTTACGAGAACGAAAACGTCCTTTCACGGGAAGCGTTGAGCAGGATTTAACCTGCCAATTGGGAAAAAACAAAGCACTCACAAAGAATAGATTTCGGGTAGTCATCTTAAAGGACCCTAAAGGCAATCCCGTCATTCTTGCCACAAATCTGCACTGGCATTCTGCCGAGGGAATTGCAGATATTTATAAAAAACGTTGGCAGATAGAAGTATTTTTCCGTTGGATTAAGCAGCATCTCAACATTCCAAAACTGTTTGGAAGAACGCCTAATGCAGTGTATGGACAGCTGTACATGGGTTTACTGATTTATGTTTTGCTTAAATTCCTGTTCGATCAAGGAAATGCAGCCGTGCATTTAAGTGCTAGACTAACATTCGCTGACTTTGACCGATTATTTACGTTGCAAACTTTATCGCCGGAGTGGAGGATCTATTTAGCTAATGTAACGTTTTCCGCTCCCATAAATTAGCTAATCAACAGACGTGTATTTTATACACTTATTTCTAGCTTTTTGCGCTCGGATGTATGGATAGATGTACTTTGTACAACTAAAAATACGAATATGCCGGATGAACCCCGGAATACCCAAAAATAAGTGTAAAAAGTGCAATTAAACACCCTAAAGTGTGCTAAGAGAGAAATATAAGTGTACATTGTGCAACTATATATATTGAAACGCATGTAGGTAGACGATTTGCCGTATTTGTCGCGGATACCTGGGGATACTTCTACTCTCATGCCATTCGGATTAACGTTGTTATGTGTATGAGAAGCATCATGCGAACGCGTTGGAAGTCATTGATCGGCTTTGAATCAAGACCTGGAGGATTGGTTGAAATCGTAGACATTCAAGGAGATCTTAGAGCTAATCTCCTTCTCCTTCTCCTGCTCCCGGCTTAATCCAATACTGTTCTTCATAGCTCTTAAAAGCCGATATATCCATCCCAAGGTATCTCCTCATATGTATAGCAGCTTGCGCGGCAATCATATCGTAGAGAAGTAGCATTCGATCATGATAGCCCCGGCAGATGAATTTGGCTTCAATTCCGGTCTTAAGGCGTTGTTGGTCATATACCTTAACTCCTAATCTCCTCATTTCATGTCGTATATCCCTTAAATCTCCAGTGGCTGCAGACGCAGCTGCATTAAGCATATCCAAATATGGGGCAGGTGTCCGCAAATGGGTGGATATAAGCCCTGCATCACGCTCGAAAGCGGATAAAATGAGTGGGAGAAGAACATATGATTTAACCAGTATATTTTCTGTACTTCCAGCCCTCTGCATAGCTATCCACCCTTTCGATAAATGGGAACGTATATTCCTATTCTACCCCGGTAATCAAAAAATAATCAATGGTATTTCTAAACATAAGGATAATTGTGACATATTTCACACAAGAAAAGGGAAGGATAGTTTATATTAAAATTGAAATAAGCAAATTGTTACTATCTACTTAGGGGAAGAAGGACGTAAAATGAAATATGAAGGAAATTTCCGTCGTGGGTTGGTATTTGGCGTATTCCTAAGTATTCCTTTATGGGTATCCATGATCGGGTGGATCCAGCTTTTATAAATTTATCAGTTCTAACCTTTTTAATAGTTCTCTCCTTGAACCCAGTACTGTTCTTTATGGACAGCACTGGGTTTTTTTTGCGGATTTTTAGTGATCGCGGACTACATGTTATACTATTTTCTAGTCAGAACTACTCAGAACTACTGCTTTGGAATTTTAAACAGAAGGGTGACAACAACTGTGTGGAGTTTGATCGGATGGTTAATTATTATAGTTATAGCCGGGGTAGTGGCATATAGCGGATTCTTTTTTTACAAGATTGCTATTAGGCGGGCACCGAAGGTGTTTTTAAGTACGAATCGTGATTTGAAGGCTAATCCTCCGGTTGCCGGGGCTTCTTGGGGGGAGGGGCAGAATTGGGTATCCAGCCAGAAGATTCAGAACGTGGAGATCTTATCTGTTGACGGCTTGAAGCTTCGTGCCTATATGATCCCTTCCAGCAGTGCCGAGGGCCGCACGGCAATTATTGCACATGGTTATTCCGGAAAAGGTAAGGATATGGGGGCCTACGCCAAAATATACGCTGAGCTCTTGGGTTATAACGTTCTAATTCCTGACGCTAGAGGTCATGGGGAGAGCGAGGGGAATTATATCGGCTTTGGTTGGCATGAACGCCGTGACTATCTGCAATGGATAAGGCATCTCATTGGCGAGATGGGTCCCGAGTCGAAAATTGTCCTCCACGGAGTATCTATGGGCGGAGCAACGGTGCTGATGACCTCCGGAGAAGACCTGCCGCCGCAGGTAAAGGTCATCGTGTCGGATTGCGCCTATACTTCCGTTAAAGCTCAATTGTCTTATCAGCTGCGGCGTATGTATCGTTTGCCCGGCTTTCCTTTTGTGAACAGCGCCAGTCTGGTGACCCGGCTAAAGGCAGGCTACTTCTTTGGTGAGGCCTCTGCATTAAAACAGGTACAAAAAGCAAAGGTGCCCATTCTATTCATTCATGGAGACGCAGATACCTTTGTACCCTTTAGTATGATGAATGAGTTGTACGAGGCTTGTCGCAGTCCCAAGGAGCAATTCATCGTGCATGGTGCCGGACACGGAACCTCCTATGATAGAGATAAGACTGGTTATGTAAGTCGAGTGACAAACTTTGTAACAAAGTATATGTAAATAGCCCCTGAACGTAGACAGCGCCCGATATCCGCAAGTAGCGGTTATCGGGCGCTTATATGTTTCCACACACTTTACCGTCCTTTAACAAAGGTCGGTTGTGTTCATGTATATTTAATTTCCCGCCGTTCGTAAGTACGGGTCGTATAATTCCCTGTTATTTCCACCAGCACTGTGGCGAGATAATCCTTCCAATACGACAAAAGCCCTACCTCTCTTTTGTCCTTGCGGTTCCGTGACCGCGCCAGTGTGAATCGGATGCTATGTGTGAATTTAGTCTCATAAAAAGGAGATTCCTGCAAAGAAAACGTAAGATTATGTGTCAGAATTGCCGATAACTATATTACAGTAACCCATCGGTTATCATTTTCTTAAGTAGGAACAGATATAGGGGAAATCAAATATTATATGAATATAACATATATTAGAGACGAATGCAAGTAGTTAAAGCTGGTAGGGCTGGAAACGAGGGGACGAATGAATTTATATGCCGCATTTCTTAGAAAGCAAATTCGTAATTACTTATTCGGATCAGCTGTTGCAGTATTAGCTGTAGGAAGTTTGATTCTATTCTCCTCACTGGAAATTACGGCCCCTGAATACCTGAGGCTTATGGTTGGCATGAGTATTTCCTTTGTCATTATGGCCGTAGTGGAAATCGCAGTATTTATGAGTCATATCAGGCTTATTCGTATCGCTCTAAAAGAACCGAAACCGAAACTCGCCGTTCTAGAAATGGCCTATTATCATACCCATCAGTTGCCCAAGAAGGCGGTATATCGTATTATTGGCCCTCACTTGCTCGGACTGAGTGTGCCGGCGGTTCTGATTACCGTATGGATGATCCGATCCGGGCTTGTTAATCTTCCTTATTTCTATCTGGGACTCGGAGTGGCCGGCGCGGTTCTGATCGCCTGCATGCATGCGCTGATTGAATTCTTTCTTACAAGTTCAGCTATAATCCCCAATTGCTGGACAGTTATTTTACCACACTCGCTGTTGCGCTGGATGCAAGAGATCCATATACGGCGGGCCATTCGCTGCGTGTGGCGGAGTATTCCGTTATCATTGGGCAATTAGCCGGTCTGTCCGGGAAGACGCTCGATAATTTACGCAAATCCGCACTGCTGCATGATATCGGCAAAATCGGTGTTAGAGACAGTGTTCTGTTCAAGGATGGGAAGCTAACGGATGAAGAGTTTGATCAGATTAAGAGCCATCCTGTGCAAGGTGAGAATATACTGCGCCAGATAGAGCCGGCAGAGAAGATGGCTCCGTATCTCAGCGGGGTAAGATCGCATCACGAACGCTACGATGGAAAAGGATACCCGGATGGCTTGGCTGGTTTATCAATCCCGTTGTATGGGCGAATTATCGCAGTTGCGGATGCTTATGATGCCATGACTTCAGATCGGCCTTACCGAAAGGGGATGGATCACGACCGGGCGCTGGATATTTTGGAGCAGGGTAAAGGAAGTCAATGGGACCCTGAATTTGCCGGTTTATTCCTTTCCTACTTAGGTAATGGTAAAGAGTACAAAGTGAACATAGAAGAAGCGCGGAACAAATCGGAAGATCATGTTTTGGCCTAAATTTTATCCTAATATTTCTTGAAAATCCTTATTTGGGTTGGACACTTTATAGTTAGGTGCCTATTTTGTGAACTGGTCTCTAAAAGTGACAATAAACGACTACATTTATTGAAGGATTGACAGCAGACCGTTATAATTAATAAGTCTGGTTTTTAATTAAAAAATAAGGGAGAATTTTATGAAACGTGGGGATGTGCTGCTGATTTCCATCGTTTTGGTTGCTGCTCTTGCTTTTATGGCGCCGAGATGGTTTTCCAGCAATGATAAGGGCGGACCAGGTAAAAACCTTGTGGCCAATATAACAGTAGACGGCAAGCAATATCGAACAATCAAGCTTACTAAAGAAAATCAAACGATTGATATTCGTACAGACCGTGGTTACAACATTATAAAGGTACATGATTATGGTATTGAAATGTACGACGCCGACTGTCCCGACAAGGTATGCCTCGGTTTCGGATTTATTACTCTGCCTAAGCAGACTATTGTTTGTCTGCCGCATCGGGTTTTAGTAGAAATCGCAAGTGCTTCGGGGGAGGACGAAATAGATGCCTATGTCCAGTAGTGAGTCAGCCACAGCGCTGAAAAGAACTGTAATTATAGCCATTTTTTCTGCAGTAGCTGTAGTGCTGGGTATTTTGGAGGCCCAGATTCCCTTGGTTGGAATGGGGCTGATGCCCGGCGCTAAGCTTGGATTTGCTAATATCATGATTTTAACTTGTATTTACTTTTTACGCGGACGGGATGCTCTCCTGCTGGTTATTCTGAAGACTTTGCTTACCGCCTTTCTACTTGGTACTTTCTCAAGTTTGCTCTTCAGTCTATGCGGCTCCTTGCTCAGTTTTCTTATAATGTTCCTGATGGTACGATTTGGCCGCAAGAAATTCAGTCTGATAGGTATCAGTATTGCCGGAGGTCTGGCGCATAATATAGGACAACTCTTGGCAGCATCTGTCGTATTTTCTTCATCAAGTATTCTATACTACTTGCCGCTGCTGCTCATCACTGGAGTGGTAACTGGGATTGCCGTAGGATTTGCAGTTCGGTATCTGGTGGATTCTCTGTCCAAAATATCGCTGTTTGAAGAGTTCCTGGATAGAACGGCCTAAAGCGGCGGGAGGAAGACTAACATGATTGAAACGAATAGATTACAGAATTCCGAAGCAGAAGAACAACCTGCAGTTATTACTTTAAGCGGGGTATCGTTTGGGTACGATCCGAAACAGCTCATTTTTCAAGATATCTCTCTCTCCATACCTCAGGGGCAATGGGTTAGCCTGGTCGGTGCAAACGGATGCGGTAAGTCAACACTCGTTAAGTTGTTGAATGCACTGTTGCCTAAGAGTGGCGGAGAAATCGTAGTTTGCGGACTGCAACTAAATGAAGAAAATATCGGGGCGATCCGACAAAATATAGGAATGGTATTTCAGAATCCGGACAACCAGTTTATTGGTGCAACCGTAGAGGAAGATATTTTATTCGGTCTTGAAGGTCTATGTCTGGAGCCTACCGAAATGGGACGCCGTTTACAAGTATATACCGACAAGCTAGGAATCGCTCACCTGCTGGACAAGCATCCGGGTGAATTATCCGGAGGACAGAAGCAACGTGTAGCTATAGCTTCCATTCTTGCTATGGAGCCAGGCATCGTCATCTTCGACGAGGCCTCTTCTATGTTGGATGAAGGAAGCCGAAATGAGCTGTTGGATATTCTGCAGCGTGTGTGTGCGGAGGGCAATTATACAATCCTTATGATTACCCATGATGCGGATGAGATATTGGCCTCAGACCGTGTACTGGCGCTGTGCGGAGGCAGACTTGCAGCGGATATGACGCCTGCCGAGCTGTTCAGCAATGATGACCTGCTGGATAAATGTAACTTACGTATGCCTTTTTCTTGGCAGTTGGCCCGTGAATTGCAAAAGGCTGGCATAAATACTGGCGTGCCTGCCAGTGAAAAGGAGCTTATAGAGAAGCTATGGCCATAGAACTACAGCAAGTGAGCTATGTATACTCCGACCGAAGTCTATGGAAGCAGACTGCACTACATAACATTGACCTTACGATTCCGCAGGGTTCCATAGTCGGCATTGCAGGTGCGACCGGTTCCGGTAAGTCTACGCTGCTTCAACTGTTCAATGGGATTCTGAAGCCTACGGAGGGAACCGTGAAAGTGCTTGATGTAACTCTTCAGGCGGGAGAGAAATCTCCTAAGCTGATGGCGCTGCGGCGTCGTGTGGGCCTCGTCTTCCAATTTCCGGAACAGCAAATGTTTGAAGAAACGGTGGAGAAGGATCTATGCTTCGGGCCCCTTAATTTCGGGATGAGTCTGGAAGAAGCCAAGGAGCGCGCGCGTAAAGCAATGGTAGCTATGGGCCTCGATTTGGAGCTGCTCGAACGCAATCCGTTCCGCTTGAGCGGAGGGCAAATGCGCAAGGCGGCCATTGCTTCTGTATTGGCTATGGACCCGGAAATTGTTGTGCTCGATGAGCCTACGGCCACACTGGATCCTGTTAGCCGCGCAGAGCTTATTTCTTTGCTGGAACGTCTCTGCCGGGAACAAGGGCGGACTATCATTATAGTGACACACCGAATGGATGAACTGCTTCCTATTGCGGACAGCTGGATTGTGCTTAAGGAAGGGCAAGCTGCTTTTCAGGGAAGTGTTCAGGAGTTGGCCTCCGATCCTACCATTCTGGAGCGCTGCGGACTGGCAATACCGCAATCTCTCCGTTACTGGCGGGCACTTGCAGATCGTTTCCATCTGGAGGGCGAGGTTCCCCGATTGACACCGAAGGCACTTGCAGAATGTATCGCTTCCTTGTCATCTGAGATATCCCACACGGGGATTGAAAAGGGGGATATCCATGAGTAGCGAGAAACTGTTGCTGGGGCGTACTATTGAGACGGGGTCATGGGTACACAAGCTGGATGCACGCGGAAAAATTATCGGAATGCTATTATATGTTGCTGTTATTTTGCTCTCCCATTCCTGGCAGACAATGGCGCTGCTCGCAGTGTTCTCCATTTCAATAATGGCTTCCACGAGAATTCCGCTTAAGTATTTTGTGAAAGCTGCGAAACCGCTGCGTTACCTGATGTTATTTATCTTTATTGTTCAGGTGCTGTCCATTAAAGAGGGAGAGGTATGGCTTACCCTCGGGTCATTCTCGCTGCATCAGGAGGGACTGCGTTTGGGTGCATTTTCAGTGATCCGAATGCTCTTTCTCGTCTCTTTTACAGCGCTGCTGACCTTTACAACGACACCGGGTAAGCTGAATCAGGGGCTTGAGGGCATTCTTTCACCGCTCAAAAAGATCGGGATGTCTCCGGACAGACTTACCTTGATGATTGGTATTGCCTTGCGCTTCATTCCTACCATTCTGGATGAATCGCAGATTATTATGAAGGCACAAGCCTCGCGCGGTGCGGATCTGGCAGAGCTGCCCTTGAAGGAAAAAGCGCGGATGCTTGTCTCGCTGCTCGTGCCTGTCATTTCCAGTGCTTTTCGCCGTGCGCAGGATTTAGTGTATTCCATGGAAGCTCGGGGCTTCCGCATGGATGCGCCGCGTACCCGGTACCACCGCTTAAGTTGGGGTTTTGCAGATACTGTTTTTATTTGTATGTTTATCGTGATGGGGTTGGCTGTAGCAATACTGTAAATTAGAGGACCGTTATTTAGGAGGAAAAGGAATGGCACGTTATTTTAATGGCAAAGAGATCGAACTGCTTGTACCGGTAGGGACATTTGATATTTTTAAAGAGGTTATTCAATCGGCTTGTGATGCGGTCTACTTCGGTGGGCCTGTACTTAATATGAGAATGATGCGCAAGGGCTATAACCTGTCGCATGAAGAGATTGTCGAGGCGCTTGCTATCGCTCACGGTCTGGGCAAAAAGGTATATGTCACCGTTAATAACCTGTTCAGTGAAGAGGACGTGGAGGAGGCTAGAGAATATCTGCGTTTTCTCGATCAAGCCGGACCGGATGCCTTAATTGTTCAGGATATGGCAGTGCTGGAATTGATACGCGAGATGGGCCTTACTGTACCTATACATGCATCAGTCATGATGAATGTGCACAACTTAGAAATGATTTATGCTCTGCGGGATTTGGGTGTAAGCAGAGTGGTTACCTCCCGTGAAATGGACTTGCAGACTGCCAAGCTGCTGGGACAGCAGAGCGGAATGGAATTGGAA
The DNA here is from genome assembly GCF_000757885.1 of Paenibacillus wynnii. Classification (NCBI taxonomy): domain Bacteria; kingdom Bacillati; phylum Bacillota; class Bacilli; order Caryophanales; family Paenibacillaceae; genus Paenibacillus; species Paenibacillus wynnii. The sequence continues at coordinate 1,508,803 of NZ_JQCR01000002.1, read as the reverse complement.
TACTTCATTCATGGAGATATGTGCTCCGTGCACGGCGCGAACTGTTACTTCAGTTCTCAGGTATTCGGCATGAGCAGTAACAGGGGTAAATGTATGAAGCCATGCCGCTGGGATTACCGGATCAAGAAGGACGGCTTTGTGTTCCCAACAGAATATCCGCTTGCTGTTAAAGATATGTTTATGTATGAGCATCTTCCGGAGCTGATCCAGTCCGGTATCACTTCCTTCAAAATTGAGGGACGGATGCATGATAAGGATTTCGTTGTCATGCTAGCGAACAGCTATGGCGAAGCCATTGATCGATATATTGAGGATCCGATAGGGTTTGACCGTACAGTAGATTCCAAGATCCTGCACAAAAACCGTAAGCGCGACTTTTCAACAGCCTATGCTTTCGGGAAGCCTGGGCTCACTAATATTAACCGCCGGTATGAAGGTACAGGTAAGTTTTATAGTACGGGGAAAGTATTCAGTACACCGACTGCTGAACGGGAGTTATCGGAAGAGCGTGTAATGGAGCTGCGGGAACGTTTGTCTGTAGAGAAACGGCCAACAACAGCTAAGCCGGAGCTTGCCGTACGTGTCAATAACATGAACCAAGCACGGGTGGCCTTGGAGCTGGGCGTAGAGCACTTATATCTATCTGGCGATGTATTCGAGCCGGACCGGCCGTTTACGAAGCGTGATGTGGAAGAACTTGGCTTGATCAAAGGACAGACTAAGCTATATTTGGGTTTGCCGCGGATGATGATGGAGCTTGATTTTGACCAATATGACCAGCTTCTTGGCGGGGGACGGTTGCCAATTGACGGATTGCTGGTAACGAATCTGGGCGCCATTCGCCGCTATAAATCTTCGGGTTATCCTTTGGTTGGCGATGCCAATCTTAATATTTATAATGGTCTGTCTGCCGGCCTGTATGCTGGACTTGGACTTTCGAGACTTACCGTATCACCGGAAATGACGCTGGAGCACTTTGCATCCTTCACCTCCCGCAGCCAACTCCCGCTGGAAGTTATCGTTCACGGTACGCCAGCACTCATGTATATGGATCATGATTTGTTTGAGAATACCGAAGTTATGGAGCCTATTGGTCAAGAAGACAATCGTTATGTCAGCAATGATGTACTGGTTCTTATGACGGATAAAGGTGAAAACCCGGTATATCGTGATCAGCATGGTCGATGTCACCTATTGTTTGCTAAAGAGCTTTGTTATTTACCGATGTTGGATGAGATGACGGCAATTGGGATTTCCTGCTACCGTATTGAGGGATCTACCTATAGTGAAGAACAGCTGCGGGAAGTTATAAGAACTTACCAACATAAAATTAAGGGCACGGATGATAAAGAGGACCTGCTGGGTGGAATGAAACCGGTTTATGCGGGTTATACGTTAGGGTCCTTGCAATTTAATTAGTTTTTTTAGGCTCGTGTGGGAGCAATAGAAAGAGAGGGAATCTTTCATGGAACAAGTAAAAGCCATCGGCAGAGAAGCGGTAGCGGCTAAGCGCAAGCAATATTTCTACCCTTGCACACAGCACTTTTATCGGAATGCGCCTCAAATAGTACGCGGATCTATGCAGTTTGTTTACGATGAAAATGATAAGGCCTATACGGACTTTTTTGCCGGAGTATCTGTGGTAGCCTGCGGTCACTGCAATCCAATCATTACTGCACGGACGATCGAACAGTTGCAGCAGTTGCAGCATACAACCACGGTTTACTTAACGCAGCCTAGTGTGGATTTAGCCGAGCGGCTTGAGGAAATCTTACCAGGCAACCTACGGCGCAGCTTCTTCGTGAATAGCGGCTCTGAGGCGAATGAGGGCGCACTGCTGCTGGCTAGAATGCATACGGGACGTAAAGGCTTTATTGCCTTGGAGAGCGGATTACATGGACGTACCAATCTTACAATGAGCGTAACCGGACTCCCTATGTGGCGTACCGATGCCTTTTTGGATGAAGATGTGTATTTCATTAGCCGCCCTTACCACCCGGAGCTAACCATGGAAGAGGCTGCAACACGTTCTCTTAAGGATCTGGAGCAGGTTCTAAGAGAGAAGGGTGACACCATTGCCGCAATGATTGCAGAACCGATTCAAGGTAACGGCGGTATGATTATGCCCGTGTCGTGGTACTTCCGTGAGGTTAAGGCTCTGCTGGATCAATATGGAGTATTGCTCATTGCGGATGAGATTCAGACCGGCTTTGGCCGTACAGGCGTAATGTTTGCTATGGAGCATTTTGATGTAGTTCCCGATATCGTGAGTATGGCAAAAGCGCTCGGCAACGGGGTTCCGGTTGCAGCATTTGCAACTACAGATGAGATTGCATTGTCCCTAAATCGTCCCTCGGCTTCTACTTTTGGCGGTAATCCGGTATCGGCGGCTACAGCGCTGGCTGTGCTAGACTTTATTCGTGCGGAACAGCTTCCACAGCGAGCCGAGCGGCTTGGCGGTAAGCTTAAAGAAGGGCTGAAATCTCTTCAGGAACAATACCCTGAGTGGATTTCCGATGTACGTGGGACGGGACTGATGCTGGGAGCGGAATTAGTAGGTGCAGATGCCGCCGGCAAGGCAGCAATAACGGATGATGTACTGGAATTAATGAAGGACCGCGGATACCTAATCGGTAAAAACGGTGTGGATCGCAATGTGTTGGCTTTCCAGCCTCCTCTCATCATTACAGAGGACGATATTGATGGAATGTTGGCTGCACTGAATGAAGTGCTGTTGGAAGCATTCAGCAATTAAGAAAGAGGATAAAGTTATGGCTATAGTAAATGTCTTTAAAAATACAGCTCTTAAGCTAAAATTGTTCAGTGATCTGGTGATGTTCTCACACACCCTTTTTTCACTGCCGTTTGCCATCATTTCGATGGTGTGGGCAGCAGGGGGATGGCCTTCAGGTCATCTCATGCTCTGGGGTCTTATTGCCTTAATCGGTGCCCGGAACGGTGCCAATGCGTTTAACCGGCTTGTGGACCGTACTTTTGACGGACAAAATCCACGTACGGCACATCGTCACCTGCCGCAGCGAATGGTTGCTGAAAAAGAAGTTATTCTATTTATCATTATCAATTACGCACTGTTTATAGTTGCATCAGGAATGTTGAACCTGCTCTGTCTGCTGCTGTCACCGATAGCTATAGTCCTGATATCTTCTTATTCCTATACGAAGCGGTTTACCTTTCTCAGCCATCTCTACTTAGGTTTTGTTATCGCCTCAGCACCCATTGGAGCATGGTTTGCCGTAACGGGTAATATCGCGTTTACACCATTTGTTATCGGGACGGTAGTGATGCTCTGGATAGCAGGCTTCGATATTATCTATGGTACACAGGATATTGAGTTTGATCGGCGGCACGGACTGTGGTCCATACCAAGCTTTTTTGGATTGGAGAATGCTCTTCGTATATCGAAAGGTCTGCATTTCATTATGGTTACGCTGCTGCTTTTCTTGTATGTATGGCGTGATCTTGGGTGGATGTACCTAGTGGGAATTGGTGTGGCTACGCTGCTCTTGATGACGGAACATAAAATTATTAAGCCCTCGAATCGTCGCATGATGAAGGTGGCTTCTTATAATTTGAATCAGGTGATCAGTATCGTTATATTGTTGTGTACGCTGGTTGATTATTTTTATGTCAGCTAGGGAGCGGGTGGTTGGGTGAACGTCACTGCGCGGAATGTTTGGACTTCCGATCGCTGTTATCCTTGGATTTCTTGATTGGAACCGCCTATGCGGTTGAAATCCAACGATAAAGGCGAACGCTACGCTTCTCCAGTTCCAAAAATTCCTCTGCGTTCCGCCCCAACCTTCCCTTAGCTAACAACAAAAGACAACCATGCCTACCCAACGTGGGAGGGTAGGAGGAAGAAAAGCGTGATGTTGCTTTTCTTCCTTCCTTGCTTTTTAAAAAAATACACACAAAAGGCTACCCTTTAACCTAGGGTAGCCTTTCGTGTGTTTGAAGTTATAAGGCGGTAGATGATGAGAACTAAGTTGAGCAGTGAAGTCAGGATCACTAGAATTGCTGATAAATGATAGGCCTGTTTAAACGATTCCACAGACCAACCATCCTCTCTAATTAAGAGGGAAGCGATTGAATTTGAAATTCCTATACCTTCGCTATTCTCAACAAGACTGGCAGAGTAATTTTGAGCTAAGGCGATATTTGCCACTATTAAAAGGGGGGTAACCGCCAGAAGTAGCAGGATAAACCGATCAACTTTTCGCATTTTATTCCTCCGAGTTGTTATTTGATTGGTGTCTGGATGCCATTTATCTTTTCTTACGAGCTATGCTTCGTTCGCTATTTACGCTAGTTAGAGAAAAAAAGTTAACAGATGCGTGTTTTTTCTTCTCTGGCTGGCGGTCCCTAGCTTCAACGTGAGTGGCATCCATTGCGATCGCTGAAAAACCTGAGATGTTTAGAGCTTTTGGATTAACCGGGTGTAAGAAGCTTCACTTGGAATGCGATCGGAACCACTAAAACCGCAATCTGTGCTGAATTCGATACTTCGTTTCAAACGTTTCCATAAATCTTTAATCGTCGGTATACGTTCTGCGATTCGAATAAAAAGGGATTGCAACAGACTTTCTTGTTCAATACTATACGTCTGGAGTTTCTTCCTCTTTCGGTGTTTTGTAGTGGTACTTAACACTTCGAAATTTGGGGAGGTACTCCTTTTTTTATGCCTTAAAAACTCAAGCATAACAAGGTCTTGGAATTATGCAATTGATTCTATTAGGAGAAAATTAGAATTTTCGTCCTATGTATGTTATTAACCACTGGTATTTTGTATAATAAAGATTAATGGGAATGTTATCCTATTTTTGGATTTTAAGTATGGGAGGGGTTGTGTTTTGGAACCTACATCTACGATCCTAGCAGAGCTAGAAAACTACTTAAAAAGAGAATCGCTAACACTAGCCCAATTTGCGGAGCGATCTGGTCTTCATTCTGGAACACTTAGTAATTTACTTCACGGACATCGCCCTATAGCGATGCATCAGTTGGATCAAATCACTAAGGGAATGGGGCATTCTGAGGGCTATTATTATGATATGTATATAGATAATTATATCATTGAGGGATCTCCGGACTGGCGGCGGATTGGGCCTTTGCTGCATCGATGTGCGGAACTGGACAAGCTCGACTCTATTCAGAGAATAGTTCAGCATATCATGGATAATCTTATGTATTCGTCCATGCTTTTTAATACAGCAGAGGAATTATTAAGGCTAGGCCGACGAGCTGCAGCAACATTGCTGTATGAGAGTGTATCCGAAGCGGAGAAATTCCAGCATTCTGAACGTTTGGCAGTATGCCAATACCGCTTGTTTATAATTTCCTTAGGCCAGTGCCAGGATGCAAATCTTCGACTAGCCGATCGGTTTGAGCCTTTTGTGGAACGGCTGGATGAAGCAGAACAGCTGGATGCACTTAAGCACTTAGCTGATGTGTTTAGTTCGCTGCATCGTTGGGATAAGGTTAATGAATTGGCTCAGGAATTAGAGAAAAAGGCGTCTGCTCAATACAAGTTCTGGAAGAGAGATCATCTCCAAAAGCACCCAGTACGCCCATACATATATTACATCTTATATTCTCAATTACTAAGGTCATTGGTTTATGATGAAAGCGGCAATTACGAAAAGGCTTTGTATTATGCTAGATTGTATTCGGATATGAGTTGGATAAAGACGCCAGCCAATGAAGGTGAACAAAGGGTTATGGAACAGTTTAAGGAATGGGCAAAAGCAAATACTTATCTGTATCGCCTGATGGACGGACAAGTAGAGGTGCTGCCTGATTATCTCCATTATGTGGAGTCACGGGAAGATGAAATCTTTCCTGCGCTGTTTAAAATTATGCAGGCAGCTAACCGCCACAAGTTCAACGTAGATCCTATTCTTCTGCGATTCGATAGCTACCTATCCTACAAAGCACAACATAGTCGGCTGGGAGAGTTTAATCAGCAATTAACGTCCGACAGGTATATTCGGTTCCTTATGGAACTAGCAATCTATCATTTGGCTGCAAAAAAAATTGATATAGGCTTAAATTATCTACTAGAAAGTTTGGAATCTTGTGTTAAAATTAGGAGTAATTCCAATATTGTGAGATGTGTGGGATTGTTTGAAAAATACCTTGAGGTAGCTCGTCCGGAATATAAGAGAACGTATTCAAATCTAATTAGCGAGGTGCAAAGGAACAATGAAGAGAAAGATTGCTTTATTGCTAGCAGCAGGTAGTATTTTGCTTGTCCTATTTACCGCAGGGGATTTGTCTATTAGCATTCCAACGGATATTCTTCAGCCTATGACTCATGGTGCTGGGGGCTAAAGAGCAAACTGTATTCATTTTGAAAAAGAAAACCATATACTATGAATGTGGGCGTTCCCTGATTAACCGGGGGGCGTCTTTTTCTATACAGATTTAGTCATTTTTGGAGTTGCACTTTATGGTAATCTCCATTTTTAGACGATATGTTCTAATATATGACATAAGGGGGTTGTACCATGGAGAGAAATCAGGATGTGACTTTACTTCGTGTGGAGAGAGCTAGACAAAAACTGTATAAAACTCAGCAAAGGTATGGCCTCTTAACACATCCCGAGGTTATCAAACAATCTATCGTATTGGATGGACTTCTTAATCAATACTCATCTAAAAAGTCTATGTGCTGATGTTTAGTGCTTTAAGAATAGTTATTCCAGGGGATACCCTATACACAAAAACACGGATTCCAGCTCATTTAATGGGCGGTATCCGTGTTTTTGGTATCAGCAGGTATGTGGACTGGCATTTATCGATCACGTGCTGCAAAATATTGCAGCAATGTTTCCAAGTCAACATGCGCCGGATAGGCGGAAAGCTGTTGTATGATGGATGCGGCTTGATCGAGGTAGTCCTGGCTGATCTCTTCAGCCCGTGATAAGGCTTCGCTAAATTTAATAAGCTCTAGCACATAGGCTACCTCAGATTCGGTCGAATCGGGGCCAATCTTACGGATGACAGCTTCCAGCGCCGGGTCCTGCAATGCATAAAGCACAGGCAGGGTAACCTGACCATGCCGAAGGTCGCTGCCCGCAGGCTTACCGAGTACCGCCTCAGACTGCGTGAAGTCCAATAGGTCATCCTGGATTTGAAAAGACATTCCTAAGGCTTCTCCAAAGGCATACAACAGTTTAGCAACTTCTTCTGTGCTGTCAGAGGACAAAGCACCGACTCGTAGGCAGGTAGCCATCAGCAGGGCTGTTTTGTTACGAGATTTCTCGAGGTATTGCTCCATCGAAATGTCGTAATTGTAGGCAAGCTCCATTTGTTGATATTCCCCGAGACATAGCTGAGCGGTAGCGACAGCTGATAAATCATGTACATATCTGTCTTTGTCTGAGGTGTATTTACTTAAGAGCTCAATCACCCGTGCGGACATATAATTACCGATATGAACAGCAGAAGTAATGCCAGTCTTGGTATGCAGCGCAGGTTGGCCACGCCGTAGCTCTGCAGAATCAATGATATCGTCATGGACTAGTGAAGCAACATGTATAAATTCGGCAGCAGCGGCTAGTTGTATAGTACGGCGGCCGGAGGTCTTCCTGCCAAATCGGCTGCCAACGATAACCATAAGCGGTCGAAGACGTTTGCCGCCGGAACCAATGAGCTCGAGGATACTGCTGGATAGCTGAGAGTGCTTAGGCACATCTTTATCCCGAGTCACTAGTTGTTCGATCTCACGGTCAATTTCTCCAAGGTCTATATTCAAGGCTTCGTGCAATTTCATCTATTTATCCCACCCGTCAAATGGCTTTGCTTGTGCGGCTTTGCTGCCTGCGCTCTTGTATCAGGAATTGTTCCATTCCAGAAGCCAGATTCTCTTCCGCTAAGTTCCCATTTGACCGTCTAATTTGCATTTTTTTAATAGAAGGAGCTAAATAAGCAACCAGGTCCAGCTCCCGGTATTTCACCGCAAACTGAAGATAAAAGCTATACAAATAATCTCCATCCAATATATTTCGGATCAGGTTGGGATGATGCGGAGTGCATTCCATATGGCGCTGTGCAGCCAATGTCAATATGATGTATATGCCCAGTAATGGAGCTCTGCGGCATTCATCTACATTATAGCGTTCCAGTACCGGAAGCAGACGCTCACATTCCGCCGGAGAGAGCTGAAGCTGAATCCCGGCGATCGGTGACATATCCGCCTGAAGCAACCGGAAGCTATCTTCCATGAGTTGACTGTTCACAAGATTCTCTCCTTCTTGTCGGTTTTGCTGGAGCAACCATCCCCTGATCATCCCTACAAAACCACTCTTTAAATAAGGAGAGTAATGTGCCCCGGAGGACACATTACTCTAGAAAAAACTATATTAATTTTTATGGAAAAGCACATACGATCTACATATCTTGTTTATATAATGGTGCAAAGAGGGTATGAAAGATTATTACCGTCAGTCAGTGTAGAGATACCAACGTCTGACCAGAGGAATCTTCTTCCAATGTTTCTTAAGCCAAGGAAGGACATAGTAATCTAGGCCGAACACACTTCCGGATCCACCGATGCAGGCAATAGCTGCAGCTACGTACCATAACATCTCTGTGGATGCCATTTTTGTAGACCAGATCATTACAGCCATACCAATTGTGGCAATAGAGGCGATAGCAGAGAACAGACCAACGATAAGCATAATACCGAAGACGATTTCTGCACATACCATACCAAGTTGGAACCATTTGGCCAAGAAAGTGTAAGTTCCATCTGGGTTGTAGAACATCAGATCCATGAACCAGTTAGTAGTATCGTATATAAAACCTGGAACTGGAAGGGCTTCAACTGCTTCTTTGGCAGTTGTAACTGCTGAAGCTGCTGATTGAGCGTCTACCGTTTCTTTTACAGCATCCACTGCTTGACTTGCTGCCGAAGCTGCATCTGTTGCATTAGGAGCGGCTGGAATCAGGAAAATCTTATCGGGATCTTCCCAGATTTTTTTGAGCTTGTCGACACCTTCATAGACCCACATCCCACCGAGCAGCATACGTAGCGGAACGAGCCAGAAGTTAGGTGAACGCTTGGAGAAGTAGCCGCCCACAAAACTCTTGCGGTTCTCAACATGGAAGAACTCGTGCATCATGTAAGTCCATACTTTGTTAAAGCCAACAACTTGGGACAGGTAGAACATATTGATAAAGTGTTTAGACAACATAGCCATGAATCCGGTAAGCATGAAGAACTTGCCTGGCAAACCAACGTTTGCTACACCGTAGCGGCTACCGATAGATACCATTGTTCCGTGGAAGCCTGGTTTGTATGCTTTTTTAGGCGTACCGTTGATGTCTGCAGTGATGTTGGCAGCAATCACAGGAGCTGCTTGCTCAGCATTTTCAACCATTTGAGGTACAGGACGTGTTTCGCCTTCAGGAATGAAGAAAATGTTATCCCCTACAACGTATACGTTCTTGTGGTCCACACTTTCAAGATGTTCGTTGGTAACGATACGTTTACGGCCTTGTTGTTGAACATCAAGAGTGCCGACGATTTCGGAACCTTCAACACCTGCGGTCCAAACTACTGTATGCGTATCTACAACGTTCTTCTCACCGAGGGCAACACTGCCTTTGCCTACTTCTGTAATTTTAGCGTTGGTTACGATTTCTACGTTCATCTTGCGAAGGTACGATTCAGCTTTCTGAATCAACTTGTCTGGAAGAATCGGCAGAATCTTAGGTGCCATATCAGCAACGATCAAGCGAACTTCGGATGGATCAATATAGAACTCTTTGCAAAGATCTTCACGGTATTCAGCCATCTCACCGATCAACTCAACACCGGTAAAGCCGGCGCCAACAACGACAAAGGTAAGCATGGAGCGACGAACGGCTGCATTCTTTTCCTTGGCTGCCAGAGTGAACATATCACGGGTTTGACGTTTCAGGGCAACAGCATCATCGTAAGACCAGAAGGACAAAGTGTTCTCTTCTGCTCCAGGAATACCGAAGAATGTTGGTTTGCTGCCCGTACCGATTACCAGATAATCATATGCATATGTTGCTTTTTCGGATTGCAGCTTTTTGCCTTTGAAATCAATATTGCTGATTTCATCAAGCACTACATCCACTTTAAGACCTGCAAAAATTTTCTTCAAATCAATCTTGATCGAATCCTCTGGAGCGCGGTTCGCGGCAACCTCATGCAGCTCAGTCAAAAGGGTGTGATATGGATTTCGGTCAATCAGCTTGATTTCTACTTCTTTGTTGTTCTTAAATTTCTTTGCTAGTTTTTTGGCCGTTAGTACGCCGCCGTAGCCGCCGCCCAAAATGACTATTTTTTTCAAAAGAAACTCACCTCATTCATCTGATTAGCTGCAAGAGGATCGCGTATTACTTCGCGCCTTCGAGTGCTTTTTCTGCCAGGGTAAAGTATTCACCTACACTGATGGAAACGCCGGAAATAGCGTCTGTTTTACCTTCATCGTTAAGAGCAGGAGCAGTGGCTTTGTTCTCAACATAGTAAGCTTGAACTTTAGCGATTTCCTCATGCCATTCTGCTTGAGCGCCTGCAGCTTTCATGCCGTACTTACCATCGGCGGAGTATTGTTGTTTGTCAACGCCGTCTTTGTTCACGCCGCTGAATTTAGCAGCAACAACATTACCGTTAGCAACAGTTAGATCAACAGTTGATTTGAAACCGTTATTTGGATCGAATTCAGCACCTTCAGCATGGTATCCGCCATCTTTAAGAGCGCCGGCTTGTGCAGGGCCAGCAGCCAGAGCTGCTTGTGCTGCTACTACGAAATCGTTAACTCCGATGGAAACACCGGAGACTGCATCAGTTTTACCTTCAGCATTAAATGTGATTGCTGCAGGATCTTGTTTCTCGATCAGGAAAGCTTCGGCTGTAGCTGCTTGTTCATGCCAGTCTGCTTTAGCTCCGCCTTTTTCTTTCATTCCGTATTTACCGTCTTCAGAAACCTTTTTCTTCAGGTCGCCGGCAGTGTTAACGTTGAATGCATTCCAATCAGCTTTGGTGATTTTGCCGCCTTCAACAGTCAAGATTGCGAATGATTGCCAGCCAGTCTTTGCATCAGCTTCTGCAGTACCATAGTATGTTCCATCTTGGTATTTAGCAGTCTCAGTACCGGCGTTAGTTGCGTTAGCAGCAGGAGCCTTTGTTTCTGCAGGAGCGTTAGTAGCAGCAGGAGCGTTGTTAGTGTTGTTCCCGCAGCCCGCGAGCAAACCAAGAGCTAGTGCGCTCGTCAAGATTACAGATGCTTTTTTCATTAAGTATGACCTCCAAGAAATTAGTTTAAAATATATATATTAAAATGTAAAACATTTTAATAGTAAATGGAAGTGATAAAAATCACTTTATAAATGACATTTGTCACTTTTAATCTAGGTCAATTTACCTCAATGTAGACGGTGTATGACTTTTTTGGGTATCTGGTATTAAAAATTTTAAACATCAGCTTTCAGATCCCATGGCATTTTAGCATACATAATCACGGTTTCATGTGAAAACAATCACTTGCGCAACTATTATTTTATTAACATATGAATCATATCAAATTTTAAAATATATAGATAGATATTTTAAAGACTAATATGTGACAAAATCCGACTTTGTTTCAAGTTTTGAAGTAGGATTCATGTCTTATATCTACGGGTAAATATAACTATAGAAGATACGATCGCTTAAAAAGATTAATAGGCAGTGAAATAACCTCAGGGACGCTATATCCGCGTAGGCTAAATTACATTGTAAGGAGAGGCGATGTCGATGTACAAGTCCCATGTGGTAACCGGTAGAGTTATTGAGATTCAGGGAGACAGGATACTTACCCAGCAAGGAGACGCTATCTGCACTTATCATTCCCGGTATTATATGCTGCCGCCCATAGAAGCAGAGATAGAGGTTGAACTCGAGGTAGACACCTCACTATTTACTGATAACGATATAAATAGAAGTGAGGATCCCAGTCGAAGGGGTTGGATTCCGCTGAGACCTTGGTTTATATTGCAGAAGAAAAGCGCAAATCGCATCTGATTTGCGCTTTTCTTCTCTTTAATAAGATAGAATTTATAATTACTCCCATCCAAAAAGTGGAACTTAAGAGCTATGACCATCCTGTACCCATATGGTAGTATATAGGGTAATGAAGATAGAAAAGAGTTCAGTATTCATAGCAGGAGTGAACCTATGGACTATTTGAAAATATTTTTTGTGAATACCGCATTACTCATAACATTGGCTTATTTAGCGAATTTATTTTATAAACATACGATTTCATATGCTTCAGTACAGGTTAAGCAGGTGTGCTGGGTAATACTCGCAATATTTGCGGGTTGGATCAGCTCTTTCTTCGGTTTTAGACTAGGTGAAGATGCTATCTTTGACCTTAGATTTGTGCCCTTAATCATTTCGACCCTGGCCTCCCGCAGCCCTTTATTCTAATTCTTATTGGTGCCGGTACAGGACTTATGCGTCTAACCCTTGGCGTGAATCCGGCCGCATTTGCGGGTGTGCTTAATTTATTCATACTGGGTTTTGTCTGTGCTGGTCTTAGCTTCTGGGTAAGGCGCTCTTCCTATTCTATGATAAGTAAGGGATTGACCATTATTCTCGTGGTGAATTTGTTCAACTCTATTAATATTACGTTGTTTGGAGTCATACCCGTTCAGAAGTACATAACTGAAATTATGCCAGTGACTTTTCCGTCCGGATTAATTCTTAGTATGTTGTTCGCATTGATTATCAGGGACTTTCATTTGGAACAGCAACGTACTTTACAAATCCAACGGGCTAACAATCTTCTTTCTACTCAGACGGAAGAATTGCATAAGAACAAGATTGTCCTGGAGGAAAGGGCCAAACAGCTCATGCTGGCATCCCAATTTAAATCAGAGTTTTTAGCCAATATGTCACATGAGCTTAGAACTCCCCTGAATAGCATTATCAATCTGTCGCAGTTAATAGAAGAAGATGATGCTTCTCTTGGCAGAGATGAAATGATCCTTTATGGAAGTATAATTCATCGTTCAGGCGATGATCTTATGAAGCTTATTAATGATATTTTGGATTTATCCAAAGTAGAAGCGGGGCACTTAGAAATTAGCAGTGAAGAAGTCAATGTGAGTGAAATCCCTGAACTTCTTTCTTTGCAATTCAGTGTGGTTGCCCGTCAGAAGGGCCTGGAGTTCTCAGTGACAATGAGTGATGAAATACCGGAATCATTTAGTTCTGATCCCCAGCGGGTACAACAGATTCTGCGAAATTTATTATCTAATGCTTTCAAATTTACCGAAACAGGTAGGGTATCACTCAACATACGGGATGAAATCAGAAATGAAGGCAAGCATCCCAAACGCTGGATCGTATTTGACGTTCAGGATAGCGGGATTGGCATTGCCAAGGATAAGCACTTGATCATCTTTGAAGCCTTTCAACAAGCGGATGGGACAATAAGTCGACAGTATGGAGGCACTGGACTGGGTCTATCCATTAGCCGCGATCTGGCCAGGCTTCTAGGCGGCTTTATCATTTTGAACAGCAGTGAAGGAAAAGGGAGCCTATTCTCGTTATATTTACCCCTAAGTGAGAATGTCCAATAAACTCCTAGCAAATTTATTATTATGTCATATTGACATAAGCATGATGCGGAGTAGAATGAAGCCAAAGCCGCATCAAAGGAGTGTATCACCTTAATGAACATCATGAGAAGCAGGCCGCTGATCAGCCGTCAGAAGTCTTTACGTAAATTCTCAAAGCAACGCAAAAATTTGTATGTAGCTACGTGGGAAGGTGTTCCCGCGACGATCTTTCAGGTGCTACTGCAAGGGCAGTTTCTGACAGGATTTCTTCTATATTTAGGAGCATCTTCAAGCCAAATCGGTTTTGTGTTGGCTTTAACTACTCTGGTTAATATAGCGCAGATTGGCGTTGCCTTTTTAATTCAAAAATTACCAAGCCGCAAATGGGCTATGGTTACCTGTGTAGCTGTACACAGGATACTTTGGACCTCTACAGGACTGATACCCTTTATACTGCCAAAAGATCTATGGGTGGTTACTTTTATTGGGTTATACACCGTCGCCTTCATAGCAAATACAGCCGGAGCTGTGCTTTGGAGTTCTGTTATCAGCGACCTTGTTCCGGCCCGTGTCCGGGGTCGTTATTTTGGGATTCGAAATACGGTTCTGAATGCGCTGGGTAGTGCCGTCTTATATGCTGGCGGTATTGTTCTAGATCGATACCCCGGAGGTCATGGCTTTTTCATTTTGTATGTAGTTGTATGGATTTTTGCCGCAACCAATATTGTAGTGCTGTTCTTTTATCCCGATACTCATTTCGAGAAGTCGGAAGAAAATAAGTTCCTGCCGATGTTTAAGAAACCGCTCCACGATACGTTATTTATGAAGTCCACACTGTTTCTTGCTGCATGGCTTTTGCTGCAGAATTTGACAGTACCTCTCTATTCGTATGTCATGCTGCAATTGCTGCATATTAACTATCAGACTTTATCATTGCTAAATGTATCCCAGACAATATTTATGATGGGAAGCTTCTATGTATGGGGTAATCTGAATGCGAGGTATAGCAACAAGCGTCTGCTGCTCTGGACCCTGCCCATAATAGCTGCTTCTTCTCTGATATGGGGACTGCTATCTGTCCTGCCGATGTTATTAGTATTGTTTACTGCGCATATTGTGTTTGGCGTAGGTATTGGCGGCTTTAATCAGTTGGCCTTCAACTTTATTATCGGTGATACGCCTAAGAAGGAACGGCCGATGTATATGGCGATGTTTGCGGCCCTCACAGGTCTATCATCGTTCTTCGGGCCTCTTATTGGAGGTCAGATTTATGGCTGGATCGAGAATTGGCCGCATTGGACCCAAGTGTATGGGATGCAGATAATCGTCGGAGTACTGATGCTTGCGTTGGCTTTACTGCTGGGAAGACGCATCCTGAAGGATGAATAGAACCTAGACTGAAGGAGAGACCGTTCTAATGACAAGAATTGCAATGGTACTGGGGGCAACCGGACTCGTGGGTACCCAGGTTACGGAGAGTTTATTAAGAAGCGGGATCTGGGACGAGGTCAGAGTGTTGGTTCGTCATCCCCTGGATCAGAATCATCCCCACCTGAAGCAATTCGTTATTAATTGGGATGAGCTGGATCGGCATGAGAACCTGTTTACCGAGGTGTCGGCTATCTTTTGTTGTCTGGGAACAACGATCAAGAAGGCAGGATCTCGGAGCAATTTCGAACGTGTGGATCTTCATTATCCACTGCAGGCAGCGGCTCTTGCCAAGAAACATCAAGTCAAGCAATTCTTGGTTGTCTCTTCCATGGGATCAAGCTCGAAATCCCGTAATTTTTACAGCCGAACCAAAGGGCGTATGGAGGAAGAACTGGGTGCTTTGGAGTTTCAAGGTCTCCATATATTCCGTCCGTCGCTCCTGCTGGGTCAGCGGCAAGAGTTCAGGCTGGGAGAGCAAGTAGCTGCAAAGCTCATGAGGGTATTTGGTTTCCTCCTGGTCGGCAAGGCTGCTCAATACCGGGCAATCCAAGCCGGAACTGTGGCTCAGGCAATGATCAACATCGCAAATGTCGGAACACGAGGCATGCATGTATACAATAACGAGGTTATTCACGTTCTAGGTATAGAACGATAGGTTTGCATTAACTAAAGATCAGGACTTACAATAAGGGAATAAAATTGCTGGGAGGAGTAACGTAAATGAGTAAAAAACAGATTGCCACAACAAATGCACCAGGTGCGATCGGCCCCTACAGCCAAGCTATTGCAGCGGGGAATTGGGTATACACCTCCGGGCAGCTAGGCATGAATCCAGAAACAGGAGATTTGGCAGAGGGTGTGCAGGAGCAGGCCCGTCAGGCACTTAACAATGTGAAGGCTATTCTGGAGGAAGCAGGGGCTTCTCTCGAGCATGTGGTGAAGACTACGGTCTTCCTAAAGGACATGAATGATTTCGCGGCGGTTAATGAAATTTACAGCACTTTTTTTACAGAACCCTATCCCGCTCGCAGTGCAGTTGAAGTTGCCCGTTTACCTAAGGACGGATTAGTAGAGATCGAAGCGGTTGCCCGTAAAAAATAATGATTGAGATGAAAAAGGCCCTTTATTGCAACTGCGTCAGTCGCAGGCTGTGCAGTAAAAGGCTTTTTTCTTTAGGATGCGCAAATCACTCACTCAAGTAACGCTTGTGTCCCGGTGTAAGAAGCAGCCATATACTGTAAAGAAGCAGCAGCCCCGCAGTAACCCATCCGGTTATAAAAACATTGTCTGTATCTTTATGCTCCAGCGCAATGGCGATGTACGCCCAGACGAATACCAAAGGATAAACCCGATCCCGGTTAGGATAGCTAACCATAATAGCCAGAAGCATACCCACGCAGAGCATGATTACAGCCCAGGTAGATTCACTGATATTGAAGCCATCCCAATTATTCTTGTGCAGAACTATGCTTACGTTTACTAGGGTTGCTACTGAGATCCAGCCCAGATAAATACTGAAAGGAAGCTTGACGAACCACCTTTGTCCAGAGGTAGGCTTATCGATGTTGCGGGTTTTGCGGTAAATGACAATTAGAGTTGCCAGCAAAAACACCATGGCCGCAAGAGATAACTCGATGTATAAATAGTGCCATAAGATAAGCCACCCCATATTAGCGATGCAACTTAGGATAAACCATATGCCTGCTGCTTGCACGGAATGGACGGAGGAAGGAGCTGAGCGGAATCCATAGATGACGAAGCCCCCGAGAAGCAGGTAGATCACCGACCAGATTGAAAAAGCATAACCTGCAGGTGTCAAAAACGTTTGATATCTATCTGAAATTTCACCCGTGGTATTCCCGGCAATAGGCAGTGTCACCGACAGGACATTAACGGCTATGACGCCTAGAAAGAATAGTGCATTCCACCAAGTATAAGGATGCTTACGATCCATAAGAAGTTCCTCCCAGAGTAAAAGTGGTTTGATTGTCCTTAGTCCTTAATAGAATATACCCGGATTAGGTTTGCTTAAGACGCGATTTCGAAAATAAATGACCTTCCGGTCATATGGTCTTAGGCTGAGTGCATGATTAAAGAAGGCGAGACTGGCAATAAATACGGATATCAAAAAATAATGTAAAATTATCTCACTAATAACATATATACGGCTGCTCGTATGCGCTTACCTAATAAATGTCCCTGCAAACTTTAGGGAAATATGCGGAAACGTTTTTAAATCCGAGCCTTTTCGTATAAGATGAAGGTAAAACCTTTTTTTGTTGTGTTAGGGCTGACGTCATACATAGGGGAACGCTCGTTATATTCACTGTTCCTTTAAATAGTTCGAAATATATTTCTCGTAGAAGAGGATGCTGCCGTTCTGATCTGGACGGAGGTACCCTTTCTGCTTGCTTACAAGACAGGAGATCACGATGACTAAGCATCTGTATGCAATATGGTTAGGGGACGTTTTATTTTGCTTCTCCGGCGAAACTTCGGAACCGAAGGTAGATGCCTGGACCCGAGTGGTCAAACGGCTGGAGCTGCAGGGTGGTTTGCGTCCTTTTGCGGGTGCCGCGCTGCGTCTGGCTGAAGTGAAATATCCGACCGCTCCGGTTGAAGGGAAGGCTGTGCGACGGCAAATGCCCGGTCGTACCCTGGAGGGCCTTGCGCTTACACCTAAAGAGGCCTTTGAGCTGCTCTTAGCCTGGGACGAATCTCTATGTCTAAGTCAGGGTGTCGAGCCTGGGGGAGAGATGAGATACTGGGCTGCTGCCGCGCGCTTTGGCTTGGAACTTTTGGGTACAGGTGGATTTACGCCAGGAGCCCTGCCGCCGCGTCCAGTCGGCTCCCGCCGCCGTGGAGGGGAACAGGCAGCTACAGCTTGCTGGGTCCCTGCGTTTCGGAATGAGGAGTACACCAAGATATTTCTACAGCTCTCTGCATCCATGCCTGTGCTTGGACTGGGCAGTCCTTCGGCTGAAGCCGGTGACTTATCCACTCGTGAGGAGGCTGGGGCGCATGTGCTCTATTCTTTCTTACAGTCTGTGATGAGTACTGAGGTTAAGGGGGTTATCTCTCGCATAGAGAGTGAACTATCTCCATACAAAGCCAATTATCGCCGGGGCTATTCTCCTCTGACGGAGCTATGGTGGAACAGTCTGCTTACGGGCAGCCGGGATATACCCGTACAGGGTACTCCTGCTGAGGTGACTGAGCTCCTCGCCGTTGTGTCTGATACCGCCGGAACGGAAGTGCCTCATACAGAGAAAGAAGAGGCGCGTCACGGACAGCTGGGACTTGGACTGCGTTTGGAGCCTCCCGCCGATGAAGATGGAGTGTGGCGACTCTCCTTTTGGGCGGAAAGCCGCGAAGAAAGTGAGTTTTGGTTGCCTGCAAGCTCAATCTGGGCCAGTGCTGAGCGGGGATTCACCTTGTGGGGAAAACGTTACCGGAATATTCAGGAGCAACTTCTTACACTCTTGGGACGGGCAGCGAAGATATCACCGGATATTGAACGGGGACTGAGCTCACCTGCTCCGACGGGAGTGGACCTGGAGCCTCAGCGTCTTTACTTTTTTTTGAAAGAGACTGTGCCTCAGCTGACCACGCGCGGAATAACCGTCCAAATGCCTTCACGATGGAGTCGAGAAGGACGCCGTCGTATTGGAATGAAGATGAAAATGCAGCAACTCTCCAATGAGGCCGTTGGACCGGCACCTGTTGCCCTGGGTATGGAGGAGCTGATCTCCTTTCGGATTGAGGCATCTCTGGGTGAAGCGTCCATCAGTGCAGAGGAACTCACGGAGTTAATGGAGGCTGGCGTGCCTTTTGTTCGTTTTCGCGGGGAATGGATTGAAATAGATCCTAAAGAGATCCGACAGGTTCTTAAATATATGAAACGGCATGAACACGGGGAAATGTCCGCGGCGGATTGGATGAGGCTTGAAGCCGAGGATGAAGAGGACAGATTGTGGAAAGGCATGTCAGTCACAGGCATGGAGACTACGGGGCTGTTGTCCTCTCTTATGCGGGGTGATATGCTCCGTAATTTACCGGAGCGGCAAATACCCGAAGGTCTCCATGGAACCCTCCGTCCTTATCAGGAGCGGGGATTTCAATGGCTGTCTGCCTTGAGTGGACTGGGCTTTGGCGTGTGTCTAGCCGATGATATGGGTCTGGGTAAGACTGTCCAGGTCATTACATGCCTCTTGGATCGTGCCTTGAATCACCCGGCAGATCAGCAACGGGGTCCGATACTGATCTTATGTCCGACATCGCTTCTAGGGAACTGGCAGCGGGAGCTTCAGCGTTTTGCCCCCTCGTTAACCGTTCATATTCATCATGGAGGGCGAAGGGTTCGAGGTGAGAGTTTCCTGTCTCTGGTTGCCAGTCATGATATTGTGTTGACGACTTATCATTTAGCCGGTCGCGACAGTGAGGATTTGGCAGGAGTTAAATGGTCTACTGTAGTGCTGGATGAAGCTCAATATATCAAGAATCACCGTACCAAGCAGGCCCAAAGCGTAATGAAGCTCTCCGCACCGCACCGTATAGCCATGACGGGAACTCCGGTAGAGAACCGTTTGGGGGAACTGTGGTCCATTTTTCATTTTTTGAATCCGGGATATCTGGGAACCTACCACTCCTTCCGACAGCGTTATGGATCAGGCGAAGGCGGCGATCGGCTTCGGGAGCTGCATCGTTTGGTCTCTCCCTTCTTACTGCGTAGACTGAAAAGTGACCCCGACATTTCTAAGGATCTTCCTGAAAAGCTGGAACTCAAATCCTACTGCCCTCTCTCGGAAACTCAGGCGGCGCTTTATCAGGGGGTTGTGGATGAAATGCTGGGTGTGATAGGGGAACGGTCGGGAATGGCCAGAAGAGGGCTTGTGTTGTCCTCCCTTACGAAGCTGAAGCAGATTTGTAATCATCCTGGACTTTTTCGTAAGGAGGAGGGACGCAGCTCAAGGCATGATCATTCGGGTAAAATGGATGTTATGTTCGAGGTGCTGGACAGTATAGCAGAGCTTGGGGAATCTGCGCTGATCTTTACTCAGTATGTCGCTATGGGTGAATTGCTGGTGAACCGGTTGACCCGGCGTTACGGTAAAACTCCGTTATTCCTCCATGGCGGTGTTCCGAAGCGGGAACGTGATGAGATGGTTCGAGCTTTTCAGGAGGGAGAGGGAACGGCTTTCTTTGTCCTCTCACTGAAGGCTGGAGGTGTGGGGCTGAATCTTACACGGGCTAATCATGTGCTTCATTATGACCGTTGGTGGAACCCGGCTGTAGAGAATCAAGCTACAGACCGAGCCTTCAGAATTGGTCAGCATAAAAATGTTCAGGTGCATAAACTGATCTGCCAAGGAACTTTGGAAGAACGTATAGATGAGCTTATCGAACGTAAAAAAAGCCTGTCTGAGCAAGTTGTGGGCTCCGGCGAAACGTGGTTGACGGAAATGTCCAACCATGAGTTGAAGGAGCTCATTGAGCTGCAGGGACAGGATTGGATGTAGAGTACAGCCAAATAATTACACGGTGGAGGGGATCGGATCAAATGAATGGGAGTTTAGAATTACAGCTTGAGGCTGTCCCTGGAGTATTGAAGGCAGCTCAGGTTGTGCTGCCTGGGAGTACATCGGAGTTGTCCATCAAGGTTCCTTTGTGGTCACCTTCCACACGGAAAGAACTGGTTAAGCGCTTGGCATTGTGCCCCAATGAGATGTACGCTCTGTTACAAGGCCGAGCGCCCCATTGGTTCAATGGACTGGAAATTCTCCCGGCTAACCTGGAGCAGTCTTCCAGTGCGGACGGAAAAGACCTGGAAATCAAGAACGATGAGATGCTGAAGCAAATTGAAAAGGGCCTTTCCGATCAACCCCTACTGGCATTAAAGCTAAGGGGATTCCCTAAAGAGGAGCTGTTGGAGGCTGTATTTGCGTACTGGGCTGAAACTGCGGCTGATGCGGAGAGGGAGAACAGCGGGATCAATCCAACAACCGTTCTTACAGCAGAGCTGGCCCGGCTGGAGCGTAAGGGGCCAGCAATCTCCTCAGGGGAGTGGCTGGCTGAGGCGGCTGCTGAAGGCTCGCTCCACCAGCCGGGAACCTTATTTCATGAAGTGGGTGACCGTCCCTTCCCGAAGAATCCGGTCGTAGCTACGGCTAATGAGGATTGGCAAAGTTTGCTGCCTCAAACCCCTAAGGTACATGACGGGCTGACTCTTGTCATGCGCCGGGTAGCCGAGGCTGCTGCGGAGCGGGCGAGGGGCAATAGTAAACTATAATTTACGGATTTCTCAAAAGAAAGGGGGTGTCCCACTAGCCATTTGCATGGCTTTTGGGAACACCCCCTCCGTATTTTTAGCTTTGCGGCTCCTCAGTATTGCCGGCACCGTCTGAAAGTTCTAAAATCTCCGTTCGCAGGCGAAGCATTTTCTGATCGAGCTCATCGGCGGCACGGGCCGCTTCCTTAAGTTCCTCTGCCACATGGGGAGGAAGCTTCTTGTCGAATTTATAGTATAGAATATGCTCCATGCTGGCCCAGAAATCCATGGCAAGGGTTCGCAGTTGGATTTCTGCCTTCACCCAGCGTGTACCTTCCAACAGAATTAGGGGAATAGAGACAATTAGATGCAGGCTCTGATATCCATTAGGTTTGGGATGGGCAATATAATCCTTGATCTCAAGAACGCGAATATCCTCACGAATGCATAAATGATCCACAAGTCGATAAATGTCTTTAACAAAGGCGCATACGATTCGCATACCTGCGATATCATGGATGTACTGCTCCATATTCTCGGAGCTTAGTTCGTAGCCCTTGCGCTCCATTTTTTGCAGAATACTCTTAGGTTCCTTTATGCGGGACTTGATATGCTCTATAGGGCTGAAGCCGTCACGAATTTGCCATTCGGTCTTAATGACATCGATTTTATTCTGAAGTTCATTGAGGGCTAGACGATAAAGTGCTGGCAGCTGCATTAACTCATCAATCTGTCTGGGGAATCCGTTCTCTTTCTCCCACTGCCGAAGATCTTGGACATGTAGCTGTAACTTATTTAATGTAAGATGTCTGCTTTCGTGTTCTTCTTTCACAGTTACTCTCCCGATTTAACGTATTTGTGACTTCTTCTATTTTAACCGATGGACAGTCCTAGAAGCAAAACTTTAAATAGGCGGGGGTCTCTATGAAGGAATGATAAACAGCCTTAAGTTCCGGTGATCATCCGGATCTCAGGCTTAATATTAGTTGGATTATCTTTTTTTATTTATTCGTAGGGGAACCGTCTCCATACCCTTTATCCTGATATCCTGTATTTTCAAGTTTGGGTATGACGCCCAATTCGTCAATTACTTTTTGGGTCTCTTTTGTCCCATGCTGACGTAGATTCTCATATAACCTCACGGTCTTCTCGTCAAACTGGTCGATGGCATCATCATGATCGGCTGATTTATAAGGAACAAAAGCGCGGCGGAAGCTGTATTCGTCATTCTGTTCCAGTGCTTTCAAGCGGTCTTGCAGATCTGTCAATTCTTCAGCAGTGAGCCAAACCTCATACTCGCCGGTCTCATTTCGAACATCTTGAATAAGCCCATGGTTTACGGATACGAAATACTGTTTTTTATCCTCATTTGCTGCCAAGGTGATCCCTCCTTCTTCCGATAAGGTTCGCCAAAATCATTTTAACTATTATACACAGTACGACAAATAATGAATCTGTTCGATACATTTGGTATGATAGAGTCACGATTCCGGCATTGCCCAGATCGCAAAAGGTTAATTCGTGTTATCACATGAATATATTTTACCTATTCTCACTGTGGAGAAGGAGGAACTACAATGAATTTATTACAGCGCATAAAAGACGGTGCCAGCCGGGTTACCGAGAAAGCGCAAAGTTCTGTTGAAATCGGCAAGCTGAACAGCCGGATCTCGGATATTGAACATGAGATGGACATTGAATTTACGAAAATGGGAAAAATCTTCTATGAGGGATACCGTTCGAGGGATATGTCGCTTGCTGAAGGTAAAATGCTGGAGCTTTCACGGAACTGCTCGAAGCTTCAGGAGGAAATAGACGTTGTGCGATCACATATTGCTGAATTAAAAAATGAACGGTTATGTAAATGTGGACATATAGTTGCACTTGATGCCAATTTCTGTCCGAGCTGCGGTCGTAAATTGGAGGCGGAAGCCAAGGGCAATGCAGCGCCAGCATCCGGACAATATACACCCCGGAGAGTGGACCCGGAAGAGACTCAAGTCTATTCGGTACAGGAAGATTCCCTTAAAGAGACTGAACCTGAGCTTGAGCATGAACATCCATTTAATTATGAAGAGGTTCTGGATCATGAGGAAGAACTGCCTTTGGCACTGGAGGATTACGTTGTTAATGCCCAGGATTCGAAGCGGGAACTCCAACATGCAGATGAACTGGAGCGTGAGCGGGAGAGACAGCTTGAACTGGATCAACGGATTCGGGATTGGAAAGCTAGTGAATTCGTGGAATCAGATGCTGAGAGTATGAATGCAAAAGATATGGTCAAATGCCAAATTTGCCGCGTAGATTTACCAAAAGGCTCGATGTGGTGTCCGCGCTGCGGATCGGAACAAATCTAGGGAACAGTCAGTCATCTTAGGGGGACAACAAGTATGGAACAGTTGCTGCTTCATCTGCGCAATCTGGGATTCACGGAAATGGAATCCAAAATTATGGTGGAGCTTGCCGCCAAGGGCCAGGCCTCAGGTTATGAGGTTGCCAAGCAGCTCGGAGTATCAAGATCCAATGTATATGCGGCACTTCAACGGTTGACTCAACAGGGGTATGTCCGTTGCGGTGAAGGGGAACCTGCCCGTTATAGTGTGCTGAATCCGGACGAATTAGCGTTGATGATCTCCGGTCGTGTGCAAGCCTCGCTTCACTTTGTGGAAAGTGAAATGCCGCGCGGCGGACCGGTTAGCCCTTCCTTTTATAATTTGGAAGGAGAGCGGAATGTGCTGGGTACTCTTGTACGGCAGCTAAATACCGCCAAGCGTGAAATTGTTGTGGATGTGTGGAGGGAAGAAGCTTCCCTCTTGCGCAACGAGCTGGAACAGGCCGAACTGCGCGGTGTGAAGCTGCTTTGGGCATTCGACGGCGGCAACGCCGGTCCTATTCCTTATCCGGCTTGGCCGCCGCTTAATGGGAGTGCAGCGCGAAAGGACGGGCGCAAGTTCTCGTTCGTCATCGACCGAAGCTGGTGCATGTTAGGTATGCGTTATGAGGATGGGTCCGTTCAGGCGGTCGTAACGGAGCATCCGGTTCTTGTAGAACTGCTGCTGAATCATTTTACGCAAGAAATGGTGTTGTTTGAATTGGAGCAGGATATGGGCCCTGAACTGGAGCGAAGATATGGGGAACGTTACGGCAATATCTATCGTAAATATGTAATGCATGATCTGGATGAGAATCCTGAGGAGAATGCAGAATAAGAGAATTAGCTTATCGACTATAACGGGAGGTGAAAAGAGGATGGAATGTATCGTCCATTTTGAAGTGCAACATTCGGAGGGTCCCAAACAGCTACGCGGTCTACTGTTTCTGGATAAGGGATCAAAGCCCAGTGAAAGTCAGTTGATTGAGATGTTCAAAGACATGAAATTTGATGTGAACATGGGTAATCGGGAGAAGCTGATCTTTAAACCGGTAAACCCTCGGGAAGATTACTCTGAGATTAGAGTGACCGAATTTGACATGGGGGACGAAGAGGTTAAAGAAGATAGAGAGTTGAAGTCTATCATCGGCAACTTGCTTCCACGGAAGCCTACTGGTATTTAAAAAGGGTCAATGGGTCCATTTTGGGGAGAGGAGGAGTACATATGCTGTTACTGAAACAAAAGGTAATCAACGAAGGTATTGTACTTGGTCAGGGAGTACTCAAGGTGGATTCTTTCTTGAATCATCAGATGGACCCTGTTCTGATGCGCGAGGTTGGCCGTGAGTTTTCACGCCGGTTTACGGGAGAAGGAATTACAAAGGTGCTGACGATTGAATCCTCCGGTATTGCTCCGGGAATCATGACCGCACTGGAGCTAAATGTTCCGCTCATTTTTGCCCGCAAGCAGAAGTCTCTCACTCTGACTGAGGATATTTATGTGGAGAAGGTGTATTCCTTCACCAAAAAAGAGAGTAACGAAATTACCGTCTCCAAAAAATTCATTGCCCCGGGAGAACGTGTTCTCATTGTTGATGATTTTCTAGCTAACGGTGAGGCGGCCTTTGGCCTGGCGCGCATCGTGGAGCAAGCGGGTGCCAGTGTTGTCGGAATAGGAATTGTGATCGAAAAGTCATTCCAGCCCGGAAATCGCCTGCTTCAAGAAGCGGGTTACCGACTGGAGTCGCTCGTTCGCATTGCCTCCTTGGAGGACGGCGTAATTTCTTTTGTAGAAGCGGAAGGCGAAGTATTGCCTGAATAAGGGATGAGCTGCAAAGCGGATATTCCTACTCCTAATTAAACAAGCCGGAAACGAAGGGCATAACGTCCCCGTTTCCGGCTTGTTTTGGTATGGAGTCAACAGATCAAGGCTTAGCCTCCGCTAACCTGGCTGGAGGGCGCTGAGCCCGTTTCCGCGAGCTCAACCCTTGAAGCTAGCGGTGACAGCACTCGCAGCGCTCCAGGCTCACAGCGCACGGCCAGGGCCTCTACACCGAGGCTCTCGCCGTCGCCGATGGCATGCCGAGGCTCTGCGAAGTGGACGGCTACGCTCCGTCCGCGCAGCATAGATACGAAGGGCAGCGATACATGGTTGCCCTTCAACACCGTCGGGAACAGCCGCAGCAATTGCCCGCGGCTGCACCCATGAACGACGCAGACGTCGAGCAGGCCGTCATCGGCCTTCGCCTGCGGGCAGATCAGCAGCCCGCCGCCATAGCTCGGCAGGTTGCAGACCGAGACGAGCCAGGCCTTGTCATAGACGTGCTCCGTACCGTCGCAGGCTACTTTCACCTGGCACGGCTTAAAAGTGATCAGCGTATGTAATATGCCGATGATATAAGCCAGCTGACCCGCGCCAATCGCGTTGCACAGACGCTTGTAGCGGCTGGCATTCACATTCTCCGCCACCTGGGCGTCGAATCCGCTGGCAACCGCGGTTAGTGTTAATCCGTCCGCGGAGGATAACAGATCAGCTTCAAGAAAGCGGCTGCTCAGGGCAACTTCAAGCGCAGCCTCCGGCTCCAGCGGAATACCGAAGCCCCGAGCGGTATCGTTACCCGAACCGGCAGGGATCACAGCCAGAAGAATGCCTCGGTGTCCAAGGGCTCCAAGAATACTGTGCAGGGTTCCGTCACCCCCAATAACAACAGCGGCGCTCCACTCTTCATGCTTCTGCAGCGCTTGCAATACACTTTGCTCTGCTTCATCTGCGCTAAGTGTAAACAAGGTCTCGTAGAGGACCTGGCGATCCCGCAGTAACCCCTCTACAATATGCCATGTCCGTCTCCCGGCGCCTCCGCCGGAGCGTGAATTTATAATGAATAAATACATGCTCTTTCCAGCTCCTAAAAGTCCAGTGTTGTCTTAATTCCATTGTAAGGAGTGGATGGGCAAAAGGGAATCATTTTCCGTGTGTCTGCATATAGGGAATTACAAATGCCGAAGCTGCTGTTCTGCGATCTGACCTACCCAAGGGAGCTTATACCACTTTCCACGCAGGGCATGGTATATCATCAACAGCCATACAGCAAAGCTGCACAGAAAAATCAGGGCTGACAGCAAGGGACCCAGTAAAGGGAATAATGAGCCCAGAACATGAATGATCATCAGAATCCCGAAGACAATCAGCGATTGTAGAGCGTGGAACAAAACAAAACGGCTCCGCTTCTCCAAGGCGAGAAAGACGATACCTCCGATAAAAGGGAAGAAGTAACATAGTGCACCTGCAATATTGTCTGGTAATCCGGTGGATGATCTAAAAGGGGACATAGACTCACTCTCCTTATGGCTTGGACAAGAGGGGGACACCGGGTATGCGGAGCGGTTATATCGGAGTGCCCATCTCCTCATTAGAGCCTATGTTTCATAGGGACAAAGTATGTGATGATCTGTGCCTGTGGGTGGTTAGTGTAAAAGAACTGCTGATTTCCCAGATGTTTTAATTATCCGTATTATGGAACAATAAGTTTGCAACAATGACTTGTTTTTCTCCTGAGCAGGGCGATGCTGAGCATGGGACAATTTTTTGTAGGAAGCCGAGGGCAATTGAGATTTGGGTGCAGTGACCGACGTATCGAAATAATGCAGCAATGCGAATGCGAATGCGAATGCGAATACTGTGAACTTAGTTCCTGTGTCCTCATAATCCGTCTGCCCGGTCAGTTTTTCCACATCTTCTCTTGTTAGAACTTGTTTGAACACTGCATAAAAGGGGGTATTTCATTTATGAGGTCGCCTCATTTTGGTTTAGTTTGGTTTGTGTACTTTCCATTACCCGAAATGGCGGTCTTTTTTTGTTCCTTCTTTTTGGTAAAGCAACACGCCTGCATTATGTGCAGGATTTCGAGCACAGACGGTGCTTCCGGAGAGGGATTGTTGTACTTAGTGCAGGATTTCGAGCGCAAACGGTGCTTCCGGAGAGGGATTGTTGTACTTAGTGCAGGATTTCGAGCGCAAATGGTGCTTCCGGAGTAGGATTGTTGTACTTAGTGCAGGATTTCGAGACAAATGGTGCTTCCGGAGAGGGATTGTTGTACTTAGTGCAGGATTTCGAGCGCAAACGGTGCTTCCGATGCGGGATTGTTGTACTTAGTGCAGGATTTCGAGCGCAAATGGTACTTCCGGAGTAGGATTGTTGTACTTAGTGCAGGATTTCGAGCGCAAACGGTGCTTCCGATGCGGGATTGTTGTACTTAGTGCAGGATTTCGAGCGCAAATGGTACTTCCGGAGTAGGATTGTTGTACTTAGTGCAGGATTTCGAGACAAATGGTGCTTCCGGAGAGGGATTGTTGTACTTAGTGCAGGATTTCGAGACAAATGGTGCTTCCGGAGAGGGATTGTTGTACTTAGTGCAGGATTTCGAGCGCAGACGGTGCTTCCGGAGAGGGATTGTTGTACTTTGGTGTCATTTTGATTTCCGAACATTCTCCGTTGTACTTAGAAAATAAAAAATATATTTTCCTTGAGCACAATTTACAAGGAAAGGTGGAAGTTGGGTTGGAATATGATACAATATAACGATAAGGCCCCAAAGGAGTGATTCAATTTTTGGCTCTTAGGGTAACTATAGTGTCAAGGTGACCTTTTAAGGACATCTTAAACTTTCAGCCCAAATCACGACGAACCTGCTTCACCGACTTATGGCGTTCCCCAAGTTTTCAGCTTAGGGTTTTGTCTTAGACGGATAGTGCAAGATACGTATGTGTTAATGGTACTTACTTGCATTTCGAAGTTACGGCGCACTTTTCATCATGCATTCTCTACAACGGAGCATTCATTTTCAATGTTTTGGGAGGGAACTGATCATGGCAAGTAAAGGTCATAACGAAGTCAAGGAAAGTCTACGGGAAATGACACGCATTTTCCGCCCGAAAGATCCCAAGAAATTCGTAAAAGAATACGTCCGTAAATATCGGATAACGGGAGGCTATGAAGAAGAGCTGACCATGGTCGTTGAGCATGAACTGGTAAGGATGAATTCATCCGTCTCCTGATGTTAAGGAGTTGCCTATTGCCTGCGCCTTCTTTTGACGAGATCATTTTAGGTATTTCATCCATGAGGATTCTCATAAACCGTACCTGGGTAGCTAGCTGCCCAGGGATCGGTTTTTTTTGTATGTAAATCTATAGACATTGATTCAAATATCACAAAATTGTCAAATAGAATAGTAGTAGAATTAGGAGTTCAGAAGGATTTAGGAAAGGAAAAAATGTTGTTTACGTTTTCTGAAAGCGATTGCAAAATGAGGCGTGACAAGCCTTTTTTTCAATTTAGAACACTTTGTGAACTAGTTGTGAACGATTGACAAAACACCCCCTTAATCTTATATTAATAGTGATTGTTATAATTGACAGAACAAACGAAATAATCTTAGAAATCGGGACGAAGCGGGGTAGATCAATGATGAAAACGTGGCAGGCTGTAAAGCGACTCCTTCCCATGATGTCAGTATTCGCACTCATTCTTGCAGGTTGCGGCCGCGAAGACTTATCGGTTCTTAGACCGCAAGGGCCCGTAGCGGAAAGCTCTTTAGGATTGATTAAGCTGTCGATCATGATCATGATCGTTGTGCTGTTAATTGTATTTGCTATTGCAGCTTATGTAATGATTAAGTTCCGTAGAAAACCGAATCAAACGGAGATCCCTGAGCAGGTTGAAGGCAACTTCAAGTTGGAAATTCTCTGGACGGTTATTCCTCTGATTCTGGTGGTAGTTCTGGCTATTCCAACTGTCAAGCAGGTCTTCGCGGCAGGGAATGATCATTCAAATGACAAGAATGCGATTAAAGTAAAAGTCACGGGTCATCAATACTGGTGGGAATTTGAGTATGGCGACTATGGTGTAATTACAGCGCAAGATTTAGTTATTCCTACCGGAAAGGATATCGCTTTTGAACTGATCACCAAGGATGTTCTTCATTCGTTCTGGGTACCTTCGCTCTCCGGTAAAATAGACACTAACCCTGCAGGAACCATTAACCGCTTCAGCTTCAGTGCACAGAAGGAGGGTGTTTACCGGGGGAAATGTGCGGAATTATGCGGACCTTCACACGGCTTTATGGAATTCAAGGTAAAGGCTGTGAGCAATGAGGAGTTTGAAAAGTGGATCGAGTCTAGGAAAGCGCCTGCGGTTCTCCCTGAAGATCCCGCCCTGGCAAAGACTTTCAAAGATCAGTGCCTTCAATGCCATGCAGTAGGGGATCAGGGGATTGCAAATGCTCCAGATCTTACGGGTATTGGCTCCCGCGAGGCGATTGCCGGTATTCTGATCAATGATGATACCCGGGAAGACGGCGCACCGATTGAGGAGAATCTCAAAACTTGGTTACATGACCCGCAAAGCGTGAAGCCGGGCAATCTTATGCCTAACCCCAAAGACCTCGGCCTGAGCGATGTAGAGATTGACAGCATCGCAGAGTACCTGGCCAACTATAAATTGGACTAATGACTTAGCCCATAACGAGCAGCATATAAGAAGAGGGGGGAAATACCTTGGCTCACGCACATACCTTGAATTCATCGAAGCCTTTAGGACACGGTTCCGGCGTTAAGCGCCATACCGGGCTGATGGACTGGATCACAACGGTCGATCATAAGAAGATAGCTATTTTATACCTGTGGGCAGGAGGGTTGTTTTTTGGCATCGGAGGGCTTGAAGCCATTCTGATCCGTATCCAACTAATCAAGCCTATGAATGATTTCCTGGATGCCCAGACTTTCAATGAGTTAATTACAATGCACGGCACAACCATGATCTTCCTGGGCGTCATGCCCGTAATCTTTGCACTTATGAATGCGGTAATTCCTTTGCAGATAGGTGCTCGCGACGTAGCATTCCCTTTCTTGAATGCGCTGGGCTTCTGGACCTTTCTGTTCGGTGGTATCTTGCTTAACCTGAGCTGGATTATGGGTGGGGCTCCCGATGCAGGTTGGACCTCCTATGCACCGCTTTCGAGCTCAACCTACAGTACTACGCACGGGGTAGACTTTTACACCATTGGCCTGCAGATTGCCGGGTTGGGTACCTTAATCGGCGGTATTAACTTCTTGGCAACGATCATCACCATGCGTGCTCCTGGGATGTCTTATATGCGGATGCCGATGTTTGCTTGGACAACGTTTATTACTTCTGCTATTATTTTGTTCGCTTTTCCTGCAATCACAGTAGGGCTTGTACTTCTTACATTTGATCGGATCCTAGGTGCGAATTTCTTCGAAGTGGGGGGCGGCGGCAGTCCGGTGCTCTGGCAGCATATCTTCTGGATATTCGGGCATCCCGAAGTGTACATCCTCATCCTTCCGGCTTTCGGTATCATCTCAGAAGTTATTCCAACCTTCTCACGTAAGCGGCTGTTCGGGTACAGCTCAATGGTCTTCGCTACGATCCTGATCGCCTTTCTAGGATTCATGGTATGGGCGCATCATATGTTCACGACCGGTCTTGGACCGGTAGCGAATGCATTGTTCTCCGTGTCTACGATGCTTATTGCAGTTCCAACCGGTATTAAAATCTTTAACTGGCTGTTCACGATGTGGGGCGGACAAGTGCGGTTCACTACACCGAATCTGTTCGCAGCCGGATTCATCCCAACCTTTACGATGGGCGGCGTAACGGGTGTAATGCTAGCGTCGGCACCTGCGGACTTTCAGTTCCATGATACGTATTTCGTCGTAGCCCATTTTCACTATGTTATTGTCGGGGGGCTAGTACTGGGGCTGTTTGCGGGTCTTCATTACTGGTGGCCCAAAATGTTCGGCCGTATGCTCAGTGAGTCTCTGGGCAAGTGGACATTCTGGACTTTTATTATCGGATTTCATATGACCTTCTTTGTTCAGCATTTTCTGGGTCTGATGGGTATGCAGCGCCGCGTATTTACTTACTTGCCGAATCAGCAATTTGATTTGCTGAATCTCGTAAGCACGATTGGTGCGTTTTTAATGGGTGTAGGGATGATTATCTTCCTTATCAATATTTATCTGACCTCTAGAAAACCTGCGGATGCGTCAAATGATCCTTGGGAAGACGGCCGTACACTGGAATGGACGATTCCATCTCCGCCGCCAGAATATAACTTCAAGCAAACACCGCTTGTACGCGGTATTGATGCTTTCTGGAAAGAAAAAACAGCAGGTCATACCGCTATGACTCCTGCTGAACCTGTTGGATCGATCCATATGCCTTCAGCAACCGCCATTCCTTTTGTAATGTCAGTGGGTATCTTCATCGCCGGACTTGGATTTATGTTCAGTCGGGATGAATTCGGGAATGCCTTAATGAGCTTCCTCTTTAATAATTACATTGTTACCGCAATTGGACTTCTCATTACGTTCGGAGCTATGCTGATCAGGTCGTTGTATGACGATCATGGCTGGCATATCGAACCTGAAGAGCTGGAAGGAAGGTGAGAAGTCATGACAACAGCACATGCAGAAGCTGCTAACGGTACTCTTCCGCACGAACCGGAGAGAGCCACAGCCGAGGGACGTAATAAGGTTCTAGCTTTTTGGTTATTTCTAGGCGGTGAGGCCGTGCTCTTCGGCACCCTCTTCGCTACCTTTCTGGCACTGCGTAATCAGACCAACGGTGGTCCATCTGCGAATGAGTTATTTCATCTACCGCTTGTTGCAGCAGCGACATTCATTCTCTTGGTCAGCAGTTTAACCAGTGTATTCGCCATTCAAGCCATGCACCGAAACAACATAGCACAACTTCGGAACTGGCTAATCCTTACGGTATTACTCGGCCTTGGCTTTTTGGGATTAGAAATATACGAATTCTCAGTGTACGTTCGACATGAAGAGTTCGGTATGACTACAAGCGCCTTCAGCTCGGCTTTCTATACGCTGGTTGGTTTCCACGGAGCCCACGTAGCTTTCGGTATTGCTTGGATATCACTATTAATTGGTCAGTTATCTTACAAGGGTCTGACGGTTGTAACTGCGCCTAAAATCTATGTCTCAGCGATGTACTGGCACTTTATCGATGTGGTGTGGGTGTTCATCTTCACCGTTGTGTACCTGCTTGGAAAGGTGGGCTAAGGCCATGGCGACTGATCAGCAATCAAGAGTTAACGGGGTTAAGCACCGTCATCGGACGGAAGGCCTGCAAAGACATATCGTTGTCTTCGTGTTCTCCATAGTTCTTACACTCATTGCCTTTGCTGCGGTAGCAGCCGGGGGGGTAAATCCCACCTTTACCATTGTTCTTTTATTGATAATGGCTGTACTTCAGGTGTTCTTGCAAATGGGCTTCTGGATGCACCTGAAAGACAAGGGGCATCTGCTGCCAATCATCTTCATGCTCGGTGGATTTTTTATAGCCGGAACCTGCATTGTAATGGCGCTTTATTGGGTATGGTGGGATTAGCGAATAGCGAGAGGCGGGCTGATAAGCCCCCTCTTTTTTAAAATTCAACCCTATTAAATTTAACTCTATAAAAGTTACCCTGTTGGTTAACTGTTTTAAAGAGGTTTTTGGTGCCCTGCGTTAGGAGGTGTGGTCATGTTGGGATTAGAATATTTTAGCTTTGCTGATTTGTGGAGTCCGCTCTTTCTGGCGGGGATGCTGCTGCTTACGGCGGGATACTTCGTGCTCATTGGACCGCTATCCGACCGTTTTTTCGGTTCTGCTCCGGTGCTTTTTCGCCATAGAGCTTTATTCGTATCCGGGATGTTTTTCCTCTATCTCGCTCAAGGCGGGCCGATCAGTCTGCTTGGACATTTAATGTTCTCATTCCATATGGTTAGTATGGCCTTATCCTATTTGGTAGCCGTACCCCTCATAATGATGGGAATTCCTGAGTGGGTGTGGCGGTCGGCGCTAAAGGTTAATCCGTTTCGGCGTTTATCCTTTTTGGCTCAACCTGTAGTTGCGGCTTTGCTGTTTAACGGATTGTTCTCCCTGTATCATATACCGGTGATTCACGACTATGTGATGCTGCATTTTAGCATTCACCGTATTTATTATGCCGTATTATTTATTACCTCCGCTCTGATGTGGTGGACATTGATTAATCCGCTGCCGGAACGCCGGATGGCTTCGGGATTAGGCAAGATCGGCTTTATTTTCTTGAACATGGTACTGCTGACTCCTGCCTGCGGGTTGATTATATTTGCGACTCAGCCGTTGTATGCAACATACAGTGATCCGGATACCTGGGCGCTTGCGATGGGGTACTGTGTACCGAGTGATCCTGCCGCACTGCTGCAGGCCTTTGGGGGTCCTACATTCTTCGGGTGGATGTCTCCAAAAGTGGATCAACAGGTAGGGGGCATAGCGATGAAGTTTATTCAGGAGTTTATTTTTGCCTCCATGCTTGCTTATGTGTTCTATCATTGGTATAAAAAAGAGAACGGGCAAGATGACAACGAAGAATTGCCTCCTTCCTCAGGGTTGGAGAGTGGCAGCTTGACCCGTGCGTAGCTGGCACTATCAAGGGGGATAATCATGGATATTTTCACACTGTTTCCAACGATCAGTACAGCATTCATCGTGATTAGCGCAGTATTGGTTGCGATTGGCTGGAGACTCATTATTAAGGGGAAACGAGAGGCGCACAAGAAGGCGATGATAGCTGCTGCTGTAGCTGCTCTATTATTCTTCATCGTGTACACCTCCAGAACGTTATTCGTGGGGAACACCTCATGGGGCGGTCCCGAAGAACTAACTACGATCTATCATGTCTTCTTGATCTTCCACATTGTTCTGGCTACGGTAGCCGCAGTATTCGGACTAACCACACTTACCCTTGGCTTCAAGGCGAAGTATGCCAAACACCGGAAGTGGGGTAGAATCACATCGATGATCTGGTTCGCAACGGCCATTACAGGTGTGATGGTATATGTTCTGCTCTATTTGTTATATCCAGGCGGACATACAAAGCCGGTGTGGGAAGTTATTTTAGGTGCTTAACCAAAATGTCGTAGCAGTACAGTGAAACCCGTCAACCCTCTAGGGCTGACGGGTTTTTTGTGCCGAAATGGGGCTCTTTCTCGAAAACAGTGTTTGAGATATCCGTTTACGTCACTGTGCCGGCAACGCAATCTCGATATAACTTCGTCTGATGTTTCACCGGGATTGGGGCAACTACGTCTTACAGGTAGCCGAATCCGGGTTGCGGACCACTCCTACGGCGAATTAGAGGAGAAAATCCCACTATAATCTTACCCATACCGTCCCAAAGAGGTATATCCTCAAAATTAGCGGGCGAAATCCCCTCTAATTGCCCAAACGGGGTAACGAGTGGGTATCGTCAAGAAGTTTGTGTATAAGAGTAGAAGTATCTCCTCGAGGTATCCGCGACTAATAGGGCAAATCGTCTACCTACATGGGTTTCCATATATATAGTTGCACAACGTACATTTATATTTCTCCCTCAGCACACTTAAGGGGGTTTAATTGCACTTTATACACTTATTTTTGGGTATTCCGGGGTTTAACCGGCATTTTCGTGTTTTTAGTTGCACAAAGTACATCTATCCATACATCACAGCGCCAAAAGCTAGAAATAAGTGTATAAAATACATCTATTTACTGACGCCTGCGGGTACAGAAATAGAGGGAGAAAAACCCTCTATTGGGCGTAACGGATTTTTGTCTTTCTCGTCACCTATCAAGCACGATTTTAGTGTTGAGCCGAAAAAGGTGGCCTAAACTCTTTTGTGGAAAAGGTCAAAAAGAGCTTGACGATGGAAAATTAAGGGCATATACTGTGTATATAGATATATACAGTAAGCACAGATAAGTACAGGTAAGCACACCTGAGAATGACGATTGAATTCTAAACATTAAAGTGAGGTTAGTGTTCATGAGGACATTAAGAGATTCCTGGTTTATGTTGCGCGGTGAGTTTCGCGGGGACAAATTATCAATACTGTTCACCTTATTGTTCTCGGTTTTTATGAGCGGTTACTTGGTGTTTTTCACAGGAACGCTGATGAATAGCTCCATAGGTGATAAGGAACAGACAGCGATTGTAGACTTCATGCTGATCACGATGGTGCCCATCCTTGGTTTTACCTACTCTCGGCGTTCGTTCAAGTATTTTAGCGAAGATTCATATACCAAAATGTTAGCCTACTTGCACAGTCTGCCTATACCGGCTGCAGTTATTTTATGCAAGAGAAAAATTCATGCAATTCTAACCTTAGGCTTGAACGGTATTTTGTTTTTCGGATTGATGTATGGACTCGGTAAGGAGATCAGGCTGGAGATGTCACCGGTTCCGTATATCGTGTTTGCCCTAACCTGGATTGGATATGGTCTTGCTGTGACAGGTCTTTATATCTTCATCGAGTTTCTGTTCAGCGGCAAAATGTACTGCTTGTTTACCTTTATCATCATGGGAATATGTGTTGGGGTTTCTCTATTGGTGAAGTTAACGGGAGGTAATTTGCTTTTCTACAGCATCTCCTGTTCTAAAGACTATGAATTCTTATCCCCATTAATGTGGGGAAGCCTCCTTACCGGAGTTGTGTCTATGCAGTTATTCTCTAAATGGACGCTAAACCGACTGAAAAAGCGGGATCTTGTATGATTAATAAAAGAGGTAAGGAAGCATTCCGAACCAACGGAGTGGAGGGCGGTGTGTAACGATGTGGATACCAATACAAATCAATGAAAATAGTGCCGAACCCCTGTATCACCAGATAGAAACCCAATTGCGTGCGCTGATTATAAGTGGAGTAATTACGGAAGGAACGTTGCTTCCATCTATACGTGAATTTGCCGGGGACCTGAATTGCAGTGTTATTACTGTCCGCCGGGTATATCAGGATTTGGAGGGGGAAGGCATGCTGCGTACGAGACAAGGAACAGGTACTTTTGTTTCTCATGTAGGAGATGGTGCACGTGAGGGATACAAGCGGGATGCGGTTACAAAGGCATTGGAGAGTGCGGTAGATATTGCCCGATCGGTTCATAGCAGTGAAGAAGAGCTGAAGGATATTTTTCAGGAGATTGTAGAACGGAAGTATAAAGAACAACATTGAAACGGGGTATGACTGGATGGTACAGATGGCAATTGAACTGCGGAATGTACGCAAACAGCGGCGCACCAAAACGATAGGCCCGCTCAATCTAAGGCTGCCGGAAGGACATATCACCGCTCTGGTGGGGCAGAACGGCTCGGGTAAAAGTACTTTGCTGCAAATGCTGCTACAGCTGAACCACCCGGAAGAAGGGCAAATCTACTGGTTCGAAAGTATGTATACAGAAGGACTTCCCATCGAACTTCGACAGAGAATAACCTATGTGCCGGAGACATCGCTCTCAGAGGAGAAACACTGGAGTGCAGAAGATGCTGCGAGATTTCGAAGTTATTGGTATCCGCGGTGGGACGACTCGTAT
Source organism: Paenibacillus wynnii (assembly GCF_000757885.1). NCBI lineage: Bacteria > Bacillati > Bacillota > Bacilli > Caryophanales > Paenibacillaceae > Paenibacillus > Paenibacillus wynnii. The sequence goes on along the minus strand of NZ_JQCR01000002.1, from coordinate 1,471,722 downwards.
TACCAAGAGCTTATCGACACCTTTGAAGTCCCCCGAAATATAAAGCTTGGCAAAATGTCAAAAGGAGAGCGGCGTAAGTTCGAAATTGCGGCTGCCTTGGCATCACGCCCCCGTCTGCTGCTGCTGGATGAACCTTCATCGGGTTTGGACCCTTTTGCCTGGAAGAAGATGATTGAGGTCTTGCGCCGGTATATGAATGAGAATAATGCCACAATCGTTATTTCAACTCATATAGTAGAAGAAGTTCGCCGATTGGCTGATTATATCGTGCTTATGCATCAGGGACAGGTGCTTGGAATGGCTGAGAAAGACAGCTTATATGGGCTCTGGAACGAAGTTTGGATAAACGTTAGCGATCAAGAAGAGCTTAAGGAACTCACCGCTGAGTTTCCCGGAACGCTTCACTGGACGATGGACACACCGGGAGTAGCTTCATTCGTTACAGAACATTTTTATAAAATAGAGAAACGCATCCAGAATTTAGGCGTACATGTTATTAAAAGCCGTAGTCTGGAGCTCGATGAAATACTCAGCTTATGGACTCAAGGGCATTTTCCTGAATTAGTTGATCTAGAGAGAGGGGATTGAAGAATGGAAGCTTTGAAGCTGGATGGTGTAGTGAAGCAGTTTGGAGAGAAGACCGCTGTAAACAAAATTAGTCTGAGTGTGGAGCCCGGTGAAATTTATGGCTTGCTCGGGGCTAACGGAGCGGGTAAAACAACAACAATGCGTATGGTGCTGGGTCTAATTTATCCGGATGATGGGAAGATCCTGTATAGCGGTAAGCCGTTCAACAGTGAGCTGCAGCAAATCATGGGTTATCTTCCGGAAGAGCGGGGACTGTACCCGAAGGTGAAGGTTAGCGATCAGATCATCTATTTGGCCCGTTTGCGCGGGATGTCATCTAGTGATGCGGATAAGAGCCTGCGTTACTGGCTGGATCGTTTCGATGTGCCGGACTATTATAATAAGAAGGTCGAAGAGCTGTCCAAGGGCAATCAGCAAAAAATGGGCTTTATTGCAGCGGTTGTACATAAGCCGCGTCTCCTAATCCTTGATGAAGCGTTCAGCGGTCTGGACCCGGTTAATGTGGAGCTGTTGAAAGATACGGTTAGGGAATTGCGCGATCAAGGTACGAGCATCCTGTTCTCGACCCATCGGATGGAGCATGTTGAAGAGCTATGCCGCCATATTACCATTATGGATCGTTCTAATACAGTCGTTCAAGGAGATATCCGTGAAATCAAGAAGGGGTACCCTCGTGAGGAAGTGCTGCTTCGTACATCTTCAGAGGTATCCGGTTTGGAGACCCTGCCAGGGGTTACGGGGGTTCAACGCCAGGAACGCGGTTATCTGCTGACAATTAGTGAGATAGCCGCTGCACAGCGGATCTTGCAGCAAGCGGTAGGGCAAAGCGAAGTGGAGCATTTTGAAATCAAGGAACCAACATTAAACCAAATCTTTATCAAAGTGGTAGGTGGTGATTCTCATGAATAAGATGGGAACAATAATCGGATTTACCTTTAAAAATAAAGTAAAAACGAAGTCATTTATGATTACTACGTTAATTTTAGTGCTGTTGCTTAGTATTGGGATGAACATCCCATACTTGATTAAAGTATTTCAAGGTGACGATGAAGCGAGTGCAGGAATCCACGTCGCTGTTGTGGCGGCGGAAGGCAACCGTGCTTCAGATTTGTTAAAGAATTATGCTTCAGGAGTTACTACTGAGGGCGGGGCTACAGTAGATCAGTATACATCCGCTGAAGATTCTGCACTGAAGACATCCTTGGATGAGGGGAAGTTGGACGGCTATATCCAATTAGGGGCAGAAAGCGAGATGGGGCTTCCGCCAGTAACCTTCTATAGTCCAGACGGAGATATGGATGCTGAGGTTCAAACCTTCCTCCAATTGGGTCTTCAGCAGGCAAACGCACAGCTCATTGCTGGTGACAAGTTGACCCCGGAACAGATTGGGGCCATGAACGCACCGGTTCAATTGGATACGAAGCAGATCAGTACGGATGGAACTGCCGTGACAGACGAGGAGAAGGATGCACCTCCTATCATTAATTATGTGATTGTGTATGCCCTCTTAATGATGTTCTTCATGTCCATTATGATGACAGGGAATATGATCGCGGCTGAAGTTACCTCCGAAAAAAGCTCGCGTATTATGGAAATTCTTATTACGAGCGCATCGCCTCTTGCTCAGATGTTCGGCAAGGTAATCGGTATCTTCTTAATCGGAATGCTTCAAATTGCAATTATAGCGGGAGCTGTTGCCGTTAACCTTATGCTTCCGCATAACGCATCGATTCTGACGGAATTTGATCTTGATCTAGGACAGCTTAACGTTAATCTGCTGATCTACGGATTGGTTCTCTATGTTCTAGGTTACTTCCTGTATGCCTTGATTTACGCGGCTATCGGTTCCATCGTCAGCCGTACCGAGGATCTGGGTCAGGCGGTTATGCCCATAACTATGCTGGGTCTTGTGACCTTCTACATCCCATTATTCAGTATTTCGAATGCCGATACATTGCTCGTTAAGGTAGCGAGCTACATCCCATTCACTTCCCCGCTCAGTATGCTGCTGCGCATTGGGGTTGGCGATGTAGCCTTTTGGGAGATCCTAGTATCCCTTCTAATCCTGCTGGTATCGATCTTTGTCTTCGGCTGGCTTGCCGCCAAGATCTACCGCACAGGCGTACTGATGTACGGCAAGCGCCCTACAATCAAGGAGATCAGAAAAGCGATGAAGGCTTATAAGATTTAAGGGAGTTAACTCAAATCAATAGTAGGAGTGGGAGTCATGGATAAAAAACAACAACAAAATTTAGGAATGCTGTTCGTAGCCTCTATTTTCTCACTTACAGTGAGCCGAATCATTGAGTCTAACGGGAGCAATCTGGTGGATTTCACGCAAGGGGTTCTAACGGGTATGGGCATTGTCGGCATGTTGCTGACCATTGTAACCTTTGGTAGATATTATAAGCGAAGCCGATAACAGGCTCATCCGCGGTTGAAGCTATAATACCGGGGGAAATATATTTAGTAATAAAACCCTTGGTGCATCGGAGTTATTGATGCACCAAGGGTTTTGACTATTTTATATGGAGGAATGCTCAGTGAAATTTATTAAGAAGGTTAGCTTTTGGCTACTTCTAATTTCTTTAATAATATGTATTTACAACTTATCTGGGCACGATGACAAAAACATATTACTATTTTTCTCAAGTCCATTATTATTAGGGCTTAATCCTTGGTTGACTAGGACCACTTTTGAGAATGAATTTATTGAGAAGGCTGTTCCCTACGCTCTACATTTTTTCTCTTGGTTCTTAGCTGGTATCTTAATAGATTGGATTATATCATTGTTCAAAACAAAGTTATGAGCGGAGAAGGTAACCAACCAAAGAAAACCGAAAAAAATATATACACACGGCTGATGTGAGTACCACCAGTTGCTATTACCGTTGGTGTAGATTTATTCACGGTTTATTGGGTGATTCAATTCTGCATGGCCCATTAGACTTTCAGGTGATTCTCCATCGACAAGCAGATCGATGCTGTGAACTTCCTCAAATTGGAAAAATGTTTCTCTAAGTACATCTAGGGCTAGAAGCTCTCCCCCAGCACCTAATCTTGCTTCATCCGGAATATGCACATCTAATGTCAACTTTCCTTTATCGAATTTTGTTGACAGTAAATCAATCTTGTTCCACAAGGAGACCCACTCGGTTTGATCCTTACTCTGAAGAGCTGCAAACGTCTTACTGTATTTGTCGGAGTTATCTTCAAAAGTAATTTCCTTCGTACTCTTCTCTAGTTGGGTTAGTTGAGCATCAACGTAATAGACCTGAATTTCTGCAGTACTTGCAGAATTAGAACCTTGCACCGGGCCTGAAGAAGTGTCCTTATTTCCACAACCTACGGCTAATAAACTGATTGCACATACTAAGATAGCAAGATGAATTCCTCTTTTCATAGAAGCACATCCTCTTTGAGTTTTTTGCTGTCTTACAGCCTCAGATACTCTTTTATCCCATCTACGATGGCTTGAGCCGCTTTGGTTTGAACACTCTCTGACATCATAACCTCTTCGTCCAACTTATTACTTAAAAAACCCAATTCGAGAAGAACTGCGGGCATCTTTGTTTCTCGAACGACCTGTAAGTTGCCGTTTTTTACACCACGATCTTTTAGTCCCATTGCTTGGACCAAATGCTTATGAACGATGTTTGCTAGTTCCTCACTACTTGCACGCTGGTAATAAAACGTCTCGGTTCCCGTTGTCTGTGGGGAAGAGCGTACGCTGTTTCCATGTATGGATACAAACACATCTGCATTTAGATCGTTAGCTAATTTAACCCGTTCTGAACGTGTAGGATAAACATCTGTTTCGCGAGTCATGACCACTTCTATTTCGGGCTCTTGTAACAAGATCGCCTGAACTTTAAGGGCTAAAGCAAGGTTGAAGTTCTTCTCATGTTTGTTTGTAATACTCGTTGTACCTGGATCACTTCCTCCATGCCCTGGATCAATAACTACAATTTTTTTGCCAGAACCACTAATCGGGGTTGCTGATGTCGGATTGTTTACATTCAGATCAAGAATGAATTTGCCGTCAATATATTGTTGATTATAATTAACCGAACTTACATTGTTTAATTCAATAACTATTTGAACTTGGGCTAGATCATTCTTGAAAAGAGAATAGCGCACTTCAGTAAGATTCGGAGCATCACCAGTACTCAACTTCCCCATGGATCCAGCTGGCACGGGTTGAATCATATTACCGAAATCCGTAGATGGGAAATCCACTACAATACGGTCGGGATTTTTCAGTGTAGTAATGACTGGAGTAACCTCACGGTCTAACGAGACGACGAGTTGATTGTTTGCATAATTTATTTCGTGAACAAGGTTGGTTGTCGCGTCATTTTGACTACTGTTGGTTGGAGACGATGGTGGAGAGGTAGTAGGGGTGCTTGCTAGAGTAACTATCTTTTCTTGGTTATTCCAGCCTACCCTCAAGCCCATTTCTTCACTAACAAACCGAATTGGAACGACAACGGTATTTTTGATTATTTGTGGGGCAATATTGAGCGAAACGGTACTGTTATCCACGGACGCCTCTTGCTTTCCAACAGTTAATGTAATTGTTTTAGAGCCTTGTTGAATATTTACATCCTTTGTTTTTTGATCCCAAATCACGTTAAACTCTAAGTTCTCGGCTACCACTCGAATGGGAATCATAATATTGTTGCGAACATTTACGACTTCAACTTCATTAGGTAAATTTAGCTCCTGGCCATCTAAAATAATTTTTGTTTGAGTGGTTGCTGCATGAGACTGAACTGGCATGAAGCAGAATAGTATTAGTGCGCTTAATAAAAACAATAGTACTGATTTTTTCATTTTACACCTCGGTTTAAAATTAACGTCTTACATGACCTCTAGATTTTTTAAAAAAATGAACTATCGACCAATCAATAAAGCAATACAATAACGATCCAAATAAGATTTCTTAAATTAGAAGAGAGGCATCAAGTATGCGGGGTATTAACAATCACCTCCTGCGACCCGCAAGGTAGCTCAAGAACACTAAATGCTTGAATATTACATAATTCTACATTTATACATATTTATCCTGTAAATACGAGAAATTTTATGAAAATATATATAATTGTTACAAATGGACGGATTAAATTATAGTGTTACTAGAGATGTAGTAAACAAACCCGAAGTGGAAATCCATCATGACAAATGTGACAAGGGTTTGTTTTGACTATTATATAGGGGAACAACAAGTAAATAAGTGTACTTTGTGCAATTATATTAGGAGGATAAAGTCATCCTTTGGATTTAAGTGTACTTTATGCATCTAAAATGGGATATTAAGCGCTTTTGGCGGAAATTGATGGATTTAATTGTACTGAATACATCTATTAGTCGGAATTGGTAAAAAGAGAGAAGTTTAGTTGCACAAAGTACAATTAAATCGACAATCGAATGGGTAAGGAAGGTAGGGAACGTTAATGGGGTTGATATAGGTGGACAAAAAGCTTAGTGTTGTTAATACTATGAAGGGTATTACAGATGCAATTGATCATAAAACGGTGGTTATGTATGCATCGAGTATCGGTTCGGGAAATGAATGATTTATTCGCGTTATAAAGGAGGGGCAATGTGTGAGTAAGAAGAACCAACCAGGGGCGATACTTGCAGCCTCTGCGTTGTTAATTATACTTAGTACCCAGATTCACCCAGAAAATTCAGCACTCTTGGGTGTTGTTCAGACGGTTCTGCTTGGTGTCGGAATGGTAGGCTGCTGTATGGCTATCTGGAGCTTTAGTAGAGGAAGCAAGAAAAAGTAATTTGGATTGAGAATAAGCCGGGGCTGAGGCCCCGGCTTATTATTTAGCTGCATGTCTCTATTGCGATGCAGAATGTTCCACTATGGAGTAGAGGTCTATTTTACTAGAATGCACATTGACGTTATACCTTAGTGGAACTATATCCCAACGTTTGATATATGTCGAAGTCCGTTGTAGTAAGTAAATGATCAGGATTATGATTGCCAGGTTGCCAACGGACATTAAATCGATAGATTTAGGGTTTTCCTAGGCATGCCCAGCGGGCTTTTGTCTGGGATTTTTACTTTTTAGGGGGAATATTATTGTTGACCGTAAAGCACAAAAAATGGACAATGTTTCTGAGTTTTCTAGTGTTATTCAGCTCGATTACCTTATCACCTCAACGTATCTTGGCATCCTCAACCTCAAGTCCGCAGGAACCCTCGTTTATCGATGCAGATCCGACTGTGAGTGTTTCAGGCAAAGTGACTTGGAAACCAGCCGTATCGGAAGACAGTATTGCCGGTTATGCTGTAAAGTTGTTAGACGTTAACAATCAATTATTGGGTGTACCCATGAAGATTAAACATTCCTGCCCGATAACGAGATAAAAAGAGCAGAAATGGCTGTTATTATGCATAGAGCTCTAAAAGGTTTATAGTGATATGAATGAAATTCCATCCTTCGCTCTGGACTCTGTTGCGATATTAACAGAAAAAAATATTTTTAGCGGAGTAAATGGGTTGTTCGAACCTAACGTAAATACAGATCGTGCCCAAACTGCAGAGGTCGTCTATCGGATGATGAAAGCTCTAAATTGGATGGGTGAGTGATAGGAAGGTAGAACTCCTATAACGGTGATATATATATCCATATAGAGAAAAAGGAGTCTTCCCAAAAAGCCATGCTTGAACCGGCTAATGGGAGACTCTTTTTTTGTCGATATTTTCTTACTTACACCATCCGAATCGTAAACCGAAACCCATAAGTTTGATCCGCCGGCAAAGTGAATTCAGGATGTGTCGTCGCGCCCCAGCTGTTGTCTCCACCTACACCCATTTGCTTGTAGTTCACACGCACAACGGTTTTATTACTGGCTGGCAGCTTATATATGTGATCATTCGCTTCCAACTCAGCGGGTGTCCAAGGCAAGGCATTTAGTTCCAGTACAGGATCGCCATCCACACGGAATCCTGAGCCGTTTATACCCCCAGTGATACTGGCAAAACGCACATCCGTTTTGTTTCCGCATTCTTGAGGCCTTATATACGGAACGAACTGATCCTGGACACTTCCCGAAAAATATCCAAGTCTGGCGCCTGTCTTCCGGTCCCAGTAATTCTCATGCGGTCCGCGGCCATACCATGAAACGGTGTCGAGTCGATCTTCAACGATAAACATGAGGCCAATTTCAGGAATCTCCGGCAAGCCCATGCCCGGTGATAGCTCTTCAAAGACTTCAATGGAGCCATTTTCTTGGATTCTATATTCCAATATCAGTGAAGAAATGGGTACGGTGGGTACGGTGTACTTAGCACGAACAGTTACGCCATCTACATTCTTATGCGATTCAAAGGAAGCTAGTGTACAGCCAGCTCCCGCTGTATTCCAAACCGCGCAACGCTCATGGTGTTTGTTCCCTAGATCGTTATCCGTAACTGCACGCCAGAAATTCGGACGAACAGGTTCGAGCAGCAGTTCCTTGCCTTTATTTTGCATAGAGATCAGATAACCGCTTGAAGTACTGAATTGAAGGGAGACATCCGCCGCCTGAACAGTTAAACGCCCTGCTTGTTCCTCCACAATCACACCACGATCTGATGTCAAAACAGAGTCTTGATCCTGACCCGCCATAAACTGAGGTGTAGGCAGCAGGAATTGTTCCCATGCCACTTCATGGCCTGCGTCTGCCCAAAGGGTGGATTTCTTCAATTGCAGGCTAAACGTGAGGACATGCTCGCCCTCGGATTGCAGGTTAGGTTCATCGACCACGGGAACCGAAATTTCTGCCGATTCTCCTGCAGGGACAGCCAGATCAACAGTACCCTTAAGCACAGGATTGCCGTTACAGCTTACTTCCCAAGCCAGTGCGTACTCCGCCAAATCCGTAAATAGATTCTGATTGGTTACCCGATAAATGCCTCGCTCTAAATCGACAGCCTCAAATTTAACATTCTGGTAGCATTTCTTGACCTCATACAGCTTAGGAGATACTGAACGGTCAGCGAAAATCAAGCCATTTCCGCAGAAGTTGCCGTCATGAGGGGATTCCCCGAAGTCTCCGCCGTAGGCCATATGCATGGATCCGTCGGCTTGCTTAAGTCGAATCGCTTGATCAATCCAGTCCCAGATAAAGGCACCCTGTAAAATATCATATTTCTCAAAAACTTCCCAGTATAGATGCAATCCCCCGCAGGAGTTGCCCATTGCATGGCTATACTCGCATAGAATATAAGGCTTCTTTGGATCATTAAGCGCATACTGTTCCACATCGGCCGGACTAATGTACATGGTGCTCTCAATGTCCGAGGCAACATCGCTCTCGCGATAGTGAAAGAGGCCTTCATAATGGACAAGCCGGGAGGGGTCTTCTTTCTTAAGAAAATCATGCATAGCCACAAAGTTATCACCGCCAAAGGACTCGTTACCGAGTGACCAGATGACGATGGAAGGGTGGTTTTTGTCCCTTTGGAGCATTGAATTACACCGATCCAGTACATTCGCGCGCCATTCAGGTCTACTGCCGGGTACCGTATTTCCGCCTAAGTCTGTCTGTCCATAGCTCCACGAACCATGTGTCTCCAGATTGGTCTCATCAATTACATACAGCCCATATTGGTCACAAAGGTCATACCATATGGTCTGATTCGGATAATGCGAAGTCCGAACGGCATTGATGTTGTGTGCTTTCATCAGTAGAATGTCCCGTACCATATCATCGACATCAATTGATCTGCCGGTATCGCATGAGAATTCATGGCGGTTCACGCCCTTAAAGACGATCCGTTTTCCATTAATCTTCATTAAACCGTCCTTTAGCTCGAATGTACGAAAGCCAACACGGCAGCTAACGGCTTCCATGAGCTCTCCATCCACATGATGTAAAGACAACACTAACGTATATAGATTCGGATGTTCCGCACTCCATTTTAACGGGTCAATAATAGAAGAAGAGAATTGGAGCGTCTGGGTAGAAGCGCTATTGAAGTAGACTGTCTGTGAAAGCGGCTGATCAAAGATAGCGTTCTGATCGTGATCATAAAGCTGCGCATGCACAATAACTGCCTCAGCGGTTCTTTCAAAATAATCCATAAGCTTCACATCCAGCTGCAATTCAGCATGCCGGTACTGCTCATCCAGTTCTGTTCGAACAAAGAAATCATAAATATGGGCTTCCGGTGTTGTATATAGATAGACATCTCTAAATATGCCGCTAAGTCTCCAGAAATCCTGATCCTCCAGCCAACTGGCGTCACACCAACGATACACTTCAACGGCAAGCTTATTGTCTCCCGGGATTAGATAAGGAGTTAAGTCAAATTCCGCAGGGGTGAAGGTATCCTCGCTGTATCCGACCAACTCTCCATTGAGCCAAACATAGAAGGCAGACTCCACACCTTGAAAGCTGATGAAAACAGGCTTCCCGCTCCAGTCCTCCGGTACAGAGAAGGTTCGTACATAAGACCCAACCGGATTATATTGGGTGGGAGCAAAAGGCGGTTTGAGCTCCGGCTCACGTTCACTCCAGGGATACCGTACATTCGTATACTGAGGGTAGTCATATCCATGCATCTGCCAATGAGAGGGAACGTTCAGTTCAGCCCAAGAACTGCAATCATAGTTTTTTTCAAAAAAGTTACGTATGCGTTGATCCGGAGTCTCTGCATAGGCGAATTTCCACATCCCATTCAAAGACAAATAGTTGGGCGAGGATTGTGGATCTCCAAGCAAGGCATCCTCTGTTGTATTAAAAGGTATCCATGTAGCATGGGCATCCATTCGGTTGATCTGAAAACATTCGGGATTATTATTCCATTCCGGGTACCCGTTGGTAGGGGGTGAATAGACAAGTTTTTTTCGCATTTCATGCACTCCTGCCGTATAGTTGAATTATATTATATTCATATTATATAGACCTGATTTCCTGAATTATATGCAAGTATTTTCAAGTGACTATAACAATATGAAACGGAGTCGTTATGAAAAGCAAAATGGTTTTCAGTAAGGTAGATGAGCTGACGGAAGAACTCCCTCTATATGTATCCTCCGTAGGGTATTGGGATCATCAGGTGGAAATGGTGCGTCCCGAGGGTTTTCCTGATTTTCAATATCATCAAGTCATTAGCGGTGAGGGGGAGTTATTGGTTGAGGGGACTCGAATAAAGATTGGGGCAGGGAATGCTTTTATCTTGTATCCCGGCATACCTCATACATATAGACCCCTCCATGATCCGTGGGAGCTAGCTTGGGTATCCTTTAATGGGCGGGAAGCCGCCCGGATTTTAGCCTTTGGAGGTATCCATAGTTCTGGGGTAAGACAAGTGAATGGTGAAATACTGTTATCGAATCTCTGGGGGATGTTGGCCATAGCCGAAACGAGACAAGCGGGTCAAGAAATGGAGTTTTCAAAGTTGCTTTACGCCCTTTTGCTGGATCTAAGCCGGCAATTAACGGGTTCCCAGAGCCCTGACCGCCATACAGATCGGCTGGCTCCGGTGCTTCAATATATCGAAGCGAACATGCACAGACCACTGTTATTACAGGAACTTGCGGATATCGCAGGGATTACGCCGCAGTATTTGTGTTTGCTTTTCAAAAAAAGGTTGAATATCAGACCCATGATGTACGTCAATCAGGAAAGAGTCAATCTGAGCAAAGCGCTTATGTTCAGGGAAACCGGTAAAAGGATTCAGGAAATCGCTCAAATGGCAGGCTTCGAGCATCCAAGTTACTTCAGCGCTCAATTCAAGCGTTATACCGGTATGTCCCCTGAACAATTTAAACAATTACATGGGTTGAATTGAGATAGGAGTGCTTAATTTCACCGTTCATTTTTTCGCGTACACGTCTAAGCTTTGCTTTTAGTGCAGGTGGAGTCTCTTCAAGGACAGCACTTATCTCTGAAAGGGGAAGCTTCAGGCCGAACCGGAGAGCACACAGCACTTTATCGGCAGGGCATAACATAATTTCGGATGAGGATGTACAGCTTTCCAGGAAAGCATAGCATTCCCGTATACAGATTTGGTAAGCCTGGATCGGACCGAGCTGAGGGTTGAATCGGTCTTGCCGAAAGGATTTGTGGAGCTCCGCGAAGGTGTGGATGGATACTTCCTCCGCTTTCACTGAGGATTCTGTCAATATGGAACTCAGGGAATATACGCTGCCGGTATACTTTTGCACAAATTCAGCAAACAAATGGGCGTTGGTTCGACTATGACTGAGCGAGGGGGCTGTCATTCTACACTTTCCTTTCGGCACAAAAAACCGCTATACAGAGGAGGACCTCTGCTTGCGGTTTATAGGCGCAGTTATCGTAAACCTCGCGTATAAGCTAGCGGATCATGGTTCTCTCTTATGATGCTTACGAGGTTAGCTGTCGGCGTATATTCATTTAGTTTGGATTTAATCCGAATCATACTCTTTGGGTAGCCATTTGTAAAAAACGGAAAAACTTCATTTTGGCTGAAATAGGCACAAAATAAGGCGGTAATAATGGAAAAATGAGTTAAATCCTTATTTATTGACGGTTATGATCCTCGTTGGTGCAGGATGCTCTTTCTTTGCTTCAGTGAGCAATGCTGATGGGCAGTAGGGGCGTTGAAAAAACGCTTACATCGTGCTAAGGTGAGAAAGATGCAATCACACGATCATGTCTTTAATAGATAAGGAGTGTCCACGTTAAATGAAAAAAACCGCTTGTGTAACGGGTGCCGACCGGGGTCTGGGATTTTATATTTCGGAGTGGCTTTTGAAACATGATTATACGGTATTCGCTGGACAGTACATGGAGGAGTCGGAAGAGTTAACGGCATTAAAGGATACATACCCTGACCAGCTGGAGCTGGTTCCATTGGATATCGGCAGTGATGTTAGTGTCAAACGGGCGGCGCGTCTCATTGCCGGCAAAACCCGCCATGTGGATCTCATCGTAAACAACGCCGGTATTATCCATAAGGATGATGATGCCACGATGCTTGTGGAATTGGATTATGAGGTTATAAGTCGCCTTTATAACGTCAATACCTTAGGCGCTCTGCGGGTTAGTAATGCACTGATGGGTCTGCTGCTGCAAGGATCCCGTAAGCTTATTGTGAATATCTCCTCGGAGGCGGGCAGTATCAGTCGGAATCAACGCACTAATATGTATGGTTACTGTATGTCCAAGAGTGCGCTCAATATGCAATCCTCCTTGATGCATAATCATCTTAAGGAACTGGGCGGGCAGGTTATGGTATTCCATCCGGGCTGGTTGCAGAGCTACATGAACGGCCAGAAAAATGAGGAAGCTACCACGCCTCCAGATGAGTCAGCAAGCAAGATTATGACGATAGTTCAGGATGCCCAGAAATATCTGGGTCAAGAACCGGCTTACCTGGATCTGGATGGAAATCCTTGGCCTTGGTAAGTGAATCCAACTCATAACAGGGAAGGCGTTGATCAGATGGCTAGGATAAAAGCTCTCGCTGTAGGTAGTTATTCAGAGGTGAAATACCATCCTTTTGCAGGTGTGGACGGAGAGCTAAGTAACATCCTTGAGAATGACATAGAGGTAACTTGTACCGAAGATCTTACTATGTTTAATGAGGAAGCTCTTAGCGCTTATCCACTCGTTATATCCTATAACGAATTTTCGGATCACCCGCTTCCGCAGGAACAGGTTGCCGCATTGTTGTCCTATGTGGCAGGCGGCGGTGGACTGCTGGTCATCCATAACGGCATCTCCTTGCAGAGTAATCAAGAGCTTGGCCTTATGCTGGGTGCACGATTTACGCATCACCCGGAGTATACTGCTTTGTCGGTTACCATTACTGAACCAGAGCATCCGATCATGCAGGGAATTGGGGACTTCGTAATAGATGAGGAGCCGTACTATTTTGAACAACATCCTTATCTGAAAACAACGGTACTTGCAGAATATCCACATGACGGTGAGATGAGACAGGCGGCTTGGTGCCATGAGTTCGGTTTAGGACGTGTGGTCTATTTAATGCCGGGTCATCATTTGCCTTCTTTCTCCGTAGCACCTTTTCGACAAATGATCCGCCAAGGTGCCTTGTGGGCAGCTGCAAAGTTGTAGACTTTGGACTAATTAATAAGGGTTTAATATAGAGCTCAACTGTAGCGAAAGCTGCGGTTGGGCTCTTTTTTGTGCTGTTCCTCTTTGTATGCATGAATTGCTCCGCTTTGGTAAAAATAGGTCAACGAGCTATATAAAGGAGGCAATCATAGTGTGGAATACGATTATGGACTTCTTTCCAAGTTGGGCAGTGCTTATCCAGGGACTGTTTATCCTCGTCGTCCCAGTTGCTATAACCATTGCTGTAAAGTGGCTTGAACTGAAGGAAGAGCAAATGAGCCAGAGAGGAATCAAAGCAGCAGGCCGTAAGGGTGGCGGGGTTCCAAGTGCACAGAAACCTGGAGAAAAGGTACAGAAGAGCACTCCATCCTCCGGTGAAAATAGAGACAATGTCCAAACAAATACTGGATTTGGCAAAGAGGAAGAGGCCTCGGCCGAGGTATTTACTGGACGCTTTCAGGAAGATCTTCAACAATTTAAGGACATAAGTATGGATATGTCAGATGTTAATGTGCGGGAATTTTACATTGGTCCTTTAAAGATTAAGGCGGCACTCTTCTTTTTGGCAGGGCTTACGGACAAGGAGGGAATGGACCACGATATTTTGAAACCTTTAATGTATGCTGACCGCCCCTTTGAGGGGATGACATACGCTCCGGAGGAAGCATCTCTGAAAGACATTATAGTAAATCAAGTGATTACAGCCTCGGAGATCGAATATACCGATCATTTAATAAAATCACTGCAGAAAGTTCTCTTTGGTGCAGCAGTTCTGATGGTGGATGGCATGAAGGAGGTATTTGTACTAGGGACCTCCAACGGTAGAACAAGAGGAGGAGAGGAACCTATCTCAGAAGCGCTATTGCGCGGTCCGCGGATCGGATTCAATGAGACACTTAGTGACAATACGTCAATGCTGCGCAGGCATGGGAAAACTACAGAACTTGCTATGATTTCTTTTACCGTAGGAAAAAGGGTACAGAAAGAATTGGTTATGACTTATATGAAGGATATTGCGAATCAGGAGCTTGTTGAGGAAGTAGAGCGAAGAATTCGAACCATAGATATAGATGATGTTCAGGAATCAGGTTTTGTGGAGCAGCTGATTGAAGACAATTATCTCAGTCCCTTCCAGCAAATTCAGAATACCGAGAGGCCAGACCGTGTAATGGCCGCACTGCTGGAGGGTAGAGTCGCGATACTTCTTGACGGAACACCGTTTGCGTTGATAATGCCCGTTACATTCAGCATGCTACTGCAATCTCCAGAGGACTATTATGACAGGTGGTTACCGGGCTCAATGCTTCGTTTACTCCGCTTTTTTGCGGCATTTATATCCCTGTTCGGGCCTTCTTTGTACATTTCTTTCCTGTCCTTCCACCCTGGGCTTATTCCTACCAAACTAATTATTTCCATTCTTAGTTCCCGTCAGGGAGTACCATTCCCTGTATTAATTGAAGCACTGATCATGGAAATTTCTATAGAAATATTAAGAGAGGCTGGCTTGAGGCTTCCTAAACCTATAGGCCCAGCGATGGGAATCGTCGGCGGCCTCATTATTGGCCAAGCTGCGGTGGAGGCAGGGATTGTCAGCCCAATCCTTGTAATCGTTGTAGCAGTAACGGCGATTTCCTCTTTCTCTATGCCCATGTATAGCGCCGGTATTACCTTGCGGTTGCTAAGATTCGCAGCTATGTTCTCTGCAGCTATGTTCGGGTTGTATGGGGTTATTTTATTCTTTCTTCTACTGGTCGCCCATCTAATCAAACTGAAGAGTTTTGGGGTGCCTTATGTAGGGATGTCGGTACCTTATCGTATGAGTGACTGGAAAGATTTCTTTATAAGAATGCCGCTGCAATTTATGAAACGCAGACCGACCCTACTGAAACCAAAGAACCCTATTAGAAAGGGTTAAGAAATTAGGGCAACATGGAGGTTAAGAATATGTATACTAAGCCACGTGATAAAATAAGCGCCGGTCAAGCGACGATTGTTATGGTCAATTATATAGTGGGTGCAGGTATTTTAACGCTTCCCCGCACAATGGTGGAGGCTGCGGGGACGCCCGATGTATGGATATCTGTTATCTTGGGTGGTATAGCTTCGATGTTGACAGGGATCATAATGGTCAAGTTGTGTCAGCGGTTTCCAGGTGAGAGCTTCTTCCAATTTTCCAGGAAAATTATTGGCAAGCCGCTGGGAGCATGTCTAAATATAGTTATCGTTGCGTATTTTTTATCTATTGCCAGTTTTGAAGTGCGAACCGTACAGGAGGTAACGGGTTTCTTTCTGCTTGAGGGAACACCGGCCTGGGCTATAGGTGCCTCATTTATGTGGATTGCCCTCTACTTATGCAGGGGAGGAATCAATGCAGTTTCCCGGTTGTGCAGGCTGATCGTTCCGATTACATGGACGATTTTCTTTGGAGTTTGCCTAATTAGTCTGGAGGTTTTTGATCTTAATAATTTACGGCCCGTCCTAGGTGAGGGAATAGGGCCGGTATTGAAGGGAATTAAACCAGCAGAAGTTACCTTTACATTAGGGGAAGCTATGCTTTTTCTTACTGCTTTTATGGAGAAGCCAAAGAAAGCTGTGAAGGTTATAGTTGGAGGGACGGCTATAGCAACAGTTTTTTATGTTGTAGCTGTTGTCTTGACAATCGGTGCTTTTTCCGTTGATGGGGTCACCACTCGAACTTGGCCATTCCTTGATTTGATACGCAGCTTTGAGGTGAATTATCTTATATTTGAACGTTTTGAGTCCCTGCTGATGTCGATCTGGATCATGCAAATTTTCTGCTTGTTCTGCATTAGCTTTTATGGTGCGGCTTTAGGCTTATCTCAAACCATAAATAGGAAATTTCACAATGTCCTATTTGCCCTCCTGCCATTAATGTATATATTTTCCCAGCTTCCACCCAATATTAATGGGTTATTTAAACTTGGGGCGGCGAATGGGAATTGGGCCATTATATTATTTGGGCTCCTGCCTTTGCCAATGTTACTCATCGCACGTTTAAGGAGGGTAGGATCATGAGACGCAGGGGAGTAATCCTTTTGCTGCTGGCAGGATGTATTCTGCTTTCTGGTTGCTGGAGTAGTTCGCCCATTGAGGATTTAAATATACAGGTAGGTATTGCTCTGGACGCTGCAGATGAAACTGGAATGGAAAAAGAATTTGAGAAAAAGGGCGGTAAATATCCGAAACGGAATAAGATAACCTGTACCTATCAATTTATTATTCCCGAAGGCTCATCATCTGGCTCCAAGAGAGATGGGACCCAATCTAAAATTTACTACAATATGTCTGATACAGGGGACTCTATCTTCGAGACTATCCGGGAACTATCACTGCGTACGAACCGTAACCCCGTTGGACATCACCTGAAAACCATTGTGATCGGAGAGTCGCTTGCACGTACAACTAATCTCGCCGAGCTTATAGATTTCTTCACCCGTGATAATGATATTCGACTAAGTGTACTGGTGCTGGTCAGCAAAGGAAAGGCCAGCGAGGTACTGGGTCAAGCACTACCGAATCAAATTCCTGCATTGGTGCTTAAAGGCATTTATAACAACCGAGATCGGAACACCCGGATATGGGAGCCTTTATCTTTAGCTAAATTAATTGGCCCGTTACATGGGAAGACCAGCTTTATAGTGCAGAACGTTATCAGTTCAGGCAAAGAGCCCAAGTTTGCTGGAGCCGGCGTAATTAAAGGAGAAACAGGAAAGCTAGTCGGTTTTCTCGATGAGTCTGGGGTGGAGGGCCTGATTTGGCTTACGGGTAGGGGTAAGGGTGGAGTGCTTAAGATGCATGATGCAGAGGATGATAAACTTATTACGTATGAGATTAAGACTATAGGTAGTAAAATCAAGGCAAAGGTAAAGGGTGACGATATCTCTTTTCAGGTAAAGGTAGAATCAACAGGAAGATATATTGAGATGTTCGTTCCCGGCGGAGAGCCATTAGACGAGTCTCGTATAAAGAAAGATGAGAGAGTGCTGGAGAAGCATGTGAAAGAGATGATTCAAAAAACAGTGGCTAAAATGCAAGGAGAATTCCATGTAGATGCTGCTGAATTTGGAAGAATCCTGCATATCCAACACCCGGACGTATGGAACAAGGTGAAGGAGAATTGGGATGATACTTTTAGCCACACTCCGATTACGTATGAGGTGAAAATCGACATCAAGGATTATGGGGCTTCCGGAACAATGATTGAATAGTTGGAAAATGATATGGAAAAGTGTTGACCTTAACACTGGTGTCAGGGTTTATACTATGTTTAGACCATTTCTCATGAACCCGGGGAGACTGCCATGAAAATAGGTGAGCTTGCAACACTGACTGGCGTTAGCGTTCGGTCATTGCGATATTATGAAAGTCAGGGATTGATTACACCGGTCCGTCAGGCCAACGGATATAGGGAGTATTCACCACTTGCTGTGGAGACAGTTGAAACGATTAAGCTATATTTGAATTTGGGTCTGTCAACGGAACAAATCGCTGGATTTCTGCACTGTGTGCTCAGGAACAAAGAGGCCTTCTGCGCAGAAGTGATGCCTCTATACGAGAGCAAGCTTGCAGATATTGAACGCCAGCTATTGGAGTTGAATCAGATCAAGCATAATTTGGAGGAGCGTATGGCTTCAATTATGCTAGAACAAAGGAGGGAATCGAATTGACAATACAAGCGAATAGTGCCGAATGGCTGCATACAGAGTTACAGCGGGGCGGAATAGTCTTAGTGGACTATGGTGCGGCGTGGTGTCCTCCCTGCAAGGTGCTGCTGCCTTTGTTGGAGGAGCTTCATCAGGAATATGGTGACGAGGTGACTGTTGTTAAGGTGGACTGTGACGAATTGCCCGAACTGGCAGCGGAAGCAGGTGTGATGAGCATGCCTACAGTCATAGTGTACAAGGACGGCCAACCCATGGAGAAGCTGGTAGGCTTACGCCCAAAGTCGGTCTATCAAAGCCTGTTGAATAAGCAACTGCTTGATCGGAAAGCGATTTAATAAATATAAAAAACAGGTAGGGTATCTATGAAGGACCCCTGCCTGTTTATTAATTCCATATTATTTGGACTTGCCTATGAGATTAGCTATATCCTCCTGATGTAAAGCATCCAGAACCTCTGCTTTAAGAGTGTCAGTGAAGACTTCCCAAGTTTTTTTGCTGATATCCAACTCCTCGCGTCCAATACGGTTCAAAGTCTGGAGCCATACCCGCTTATCATTAATCTGTCCGAGCTGTCCTTGTATCTCCGAATAAATTTGCTCATGAGTATGGAATTTCTGATTCAGCGCAAAGGCAGCAGCATTGGCTGTGTACCGAAGCTCTTTGGCCCCAATTCGCAATTGATGCAGTGCTTCATACGCTTCCTCTGAGTCTCCTTCAGGTCTCCGAAATAAAGCTCTGCATGATTGTTTCTTTTGTTCAAAAGCAACCTCAAGCTCTCGCATAACAACATTGGCATCTCTCTTCGCTACCAGGGGTTTCAATAGCGCTGTTAGGAAGGTGTTCCATTGTTCATCCAGCTTTTTTCCTAATAGCTTAGGCAGCTCATCAGCGAGCCTTTGACGATGTTTTTTGCGTTTTTCCTTCTGGTAGTTGATTACAGCTTTTAGAAGCTCGGCGCTTTTTGTGTCCTCGGCTTCTTTGGAGTGTTTCCGTCTTTTTTTAAAAGAATCAATGAGTACGTCATCGTCCCTAACCTTACCCAGCAGCTTTTGCGCTTTTTTGAAGTATGGGTATAACCCTGAAGAGTGACTTGGATCCAGAATGGCTAACAGAGTAAGAAGCTTACGGCTGTTCACCCGTGCCTGATGAATGTCTTCTTCATCAAACTTTTTAAGCGCAGCCTTACTATAGTCCTGAAAGTTGATATAAAGTAAATGAAGTGCCTGTTCCCATTGCTCCGCCTTACTAACCTGTCCAGTTCTTGACAGTTCTTCCACATTCATGTGCATCCCTCCAAAAGTTTGTTGGCTATATACCAAATTGCAGCGTAACCTTTTGAAAAAGAGTTGCGTCTTATACTATAAGACAACGTTATCATTATCAAACACGGATTACAAACCAACTTTGACAGGAGGGTTAAGGATGACGATTAAGAGTAAGTTTGCAGGGGTATTGGGCTTGGGCGTTCTGATCTCATGTGGGGGTTTATACGCGGGTGAACATCCGGTTCTGGCTCAGGCTGCATCTGCCCCAATAAGTGCCGCAGCTGTTTCTGTCACAGTTAAGACTCCTATAGTTAAAGTTAACGGCATAAAGCTATCCCTTACTGATACTCCTTATCTAAAGCAGGGTAGAGTAATGGTGCCTCTTAGAGGAGTGGCAGAGGGTATGGGTGCAGCAGTGACTTGGAATAAGGCAACCCTGACCGCAACGGTTGCTCGAGGCGTGCATAAGGCTCGGATGACAGCCGGTAGTACTGCAGCTTTTAAAGACGGCAATCCCGTAACTCTTGACGTCCCTGCAGAACTTCGGAACGGCCGAATCTATATTCCTCTGCGCTTCTCCGCTGAAAGCATGGGTGGGACGGTATCCTGGAATGCTTCAACATGGACAGCCTCCATAGCGATGCCGCTTATCCCATCCGCAGCTAAGTTGATTATTCAAACCACGGCAGATGCGGCAGTGGCGGCACTTAAGAATGAAGATTGGAGCGCATTGGCAGCTTTGAGTTCCCAGCAGGGAGTTCGTTTCTCCCCTTACGGTTATGTGAACACAGCAAGTGATCGTGTACTGAGTCATAGCTCCTTAACTACTGCGCCTTTAGACAATACTGCCTATCTCTGGGGTTCCTTTGATGGCACTGGCGATCCTATATTGTTGAACTTTGCCGGTTATTATGATCGATTTATATACAGCTCTGACTTCGCAGCAGCCCCGCAAATCGGTTACAATATGTCTATTGGTACGGGTAATACGATTAATAACGCGCATAATATTTATCCAAATGCTATTGTAGTCGAATATCATTACGCCGGATTTGATCCGCAATATGCCGGTATGGATTGGCAGAGCTTGCGGCTAGTATTCGAGGAAGAGGGTAGTCAGTGGGTACTCGTGGGCATTATTCATGATCAATGGACGATCTAATCCAGGAAAATATACAGAGATGAGCCAGCTTCCGCAGCAGATGGGACTGTTTGAGCATGTACATCGGAAGGCTGCAGAGCACAATAACAGTGAACGGGTTGGGGAGACAGATAAGCCTGCTGCATCCGGTGACATGCTGATCCCGTTCGCGTTTGAAGAAACGCTGTGCCGTGACGTTGGGGCGGGCTTGGTGCTCCCGTCGATACACCTTTGGAGTCACCAAGGGGGAGTGGCACTGGGACTCCGGGATAGCAAACTTCCCTGTGCAGGAGTAGCTATGTTAAGGCTTGAGGAACAGGGTATCCGCACAGCCGTTCGACATTCAGGAGGTGCTGCTGTACCGCTTGATGAAGGGGTGATTAACATCTCCCTGATTCTGCCGAAAAGCCGCGGCAAGCTGGACTTTCATGATGATTTCCGACTATTGGCTTCCTTGATAACGGAAGCTGTCGCCGTCTCTCACCCGTTGGCGGCGGCTAATGTTGAGGCGGGAGAGATTACTCACTCCTATTGCCCAGGTGACTTTGATCTGGCGATTGGCGGCCGTAAATTCTGCGGAATTGCCCAGCGGCGGCAGAGTCACGCCTATTTTGTACACGCTTTTGTGGTTATATCCGGGTCCGGACAGGAGCGAGGGGAGCTTATTCGCCGCTTCTATGAAGAGGCTGCCTGCGGGCAAGAAGGACTGTCCTATCCTGATGTACGACCGGAAACCCTTGCCGGATTGGGGGAGCTTGGCGGCCCGGCAACAACGGAGGTATTTACTGCGGCTATACTTCAGGTGCTAGCTAACCGCGGGATTCAAGTTAAGCCGGCTGCTGTCCTGGAGGAGGAGACAGGCTATACTTTGGACTATGAAGACATACGTGTGCTGGAAGCCGCTCGGGTCCTGCGGGAACGTTACGCATAGCATGAGCAGAAGGTTGAACGTACTGAATAGGCGCTGCAAGGATCGGAGGAAATTACCGAGCCTGCAGCGCCTTTTGCGTGATTCTCCGCAGAAAGGACGAGGATATACTCTCCACTAAGCGTTTGATACAAACACGTACTTACTAACTAACCAGCAAAAATCCAACGTCTGCTAACACCACCTATGTACCTAACTACTCCACGTCAACAAACCACTATCTATGTATTTAACTAACTATCTAACGTCCGCAAACCTCGACCAATATACTCTAACTACTCCACGTCCGCAAACCACCATCTATGTACTTAACTAACTATCTAACGCCCGCAACCGCTACCTATCCGAATAACTGCACTTAGTACAACTAAAGTTGCTCCATCTTCTATAAGCCAATGTTTAATTGTACTTTATGCAGTTATTTCACCGGTTTAGGGCTGTGAAACGTGTTTTGTTGGTTTTTAGATGTATAAAGTGCAACTAAAGTCAAACAGAGGCGATTTTTGCGGCAAATAGGTGTATAAAGTGCAACTAAACTACATATAAAGATGCGGACGTCTGTCTAGGAAAATGGGGATTTGCTGCCGAATCGAGCGCACTTTGTCCAAATCAAGCTCACCACTAACGATGGCTTCACTTTCAGAGGCTTCGCAAACGATTTCTCCCCATGGATCAATGATCATGGAGTGGCCGGCGAAGGTGTTGGCAGGATCCGTTCCTGTACGGTTGCAAGCTACAACATAGCACTGATTTTCGATGGCTCGGCTAATTAACAGCGCACGCCAGTGAGACAGCCTTGGCAGCGGCCACTCGGCACTGACGAACAACACTTCAGCACCCTGAGTCATGTGGGCCCGAATCCACTCCGGGAATCGGATATCGTAGCAGATTACACCGGCGCTCGATACACCATCCAATGTGAATAATCCTTTGCTTTCGCCAGGCTGTAAATACAGGTGTTCTTCCATCAATCCGAACAGATGCAGCTTGCTGTATTCCCCAATGAGTTCACCTTTGCGGTTAAATACGAGCATAGTGTTAGTTATACCGTCAGAATTCATTTTGGCGATAGAGCCCGCTACAATGTTAATGCCATATTCCTTTGCGAGAGACGAGATGAAGTTCTTGGTGATTCCCCCATCAGTGTCGGCAATGTCTGTCAACCGGGTTAAATCATAACCCGTGGTCCACAGCTCAGGAAGAATAAGGCAGTCGGGGGCTTCAGCGGCAGCTTCCCTAATTTTCAATTCCGCAGCGGAATAATTAGCCTCAGGATTGCCGAATGCTATATCCATCTGGATCAAGGATATTCTCAACAGTTAACCTCCTCTATGGACTGATAGATTAAGATTATCTGTTCTCCAACTCTAAAGCAACCTTTCAATCTGCATTAGAATGCCATTTAGTTGACGGGTCAACCAATAATGTGTAATATAACATTAAGCAAAACAATTTTACACAACTAATAATAGGATAGAGGGGGTAATTATGACTGAGCATCGTCCCCAGGAAGATCACATATTTGAGCTGCTGCAGTCTTTAAATAAGGGTATCGGTCCTAAATTCGAACGATGTGCCGGTATAAGTCCTTCCCGTCTCCGTCTTCTGCAAGAGCTGTTCCAAGTCGACGAGATTAGCCAGATTTCATTGCAAAAGGCCATTGATATTGATGCGGCGGCAATCACCCGACATTTAAAGGGCCTCGAAGAAGACGGGGTGATTACCCGTCGTAATAATCCGGCTGACAATAGGGTTACGCTTGTGTCTCTTACCCAAAAAGGCCGGGAAAAAATCGTTTCCTATCGCAAAGAAAAGAATCAATTTATTAACGGGTTGCTTACTGATTTTGACGAACAGGACCGCATTGCGCTGATTGATTTACTAACACGCATACAACATAATATCGGATCGCTGTAAGGCAATATTTTAATATTTTAATAACAAAAAGGAGATAAACAATTTATGAACGCTACACAAACCAATGACTTTACCAGCATAATTACAGGTCGCCGCTCCATTCGTAAATATGATTCATCCGTTAAAATCAGTAAGGAAGAGATGACTGAAATTCTTACGGAAGCTACACTCGCCCCTTCATCGGTGAACATGCAACCGTGGCGTTTTATTGTTATTGAAAGTGCAGAAGGAAAATCAAAGCTGGCTCCATTGGCCAAGTTCAATCAGATTCAGGTAGAAACGTCATCTGCTGTCATTGCTGTATTTGGAGATTTGAACAACTTCGATTATGCTGAAGAAATCTATGGCGCTGCTGTTGAGCGTGGACTAATGCCTGCTGATGTGAAGGAAAGACAGCTTACCGCATTGGCTGGTCATTTCTCCACACTGCCTGCCGATGTGAATAAGGATACCGTTCTAATTGATGCTGGCCTCGTTTCTATGCAGCTTATGCTGGCAGCCCGTGCTCACGGTTATGACACCAACCCGATTGGCGGATATGAAAAGGATCGAATTGCCGAGGCTTATGGCTTGGACAAGGAACGTTACATCCCTGTGATGCTTATTTCCATCGGCAAAGCAGCGGAAGAGGGCTACGCATCGGTACGCCTTCCGATTGACAAAATCACGGATTGGAAATAAGAGGAGGTTGAAGAGACAATGATTATTACTCATGCTGTTTTTCATGTGCTTCCAGAGCGTCGGGCTCAATTTCTGGAAGAAGTTAAGCCGTTGATTGCTGCTTCGGTTGCTGAAGAAGGCAATCAATCCTATGAATTGTACAGACATACAGAGAATGAAAATGACTTTATAATGGTGGAGACCTGGCGTGATTCAGAGGCCGTCTCTGAACATAATGCGAGTGGACACTTTACTGCATTTGCTGCAAAAGCTGGAACCTTCCTGTCTGCACCGCTGGATGTTAAGGTCTATAACGGCAATGTATTATAATAAACAACTTAAATGAACTTAAATAACAAGCGCTCAGGCATCCAATTGCCCGAGCGCTTTGTTATTTACAAGTGAGAAGCTCCGAACGTTTACACATCCAAATTATAGGGTATCTATCTATAGCTGTTCATCGGCAGCCCTCACGGCTGTTGGACCAAATGAAGCCTGCAGCATCTAGTTACAATGAGGAATCCCTTCAACGACGCATGATAGACGTAATGAATATCCACCTCTCAGGCGGATCTCTGCAAATCGTAGCCGAGGATTATAATGATATCCCTCCTATAATAAAAGCAGGTTTATATGGGGGGAGACCCGTAGGTATCGGCAAGAGCTGGGAGGAGTAATTGCGAGCTTTGAGCAGCTTGTGAATTTCCGGGAATGACTGACACAGTGCTGGGAGAGCTAGCCACTGTGGCCGCTCGTCTGGATCAGGTTAAGCTGAAGGCTATGGCACCCCAGAAGACCTGGAATAATGAGGTGACTCCCTATGTAAACGGCCCCCAGTGTCTGGAGATGATGGTAGACGAGAAGCACCTATTTGAACGCCGCCACACGGAATTATACTTGAACGGCTATGAGAATCCTCATGTATAATTAATTCAACTACAACATTACAGATGGAGCTTATGATGATAATAACAATTACCGGACGCGGATTAAGAAAAGACGAGATTCTCTTCACCTCACCCTACGGGGAGGGTAAAGGCATATGGTGCGGAGCAGCGATTTCACTGGGCCATAACTATGAGGTGGAGTTCGAGATTAACCAGCTTCTAATGAGATGGATTGATATATTGCCGGCGGCAGCAGCTGAATACAGCCTAACGCTGGATAAGGATCAAGTTACTTTTACCGGCAGGCTGGAGAACATCGAGGAGGATGGATCGGCATTTCTTCAGATGGGTGACAGCTTGATTATGTTCGAGTGTCTGGGTGAACCTATGGCTCTGGGTACTTTTGTAGAGGTCAAGACGGCTGACCTCCGGATATATGATATGATAGTAGTCGATTCAGAAGTAAAGCCATAAGGAGCTCAAGTCATGAACAGCGATATTCAGCAATTTAAGACAGAGTTTTTCAAGGCGTTGGCGCATCCTATGCGAATTCGTATATTGGAGCTGCTAAGCGAGGGTGAAAAGAATGTAAATGAACTTCAGGCTATTTTAGGCTCGGAGGGCTCTGCTGTGTCTCAACAACTAGCTGTGTTGCGGGCCAAAAATGTGGTAGCCAGCGTCAAGGATGGAACCTCAGTCATCTACTCCCTTCGAGATCCCCTAATCAAAGACCTTTTGGCTGTCACCAAGCAAATATTCGATAATCATCTTGTGAATACTATTTCCTTGCTGGAAGGCATCCGCAGCGAGTGAAATTTGGATATTAAGCGTTATTTGGACGTTGACAATTTTGGCGTTCAGGAGTAGTGTTTACCTTATATTCAAATAATCAGATATTTAGAGAAAAGAAGGTTAGATCATGACAGGCTGGGGCCGGTTTCAAGGCTATACTCTTTCTTCTTTACGTAAGGATATAATATCAGGGACAATCGTCGGTATTATTGCCATCCCGTTAGGGATGGCATTTGCTATTGCTTCAGGCGTGAAGCCGGAGTACGGAATTTATACAACCATTATTGCGGGTATTCTAATTTCACTGTTCGGTGGATCGAAATTTCAAATTGGCGGACCTACAGGTGCATTTATCCCCATTTTATTCGCTATAGGCATGCAGTATGGATATGAGAACCTGCTGATTGCGGGGATGATGGCAGGAGTGTTTCTCGTCATCATGGGATTGTTGAAGCTCGGAGTTCTGATCAAATTTATCCCGAAGCCGGTGACGATAGGTTTTACAGCAGGCATAGCCGTTATTATATTTAGCGGACAGATTGCTAATTTCTTGGGTTTGCGCGATATGACGCGGCACGAGAAATTCCTGGATAATATGAGGGAGATCGGTGTCCATATATCTACAATTAACGTTTACAGCATTCTAACGGCTGCGCTTTGCCTCGTTGTGGTGATGCTGACTATTCGATTTGCACCAAGGGTGCCGGGATCACTTATTGGTCTTTTATTCGCTACGGTGCTTGCAGCACTGTTCTTCAGCGGCAAGGTGTCTACCATTGGTTCTGCCTATGGGGCTATTCCTAATACACTTCCAAGCTTTCACTTTCCAGTGATCACCTGGGACCGTATGGTTTCTCTAATCCGCCCGGCATTCCTAATCGCCATACTGGGTGCGATTGAATCGCTGTTGTCCGCCGTTGTGGCAGACGGCATGACGGGGGAACGTCATAACAGCAACCGCGAGCTGATCGGTCAGGGGATTGCCAATATTATCGCTCCGCTGTTCGGAGGGATTCCGGCGACCGGGGCTATTGCAAGAACAGCTACTAATATTAAGAACGGGGCAACCTCGCCTATCTCCGGGGTCATTCACGGAGTCGTTGTTTTTCTTATTCTACTGCTGTTTGCTCCATATGCTTCAGCTATACCGCTCGCTGCTATGGCACCTATCCTGATGGTAGTCGCCTGGAATATGAGCGAGCGCAAGGAGTTCCTTCACCTGCTCAAGACCAAAACCGGTGATTCGCTGGTATTGCTCATCACTTTTCTATTGACGGTGTTTGCAGACCTGACACTTGCGGTAGAGGTGGGGCTTGTTCTTGCCGTAGTTCTATTTGTAAAACGGATGGGCGAGGTTCATGGAGTCTCCAAGGTACTTCCTGATCCGTCATCTGTTAAGGTAGCGGCACACATGGTTACAGACAATCATGACTGCCCGCAGATCGGGATTTACAACGTAGAGGGACCGCTATTTTTCGGGGCTGCTTATAAATTCGATCATACGATGCCTGGTTCAGGTACGGATGAGTCTACTGTTATATTATTGCGGATGGCAAAGGTTCCATTCATGGATACCACCGGAGAGGCTAATTTGGCTGGACTAGTGAAGCAGTTGCAGGCCAACGGGGGTAAGCTGATGATATCGAGTATTCAACCTCAACCGCTCAGTATGCTGAGAAAGACGGGATTGTATGATAGCATCGGTGCAGAACATTTCTACGAGCATACCGGGGAAGCGATTAATGATGCGCTGCGCGCTATCGATAAGAGTAAGTGTGCAGGCTGCAGACATTCGGCTTTCAGAGAATGTAGTGCTCTCTCAGGCCTGGATGAAGGTTTAAGTCAACACTCCTTCAAAGGACGCGCAAAGGCCGGGGTAATACCTGAGCTTCGCGGCGGAATTTAGAATCAACAAGCCCGGGCACTCTCAGTGTCCGGGCTTTTATAATTCAACTAGACGTCTGCCCTGGCTATTTGTACAATTGGAGGTAATACATGTAATCTTGTTGCGGAGGAGAACTTAAACTGATGAAGGAATTAAATTACCCCAAAGTATTTATGCTTTTGGCCGCTCTGTCGTTAGCAACACTTGCCGTGTACCGTGTAATCTCGTTGCGTACAGATACGTATTATGCTTTTCTGATCTGGAATCTGTTTCTAGCCTGGATTCCTTTTATGTTCTCGATGACTGTTTACCAATTGGACAAATGGAAAATTGGAGGGTTTCTCCTGCTTCCTCTTTGTGCTGCATGGCTGCTGTTTTTTCCGAACGCCCCGTATATCATGACCGATCTTCTGCATTTAACGATAAGGAACAAAAGGTACATAGTCGAGGGCGAAGTACTAAGCCGCTACTGGTATGACCTAACCATGCTGTTGTTATTTACCTGGAGCGCTTGGATGACCGGTTTCTTCTCGCTTTATCAGATTCAGTCGGTTATCTACCGCAAGAGCAACCTGCTCTTATCCTGGATATTTGTTCTTGCAGCCTGTGGCCTGGGAGGCTATGGCGTTCTACTCGGCAGGGTATACCGTCTTAATAGCTGGGATATATTAACGGATCGGCATCAGCTCTACAAGCTTATGGTCGACAGTCTAAATCGGCAGTCCGTATTTTTCAGCCTGTTCATCACTTTTGTTCTGCTTGTTATCTACGCTACCCTCTACAGTTTCCTAAATGCGCGTGGTAAGAAAAGCTAGTCTGTCAGATCAGGAAAGAATTGAAACCTCTTAAGGTCAATCGCATTTTTCTGATCAAAAATAACGCCCTCTCCGATCAGCTGAAGCTTCTGCATGGAGTTGGACTCATCTTCCGTGAGGGAGATCATACCCTTAGCGTTAACCACCCGGTGCCACGGCAAATTATACTTCCGGCTCATAGAGTGAAGGATTCGAACGACTTGTCGGGCTCCACGCGGACTGCCTGCAGCAAAAGCGATGCTTCCGTAGGTCATAACCTTTCCTTCTGGAATAGATTGAATAATGCGGACAACTTTTTCCGTGAACGGTGTCACTGCGAGAACTCCTTTACCTAGTAGTAACCCAATTATAACAGAGTGGATAGAGGCCGCAGGCAGCGGCTTCTTTTTTTTGAAATATAAGAAAGTATAAGTTTTCAGTACACTTTGCTTATATTTCTACGAGAAACGGATACCGTCCCATTAAGGACGGCAAAGCCGTTTCTTCTTGAGATAACAAAAGATGCATAAGAGTGAATATATGGGGGGATAATTTAACAAAATCTATTGCGGCAGGAGTGAGACCCTATGTCGGTGCAAGAAACAGACAATAATCAAGAAAAGTCTCCTTCAAGTAAGACATTATCGTCTCTATCGCTTAGTGCCTCATTGGATGAGAATCTAGCCTTATTTCGCCGAATATTTGCAAATGATGGAACGCTCAGAACAAGAATGATTAACAATGCGTACAGTAAGGAAATTCGTTGTGGCCTGATCTATATTGACGGTATGGCGGATCGGAATCTAATTCAGGAAGCTATTATAAGGCCGCTTATGAGCTTTGACTTCGGTGATATTGAGGACTTGCCAGCTGAAGGGCTAATAGACAAAATACAGACCCAAATTGTAAATATTAGTGAAGTGACACTTTTTAAGCAGCCAGATGATTTAGTTAGTGCCATTGTAGCTGGGCAATCCGTCTTATTCGTAGATGGAAGTTCCGAAGGTCTTAGTCTTAATGTGCAGGGCTGGGAGACTCGAGCCATTTCAGAGCCCTCCACAGAAAAAGGTATCAGGGGACCCCGTGAGGGTTTTACAGAGTCTTTGCCCGTTAATTTGTCACTCATTAGGAGAAGAATACAGAGTTCCGACTTAAAAATTATTTTTACGGAGATAGGAATTCGCTCCAAAACACAAACATGCCTGGTATATATGGAAAACCTGGCTTCCCCAGATATTCTGCAGGACTTGCAGAAGCGGCTTGAACAAGTCAAGGTGGACCATATTTCGGATACGGGTTATCTTGCGGAGTTACTTAGGGATGAGCGTTATTCGCCATTCGAGATGATAGGGAGCACGGAACGCCCTGATTCTGTGGTTGGTAAAATGATGGAGGGAAGAATAGCCTTGCTAGTAGAAGGCAGTCCTTTTGCGTTGACCTTACCGTATGTATTTGTAGAGAATTTTCAGACCAGTGAGGATTATTACCTTAATTTTTATTTTGCTTCCGTTAACCGAATGCTAAGGGTAATAGGAGCTTTTCTGTCCATTAGTATACCTGCTCTTTACTTAGCATTGGTATCCTTTAGCCAGGAAATGCTGCCTACCATGCTGCTGCTCAGTATTGCCAATGCGAGAAAGGCGGTCCCTTTCCCCACCATTGTTGAGGCGATACTTATGCTAACCGTATTTGAGATTCTCCGTGAAGCGGGGGCACGGATACCAGCAGCCATTGGGCAGGCCGTAAGCGTCGTGGGAGCGCTGGTACTAGGACAGGCTGCGGTAGATGCCCGCATCGTCAGCGCTCCCATGGTTATCGTTGTGGGTGTGACAGGCATAACATCACTGCTTAACCCTCGACTTACGGGGCCGTTGTTGGTGATCCGATTGTTTTTGCTTCTATCCGCTTTTTTTATGGGTTTATATGGGTACTTTTTAGGTTTGCTCGCTTTAGTTATACACTTAATGGGCCTTCGTTCCTTTGGAGTTTCATACATGCTCAAAGTGGGCTCGACCAAACCTAAAGATATCAAGGATTCCGTGTTCAGAGCACCGTGGTGGTATTTGTATGTTCATCCGGTAATCGTCGGGGCACGCAATCGAAAGAGAAAGTCTGGGAACAAGCCATGACTCCAGTGAAAAGATTACTGTCCGCAATGCTCTTTCTGTTGCTTCTGCTCAGCATTTCAGGCTGCTGGAATTACACGGAGGTTGAGGAGATCTCTATTGTGGCCGGTGTAGCCATCGATAAGGAAAAAGCCACTGGCAAAATATTGTTGACCGCGGAAACGATTGATACGTCAGGGGGGGGAGGGCCGGAGAATCAGGCTAGCTCCACCATTAGCTCTCTTGCGGGGGATACGATGTTTGATATTGTCCGGAGCATGATTACTATGACAGGAAACAAGCTGTTCTGGAGCCATGCCAAGGCGATTATTATCAGTGAGGAGATGGCCAAGGAAGGGGTATTAAGAGTTATTGATTGGTACAGCAGAGATACGGAGACACGATCGGATGTATATATATTTATTGCTAAAGAGAAGAACGCCAGGGATATCCTTAATCTGAATAAAACAAAGAATACGATTCTTTCCTTTGAGCTTGGTGACATGATGCAACATGAGAGGCATGTGAGTACAGCTCCTGTTTCGGACATTTGGGATTTTTTTGACAAGCTGGAATCTTCGGGGCAGCATGCGATAGCACCGCTAGTCTATATCAATGAGAGAGATAATAAAAAAACGGAGCGAATCAGCGGGTCTGCTGTTTTTTCAAAAGATAAAATGGTTGGGACTCTGACTGGGGAAGAAACTAAATATATGCTTTTCGTTAATAATAAGATCAAAGGGGGGATACTGCCGGTTAACGACAAGAAAGGAAAACCTGCCTATTCCCTAGAGATTTTCTCCAATAAAACAAAAATAAAGCCAGTATGGGTTAACGGGAAACTGCAAATACAGGTCAGCACTGAAACGAAAACCGGGTTGGGTGAAGTGATGACACCGAATGGATTCCCAGATTTTGAAAAGATTAAAGAGATTGAGGAGCTTGCAAAGCAGCAGTTGCAGAATAACATGCTTGCCGTAATTCATAAAGTTCAGAAGAAATATAAATCGGATATCTTTGGATTTGGAGCGAATATTCATATGAATGATCCAAAAGACTGGAAGAAGCTGAAGAAAAATTGGGACGAGTCCTTTCCTTTACTGCAAGTTGTGGTTAAACCTAAAGTGATTATTGAGACTAGTGCCAAGACGACTAGATCAATAAAAATAGTTGAATAATTATGGGTATTTTCATCGTGCTTCTTTATGTGGGTATCTTGTGGATTGATCCCTATAGATTGCTTAAGCAAGGGGAGAAACGTGATTTCTATGTATGCTCTGCCTTGTGTTTTGTTTCTTTCTCTATCGCATTTGCATTGGCAATGGGTTGGGAGATTCCCAGCCCCTCACCGTGGATTGTACAATGGGTGGGGAAACTTTTCTAGAGAATAGATGTTTGAAAGGGGGCTAAAGCATGAGTAAAGAGATTGTACCCGCAGGGAATTATATCAGTATGATCATCCTGTTTGTATTTGGAAGCACACTAATTATGGGGGTAACAGGGAAGTCAGGCAACAGCAGCTGGATTACGCTACTTCTTGCCATGGCGCTGACGGTACCCTTACTTATAACCCTTGCTCGATTGAATGTTCTTTTTCCGGGCAAAGATCTCTTTGACATGCTGGTCGCCGTTTTTGGGAAAATCGGAGGTAAAATATTCTCCTGTTTGTATATATGGTATGCATTGCATCTTGGATCGCTGGTTCTGCGAAATTTCGGGGAATTCTGTCGAACGGTTGCATTAACAGAAACACCCATGATTGTTCCTATGCTTTTTGTGGGTCTGCTCGGCATATCGGCTGTTAAATCAGGAATTGAAGTATTGGGGCGAACTGCTAAACTTCTACTTGTGTTCAGTATCTTCGTAATCATAATCGTTCAATTGTTAGCCATCCCCTTGTTTGACTTTGAACATTTGAGACCTGTATTAGATCCCGGCTGGGGACCTATCTTGAACGATGCCTTTGGTACTTTTACATTTCCCTTTGCCGAAACTATATTGTTTTTGGGAACTTTTCGGGCCCTTCCTAAGAAGGGCTCGGCCTATAAGATACTAATAAGCGGCTTGTTAATTGCCGGTTTAATCATTTTATTCATTTCTGTAAGAAACCTGCTGGTACTTGGCTCCAACGCATTGACAAGTCTTTACTTTCCTTCTTATGTGGCTGTCAGCAGAATAAATGTGGGTAATTTTTTAACGAGGATTGAGGGATCGTCTGCCATTGTTTTTTGTACCTCTCTATTTATGAAAGTCAGCATATGTTTATATGTAGCCAGCACAGGAATGGCTAAAGTATTCAACTTAAAGAGTTACCGTTCTGTAGTGCTTCAAATGGGGCTTATCATGGTCTATATAGCAAATTTTATATTTAAAGATATTTTTGAGATGCAGCATTTTGCCTTTGAAACCTATAGATATTATGCACTTCCGTTTCAGGTAATTATCCCGTTAATATTATGGATTGGCGCCGAGCTGGTTATCAGAAAAAGTAATCGAAAGCAAACATCATCTTGAGCCATAGTAATATTTCCAAACGTTAGTTAGGATAGCTATAATAAAAGCAAGGGCATATCCGTACATTGTTATTGGAGGAGAGAATGGACCTATGAGTGTAAACCATATTCTTATGCCTTCATATTGGGGTAGAGAGGTTAGACATACACATATTACGCAAGGCTCTAAGGCGTTGGCTGTGGTTTTTCCCGGGAGAAACTATTCTGCAGAACGGCCGCTGCTGGAGTATGCAGCCAAGGTAGCGAAGGAGTATAACTGTGACATTCTGTTGCTGGAATACGGTTATCAAAGTGCAAGGGTTGACCTTCAACGTGAACAGATGAGTATCATCGTTGATGAATGTAAATCAGCAATTACCTCCCTTCCTGTATACGAGAGATTTCTGTTCATCAGTAAGAGCATGGGGACGGTAATCGCCGGTAGAATCGCCGAGGAGCTGGAAATACAGAAGAAGACTTCACATTTGTATTTAACTCCGCTGCAAGAAACGATACCGTTCATTCGGCGAAGTGCAGGAAGTGTGATTTATGGTAGTATTGATCCGTTGTTCACTGAGCAGCATTCCCGTGAGATTACGAATGTGAATCACATCAAAGTGTATAGAATGGATGATGCCAATCACTATTTGGAAGTAGGCACTGTTAACGAATCCTTAGCGATACTTATTGTGATTATTAATTTATACCATGAATATTTTAGGGACGCACTGAAAAATTTATAGGGGGAACCGAGTGAAGGAGAAGCTTATAGGTGAAGGAAGGACAGCGGAGATACTTCAGCATAAGGGGCAGACGATTGTAAAGCTATACCGGGAGAACGTTTCAGAACAGAATATACTCCGTGAGTACAAAGTCAGTCAGTTCGTGTATACGCAGGGTATCCGTAGCCCGAAGCCTTTTGAACTCATAACTATGAATGAACGGAAAGGTATTGTATTTGAACAAATTCTGGGCCCTTCGCTACTAAAGATGATTAGCAAGAATCCTTGGAGAGTCAGCCAATACGCCAAAATGATGGCAGAGCTGCACTATAGCCTACATAAGCTTGACGCTTCGGAAGAGATCGGGCATCAGAAGGAAATGTTAAGTAGATGCATTAAAGAGGCACCGATGCTTGATATAGGTGAAAAGTCGGCTATTTTGTCCTATCTAGAGCACCTCCCGGAGGATTACAAGTTATGCCACGGAGATTTTCATCCGGATAACGTTCTATTGGATCAAGAAGAAGCATGGGTTATTGATTGGATGACTGGAGCAGCTGGAGATCCTAATGGAGACGCTGCACGATCGGTGATCATGTTCAGTAAAGGAGCTATACCTCAACAAGCTCCTCTACCAGTCAAATTAATGATAGGATTCATTAGGAAGAGACTAACGAAGGGATACATCCGCGAGTATCTCAGGTTATCAGGGCAATCCTATGCAGATATAGATCAATGGGTTCTACCGGTAGCGGCAGCACGGTTGGTGGAATGGCTTCCCCACACGGAAAAAGAGCAGCTTCTTGCAGAAATTCGAAAACGCCTAAAGGTGCTGTCGGCGAGAAAATGAACTAAGAAGAAGGAGGGGCGATGACTTTTGACAAGCTATATTGCGCTTCTGCGCGGCATTAATGTCGGCGGTAACAAGATAATCAAAATGCAAGATTTAAAGTTGCTGTTCCAGTCTCTCGAATTAGATCATGTCAGGACCTACATCCAGAGCGGCAATGTTATTTTTGAGAGTAACAATCATGAGATTGAACTGCTTGGCGGGTTGATTGAGCTGCGCATCAAAGAGGTATATGGATTTCAAGTTTCCGTTATTCTTCGAACGCTGGAGGAACTGGCGCAGGTGATAGAGAACAACCCCTTTGATCTCCCGGAACAAGAGGACTATAAAAGGCTTTATGTCTCGTTCTTAACCTCTGAACCTTCTACTGAGGCGCTTGAAAAGCTGCAACCCTACATGGACGGGCCGGATAAGTTAAGATTTGTCGGCAAAGAAATGTATGCGTTCTATGAGGTCAGTGTAAGTCAGTCAGCGCTTTTTAAAGTTCCAATGGATAAAATGTTAGGCATGCCAGCTACAAGCCGCAATTGGAATACAGTGAATAAGCTCGTTGCTCTAGGTAGAGTAGAAAAGCCATAATCGCATTTATAACATGGAGAATAAGCAAGGCTAGCCCCCTATTGGGGGCTTTTTTACGTTCAGCAAACATTCAGCCATTATTCATTGAGAGTTAAGGTAAGGATGCAATAATTTATCTACGGAAAGATTGAAACGGACATAGGGGGCAGCTCGAGCTATAAAGTTATAAAGGATAAGGAGTGGAGACATATGAAGTTTATCATAAGAATGGGTTCTGATATCGTTCTGTTAGGCATTCTGGTGCTAGCAGCTTTTCTGTACGGGTATGAAATTTGGAATGATCAATATGCGAATACATATTACACCACCGCAGTAGGGAGCATGCTGCAAAGCTTTCATAATTTCTTTTTTGTATCCCTGGATTCCGCGGGTTCTGTAACGGTTGACAAGCCGCCGGAAACCTTCTGGATTCAGACGCTCGGTGCTCTGATTTTCGGATTGCATGGCTGGAGTGTAATTCTGCCTCAGGCTTTGGGTGGTGTTGGATCGGTACTATTGGTATATCTGTTGGTGAAGCCGACCTTCGGCAGAATGTCAGCACGATTAGCCGCTTTGGCGATGGCGACCACTCCGGTAGCAGCTGCGGTCAGCCGTACGAACAACATTGATGCCATGCTCGTATTTACCCTCCTATTAGCCGCATGGTTCCTATTTAAGGGAACTGAAAGTAATAAAATCGGCAGCCTTATCGCCTCATTTGCGCTGATCGGGGTTGGATTTAATGAAAAGATGCTGCAGGCCTATATGGTTCTGCCGGCCTTTTACCTCTTTTATATACTGGCAGCGAAGGTGAATTGGAAGAGGAAAACAGGTGTATTAGCAGCTTCCACGGCTGTACTGCTCGTAGTATCTCTATCTTGGGCGGTTATCGTGGATTCGATTCCTGCCAGCAAACGTCCTTATATCGGCAGCAGCGGAACTAACTCTGTACTTAACTTAGCCTTTGGATATAACGGAGTATCCCGCTTAACAGGGGATCAGGGAAAAGGCGGGAACGGAGGCGGAATGCCGGGTCAGGTCGCAGATAACGGTGCCGACGGAGGGCGCCGTCTACCTGCTGGTGCCGGAGGCGGATTCGGGAACCGTGGCGGTGCAGGTGCAGGTAGTGGCGGAATGTTTAATACAGGAACAGCGGGTCCGCTGCGTTTATTCCAGTCGGAGTTGTCCGGTCAGTCCAGCTGGCTGCTTCCATTTGCAGCCTTCGCCTGTATAGGATTGTTCGCAAGCTTGCGACGTACAAACTTTACCCAAAAGCATAAAGAAGCATTGTTTTGGCTCGCATGGTTGGTGCCGATTATGGGGTTCTTCAGCATTGCTGGCTTCTTCCACCAATATTATCTGATTATGATGGCACCCCCGATTGCCGCATTGGCGGGTGCAGGTTGGTCTGAATTATGGAGTCTGTACCGAGATCGATCAGGCTGGCTATCCTGGCTCTTGCCTGCTGCAACGCTGATAACAGCAGCGCTTCAGTGGTACATCCTTCATCCGTATGACAATACAATCGGCAGCGGCTGGTCCATAGGTATCCTGCTCGCAGGAGCAATGATTGCCCTGCTGCTGGCAGCTTTTAAGGGAAAAGAGAAACCATTTGCCTATGCGGCAGGATTAGCCGGTTTATTGGTATTGTTGATTGGGCCGATGTATTGGGCTCTGACACCCATAACTTATGGGCAGAACAGTATGATTCCAGCGGCAGGGCCAACAGGTGGAAATGAAATGGGTGGATTCCAACCCAATGCTCAGATGCTAAGCCAGATGGGGAATGCCGGAGTCATGCCGGGAGGAACCAATGCTGGAACAAGGAGCGGTCTCAACAAATCATTGCTAACTTATTTGCAGAGTCACAACACCGATGAGAAATACTTGTTCGCCGTTATGGACTATAATACGGCAGCTCCTTATATCGTGGACGAGGGTGCCAAAGTTGTTATTTTGAACGGATTCTCCGGGTCAGATAAGGTGTACACCGCAGACACGCTTGAGGCTCTAGTCGAAAGTGGAAAAGTGAGGTACTTCCTTGTATCCAGCGGGGGAATGGGTGGCGGCCGCGGGGGCAACTCTGAGCTGACAACGTGGATTAACGAGAATGGAACAGAGATTCCGGCAGCCGATTGGCAGGGAACAGGAGCAGCAGGAACAGCTCTAGCAGCAAACAGCAGCGGTACTTTGTACGAGGTAACACTGAAATAAAATGAGATTGATCAGGGCTTTACCAATTTAAGGAGTAGCTGCTGGATGAGTACCAAAGTGGGCTATTCCATTATTATACCCATGTTTAACGAAGAGGCGGTTATTCAAGAAACGTACCAGAGAATTAAGAAAGTAATGGTAATGACGGGTGAGGCTTATGAGCTTCTTTTCGTAAATGACGGCAGCACGGATAGCTGTGCACAAATGATAGAGGAATACAGTTATTGGGATGAGAGCGTCAGTCTGATCGACCTATCTCGTAATTTTGGGCACCAGATTGCCATAACAGCCGATATGGATTATGCAGTGGGTGATGCGGTTGTCATTATTGACGCTGATTTACAGGACCCGCCTGAACTGATCCTCGATATGATCAAAGAATGGAAGAAAGGATACGAAGTCGTCTATGCCAAACGCGTGAAGCGCAATGGAGAGTCCCTTTTCAAAAAATGGACAGCCAGCCTGTTTTATAGAGTGCTCCGGTATTCGACAGACATCTCCATACCGGTAGATACCGGTGATTTTCGACTAATTGACCGTAAGGTATGTGACCAGTTAAAGCGTCTGCCGGAGAAAAACCGTTTTGTACGGGGACTCGTCAGTTGGGTCGGCTTCCGTCAGAAGGCCATTGAGTATGAGCGGGATGAACGTCTGGCGGGAGAAACCAAGTATCCATTGAAGCGGATGATTAAGCTGTCTCTGGATGGGATCACTTCCTTTTCGTATAAACCGCTGAAGCTTGCCGGATATTTGGGGGCTTTATTATCAGCCTCGGGTTTTCTATATCTTGTGTATGTTATGTATCTGGTTATTTTTACGGAATCTGCAGTAAAGGGCTGGGCTTCAATGATTGGAATTACGCTAACTTTTAACGGTTTCGTACTAATTATGCTGGGCATTCTGGGTGAGTATGTCGGCCGAATTTATGATGAGACTAAGGGGCGTCCGCTCTACATTGTCCAGGAGGTTTATGGAGGGAATTTAATTGCGCATAAAGGGATTGATTACTGAAGGGAAATAAAGAGTATAAGTAACTTTGAATCGGTGAGTACGAGCAACAGCGGTGGAATCGCATTGAAATGTAGTCTAGGCTCGGGTCAGACCGGGTTAGTTGCACTTTGTACATCTATTAGGTGCGAATTTGGGACTTGTAGAGCTTTAATTGTAGTAAATGCAACTAAAATCTCGCAAAAGAGGCGTTATCGCCGAGTATTGTAGATATAAGTGTAGAAAATGCAACTATTGTGAGCGGTGCGGGTATGGTGGATGTTTTAGTTGTATAAAGTGCACTTAAAAGCTCAGATAGGCCTCGGAAAAACTCAGCAATGTCTCCATATGACGAAAAATCCGGAAAACAGACTTAAAGTCCATCTTCCGGATCGTGAGGATCTTATTAAGATTTCAAAACATCATGATCGACGTATCGTGCACCGTTCAATTCGCTGATTACATTGATAGCAACCTTCGCTCCGTCACCTGCAGTAATGATCGCATGAACGCTTACTCCTGCAACGGTTCCTGCGGCCCAAATGCCTGGAACATTTGTTTTGCCTTCGGTGTTAACAGCTACTACCGTTTTAATTCTTGGCTCTGAGCCATCCTTCGTTTCTACGCCGGCTTTGGCAGCCAGATCCGTTAATACACCGGTGGCAAGAATGACATGCTTCGCTTCATAGGTTATTCCGCTTTCACTTTCAATCATAAAGCTGGCTCCGCTTGGTACGAGATTAACGGCTTGTTCGGCAACAAGCTCTGCACCAAACTTCATAGCTTGCTTATGACCGGTTTCAACCAGCTCGGGGCCCCCAATTTCAGCAATACCGTAGTAGTTCTCGTACCATCCTCTTCGGGTCATTCCCTGATCATTGTCGATAAGCAGCGTCTTCTTACCTGCTTTTGCGGCGAACAGAGCTGCGCTAGCACCCGCAGGTCCCGCTCCAATTACGGCGATTTCGTACATGTCCCAACCTCCTAAAAGTTTTGTGGAGCAGTACTTCTTACGAACTAACGTCATAACAAAACTACTCCGAAAGCATAAACTAAGTTTTGTGGAGCAGTACTTCTTACGAACTAACGTCATAACAAAACTACTCCGAAAGCATAAACTAAGTTTTGTGGAGCACATCTTCTTTCGAATCAGCATTCTCACTTACTATTATAACGTTAATTACCGCTCTTTAGCTAATTCTTCAGATAAGGAAGGGTAATGGTGAAGGACGTACCAGTCCCGGGTTCGCTGCTAGCCTTAATCTCTCCGCCGTGAGCCTCTACAATAGATTTTGTGATAGATAATCCAAGGCCTGATCCCCCGTATTTGCGTGTACGCGATGAATCGCTGCGGTAAAACCTATCGAATATATGGGGGAGATGCTCAGCTGAAATACCGGAGCCGTTGTCTCGTATGGTCACCTCAACATGAGCATTCCTGACAGGCATAGCGACGTAAATAGTTCCCTTCTCGGGGTCCGTATGCTGAACCGCATTGTGGAACAGATTAAGGATAACCTGCTTTATCTTATCGGGATCGTATTTACCGCTTATACCGTTGGAAATATCGAAGATAACCTTCCGATTTCCGGCCAGCACCAGGAGGTGTGGCTGCATTTCGGAAATGATTTCTCCTAGCAGCAGCTCCTTAACTCGCAACTGTGGAGCTCCGTCCATACGGGCCAGCAGCAGTAGATCCTCCACCAGCTTGTTAATCCGTTTCGATTCACCATGCATTGCGTGCAGCGAGTTGTATAGTTGTTCTTTGTTGTCAGCGGCTCCTCGGAGCAGGACCTCCAAGAATCCATGAATGGAGGTAAGCGGAGTTCTTAGCTCATGGGAGGCATCAGCTGCAAAACGACGCATTTGCTCTTTAGCCTCCCGTTCATTGTGGAAGGATATCTCCAGACGTTCCAACATACTATTAAAGGAGAGAGCCAGCTTGTCAATTTCATTCTGTCCCTGTTCAACCGGAAATCGTACATCCAGGTTGCCTGCATCAATGATATGCGCGGTTTCCCCCATATTGGATAAAGGAATTAGTGTTTTTCTCAGCGCAGGCAGATACATAAAGAGGCCGGCCAGTAAAGCAACCAATGACAAAGCTGCAAAAATAAGCAACTGCTGCATGATTACATCACTTAAAGGACCTGTATCCACACTCATTTGCAGCAGTAGCTTAGCGTTACCCGGTCGACCCAGACTCATGAATACCGCCAAATGCTCACTCCCGTCTTCGGCAGTTATGAGTTTGTATTTGCCGGTTGCCCGTTCTGTTGTATGTACCAACAGCTGCTTGTATTCTTCATCGGATAGTCTGGGTGCAGTCGAATCAGACAACGTTTCTTGCTGGAAGTCCCTGAAGGTACCATCTGAACTGTAGATCGCAATTGTCGTATGGGCGTCCAGAAGAAGAGGGCGTCTGTTGCCGTCAGACCGCAAACCACCGGACGGAATCTTAGGACCGGCGTTTTTACCATTTCCGTCACTAGTGTAAGTAAGAAAGTTGAAAAACAATTCATGCGGTACAGAACGTATTTGGGTTTCCATGGACTTGGCTCTGTTGCTGTAAATGAAGTCCCTCATCAGGAAATATTGCAGAACCCCGATGAGCAGCAGCAATCCAGACAGAATTAAGATCGAGATGGCGAGGAGCTGCTTTCTAAGGGAGCGGGGAGCCGCGAGACGGTAGATAAGGCCTGAGATACGGGGAATCATAGGAGATCCACCCTGTAACCTGAGCCCCGAAGTGTACGAATGGTACGGTGTTCTTTATCTCCGAGCTTCTCACGGAGGGACCGGATGTACACTTCCACAATATTCTCCTCCCCGCCAAAATCATATCCCCATACCTTGTCTAAAATCATGGCTTTACTAAGTACAAGGCCGTGATTAATGATAAGGTACTGCAGCAGTTCATACTCTGTAGGTGAAAGCTCCAACACCTCATCTTTGTGGCGGATTTCCTTTCGGCGTCCGTCAATTCTGAATGGGCCGCAGCGCACCTCACCGAGTAGACCGGGAAAATGATTGCGCAGCCTTGCCTGAATCCGTGCAAGCAGCTCGTCAAAGCTAAAAGGTTTGACCATATAGTCATCCGCACCAATAGACAAGCCTTTGACACGATCATCAACCTCATCTTTGGCGGTAAGCATAATAACAGCAATTTCACTTTCTTCGGCTTGGAGGTAACGACATACTTTAAATCCGTCCATACCGGGCATCATAACATCAAGAATCGCCACATGCGGTTTGAAATCGGCGGCTATGGATATGGCTGATAAACCATCGGAAGCAGTCTGTACCTCAAATCCCTCATTTACCAGTCCGATTTCTAAGAACTGCAGGATATGAGGCTCGTCGTCCACCAATAAAAGTCGTACACCTTGGGCGGCTTTCAATCCGGGTCCCTCCATTGTAAAAGTAGTTAGCAACATTATGACATACCATATTGAACGTTTGCTGAAGATTGCCCAAATCTTTTGTTAATTTGATTTAAAAACATCGTTCATGGTTAATCATATTGGTTAATCATAATATAAGAAGTTAAGTGTATTAATAAGGACTATAATAGAAATAGAGGCGTTTTTTGGATGCGATAAAGGGTTTTGACGGCGGCTAGCGAACACATTACAATAAGGATAACATCAGGGTATGGAGAGCCCCCTCCAGTCTGATAGCCATTCCTTTTTCTGTATGGTTTTCCCCGTTCCTAATCTTACCAAGCTCCTAATCAAGCACATTTCTTTAATTTTTACCTCTATTTGCATTCACACAACTAATTTCTGTCGCTTTACTATTTAAAGGTCAAGGAGGCTCTTCCATGAAGAAAAAAGAGATGGTGGCCATGTTATTAGCGGGAGGCCAAGGCAAAAGGTTGAAGTCACTGACGAAGTCACTGGCTAAACCGGCCGTTTATTTTGGAGGTACCTACCGAATTATTGATTTCCCATTAAGCAACTGTACGAATTCGGGAATTGACACGGTTGGCGTTCTAACCCAGTATGAACCCCTTGTACTTCACTCTTATATTGGAGTAGGAAATGATTGGGATTTAAATCGGAAGAATGGTGGAGTATTTGTACTGCCGCCGCATGAACGGGAGAATGGGAGCAGTTGGTACCGCGGGACTGCGGATGCAATTTATCGTAATTTGAAATTTGTTGATCAATTTGATCCTGAGCATGTGCTTATTCTTTCAGGAGATCATATTTACAAAATGGACTATAACGCAATGCTTCAATACCATAAGGAAAGAAATGCAGACTGCACGATTTCAGTCATTGATGTTCCTCTGGAGGAAGCTAGTCGTTTTGGCATATTGAATACGCATGAAGATCTTAAAATTTATGAATTTGACGAGAAGCCTTCAAAGCCGAAGAGTACTTTGGCCTCCATGGGCGTTTATATTTTTAAATGGGATGTATTAAGAAAATATCTGCTGGAGGATGGGGAGAATGCCTTGTCATCCCATGATTTTGGTAAAGATATTATTCCTATGATGCTGGGTAATAACAATTCCCTCTTTGCTTATCCATTTGAAGGATATTGGAGAGATGTGGGTACAGTGAACAGCTTATGGGAAGCGAATATGGATTTGCTTGATGACAATCCGCAGCTCAACTTGAACGATCCGAACTGGCGTATTTACACAAGAAATCCAAACCAACCGGCTCAATATGTGGCTCCGGGAGCAAAGGTTTCCAGTTGCATTGTTAATGAAGGGTGCATCGTTCACGGTGAAGTCAAGCATTCGGTCCTCTTTTATGGCGTTGAGGTGGGTGAAGGTAGTGTAATTACGGACTCGGTTATTATGCCTAAAGTTAAGATTGGCAAAAATGTACGGATTCACAAAGCCATCATCAGCGAAAATATAGTAATCGAGGATAATATGGATATTGGCATTGAGCGGGAAAACGAAGATGATATCCTGCTTGTTGACAAGAAAAGCAAAAAGAAAAAACCAATCGCAGCCAAAACCATATAATCGATTAGAGGATGGTGGATTCCGATGAAGCAACTTATGGGTGTTATCAATCTTGACCATGAATTGGATAATTTAAATGAACTAACCTATTTTCGCTCCGGTGCGGCTGTTCCTTTTGCGAGTCGTTATCGGTTGATTGACTTTGTTCTTTCCAACATGATGCGTGCCGATCTGGAGAGCGTTGGACTGTTTGTCCGCCGTAAATACCGTTCCTTGATGGATCACTTGGGTGACGGTAAATCGTGGGATATGAACCGCAAGCATGGTGGGCTGTTTATTTTGCCTCCGGACTGGAACGATCCAACGGATACTTCTTTAGGTGATTTACAGCATTTCCATAATAACCTGGACTTTTTCAAACGCGCAGCTGCTAAATATATCGTGTTCTCCGGTACGCAGCATATCACTACTATGGATATCGAGGATATGTATAAATACCATATGGAAAAAGGCGCCGATGTTACTGTGGTCTACAAAAAAATAGATCAACTTCAGCCGGAACATGATCTTTGCCAGCGTGTCGAGGTTGATGAACATAATAATGTAACCAGTATCCATCACGAGAAGGATCATCATAATCTGTATCTGGATATGTTTATTATGGAGAAGGCACTGTTTTTAGAGAAGGTTAAATACAGTATTGCCCATGGAGAGAGCTACTTTTTCCGTGATGTGATACAAAAAAATCGGCATGATCTGAAAATTGCAGGCTACGAGTACAAAGGCTATCATGCAGTTATTAACTCTCTGGAGAGCTACTATAAGAATAGTCTTGAGCTTCTGGAGCCGGACAATTATTTCAGTCTTTTCAAGGAAAATCCGGTACAGACCAAAATCAAATACGAAGCGCCAACCCGTTACCTGGAAAGCGCAGATGTCAGCAATTCACTTATTGCAAACGGCTGTATCATCGCGGGGAAAGTTGAGAACAGCGTGATTTTCCGTGGAGTGCAGGTACGAAAGGGTGCAAGAATTACCAACTCTGTAATTATGCAAAAATGTGTAATTGATGAGAATGCTGTGATTGAAAATGTTATTATGGATAAAGACGTTCATCTCAGCAAAGATCGTATACTTGTTGGAGATCATACACGGCCATTCGTCATTGCCAAAAGCAGTAAAATATAAACACCGCTAATTGTCCGCTGCCATTTTGTTAAAAGCTTTTGTGAGGAGGAACCTGCTATTGTTTAACGATAAAGAAACTTTCAA
The DNA here is from genome assembly GCF_000757885.1 of Paenibacillus wynnii. Classification (NCBI taxonomy): domain Bacteria; kingdom Bacillati; phylum Bacillota; class Bacilli; order Caryophanales; family Paenibacillaceae; genus Paenibacillus; species Paenibacillus wynnii. The sequence continues at coordinate 1,426,982 of NZ_JQCR01000002.1, read as the reverse complement.
ACAAGTATTCCGCGAGAAACTCATCGGAAATCTGGGCAAACCGCTCGAAGAAGCTTCCAATGCCGATATTTACAATACTTTAGGCAACATGATCCGCGAGAATGCCGGCAAACATTGGGTGGAAACCAACCAAAGATTCAAGGCCGATAAGGGGAAGCAGGTTTACTATTTTTCAATGGAGTTTCTGATCGGCAGGCTTCTCGGCAACAACCTGCTGAATATGGGCGTGCTGGAGGTAGTACGCGAAGGTTTGGCAGACCTTGGCTTTTGTCTTAAGGATATTGAGGAAGAAGAGGCGGATGCAGGTCTTGGAAACGGAGGCCTTGGCCGTCTGGCAGCCTGTTTCCTGGATTCGCTGGCTTCCCTGCAATATGCAGGGCATGGCACCGGAATACGTTACAAATATGGTTTGTTTGAGCAAAAAATTGTAGACGGGTACCAGGTTGAACTACCTGATTACTGGTTGCAGAAGGAAAACGTATGGGAAGTCCGTCGCGAAGACAAGCAGGTGGAAGTGAAGTTTTGGGGACATGTGGACAGCTATGAAAAGGACGGACGTTTAGTTTTTGAACATAAGGACTATGAGGCTGTCCGCGCAGTACCTTACGATATACCTGTTATAGGTGCCGATCGGAGGCATGTGAATACTCTCCGTAACTGGAGCGCGGAGTCTATTACCCAGCCGGGCAGGATGTTTGGTTCCCGGGGCGGTTCTGACTACCATAAATTCCTGGAGTATAAACGTTCTGTAGAGTCAATCTCCGAGTTCCTATACCCTGATGATTCCCAGTACGAGGGTAAGCTGCTCCGCCTGAAGCAACAGTATTTCCTCTGTAGTGCAGGTCTGCAAAGTATAATCCGAACCTTTGATAAGCTAGGGCTTCCTTATGACACCCTTCCTGACAAGGTTGGGCTGCACATTAATGATACTCACCCTACACTGGTTATCCCGGAACTTATGCGGATTCTAATGGATCTAAAAGGCATGAGCTGGGATGAAGCTTGGGACATAACGACACGAATGGTTTCCTATACGAACCATACTATTCTTAGTGAAGCGTTGGAAAAATGGCCTGTGACCATGGTCAAGGAGCTTTTACCGCGCATTCAACTGATTATTGAAGAGATTAACGCACGCTTCTGCCGCGAACTGATGGACCGTTATCCGGGAAATCAGGAACGTATTTCGCAAATGGCAATTATCTATGGGGATCAGGTCAGAATGGCTCATTTAGCTATTGTAGGCAGTTATAGTGTAAATGGAGTTGCTGCTCTTCATACCGAAATCTTGCAAAAACGCGAGATGAAGCTGTTCGATGAGTATTATCCACATCGGTTCAATAATAAGACGAATGGAATTACACATCGCCGCTGGTTGTTGCATGCGAATCCTCCACTGACCAACTTGATCAACGAAGCTATTGGAACACGCTGGATTACACATCCGCAGGAAATGATCGGACTTATTAAATACTGTGAGGATTCCTCTTTCCAAGAAAAAGTTTCAGGGATTAAAAGACAGAATAAACTGCGGTTAGCAGAGTTTATCAGCTCCAAGCACGGGGAGAAGGTTGACCCGGATTCGATCTTTGATGTGCATGTAAAAAGGCTTCACGGATACAAGCGTCAGCTGCTTAATATTCTTCATATTATCCATCTTTACAATCAAATCAAGGCAAACCCAAGTATGGATATGGTACCGCGTACGTTCATTTTTGGAGCAAAGGCTGCACCTAGCTATCACTTGGCAAAACGCACGATCAAGCTGATCAACACTGTTGCTGATGTGGTGAATAAGGATCCGGACGTTAAAGGTAAAGTTCGTATATTCTTTCTGGAGAATTACTCCGTTTCATTGGCTGAGAAAATCATTCCGGCGGCAGATGTCAGTGAACAAATTTCAACGGCCAGCAAGGAAGCTTCTGGTACCGGGAATATGAAGTTCATGATGAACGGGGCTCTTACCATTGGAACAATGGATGGAGCTAACGTGGAAATGCATGAAATGATCGGTGATGATAATATGTTCCTGTTTGGTCTTCGTGCCGAGCAGGTACTCGATTATTACCAGTACGGTGGGTATTATGCCCGCAATATTTACAACGAGGACAGCCGATTGAAGGAAGTGCTGGATCAGCTCGTAACACCAGGGCCTATCTGCTGCCATACCCAAGAGTTTGATCAAATTTTCCATTCCCTGCTGGACAACAATGATGAGTACTTTGTGTTGAAGGATTTCGCCAGTTATGTGGAGACACATGTCGAAATTGATCGTGCTTATCGAAATCAGAAAGATTGGCTGAAGAAGTCGATTATTAATATCGGTCACTCCGGTAAATTCTCCAGTGATAATACGATTAGTCGATATGCTTCAGAAATTTGGAATATCAGCCCGGTTAAGTTCTAAGGCGCTACGCGAACGGAACGTTTCTCCAATCGCTGTTGTCTTCAGATGTATTTGAATTACGCTTAGCAGTGTACATCTGAAGACAAAGGCGACCGCTAACGCTTTTCCGCAATCATTCCGTCCTCTCCGCTGGTTTCAGCGGGAACCATTCAATCAAAAACGAAAACGAGCCACTCTCCAATAACCTGGAGACTGGCTCGTTTTTTTGTTTTTAAAGCTTAAAATTACAAAATAGCTATATAAGCTGAACAAAGAAAGTAACAAAAATCGAAAAGGAACGAAAGCATTCCTGTTGGCGTTAAGAAATGCAGTTTGCCAAAAGAAAGAGCGCCTCTGTAAGATAGAATCATGTCACGGCCAGTGACTAACAAAATTCATCTTGGGAGGACACTCACTATGGAGTTTAAACAAAGAAATAAACAAAATCAACAGATCGAAAGGATTACACCTAAACACGTGGTCATCGGTGTAGATATTGCTAAAGAAATTCATGTGGCTCGAGCTGTCAATTATCGTGGAATCGAAATAGGGAAACCTTTGAAGTTTGCTGACTCCAAGGAAGGCTTTATCCGGTTCCAGCAGTGGCTGGAGCACCTTCAATCCACTCATCGTCTAAACAATGTCTTGGTTGGAATGGAGCCTACGGGACACTACTGGTTCCACCTGGCGGATTGGCTTCTTGCGGAGTCCATTGATGTCGTATTGGTCAACCCGGCAACGACCAAGCGTAATAAAGAAAATCGGGATAACTCTCCCTCCAAAAGTGATATGAAAGACGCTTTAGTGATCGCCGATGTGGTCTCCCGAGGGTACTATACCGATTTGCCGCGAACGCCCGAAGTCTTCCAACGTTTACGTGTATCCATGAATTATCGGGAAATTTGTATGAAAGACCTAGTCATCATCAAAAACCGTATTACACGCTGGCTGGATGTGAGTTTTCCGGAGTACACCACCGTGTTTAAAGATTGGACCGTACCCCGTTCGCTAGCTACCCTGCAAGCCTTCCCTCTGCCAAGGGATATCAAGAATCTGGACTCGGAGAAGATGATTGCAGGCTGGAAGCCTTTTATGAAGCGAGTGGGTGGTTCCCGCGCCCTGCAAAAGGCGGCGGAGCTGCTGGCAGCTGCACGTCGCTCTGTAGGGCGTACGACGTGTCAGGAAGAAGAACGGCGCCAACTTGCGAATCTAGTAGCCGATTATCTTCGGCTAGAACAGCGGATAGGAGAGATGCAAAAGGAACTGATCAAACTACTGGAGGAGATTCCTGAATTGACCCAACGGCTCCGTTCGATTCAAGGTCTAGGCACGATTTGTATTGCGGCCTTATTGGCGGGAACGGGAAATCTGAAAACCTATACCCATGGTAACCAAATTCTTTCTCAGGCCGGTCTAAATTTGGCAGAGAAGAGTTCTGGTAAATACCAGGGCCAAGTCAAGATCACTGGACGAGGAAGGCCCCAACTACGTAAACACCTCTACCTGGGTGTCATCTCTCTAGTCTCCCAAAACCCTGCCTTTCGGGCTTGGCATGAGCATAATGTGAAACAAAAGAAGATGAAGCCCATGGCTTCCATTTTCAAGTTAATCGGAAAGCTCTGCCGCATCATTGTAGGTCTAGTCCGACAGGAGCGTTCCTTTGATCCAAAGGTCGCTAACCCCGCCCCACTGGCAGCTTAAGATTTATCGACGTTAATTTTTTCGCAAGGATTGGCTCATTTGCAGGATCGCTAACTAAAAGGAGCGTACCGAAGGCCGGATTAAATTTCCATAAGGGCCCAGACCCGCTACCTAAAGCATAACCGGCCTCCACTCCCTGGACAGGTGTAACGAAGGAATGAAAGGGCATAGACCCGTTGAGTCATGGGAGGGAAAACCTCCAGGGATCGAGTGGATCCAGCTCCTACATATCGTGAAACCAGGGAAATAACCCCTCCCTTGTTCCCGTATGCCCTCTGACAAGGAGGAGAGAAGGCTTTAACCGGCCTCACGCTCTTCCTCATCTGATTAGCAGAAAGATATCCTGCGAATGAGCGAGCATTTGAAAGGAAAATGATTAATACAGAGGGAGGGAAATTTGGAACTGTAGGAGCGATAGCGACCGCCTTTGTATCCGGATTTCAACCGCTAAAAGCGGGTTAAATCATAGAAATCTGGATACAACAGCGGCCGGAAGTCCAAATCTTCACGGTAGTGACGCCTGAGCCTTAGGTTAATATCTTAAGTTCATCTTATATAGGTTAAATAACCTCCGCAATAATGGCGGCAAAACGCTCCAGGAAACGACGCTCCTCATCATCGAAGCGGTGCTTAATTGGACTGTCAATATCCAGTACACCTAAGAGGCGATCGTCCTTAATTAAAGGCACAACAATCTCACTGTTAGATGCAGCATCACAAGCAATATGACCTGGGAATGCATGAACATCTCCTACCACAAGCGTACGCCGTTCAGAGGCTGCTGTTCCACACACACCGCGGTTCAGTGGTATACGGATACAGGCAGGAAGTCCTTGGAACGGTCCAAGCACGAGCTCGTTGCCATCGTATAAATAGAAGCCGGCCCAATTTGTATCCGGTAAAGAGTATTTGAGAAGGGCCGAAGCATTAGCCAGATTGGCTATGGAATTGGGTTCATCTTGAATAAGTGCCACCAGCTGGGTTAGAACCGATTCAAACCGCTCGCTGCGTGTACTATCATAAGGCATAGCCTGAAACATGAAGCATCACCTTTCTGTAAGTTGACTCAGTATCTTAACTGTAATTTACAACATAGTACAGCTTACAAGCTACGTCAAGAGTTAACAAGGTTAATATAAGATAGTTACCCAATGGAAGAGGGGTATTGAACTTACACCATGTTTCCAGGCCAGCAGCGAAGGGTAATGATGATTAAGATACCGAAGGCTTTTGGCCAGAAGGAGTGAGACATGCGCGCCGATATACAGAATTTGTTTATGGGAATTCACATGCTATATTTTGCCCATGAGAAAGACCTGACGGTAACGGATATGCAGCCTGAATTAGAGAGTTTGGGATACCGTGTAGCAGAACGGGAAGTGAAGCAGGAGTTGGAGCGGCTGACACAAGGGAATTTCTTAACTGCACACAATGATGCTTACAGTATTACCCGTACTGGTATTGAGGAATTCAAGGACATACAGACGAAACTTCAAGTACTTAGCACCGGTGTGCTAAAGCCGTTGAAAGCTGCCGGAACAACAAAGTAATAGGCTTTCTAAAATAACAGCGTTTGTAGCGGGTGGTGATTATACTGCCCGGTACAAGCGCTGTTTTTAATGTATAATGTATGGGTTATGGAAAGGGGCGGATGTATTTTGAGCAATGGCTATGTACCTGTATTGAATGGACAGAGATTATTGCTTAGGGCCATTTCTCTGGATGATGCGGAAGCGTTATTTCACTGTTGGTCTCATCCTGAGGTATCCCATTGGCTGGGGACTCCCATATTGTCTTCGGTTACTGAGACTCGGGAACTGATAGTCAGATTGTTGGAATTGGCGCAGGAGAATGAGAGCCTCCGCTTTAGTATCGTCTTGCCTGAGGGTACAGTAATCGGGAGCTGCGGTTTTAATAACTGGCAGCTTGAGGGTGCTTATCGAGGTGAGCTAGGGTGTGAATTACGGCCTGAGTTTTGGGGTAACGGATACATGAGTGAGGCGCTGAGGCTCTTGCTAAAGTTTGGTTTTGAAAGCATGGGGCTTAATCGGATAGAGGTAATATGCCATCCGGGTAATGCACGTGCAGCAAAGCTGTTTACTAAGCTTGGATTCACGCAGGAGGGAATACTTCGCCAATACCGTCATACGGAAGCGGGCTTTCAGGATGTTGCTATGTATTCGCTATTGAACACGGATGGATGGCAGAATTAAATGTTATAAGAGAGGATTTGGAATCTTGACGTCACCGGGTGCTAAAGAACGTAATCTTATTTTAATTGGAGTATTATTGGCTACTTTTCTAGCCGCGATTGAAGGAACGGTTACGGGTCCCGCGGGACCTGCGATAGTTGGCGATTTTCAGGGGGTACAGTGGCTTAGCTGGATTTTTACGGCCTATTTGCTGGCTATGGCCATTACAACACCTATATTCGGAAAAATCAGTGACCTCTTCGGCCGCAAACCTGTATTTATCGGCGGTACAATTGTTTTTTTATTGGGATCTTTGCTATGTGGGATTTCACAGAGTATGGAACAACTGATTATTTTCCGTGCGATTCAAGGGCTTGGAGCCGGGGCACTTATTCCTATGACCTTCACCATTATCGGCGATATTTATAGTATCCAGGAGAGGGCTAAGACTCAGGGAATGTTAAGCTCCGTCTGGGGGATTTCTTCACTCGTAGGTCCACTTCTGGGTGGTTATGTGGTCGATTATTTAAGCTGGCGTTGGGTATTTGTATTTAATTTGCCGTTTGGTCTTCTATCCATTCTGTTTATATCCCGCTATCTCAAGGAAAATAAAGTTCGCCGCAAGACAAAAATTGATATTGCAGGCGCATTGCTGTTTGCTTCAGGTATGGGAGCCCTGCTCTTTGGGCTGACCGTCGGGGGACAAAGCCTTGCCTGGTCATCTCCGCTGTTAGTTATGATATTGTCAGCGTCTGTGTTGCTGCTGGTAGTGTTTCTAAGAGTAGAGCTTAAGGCCTCTGAGCCCATGTTGCCGCTGGGATTGTTCTCAATTCGTAATATTGCTGTTTCTACGGGGGCCAATCTGCTTGTTAGCACATTAATTATCGGTCTCTCTACATACGTGCCGCTATGGGTACAGGGTGTATCTGGTAAAAGTGCGGCACTCTCAGGGTTGCTTCTAGCTCCTATGTCTGTGGGCTGGATGTTCGGCTCGATTGCCGGGGGACGCATGATTCTCCGATCCGGCTCCCGAAGAACAGCTATGCTCGGTTTGGCTATGATCTCTATTGGCGCGGTGGGTCTGACTTTTATGTCGGAAGGCTCCTCACAGATTTTCTTGCTGTGTCTCATGTTTATTTGCGGTATAGGTTTTGGGTATGTTTCCACTGTCTTTACCATTATTGCTCAATCCTCAGTCGGGCATGAATTACGGGGTTCATCGACGGCATTAAATACGTTCACAAGGTCTTTGGGACAGACCATCGGGGTCGCCATATTTGGTTCATGGCTGAACTTCAATATAGATAGACTGCTGAAGAATCAGCCTGGATCCCAAGTCACGGGTGATGATATCAACAAGCTCCTTAACCCGCAGGAAGGTAGTAGTCTGCCGTCCGCTGTTAGACAAAGCCTGCATTCGGCCCTGGAGGGTGGGCTTCATTTGCTGTTTATCGTTATGGCCGTTATTGCACTGCTCTCTTTGCTGATTTCCTGGGGATTGCGTAGTTCTGTGCCTTCCTTGCAGGATAGTGCAAAGTAAGTTCTTACCAAGCCACTTGATTCTTACCGTTACGTTTAGCCCGGTACAGTGCTGCATCAGCTTGACGAAACAAGAGATCACGATCCTCAGTTTCATTTAAAAGATGGCAGCCAATACTAATGGTGATATTATGGCCGCGGAGCTCCTCAATAACGGCTTGCTCCACTTGGGTGCGAAGCCCTTCGAGCCATTCCACGGTCTGCAGGGAGTTCAGTCCACTAATGATAACGGCGAACTCCTCGCCGCCATAGCGTGCAGCGAAGCAGTTGCTATTCGATTGCTCTCTCAATACTTCTCCTATTCTTCGAATAACCGTATCACCTGTTAAATGTCCATATTTATCGTTTACCTGCTTGAAATTATCGATATCTATTAAGGCCAGGTGCAGGGGATAATCCCGTACACTATCCATTTCTGCGCGTAGACGTTGTTGGAAGCATCTATGATTGTTAAGACCAGTCAGGGCATCTTTGCTTGAGACTTCATCATTAACTTTCTTCTGAATACGGTGTTTCTCCTCATTCATTAGTGCCGCTTTTTCACCGTTTATAATTTTAAGCCCACGATATACGATTCCGAGACTGGCTAGTGTTATAAATAGTATTAAGCTGTATCCCACAGCCTTTTGATACATGGGCAACTCAAACCTGTAAGAAGGATTGAAGAGCATAATGGCCAGATATGGCAACAATGTACTGAAACATGCGAATAACACTTTTCGATATTGAAAGTAGAGGACGGAGGAGAGAATGGGCAGAACAACCACAATTTGGACGCCCGAGACATCGATTGGGGCCATCGCTTGAATCAATGCAGCGAATCCGGAACCGATGGAGATGATTGCATAATCCTGCCACCGCTTATCGAGATGATAGACAAGCTCAGCTAGCAATAAAATCCCGAGTAGAATGCCATTTTGAAGTAAAATGTATTTCAATAGGTGATGGATCGTAGAATGTTGTTGTATGGCGAAAGGCCATGTTCCAATAGTAGCTAAGAACATTAATAGTCCAACCAGCCAATATAACGTTCTTATTTTACGATTCCAATCACTTAACTTCTGAGAGGTATTAAGAAAAATTCTGATCATAACCCGACACTCCATTCCAAAGGACTTGAATACGATTCTTACCCGTCCGCTTAGCTTCGTACATCAGAGCGTCCGCTGATCTGAACAGATCATCCTTTCCCATACCCCTCTGATATTGAACGATACCCATACTTACTGTTATCTTATGATTATCAATAGAGCCCAAACGCAGTTGAGATACTTGTACTCGAATTTGTTCTAGCAGTTGAAGGCTTTGATCTATTGTTTTCCCTGTCAGGATGAGCACGAACTCCTCTCCACCGTAGCGTACCGCAACATCTTCACTGGAGATTGCAGCAAGTAATAGCTGAGCTGTCTCACGTAGCACCATGTCTCCCTCACAATGGCCGTACGTATCGTTAATGTTCTTGAAATTATCAAGATCCATTACAGCAAGACATAAAGGAAGCCCGTAACGCTCATGCTGCTCAATAAGAGAGACCATGTAGTCTTGGAAAGTTACATAATTGGTAAGACCCGTCAAATGATCATATTTCGATTGATTCTCAACGGCAATTGAATCGGCGAACGCCTCTACTTCAGAACGTACGGCACGTTCCAGAGCAGCTATAAGCTCCACACCTCTTCGCAGTATCATTTCCCCAATAAGGCTCGTACCCATAATCATACCCATGATCGTAAATAAGTCATAAATCATGACTTGCTGGCGCAACGTTTCTACAAAGCTATACAAAATAAAATAACAAATCAAAGACATGACAGAAGCAAACCAAAGCCTAGAGCGTCTAAAATAAAGAATAGAAATGATGATAGGAATGTCGAGTGCGATGTACAATCCATTAATTCGAGTGCCGAAGGTGAGCATAACTACAATGGCAAACACAAATCCAAGTGAGATGAGGATGAAATCTAGATTAACTTTGATATAACGCAGTGCCAATTCAGCAAGTAATAAAGATATCCCAAAGGCTGTAGTTGAAACTAATATGGTAGGTAGAAAGATAGCCTCAGATTCCTTATTCGCTACCTCGCTTGCCAACAGGTGGAAGATTAACCCGGCAATAAGGATAAGCCCGGCCATCAACCAAAAGAGATAAAGTACCCACCTATTCAAAATTTTGTTTTTTTTCTGGAGGGTTATGCTCACCATAAGTCAATCACCGCTTTTTTTGATTATTCACTATCCAAAACTATCAAGCCGCCATACAAGATTGTAATGTTGAAAAATAAAAAAACACACCCCGAGATCTAAGATCTCAAAAGGTAACTGGCTGGCATAGCTTTACGCTGTAGCCCCTGTAGCTTTGCGTCCCCGTGTTTCCACGGGTTTGCTCTTTTCTTTTATTTTGGTATGTTCTACTTAGATTATCGGTTGTTTTATCTGAAAATACAATACTATAGTCTTATAAATAAAGGTATTTAGACCTAATATTTTTCTATTTAACTAGGATCTATGTTTAAGCTGCGAAAAAATACGAAAGTTTTTTGCGTAATAAAAAAACAGCAAGTCTCGTATTGGGAGACTTGCTGTTTTGAATTCCAATCTACTATTTGCGTGGAAGCGGAGAGAGTTTTTCAGCCTGCAGGCCCATCTTTTTGAGCAGAATGATCATTTGTTCCTTCTCTTCATCACTTAGGCCGCTAAAGGCAAGGTGGATGCGCTCCGAATATTTCGGATACATCTCATTCATCAGTCGTTCGCCTTCTGTAGTTAATTCCGCAAAGATTACACGGCGGTCACTTGGGCAAGGCTTGCGTTGAAGATACCCGCGTTCTTCCAGCTTGTCAATTACATAGGTAACATTTCCGCTTTGCAGCAGAAGCTTGGCGCCAATCTGTTGAATAGGTTGGGGTCCTTTGTAATAGAGGACTTCCATAACAGCAAAAGCTGTAGGATTAAACCCTTCAATCTTGCTGCCGGTAACAGCATGTTCGTTGATGCTTTTGAAAGACTTGGCAAAAACCCGGTACAAATGCAGTGTTAATTGAGTATCGCGTTCATAGGATTGTATCATGCTTCTCCACCCTTATCTTTAATCGTGTGATCTCGTCGCACGGCTAGTAGTATATTGTCTGATTTGAAAGGGTCACCTGTGCAGCGAACCTATTTATAGCTTTACAATACGTCAAACAATGGAAGAAGAACATGTGATTTGTCACAATGAGCACACTTTTAATTATTAAAAATCAAACAATTATTAAAGATAATAAAAAAATTAAAGACTTTCATATCCGCCCTTGTACGCAGGGCAATTTCAGCCTCTGGCAGAGGTCGTACTTACATCTGCGGACGGATGAAGGGTGTCTTGCTCTGTTTTAATATGGATAAATAAGGAACTGAGGAGACAGGGGAGTGACCGGAAATGAAAGAATTTCAAGATCATCAGGCCAACAAGGAAGGGAAACTATCGGCGAATAGGCCGTTTGTTCTATTAATTACTGCGCAGCTAATATCCAATGTAGGGGAAGCGGTAAGCTTAAGGAACTTGTGCCTCAAGCACAGATGGACAGTGCCGTTGCGCTCAGCTCTTCAATAGAGCAAATTACCAAAATCATCGGACCCGCACTTGGGGGCTTGCTGGTTGCCGGGTTCGGCATCTCGGCGTGTTATCTTATTGATTCGGTTACCTATCTTATTTCTGCGGTAATCTTGCTGGGACTTCCTCATAAGGGGGCTTTCAAACTGGAAAATCGGGATACAACCGTAGATAAGCTGCAAAAACAACAATCCTTTAGACATGAAATGGAGGCCGGTTTACGTATTATTGCTGGAATGCCGGCAGTGCTTACTGGCATCGTCATGCTGGTATCTGTTCTCCTGGTGCTGCAAATTGCTGATTCCCAGATCGTGACACTCTTTCGTGAAATCCCGGGTATTAACGGTGATCTGCTAGGCTGGTGTGTAGGGGCAAGCGGGTTAGGGACATTGTTCTCGGCATTGCTCGTGAGTAAAAGGAAAGGCGGAACCCGTCCTTTGATCTACATGGGGGCTGGTGCAGTTCTTATGGGTACTGTCTTCGCAAGCGCCGCGCTCATTACCTACTATGTTCAGGCGGGGATCTTAATGAATGTGGCCCTGTTCGGTTCCTTCTTGCTGGCAGGATTGGGTGCCGGCCTAGCCTTTATACCCTTTCAGTCTATGCTGCAGCAGCGGACGCCGGAGGCTTACACAGGCCGTGTATTCGGTACCGTAGGCAGCTTGACGAGTGCGGCGGTTATTCTGGGGCCGGTAGCTGGTGGAGCCTTAGTGACGGCCTCGGGGCCAATATCTGCCTTCCTCCTCTCAGGTATACTGACGCTGTTGCTCGGATTAGCTCTTCTAATTCTTCGTGTTAAAATTGAGAGAAGAGATGAAGCGGCAACTATTCGAAAAGAAGCAGTGGCGGCATCGTAAATTCCTTTCCCAATATACCCACGGATATTACATCATGGATGGATTAGAGAAGAATTTAGTAATGTTTTCCGCTGAAGTAGCGGAGAGGGCGGAACAATTGCGGAAAAGCGGTAGCGGTCGCCCGAAAGTTTTCCGAAGGAAAACTAGCTTCGAAAGCATCAGCTGTCTCCGGGTTTTTACCGCTAAGGAAAATAAATAAAATCTGGAGATCACAGCGATTGGAGCAACGGACCGTTCGCGGAGCGTCCACCAGAACACCGGCTTCAATCCTACTCTGAAATAAAGAGCGGTATGCTTAATACAAAATACAATGTATAATACCGCTCATCGGATAGTGAATTATAGATGTGGCATGGAAACCATATGTCACCCATTAACATTTAGGAGATGGAGTATGGAAGAGATAGAAACAGATCAATCCATTGTGCTTGACGTATATATTGAAGAGGCAGGATATGAGGCAGGGGATCCGCGCATATCCGATATTACGTTTCAGGTTCGGAGCGGAGAGCTGCTGGGTTTGATAGGGCCCAATGGTGCCGGCAAAAGCACAACGATCAAGACGGTTCTAGGTTTGCTGAAGCATGCCAAAGCTAAAGTTAAGCTGGGGGGTTCAAATAAGTCTTACGCTTATGTGCCGGAGCAGCCGGTATTCTATGAGGATCTTACGTTGTGGGAGCATCTGGATTTAGCAGCTGCCGCCTACGGACTGGAGTATGCACAATTTCAGGAAACGGCTGAACGGCTGCTGAAGCAGTTCGGCATGGAGCCTGTCCGCAATGATCTTCCGGCGGGATTCTCCAAAGGAATGAAGCAAAAAATGATGCTGATGCTCGGGTTTCTGGTACAGCCTGACGTATATATCGTGGATGAGCCGTTTATTGGGTTGGACCCCCGTGCGACTAAGGACTTTTTGCGGCTGCTGGAGGCTGAGCGTAAGCGTGGCGCAGGTGTATTAATGTCAACACATGTACTGGATACCGCTGAGAAAATATGTGATAATTTCGTGCTTATCTCCGGAGGGAAAGTTGCTGCTTCCGGTACACTGGAGGGTATCCGCGCTTATGCCGGATTACCGGAGGCGTCGCTGTTTGATTGCTTTGACGAATTAACATGAGTAAACAGGCCTTTGCTTTTCCTACATCTACAAGACTGTTTCTACGGCGGCTGATTTCCCACTGGCAAGAGCAATCCGCCATTATCCGCACCGCTGCTGACTGGACGGTTCTGCTCTATATTATTATCCCGGGAGGTCTGCTCGGGGGCCGCCTGTACTACGGATACTGGAACAATGAACTCCCAAACTGGACTTCAGTAGTACCTTTTATGCTAATGCCTGCTTTACTGGTTATCGTGATAGGTACTGGAGGAATGGTGCTTCTGCTGCAGGAGGGCGATTTGCTGTTTTTAAGGCAGCGGCAGGACTGGATCAATACTATTATAAGTCGGGGTATTATTTATAGTCTGGCAGTCACCTCACTCAAAATAGCGGCTGTGTATACACTGATGCTGCCTTTTATTATCCGTGGTTACGGATTGACTTGGGATGCGGCCCTTTCGCTGCTAATCCTAACTCTAGCTTGCAGCTGGTGCGTTAAGCTGCTAGGGCATATTGTGAAAGTGCAGCATCAAGGGTGGCGCCGATGGCTATGGCAAGTTCCGGCAGTTGCCCTGCCCTGCGGCATTTATTTTCGAGTAGCCCAGCTTGGGGATACCTATTCTATGCTTATGTGGATTACTGCCGCACTTTTTGCGCTAGCGACCTTGTTCTCCATTCGATATAGGGTGCGCCTGCGTGGAACCTTCATGAATGATGTTCGAGAAGATTATAAGCAGCGTATGAGAATCGCCGGTTTAATGCTGAGGGGTGTTCTTTCTAAGCCGCGCCCGACACGCTATAAGCCTTGGGTATTCCGTAAATCACAGCCGTTATTGTCCTCCAAGCTTCCGGAGAGCAGACTTTCAGCTACTGCAATCAAAGCACTGATACGTAATCCCGCGCATTTGAAGCTGTACCTATCGTTTACCGGTGTGTCTCTTGTAGCGATCTTAATCGCTCCGGCATTTCTGAAGTGGATAATATTCATCGTCTTGACATCACTGATGACCTATTGGCTCTTCTCCTTCTGGTCCTTATTTATTGAAGATGATTACATCGGGATATTACCTTTCACCAAAGAACAAAAAGCTGAAGCGGGTTCAAGAGCGGTTCCCATTCTGTTGATGCCTTTTGCGGTTCTTTGTTCCGCTGTAGTGTGTTTTTCGATATATGCTTGGTGGGGCTTGGTGCTCTTTATCCCTATCGGTGCGGCTGCCGGAATCATGGTTTCCAGGATATTCGGTGCGATTCGTTTAGCCAGATAGAATTTTACAAATTTTTATTATAAAAAGTAATCCTCTTCAAACTTTCCCGCGAAGGTTATATATAAAGGGAGATTAATGAGAGGGGTTCCCTTATGACAGATGCTCTGGATGACAGAGATTTAATGATGCAGATTGGAGACAAGGACCCTGCGGCGCTGGAACATCTATATGACCGATATGAGAAAGTCGTATATTCCTTCGCTTATAGAATTGTGCAGGATTCCATGGCTGCCGAAGAGGTGGTACAGGAGCTTTTCCTGAGGGTCTGGACACACAGTGAACGTTATGAGGCTTCTCAAGGCAAGTTGACGACATGGATGTTCGCGGTTACCCGCAATATAGCTGTGGACATGCTGCGGCGTAAATCGGTAAGAGATAGAGGGATACCTGTAGAGACGGACGCACTGCATGCGGTAGCTGATGATCTTGCCGATACGGCGGTGCAGGTAGAAATGAGAAGCGAGGGGCAGCGAGTTCGTGAGATTCTGGATGGACTCAGCCGGGATCAACAACAGGTCATTGATTCGATTTATTATGGGGGCATGACTCAACAGGAAGTATCCGCACGCTACAATATTCCTCTAGGAACGGTTAAAAGCCGTGTGCGCCTGGCCCTGAAGCAGATGAGAAAGTCGTTAATGGTTGAGGGAAGGAGGGAAGGTTATCATGGATAAAGCTCTGAATGAATATTGTGAATGGGCGGAAATCTATGCCCTCGGCGGACTGAGTGAAGAGGATATTCAACGATTTGAAACCCATCTATCCGAATGCGCGGACTGCCGGGAGCAGGTGAAAGAATTGAAAAAAGTGATTGACGTGCTGCCATGGGCTGCCTTTGAAGTCCCACTACCTGAAGGTATGAAAAAGCGAGTGTTGGGACGAATATTAGCTGTCGATGGTAAGACAGGTGACTTATCGAATAACGACAAAGATAATGTCTTGAAAACTCCAATAATAGAAGAGCCGATAGAATCTTCATCGGCCGCACCAGTTGTTCCTGAGTTTTCGGCCACGCATTATCCTGTTCCATCCAAAAGAAATGCCCGGCTTCGTATCGTGTGTGCTGCTTTGGCAGCAACTGCGGCGGTATTGGCTATGTATGCGACGGTACTGCATCAGGATATGCGCGGATTGCGGAAGGAACTTGCAGTGTCTGAACAGAACCGTGAGGGGTTACAGAAGCAAGTTGCGTTGGTTAACTCTCCCTCCCGTGAACTCAAAGTTAACAAAGCAGTCGTTCTAGACCCGGCTGCCAAGGACATAGTGGCCCGCGGGTTGGCAACCATTGTTATCGACGCGAAGGGGACACACCTTCTTGTCCAGGCCGAGAAGCTGCCTGAATTGAGCGGGAGTGAGGCGTTTCAGGTATGGCTCATTAAAGGTGATCTCAAAAAAAGTGCCGGCACCTTCCTGACTTCAAAAGGTACCGGGGCCATGTATTACACCTTCGATCCGCAGGAATATGATACGGTAGCCATTACGCTGGAGCCGGATGGACAAGGCGAACAGCCGCGTGGACGCATCATCCTCGCTGCTGAAATCGAGGGTTAGATTATAGTTAGCCCAAAAAGAGCGCACGGAGTAAGTTCCGTACGCTCTTTTTTTGGGTCAAGCACAGCCTTCGCGATCAGTTGTGCAATTCCGCTGCATGCTTGCCTGCCGTATATCCCGTTGAAAAGGCGGCAGTTATATTATAACCGCCAGTGTAACCGTGAATATCTAGTATCTCCCCACAGAAGAATAGGCCCGGCATAAGCTTGGATTCCATCGACCCCGGATCAATTTCCTTCAGATTGACACCGCCCCCGGTAACAAAGGCTTCTGCTAAAGAACGGGTGCCATGAACGGTAATCGGCAACCGTTTCAATATCCCGGCTAAGGCTGTAATTCCACTTTTTGGGAAGTGATGTCCTGTAATATCTCCGTCCAATCCGGCTTTAACAAGCAGCAGTGGAATCATTCTCTCCGGAATTAATCCCTTCAGCGCGTTGCGTATCGCCTTCTTCGGCTCTAGATCCAGCTTGTCCTGCAGCTGTGACTCCATCTCATGAGGCTTGAGATCCGGGAACAAGTCGAGTGACATTTCCACAGCATCACCGCCTGTCTTTTTCTGAACCTGGCGCAGGAACTGGCTACACCGCAGGGCAATAGGACCGGACAGCCCGAAATGGGTGAAAATCATATCCCCGCGATGATCAATCACCTTTTTACCTTTGGCATTCCATACAGCGAGCGTAACATCCCTCAAGGATAATCCCTGAAGCTCTCCGGATTTAATCCATTCTTCCCGTGAAATAATCGGCACCTCTGTCGGATATAGCTCCGTGACAGTGTGTCCTGCTTGTTCAGCCCAAGGATAACCGTCTCCTGTAGAGCCGGTCTGGGGAACAGATTTCCCGCCGGTGGCGATAATTACTGCAGGAGCGCTTAGCTTCTTGCCTGATGTAAGGAGTATGCCTTCAACAGCATTCTCTTTATAGAGAATTTCCTTCACCGGACTGTCCGTTAAAATCTGTACACCCAGACTCCGTACCTTGTTGATTAATGCGGAGACTACGCTCGATGCTTTATCGGTGACAGGAAACATCCGTCCGTTATCCTCTTCTTTTAAAGCAATACCCAGATTCTCAAAAAAAGCGATGATATCCTGGTTATTAAAATGATCGAAGGCACTGTACAAAAATCGTCCATTACCCGGTATATGAGAGATCAGCTCAGTGGTCTCTTTGACGTTCGTCACATTACAGCGTCCACCGCCGGAAATGCCCAGCTTCCGCCCCAGCTTGGATCCTTTATCCACCAGCAGGACGGATGCTCCATGCTCTGCTGCAGCCACACTGGCCATCAGTCCAGAAGGCCCGCCGCCAATGACGACAACATCGTAGTTGCTCATTTTATTACTCCTTTTCATTAGGGGAACTTGAGTCCCAGTGTTCTTCTAACGGAATCATACCACTTCTGCGTTGGGCGTATCCAGCCCTGTGCATGGGTCTTATTTATAATGATTGTAATATAGCAACTTGTATGTTTTAATCTATGCATATAGGGTAATTTGTCCAACTCGGGGTGTGATTTCTATTTTTGAGGCAGTTAAGGAGATTTTGTTGCAAATATCGACTGCATGCTTATTTGTGGTTCTATTTCATTGGAGATTGGATCAGAGTCACATGACTCGAAGAGACAGCAAATTTCCAGATGACCAATCTGTTTTGGTCTTGTGCTGTGCTTTTAGTATCTTACTTTGTTCTATTTTATCCACGACGTTATTTGGAACTACATACTTAAATTTAGCTATTCTCCCCGCTTTTATCGGCATTCTGTACGGAAGCTACCGATCGGGGCTAGCCCTTGCCGCATTATTGTTACTATGTACTATTTTGAGCACAGGATCCCTGGAGTTTAACAATTTGCTGCTGAATTCAGGGATATTAGTATATCCGCTGTTGTTTGGTATGTCCGCCCAATTTAAAAAAGGTACAGTAATCGAGAAGATGGGCTTGCTCTGGATAGCGCTTTTTCCGAGCATGCTATTTATAGCGCTTGTTCCAACCCTAGAAGGTAAAGACCTCTACGAACCCCAGTCGAGTAAAGCGCTGTTAATAACGATTTATGTATTTGTCACCTTCGTCTTAGGTGGAATTCTGATCTACTTCATAGAAACGATCTGGGATAAGCTTCACGTTAAAGTGGAGATGGAGGGAGTTACCCGCAGGTTCCAGTGGGAGTCAGATAAGCTTCAGCAAATTACAAATGTAGTACCCTTGTGCATTATGTCTTTGGATGTCAATGGCAACATTGCAGGGATTAACGAGCTTATGCTGGAATTGTTGCGAAGACGTTATCCGCTGCTTACTAAGACGGAGTTATTGGAACGGAATATTAATTATTTTCTAGATAGCATTGAGGATAAACAAATCATTCAGCGTTTAAAAAATAGCATTTTCTATAAGCAACGTGAATTTGTCAAACTGTCCGGAAATTCTCGAACTTATCATATCTATTCGTCACCACTGGTACAAAGGGGTACACAGTTGCCTGAAGGCATGTTGCTGGTTGTGCAGGATATGACGGAAGAGGAGAATATGCGCAATGAGATGGATAATGTTGAACGGTTAACACTGGTGGGGCAAATGGCTGCGGGTATCACACACGAAATTCGCAATCCTATGGCAGTTGTCCGTGGATTTCTACAGCTTATGCGGGAGAAGAGCCCGGATGATCTTCATTCCTATTACCACATCGTTATGGAAGAATTGGATCGGGCGAATAGCATTATTAATGATTTCTTGTCTTTGGCGCAGAGTCGTATATCAGTCAAAGAAAGGGTCCTATTACATGGCATTATTGAGGATCTCAGTCCTCTTCTATGGGCTGACGCTAATCTTAGAGGGCAAACGGTTGAGCTGAATCTTGATCCCTCGATGCCTTTGCTCCAGCTCAATGTAAGGGAAATGAAACAACTGATACTAAATTTGGGACGTAACGGTATGGAAGCTATGGGCTCCAAAGGAGTGCTGACTCTGGAAACGAGGATCTCATCGGACAGGGACAGGGTAGAACTAATTATAAGAGATACGGGAAGCGGCATGTCTGAAATCGAAAGAGAAAAGCTGTTTGTGCCTTTTTTTACAACAAAGAGTCAAGGTACAGGCCTCGGTCTTCCTCTTTGTCTGAACATTGTCGAACGGCATCATGGAAAAATAACTGTGCACTCTCAACAGGGAGTAGGTACAGAATTCATTGTATCCCTTCCTTACGAGGTGGACGAAGCTCCAATATTGGCTATTGCTGAATGAGTTTCACCTATTTGTCTGATTATATAGGGGGGTGTACAGGCTATGCCTTACCCTTGCTTTCACAGAGTATGGATGTATAATAAAGTTAGTAAGTGCTGCTGTTAAGTTAGCTGACAATAGTGTGAAGGAGAGTGCAGAAACAATGTCCATGTCTTTTAATCAATACATGAGAGATTCAATTCAACCTATGCGTGATGATTTGACAAGCATCGGCTTTCAGGAGTTGCTAACTCCAGAAGAAGTAGAGGCTGCTCTCCCGACTGTAAAGGGAACAGCGCTTGTGGTAGTAAATTCAGTATGTGGCTGTGCTGCCGGACAATGTCGCCCGGGTGTAGCTCAGGCTTTGCAGAATGAAATTACACCGGATCATCTATTCACCGTATTTGCAGGTCAGGAAAAGGAAGCCACGGCAAAAGCCCGTGAGTATTTCGCTCCTTATCCTCCATCGTCACCTTCTATCGCCCTTATGAAGGATGGAGTATTAGTACACTTCATTGAGCGCCATGGGGTTGAGGATCGTTCTGCTGCTGAAATTGCTGCGGAATTGAAGGATGTATTTAATCGTATATGCCAATAATGACCTTTAGTTATACAATCCTAGAAACGGGCGCCGTCTAATATAGACGGTGCAGCCGTTTCTTCTTAAAATATAAGACAATGAAATGAAACGGGGTGTGGTTTGTGAGTCTGCAAGCGGAAATTATTGCTGCATTAGGTGTAAAGCCTAGCATTGATGTAGAGGCAGAAGTACAAAAACGGGTTGAATTTTTAAAGTCATACATACTGCAAGCCGGGGCGAAAGGCTTACTGATTGCTATTAGCGGTGGTGTGGACAGTGCGGTGGCTACGGGGCTGTGCAAACGGGCAACGGACGAGTTATCCGAACAGGAAGGCAAAGAGTACATCACGCTAGGTGTCTTCCAGCCTTATGCTGTTCAAGAAGATATAGAGCATAGCTACGCTGCAGCCAAAGCCTTTGGACTGACACATACGGTAGAGACCAACATAGAGGAAACTGTCAATGAAATCGCACTCGAGGTGGAGCACAGCCTTAAAGCATTGGGGCAGCATCGTCATATCACACATCAAGGCAAGGGGAACGTCAAAGCTAGAACACGTATGGTGATGCAGTACGCCCTTTCCTTTGAGAATAATTTACTGGTTGTGGGAACGGATCATGCTTCTGAGGCGATTACCGGTTTTTACACCAAATGGGGTGACGGTGCCGTCGATATTACACCTTTGACTTCCCTCAATAAGCGTCAAGTCCGTCAGTTAGCGGTTTACCTTGGAGTGCCGGAGATTATTGTAACCAAAGCGCCGACAGCAGGCTTATGGCCCGGCCAAACGGACGAGACAGAGTTGGGTATAACTTATGATGATAACAGTGATTATCTGGAAGGTAAGCAGGTAAGCCCGGAAGTGGCAGAGAAGCTGGAGAGCTATTACCGAAGAACGGCGCATAAGCGCAATGCGATTCCTGGAATTTAACGTATAAATAGGTTTAAAAAACCGCCGTGATTCATCTGCGAATGAGAGCAGAGTATCATGGCGGTTTTTGATAATTCTACAGAGTCTGATGGGATGAATTGTACGTTAACGAAGGATCTGGTCAATAAAATCCTCGGTCTGAGCGATTGCCTGCTCCAGTTGCGGAGTTGTACCCGCAAAAGGATGGACTGAATTGAAGGTGTGATTCCCACCGGAAATTTGTATCCAGTTAATATCCGGTCTTACGGATATCAGCTGTTCCGATCCCTGTCTTAGATGTGAGCCGTCCTGACTTCCCTGAATAAGGACAACAGGGAAGGTGGAGTCCCTCATTCGTTGCAGAATGTTATAACGCTCCTGCTGAGCTTCCAGATCCTCTAGAATGAGGTTATCCAGTGGCATTTGCTGACCGGTGCGTCCGTTAAGGACATAAGCCCGGCCTTTTTCCCTCATATCTTGTTTCTGTTCTTCCGTGAACAAATCCAAGTCAGTTATACCGTTCCAAGAGATAACTCCGGATATCTCATCGGGATGATCAAGCGTGTATATTAGACAATCCCCAGCTCCGCGGCTATGTCCCAGCAGAAATAGAGGGAGTCCGCCAAACTTCGGATGCTGGCTAAGATAGGACAGTAAGACTTCCAAATCCTTTAGTTCACGGTGATAGGTGTTGCGGGCGAATTTCTCAAGCTCGGTAAAGGTTTCTAGATCTTCTCCGATTCCGGCATGTGAGAAATTAAAGGTTATGACCTCATGCTCCCGGCTTAGAGAGGCTGCGGCATGCGGGAACATTCCCCAGTCTTTAAAGCCTTTATATCCGTGCGCAATAACGATAAGGCTCTTGGCTTTGTTGTGTGCTGGAAAATGCGAACAACGTAGAACGGCATCCGCTCCGGCAGGTATTTCAAAATTGCGGTGCATCTAAGGATCCCCTTTCATATATAGTCGTACATTTATTGATATATTTGTTATAAACCATTCTGTTATAGGTGAGAGATAGACTTCCAACGTGTTTTCTTTTAAGATAGCAGAAAGTATCTTGAATGACTACAATTTTTATGGTCATATCATACCATTTCCCAAACGGTAAGGGAATATATGTTCTTAAGGGGTGTGCAGGTTTGATTTACGGAATTGGACATGACGTACTGGACATTGATCGAATATCAGCGCTTATGGAAGGACGCCTGAGGGACAAGTTTATAGAGCGTGTACTCACTGCTCGTGAGATTGAGCTTAGTCACTGCCGTGGGCGGAAGTTGCCGGAGTATGTAGCTGGTCGATTCTCAGCGAAGGAAGCAATTGTTAAGGCTCTAGGCTGCGGGATCGGAAGTATACTTGGGTTCACAGATATTGAGATTGTGCCGGACGGACTTGGTAAGCCAGAAGTACGGTTATCCGCAGAGGCTTGGTCTAGGCTGGGACTTCCGAAGGGGCATAACTATAAGATTCATCTTACAATAACACATGAACGACGTTTGGCTTCAGCTTTTGCCGTAGTGGAGCAGCAGTCGCAATTATAAAGCGGCTATCGTTTCGGAAGAAGAAGCGTTGCGGTGATAGGAAAGGGGCTAGGAGAGTAATGATGACACAACAAGAGCAGCAGGAACAACAGGAGTCCAAGTTATTTTTCAGCCGTCATTTGCTGGAATGGTACCATCAACAGAAGCGGGATTTGCCATGGCGGCGTCATCGCAACCCTTATTATATTTGGGTTTCTGAAATCATGCTTCAGCAGACGAGAGTGGATACGGTCATTCCGTATTTCCACCGTTTTATTGAACGTTTCCCTACGGTAGAGGCGCTGGCAGACGCTCCGGAAGAGGATGTGCTCAAGTGCTGGGAGGGGCTGGGATATTACTCCCGCGCCCGTAATTTACAGCATGCAGCCAGACAGGTGAAAGAGCAGTACGGCGGGAACGTGCCGAATGACCGCGATGCCGTTTTCAGTCTTAAGGGAGTGGGCCCTTACACCGCAGGAGCCATTCTCAGCATAGCCTTCAACCGGCCGGAGCCGGCAGTGGACGGCAATGTTATGCGGGTTTTGTCCCGGTACTTCCTGATGGAGGATGATATCGCCAAGGGTCCCACTCGAATCAAGATGGAGCGCCTGGCAGCCGAGCTGATCCCGGAGGGATCGGCTTCACATTTCAACCAGGCGCTGATGGAGCTTGGGGCGCTCGTGTGCACGCCGAAATCACCGAGATGTCTTACCTGCCCGGTGATGGAGCATTGCGCCGGGAGGCTTGCGGGCTGCGAGACCTCGCTGCCCGTCAAGACTAAGGCCAAGCCGCCGCGCCCGGAGGAGCGGCTGGCGGCTCTGATCGAGGGCCGCGGTGCCCACGCGGGCCGAGTGCTCATTCGGCAGCGGCCAATGAGCGGGCTTTTAGCCCGCATGTGGGAGCTGCCGCATTGGCCGGCGCCGCCTGCGGAAGGCGCCGCTCCTGGCGCGCGGCTGGCTGATGCCGCGGCGCAGGACCGGCTGCGCCGGTCCCTGGTGAAGGCCGGGATCTCCGCCCGGCCTTCAGAGCACTGGATGGCTGCTGAGCATACATTCAGCCATATTATTTGGACCCTGCAGGTGTATCGCTGCAGGGAAGAGGAGGGCCTGCCGTTGCCAATGCCATTGGCGGCAGAAGGCCTGGCGGTTTACCGGGCGGAAGCCGCAGCGGCGGTGACCGCATATTCTCTAGAGGGCGCCAGTGCCAATGGCGCAGGGACAGCCTCGTCTGATATAGGCGAGGCCGGGATGACTCCGTCCCGCGGTGCAGACTTGGAGAGTGTACTCCTAACCGATAGCATCGTGCCCTTAGAAGTAGAAGTCTTTGCTGATGGAACCGAGAATCCGGAAGACATGGGGGCCGTACGCTGGATTAACCGTGAAGATATGGCGCGTTATGCATTCCCTAATGTTTTTCTGAAGCTGCTGAATAGTTACTTTGATGTACAAGAGGGAAGAAAAGAGTAGACATCGTAGATATCCCTTTACCTTCATTTCATTAATCTAAATAATTATTAGATATTGATTATTGGTTGATTTTGATTGATTGTAGTGTGAAGTATTTGTCGGTTTATTAATATAGTTGCACAATGTACAGTTAAAACCTATATTTCTCACTCGATTCCAAGCATAGTTGTACTCAGTACACTTATATCCTCTGAATATTGCGTAAAAGCGCCTATTCCTCATTTATAGTTGTATAAACTGCAATTATTTTGAACATTAGAGGAAATGAAAGAGGAATAAGTGTATAAAGTGCAATTAAGTAACCTTAATCTCGTGAACGAAGCAACCTAGCTAGCAATACATCGCATAGGGATCTAACAAGCAGCATCCAGGACGCTCCAGTGCAATCAGATATCCATAACCAATAATCCAACGAAATTACAGCTTAATCAAACGCTCCAGCACAACCCAGCATATCCAACAAATCAATAATCCACTATTTCCAACAACCCAGCATATCCAATCGAACGTTACCCAACAATCCAATATCCAAAAACTCCGTCACCCAGAAGTAGGGTGCACGGAGTTTTTTTGCATATATCTACTTTAGGAGGTAGCGTTAGGTATGGAGCCTGCCCCCGCACTCTTCCCCATGTACTTTCCTATATAAAAAGCCCCCAAGCCAAATGGCCTGGAGGCGTCGTCATTTAATTATAAGTTACCTTATTATTTGGAGCTTTCGTAGCGTTTGCCTACTTCTTCCCAGTTCACTACGTTCCAGAACGCCTTGATATAATCCGGACGTTTGTTTTGGTAGTTCAGGTAGTAAGCATGTTCCCATACATCCAGTCCAAGAAGCGGTGTTGCACCTTCGCTGATTGGGTTGTCTTGGTTAGGGGTGCTTGTTACAGCCAGCTTGCCGTCTTTGATTACGAGCCAAGCCCAGCCACTGCCGAAGCGTGTTGTAGCTGCTGTGCCGAAATCTTCCTTGAACTTGTCAAAGCCGCCCAGCTCGCTATCAATAGCCGCCGCCAATGCGCCAGTTGGTGCACCGCCGCCGTTCGGTCCGATAACTTCCCAGAAAAGGGTGTGGTTAGCGTGTCCGCCGCCGTTGTTGCGAA
Organism: Paenibacillus wynnii; assembly: GCF_000757885.1. Taxonomy (NCBI): domain Bacteria; kingdom Bacillati; phylum Bacillota; class Bacilli; order Caryophanales; family Paenibacillaceae; genus Paenibacillus; species Paenibacillus wynnii. The sequence goes on along the minus strand of NZ_JQCR01000002.1, from coordinate 1,401,999 downwards.
CTGCGGTACGAATAGCTTCCGGTACTGCGTTTAGATCAGTAAGAAGTTCTTCAATGCTTTTGTCTTGCAATTCAGGCGCCTTTTCCAAAGCGGCGTTCAGATTAGTCACGTATGCGTTATGGTGTCTGTCGTGATGAATCTCCATCGTTAATGCATCGATGTGCGGTTCGAGAGCGTTGTTCGGATAAGGAAGTGATGGTAATTGAAATGCCATGAAAAAATCCCTCCTGAGTTTAGTTGAATTTTTAAGGTTATTTCCAATATAACCTATTGGATATGTACCCATCTGCCTACTATCATTAAACCGTATCTGGAACAATATTGCAACATTAAACAAACTAATGTGTTTAAAAAGTGTAACTGAATAAACGATTGAATTTCATTTGTAAAGGCAGTGTTAACACTGAAGGATATCCTGTTTTACATTGAATTATGCAGACTTTTTACCTTATATAGAAATCATTTCTAGTATTTTAATGTAAACGCTTAATATCAAGCGCTTTCACAAGAAAAGTCGTGATATCGCGAGAAAAGTATGCTTTAATAGATTTAAAAGCAGGTATTCCTCGTTTTTTGATGCTTTTTTCGTCTCCACATTGTTATGGGAAATCCTTCTTTTTGTAAAATCATAAGCCATAGAAAAGGGAGATTTTAAAGAATGCACGTTCGTTCCTTTCAATTAAGCGACGTTAGTCCAGTGACTGAACTGCTGCAGACCGCATTATCCGAAGAATGTTACACGAGCACAATGGAGCCTTTCTCTAGGCAGCTTTCATGGGATTCTGATCTCATAGTAGTTGCAGAAGAAGAAGGTGAAATTGTAGGTGCATTAATTGGTACGATTGAGCAGAATCACGGTTGTTATTTCCGTATCGCCGTCCACCCCGATTATCGCCGCAGAGGAATCGGTAGAAGCCTCGTAACAGCCATGGAAAACCGTTTTCAGGCACGTAAAGTCAAAGGTATTTTTGTAGCTGTCGACGAGCATAATGCCGCCGCTTTACCGTTGTATGAAGCTATGGGATATGATGAGAATCAAATCTTCAAGTCTGTACGGAAGCTAAGCATTGTTGGCTAGGCATATTATTGCTGTATCCTTCGTAAGCGGAATCATTTTTAGTATAGAGATCGATAGAGACTGAATAGTCTGTTCCATTATATTAAGCATATCTTCTGGGGAGCCGTTGCAAATGGCTGGAAGATATGCTTTTCTATTGTTATGCGATTGTTATCCGATTGTTTAATTAATGGGACTAGAGGGTGAAATATGAGCGACAATCTTGAAGAAGAATACTTGCGCAGCCGACAGCAGAAACATAAGCCATCCCGAAAAAAAAGCACACAGTTCTCACAAGGGAAGCGATGGATAGTGGAACTTAAAGACTGGATACTGACCGCTGTTGTGGTGTTTATCATCATGTCCTTGCTTAATATATTTGTATTTAATATTTCTACGGTTAAAGGTCAGTCCATGCAGCCAACCTTATGGGAAGGCGAGAAGTTGTTCATTAACAAAATCACGCTGTCGTTCGCGAACCCCAAGCGAGGGGATGTCATTGTTCTGCACGACCCCAGTACTGGATTGAACCGTAAAGAGTATCTGGTGAAAAGAGTGATCGGGATACCTGGAGATGTGGTGGAGGTTCGGGATCATTTATTGTATGTTAACGGAAAAGTTAAAGCGGAGCCATATATCGATACGGCCATTCAGGACCCTGATTTTGCTCCTATAACCATTGATGAGGACGGTTTTTTCGTTATGGGAGATAACCGACACGCTGGTGCAAGCAAGGATAGCCGGTATTTCGGGTTTATTACGAAGGATATGATTGTCGGAAGAGCTGCCTTTATATGGTGGCCATTTTCAAAATTAAATACATTATAGATTACTAATAAAAGGGAGAGGGCGGAAATGAACCCATTTAATCAGTCATCCATTGCTCCCCCTCCTTCCAAGTGGGACAAGCTTAAATCTGAGATTAAGGCTGCTGCACCGGCACTCGGTATTGACGATATCGGGTTTGCAACTGCAGAGCCGTTTCTATATTTAAAAACTATTCTCCAGGATCATCGGGATAAGGGCTATGAGTCCGGTTTCGAAGAGCCTGATCTGGATAAAAGAACGATACCCGCTCTGGAATCGGGTGAGGCCAAGTCTATTATAGCCGTAGCTGTAGCCTATCCTTCCAAAATGGAGGATCCTCCTAAGTCGGAGCCGGGTGAGCGAAGAGGGATTATGGCTCGTGCATCATGGGGGCAGGATTATCATCATGTGCTGCGTGAGGCTTTAGGGAAGCTGGAAGCTTTCATACGTGAGCGTGTGCCTGATGCGGTGCTGGAGAGTATGGTGGATACTGGAGTACTAGTTGACCGGGCTGTAGCAGAGCGTGCCGGAATAGGCTTCAGCGGTAAAAATTGCTCGATTATCTCGCCCCATTATGGCTCATGGATCTATCTTGGCGAGATGATTACGAATATTCCATTCGCGCCCGATACTCCTGTACAGGAGGGGTGCGGAGACTGCACAAAGTGCATAGACGCTTGTCCTACCGGAGCTTTGGTAGGTCCGGGACAGCTTAATGCTCAGGCCTGTATCTCATATCTCACCCAAACGAAGGGCTTTCTAAGTGATGACTACATGACAAAGATCGGCAATCGGTTATACGGTTGTGATACTTGCCAGATTGTCTGTCCGCATAACCGCGGCAAGAACTGGGATCATCGTCCGGAACTGTTACCCGATCCTGAGATTGCCAAGCCGTTACTGCTGCCTATTCTTGACCTTAGCAACCGTGAGTTCAAGGAGAAGTTCGGCAGCAGCTCAGCTGCATGGAGAGGGAAAAAACCTATCCAGCGCAATGCAATTATAGGCTTGGGCAACTTTAAAGAGAAAGCTGCTATCCCTAAATTACGCGAAATATTGCTAAAGGAACCCCGTCCGGAAATGCGCGGTACTGCCGCTTGGTCACTGGGGCGAATTGGGGGTTCGGAGGCATTGGCTGCGGTAAAGCAGGGGCTGGAGCAAGAGGAGCATGAGACCGTATTGGAGATGCTGCATAAGGCAGAGGACAAATTGCTCAATTCCCAATCGTAAGGAGTGGGATTTGCCAATTGCTGTCCAGTTCTTGAAATGCTATGATAGATTCGCACGCCTTGGGCGTAGCAGACAATAGAGCATAGAGGTGGACTTTAGATGGATATCGCAATACCTATTATTACGTTGGTCGTTGGACTTCTGGGCGGGTTTTTCATCGGTGTATATTACCTGCGCAGACAAATGACAACGATGCAGAATGATCCTGAAATGCTTCAAAAGGTTGCCAAACAAATGGGTTATAACCTGAACGGCAAGCAAATGCAGCGCGCTCAGCAAATGATGAAGAACCAGAATCCGGGACGTAGTCCGGGCGCTGGTAAAGGGCAAAACCGTAAGGGGAAGTAAACAGGCCCGGTATAGATAGAATTTCAGTACGGGTCCGGAAGGGGGAAGTTTCATGGGGCGCATCAACGAATACGTAAACGGTAAGGTTTCTGATAACCGTGAAAAGATCGAGTATCATGTTGGGAAGATATTAGAGCTGATCGGTGAGGATGCCGGTCGCGAAGGACTGCTGGAAACACCGGCGCGTGTCACGCGCATGTACGAGGAGATATTCGGAGGATATTCTGTAGATCCCCGAGAGGCGCTTGGCGTCACTTTTGATGAATCTCATGAAGAATTGGTGATCGTGAAGGACATTGTGTACTACAGTCAATGCGAACATCACATGGCCCCTTTCTTCGGTAAAGTGCATATCGGTTATATTCCAAGCGGTCGAATCGCTGGACTTAGCAAGCTGGCCCGGCTGGTAGAAGCGGTGAGTCGCCGCTTGCAGGTTCAGGAACGTATTACGGCACAAATCGCGGATATTATGACCGAGGTACTGCACCCACACGGTGTTATGGTTGTTGTTGAGGGAGAGCATCTGTGCATGTGCGCTCGTGGAGTGAAGAAGTATGGCAGTAAGACATTAACGCTTGCGACCAGAGGAACCTTCCGCGAGGATGCAGCCGCCCGTGCTGAGTTTTTAGCACTGATTAAGGAATAGATAATAAACTATAGAACCGACCTCGGGGAATCCTCTGAGGTCGGTTTTTTATAAAAATATAAGAAAGTATAAGTTTTCAGTATACTTTGCTTATATTTCTACGAGAAACGGGTACCTGAAAGCGATACGGAGTATCGCTGCTTCGGAAGCATAGGCTCCCATTAAGGACGGCAAGCCGTTTCTTCTTGTTAGTGGTTAAAAAGGTTCCCACATCAGCCTGCTTGCTTGTGTATACCGCTTGGATACATAGGGCCAATTAACAACCTTCCACCAATCTTTAATATAATTAGCGCGATTATTCTGATGCTTCAGATAATAGGCATGCTCCCATACATCTAGGGTCAATAAAGGTACAACATCCCATTGCGATAAATTTTGATGTTTTTCTGCCGTTAGTATTTCAAGTCTTCCGCTGCGCGGACTCCATACAAGAATAGCCCAGCCGCCACCTTCAACCTTGTTCGCGGCTTCGCTGAACTGCTGCTTGAAGCGGTCATAGCTTCCGAAGCTGCTGTCCAAAGCCTCTAGAAGAGATCCAGTTGGACGTCCACCCCCTAAAGGGGACAATATGTTCCAGAAGATCGTGTGTAAGTAATGCCCGGCACCATGGAAGGCCAGCTCCCGTTCCCAGTGCTTGACGAGATCATAATTATCAGTCTTGCGCGCCTCTGCCAGCTCTACCTCAGCTTTGTTCAATCCATCAACGTAACTCTGATGATGCTTATCATGATGAATTCTCATGGTCTTTTCATCAATATAGGGCTCTAATGCGTTATAGGGATAAGGGAGCGGAGGTAGGCGGTGGCCCCCAATCGGTACAGATTCCTGGGTGTGGACTTCTGAAAGAGTAACAGCGGAGGGTATTCCGGCTTCGGTTTCTCTGTTATCAGCCGCGGCGTTTCCTTGCATTTCACGGCCCAGGAGACCCGGGGAGGCGAGCCCTTCCAGAACACCGATGAAATACTCAGATTCACGTATGATATGCAGGAGGACTGTTACAGCCAGCGGTATTTCTTTGACTGCAGCACTGGCCTCCATGACGGCGTACAATTGTCTTATGAATTCGTGTGATTGGTTGCAGGATATGTGCAGTAAATGTTCTATTTTGGCCTCTGTCATCTCTGAGTTGGGCATGGAGGGGGTAAGTGCAGCATTTAGCATTGACCGGGCAGCCTCTTCGGTTGCTCCGAAGACAACGGCCCATTCATCAAGCAACTTCACATAGGGTTCTTCAAGATTGGGAATAATCGCTTTAATAACAGCGGTATGTTCCGTTTCTTGGGTTTTCCAAAAGACAATCTCCTCTAGAACTCTAATAGGCATCAACGGCCCGTATACATATAGCATCTCATACAGTCCTCCCCTGATTAGTAATCATCAGTCATTTATATGACCGGGAGACTTAGGTTATGAAAACAGCCCCTTCCCGGGTAGTTTTCCTGGGAAGAGGCTGTCTGTTCAGATAAGAAAGCATCACTTGGCAATCTGGACATTGCCAAGAAATGCGGATACGCGCCGCAGATATTCCCGCGGATGTTCACGGAATAACAGTTCATGGTGGCTGCCCTCGATAATCCAGGATTCAGAATAGGGATGGGTCTGATTCGCAGCCAGCTCCTCGGCGATCGGGTAAGGAGCCTTCTCATCCTTAGTCCCGTGCAGGAACAGAACCGGAAACGGGTAGTCCTTGGATTTGACCTTTGCATAAGGAATTTGATCCAGCCCTGTACCGTTCAGTACCGGAAAGATCAGCTCCATGATTTCAAGGGAAGGCTGACGCGGCAGATCGATATTTTGCTTAATATTGTGATACAGTGTATCCGGCTCAAGCAAGAAGGTGCTATCAAGTATCATCGCATCAACGTCCTTTGTGACCAGGCCGGATTGGAGCGCGGTTCCTGCCCCCATCGAGAAGCCCCATACTACGATTTCTTTGGCTCCGCGCTCTTTGGCAAATTGAATCGCGCCAAGCAGCTGCTGGGATTCCTTTTTGCCCCCGGTAGCTAGATCTTTGTTAGTCTGGGAAGCGAATGCATAATCGAACATCACCACATTGAAATTAAGACGGTGGGCATAATGAGCCAGATCGTACATCGGTACCCACGTTTCTTCACGGTTGGCACCATAGCCATGACTGAACACGATGGTTTTGGTGGCACCTTTTGCCGGGATATACCAGCCCTGCATGTTACGGCTGCCGTCTAGCGCCCGGAAGGATACTTCCTCATATTGCAGACCCTTGGCTATGGCCGGGTTAGAATAAAGGGGGGCTACTGTCGGGTTGGACAACACCCACGCAATATAAGCGTGCAATGAAATAAAGCAGAATACAAAGAAGAAAAATACCGATAGCAGCAGCGCTACTATAATATGTTTAAGTCGAATCCTCCCTAGGGGAAGCGAAGGAAAGGCATCATCAGTAAGTTTAGTGGGTTTCCGGGAGACAGGTGAGCGTGTGTGGGCAGTTACCAGATCCATAGGGTCCCCTCCTAAAAGTTTATATAATTAATCGTATGTTCATGTCCTTACAAAGTCAATGAATTCGCCCCATTTGTAATGTAAATGTAAACTAGAACCCAAGGTTTTCCGTCCGCCGAATATACTGGACTTTTCGCAGACCTTTGCACTAATATGATTATATGAAATAATGTAACCGTGTTTCATTTGATGAAACAATGAAGGGGAGATCGTTGTGGAAGACCGGAAACTTACAGTACGCGCTGTAGAACGGGCGCTGGATATATTGCTATGTTTTACACGGGAAAGTGATCTGGGATTAACGGAGATCGCGTCGCAAATTGGACTTCATAAGAGTACTGTACATAGGCTGCTTACCACTCTGGAGGAGAAGGGGTTTCTCATTCGCAATCCGGCAACCGAGAAGTATCGGTTAGGTATTCGCATCTGGGAGTTGTCAACGCATCTCCCGGCCTTTGATGAACCTGCTGCATTGTTGCTTCCCGCTATGGAACGGCTGCGGGACCGGCTTGGTGAGACGGTTAGTTTATATCTGCGTGATGGAACCGAACGGGTACGCATTCAGGCTG